>CAVWUV010000005.1:0-164937 GCA_963758245.1 uncultured Acidobacteriaceae bacterium | reverse complement strand
ACGCGATACCGAATTTTCGCTGCATCTCTTCGAGGCTAAGGCCCTTGGTCTCCGGATACGTCATCAGCACAACGAAAAATTGCACCACCATCATCACCGAGAAGAACACAAAGGGAGCGCCTCTCGAATGCGAGGCCAGGACAGGAAACGTCCAGGAGATTGCCGCATTCACTACCCAATGCGTCAATGTGCCGAGGCTTTGGCCCTTCGCCCGAATCCGCGTAGGAAACACTTCGCTGATGAAAACCCAGATGACTGCTCCTTGTGAAAACGCGAAGAAGGCGATGAACCCTACCAGGAGCCAAACGAGAAAGCTCTGGCTTACTCCCGTTAAGAAGATCGCGGCAACGCCGCCCAGGCACGCCGCCATACCGAGTGCCCCGATCAGCAGCAAAGTCTTACGTCCTACCCTGTCAATGATGGACATGGCAACGACTGTGAAGATCAGATTCGTGAAGCCGATCAGGACAGCCTGCAGCTCGCCGGAGACGGTGCTGAATCCGGCGCGCGCGAATATATCGTTCAGATAATAGAGAATCGCGTTAATGCCGGAAAGCTGGTTGAACATGGCAACCGTGACGGCCAGAAAAATAGGCAGCCGGTATTTCCAGAGGAACAGCGGCTCTTTCCCGTGCCCATGCTCGACATCGATGGAATCGATGATGTCCTGCAACTCCGTGTCGACGTTTTCCTCGCCGATCAACACCAGCACCGAACGGGCTTCAGCAATGTGAGACTTCTGAACCAGCCATCGCGGGCTGCGGGGAATCACAAACAACATCAAGAAGAAGAGCAAGGCTGGTAGGCCCGAGACGCCCAGCATCCAGCGCCAGTCCTCTGGACCCAAGGAAGCGACTCCGATGAGGTAATTCGAAAGATAGGCAAGCAAGATGCCGGCGACAACGTTGAATTGAAAAACGCCGACCAAGCGTCCGCGCCATTTGGCTGGAGCGATTTCGGCGATGTACATAGGCCCGAGGACTGAGGAACCACCGATCCCTAAGCCGCCAATGAATCGGAATGCAACGAGCGAATACCAGTTCCACGCGAACGCACAACCCAGGGCAGAGATGAGATAGAGGACGGCCATCACGCGGAGACTGTCGCGACGGCCATATTTATCTCCAGGAATTGCGGCCGACATTGCGCCGATAATGGTTCCAATCAGCGCGACAGCAACCGTGACGCCGAGCCTGCTGGGCGAGAGCGCGAAGCTTCTAGTGAGACCCGCTGTCGTGCCTGCGATGACGGCGGTATCAAATCCGAAGAGCAGGCCGCCGAGCGCGGCGACGATGGTGCTCTTGATGAGCGTTCCGTTGAGTGTCATGCGCGGTCGCTCCTGGCACGGCCCGTAGCAGACGATCGTGCGAGAGCCTGCTCCGCCAGAACGAGCGTGCCGAGCACGCCCGCTCGGCTTCCGAGTTGCGGGGGCTGAATGTAATCGTCCAGGCGCTCGATAATATCCGGATGCTGGACGTACTTGTTCAAGAGACGCGCGAATTCCTGCCGAATCAATCCGAACAGATGTGGTTGCTGCATGACTCCACCTCCAAGTAAAAAACGCCGCGGCGACAGAGTCACCGCTAAGTTCACCAGGCCAAGCGCCAGATAATGCGCCTCGAGTGCCCAGCCTGGATGATCGGGCGGCAAGACTCCGGCGGGCATTCCCCAGCGCGCCTGCATCGCAGGTCCCGCGGCTAATCCTTCCAGGCAATCTCCGTGGTACGGACAGCCGCCGGCGTAGGGATCTCTGGCGAGATCGTGCGGGATGCGAAGGTGTCCCATCTCCGGATGCACCAAGCCGTGAACCACCTCACCATGCACCAGCGCGCCGCCTCCGATGCCGGTGCCGATAGTTATGTAAACAGCATCCGATAAGCCCCGAGCCGCTCCCCATCGAGCTTCCCCGAGCAAAGCGCCGTTCACATCCGTATCAAATTCCACCGGCACATTCAGCCCAGTTTCGACAGCGCCTACGAGATCGAAATTGGCCCACCCCGGTTTTGGTGTGGAGGTGATGTGACCGAACCCGGGCGAAGAACGATCGAGATCAACTGGACCGAATGAGCCGATTCCCACTGCCTCCAAATTGGCGCCTGCCTGCTCCTTGAAAAATGCGATCACGCTAGCCAGGGTGATGTCCGGAGGCGAAGTCGGGAATTGGGCTGTCCTTAAGTCATCAGGTCCCGTTCCGATGCCACAGACAAACTTGGTTCCACCTGCTTCTATGCCGCCGAGCATTTATTGAGTATATGCAAGGGCAGGCGCGACACAGAGCGCGACGTTACAATACGAAAGCATGATCGAGCGAGTCTCGCCTGCGCGCTCCATCCATGGCGTGGTGAACGTTCCAGGTGACAAATCCATTTCACATCGCTACGCGATGCTCACCTCGATCGCCCACGGCGATTCGCAAATCTACAATTACTCGACGGGAGCCGACTGTCAGTCCACCCTTTCGTGCATGAAAGCGCTTGGGGTGGAGAACGAATTGATCGAAGAAGATGGCCGGCAAGTGCTTATTGTTCATGGAAAAGGTGCAACAGGCCTTCAGGCATCATCGAATCCTCTGGATGCTGGAAATTCCGGTTCTACCATCCGGATGCTCACGGGCATCCTGGCCGGACAACCTTTCAGAACAAAGATCGGCGGCGATTCCTCCCTTTCGACGCGTCCCATGCGGCGCATCATCGGTCCTCTCTCGCAGATGGGGGCACGCATTGATGCGGCAAACGGACAATTCCCGCCACTTACGATTCAAGGCTCGCCATTGCGCGGCATCGATTACGAACTGCCGGTGGCGAGCGCTCAGGTAAAGAGCTGCATTCTATTCGGCGGTCTCTTTGCAGAAGGTGAGACCGTGGTTCGCGAGCCCGTCATTACGCGCGACCACTCCGAAATTGCGTTACGAGAGCTCGGCGCTGAGATCGCAACAGAGCCGCGAGTCACTCGAATCCGAGGCGGCGCGCGGCTTTCCGGCAAGCGATTGGCGGTTCCCGGAGACATTTCATCGGCTGCGTTCTTTATCATCGCTGCGCTCATGGTTCGCGAATCGGATGTGATTGTGGCGAATGTCGGCTTGAATCCAACCCGGACCGCTCTGCTCGACGTCTTGCGGGGCATGGGCGCATCCATCAAGTTGCTGCATATTGAGCAATTGAACGGGGAGCTGATCGGCAGTCTTCGAATCAAAAGCTCCCCGATTCGCGGGGGGAGGATAGAGGGGGCCACAACGGCCGCCCTGATCGACGAGATCCCTGCATTGGCAGTACTCGGCGCAGTGAGCGAAGAAGGGCTGGTGGTTCGCGACGCCGCCGAGTTACGCGTCAAAGAGACGGATCGGATCGAAACTATAGCCCGGAATCTGCGAAGCATGCGCATCTCTGTCGAAACCACCGAAGATGGAATCAAGATTCCAGGAAAACAAAAGTTTCACTCAGCAGAGATTCAGTCCTGCGGCGATCACCGCATCGCCATGGCATTCTCCATTGCGGCCCTCGCGGCGGATGACACGTGTGTAATTGAAGGTGCGGAAGCAGCTTCCATTTCCTTTCCAGAGTTCTACACTACGCTTCGCGAAATCGCACGATAGCTGCAGCGCTTATGGAAGAATCACTCGATCCTGATCTAACGCACGAAAGCCTGATTCACGATCTCAATAATGTCTTCGAAACTATCACTGAAGCCGCCGAGGTGCTCAGCGCGGACCGCCGTTGGAAGCCTCTAGCCGCAACTCTCTGCCGCAGCGTTAATCGAGGCAAGCGATTACTGGAAGCCATTCCCGACAGCACTCCAAGCCTTGCCTCGGTCGTCGAAGATGCGATTCAATCCGTCACCGATTACTGCATCGCCGCCCGCAAACCGCGCATGAGGTTTGTGCGGCAGATTCCGGGCGACGTCCGTCTGCCTGGGTCCGCGAAAGATTGGGAGCGCGTGTTCGCCAATCTCTTTCTCAATGCGGCCCAGATCATGCAGAAGCCCGGCCGGATTGACATCGCTGCTCAACAAACGGAAGGATCGTTGACGATTTCGGTTTCCGACAATGGGCCTGGAATTCGCTCCGATCTTCTCCCTCGCGTGTTTCGCCCGAATGTCTCCACAAAGACCAACAATTTCGGACGTTCCGGCTTAGGTCTCCATATCGTGTCTTCAATCGTCAAAAAATACTCAGGCCGCGTGATTGCGGCGAATCGCGAGCGCGCTAACGGCGCGGTATTCACCATATCGCTGCCTGCAAACTGATGCATCTGGGGAAATGTTGTGCCTACTGAAGTTCAAAGCGCGTCTACATGTCGCAGGGGGAGAGCACGGCCTTAGCAGCCATCCGGGATGAAATATCTTTGTATCCATTGTCATTTCTATCAACCTCCGAGAGAAAACCCATGGCTGGAACAGATTGAGCTTCAGGATTCCGCATACCCGTACCACGATTGGAATGAACGCGTGGCGGCCGAGAGTTACGCGCCAAATCTTGCCGCCCGCATTCTCGACGACCAGAAACGCATCACACGTATTGTCAACAACTATTCCAAAATCAGCTTCGATTTTGGACCCACTTTGCTTTCGTGGGCCGCGGAGCAAGCGCCCGACATGTACCGGGGAATCATAGATGCGGACAAGCAGAGTCAAAAACAATTCTCTGGTCACGGGTCCGCAATCGCCCAGGCATATAACCACCTAATTCTGCCGCTGGCAAACAGCCGCGACAAAAAGACGCAGATCCGCTGGGGAATTGAAGATTTCGTACACCGCTTTGGGCGGTTGCCTGAAGGAATGTGGCTACCCGAGACCGCGGTGGACGTCGAATCACTCGATCTTATGGCCGAAGCCGGGGTGCTCTTCACCGTGCTGGCGCCGCATCAGGCGAATTCGTTCCGACCGATTACGGGTGGCGATTGGCAGGACGTCAGCGGCTCGAAGATAGACCCAACTCGTCCTTATCTCCTCAAAACGGCGAGTGGAAGGGCAATCAATATCTTCTTCTACGATGGACCGATTTCCCAAGCCGTGGCGTTTGAGAAGCTGCTCAATGATGGCGAGAAGTTTGCGACACGATTGGTAGGTTCGTTCTCTGACGGAAGAAGCTGGCCGCAGCTGGCTCACATCGCGACTGATGGGGAGACGTACGGACATCATCACAAACACGGCGAGATGGCTCTCGCGTATGCACTCGATTTCATCGAATTGAAAAAAGCGGCCAAGATCACGAATTACGGAGAGTTTCTCGAGAAGAATCCCCCTGGGCACGAAGTGCAGATCTTCGAAAACACATCCTGGAGCTGCGTGCATGGCGTGGAGCGATGGCGAAGTAATTGTGGCTGCAATGCGGGACGGCCGGGGTGGAATCAGCAATGGCGCAAGCCTCTGCGCGAGGCCCTGGACTGGCTACGTGATTATGTCAATCCGCAGTTCGAGGCTCTTGGATCGACCCTGTTGAATGATCCTTGGGCGGCGCGAGATGGCTATATCAGCGTAGTGCTGAATCGTTCGCCGGACGTCAGGCAGCGGTTTGGGCAGGAGTATTTCTCGCGCGATCTTTCCGCTCCCGAGCAAGTTGTCGTCTGGAAATTGCTTGAACTCCAGCGTCACGCCATGCTCATGTACACGAGTTGCGGCTGGTTTTTTGACGATCTCTCGGGGATAGAGACGGTCCAGGTGATCCAATACGCAGGTCGCGTGGTTCAACTCGCTGAGCAACTCTTTGGGGATTCCATCGAGGAGCGGTTCCTGGAGAGATTGTCGCTTGCAAAGAGCAATTTAGCGGAATACGGAGATGGCGTGAAGATTTACAAGCGTTATGTAAAGCCCGCCATGGTCGATCTGGAAAAAGTTGGCGCGCATTATTCCATCAGTTCACTGTTTGCTCCATATGGTGAGCGCACGGATATTTTTTCCTATACCGCGAAGCGGCTCGACTATCATACCGGCGAGGCGGGCAGGCTGCGGATGGCGCTGGGCCAGGCTCGCTTCACCTCGAAAGTGACGCAGGAATCAGAGGTCCTCACGTTCTGGGTTGTTCATTTTGGCGATCACAACGTGGCCGGCGGCGTGCAAAAAGTCGACGGGGCGGCCGGCTATCAGGACATGCTCGGCGCAATCAGCGACTCATTCGATCAAGTGGATATTCCCGAGGTTGTGCGCCTGCTGGATAAGCGATTCGGCGATAAGACATATTCGCTTCGATCCTTATTTCGCGACGAGCAGCGGAGGATCGTCCGCACCATCCTCTCCGCCACGATCGCCGAAGCGGAAGCTGCGTATCTGCAGCTGTATGAAAATCACGCGGCGCTAATGCACTTCATAACCAGCCTGGGCACTCCGATGCCCCGCGAATTTACCGCAGCCCTGGAATATGCCCTTAACAGTTTGCTGCGGCGCGCGTGCTCGAGCGAAGAATTGGACGGCGACCGGATTCAAAACCTCCTGCGAGAGACGCAGAACAGTAATGTCAACCTCGACAAGACAACTCTGGAATTCCTGCTGCGCCGGAAAATCGAGGCTTTGGCGGGACGGTTCGCGGCGGATCCTTCCAACATCACCAAGTTGAATGATCTGAAAAGGGCATTACACATCGTGAAGAAAATGCCCTTTGCCGTGACCCTGTGGTCCGCGCAGAACCACGTCTATGCCATTCAGACCGGCTTATATCAGCGGATCCGGCGCAAAGCGCAACGGGGCGACGCGAATGCTCAAGCCTGGTGTGACGCTTATCTGGAACTATGCGAGCTACTTACTATTCGAGTGCAGTAGAAATGAACAGCGTCCAAGAGGTGCGGCCGGAGGGCGTTAGACGCTAAAGCTACTCCCCTATAGAAGCGATAAGGATAAAGAGATCAGATGCGCGTCCTACTCACAACCTTTTGGAACGATGACAGCGCTCAAGATTTAGTCGAGTACTCCTTGTTGTTGGCTTTCATCGCGCTTGCCGCAATTGCGATATTAAAGAGCGCAGGTACCAGCGACACCAAAATGTGGACCCTCATAAACACGAGCCTGAAAAGCGCGACAAAAGCCGCGAAGAAGGCGGCATCGTAAGGAGAAGTTCACGCGGCTAGCTGTTGGTCAAAATTCTGCTGATGTCGTTATAGATTACGAAAACGACGATCATCATCAGAAATACGAATCCGAGCTTGAATACTGTCTCTTTGACTTGCATGCTCACTTCACGCTGAAGCAGCATCTCTACAATCAGCAGCAGCAGGGTGCCGCCATCAAGGATTGGTATTGGCAAGAGATTAAAAATCGCGAGATTGAGGCTCACGATGGCCATCAAGGCCAGAAAGCTCGATGCGCCCTGCTGGGCAGCTTCGCCGGACATGTGGGCAATCTCGATAGGTCCCGCGAGAGTCTTGGGCGAAACTCGCCGCTGCATGATACTCCCCAGCACCTGAAAGATCATGGTCGCGTTCTCTTTGTTGAACCTGAGGGATTCAGCAACTGCAGGGATGAAACCGAGCTTGACCATCTCGATGGGCATTCTGAAACCAATGCCGATATGCCATGGTAGTTTGCGATCCTTGGTCGCAGTTGGCGTTACCGAGAGCTTTTGAATGCGGTTATCGCGCATAATTTCAAGCTCGACCGGTTTTCCAGCAGAATGGACAATCGCCTGTTGCACGGTGAGCGCTGATTCGATTGGCAGGCCATTCACGCTGATGAGCAAGTCGCCGGCCGCCAAACCCGCTGCCTGCGCAGGCGAATTAGGGAGGACCTCTCCTACTTGCACATCGCCTCTCCAGCCGGCTTCGCCGATACCTTCTTTGGGATCCATTCGCGGCGTCACAGAGAGATGCAGCTTCTGTCCGTTGCGGCTGATTGTAATTGGAATTGAGTGGTTTGCGTTCAGCGCTTCTTCAGTCAGTACATCCTGCCAGCTTGGGTCACTTTTGCTTCCGAGCTGAATAATTCTATCGCCGGGCTGCAATCCGGCTCTTGCGGCCGGTGAGTTCGGCTGGACGCTGCTGAGAACTGCATCGGTGGAAGGAACCTCTTTGGGGAAGCCGTACATGTACAGACCGGTGACGAGCGCCACCGCCAGAACCACATTCATGAAAGGTCCGGCAATGATTACAATCGCCCGTTGCCAGCGCGCTCTGGCCTGAAATGATCGCGGGTCAGCAGCCTTCTCGTCGCCAGGCATTTCCCCCAGCATTCGTACGTAGCCGCCAAAAGGAATAGCGGATACGCGAAAATCGGTTTCCCCGCGCCTGAACCCAAAGAGTCTCGGTCCAAACCCGATGCTGAATGTCTCCACCTTTACGCCGACGGAGAGAGCTGCCCAGAAGTGTCCCGCCTCATGAATCAGAATCATGATTCCCAGCAGAATGATGACCCAAAAAATAGGCTGTAAAATCCCCACTCGCTACTTAATCCCTTCCGGGCCGTTCAGGCCTTACTCCATTCGACGTACCCACCAGCGCTTCGGTTCACGCTCTTGGCGACCACCTGCCGCGCTAGCTCCCGCGAAGCCAGATCGATCGAAATGACTTCCTCTATTGTCGCCGCTTCCCGGTTCGGTTGTCGCGACAACGTCTCTTCCACTGTATCGGCGATTACCGGAAAAGGTATGCGCCCGTCCAGAAACGCTTCGACTGCAACCTCGTCCGCCGCGTTTAAGGTGCAGGTCGCGGATCCACCCTGCTCCTGCGCCTGGTAGGCCAACTTTAGCAATCGAAACTTTTCCAGATCTGGGGCGGTAAAGTGCCAGGTCCGAGGCTGTGTCCAATCCAGCCTGGGTACGGGCGCCCGATGTCTCTCCGGGTACGTCATGGCATATTGAATGGGCATCCTCATGTCAGTGGCCGAGACCTGGGCGATGACGCTTCCATCGTTGTACTCGACCATGGCGTGAATGGAGGATTGAGGATGGACGACGACCTCCACTTCCGACGGCTGCAGGTCGAACAGCCAGCAAGCCTCGATCACCTCAAATCCCTTGTTCATCAGAGTGGCGGAATCTATAGTGATTCTTCGCCCCATCTTCCAGGTTGGATGGTTCAAGGCCTGCTCCGGCGTCACTTTCCACAAGTTTTCCTGGGGCGTATCTCGAAAAGGGCCACCCGAGGCAGTCAGCAGCAAACGCGTGACTTCTGAACGGCTTCCGGCGCGGAAGCATTGGTGAGCCCCGTTATGTTCGCTGTCGACTGGAATCAGTTCCGAGCCGAAGTCCCGAACCGCCTGCATGACGAGCCGTCCGCTCGCGACTAATACTTCCTTGTTGGCCAGACCGAGCCGCTTGTTTGCTCGAATCGCTGCGTAGGTGGCTTCAAGTCCCGCTACCCCGACAATCGCCGACATGACGAAGCCAACCTGTGAGGCAGTTGCGGCTTGAACGCGGGCTGCGGACCCGAAGGCCAATTCTGGCCAATTGCGCTTGGAAAGCCCCGACTCGCCGAGGCGTGTTCGCAACGTATCGAGGGTTACACTATCGGCCACAACGGCAACTTTGGGCCGAAATTCCAGAATTTGGGAGCAAAGAAGATCGACGTTGCGGCCAGCAACGAGGCTGTAGACGGGGAATTGTCCCCCATGCTGACGGACAACATCCAGGGTGTTTACTCCTATGGATCCCGTTGAGCCTAAGATACTTACATCCATCATTAGCGACCGGTTCGAGGGAGTGAAAAGTTGCAGCCCAGAACTATGTTAGAAAAAATTTCGATTTTCGTATAGAAAAAGCTTGCGTTCCGTAAATTCATATTCTAATATTGGAAGTAAGCCAGGGAGGCAACTCCCACCAAAGCGAGACTAACCTCATAGAAAGACCCCTGAAGCAACACCTCCCTGGCGCCCGCAAGGGTCTGTCTCGCAGCTTCAGATAATACCCAGTTCCGTTCCCCTTTAGGGTAATCCCATTCCTTCGACTTCGGCGCTACACTCTAGGCGGGGGTGCCCATCTGCCCGAAACTAAACACCCGGTTCAACTCCGGCCCGAAACAGACGTCCTTACCCGAGGCTTCGATCCTAGCCTTTCGGTAGGCTCAGCGCGGCCAGCCGTCTTCCGTAGCTCGACTTACGTTTTTTCCAGTCCGGAAACAGCCGAGCGTGCGTTCGATCTCATGGCCGGACGAGCCCAACGGACACCGGAAGAAAGCGTCGACCTGGTTTATTCGCGCTTCAATCATCCCAACGCTCAGATTCTAGAAGATCAGATCGCGCCGCTGGAACCCGGCGCGACTGCTGCCGCGGTATTCAATTCCGGCATGGCTGCCATTATGACGGCGCTCCTGGCGGTTCTCAAGCCAGGTGACAGCATCATCTATACTGTTCCGATTTACGGCGGCACTCAAACCCTTATTCAAAGCTTCCTCCAGCCTTTTGGGATCGAAGGAATCCCAGTTGGAGCCGGCGAGACCGCCGAGATCGATGCAGCCATACACAGAGCGAGGAATCTCCGAGTTGTGCTGATAGAAACACCTGCCAACCCGACTATCGTGATGACCGATGTTAAACGAGCTTGTCGAACAGTTGCTTCACTGCCTGTAGCCTCGTCAAATGGACACGCGCCGGAACGCCCCTTGGTCATGGTCGATAACACTTTTTTGGGACCGGCCTTCCAGCATGCGCTGGCTCTCGGCGCGGACGTGTCGCTTTACTCGGCAACAAAGTATCTGGGGGGCTACAGCGACATTATCGGGGGCGTCGCGCTTACCAAAGACATAGGGCTTATGACCAAGATCCGCAGTAAGCGGAGCCTATTCGGAAACATTCTGCAGCCGGACGAGTGCTGGATTTTGGATACCCGGCTGCCCACCGTTGCGCTGAGAATGAACCGGCAAAGCAAAAACGCTCAGCGGATTGCCGAAAAGCTGGCTAGCAATCCCAAAGTGAAAAAGGTCTATTATCCGACGTTGTTCGAAGATCCCGAACAGGTGCGCATTTATAAGGACCAATGCGACTATCCCGGGGGGCTCGTGTCCATCGACCTGAAAGGCGGGAAACCGGCCGCCTTCGATTTTCTGCGGTATCTGAAGCTTGCCAGGAATGCCGTATCGCTTGGTGGAGTGGAAACGCTGGCTTGCCACCCACGCAGCACCACGCATTCTGCCTGGAGCGCTCATGACCTTGATGAAGCCGGGATCGGCGAAGGTCTCGTTCGGGTCTCGCTTGGGATTGAGGACTGGCGCGACCTTCTTGCGGATTTCGAAGCGGCTTTGGATCTGGTTTAGCGATTATCTGAACAGCACTCGCTAAGCGGGCACACGTCGGGTGCTCCGCTTGCTGACGCGCGCGGTTCTGAACCCTTAAGCGGCTGTCTGGCGTGCGAGAATGCGCTCGACGCGGCCGGGAATGCGAGTTTCGGGCGTTTCCAGCTTCGCGTTTAGCAATTCCTGATGCTCGGCTTGGGCCTCGAGTATCCAACGACGGGTTTTATGAGTGTCCTGCTTGCGATTTTCGGCTGCCTGCTTGCGGACTTCTTCATTCCGCTTTCGGGCTTCTTCATTCCGCTTTCGCTCCTGCGATTCGAACCCAATTTCCTGTTTGCGCTTTTCGGCTCTTAGCTTTAGAAGCTCGTTCAGGCATTTGTGAAAGGCTCGATCGTGAGTGGTCTGGTAGCGGAGATACAAAGCAAGTTCTTTCTGTTCTTGGCACGCGGGGATTTTCGCGCTTATGGTGAGATCTTGCATGAACACGGCGCGCTTGCTCAGCCAGACTGATTGCGCCATCTGCTCGACCAAGATCTCTTCCGTAACGGTAGAAGGCCTATGCTCCTCCTTGAGGCCGCGGTACAAGATGTCAAATAGCTCCTGAGTTTCCCAAACCAGAACGGAGAATGAGCCGGCGAAGCCGTGGCGGAAGTTGTTCAGACACGAATTGGCTTTTCCATCTTCGGTCTTCGGACCTGTACTATGCTGTGCATTCGCCTTGTTGGCTGCAAGTTGAGCGTCGGTAGACATGGTGATGAAACTCCTGGTGAAAATGAAAATTGCGGAGCCTCGCTGGAGCGCATCCGCGTTCTCACGATACAGAAGTAGAAGCGGGTACTCATGAGAGACCGCAGGTAGATCGGAGAGGCGTCTCTTGTAAATCGAGACATGACAGTAAGTTCCCAGTGCTAAAGCCTCCCTGAGATAACTTAGAACTCACGTGACTGGCTTTTTCAGTGTGGTAATGCGGGGCAGCTTCATCTGAAAAACACTCGCCAGGTGGTGACGACGAAGGCGTGTGTCACCATTGGCACTCGCACGCTATCGGTTCGCAAATACGCGATGCCGCAAGCGATGCCCAAGACCGCTGCAACGATCGCGCTGCGCCAGTCTGGAAACGCGTGAAACCATAAATGAGCGCCACCGAATAGAAGAGCTGAAAGCGCTACGGCCAACACCGATGAACCTGAGCGATTAAGCAGCGCGCGCTCGATGACACCGCGAAAGAACAATTCCTCTCCGAGCGCCACAACCCACAGGATTCCAAAAAATGTGCCGATGGCGATGCCCGCGATCCGCCACCACTCACCATATATGGGGGCGAAGCGAACATCGTGAAGGCCGAGCGCGACCGCGAGCAGCGGAATGATGAACAACAGGTAATAGAGAATACCCGTTCTCCACTCGTCACGATCCGGCCAAAAACTAAAAGCGCCGGGGTCCCATTCGCGAAGCACCAGGAGCGCGGCGACTCCGACCCGGATCCACATGAGATGTGCGAGAACATCGATTCGAAGGTGATCGTCCGGTGAGCGATAGATTCGCAGGAAGACGCGCACGATAATCGGCGCCGCGGCGATCACCATAAACCCGAAATCATAGGCAAAACGATGCGGCAGCACCGCGTACCAGAATGCGAGAATGCCGCAGAGAAAGGCCAGCAAGTAGAAAGCGCTGCGCTGAAAAGTTCCGCTCGCGAAACTGAAAATCAAATAGGGCAGCAGGGCACTGATCCATAAAATGCCGGCTTGCGACCGGCGGGAATTGATTCCGCTGAACCACGCGCGTGTCTCTTCAAAACCCGATCCAAGATAAAAGATCGCCTCTACCAGGAACGCTGGAAACGCCGCAGTCATGATCCAATGAGACTGAGGATGCTGCCTTGAATAAAACAGCGCGATCACGAACAAGCCGAGCCACGAGCACGCCAGTGTTATGAAAAACGGGCGCATGGTCCGAAACATCGCCCTCATCGTAGCATCGGGTTTTGTTTCTTCTGGCGTTGTTATTCAAGGCGCTGATCCGCCTGCGGGGTTTTTAAAAAAGATCGCCGCCCGCGAAGCCGAGAACGCGCGCGCGCGTCAGAATTACACGTACCGGCAGTCAGTCACGATCCAGGAGTTTAATGATCATGGCTTGGTGACTGGGCAATATCGGGAGATCCGGGACGTGACCTTCTCGCCAAATCGCATTCGCTATGAGCAGGTTCTGGAGCAACCCCAGAACACGCTGACTCGCATCAAATTGACGCCTGAAGATTTCGCGGACATTCGCAACATAGACCCATTTCTGCTGACGACTGAAAAAGTTCCGCTCTATGAAGGCCAGTACAAAGGCGAAGAAATGATTGATGGCGAGAAATGCTTCGTCGAATATATTCGCCCGCGCCAGATCCTTTCTACGCAACGCTTTTTTGAAGGAACGCTGTGGGTCAGAGAATCGGACTTAACGGTCATCCGCAGCGAAGGGCAAGCCGTTCCTCAAATTGAAACTCTGCGCGAGCAGAATCTGTTCCCGCATTTCACGACGATTCGGCGCCAGGTGGATGGAAAGTGGTTCTTCCCGATAGAGACCTACGCCGACGACACACTGTTCTTTCGCGATTGGCCTCAGCGCATACGCATCATCATCCGATACATGGATTACAAACGGTTCGGCGCCGAATCTACTATTACGTTTGGTGACGAGTCTCAGCCGCAGAAGTAAGCGCCTCGAAATCTTGTGGCGTGTCCAGATCGATCGCGGCTTCCGGAAGGGCAAATTCTGTCATCTCGACGCCGGAGTTTCGCAACAGCTCACGAGCTCCGGTTCGAGGCGCCAAAGACGCGAGCGCGCCGAACAACTCCCGCTTGAATAGCGCCGGAACGCCGGCAATTCCGTTGTACTGCGCGGCAACAATCGGAGAACCGCCGGTATGGAGCAGTCTTCGCATCGCAGCAAGATGACCGGATGTGACAAGCGGCTGGTCGGCAACGAGCATCGCCACGGCGGCGGAATCCGCGCCCATTTCCTGAAGTCTCCGGACGCCCGCAACGATAGACGATCCCATACCGCTCGGCCATTGATCGTTTTGCACGATCTCGATGGGTTGGGATGCAATCGTTTTGCGAACGGTGTCCGCTTCGGCTCCAACAACGACTATTACGGGATTGAAACCAGCTTCGAGGGCCTGCTGAATGGCGTGGTTTACCAGCGCGCGGCCTTTATAGGGAAGCAGCTGCTTGAGCTGGCCCATGCGTTTTGCTGTACCGGCCGCCAAAATAATCGCGGCTACGGGGAGACAACCACTCCCTAATGGTCGTGGCTCGGAAAGCGGAACTGAGCTGCGCGCGGTAGCAAGCGGTTTCCCTGGAGTCAAGGCTTTTCGCTCTTAACGAGGTGCATTTTGCGGGGAGCCGGCCGGCTTCCGGGCACCACGGTCATGGCTTCGAGCTTCGTCAATTCGCGTCGGGCAATCTGCGCCCACGTGCTCGTCGAATCCAGCTTCAGATAGGCTCTCCAATGCCGCATTGCATCCAGTATGTCCCTGAGGCCCTGATGCAAAAGAGCAAGATTGTAGTGCGCATCGGCATAGTTCGGATGGAGCTTCAGCGCCTCGTGATAGTGATGAAGCGCATTTGCCGGATCGCCTCGCTCATCGTAGAGGTTCCCCAAATTGAAATGCGCCAGCGCGTAATTCGGATCGATCTCGAGCGCTTTCTGGTAGTGCGTTTCGGCATCAGCCCAGGCGTGTCCATTGAAAAAAACGGTTCCGAGATTCACTAATGCGCCGGCGGAATGCGGGTCGAGCTGGGCTGCCTTCTGATAAGCGTCAATGATCTGCTCATAGGGCGCGCCGGTTTGCTCCAGCTCCAATCCGCGCTCGAACCAATGGTCCGCCTCAATTTTGTTTCGCAGCTTCTGCGCGATCGCACCGCTGTTTTTCTGGGAGCACGGCAATTGCAATAATTTCTTGATCTCCTCTTCGTCAAAATCGAAGAGAAGCTGGCCTGAAGCGGGCTCCATTTTTTGTTTGCCGATTTGAACACGAATTCTTCGGCCTTCTTTGTAAACCCGAACATCACCGCTCAGGTCCTGTGAGTTCTTCAGCCGCTCTCTCAATCCATGGAGCGCCTCTTTAATTGTGCGAGGGTGAGCGTTCTGGCTTCGCAGTTCCGCAAGGCGTTTCAGCGCCAGCAAATCCGAAAAGCGATATTCGGAGGCTTCCAAGATAAGCTGCTGGCGTTCCCAGCTGCGGAGCTGCCGATTGTCGATTTTCAGAAGCCGACAGACTTCCTTGCGGGTGTAACATCCGCCCGCTTCGCGCTCTAAGGCTGGCGTGGGATGTTGCGAGCGCTCTCGCAGCACAGGTTGATGATATCACCGCTCGCCGCTGCGCGGTGCACGACTCTCATCTCCTTTTTCTTTTCTTTTCTTTCTTTTCTTTTTTTTCTTTTCTTTTTTTTTCTTTCTTTCTCTTTTTACCTTTTTCTTTTCTCTTCTTTAGATTTTTATCTCTCTCTCCTCAGATATTTTCAGCTACGATGCTATGTGATAGTGTGTTTTTTCAAATGGCGAAGATGATGTCTCAAATCCAGCGAGTCCTGGTACTGGCAGGGCTGTCTCTGTTAGTCGCAGCTACAGCGTCAGCTTAGCTTCGAGCGTGGATGTCCAGGCCGGTGACCATGTTGACGCGTTAGCGATTACCGTGACACGGTTCTGACCCTATCCGGCATCTTTCGAACGGCCGCAAGGCCCATTTCTACTGTTGCTCGTGAATCGCTCGGGCGTGCTCGACGACACCTTTACACTGGTGCTGGCCTGCCGGCGATGCTGTCGCAGCATCCCTGCTCGATTTGCACTCGACGAATCGGATTCAGCGGGATTACCAATAGATCGACCCGAAACCAGGCGATTTTGAGTTGCGCTTCAAATCCCACCCGGATTGGCTGGTGGAGATCACGGTCATCGGGAATAGAGGAGCGACTCGTGAGAAACACGCATTTTGGCAAATTTACCTTAGCGCTGTAGGTTATCCCTAGCTAGTGCCGGTCACAACAAATACCTCAGGTGTCGCCACTGGACGGCTATACGGCAGGAGAGGTTCATCTAATTGGTCCAGCCAGCTCATATGCGTAGAGACAGATAGAAAACATCAACACAGCAAGCAGATAGCTCAGCTTTTACATACCCTTGCTGACTATTCAGGGACAGGTTACAGTGCACATCTCACTGATATCTAATAGACACCTCCCATTTTTGACGTGACAGATAGCTCGCAGCCTCATGGCTGTGGCAAATACGGATACCAAAGAATCAAATCTATTTACGCCATAACCTCAAACAACTATATAACACCTTTTTCTAACATCACCAAATCCATTTCTTTTCGGTCATCTGGAGATAATAACATCATAAAAAACATCACAACCCAATAAAATACTAGCTGACACACATAACCTATCACTCTCATATTTGCTGGGACCTATTTTTATATCGAACACGAACAGCACAGCAGAACCTAAGAAATTGAATACAATCACAAAACCATCTATCTCACCTATAACATCTCTTACACCAAATTCACCTCCTCTGCTTCCATATCCAATACAACTTCTCGCGCTCTCACAAACCATATATCCATCCCTCACATTCTTGCTTCGCTATATAACAAATACACCATCATCAACATAACCTTTACCCTACGCAACCATAACACTAACTACATTTACATCTTTCCCATCACTATCACTCACTCATTATATCTCACATATCACATATCACATATCTCTCTTTCTCATTTCACATACCAAAACACAAAAAAAACGACACACCGTCACACCGTCACACTCGGCAGCGTCTGGCTTCTAACGAGTCGCTAGAAACATATGGCCATCTCTGGCCATTCAAAGCTCCCTGTACAGCGAGCCGCGTATGATCCCAACGGCTGGTGTCCACATGACCTGCCTACTATCTAATATGTATTCAATATCTGCCTCGTCGTTGTGGCGCAAAGCACTCTCCCCGGGTGATCTTATCACAGCGGCATTTTTCCACACGACATCGCCTTCCTTATATTTCCTCTTATAACCATCTTACACCTTACCTTCTCCTATATATATGCTCTTCTCTCCGCTGGAGCGCGCTAGTATCCTAATATGCTCTCGGAACTAATTCAGCGAACAAGAGATCACTACGAGGGAGCGCAATCTGGTCTCTAAACTACTCCTATCCGACACCGGAACTCTGTGGCTCGGACAAATACAAAACCTGCAGTACAACCAAAAGACATCCACTACACTATGACTCATCATAGCACTCTTCTTATCGAATCTCTTATCTGAATAACTGCAAAGTGAATTTTCGATCATTCAATGATCACCACGAACATAGGGCGGCATTAAAGAGATCTAATGCCTACGACCAGTACAACAATATCAGCGATAGCTGGAAATATAAATAGAGCTCTGTATCTATTATAGGCGCGCCACAAAACACTACATAATTCAGAACATCCATTAATACTCTCTACCTACTAATCAAAGTATCCGATCAAGCAAACAACTTATACACAAACCTAATCTACGACAACACGAGATCACTAATACACAGACATCATCTACATGATAAATCGCGGCCAAGCACGCGAAGTAACACCTTCTTCGCTTTTTAAATCAAACAAACCTGCTGAAACACAGCGCTTTACACGTGCCTTAACGTATCATGGCTACCGAGCGAACATCTCACTCGTCGTTTTCTACCGATAAATACAGTAACAACAAAACATAACACAACACACAACCAAACATATAGCACTAACCGGGGTGCGGTATGATATGAACAGGCAAGCCGACGCAAACGACAGATTTAAATGCATCAAACAGAACAGCTATATCAACGATCCGCTGACCATCTCACACTTGTAACCTCTCTTCTGCTGCAACATCTAAAACCAACCAGCTACTATTACTAAGACTCCCTGGATCATACAACATGGATAGAACTCTGGAGATGGCAGCGCAACACAGAGCAGTACGACAAAATCAATCAATTTCTATAAAAACAAACAATCTATAACATATACCTGATCGCAACTAACAGTCTATGAGCTTTTTATGTTATGTGATAACAAGCGAGAAATCAAACTGGAGCAACGATAACATGAGTATCGCACCACTACACATATGAAAGCTCAATCAAATCACACTAGGCGCACCAATGAACAGTCACAGCAACCAACTATATCAAAAATCAGACAACTATCACAGATACATTTAAACACTTGAAATTAACATCTCAGAGGACTCGAACACTAGTCAAAGTTGAAGAATCAAATATATTTATGTAAACAATAAAATAAATAAAGAAAAACACATTAAAACAAATAAAACAAAACAATCAAACTCTAACTGGTAAAAAACAATAACACAAATAAATAACACAATAAAAAAAAAAAAAAAAAATAAAAAAAATATAAATATAAAAAAATAATATAAAAAAAAAAAAAATAAAATATAATAATATATATCAATAAATAAATATCTAAAAAAATAAAATAAATAAAAAACTATATAAAAAAAATATAAAATAATTAAAAAATAACAAATAAATAATAATATATCAATAAATATAAAAACAATATAAAATAATAATAAATTATAAAAATATAAAAACATATAATTAAATTAAAAATAAATATAAAATAAATAATAAACATATATATTATATAATTTTTTTTTTTTTTCTTTTTTTCTTTTTTTTTTTCTTTTTTTTCTAGTTACTTTTTCTTTTTTTTTTTTTTTTTTTTTTTTTTTTTTTTTTTTTTTCTCTTTTTTTTTTTTTTTTTTTCTCTTTCTTTTTTTTTTTTTTTTTTTTTTTTTTTTTTTTTTTTTTTTTTTTTTTTTTTTTTTTTTTTTTCTTTTTTTTTTTCTTTTTTTTTTTTTTTTTTTTTTTCTTTTTTTTTTCTCTTTTCTTTTTTTTTTTCTTTTTTTTCTTTTTTTCTTTCTCTTTTTTTTCTTTTTCTCTTTTTTCGCTTTCTTTTTTCTTCTTTAGTTTCAGCTTTGTTGTCTTGTTCCGTTTTTCTTTTTTTATCTTTTCTTTCTTTTTTTCTCTCAGTTTCTTCTTTTTTCCTTTTTTTTTCTTTTTTTTTTCTTCTTTTTTTTTTTTTTCTCTTTCTTTTTTTTCTCTCTCTTCTTTCTCTTTCTTCTTTTTTTTCCATTTTTTTTTTTTCATCTTTTTCTTTTCTTTTTTCCATCTTTCTTTTTTTTTCTTCTCTTCTTCTTTCTTTTCTTTTTTTCTTTTCTTCCTTTTTTTTTTTCTTTGATTCTAGATATTTAGTCTTTTGTCTTCGTCTTTCTTTTCTTTCTTTTGCAGTTTTCCTTTCCTTTCTCTCAGTTTTCTTTCTTTCCTTTCTTTTCTTTTTTTTTTCTTTTTTCTTCTTTTTTTCTTTCCTTCTCTCTTTTCTTTTTTTATTTCTTTTTCTTTTTCCTTTTTTTTTTTTCCCTTTTTCCTTTCTCTTTTTCTCTTTTCTTCACTTTCTTTTTGTCTTTTTTTCTTCTTTTCTTTTTTCTTCTCATCTCTTTCCATTTCTCTTTTTTTTTTTCTCTTCTTTTTTTTCTTCCCTTTTTATATCTTTTTCTTTCTTTTATTCGTTTCTTTCTTCTCTTTTTTTTTCTCTTTTTTGCTTACGGCTTCAGTTCTCTTTGCAGTACTTCTTTTTTTTTACCTTTGTTTTCTTTTTCTTCTCTCTTTTTTTCTTTTCTTCTTTTGGACTGTTTTCTATCTCTTTTTCGTGTTATGTGTGTGCGTTCTTTATCTATCCTCTGACTTGGTATGTATATGCGTATGTGGGGGGAATCCGCTGACTCTGACGTTTTCGATCGAGATGCATATCGTCGATTGCGCTTTTAGTGTCTTCTCGAGTTTGGGCATGGCCGGGGGCGGCGAGGTAGAGACGGTTATTGATGTCGTACAGCAGAGTGTATTTAACACGTCTTGTCTGTGCAGCTACGCCTTAGCGGCGTGTCCGTATAACGTGTGTAACGGGTTCGATAGCAATGGGCTATACACGGAGTTTGTAGCAGTCGCCGGTTCTGCGCAGTCTGTGCGTTGTACTTATTCGGTAACCTATGTTTCGTCCGGCCTCGTGTGTCGTAGCGATCCCTGCACGACGACCTGTTATTGGTATTTCACTGTTGCTGATTTGCGAGTGAGCTTTTACAAGGTCGTATATGTACCATTTGTGCACGTCTGCATAGGAGTGATCTCCTATACTACGTATGTCTTCTATCCCTAGAATAGTTTGCCTATTGTACCTTGTGTCGTTGAGGTAGATACAGGTAAGTTGCTCGACACCTTCACGATAAGGACCACACCTGCGCAAGACAAAATTGTACAGCAGTACATCCAGCTAAACATCGCGAGTCCGCCCCAGTACAACTTCTTCTCTCACGCCTGCACTGTCTTTGTGACGGTCTCGCTCAATGCGGCCGGGATTTCCGTTCCGTCCTTCAGTCGCCGAAGGTACTCGCGCAGTGGTTCTACCAGAAGTACTGTGTATCGCGATGTGGTCGTTGATGCTGGGATGTGCATGTAAGTTGGTGTTGGTGGCCTGGTAGTCGCTATGATACTGACAGGCTGCGTGTTAAGCATTGACTATAGTCGACTGTTCTGTGATATAGTTGCTATATCGTTTTATTTGTTTCCGCTCCATCTGGTTGTCCTAGCCGTACCTGCTAGTTCTCTAGTGTTGTTCTTAACCGTATATTCAATAGGATTTATTTCGAACGCCATAGTTTACGCTGTCGTGGGATTTATCTTCGGGGGCGTGAGCTATGCTCTTGGAAGATTGTTCGGTGTACGCTCACGCCAAAAGATCTCCGCATAAGGTTTCGTTGTCCCGGCAGGTGCGAGATAGAGAAAACTGAGGAAACTCGTCGTAAACTCGGACAGAGGCAGTAAAATCCGTGCCAAGACGACTTTACTCGAACTGGCAGCTGACACAGGTGAGTTATATCTCAGCACTGATAGTGTACAGCTCCTACGATCCGCTGTGGCTGGTTACCAGCAGCTCGGAGCAAACCGCGTTGCAGACGTATAGCTTCAGATATTCCTACAACCTGGCTGTGGCGCTGACCAGCGAGACGTATCCTTCGGGGCTAGTGATTACGAACAGCTACTATGTGGCGAACCATATCTCGCAGATGACTGGCTACATGTCCGTTTTATTTACGAACTATATTACGTCGGTGAACTATTGGTCTCACGGAGCGCCGTATTATTACGCGTACGGCTATTCTCTGGTGCCGGTTTTCCAGTACAATGACCGGCTGGAGATGTACGTCACTTGGGGCGCCGTCTACAACGACCCTAACATATTTCTATTCTACGAACCAGTGCGGAGCCAATGATGGGAGCATTGCCAGCTTGTCCACTTATGCGGGTGGCCCGTAGCCGCTGAGCTCGCTGGCGGTTTTTAACGAAAGCTTCAGCTATGATGGCGTGAACCGATTAACGGGGGTGAGCTATCGGGCGGTTATTCGCGCAGCTTCGGCTATGATCCGGTGGGGAACATGTGGGTGACGGCGTATAGTGGGGTGCCGCTGGCGGGGTATACGCCTACTTCGGACGCGTACAACGGGTATAACCAGATGGTGGGGAACAGCTATGACGGGGCGGGTAACCAGCTTTCTGTCAATGGCGACACGGCTACCTACAATGCGGTAAACCGCATGATCCAGATGTATGAGCCAGTGAACCAAGGTATTGAGACCTATGTCTACGACGGGCTGGGCGAACTGGTGCAGAAGGCCATCCCGTGGACCCAGTTGACGGTGTATCCGTACGATGCTTTTAGAAATCTGGTGGCGGCGTATGTGCCCGCCAGCACGCTGTTCAAGGAGTATATCTATTTCGGGGGCCAGGTGGTGGTGACCCAGGTTCCGGTCTCGAATTCGCTGTGCGACACCTGCTATTTGACGTATGATTATTTGGGCACGGTGCGGTTGATCACGGACCAGAACGCGAATGTGGTTTCGCGACATGATTATCTCCCGTTTGGAGAGCAGGTTCTGCCTGGGTATGCGGGGCAGAGTTCGCAATGGAATGCGCCCGATGGCATACGGCATCAGTTCACGGGTCAGTACAACGATTGGGAAACTGGGGTGGACTTCTACAACGCGCGGTACTTCAGCCCGGCGTTTGGAAGGTTTACGAGCGCGGACGGGGAATGTGGGTGCGGATCCAAGTGATACGCAGACGTGGAATGGATACGCGTATGTGAGGGGGAATCCGCTGACACTGACAGATCCGACGGGGATGTTTTTGTCCATCGCGGTATATGGCCCAGACGACTGGACGGTCTGAGCCGATGATGCCGGCGGTGTCGACTGCTGTTTGGGTCTCTCCTGGGGCTTGCCGTTTTGGGGCGGCGGTCGAACTCCTGTCGTGGACGGAGGTGGGGGCGGTGGGGTAGGACAGCCCGTTACGAAGAAACAGCAGGTTCTCGCTGCCGCACAGCAGGCGGTCAAACAGGCTTAGGATCGTGCCTAGTCGCCGTCGGGGGAAGCCCAAACGTGTCCGCGGATAGGGCCAGGCTAGCGGCGACCGCTCGAAGCATCACGTGGTACGCGGCAGGACGGATACAGGTAACCTATACATGAACTGGCCAGCCTATGCGTCTCCAGCCTATAACTTTCAGACCTATAACGCCACGACAACGTCTAACGCTACCACATTGCCTGGTCCCGGCTATGTGCCGACGCCGTTCGTTGCTCTCTGGAATGGCTTCTGGAACGAAGCAGCCGTAGGCCAGTTACATAGTCTCTGGCACGAGGTCACACATGTTTTTACTAAGCTGGATGATTCGCGATCCTTACAGCACTTTAATATCTTCGGTCCACTATATCCACCATATTTGGGCCCGAGCACGAATTATGACGACTGGCTGAATCGAGACCAGTGCCCAAGCTTGGGCGGCGGAGGCTGATGGGTATGCATGTGAGCGAGCGGTTCTTCTGGATTCTCCTGTTCGGCGCTTTTGCCCTGGGTGCCACTATTTCCAGGGACTCTCACAACTCAACCATGGTACCGGATGTCGTTAGGGCTCGTCGCGTCGAGATCACCGATGATTCAGGAGTAGTCCGTATCGTGATGGCAACGAAGCCGTACGGAACCGCGCAGATCCTGTTCAGGAGCCCGGATGAAAGGGCAGACAGTCGAATTGAGCAGTTTCGCAACGGTGCCGTGAGTCTTGAGCTCGCGGGCCCCGAAGGCCGCCCGAGCGTGGTGCTGGAGACCGACTTTCTGCAGGGGGGACCCCGACTCAGTATGAGCGGCTACACTGGGCCCGAGCAGAGGATTCTCCTCGGATTCAAAACGGACGACGCGCCGTCAAGGGAGAGCCATGTTTGGGGGCTGTTCTTCCCGACTCATGACGGTTTTCACGACTTTTCGGGTCTCGGTGCCGCTCGGGATATCGGCACAGGACGGACGGGCGGATTCGTGCTGCCGACCAGATGAGGGTTTGCCGGCCAGCACAACGATCGGGAAACCGAGTGGATTTTTACAACGCGCGATATTTCGGCCCGGCGTTTGGACGGTTTACGAGCGCTGATCCGGGGAATGTGGGAGCGGATCGACTGATCCGCAGACGTGGAATGGTACGCGTATGTGAGGGGGAATCCGCTGACACTGACGTATCCGACCGGATGGCTTCGTGCACGCAAAGCAACAACTGGTGCTGGCTCGTAGTCCGGGTGCCTCGCCGACCAGCAATCCGGCAGCATACCAGAACTTCATCAATCAGCAGATGTATGCGGGCGCTGATGTTGCGTACGGTGGGTTAGCGGATCCGTTCCAAGCGGCCCAAATCCCAAGCGGGTATTACTTCAATGACGGCTGGCACCCGATCTTCGGAGGTGATGCGGTCCTTGTAGCCAACGCGTTTGGCGTCGGAGATATTCCTACCGTGAGCACGCCATCTAAAGATGGGTTGACGCCGGCAAACAACGGGACGCCACCAGCAAACAACAGCACGTCTTCAGCCCTTTTGAAAACAGTAAATGCAATGTTCAACCGACCTTGGGTTCTTAGCTGGATTGTTCCCATTGTCGGTGCTCCGGTTGTTGCCGGAATCGGCCCAGCGGCGATTTAGAGTGGAATCCGAATACCCATACTGCCTGCGCCGGCATAGGAATTGGAGCTTCCGCAGTACACAATGCGGCAGTCTGTCCCATGACAAACGGCAGTATGTTCAATGGTAAGAGCTATCCAATGTGCGAGAAGACTGAGCGCTCGTCTCGTCTGTCGGCAAAGGACGCCCTTATCGGCGGTCAAGCGATGATAAGCGGTTCGGGATGGCTGGCGGCCCGTCTGTTGGCGTGCCCGGTGTGTCAATCGCTTCAACCTATTCATCGTGCGTCACATTTTAGGAGTCTTGGAGATCTTTCATGGCACTTGTGATAGTTGGATGGCTCACCACGGCTTGCGTGCTGCTGTACCAGGGGATTTACACGCTTCGCACGGGGTACATTACACTCTTTTTTGCCAAGCCGGAGCACTCGCGTCCGGCGCCTGGGCAGGTTTCAAGATTTGCCTACGCGTCTGTTTACCTGTTTCCTGGAGTGGCGGCCATAGCGATTCTGGTAATCGCGGTTTCTAGGGCGGGACTCACCCGCCCTGCGGACTGGGTAATCGGGAACTTCGGCACTCTCCTTTGGCCTATATGCGCTATCGTTGTTGGCGTTCCAACCTTGCTGCGACCGGAACAGATGCTACGCCGCACGCTGCGCGACAAGCCGGAGCTGGCGGATAACAGTTTCGTGGTTCTCATAACCCGGTTCATAGCGGCCGGATTTCTGTTCGTTGGATTTACTATTCTCGCAACGCTGAAACCGTGAAGCGCGTTGGACCGGCTCTGCAAGTCCCCCCAAAGAGCGGGACGCAAACACCGCAGCAAATTCAACAGGCGTGCATCAATGGGTGGTACCAATGCGAAGGAAAAGCTCCTACGATCCCCTGGGGCGGGTTACCAGCAGCTCGAGCAAGCGGCGGGGCAGACCTATAGCTTCAGATATTCCTACAACCTGGCTGGGGCGCTGACCAGCGAGACGTATCCTTCGGGGCGGGTGATTACGAACAGCTACGATGGAGCGAACCGATCTCGCAGATGACCGGTAACATGTCCGGGATATTGACGAGCTATATTTCGTCCGCGAGTTATTGGCCGCACGGAGCGCCGAATGCTTACACGTAGGGCAATACTCTAGAGCCGGTTTTCTACTACCATGCCTGTCTACTTACGCGGGTGGGCCGGGACCGCTGAGCTCCTGCTCTACGCTTCGGTGGGGATGATCTCACCTATTCCGAGGTCGCGGAGAGCGGGTTCAATCTGGGAGCGATCGCCAACAATCATCCAGATCATCTGGCGAGGGTCGAGCAGCGATTTCGCGCATTCTTCGATCTCTGGAATGCCCAGGGCGGAGACGCGGCTCACGTACGTGTCGTAAAAATTGAGCGGCAAACGGAGCTGCAGAAGATCGCCCAGGAGATTGCCGATCGAGTTCATCGTCTCGTGAGCGCCGGGCAGCTCGAGTATTTGCTGCTGCTTTACTTTATCCAGTTCTTGCAGCCGGATTGGCTTGGTTCCCGTGATGCCGGAGAGTTCTTTCAGCATCTCGGCGATGGAGTCCGCGGTCTTGTCTCCCTGGACCGAAGCGTAGGCCAGAAACGGCCGCTGCGCACGCGCTCCATAAAGAACCGATGCTGCGCCATAAGACCAATGCTTGTCCTCGCGCAGGTTCATGTTCAGGCGAGCTCCAAAAGTGCCCCCGAATATGTTGTTCATGGTTTCTAGAGCGATCTCCGTCTTGGGGTCCGGCGGCGGAGCAATGGTGCCCGCAATCACTACGGAGTGAATCGCTCCCGGCTTATCCATCAAGTACACGGTGGGCTTGCCGGGTCTGGGCACGGGGCGTATGTTTTTCGATGGAATGTCCCCGCCCGTCCAGCCTCCAAAGAATTCTTGCAGTTTCGGCTTGATCTCGCCAATCGTGGTATCGCCGACAACAATCAAAGTGGCATTGTTCGGTTTGAACCAGGTCGCGTGGAATTTGGCGATGTCCTCTCGAGTGAGATGTTGGACGCTTTCTTCCGTTCCCGAGCCGGTCAAAGGCACAGCATAGGCGTGCCCGGCGCCGAACAGCACGGGTGGCAAAGCGCGAAGAGCCATCTGGAGCGGTGTAACCTTCTCGTTTGCGATGGCCGAAAGCTGAAGGTTCTGCTGGCGCTCAAAATCGGCTTGGGGAAAGGCAGGATTCAGGATAATATCCGCGTAGAGATCGAGGGCCTTGTCCAGGGTGGGCTTGAGAGCGGAGAGATACACGGTGGACATGTCCAAGTTGGAACCGGCGCTCAACTGCGCGCCCAACATCTGCAACTGATCGCTTATCTCGAGAGCGCTACGCCGATCCGTGCCGCCGGTCAACAAGGAAGAAGCTAACCGGGCGGTGCCTGGGGACGCGAACTGGTCGGCGGCATAGCCAGCGTCGATATCGAGCCAGAAGTTTACGACAGGAATTTCATGGCGCTCCGCAACCAGGAGTTTCAAGCCGTTGGTTAGCTTGTCTTCATGGATGAGCGGCAGCCGTAGGTCGTGCGCGGGTCCGGGCTCAGGTAAACTATCGCGTTTGGCAGGGGCTTCGGAGATCTGCTTCGCGACAGTGAAGGGGAGCACTTCCAGGGCGTAGACGCCGTCAGAAAGCCAGGCACGAGCACTCTCGCGCACGTCTTCTTCTGTCGCTGCTTGCAAGTGGTGCAGACGCTGCCGGTAAGCGCCGGGCGAGCCGAGATAGGTCTGGCTGGTGGCGAGTATATCTGACTTGCCTCCGAAGCCGCCGATCCGCTCAACGCCGCGCACGAAAGCCGCGTAGGATTGGGTTTTGATTCGCTCGAGTTCACGCGCATCAGGTCCATCATTCAGAAATCGATTGATCTCTTCATCGACTGCGGTCTCGATTTTTTTGAGATCCTCGCCGGGGCGAACGGTGGCGACCACGACGAATTGGCTGCCGATCTCACGCTCATCGAGAGACGCGGCAACCTGAGTTGCAATCTGGTCGTCATAGACGAGACGCTTGTATAGCCGGGAAGTTTTTCCAGATGAGAGTATGCCGGCAGCGAGACGAAGGTGGTCCCCCGCCGCAGTACCATAGCCAGGAACGTTCCAAATTTTGTAAATTCGCGATTGCGGAACGCGGTCTTGAACGATTTCGCGATGTTCGCCTGTCATCCTGGCGATCCAGGCGCGCTGATGCGCTACCGGCGGCCCTGAAGCGATATCGCCAAAGTACTGCTGAACCTTCTCATGGGCTTCGCGCGGAGTGATGTCCCCAGCGATCACAAGGACCGCATTCGACGGCGTGTAGTAGGTCTTGAACCACTCACGCACATCATCGAGCGAAGCAGAATCGAGATCTTCCATCGAGCCGATGACCGTGTGGGCGTACGGGTGAGCCGCGGGATATGTGGACTTAACCACGAGTTCTTCGACGATCGCGTAAGGCTGGTTGTCGCCCTGCCGTTTTTCGTTCTGAACGACCCCACGTTGCAAATCGAGAATCTCCTGGCTGATGGTGTTGTAGAAGAAACCCATGCGATCCGATTCTGCGAAGAGGGTGTAATCCAGCGCCGAGATGGGGACGTTCTCGAAATAGTTGGTGCGATCTTCACTGGTTGTTCCGTTCAGATCGGTTGCGCCGATTCTCTCCATGGCCTCGATGTAGCTTCCCTCTAGATGCTCACTACCGCCGAACATCAAATGCTCGAACAGGTGCGCGAAGCCTGTTTTGCCGGGCTTTTCATTCTTGGAACCGACGTGATACCAAATGTTTACGGCAACAATCGGCGTTTTGTGATCTTGGTGAACAATGAGAGTAAGGCCATTGTCAAGAACGAATTTTTCGAAGGGAATCTCGGGATTTGAAAATTGCATCAGGTTTGAAACGCCAAGATAGCAGACGGAGTCTTGCCCGAATTGTTCGCGTGGCAGCAGTTCTGGTTTGGATGGCTGGCGCCAGCGCCGCTCCGGTGAACGGATACAGAATTGTTGCGAAGTACCCGCATTCAACCGGAAGCTACACAGAAGGATTTTTCTATCTCGGCGGATTATTTTATGAGGGCACAGGCCTGAAGGGGCATTCCGCTGTTATCGTCACTGAGCCGGAAACCGGGAAGGTGCTTCAACAAGTGGCTCTTCCGGAGCAGTACTTCGGTGAAGGGGTGGTCGACTGGGGCCCATATATCTTTGAGTGGACTTGGACATCCCATATCTGCTTCGTTTACGACCGCTTCAGCCTGCAACCCGTCAAGCAGTTCACCTACACCGGTGAGGGCTGGGGCATGACTCGTAGTGCCACAGAAATCATTACCAGCGACGGTAGCGCGACACTCCGCTTTCGAAATCCCAATACGTTCGAAGAGACTCATCGAATTCTGGTGAAGGACGACGGCAAGAGCATTGACCAGCTGAACGAACTGGAATACATCAGGGGTGAGATCTATGCGAACATCTGGCACTCGGACCGGATCGCGCGCATCTCACCGCGGGATGGCCATGTGATTAGTTGGATCGACCTTACCGGTTTGTTGCCCGACGACCAGAAGATAAATGAAGAATCCGTGCTGAACGGCATTGCTTATGATCCTCAAAAGGATCGGCTGTTCGTGACTGGAAAACAATGGCCATCGGTCTTCGAGATCAAAGTCGTTCGCCATGCTCCGAGGGTGCCGTTCAATCTGCGATATGTTGGAGCTTTCCTGAATGTCCGACGCTGAAGTAGCGATTCCTACGCCCGTTCACACGGTCACGCCTCCTAGAAAGGTTCCGAAACCCAGGAACGCCGCGGAACGAAAAGCGCGCCTGAATCGAATTCTGGAAGAGTTGGACAGACTCTTTCCGGCGGCGAGGTGCGCTCTTCATCATACGAACGCATGGCAATTGCTTGTGGCCACGATTCTGTCAGCTCAATGCACGGATGAACGAGTGAATAAAGTGACGCCGGAGCTTTTCAAGAAGTACCCAACGCTGCAGGATTTCGCAAACGCTTCGCAGGACGAATTAGCTCAAGAGATTCGCTCGACGGGTTTTTTCAACAACAAGGCGCGGTCATTGATCGGGGCGGCCAAGAAGATTCTCACCGACCACAGAGGCCAAGTCCCCCGAAGCATGGAAGATCTGCTTTCCGTTCCGGGCGCGGCCAGGAAAACCGCGAACGTTGTGCTCGGTACAGCGTATGGAATCGCATCCGGAGTTGTGGTCGACACGCATGTGCAGCGAATTTCTTTTAGGCTCGCCCTCACGAAGAATGCGGATCCCGTGAAAATTGAGCAGGATCTTATGAAGATCATTCCGGAAGAAAAATGGATTCTCTTCTCACATCAGGTGATCCACTTCGGCCGGCAGATCTGTATCGCGCGAAAGCCTCGCTGCGGTTCCTGTCCGCTCGACCCGATCTGCTATGCAAAGGACAAGACACTCGCATGAAAAGTGAGCCTCTGCCTTAACCAGACGTTTGATGGAACGGTTATATCTGGGCATTGACGGCGGCCAATCGAGCACGACGGCGCTAATCGCGGGCGAAACCGGCCGAGTGATTGGGCGCGGATGCGGCGGTCCCTGTAATCACGTGCGGACAGGTGAAGGGCGGGCGAAGTTTTTTAACGCACTCGGCAGTTGCCTGGAGCAAGCGCGCCGAGAGGCCGGTGTGGATGCGAAAAGTATCTGCTTTGCGTCAGCTTGTCTTGGATTCAGCGGTGGCGCGGAAGACAAGGAGGCCTACTCGCGCGAGCTGATCCGAAGTTCGAAATACAAATTCACCCACGACGCCGACATAGCTCTCTCAGGCGCAACGGCTGGCGAGCCAGGGATCATTATTATTGCTGGTACCGGTTCTATGGCATTTGGACGAAACGCGCAGGCCGAGACCGCTCGCGCAGGCGGTTGGGGTTACATCTTTGGCGACGAAGGCGGCGCGTTTGATCTCACGCGGCGTGCGCTGCGCGCGATCCTGCAGGCGGAAGAGGGTTGGGGTCCGCCGACTATGCTGCGCGAGCTTCTGCTTGGGGCGACTGGCGCTCGCGACGCGAATGACCTTTTGCACCGCTTCTACACGCCTGAATATTCACGGACAAGAATCGCCTCCTATGCGCCGCTCGTAACGCAGGCCGCTGAAGATGGTGATCGAATGGCGCTCGAGATACTCGAGAACGCAGCCGTAAAATTAGCATGGTTTGTTAAAGGCGTCTATGGATGTATATTTCACGCGCCGGAAACGGTTCCTGTTGCTCACATAGGTGGCGTTTTTCGCAGTGCGCTGTTGCGAACCACATTCTCAGACCGGATTCGAAAAGATCTGGGCTGTGATGCCGGTCCGCCACGCCTCAGTCCCGCCGCCGGTGCGCTCCTCGAGGCGCTGAGGATGGACGGCAATCAAAGCGAGCTGTCGGATCTGCCGGAAGCCGACAAGTAGCGCTATGCGCGTTCTCGTTCTCGGAGGAACCGGCTTCATCGGCCCTGCTATCGTTCGTCGCCTTTTTGCCCACGGCCACTCAGTCAGCGTGTTTCATCGTGGCAAGTCTTCCGGCGATCTTCCTAACGGGGTGGAGCACGTCTACGGCGACATCCGAAATTTCGAAAGCTACGCGGATGGATTCAAATCCGTTGCTCCCCAAATAGTTGTCGACGTGATCGCGGGAACGAGAGAGCACGCGCAGACGCTGATAAAAACGTTTCGCGGAATTGCGCAACGCGTACTTGTGCTCAGCAGCGGAGACGTGTACTTCGCGAATGATGTCTTACACGGGCGAGAACCCGGCCCAATCCAGCCGACCCCGCTCAGCGAGACTGCATTGCTGCGCAAGCAACGTTACCCATATCGGAGCCTCACCTTGCCTGCCGTTCCCTGGCTTGACTTAAACGATTACGAAAAGATGGAGGTGGAGGAAGAGCTTGTATCGGATCCTGAACTGCCTGCCACCATTCTTCGCCTGCCGATGGTCTACGGTCCTGGCGACTACGACGGCACAAAACGCCGTTTCTACCGATACCTGAAGCGCATGGATGATGGCCGGGAAGCAATTTTGCTGGACATCGCAATGGCGCAATGGCGCGCTCCGTGGGGCTATACAGAGAACGTGGCTGAAGCGGTCGCGTTGGCGGTGAGCAAGGAACGATCAGCCGGACAAGTTTACAACGTCTGTGAAGTGGATCGGCCCACATTGGCCAATTACGTTCAATGCCTGGGGGACGTCGCCGGTTGGGAAGGAAGAATTATCACGACCACACAATGTTGGTCGCACGATATGTCGCGCGACCTTAACTTTGCTCAAGATCTGGATATGGACAGCTCTAAAATTCGAGCCGAGCTGGGGTATCGAGAGATTGTCGATCGAACTGAGGCTCTCTCCCGAACGGTTGCTTGGGAGCGCGAGCATCCTCCCGCCCGAATGGATCCGGAACAGTTCGATTACGCCGCTGAAGAGGCGATTCTTGCCAGCTTGCGCCTGAAGCAGTCTCCAGGAACGGCACTGAGATGATAGAACGTTTGACCGCATGCACGCTCTACTGCTGAACCTTACACAGCACGGCTATTCCATACTGTTTGCCCTGGTCTTCGCCGAAGCCATAGGGCTCCCGGTTCCCGCAGCTTTAGCGTTGCTCGTCGCCGGTGCAGCAAGCGCCAAAGGACCCTTGCAACTCGGCTCTGTTCTGCTGAGCGCTCTTGGCGCAATCCTTGTTGGAGATGCTTTGCTGTTTCTGCTCGGCCGGCATACGGGGTGGTGGCTGCTCGGGGTTCTATGCAGGCTCTCCTTAAATCCAGAGTCATGCATTCTACGCTCGGCCGAATCCTTCCACCGGCGTGGGCGAATTATGCTTGTGTTCGCGAAATTCGTGCCTGGAATTAATACCCTGGCTCCGCCACTCGCAGGAAGCATGAACATGCGGTTTGCCGAATTCGTGGCGCTCGATCTTGCCGGGGCAGCACTCTACATCTCTGTATATTGTGGCGCAGGATTTGTGTTTAGCGATTTTCTCGCCATGTTGACGAAGGGATACGAAGCGTTTGGTCGCATTTTCGCGTGGTTAATTGCTCTCGCAGTGGTGGTTTATTTCGGTTATCACATCAGGCTTTGGCTGAAATCACGCGTGATGCGCGCTGTACGGCGGCTGCCTCCTTCAGATATCGCGCGGCGCCTTTATTCAGAGCTTGGCGAAAACATTGCAGTATTCGACGTCCGGAGCCATGGTTATTACAGCCACAATGCTTCCCGTATCAAAGGTTCGGTTCGACTCGAACCTAACAACCTTCCTCAGCAAATTGAAAGCCTGCCCAGAGATAAGGAGATCGTTCTATATTGCACGTGTATCCGTGACGCGACGAGTGTTCGCGTGGCACATATCTTGCGAGACCATGGACTGCTGTGTTGCGTAATTGAAGGTGGCTTGCGGGGATGGAAAAAAGCGAGATTGCCGCTGGAAACGGTTCCAAAGGAGGACGTCGTTCTGCTCCCGACTTTCTCCTGATCTCCCGCGCGTCCTTGTATGACCTGTACTGCCCGGCAGCTACTTTTGCTGAGTCAGGCTGTCCAGGAATTCATAACGCGCCCTGTCGTCTTCCGGAGAGGCATGAGGCTGCGGTGTGTTCAGGTGCATGACTTCGTGCCCGTAGCTGCTGCTGTAAGCGGGCCATTTGGGCAATCCGTCACCATTGGGATCGCCCGTTTTTGCGAAGTTCGTCCAATAAGAAGACATCTCATCGGATAACTTCCGGTCTTGCGGGCGCCACGGAAGGTCCTTCGAGGGAAGCGCCTCGAAGACGAACTCAATCTCGGCCGAATGGTACGCGCCTCGTGACTCAGCGCCACTGCCGTTAGCACCCGCGGTAGTGGGGGGCGCATCCTCGAATCTATACCGAAAAACGGGCGATTGCCCCGTCGCGAGTTGCATCTGGAGCCACTTCCAAGTCGAGTACCCGATGAACTGATCTCCCGAGAGATCCTGTGCAGACCGCTTCGCCTGTTCGTCCGTTGTCGCCGGATAGAGTTTCAAGAACGCGTCCGCTTTGTCGCCGAAATGCGTGTGCGCCCAAGTAATAAAATTTTGAGCTGTCGGTGCTTCCTTTTGAAAAATCGCGTGATAACTTCCTTCATCGGCATTCCATCCGGCGAGAAGGGGAACGTGAGCCTGTTTGCCGCTTGCATAAATCGAATAAGCATCCGCAGGCAAGAAGTAACCGTCAATGTTCGGAGCGAACCGGATAGTGTTTTTATCCTTGAGTGCAGCCTGCAGCAGCTCGTCAGCTGATTTCGCACGAAGGTCCTGCAGCTTTTCTGTGCCAAACGCGGTCTGCGCGAATTTTGCATCTGCCTTCTCAGTGTCGGAGAGTGGTTTTGCTTCCAGAGTTCTGCCGAAAAAAGCGCCGCTCTCGCCGATGGCACGCTGGAACAGATCCTTAGAAAGGGGTGACGCCATGAGAGCGCTGACGGAGAACGAACCAGCCGACTCGCCAAAAATTGTCACGTTTCCCGGATCGCCGCCGAATGCGGCAATGTTCTTATGGACCCACTCGAGGGCCGCAACTTGATCCAGGAGACCATAATTGCCCGAGGAGTTGTGTCCTGATTCCCTCGCGAGATCGGCATGTGTGAAGAAGCCGAAGACACCTAGGCGGTAGTTGAAACTAACAACCACCACGCCCTTTCTCGCCAGGTTCTCACCATCCTGCCGTGGCTCTGAAGCGGCTCCGGCGGCGAAACCGCCGCCATAAATCCAAACCATCACAGGGAGCCGAGCGCCCGCGGAAGTCGCTGGGGTCCACACGTTTAAATACAAGCAGTCTTCACTGGGCCCGCTATCACGAAACACCATGTCGCCGAAAACATTGCCTTGCATGCAGCGCGGTCCGAATCCGGCTGTCTTCTTGACTCCCGTCCAGCCCGCTGCCGACTGAGGCGCTTTCCACCGCAGCTCTCCAACCGGCGGCGCAGCGAAAGGAATGCCTTCGAAGATACGAATCTTGGAATCAGGGCTGAGTGTCCCTTCAACATTGCCGGCTTCTGTATGTACCACGTCAGCCGCAAGCGCGTTAATACCCAGCAGCATCACGACCGCCAGGATCATGTTTCCGAACCGCTTCATAGTTCCGCCTCCTCTAGAAATTCTATGCGCGGCCGGTTTTCTTATCCTGCTGTCGCACATTCTTCAGCGTGTAAACTGCCGCGACTGCAATTGCCGCTGTGATTCCGGCGTACAGGGCGAGACGCTTCAGCCGGCGTTTTTTTCGATCCGGCGCTTTCTTTCCGTCTTGGATGTGCTCCGGCCGAATACCGACACCGACCACGCGGGCTATCAGGCTCTGTATTCCCGGTATGCTCAACACCACCTTCATCTGCCACGGTGCTTTCAAGGGGCCGGTCTTCTCAAAGATATATTCGAATCCCTTGTGCGCGTTCACCTGCATAAACTGCGTCACTCGTGTGGGAAATTCCCGCCGACGTTGCACCTGGGCCAGCGTGTTGTCCGTGACGCGCCTCTCCAGAAGCGGGCGAATGAGCAGATTCGCGGTCGCGACGGCATCCTGAATTGCCAGATTGATGCCCACTCCTCCCGCTGGAGACATTGCATGCGCAGCATCGCCGATGCACAGCAAACCTGGCCGATGCCACTGCCGCAGGCGATTGATCTGCACTGATAAAAGTTTGATCTGCTCCCAATCAACCAACTCCTCGACGCGATCGCCGAGGTAGGGAGTGATCTCCAAAATACTTTTCCGGAACGCCTCCAGGCCGTTGCGTTTCAGCGCTTCGAACGAACCCTTGCGGATAATAAATCCCGCCTGGAAATAGTCGCTGCGAGGGATGAGGATCAGCACCTTTCCGTAGTTGATGTTTCCGAATAGCTGCTCAGGATCGTCTGCCTTCCGGCTAATACGGAACCAAAGCACATCGATCGGAGCTCCCAGTTCGATCACTTCGAGTTGCGCCGCTTTCCGAATTGTGGAGTGCCGGCCATCGCAGCCGACTACCAGGTCGGCTTGGATGTGTATATTGCCTTCAGGCGTCCGTACCTCCACACCCGTAACGCGTCGAGCATCGCGAACCAGGTTGACGGCTTCGTGCTGCATTCGAACCTGAAACGCAGGAAACCGCTTCGCCTCGCGCGAGAGAAAATCCAGAAAATCCCATTGGGGCATTAGCGCGACGAACTTGCAGATCGTCGGAACGTGCCGTAAATCGGCGGCCTGAAATACGAAATCTCCGAAAACACCTCCGACGGATCTCAGCTCCTGGTGCGGCACCTGCAAGAACTGCTCGAGCAGCCCGAGTTCGTACATCAACTGCAGCGTGGAAGGATGCACGGTATCGCCGCGGAAATCGCGGAAGAAGTCATTGTGTTTCTCAATGACCGTGACCGGCACGCCCGCCCGCGCCAGCAGATAGCCCAGCATCATGCCTGCCGGGCCCCCTCCGACAACACAGCATGTGGTTTTGAGTGTGTCAATCGCCATATTTAAAGCTACTGCGGTTCAATCCGTCGTTTGCCTATCGTATAGATATTCGAATGGCCGCCATTCCGGTCAACCTATAATCGGAACATGAATCGCAGTACGTGGATTGCGTCTCGCGCGGATGACCCGGTTCGCACCCAAATTCATTACGCGCGCCTAGGCCTGATAACAGGCGAGATGCACTATATCGCTCAGCGGGAAAACCTGCCTGCCGAACTCGTCCGTGGCGAGGTTGCGCGAGGCCGCATGATTATTCCCGCCAACATCCATCACCACCGGCTGGAGCCGATGTGTATCGGTGTTGCTTCGAAGTGCAAAATCAACGCGAATATCGGGAATTCGTCGACCACCTCGAATATCGACGAGGAGTTGGAAAAGCTCAACTATGCCGTGAAATTCGGCGCCGATACAGTGATGGACTTATCGACCGGCGGCGATATTCCGCGGATCCGCCAGGCAATTATCGACGCCTCGCCGGTGCCTATCGGTACGGTGCCCATTTATGAGGCGCTCAACCGGGTGCGTCGCGTGGAAGACCTCAACATCAATGTGATGCTCGAGGTGATCGAAGAGCAAGCCGAGCAGGGTGTCGATTACATGACCATCCATGCGGGCGTGCTCGTCCAGTACGTTCCGTTGACCCGCAAGCGCATCACTGGCATTGTGAGTCGCGGTGGTGCAATTCTCGCGGAATGGATGGTCAAGAATCATCAACAGAACTTTTTATACGAGCGCTTTGACGATATCTGTAAGATTTTCCAAAAGCACGATGTCAGCTTTTCTCTGGGTGACGGGCTGCGTCCCGGGTGCCTTGCCGACGCCAGCGACGCTGCCCAATTCGCGGAGCTCAGAACTTTGGGAGAGCTGACGAAGAAAGCCTGGGAATATGACGTTCAGGTGATGATCGAAGGACCTGGACACATTCCCCTCGATCAGATCGCCCTGCAGGTCGAGAAAGAGCGTGAAATGTGCTTTGAGGCTCCATTCTACACGCTAGGACCGCTGGTTACCGACATTGCGCCCGGCTACGATCACATCACGTCGGCCATTGGAGCTGCCATGATCGGCTGGCACGGCGCTTCGATGCTTTGCTACGTGACGCCGAAGGAGCATCTGGGTTTGCCGAACCGTGAAGATGTGAAGCAAGGCATCATTGCTTATAAGATTGCCGCTCACGCCGCCGATGTCGCTCGACACCGCGCAGGAGCTCGCGATCGGGATGATGAACTCTCGCGCGCCCGATTCGCTTTTGACTGGCGGAGGCAGTTCCAGTTATCGCTCGATCCGGAAACGGCCGAAGCCATGCACGATGAGACCTTGCCCGAGGAAGGCTTTAAGGACGCAGCTTTCTGTTCAATGTGCGGGCCGAAATTCTGCTCGATGAATCACTCAGCCAAGACGCAAGAATTCACCGAAGCGGACGCCGAAGCCGTGCTGCTGAAAATCTCCTGACGCCATTCCGAACACATCGGACTCGGGATCGCAGTTAACGGGGCAGGTTTGACCTACGACGTTTAACGCCACGCGTGCTCGATGCTATTATGATTCGGAGCTTTGCGGAGAAAGAAACCCGGGCGATTTTTGAAGGGGCTCCGGTAGGGCGCAGGTTTCGCAGTTTAGCCGCAGTTACTAAGAGGAAATTGGACCAACTTCATGCGGCGAGAACGCTCAGAGAAATGGCTCTGCCGCCCGGCAATCGGCTCGAAGCTCTCAAGAGAGATCGCGCAGGCCAGCACAGCATCCGACTCAATGACCAGTACCGACTCTGCTTTCGCTGGGAAGGCGAGGACGCGTATGAGGTAGAAATTACGGATTACCACTGAGGGAGATCGCGGAATTCGTGAACAAACATAGACGAAAATCAATCCCGATGCCCAAAGGGGGGTGGCGCATGCAGCGGGTGACCACTCATCCGGGCGAAATGCTCCGCGAGGAGTTCATGTTGCCGCTAGGCCTCTCGGCAAGCAAGCTCGCAATCGAACTACGAGTACCAGTCACGCGCGTCACGGAAATTCTTCATGAGCGTCGCGCAATCACAACCGATACCGCCCTGCGGCTGGCTCGCTATTTCGGGACAAGCGCGGAGTTTTGGTTGAACCTGCAACAATCCTATGAATTAACCAAGGCTCGTTTGGAAACCGCGGCTAAGATCCACACCGAAGTGAGGCCACACCAAGCGGCTTAATTCGTCACGCTCCGTTCTCAATCCACAACAGCTCTCACGCGCATGCCCGCGGTTATTTCCGCGTCGCTCGGTTCCATTACGCGATCCGCAACGCGATCTCCCGGCTGAAGCCCGGAAAGAATTTGCACGTTATTCACGTCGCTGATTCCGGTCTTTACGGGCGTCCAGGCGATCGATTTGCCTTCGAGCTTGTATACTCCGTTAGTCCCACCGAGTGTTCGTAGCGCGGCTTTGGGAACACTAAGCGCGTCTTTCACCGTCTTCGAGATAATGGTCGCATTGACGGTGACGCCAGGTAATAAGTCGTGATTCGGGTTATTCACGATGGTGGTCACTTCACCCACCGTCCTGGTTCCGAGTGCGATGACTTGCGTGGGCAGTTTGTTCACACGCCCCCACCATTCTTGTGCCGGACGCGCGTCCCAGGTAATTTTGACCGGCATGTTCTCCGCGACCCGGCCTAAGTCCGGCTCGTCGACGTACACGATGACCTTCACCTGATCGAGATCGCCGATTAGCGCGACGAGATCGCCTGGCTGCATGTACGCGCCAATCTTGAGATCGAACTGATACACCGTGCCCGAAGTAGGAGAGCGCACCTCGCCCAGAGCTACCTTGTGCTGCGCAAGAGTAACGGCGGCCTGAGCATCGTGCAGCTTCGCCTGTGCGACGGAGCGATCGCTCGAAGTTACCAGAGTCCTTCGCTGATCCTCAAAGGCGGAAAGCTGCAGCTTGGCGCGATCGAGCGCGTCCTTCGCATCCTGCACCTGCAGCTTGGTCGCTGCCTGCTCGGTCGAAAGCCGCTGCAGGGATTGGTAATTCCTCTGCGCAACGTCAACTGCCGCGTGTGCGCTCTTAATGGAGTCGTTCAAGCTGGCGAGCGTAGCGGCCTTGCCGCCTTGCCCAAGAGTTGTGTTCTCTGCTCGAGCTTCCTGCTCTCTCGCCAGCGCTGCTGCGAGATCTGACTGAGCCGCAGTTGTGTCAAGCGTTACCAGGGTCTGCCCGGCCTGAACACTTTGGCCGCGCTGAACGGAGATCGTGCGCACTACGCCGGACGTTTCCGCCCGGGCCGCCGCCCATTCCGCAGGCTCTACTTTGCCATTCGTCGATACCGTGCTCTCGAGGCTTCGCGCTTGCGCTGTTGCAAAGTGGATTTCCGGGGCGGCTTGGCGGTGATCCAATCCCCACCAGAGCAAAAGCAGCACCGGCAAAACCAATATGAGCCAATATTTTTTCATCTAGCGAGGTGCCCCAAACTCCCGTCAACATTGTGCCAAACTCAGAGAAATAAATGGCCGCGGATCAGCGCGGACAAACGCAGATTTTTGAGGTGAATGCTAATGGCGGCAGCGTATGGGTCTTAAAGAATACGCACACAAACGGCACTTCGACAAAACTCCAGAGCCAAAGCCGGCCGAGCCTGCTAAAAAAGGAACTGGCCGGGGTGGCTTCTTCTGCGTCCAGCGGCATGACGCAACTCGTCTCCACTACGATTTCCGCCTTGAAGTCAACGGCGTGCTTGTGAGCTGGGCGGTTCCGAAAGGCCCGAGCCTGGATCCCGCGCGGAAAGCTCTGGCTATGAAGGTGGAAGATCATCCGTTCGACTATGGGACCTTCGAAGGCAACATCCCGGAAGGCAACTACGGCGCGGGCAGCGTCATGCTGTGGGACAAAGGCACATATGAGGTGCTAGGCGAGCCATCTGCGCAGGAACAGCTCGATCGCGGCGACTTTAAGTTCGAGTTACATGGCGCGAAACTGAACGGCGCGTTTGCCATCGTGCATATGAAGCATGCGGGCAAGGGTAACGAATGGCTTCTCATCAAAAAGAAGGATGATTTCGTCATTCCCGGTTACGACATCAACGAATTTTCGTGGAGTGTGGCGACAAAGCGCACGCAGGACGAGATCGCCGGCAATGTCGATCCCGTGAATGTTGCTGATCTTCCGGGCGCGCGAAAAGCACCTGCTCCCGCGCATTTAGAGCCGATGTTAGCGACTGCAGTAACCAAGCCGCCGACTGGTTCGCACTGGCTCTATGAAATCAAGTGGGACGGCGTGCGCGCGCTTTGTTTGGTGAAGAACGGCTCCGTTGAGATTCATTCGCGCCGCGGCAACAGATGCGAAAAACAGTATCCAGAGCTCCAGATCCTTGCCGCGCAAGTTGATGCGAAAACGGCATGGCTCGATGGTGAGATCTGCGTGCTCGATGACCAGGGCCGCGCGCGATTCGAGATGATTCAGCCTCGGATTTCAGTCAAAGGCGAGGCGGTGGCGAGACTTGCCGAAACAAATCCGGCGACTCTCTTTGTTTTCGATGTTCTATACGTCGATGGCTACGACGTGCGCTCGGTTCCGCTTGAAGACCGAAAGCGTCTGCTCAGCAGCCTGGTGACTCCAAACCAACAAATACGTATCTCCGAAGCCTTTGAGACGGACGGCGAGCACATGTTCGAAGCTGCGCGCGAGATGGGTCTAGAAGGCATTCTCGCTAAAAATCGGCGCAGCACCTACGAACCATCCCGCTCTACATGCTGGCTCAAACTGAAAGTCTTGAATGAGCAAGAGTTCGTAATAGCAGGCTTCACCAAAGGGGAACGTGATTACTTCGGCGCGCTTGTGCTCGGTATCCAGGAGAATGGAAAACTTCGGCACACCGGGCAGGTGGGCACCGGCTTCGATCAGAAGCTGATGAAAGACATTTACATGCGGCTGAAGCCGCTCATTACGAAGTCCAGCCCTTTCGAGAACAAGCCGAAAATAAAGGACGGGCTGAAAAATGTGACCTGGGTTCGTCCGGAGTTGGTCTGCCAGGTACGTTTTCTCGAATGGACGCAAGACGGCATCCTACGCGCGCCGGTATTCGTGGGGTTGCGCGATGATAAAGCGCCTGCCGAGGTGCTTCGCGAGGAAGCGCCTGATTCCGAAACGCGATCCGGGAATAACACTCGCTCCTTGGACCTGAGCGGGCGTGAAGCAACGGTCGAGGTTGATGGGCACCGACTGAAGTTCACCAACCTCGATAAGGTCTACTTTCCGAGAGATGGCTGGAAGAAGCGCGATCTGCTCGAGTTTTACGACCGGGTTTCGCCATACTTACTGCCTCATTTGAGAGATCGCCCGCTCTCGATGAAGCGCTACCCGAACGGAATCGCCGATGAGTATTTTTTTCAAAAAAATGCAAGCAGTCACTTCCCGCGCTGGATGCATTGCGAGCCCATCACGGAGCACCATCCGCCCAAAATCAACCACTACCCGGTTGCGAATGATCGCGCCAGCCTCTTGTATCTGGTGAACCTCGGTTGTATCGATCACAATCCGTGGATGAGCCGCGTCGGTCATCTGGATCGTCCCGACTGGGTGCTTTTGGATCTGGATCCGGTAGAGGCATCGTTCGATCAGCTTGTGGAGGCCGCGCTGCTAATCCGCGAAGTATTGGCTGAACTCGGATTGAAAGGTTATCCAAAAACGACCGGCGGTGATGGCATCCACGTCTATGTTCCGGTGGAGCCGATCTACACCTACGATCAAGTTCGCAGCTTCGCCGAGATCATCTCGCACCTTACGCTCGACCGGGAACCGAACCTGTTCACCACTCCACGCAGCGTGGGCAAGCGTAAGAAAGGCCGGGTTTACTTCGACTATCTGCAAATCGGCACCGGAAAAACCATTTCTGCGCCGTACGTAGTGCGGCCTCACGAGGGGGCTCCAGTGGCTACGCCGCTGGATTGGAAAGAGGTGAAGCGCGGCGTGAAGCCCGAAGATTTCCGGATCGACAACACCATTCCCCGATTCGAGCGCCTCGGGGATTTGTTCGCTCCGGTTCTGAGCGGCGGGCAGAAACTGGAAGATGCCTTAGAGCGCTTGCATTCTATAGGAAAGGTTTCGCAGGTTTAGCGAGGCCGGCAGTAAGGTGAAGACAGCAGCATTCGCAATTCGTATTCATTTGAACTCGGAAGTGGTCGGCCGCGAAGCACTTCCGAGTAAAATGCGGAGTTATGGATCTCGCTTCTTTGCTGCGCCGTTCGGAAGGTAAAACACTCGAGTATAAGAGAGATCTGTCTTCGACTGAGACGTTTTTGAAGACGATCATAGCGTTCGCCAATACTGCAGGAGGAACAGTAGTGATTGGTGTCGAGGATAGGACCAAACGGGTGCGTGGTGTGCCTGATGTCCTCTCAACTGAAGAACGCGTGGCCAACCTCATCTCTGATAGCATTCGGCCTCAGCTTATACCGGAATCGAGGTGATCTCGTGGCGAAAGCTGAACGTACTCGCGGTACAGGCGTATCCAAGCAACACTCGTCCACATCATTTGATCCGCCTCGGCCCTGAAAAGGGCGTCTTTATACGAGTGGGATCGACAAATAGACACGCTGACGCGGTTCAAATCGAAGAATTGCGCCGATTGAACCGTATGGGCTCATTCGACGAACAGCCACTCGAGGGCTTAAGCTCGGAAGCCGTCGACTTCCGAGCTGCTTCCGAGTTGTTTTCGCAGTATCGAAGCATTACACCTGAAGCCCTTCGCAGTCTGCGCGTGACGACCGAACATCATGGCCGAGTAGTTCCAACCGTCGGCGGCCTGCTGCTGTTCGGGAAAACTCGACTTGAACGGTTTCCTGATGCCTGGGTACAAGCGGGCCGTTTTGCTGGAGTGGATCGCTCCCGATTGATCGACTCCATAGACATCAGATCGTATTTGCCGCAAGCGGCCGAAGAAGCAATAACGTTCGTTCAGAAACACTTACGAAGAGAGGCTGTGATCGGCTCCGTAAGGCGTCACTACCGCTGGACAGTACCTCCGGTAGCAATCAGAGAGGCTGTTATTAACGCGATTGTGCATGCTGATTATGCTCAGCTCGGCTCTCCAATTCGGGTGGCTATCTTCGATGATCGAATTGAGGTGGATAATCCAGGCTTGCTTCTGTTCGGGCTGACAGTCGAAGATATTCGACGTGGTGTGTCGAAACTGCGGAATCGGGTAATTGGAAGGGTTTTCCACGAGTTGCATCTCGTTGAACAGTGGGGAAGCGGTATTCAGCGAATGACCAGTGCTTGTATGGACGCTGGGCTATTAGCACCCACACTCGAAGAAGTCGGAACTCATTTTCGAGTTGTGATCGCCAGTGCGCACACACAAAAGGCGAGGACGAACAGCAAGGACAGCATGATTTTTGAGGAGCTTAGTAAGGCTGACTCTCTGTCGACCGCCGAGCTCGCGGGTTTGATCGGTCTCTCGCTCCGTGCAACGCTCACTCGACTCCGATCGCTCGTGGAGCGTGGAACTATCGTGGAGATCGGTACAGGTCCGCATGATCCCCGGCGCCGTTACGCTTTATCGGAGAACACTGATGTGAAATTATCCGGAGAGAGATCGCCGAAGCGGCGACCACAATCGCGCCGCTAGGCCGTCGCGAATTCCGGCTTGTCGGCTGCGATTTCTCCAGTTTCAATGTTCCAGCGCTTGATCCAGAGATGCAGCGTCAGCAGACCCCACAAGTGATATCCGAGATTTGCCTGTCGGGTGAGATGCCGCTGGATTACGGATTGAATGGCATCGGGCGAAAAAATACCGGCACGGCGAACGGATTCCGGGCTTAAGGCTTCCAGCAGCAAAGGCCGCAAGGGCCGGCGCAGCCACTCGTGAACCGGAATGTCCAAGCCCTCTTTGGGACGATCTATGATAGGCGCCGGAAGCTTCTTCCGCACAAGCTCGCGCAACACTCGCTTCGTAGTACGCCCTCGAACCTTCAGCGAAGCAGGAAGACGGGCAGCGAATTCCACGATCCGGTGATCCAAAAATGGCGGCCTGACTTCGAGTGAATGGGCCATGCTCATGCGGTCACATTTATAGAGAATGTCATCGGGCAAATAGTAGTGCTGGTCAAGGAACAGATACCGATTGACGATGTCCGAGACTGGTGGCAAACCTGGCAAAGCGCTGCACAACGACTCAAGCGGTTCCGGAGAATGACTCGGGGCCAGACTGCGCTGCTCATCTTTTGAAAACGTCCCATTCCAGTAGAAATGGGCTTCATCGGCCGGAAGCAGCGCCCCCGCAAGGAATCGTTTGATTTTGTATTCGAGCCCGATTTTTTCGTCTGAGACAGGGAGGTGGCTGGCAGCCTTCAATCCTGCTCGAAGCAGCGGGGCGGGCAAACGCCTGTACATACTTGCGTAGCGATCGGCTAAATAAGTCTGGTAACCGCCGAAAACCTCATCCGCCCCCTCGCCGCTTAAAGCAACGGTGACGTGCTTCGATGTCATCCGGGAAAGAAACCACACGGGCAGCGCTCCCGCGTCCGCGCTTGGCTCATCGGAGTAGCAGGAGATCTCGTGAATAGCGCTGGTGAGGTCTGCGGAGCTGCTCAAATCAAATTCGTGATGGGACGTGTTGTACCGCTGCGCCAGCAGGCGAAAATATCTGCTCTCGTCAAATTTTCTGCCCGAGAACGAGATGGAAAATGTTTTCAGTTGGCGCGAGGTCGCCTGGGCCGCATAGTGGAGGATGGTGGATGAATCCAATCCGCCGCTGGCCCAGATTCCCAGCGGAACGTCGGAGACGAGATGTTCTGCGATGGAGCTGCTAAGTAACTCGTCCAGTTCCCGGCAAGCTTCTTGGAGTCTTATCGCTTCGGGGTGAAATGCATTTCGCCAGTAAGTTCCGGTCCGGATTTTTCCGTCAGTGCATTCGAGCCAGGTGCCCGGAGTGACCTTTTCAATGCCCTCGACCAGAGTGAAAGGGCTCGGGACATAGTTTAACGACAAGAAATAGCCCAGAGCTTTCCGGCAAAGGCGTCGCGGAATGTCGGGGTGCTCGAACAAGGCTTTCAATTCGGACCCGAAGTGAACGTTCCCGTTCTGAAACGTGTAATAGAGCGGCTTTATCCCGAGCCGGTCGCGGGCCAGAACTAATCTTCGCGGTGTCTCCTGCCAAAAAGCGGCGGCGAACATGCCGCGAAGACGCCGAAAGCATTCCACGTCCCACTCAACAAACGCGCGTAGCACGACTTCGGTATCGCAATGGGATTGAAAGGAATGCCCCAGTTGTTCCAGTTCCCGCCGAAGCTCCAGATGATTGTAAATCTCGCCGTTGAAAATGATAACCGTGTCGCCATTTTCGGTGCGCATCGGCTGATCGCCGCCTTGGAGATCGATAATCTTCAGCCGAACCGCGCCGAGCGAAACGTTGGCTGACTGAAAAGTACCTTGCTGATCAGGGCCACGGTGGCGCAAGCTTTCAATCGCGCGCCCCAGCACGCCGGAGCGCGGGTTATTCCCAAAGTGCGTGAATCCGGCAATGCCACACATCGTCAGTATCTCCGGCAGCGGAGGGCCTAAACCATTGTATTCGCAAATGATATGCCTGACCGAGTGGAGGATCGCTACCGAGCAGCGGGTATCTGAACTTGAACTGACGGGCAGCGACAGCCCGGTAGAGTACTAAGAGTCATGGAACTGCCTGATGTTTGTTGACACGGCGTTATGTTCTTACTCAACGCGAATAATATCTTGACGTTACATCGTTAGATCGCGTATACTCGCCCGAAAGATCTCATTACTGCGCTGTAACTGAACCATCTTTGCGAAAGGGAGTTTTATGAAACTTACGCTTTGGCAGATGTGTGTCTTATTGTGCCTCGCCGCTCCTTCGGCATTACTCCGGGGACAAGAAACAACCGGCAATGGTAGCGTCACGGGACGAATAACAGATCCCACCGGCGCCACTGTTCCGGACGCGACCGTGTCATTGGTCGATCGCTCCACAAACATTCCGACAACCGTGCAGAGCAACTCTGCGGGTCTATATGTTTTCAACGACGTCACACCCGGCCACTACGACCTTACTGTGACCAAAGCCGGCTTTCGGAAGTCCATTGTTGCCGGCCAGGAAGTAGTAACCGGAACCAGTCTCACTTTGAATGTTCCTCTCGAAATTGGCGCGACGTCGGAGACCATAGAAGTCAAGGAGGTATTGGGGGCTGAGCTACAGACCGAAAGCGCGACTATGGGTTCGAGTCTCGGCGGTAATGCCATTCTTCAGTTACCTACTATCAGCCGCGACGTTTCTTCGCTGGTGTTTCTTCAGCCTACGGCCGCGCCGACATTTAACGGCGCGGAAGGGAACACCACAAGCGGGAACATCGCAGGCAATCCGGCCGATCAGAATACCTTCATGCTGGACGGCGGCAACAATACCAGCGATCTGGATGGTGATAACGCAACTTATGTGGCCCACAACGGCTCGGGCGTCATCCCAACGCCGGCGGAAAGCGTGGAAGAGTTCCGCGTCAACACCAATAATGAGACGGCGGATTTTTCCATGTCCGGCGGCGGACAGGTCATGGTATCGACGAAACGCGGCACCAACACCTTCCACGGCGCAGCGTATGACTTCTTCCAGGCGGACTGGCTGAATTCCAACGACTGGTCGAACAACTTTAACGGTATTCCCAAGCCGAAAGCGCACTTCAACCGCTTCGGAGGCGCTCTGGGCGGACCTCTGGGGCCGGAGTTCCTTGGTGGGAAGACCTACTTCTACACCAATTACGAGGGACAGCGTTACCCGCGTTCTGGCCCGTTTACGGCTCTGGTGCCTTCTGCCACTCTGCGGCAAGGAATCATCCAGGAGCGGGACGCCAACGGCAACATCGTTCAATACAATTTGGCAAGTTCAACAGCCTGCGGGGCCAACGGAGGGCAACCTTGCGACCCGCGCGGCATCGGTCTGAATCCGGTGGTCGGCCAGATATGGTCCAAGTACGAGCCTACCTGTAATAACTTCAACTATGGTGACCACGGCCTGAATACCTGCGGTTATAACGGCAATCTCACGTTCCCGCTGACCAATGATTTTGGAGTGGCCCGCATCGATCATGACTTCGGAGCTAAGTGGCGGTTCTTCAGCAGCTACCGGATTTATAAGAACGTCAACCCAACCACCAATCAAGTCGATGTCGGTGGAGTCCTCTCTGGCGACAAACTGGGAGTGCCCGCGAGCGTCTCCAGCGATATCCAGCAACCGCGATCTCTCGTAGCCGGCATCACGGGCACCCTTTCGCCCACCCTCACCAATGAATTCCATTTCAGCTATCTGCGCAATCAGTGGCAATGGCTGCGCGCCGGGGCGCTACCGGACTTCGGCTTTCCTGGGTCAGTCGAGGTGGGCGGCGAAAACGGGCCAGGCAACGGACTGAGTCCACTGAATGTCGACTCCCAAGATGCGCGCCAGCGCCTGTGGGATGGTCACGATTACGAATACCGGGACAGCGTCAGCAAGCTCTGGGGAACGCACTTGTTCCAGGCTGGCGGCGACTTCTTCCATCAACATTGGAAGTTCGACCGGTACGACGATGTCGGCCTAGGACTCACCAGCCTGATCTATGACGTCAGCGCCGACAATGTCTCGTTCACGCCGAATTTTCAGCCCCTTCCTTGCTCGTCAACCCTGACCGCGAACTGCTTGCCCTCGACTGAGCTCGGTAACTGGAACAGCCTTTACGGCCAGGTGGCCGGAGTGGTTGGCGCGAGCTCCATAGTGGTTACCCGAACAGGCGCCAACCTGACGGCCAATCCTCAAGGAACGCCCGTTCACTCGTTTGTGTCGGACCAGACCTGGAGCATTTATTTCAACGATACGTGGAAGATCAAGCCGAATTTCACGCTGACATACGGCTTGAATTACCAGGTTCAGATGCCGCCCGTGGACGCGAACGGCGTTCAGGATATTTTGACGGACTCCTCCGGGAACCCGATCACCGCTCAATCCTATCTAGCGGCCCGTTTATCAGCCGCAAACAGCGGGACGGTATACAATCCAACGCTCGGCTTTACTCCAGTCGGCGACGTGAAATCGTTGGGCGGTTACCCCTACCACCCCTTCTATGGCGAGATCTCACCGCGTGTGTCGATAGCATGGTCTCCGAACGTGACGGGAGGCTGGCTTAGCAAGATTCTGGGTGATAAGTCGACTGTTATCCGCGCGGGCTATGGCCGTTTTTATACACGCAACCTCGGAATTAACCTGGTTTCAACACCGGTACTGGGAGACGGCTTCTTGCAACCGGTAGCATGCGTTGATCCCACCGCGAACGGTACGTGTACGCAGTCAAGCGGAACCACTCCCGCCACAGCCTTCCGCATCGGTGTAGATGGCCTTCCGCCGGTGGGCGCTATTCCGCAAACTCTCACAATTCCGGTCGAGCCCAATGTCAACGCCGCCTATGCCTCCCGTACCTTTACGTTGGACAGCGATTATAAGCCCGGCTCGACTGACTCGGTTGACTTCAGTATTCAGCGGCAATTCAAGGGAGGATACATTCTCGAACTCGGCTATGTCGGCGTCTATGCCAGGAATCTTTTCCAAGGCATCGATCTCAATGATGCGCCCTGGATGACGAAGCTCAACGGCCAGACCTTCGCAAACGCGTACGATAATCTCTACTTCCAGTTACATGGAGGCGCGACTGCCACAACCGTCACTCCGCAGCCCTTCTTAGAAGCAGCTCTAGCGGGATCAAGTTACTGCAAGGGGTTCTCGAGCTGCAGCGCCGCGGTTGCGGCAAACGAGTCCGGCAACATTAGCACCCAGTCGGTGACCAACCTCTGGAGCGACTTGGACTCGAGCTTTAATTTCGGCCCTGCCCTGATATCGACGACCCAGGCTGGGTTCGTTTACGACGACACCTCTATTGGATATTCGAACTACAACGCAGGAACTGCTTCGCTTCAGAAACGCGGCCAGAACCTCAACATGATTGCCAACTTCACCTGGTCCAAAGCACTCGGCTTGGTTGGATTGAATCAGTCCTATACCGAGGCCAACATCAATGACCCATGGAACCCCGGTGTCGATTATGGACCGCAGTATTTTGATCGGAAGTTCACATTTAACTTCCTCACTTCGTACAATTTGCCCTTCGGCAAGGGCCAGCATTGGGCGAGTGACCACGCCTGGATCAATGAGATCATAGGCGGCTGGATCGTTTCGCCGATCTTCTCCTACGGCAGCGGTCTGCCCGTCAGCGTCTATACGGGTTCGAATCAGGAGTTCGGAGAAGGCTACACTTCCGATAACGGTTGCAATGCGATACCGCTAAGTAGTATCGGCTACAGCAATACGCCGGTTTTCGGGGTCAATCCAACGGGAACCATCGGAGTGAACGGCAACTCAGCCAACGCCGGTGGCACGGGAGTCAACCTGTTCGGCAACCCGGCCGCGGTTTATAACAATTTCCGGCCGGCGTTAGTCGGCATCGATGGGAACTGCGGCGGAGCAGGCCGGCTGCGCGGCCAGCAGCGTTGGAATCTGGATCTCGGTCTCACGAAGGACACACGCATTACCGAGCGAGTGGGCATACAGTTCTATGCCCAGGCCTTCAACGTGTTCAATCACATGATGTGGGCCGACCCGAATGCGGGCTCGCCGGCGCTGAATTTGCAGGACCCGGCTGATTTCGGCGTGCTCAACAGCCAATACAATGCGCTCGGTCTGGGGGGTGGCGGAGCAGCCGGCGAGTACACGCGAATCATTCAACTCGGCATTCGAATTCGCTTCTGAGGTTGGCCTCGGACTTGCGCCAGCTGTGGCATACTTCCCGCTGGCGCTTTTTCGCCCTACTCACATAACTGCGCGCTGCTGCCAATTGTCCGTTTTCCTGAACTATTACCATGTTTATTGCGTAATCAGTTTGGAGACGACATGACAGAAACGGTTAACTCTTCCCTCGGACACATTCACGATCTGCTCGCGCGCAAACGCTACTCGGTTAGCGAAGCAGGCGAAAGCATACTCAAAATTCAGGATGTTGAAAGCGGCATCTCTCTCCGCGCGGTGCTCCAAGGCGAGATTTTATTTCTCTCGCTCGTTTGCATGGTGGTCCCAGGCGCGCGCATCACTCCGCCAATTATGCAGAAAATGCTCTCCGCGGAGAACGGCATCTCGACTTCGCACTTTCAGTTGTATGACATGCAAGACGGCAACGTGGCTGTCACGCTGAACAACTTCTGCAAGCTTCAGGACATGGGTCCGGAGGATGAAGACGACATTCTTTCCTGCGTCAGTTTTCTCTTGGCGGATGTCGTACATGCGAAAGAACTGATCGGCGCGGATCTGCATTCTGCTTGAACCAAACGGATAAGAGGGAAACACACATGGGATTCTTTTCAGATATTTTCAATCGCACCGGTCGCGTAGCGCGCGGCAAGGCCAACCAGGGGATGAGCGCGATCGAGGACGCCACGTTCGAATCCACTGTGCGGCAGACCGTGGCCGACATGAAGACAGAGCTGAACAACGTGGTCCGCTCCTCGGCGATGGCGATGAGCAACTATAATCGCCTGGATGCCGAATATCAGAAATACGTCCGGCAATCGCAGGAATGGAAGGATCGCGCGGGATTGGCGTTAGACGCCGGCAACGAAGATCTGGCTCGAAAAGCGCTCGCTAAGAAAGCCGAATCCGACAAGCAAGTGGCATCGCTGCAGGCGGCGGTCGAATCTGCGCGTCAGGCCAGTGACTCCCTGAAGAACCAGGTCGCCGAGCTAAAGCACAAGATCGAAGAAGGAGAACGCACCGCCACCACGTTGGTAGCACGCAAGAATGCCGCGCTGGCGCAGCGGAAAGTCTCCGAGGCGTTGGCGGGTGTGGGCAAAGCGGATAATGCCTTCGCCGCGCTGTCGTCCTTCGAAGAATCCGTAGCAAAGGAAGAGGCCACCGCCAAAGCCTTCGATCAGCTTGCAAGCGCGGGCAAGGATCCGAATCTCGAAGCGGAATTCGCGCAGCTCCAGGGCCATACTGTGGATGCCGACCTCGAGGCGCTGAAGCGCGAACGAAAACTGCCGAAGGTCGAGCTTCCAAAGGAACTGCCTGCGCCCGGCAGGTAGCGCCATGTTCTTCGATCATAAGCCGGCGCACGCCGGTCCTCAGGAAGACCTGGCGAATCTCCGGGTCACGGACGCTCGCATCGGCGATACCCTCTCGATCACAGGCGCAGCTGCGGATTTCAGCGATCTCGATTTCACGGTCGATCGTTATGACCAGTACGAAGCTGGCAGCCGGCGCTGGACGGAGCTAAGCGGCTCATGGCGAGACGTTCGAGTGTATCTGGAAGTCCACAACGAAGACACAATCGAAGTACTGGGCAACTTCGATGGACGTAAATTTACTCTCGATGAGCTGGGCTTGAGCGAAGACGATTTGGCGCAGATGGACGAGCGGCAAAATCCGGCGGACTTTTTCGATTACGACGGCAAATTCTGGCTTTACCGATTCAGTCGTGAGGTCGGTCTTTTCAGCACAGGCTCCGCTACAGGGCGGGGTTTCTACACGTGGCAATTTCAAGAGCAGGGCGGAAAGCGCTTTCTCAGCGTTCGCAAATTTGAAGGCCAGCCCTTCGCCGCTTCTATCTGGGTGAAGATCGAGCCTTCCGATGTCACCGTATTTCGAGGCACCTGATGAATCGCTTGAAATTTAGGGCGTCAACGCTCGCCTTCCTGATCTTCGCGGCAATGCTGTTCTCCTCCTGTACCGGGCGACTGCCGCAATCGCTCCGCGAGGACATCGCGGCTGAGAACGACCGGCTGCATCAGGCGGAGCAGGAGCTCCAGCGTTCGCAGGATCATGTGCGAGACGATCTCGGGAAAGCTCCGGACCTTTTCCGCGGCGCATCCGAGCCTACCGAATGGAACACGAAGCTCAATGCAGCCCGGGAGAAACTCGCCTCTGCGCAACATGACAGCGCGCAACTGACCGAGTTGGCCCGCCGTAATCGCGCAGACTCGCGACTGCAGGCCGAGCGACTCCTTGATCAAGAGCGTGACCTGCGGCTATCCGCGCTGCAGGATGCGGAAGCCGTCGAGTCTGCGGCGGGCAAATGGATAGAGATTCAGAAGAACCCTTCTGACTACCTCGGCAAATTAAATCGCGAGCACGACGAGATACGCAACATGGATTTGGGTCCCGTGTCGCAAACTGTCCGACAGGCAGAGCAGGATTGGCCGGCGAAGAAAACGGATTTGGACAGCCGCCTGGCTGCGGTGCTCGAGATTCCCAAGAGCGCGGAAGGGCAATGGAGCGCGACGCAAACTGCCCGGCAGGACGCCTCAACCGGAAAGCTCACCGGCGTCGAAGTCGCAACGCTGATTCAAGAGAACGATGCTCTTTCTCAAGATGCCACCGCTCTCCCGCATACAGCAGACGAGCTGCGTGGCGAGTGCGGCCAGCTCTACAATGCCTGGGACAAGATCCTGATTGATCTTGATCAATCACACAATCATGGGCACACCGTTTACCGCGAAGAGATCAAGACTGTTCGCACGCATTTCGTCGATGTCGCCTCGAAGAAAACCGAAATATCGAGCGATGAGCAGTGGCTGGATATATCGGAGCCCGCTTATCAGTCAGTCGAAAACGATCTGGGCATGTCCATTGCTCATAAAGATGCCGGCCTGTTCGATTCGGAAGCGCAGACCACGCCTGAGCCGGCGGGATTCGCCTACATTGCGCCACCGTCGCAAGGCTCCAACCAATACGGGTACTGGACGCACAGCGGCGGTGAGAGTTTTTGGACCTTTCTCCCCGAATACCTGATACTGCGCCAGCTGATGTGGGGCCACGATTACCGGCCGATCGTCGTCGGTGAATACAACGGTTACCGCACTGCGGAGCGCATGGGCCGCAGTTACTACGGCCAGGAAACTCCCACCAGCGTCCCGAAGTACGGAACGCATGGAACATTCACGCAGACGCATTACGCCCAGAGCCGATACGTCCAATCAGGAGGATTCAAGGGATCGGCCTATGCCTCGCACCGGGAGAATGGTTCGACTCCGTTATCCAGCGGCTCACGCTTCGGTCAACACGGCGGCGAGCCCATGAACGGCAGCGCCGGGCGGCGATTCGGATCGCCTCCAGGATCTCAGGGCAAGCAATTCGGCGGGTTCCGAAGTCCGGGCCGGCGCTTCGGCGGGCGACGACGTTAATGCGGTTTCAAAACAATCTTTATGCAGTCGTCTTCCTTCTTCAAGAACATCGCATAACCTTCCGGTGCATCCTCTAGACTCATGCGATGAGTGATAACGAAGCTGGGATCAATTTCGCCCTTCTGTATTCGTTCAAGAAGAGGCCGCATGTACCGCTGTACGTGACACTGCCCGCTCCTGATCGTAATGGAACGATTCATTAATGAGCCCATCGGAAATTTGTCGATGAATCCGCCGTAGACACCGATAACGGATACGGTCCCGCCATTCCGGCAGGCCATAATCGCTTCGCGCAGGGCGATGGGCCTGTCGGTCTCCTGCATCAGCGCCTGCTTGGCCCGGTCATACGCATAGATCACGCCAGGCGTATGCGCTTCCAAGCCGACTGCATCGATGCACGCATCCGGCCCACGGCCCCCGGTCATCTCCTTCAGCGCATCCAGGGTTCCAATTTCCTCGTAGTTGATGGTCTCGGCGCCAACTTTCTCCCGAGCCATGCGCAACCGTTCCGGAAATCGATCAATACCGATGACCCGCTCTGCCCCGAGCAGGAATGCGCTCTTCATTGCAAGCTGACCCACCGGGCCACAGCCCCACACAGCGATCGTGTCGCCAGGCTGGATATTGCACATCTCTGCGCCCATGTATCCTGTCGGAAAAATGTCAGAGAGGAATAGGACCTGCTCGTCTGTGAGCTCTTCCGGAACTTTGAGTGCGCCAACATCGGCGAACGGTACACGCGCATACTCGGCTTGTCCCCCGGCGTATCCGCCGGTTAAGTGTGAATAACCAAAGCATCCGGCAATTGCGTGCCCCCATAATTTCTCGGCCATCCAGGCATTTGGATTCGAGTTTTCACAGGTGGAGAATAGTCCCTTCTGGCATAAGAAACAACTGCCGCATGAAATGGTAAAAGGAACTACGACTCGATCTCCCTTGCTGAGATTGTTAACACCGGCGCCCGTCTCAACCACCTCGCCCATGAACTCGTGGCCGACGATGTCGCCCTTCTCCATGGTTGGAATAAAGCCGTTATACAGGTGCAGATCAGAGCCGCAAATCGCGGTTGAGGTGATTTTTACGATGGCGTCTCGCGGGTTCAGAATTTTCGGATCGGGCACATTCTCCACTTGCATATTGCGCTTGCCCATCCAACAGTTCGCTCTCATGAATGCTCCTATGATGTTTTGTCTGGTGAATTCACACGGGGGAACAGACGCCAGCCAGCCTAGCTGATATGTATGTCACGCCGTCGCTGCTTCGGCTGGTTCTGCGGGGTGCATACCAGCGTGGATACTTGCATCCGACTTGGCGATCTCTCCGGTTTCCATGACTTGTTTGAAAGCTCGGAGGTCGCTGTCGACTTCCTGCCCAGGCTCTTTACCGAAGAGCTTGGCAAGGGTGGCGCTGATCGTACCGCCGGGAGGAGCGTATTGCAATTCCACTCTCACCAGAGTGCCGCGTCCTCCCGGCGCACGCTCGAAGTAGACTGCGCCGGAATTGTCAACGTCAGAGCCCTCGAGCGACCGCCATCCGATGCGAGTGCCCGGCTGATCGTCAACCAGCTCGGCGTCCCATTCGACTGTTTTTCCGGCCGGGCCTTCGGCCTTCCAGTGCGAACGCTTTTCTCCAGTGATTTCCACCGATTGAAGATGCTTCATGAACGTCGGCAGATTCGTGAAGTCGCGCCAGAACCGGTAGACCTCTTCGGGTGACCGGCCGACGATAATGGTCTTGGTCACGTGAAGAGCGCCACTAGCCGCTTCTCCACCTTCTGGAGTCTGGCTCATTTGACGCGCGCAAAGCACATCCACTGCAGTCACGCCGAGGGCCGCTGCGGTTGCTGTCACCACCTTGGCCCTGTTGGCGTGTTTCGAGGTCAGCGCCGAACCCAGCGCGGAAAGATCCAGAAGGTCGCCCGCCACGCGTGCCCACAACCAGCCGGTCGGTCTCGATTGAGAGAGGATGCCTACCCCGGCTGCAATCTCGCGGAGTCCGTAAATCCGAAGTAGAGCAAGGCTCTCTTTCTTTTTTCGGACACCGATCAATTGAGCGACTTTGCCGGGTACTGCAACCTCGGCGAGCCCCAGCCCTATGCTGAACCATCCTAAGGCGTTTGCGACCCGCTCTTGGGCGCCATCCTGCAAACCTTTTTGACGCCGCTCACCCGCCTGCGCTGTTTGTGGTGCCATATGTTCCACGGTCAAGAGATTTACTGCTGTGGCGGCGTGCCGCTCTGGCCGGTGCCGGACGTTGAGCTTGAGCCGGTATCTCCCGTACCAGTGCTGTTCTTTCGGTTCTTACCTCTACGATGATGATGGGTACCCGTTTGACCAGAGGTGCCGGATGTACCAGACGTCCCGGATTGTCCCGTCTGGCCAGATTGGGTAGAGGGGCTGCTGCCCGACTGACCCGAGGAACTGCTGCCCGATTGTCCCGCCGCGCTACCTGACCCAGATCCACCGCCCGAGCCGGACTGCACAACGGGAACGCCCCACATGATCATCGGCAGTGAGACTGCGGTAAAAACCATCGAATAAAGTGCCTTCTTCATACCCTGAGCTCCTTTTAGCGTTCCTTAATATCGGATCGCAGAGGATCCTGAACGCTCCGGTGATAAGACTGGTAGCAGGTGGATGAGATTACCTAGTCGAATTACTTAGAAATGGGAGAAAAATCATGCAAGCATCAGTGGGCCGTCGCGAGTTTCTGGGATTATCGCTGGCATTTGCGACTTCTCTGAAATCAGCCGAGCCGCACACGAATTTTCCGAGAGAACCGCGTGAGAGGCTGGCTGTATCAACTTATCCATTTCGCTCAGTGATCGTGAATCCGCGTCGTGGCGATAGCGATTCAGCCAAGTCAGGGATGACGCTGGAGCAATTCGCTGAAACTATCGCGGCTAAACTCAACGTGCCTGGGATTGAGCCGTGGAGCCATCATTTCCAGTCGGTCGAGCCGGATTATGTAAGAAGTTTGAGCAACTCGTTCAAGAAAGCAGGCTTGCGGGTCGTGAATATTCCTGTCGACGAGCCGGTGCATCTGTGCAGCGCGCTCGCGGGCGAGCGAGATGCCGGCATGGTGACGTATCACAAATGGGTGGATGCAGCCGTAACACTTGGGGCACCGGGCATTCGGGTTCATTTGCCGGGCGACCTGGATTGCGCTGTGGAGCGCCTGAAGACTTTAGCCGATTACGGCGCGTCGAAAAATATCGCCATCAACCTGGAAAATGACGAACCGCAAAGCGAAAATCCCTACCGCGTCCTCAAAGTGATCGAGGCGGCGAACACTCCGTATCTGCGCTCCTTACCGGATTTCTGTAATTCAATGTTGATCAACGGCAAGCCTGATTATAATTACCAGGCCTTGCAAGCGCTTTTCCCGCACGCCTACAACATCAGCCACGTGAAGGATGAGGAAAGTGACAACGGCAAAACCTATCGCGTGGATCTGGACAGGATCTTCGCGATTGCCAAACAGGCTAATTATCGCGGCTACTTCTCAATGGAGTGGGAAGGCACCGGCGATCCTTATGAGGGTACGAGAGCGCTGATAGAGACCAGCCTAAAAAATCTTGCGTAATTAGCATAAAGCTTCATACGCAATTGCTATAAAAACGGATATGCCCCGTTACGCCGCCGTGGACATCGGCAGCAACTCGGTTCGGATGATGGCCGCGGAGGTGACCGAGGGGCAAACACGCATTCTGGCTGAAGACCGGCAGGTCACAAGGCTTGGCGAAAGTGTATTTCGCTCTGGCCGTATCAGCAAAGAAGCGCTAGATTTTCTCTGTACAAGTCTGGCGCGAATGTACGCGACGTACAGCCGGCTTGAAGTTATTGGTATTCGAGCCGTGGCCACCAGCGCCGTGCGAGACACGAGTGATCAGCATGAGTTCATCCAGCGCACGAGCGAGGTCCTTGCGACAAATGTCGAAATCATCTCCGGCGCGGAAGAAGCGCGGCTGATTCATTTGGGCGTCGAAGCCCGATGGCCACGACCGAAGGAGCGCACGCTCATCATCGATGTCGGCGGGGGCAGCGCGGAATTGATCGTCAGCCAAGGCGGCCAACTGCTAGACGCGGTCTCAAAACCTGTGGGCGCGGTGAGATTGACTGAAGTTTTCTTAAAGAGCGATCCACCCGAGCCGGGTGAGCTGCACCGGTTAGAAAGCTACATAGACGAAAAGCTGTCTACATTTCAGAAGCTGCACGGCGATGAGAAGTTTGATCGTGCGATAGCTACATCGGCGACGGCAGCGGCGATCGTGTCCGCGGTGAATCAGGTCGCGCGCGCTAAACGCGATGAGGCAGACAGGCTTCGCGCGTCGGCTAGTCAAATCCGAGAACTTTACGCAATGCTGGGGGCAAACAATGTATCCGCTCGCCGGAAAATCAGCGGCATTGGTCCGAAGCGCGCTGAAATCATTATTGCCGGTACCGCCGTGTTCCTCCGCGCATTGGAGATACTCGGCCATCGATCGCTGTATTACTGCGCGGCAGGCGTCCGCGATGGGATCATTGCGGATCTGGCTGCTCGTGGTGTCGGGCGGGAATTATCGCACCTGTCGCGCGAGCAGCGCAGTGTCGTGGAAGCGATGGCAAAGCGTTACGGAGTGGCCCTGAAGCATGCGCGGCACGTCGCGTGCCTGGGACATCGGCTATTTGAAATCCTACAGCCTGTTCATCAATTGCCAGCAGCGGCCGGCAAATTGTTGGAAGCTTCTGCGTACTTGCACGATATCGGGCATTTCGTAAGCGGCACCGGACACCATAAGCACTCCGCGTATCTGGTCGCGAATTCCGACATGCCCGGCTTCACGGATAACGAACGCCTCACGATTGCGGCGCTCTGCCGCTTTCATAGAAAGTCGATGCCGCAACCGAGGCATCCTTTTTATCAGACGCTGGATGCGGAGTCGAAACGCCTGTTTATAAATCTCGAGCCTCTGCTGCGAATCGCCGATGCTCTGGATCGAGGTCACGAGCAGAAAGTGCGAGAGCTCACCAGCGTAACGAAGGATGGCGCTGTCACTTTACTGGTGCATTCCGATCAGGATTCTGATTTGGAAATTTGGGCGGCAAATGAAGCTGCCAAAATCTTTCGCGAAGTATACGCGAAACCCCTCTCTCTACAGCGGGCCAAAACGCCGAAATCATGAATTCAGACGGGCGTGCAGTTCCGCCGTGCGTGCCCGATGGCATTTGAGGCAGAGCGTTCGCATGTTCGAAAGGTCGCATTCGCCGCCTCCGCGTATTACCGGCACGATATGATCGGCGTCCCAGAGGCTTTTCCGTGCGCGCAGATTCCAATTCGCCGCGGCTTTCACGCGAGCCACGCCCCGCAGTCGTTTGATGTGCCGCCACTCGGCAATACAATCAAGCCCGCACGCCGCACAGATGCCGCGATCTCGCTCGAAGACTCGCTGGCGGAGATGACCCGGGTCGCTGCGAAGCTTCCATTCTTCGACGCACCATGCGGAACAGAACGTGGATCGCCCCGGCGGCACTTCCAGATTGCACCAGCGGCAAAGCAAACGGCCATTCGGTCCTTTGGGGAGACTGTCACGGTTGGCGCGGCCGCCCGGCATTGCGCGCTCGGTGCTCATAAGAACAGAATACAAACGAAATGTTGCGGCGCGTTATGACAGACTGGAACGACGGAGAAGAACATGAAACTGAGCTCAACTGTTATGAGTTTGATTGCCCTTTCCGGTTTGTGCGCGTTTGCGGCGGAAACAGGACGCGCCTCAATCGCCCATATGGAAGACGAGAATCTTTCGATGGTGGAGCGTGAAGTAGTTTCACTAGCGGAAGCGATGCCTGCCGAGAAATATGATTTCGCGCCAACCCAGGGCGAGTTCAAAGGTGTGCGCACTTTTGGACAGCAGATATCACATGCCGCCGCGGTCATCTACTTGGTTTCGGCTAGCGTGTTGGGAGAGAAACCTCCGGAGGAAGCTGGAACTTCCGAGAGCGGTCCTGCTTCTCTCAAGACCAAGGATGCGATCGTCAAATACTTGAAGGATGCTTTTGCATACGCTCACAAAGCTATGAACTCTTTGACAGATCAGAATTTTACTGACCAAGTAGCCTCGCCGTTTGGATCCAAATCGGCGCGTGGATCACTCGCGGAGATCACCGTCTGGCATACATTTGACCACTACGGGCAGTGCGTAGTCTACGCGCGCATGAATGGCATTGTTCCACCGGCTAGTCGCCAGCAGTAGCGCACAAGTTGCTATTCCGCGATCTTCTGATCGGCCAGCAGCGGAGTCTCATGACCGCGAGCGCTAACGCGCTCGATACCACGAACACGTCCTTTCGCAACCATTAGTGCTTCATCGAAATTGTTCACCGTCGGACAGACGTGGCGTGGAATTAGATAAAGCTTATCGCCGGGAGAAGGCAGGTCATCCGGCGAGAGGCTTTCGATCGGTAGATGTTCCTCGCTCGGCTTCAGAGGTTTCAATTGAGGATGCCCAACGACACTACAGGTCGGAACACCTGCGTCGGCAGAAACGCTTTTGTGGCCGGCGTCGCAGGTAACATAACGGGGCAATGGCCGACTCACCACGGTAGACAAGACCAAAGCCGCAGGCTGAAAGCCGAAGCCGGGAAGTTGATCGAGGCTGGTGGTGTCGTTATATACAACCGTTCCCGGAGAGATGCGATGCACGAAGGAAGCATTTCGAAAACCCGAATAGGAGATTGCGAACGGCGCAGCGGGCGTTCCCGACGTGATGACTTCCCCGACCTCAATACCCAAAGCCTCCAGCGCATTCACGATTTCGAGGAGGTGCTTATAACCCTCGTGCGCCCGCGACTCGCGTTCGGAAGCTCCAAACCCAGACATGTGACCGTCGTAGTAATGAAGGCCGCGAAAGCGTTCCTGTACATGACGTGCAAGCTGGATGATCTCAGCCGCGCGATCCTGGTCCATCCCCGTGCGGTTCATACCGGAGTTGATGTCAATGAAAATTCCGATTTTGGATCCGCGCCAGATCTCGAACTGATCGGCGGTTTCAATTAAGACGGAAACGCGAGTCGCCGGAAAATGCTCAGCGATTTGGCGAGCACGCACGGCGTTCGCGCCCATCACGGAATAAGCCAGAAGAACGTCGTTCGCGCCTGCTTCGCATGCCGTAAGGAGTTCGAGCGTCGTGGAACACTTGAAAGCCCGAATGCCGTGCTGGATCAATTGACCCAGCGTTGCTGCCAGCTTGGCTGTCTTAATGTGGGGACGCCAGCGATTTGCGTCATTGCCGGCCATCTTCAGCGTGGCTTCAATATTTGCATCGACAAGCTCAGGGTAAACGAGAAGCGCGGGTGTGATGATGCGATCAACATCTTCGATCGCGTATGCATCCAGATCGATGTGCATCAGGGCTATTCTTACAGATAATGACAGATGCACAAGTTTATGCCGGAGCAGCAGTAATAGGCGCAGTTGCAGGAATGCGCTCAATGACCGCGCCTGCTATTGTCAGGCAAATCGCTCGACCTGGCTTGCCGGTTCCGTATCTAAATCTCAGTTCCTTCGATAGTCGGACTGTCTCCCGCGCGATGACGTTGTTTGCTCTGGGAGAACTGATTGGTGACAAGCTCCCGTTTATGCCAAAACGAACTCAAACTGCGTCGCTGATTTTTCGCGCAATTTCCGGTGGATTGAGTGGAGCAGTCGTCTGCTCCAGCAACAAGCGCTCTGTGATGGCGGGCGCACTCATTGGGATGGCGGCTGCAGTCGGCGCAACGTTCGGAGCTTACGAGCTACGGCGGCAAGCCGGTACGCGGTTTCACATTCCCGATTGGCCCATCGCGCTCCTCGAGGACGCAGTTGCTGCGGGTTTTGGAGCGCTGGTTGTATCGAAGCTGGGCTCCAAAAACCACCAGATCGCCTGAAGATTTCAAGCAGCAGGTTATTCCGGTTTTCTCTTACGTGGCCGCCTGCTCGCGCTTGCCGCGGCCGGAGCTCGCTTTCGTGTTGGCGTCTTTTTGGGTTTCGGAGGCGGAGGATTTGGCTCGAATATGGTCGGCTGCCCTTCCACAATCGGTTGGGGTTCGTCCTCCTCTTCTTCGAGAGCTGGCGTGGGAGGGGCTTCCGGCAAAGCAGGTGGATAGAATTCGGCACCCAAATGCACTATGATCCCTCGCTCTTCGTCAGGCTCGGTGCGAACGACGGTTTTGTCTTGGGCGTAATTCAAGAATTCAGAGAATTGCTGGAATCCGAATTTTGCCAGATTGAAATCGGGATGCTCGCTTTGCATCCATTGCTCCAGCTCTTCTCCTGTAGCGCCGCTCTCCTCCAACTCCATTCGGTGAGTTTCGAGCACGTCCCGTAATGGCGGCAACGCCTCCTCGGGTTTTGGAGCAGCTTTCTCGGGCGCGTGCCCGCCGCGGCGCTCTATGATGTACCGGCCCCCGGAGCCGCTCACATTGACGAATTCAGCCTTTTTGAGTTTCTCGACGAAATCGGAAAAGCTGCCGGCGCCATAAGCGCGCTCGCTGAATGCGGGATCGAGCTGAAGCATGGTGCTTTTCAGCAGTCCCAATTGAGGCTGCACAGCCCGGCGCTCGAGCACTTGCAAAGCGCGCTCGACTAGCGGCATGGCCTGTGACAAGTCCAGCGGAGCAGGCCTCTGACCCCGTTCCTTTCTATCCTTCCGCTCGGGCCGCTCCCCGCGTTCGGCACGCTCCCTGCGCTCAGGCATGGGCTGTGGAACGATACGGTCGCCATCCTCCAGCAAGGATTCGTAACTCACGAATTCATGGCAGTTCTGCTGAAGAATCGTGCTGGTGAAGGCCTTCCCGCCAACCACAAATACGGTCTTGCCGTACTCCTTCAGCTTATTCACGAGCGGTATAAAATCGCTATCGCCGCTCACGATAGCAAAGGCGTTAACGTGCGCATGGGTGAAAGCCATTTCGAGGGCGTCGAGCGCGAGGTTGATATCTGCCCCGTTCTTGTCTCCTCGAGGCGAAGGGATGCGCTGCACCATCTGCACGGCGTTTTCGGCCATCTGCCGAGTCGCGCCTTCCTGCCTGCCCCAATTCGCATACGCGAATTTCGCTACAATGTCGCCCCGCTCTTTCAACGCACCGAGCGCGAGCGCCACATCGAATTCACGCCGCAGTGTCGATTTGACGCCAATCTCGATGTTGTCGTAATCGACGAACACGGCGATGTTCAGTCTGTCTTGCATCAATTTCCTTTTCTATCCGCTGGGCCGTCCTCAAAAGGGAACAGCGCAATGCGGATCATGTTATGCCGAGACCTTGCTCAGGCTACCTGTTTTATTGAATCGCGAATGAAGTGAATGATCTTTTCAAGCGAGGCGCCGGGCTGAAAAACTTCCGCAACGCCGAGCTTTTTTAGTTCCGCCGCGTCGTCGTCGGGAATAATGCCGCCGACTACGACCAGAACATCCGTCATCTCCTTTTCGCGCAGCAGCTCCATGATGCGCGGCACAATCGCATTGTGCGCGCCAGAAAGAATCGACAATCCAATTACTTGGACATCTTCTTGCAGAGCTGCATTCACTATCATTTCCGGCGTTTGCCGGAGGCCCGTGTAAATAACTTCCATACCCGCGTCGCGCAACGCGCGTGCAATTACTTTTGCGCCGCGGTCGTGTCCATCGAGGCCAGGCTTGGCAACGAGCACACGGATTGGAATGTCCATACTACACTGTCCAAATTATAGAACGTGTTCGGGATTGCCTCTCACAATGCTGAACTTACGTCTACACTCAATAGGGACGACGAGAGATGAGCGAACAAACTTTCAATGAACCGCGAGTGGCATTGAATCGCATCTACACTCGCACAGGCGATGCCGGGGAAACCCATCTTGCTGGCGGACAGCGGGTCGGAAAGGACAATCCTCGAATCAGTTGCTATGGCACAGTTGACGAGCTGAACTCGTTCGTGGGTGCTGCGCGAGCGACAGCGGAGGATCTATCGCTTAATAAAGAACGCTTGCGCCCCTTCTCAAATATCCTGAAACGCGTCCAGCACGAATTGTTTAATCTCGGCTCCATTTTGGCGACCTTGCCGGAAGACGTGCATCCAAAACAGGCTCGAATAACGAGCGCAGACGTAGAGCAACTGGAGCGGGACATCGATCAGGCCAACGAAGAACTGGAGCCGCTCCGATCATTCGTGCTGCCCGGCGGAAGCCGCCTGGATGCGGAGCTGCACATTTGCCGAACGGTCTGCAGGCGAGCGGAACGCGAGTTGGTCGCGTTGGAAAAAGAGCAGAGCGTGCCCAGCGAAACCCTGCATTATCTCAACCGCCTCAGCGATGCTCTGTTCGTCTGGAGCCGGTGGGTGAATCACGTTCTCGGCACGTCCGAGACACTTTGGGAGCCGAACGCTTCCGCAACCGGCAGTAAACACAGCTAACCGTGGCGGGATTGATGGACTCGCAGAACGCTGCAGCTGTTTCTGCCGATCATTGGAGCGCCCTCATTGCCAGTTTTCTCGGATGGACGCTGGATGCCTTCGACTTCTTTCTGGTTGCATTTTGCCTGACGGCGATCGGTAAGGAATTCCATCAGTCCGATTCCGCGGTTGCAGTTTCGATTACCCTGACTCTGGCATTCCGGCCTGTCGGCGCATTTCTCTTTGGCTTGATGGCCGATCGTTATGGCCGCCGATTGCCGCTGATGATCGACTTGGTTTTCTACTCAGTGGTCGAAGTCGCGACGGGATTTGCGCCGAACTTCACAACCTTCCTGGTTCTTCGGGCGCTGTTTGGAATCGGTATGGGCGGCGAGTGGGGCGTGGGAGCCTCTCTGGCGATGGAGAAGGTCCCGGCTAAATGGCGCGGGTTGCTATCCGGCTTCTTGCAACAAGGATACGCGTTGGGTAACTTGCTTGCCGCGCTTTGTTATCTGTTCCTATTCGAGCGTTGGGGCTGGCGGCCATTATTCTTTTTGGGCGGATTACCTGCGCTGTTGGCTTTGTTTGTCCGTCTTCGCGTAAAGGAATCGGAAGTCTGGGCAAAATCGAAACAGGAGAGTTGGCGTCAGCTCGGAGGAAGTATCACCAAGCACTGGAAACTGTTCCTCTATCTAACCTTGCTGATGACCGGCATGAACTTTGCTTCTCATGGCACTCAGGACATGTTTCCGACTTTTCTTCAAAGATTTTGGAAGTTCAGCGCCGTGGAGCGGTCCCTGATATCCGCGATCTCGATGGTCGGCGCGCTGATCGGCGGTATCGTGGTGGGCCTGTTATCGGATCGCATCGGCCGGAGAAGAGCTATAGTTTTTTCCCTGATCGCCGCGATTTTGGTCACTCCATTGTGGGCCTATGCGCCGCGGGTCGGCTTACTCGTTTTGGGAGCCTTTCTGATGCAGTTCTGTGTACAGGGCGCTTGGGGTGTAATTCCGGCGCATTTGAGCGAGCTTTCACCCAACGAGATACGCGGATTCCTGCCGGGCTTCGCCTACCAATGCGGCGTGTTACTGGCCGGCTCGGTTGGCGCTTTGGAAGCGATGTCTGCGGAACACATGAGTTATGCGACGGCAATGGCGTCCACTGCGGCTGCGGTCTTCACGGGTACGGTGGTGATTGCGAGTCTCGGGCGCGAGAAGAAGGGAATCGAATTCAGCGATTCCGGCAGGGTCCTCCACACTGAGGATTAGATATTGACCCCAATCTGCCACAGAAAAAATCCGACGGCCTGACGAAAATAGAGCCATTGAAGCGCTATCGGGCTGGGCGAGCCGGCAGGCGGTCGTGGAGAGCCGTACACCTTGATTCCCTGCGCTTCGAAAAGCCGCTTGACACGATAAATATGGTACCCGTCACTGACGACAATGCAAGAATGCAGATTCATGCGGCGCAAGATCTCCGCGGACGCATCAACGCTTTGCGCGGTGGTGGATCCCTCCGGTTCGACCAGGATAGCCTCGGAAGGGACTCCATGCTCCGCGAGATAGGCGCGCCCCACCTCACCCTCCGTATAAACCGGATCACCGCCTGAGCCTCCGGTGGTTAGGATATATGGCGCAAGACCCTTCAAATACAGGAGGAGCGCGTGATTTAATCTCCCCTGGAGAACCGGGGACGGCTTGCCGCGATATTCAGCCGCGCCGAGAACAATGATCACATCCGCAGACTGCGCTTCTTCGATGTTCGATTGCCGCTCGATTTCCTTTGCGATATAGAACAGGTAGCCTAGGAGCAGGATCGAGAGCAGGATGAACAAACCTGCAATAGCGCGCTTCATGCGATTGTCTCGAGCGCCGGCATTTCAATTTAGCTGAAATTTCAGTCTACGCGGGCGAAGGCACCGGAGGATGCTTTCATGAAACTTACCAGCGTTAAAAATCCTGTCGTGCAAGAAGTCCGCCGGGCAACTGCGAACGGCAGTCCGACGAAGAACGGACTGATTGTGGCTGAAGGACCGCATTTACTTTCAGAAGCATTGCGCGGGGAATGGCGGATTGAACAGGTTCTCACGACCGCTTCGGGAAGGGAGCGTTACGGGAGCATATTGTCTGGTGTGAGTGCAGAAATTCTCGAAATCTCCTCGCGCGCATTTGCTTCGATGGCAGCCACGGAGACTGCGCAGGAAATCCTGTCCATTCTGAAGCCAAGAGAGTGGTTATGGCAGGATTTGATACACTCATCCGCGCTCGTCATCGTGCTGGATGGTATTCAAGACCCGGGGAATGCGGGGACTATAGTACGATCCGCCGAGGCCTTCGGTGCAAGTGGAGTCGTGTTTCTCAAAGGCTGCGTACGCACGGCGAACGGGAAATTCCTGAGAGCCACGGCAGGGTCAATTTTTCGGATGCCCTATCTCGAAGACATGTCTTCGGCATGGCTGACCGAGCAGATTCGATCGACCAATTTGACGCTTTACGGTCTGGCCTCTGACGGACAAACCAGCCTGCCGGAGGCAGACCTCCGCGGCAGGTTAGCGTTGGCTGTCGGAAGCGAAGGCCGGGGGCTTTCAGCCGAATTGCGATCTGAGGCACACACTGTCTCCGTACCCAGTATGGCGGTGGAGTCGTTAAATGCGGCAGTCGCCTGCTCGATTGCCCTGTTCGCCGCCCAACAGCAGAGAAGCAGCCATGAGCTTATTTGATGCGTCGCCAATTTCCCCGGAGGAACCGGGGGAATCTCTGGACCGGCCGCTAGCCGATCGCATGCGCCCCCACACGCTGGACGAGTATATCGGCCAGGAGCACATTCTTGGACCAGGCAAGCCGCTTCGAGCACAAATCGAGAGCGGGCATCTCACCTCGATGATTTTATGGGGTCCGCCAGGATCAGGCAAAACGACGCTCGCGGCACTGGTAGCGCAGCAAAGCCGGGCGGACTTCATTCGTTTCAGCGCCGTCCTAAGCGGGATCAAAGAGATCAAAGCAGTTATGGCCGACGCGAAAAAAGCCAAGCGCATCGGCCGAACGACGGTTCTGTTCATAGATGAGATTCATCGCTTCAACAAAGCGCAACAGGACGCCTTTCTGCCGTACGTGGAGCGCGGCGATATTGTTCTGATCGGCGCAACCACAGAGAACCCATCGTTCGAGGTGGTTTCCGCGCTGCTGTCGCGAACCAAAGTGTACTCGCTGCGTGCGCTCGAGACGAGCGAGGTTGTCGTTCTTCTAAAGCGTGCTCTCGAAACGGCAAACCGCGGTTTAGGCCACCTGGGGCTAAAGATCACGGATGATTTGCTCGATGAGATTGCCGTGGCTTCTAGCGGTGATGCGCGGGCAGCGCTAAATACATTGGAAATCGCCGCCGAATTGGCTCGCGAAAGAGTTATTGATTCGCAGGTAGTAGCTGACGCTTTGCAGCGCAAGGTCTTGTTGTATGACAAATCAGGGGAGGAACACTATAACCTCATTTCCGCGCTGCACAAATCCATACGATCTAGCGACGCCGATGCAGCCCTGTATTGGCTGGCTCGGATGATGAAAGCCGGCGAAGACCGGCTCTATCTGGCTCGGCGGCTTGTGCGCATGGCTATAGAAGATATCGGATTAGCCGATCCTCGGGCCCTGGAACAAGCGATTGCGTGTATGCAGACGGTCCACTTCCTGGGTATTCCGGAAGGAGATCAAGCCCTCGCCCAACTGACTATTTACCTGGCGCTCGCGCCGAAATCGGACGCGGCATATCAGGCACTGAATCGTGCGAATACAACGATCGAGAGCACCGTCGCGCCCCCTGTTCCCCTGAATCTGAGGAACGCTCCCACCCGCCTGATGAAGGAGATGGGTTATTCAAAAGGGTACAAGCACGCCCACAAAGAGGAAGATGCCGTTACGGATATGCAATGCCTTCCAGACTCTTTAATAGGCGCGGTCTATTATGAGCCAACAGATCGTGGCTTCGAACAAAAATTACGTGAACGCGTGCAATGGCTGCAGAAAAGAAAGCGTAAAGACGAATATTCGGGGGAATAAACAAATGCGCAGCCATTGTGTAAGCTTAAAGATCAGAGCGTGGATACTTTGCCCCAAGATGCCATGGCTGCGCCGAGGCCCTTCGAGACTATGGACTTAGGCACTTCGGAGCGGCGGAGGTCCAGCCGGTTTCCCATTGAACGCGAAGTCCGTTATAAGACTTTAAATCAACGGACGGAAATCCTGGCCGGCAATGGTAAGACGCTGAATATCAGCAGTTCCGGAGTGCTTTTTACCTCTGAGCACGATTTGCCTATTGGCACCCGGCTCGAAGTCTCGATCAGCTGGCCGGCCCAATTGAATGAAAAGTGTTTGCTGAATTTGGTCGCAAGGGGGCGCGTTACCCGCCACACGAAGGGTCAACTCGCGCTGCAGATTCAGCAATATGAATTTAGAACCCAGAGTCGCCCTGGTAGTCCCATCGGAAAGTAACAGATAAAGAAATCCACCAAGCCCGTCGGCACCCAGCCGTCTGGGCTACCATGTCAGTGTCGTGCGCCGACGTCTAGCCTTTGCTGCCGCTGCGCTGAGTCTTCTTGTTCTGCTGGCCTTAATGGTCTGGCAGGGCTCGTTCAGCTTCTCTTTTGCTCCTTCAGACTTACGTGAGACGCTGATTCTCTGGGCCGTTTCGACCCTCATTTTCCTGCTGGCCGTCGTGCTCACCTTCATGCTCTTCCGTGCGTGGGTGAAGCTTTATCTCGATCGCCAAAAGAACAGAGAAGGGTCTCGCATGCGCTCCAAGCTCCTGTTTGGCGCTCTTGCTCTCACCGTGGCGCCCACACTTTTTTCGGCCCTCTTCAATTACGCCGTTTTGAATCGAACGCTCGAGAAGTGGTTTACAAGCCCCGCGCGCGGGGTCCAGATGAACGTTCAGGATTTGGACAAGTCCTATAAGAAGGAGGCACAAGAGCGGGTTCAGGCGGAGGCCGATTGGATCAGCTTACTGCCGGAAACCCATGAAGCCGCCGTCCGAGGCCGGATCCAGGCTAGTTTCTTTCGCAGCCTGTCCAATGAACGCGGCATTCGCCAGCTCATCTTCGCGCCACTAGCCGGGGTTCCGGTGCTGCTGTACCAAAATTTTGAGAAGCCAAGTTCGCTGTTGCTGCACGCTACCGCCGATGTAAAAGACAACGGCAAAGTGCTTGGGAAAATTACCATCGCTTCGGTGCTGAACGGAGATGCATCTGCTAAAGAAGATGCCATCCAGCGTTTTATGGATGAGCAGAAGCAACTCGCCGGGCGCAAGAAATTCTACTACGACACCTATTTTCTGTTGATCTGCCTTCTGACGCTATTCGTGCTTTTCTTTGCTGCCTGGTCTGCTCAGATTCTCTCGCGCCAGATTAGCGTACCCATATCAGCTCTGCTCGAAGCGTCTCAGGAAGTTCGACGCGGCAATCTTTCGTATCGCGTGCGCGTAAATGCGATGGACGAGCTGGCAACGCTGGTTCGCGCATTCAACGAAATGACGAATGAGCTGGAGGGTAATGCTCGAGAGCTGGAATCGCGGCGCAGATTTACAGAAGCGATTCTCGAAAGTATTCCGACCGGCGTTATTTCGGTATCAGCGGACGAAAAAATAGAGCGTGTAAATCGGGCGCTAGCCGGGATTTTTTCACGAGACGCTGCTCTAGCCGCGAAGCGGCTCGAAGACCTGTTTTCAGGTGAAGATCTGGCAGAGATCCGTTATGTGCTGAAACGCGCCCGCCGGACAGGGACGGCGGCTTGCCAGCTTGAAATACAGCGGACGTCTTCTGTGCTTCACCTCGCCGTCACGGTGGCGTCGCTCGAAGAGCAACGCGGCTTTGTAATGGTCTTGGAAGATACCAGCGATTTGCTGCGCGCTCAGAAAGCAGCCGCATGGCAGGAAGTAGCTCGCCGCATCGCGCACGAGATAAAGAACCCGTTGACGCCAATTTTATTGAGTGCCGATCGCATCGCCCGGCAGTTCCGGAAAGTACCACTCAATAGAGATCTTCGCGGCATACTCGACGAGTGTACGCAAACTATACAGCAGGAAGTTGAAACGGTGAAATCGCTGGTTGACGAATTTTCGCAGTTTTCACGGTTCCCCAGCGCTCAACCGGTTCCTACCGACCTCAATGAGGTCATCAAAAGTGTGATGGCGGTGTTTGCCGGAAGACTCGAGGGCGTTACTGTCTCAACCGCTCTGGACGAAAAATTACCTCTGGTGATGGCGGATCGGGAACAAATGAAGCGAGTCATTGTAAATCTGATCGACAATGCGGCGGAGGCGATGAGCGAGGCTCCAGTTCGCAAACTCCTGGTTGCGACATCGCAAAGCCTTCCCGATTCAGTCGAATTATCTGTCACTGATACGGGCTGCGGTATTTCAGCCGCGGATAAAGACAAACTGTTCCTGCCTTATTTCTCGACAAAGCAACGCGGCACCGGATTAGGGCTGGCTATTGTGAGCCATATCGTCACGGAGCATCACGGCAGAGTCAGGGTGGAAGACAATTACCCGGTTGGGGCTCGTTTTGTGATCGAGCTGAACGCATTAGTCGCAGATCTGGCTCCCGCGGGACAAGTTGCCGGCGCGGAACCCGCTACGCTGAACGTATAGCATTCAACAAATGCCTTTACGCGGCCCCAAAGTTCTCATTGTCGATGATGAGGCGAGCATCCGCCAATCTTTGCGCGGAGTGCTGTCTGACGATGATTATCAGTGTACCGCGGTGAACAGCGGAGAAGCCTGCTTAATCGAACTTGCTCGCGAGTCTTACGAAGTGGTGTTGCTCGACATCTGGATGTCCGGGATGGACGGGCTTGCGACACTTGCGCGAATTCAGGAGCTTCCTTTGGGATCGCGACCCGCAGTGATCATGATCTCAGGTCATGGCAACATCGAGACCGCGGTCAAGGCCACTAAGCTGGGGGCGTTCGATTTTATCGAGAAGCCGCTGACTATCGAGAAAGTCAGCGTGGTTGTGAAAAACGCCGTTCAGCAGCGCCGGATGGATCTGGAGTTACATAGACTCCGCGAAGATACCGCATTGCCCGAAATCATCGGGGATAGCGTCCCTATGAAGGCGCTTCGCCAGCAGCTTAAACTGATGGCGGGAACGAATGGGCGAGTATTAATTTATGGCGAGAGTGGGACCGGCAAAGAACTTGTAGCCCGCGCAATCCATGGCTTGAGCCAGCGAGCAAACGGCCCGTTTGTCGAGGTGAACTGCGCGGCGCTCCCGGACGACTTGATCGAAAGCGAGTTGTTCGGCCATCGGCGCACGAATTCAGACGGTACTCCCGATCATAAGATCGGCAAATTGCAGAAGGCTCATGGAGGCACATTCTTTCTCGACGAAGTTGGAGATATGAGCCTTAAGACTCAGGCCAAGGTGCTTCGCGCACTGGATGAGCACCGGTTTGAACCGATAGGAGCGCCGCAATCGATTCAGGTGGACGCGCGTGTCATTGCGGCAACGAACAAGAACTTGGAAAGAGAGATTGAGCGCGGCAATTTCCGGGAAGATCTTTTTTATCGTCTAAACGTTATTCCGTTTACCGTGCCGCCCCTTCGCGAGCGGGCGGAAGACGTGCCGGTGCTGGCCGCTCACTTCCTGCGCGAATTCGCGCTCGCTTATGGCCGCCGCCCAAAGGAGCTGAGTGAAGACGCGCTCGCCGCGCTCGTGAAATATCACTGGCCCGGAAACGTCCGCGAATTGCGCAACCTGATGGAGCGCATTGTCATCTTGCACCCGCAACGCCGCATTGACGTGCGCCATGTGCCTTTGGATACAGCTCGCAAGAATCAGGGCAACAAGCCTTGGGATGGATTTGGAAGCCTTCACGAAGTGAAGGAAGCCGCCGAGCGCGATTACATTTTGCGCAAGCTCGAAGAAACAGGAGGCAATGTAACGCGTGCGTCCGAAATCTTGGGCCTTGAACGAAGCAATCTATATCGAAAGATGAAATCGCTGGGCATTGCATCCAAAGAGTAGATCCGGTCAACGAAGCCACACCGCTGGAACCGATGGACTTCCTGATTACTGGAGCAACTGGATTTCTAGGCCGAAGACTAGTTCAACATTTACTTTCTGGCGGGCACACAGTCAATTATCTTGCGCGGAAGCGTAGCAGCATCTTAGATTCACGTGCTTCCTTCCACTGCTGGAACGCCGGGGATCGGCCTCCGTTGAACAGCATCCCGAGATTCGACGCCATCATTCACTTGGCCGGAGAGCCGATCGCGCAACGCTGGACCAGCGAAATCAAGCATCGCATTTATGACAGCCGGCTCGACGGCACTCGCGAGCTCGTCGCTGCCATCGCCGAATTGAAGCATAGGCCGTCTGTTCTTGTCTCGGCATCCGCGGTGGGCTATTACGGACATCGAGGCGACGAAGTGCTCACCGAGACCAGCGCTCCCGGAACCGGCTTCCTGGCCGATCTATGCGTGCAATGGGAAAACGAAGCGCTCCGGGCACAAGAAATCGGCGTTGGTGTCGTGCCGATTCGTATTGCAACTGTCCTCGGACCAGAAGGTGGAGCGCTCAAGAAAATGCTCGTTCCATTTCGACTCGGGATCGGGGGCAAATTTGGAAACGGTAAGCAGTGGATGCCGTGGATTCACGTAGATGATTTGGTGAGGCTTCTGGTGTTTGCCGCTACCACGCCCTCTGTCATGGGACCCTTGAACGGCAGCAGCCCACATCCAGTCACGAATGCCCAGTTCACGCGCGCTCTGGGCAGGGCGCTGCGCCGGCCCGCCATTCTGCCCATCCCGAAGTTTGCGTTAAAGCTCGCGCTTGGCGAGATGGCGGAATTTCTGTTCGCGAGTTTGAAGGTGATTCCTGAAGCCACGGAGCAGGCGGGTTTCCAATTTGAACATCCCGAGATCGATGAAGCTCTGAGAGACTTGCTTAATTAGGGAGACGCGATCCATGGAGATAACAATCCTCTTCCTTTTGTTGGCCCTTGTTATACCAGCTCAGAATGACCGCCCTGATTTCACGGGCGTTTGGAAAGTTAATGAGGCACGGACTATGGGCGCCGCGCGCGAGGAAATGGAAACGATCGAACATAACGACCCGGTTTTCACAGTTACATTGCGAATGCGGCAACTCGATTTCCGAGTGTCCACCACCTACGTCATTGATGGGAAGGACCGAACAAAGGGCGGGATAACCAGTAATGCCCGTTGGGAAGGCCGAACGATAATCATTGACAGGAATGCGGCGTCGAATGGCATAACCACCATTAGTCACGAGTCCCTAACGCTCTCCGAAGACGGGAAGGTTCTGAGAAAGAGCGTAGAGTCAAACTGGTCAGGCCGAATGGAAAAAAGCACGCTTGTTTTTGACAGGATTTCGGCCACTACCCAAATGAACAATTTTCAGAAAGGCTCAAGCGTGGCAGACGTGAAAAACGCCTGGGGAGATCCAGACGAAGTCCTTGAAGACGGGCCGAACACGACCTTTCTTTACTTCAATTGGCAATGCGGAATGTCAAGGGTGTGTCGTCGCGCGGTCACGTTTGTTAACGGGACTGTTACCAACATAGGTTATCGCTAAGATTTGGCCGCACATGCTAACCTGAAGCTGATATGGCGATTCCGAATGTAAAGCGCTTCAGGCCGTTTTGCCCGACTTGCAATGAGAGTTTTACGGTTATGGCTGTCCTCCCCACGGACACCAACGTAAACGAATACTTATCCGATGTTGTTGCACGGCATGACCATAAGGCATACCAGGAAGCTAAGCAGCAGCACTTTAAGGTCCGCGTCGGTCAGCAGAAGCAGAAGAAAGCTAAGTAAGTCGTCCGACTTACAACTCTGGTTCCAGCAGTTACGAATTTCTGTGGGTTTGCACTATTCTAAGCGCCCTCGTAGCTGCCAACGAGACGTCTGGATCGATATCTTTCGAAAGCGTGTTCAGCGCCGGAACTACGTCTTCGCTCTGACTAGCTGAGAATACAGAGCACAACGCCAGCTTCTGGTCCTTCGTAGCCTCAGCAAGAAGCGGGAACAAGGCAGTGCGGACATCGTCTCGTCGAACAAGCTCGGCCAAATACGCGGATGCTGTGCTGGCGTGAGCCTTCACATCCAGGTTCTCAAAAAGGTACCGCAACGGGCTAAATTCCGACGTATCTACCTTGCCTTCATCCACGAGCGCGAAAGCGGCGGCAAGATGAACCTTCCAATCTGCGTCTTTTTCGTTGAACGCTTCGTCCAGAGTTGGATAATCGTCGGGCTCGCGGATTCGGCCGAGTCCCTCGAGCGCGGCCGCCCGCAGGTCGGCATCTGAGTCCTTTGCGTACTGCTGAAACGTTGGACGGTCGCCTGGAATTCCGAGCATCGCCAACGCTTCCAGCGCGGCCCGGCGAATTCTAACGTTACGCGCGTTGCTCAATGCTAATCGGACATCCGGTGCCGAACTCAGGCTACGCAGCACGCCAATGGTCTCCAGGTCGGTCGCCTGAACGCGATCATCCAAGTCCTGCGCCAGGAACGCCACGCCAGGCCCGGCGGAGGGGTCGTGTATTTTCTGAAGAGCTACCAGGCTTTCGAAAATCAGCTGGCTGTCTTTCGAGCGAAGCGCAGCCACTAGAGCCGGTACAGCAGGCTGAGCACGCAAGATTCCCGCAGCACGCGCGGCATTGGCCCGGGAATCGATACTCGCGCCACCCTGGATTACATCAGCTAACGCTTGAGAGACATCGGCGCGAACGGTAATATCAGGATCGATAACCTGATCATTACGTGACGAGAAGAAAGATTTGACCTGACGGACTCCGCGCGTCAGGGGGCCAGTTAGACCACCTTTCGCGACGTATCCAGGCACATAGTAATTTGTTATGCCATCGATCGCGCGGATTTGAACTTCGGCATCGTTATCGTGGGCCGCCTTTATGAGGGGCTCCAGGCTGCTGGCCGTGTCGATCTTCACGATAGCCTTGACCGTCTCCACGCGGATGTCACGGTTCGGATCACTCAAGTATTGGGCCAGAGCCGGAATAGCTTGCGCATCTTTCTTCCCCAACTCACGAATTCGGAGAACTCGCTGGTTCGAGTTATAGCGATCCTCGTTTTGACCAAAACTCAACAGAGATAGAAGGATGACGCCTGCGATCAGGCGAATGGGATTCACGATCATGTTTTGAAGGTAACCGGGGTTAGCGAACGACTTCAACCGTTATTTTATGCGGGATTAGGCCGGCTTCATACCCTAAATCAAGGAGTTTTTGCGCGGCCCGCGTCACTACCTCGCCGCCATCCACCGTGTGATCGTTAACGTACATCCCGACAAATTGTTCCGCCAGCCTGGGCTCCAAATCGCGAGCGAACTGCATTGCATAGTTCAGCGCCTCCTCGCGGTGCTCCAGCGAGTACTGAATGCTCTCGCGCATGAGCCGGCAACACTCCTCCTGAATCTGGGGAGCCAAGTCCCTCCGCAACGCGTTCGCGCCGAGCGGAAGCGGGAGCTGGTATTTGGATTTGAACCACTTACCCAAGTCAATAACGCTGTGCAAACCTCCGTGCCCATAAGTCAGTTGGGCTTCGTGAATCACGAGTCCTGCGTCGACCTCATGATCCTTGACGGCGTCCACAATTCTGTCGAACGGAATCACGACCTGCTCAAAATCCGGTTGAAAGAGTTTGAGCGCCAGGAACGCCGTAGTCATCGTCCCTGGAATGGCTATACGCTTGCCCTTCAACTCTTCTGGAGGAAGCCGGCGCGAGCTGACGACCACAGGGCCGTAGCCATCCCCCACGCTGGATCCGCTTGCCATCAAAACATATTTGTCTGAGACGTAGGGGTAGGCGTGGTAGGAGATCGCAGTAAGCTCGTAAAGTCCTTCAGTGGCCTTTCGATTCAGCGATTCGATATCTTCCAACACGTGACGGAACGAAACGAGCCGCGACCGCACTTTCTTGGTGGCCAACCCGTAGAACATGAACGCATCATCCGAGTCCGGACTATGCGCACAGACGATCTCCAACACTGCGGGCGAACTCATAGGAAGGTTCCGGGGAATTGAGCAACCTCAGTTTAACAGGCGCTTCAATTTGAGTCGGGAAACTCGCGCAATGCCAAGAGTCGCGGTTTCAAAGTGTCAAGATCTTGCTCCAGTGCAGCGAGAGAGAAACGGCAAACCTGCTCCTCGCGCTCTTTTGCCGCTGTTTCCAGATCTTGTGCGTGAGATCTCGCCATCGCCGCATGCAGACTACCCAAGGATCCCTTAAGCGTATGAGCTAAGCGGCAAAGCCGCTCATAATCGGCGCTCGCAACCGCTTGGCGCATTTCGGCGATCTGGTCGACGCTTTCGGTAAGGAACAGGTCGATTATCTCGACGAGTAGTTCGCTGTCATGACAAACCTGAGCCTGGAACTGCTCTGGTTCAAAAACCGGCAGGTCCGGGGCGTCGAGTTTGGTTCGCTCGGTGGAGTGCGCGACAGCAAGGGAAAGACGGTTGACAGCGTCAGTCAGGGCGGCCGCCTGGAAATGCTCAGGCAGGTAGCCGTCAATCTCCGGATCGCTGCTTCGGCTTAAACGGGACACATCAAACGCTTCTGACGAAAATGACAGTACCGGAATCTTCACCGGAGCAGGCTGAGCTTTCTCCAGCTTCCGAAGGGTCGCTTTGAATTCAGAAAGCTCATCCGCTCGAACCGGAGAACCCAGGAGCACCGCGTCAAATCTCTGCACAAAAAGCGCTTCGGAAGCTTCTTCCAATCCTCCCGCAGGCAGAACCGTGTGATTGCCCTCGCTAAGCAGGGATGCGATGCGTTGGGACTGTTCGGAATCGCTATCTACCAGAAGAACTCGCAATGTATCCATCAGAATATCTCCAGGCCTGGAGACCGCCATTTTCCGTCCGCTTCAAGGTGCCGCGTTCCTAACTCTCCTTGGCTCCGCATTCCCACAATCGTTAAACCAATCGGCAGATTGTGCCGCAACTTTAATGCCGTATTCTTTACCTCTGTTTTACATGTTGTATACTCTCGATTTAGTGGGGGTGTGTCTTCCCTAGTCTCGTTGATCGCACCGTCATACCTCACCAACACCGCTGGCCGAATGCTCTATTTTCTGGCATAAGATCCGTATCGGCTACTCTCTTCAACACTGTCTTCCCGGATGAGTGCAGGCTTTGCAACCAGCCACTCAAGAATCTATCTCGAATTCCCGTCTGCCCCGCCTGTCTTTCTCTCCCTCTGCCGCTTGAAGCGGAGTTTTTCTGTAAGGCCTGCCGCACACCGTTTGTAGACGCCTATCCCCTCGATGAGCACGACCTCTGTAAGGTCTGCCGGGGGAGTCTGGTGAATTTTGATGGCGCTTACTCCTTTGGTAGTTACGAAGGTCCTCTCCAGAAGTTGATTCATCTCTTTAAATACGGAAAAGTGGAGACCTTGGCTAGGCCATTGAGTGGGCTGCTAATCCGCGCGTTGCCCGTGGATCAGCGATTCGACCTAATCGTCGCCATGCCCATGCACTGGCGCAAACGCTGGGAGCGCGGATTCAATCAAGCCGAGCTGCTTGCCCGGCCCGTTGCTAAACGGTACGGACTGAAGCTCGCGTTCAATCTTCGGCGAACCCGTTATACCAAGCCGCAAGCTGGTTTGGCGGAGGCGGACAGAAACGAGAATCTGAAGAATTCATTCCGAGTTAGAAATTCTCGGCAGGTTGCCGGAAAACGCGCGCTGCTGATAGATGACGTTTTGACTACCGGCGCAACCTTGAGAGCTGCTGCGAGTGCTTTGAAAGAAGCTGGCGCGGCTCACGTCTCAGCCCTCACATTAGCGCGGGTAGATCGTCGAAATTTCGATTCGATTTCAGTTGCCGCAAAGCAGAAAACGCCCAAGGCGCATTCTGCCGGAACTGGGGTGAATTAAACGCTAGCTGCTTATGGAGCTTGTCTGATGCCTGGTTTGGATCGACTTCACGGACCTGTTCTCGTTCTGAACGCGAGTTATGAGCCGATAAACATTTGCGCGGCCCGCAGAGCGCTGGTGCTGGTCCTTAAAGGAGTCGCGTCAGCCGAAGAAGTAGCCCCCACGCAGATCCATTCCGCGAAGCGCACGCTGCATGTACCGTCCGTCATCCGCCTGCTGGAGTACCGCAGAATACCTCATCAAACGCGCGCTCTCTCCCGTAAGAACATTTTGATGCGTGATCGTTACACCTGTCAGTATTGCCACCGAACACTGCCCTCCGGCGAGATGACACTGGACCATGTGATACCGCGCTCACGGGCCGGCGAAACCACCTGGGAAAACCTGGTCGCTTGTTGCCATCCCTGCAATAACAGGAAGGGCAGCAGGACACCCGAAGAAGCCGGCATGAAGCTTCTGCGGCAGCCCCGTCCTTTTAGCCTGCACACCAGCCGCCACCTGATGCGTCTGCTGGGACGCAGCGACAATCAGTGGCGAAAGTATCTCTTTTATTCGGAGTAGGATTGCGCGACAAGCGGCGCAGCGCTTACAGCAATTTGTCCAACGTGATCGGTAGATCGCGAATGCGCTTACCGGTTGCGTGATAAACCGCGTTAGCCACCGCAGCAGCAACTCCCGTGATGCCGATTTCACCGATACCGTGTGCGCCCAGCGGGGTGTGCGGGTCGGGGATATCCAGAAAGTATGTTTCTATTCTGGGAATGTCTGCATTCACCGGTATGTGATACTCGGCTAGACTTGGATTCGCAATCCGGCCGCTGCGCTCGTCGAAAAACGTTTCCTCCGTCAGAGCCATACCGATTCCCATGATGATTCCCCCCATAAATTGAGAACGGGCGGTTTTCGGATTCAAGATGCGGCCGGTGTCAAAGGCTCCCACCCAGCGAGAGATGCGAGCTTCTCCAGTTTGCTCGTTAACACGAATCTCGCAGAACTGGGCGCCGTACGAACCCATGGAGTACTTCATCATTTCAAGAGCCTGGCCCGATTGCGCTTCCGCTTCGATGTAATCCTGCTTGAGGCGCGATAGGATGCCGACGTAGCTCTCACCGGCTTCGCGCTTATCCCTGCGAAACAATCCGCTATCGCACGCCCGGACATCGTCGAAGTGTGAGCCGGCCAAGGGTGAGTCCTTGTCCTTCTTGGCGAGATTGAGCAGTTCACGGTGCAGCTTTTCGCAGGCTTGCTGGACAGCTAGTGCAATGCTTACGGTTTGATTAGAACCTCCTGCGACGGGAGCTTGCGGCAGGTCCGTATCGCCGTATTCAAAACGCACCTTCTCCATGGGCAGTCCCAACCGCTCGGCGGCATGCTGAGTCTGGACGGTTGCGGTGCCCATGCCCATTTCCTGAGCGCCACATTGTACGAGCGCCGTTCCGTCTGCGTTGACCCTCACTCTAGCCGACGCGGGGAAACGGTATGCGGGATAAAACGCGGTTGCCACGCCTTGCCCGATAAGCCACTTTCCTTCGCGTTGGGAACGAGGCTGCGCGGACCGGTTCTCCCAACCGAACTTCTCTGAGCCGAGCCGGTAGGCTTCCTTCAGATGGCGACTGGAAAACTCTATATTCTTCGCCGGATCTCGCTGGGGATCGTTGCGCAAACGCAACTCGACGGGATCAATTCCGAGCTCGTACGAGAGTTCGTCCATTGCAGATTCGAGAGCGAAGGTTCCGATCGATTCGCCCGGCGCACGCATGAACGTGTTCGGAGTTGTGTCCAGTTGCATTACGGATTGACTGAGGAACAGACTCTTGGTTGCGTACAGGTGCCGCGCGGGAAATGAAAACTGTTCGGCGAAATAGTTGGTCGTGGAAGTGGCCGTGATGCCGGTGTGAACTAACGACGTAAGCTTCCCGGTTTCATCCGCCCCGAGAGCCACTCTTTGTTCAGACGGTGTGCGGCCGCCCACGATCCGAAACACGCCTTCGCGCGATAGAACAAGCTTCACCGGCCGATCGACAACTTTAGCAGCCAGCACGCAAAGCTGAACATGGCCCCACATAGAGCCTTTGCCACCAAAACCGCCACCCACGAAGGGAGCGAGGACGCGCACGTCTTCCTTCTTCAACGAGAACATCTTGGCAAGTGAATCGGCGACGCCGCGGACGAACTGACTCGGATCATAAACAGTCAGCTTGTCGCCATTCCAAACGGCCGTGGTCGCGTGGAGTTCGATGGCATTGTGGTTATATCGTGGCGTAGTGTAAAGCTGGTCTACTTTGAACTTCGCGCCGGCGAGCGCGGCTTCTGCATCACCCCGACTAACTTCGGTGTCTTCGCCCATGATGTCTTTGGGAACTTCAAGGTGAGCCTTGCCTTCTGCAAACGAAGTGACAGCGCGTGCCTGGGCGTATTCGATCTTTACGAGTGAGGCGGCGTGCTCGGCTCGCTCGAGCGTATCCGCTACGATGACAGCGACCGGCTGTCCATTCCAAAAAATCTCGTCAGTATTGACAATGTTGGCCTTGCTGCCCGCCGCATCACTTCCCCCGCTTGGACTGAAGAGCGGCGGATTTTTCATCTTAGGCGCATTCCGATGCGTGATGACAGAGAGAACCCCTGGCGCTTCTTCTGCCTTACTTACATCGATGCTCTTGATGGTTCCTTTGGCGATCGTGCTGTAGGCAAGGGAAGCATAAACTAGATTCTCTAGCGGAAACTCAGCTGAAAATTTCGCAGCCCCGGTTACCTTGTCGCGCCCGTCAATGCGGTCTTTCGGCTTGCCGATAAGGCGGTCGGCTTCGCTCAACTGATCACGATCGCGATCGGGTACAAATTGTACGATCGCCTCGGTGACTTTGGAGATGATGCTCATCAAGCTACTCCCTGGGCCGATAATTCCGTTAGCACGCTGACGATGGTCCGCTTGGCCAATTCAACTTTGAAGCCGTTGTTTCGAAGCGGCTTTGCCCCTTGGAGCTCGAGGTCTGCCGCGCCCTGAAAAGTCTGCTCACCGGCTGTTTTGCCATTCAAATACTGTTCGGCCGCAAAGGCGCGCCATGGCTTATGCGCCACTCCACCAAGCGCCAGGCGAACCTGTTTAATCAGACCGTCCTCAGTTTCTAAAGCGGCAGCTACAGAGACGAGAGCAAAAGCGTAGCTTGCGCGGTCACGTACTTTCTGGTACATCGACTTTCGGGCAAACGAAAGTGCAGGAAGGTCAACGGCCGTGATCAACTCGTCTGATTTCAGATTCGTATCTATGTTCGGCGTTTCGCCCGGCAGGCGGTGAAAGTCAACCAACGGGATCCTTCGTTCACCGCCCTTTCCAGTTACTTGTACAACGGCATCGAGAGCTGCCATCGCGACACACATATCGGAGGGATGCGTCGCGATGCATTCTGGAGAGGTTCCAAGGATGGCATGAATGCGATTAAACCCTTCTATCGCATCGCAACCGGCGCCGGGCACACGTTTATTACAGCGGGCAGCAGTGTCATAAAAGTAATAACAACGCGTTCGCTGCATAAGATTGCCCCCGGTAGTTGCCATGTTTCGCAATTGAGCGGAAGCGCCATTCAGAATGGCTTGCGCGAGCACCGGATACCGTTCGCGGACGATTGGATGCGCGGCTAAGTGGCTGTTCCGAACTAACGCTCCAATTCGCAAACCTCCGTCCGGCAGTTCGTCAATCCCGGTGAGCGGCAGGCGCGTGATGTCAACGAGCGTATCCGGCTGCTCGATGTTTTCGCGCATTAAATCGACCAGGTTTGTTCCGCCCCCAAGCAACTTAGTGCTGGTGCTTTGCGACAGCAGGCCCAAGGCTGACTCCTGATCAAGGGCACGAGCGTATGAGAAGTTTTTCACTTGCTGAGTTCCTCAAAGACTTGGTGGATCGCATCGGTAATTCCGACGTAAGCACCGCAGCGGCAGAGATTACCACTCATGCGTTCTCGAATTTCAGCGTCTGAGAACTCCATCTGTCCATCAATCAGATCCTCAGTAATGGCGCTTGGCGATCCGCTTCGGAATTCGCTGATCATTCCCACGGCCGAGCAGATCTGGCCTGGTGTGCAATAGCCGCATTGAAAACCATCGTGTTCAATAAAGGCACTCTGCAGGGGATGCAGGCCATCTGCATTCGCCAGTCCTTCGATGGTCGTGATCTCGCGTCCCTCGTACTGAATCGCAAGGGCGAAGCACGAATTGATGCGTTCCCCGTCGACCAGGACAGTACATGCTCCACAGGCACCTTGATTACAACCCTTCTTTGTGCCAGTCAAGCCAAGGTTTTCACGTAAGGCATCGAGCAATGACACACGCGCTTCGAGTTGCAGGTTGTAATCTAGTCCGTTCACGCGCAACGCGACCGAATGCGCTTCCAGAGGCGAATCCATCAGGCAATGTACCCCTACGAATGGTATCGCGAGGATTAGTACACAGGGATCGTGATCTGGTGTTTACGGCTGCGGGCGCAACTGGCCGCCTTAATGGTTAAGCTGGGCTGGCGCCGTTCGGGCCCTGATCTCTGGGCTTTTCCGGCTTTTCTTTCGGGGGTGCGCCGGTTTTAACGGGACTGATGATCACGTGGGCGTTGCGGCCTTCCAGTCGGGGCTGTCCTTCAATCGCGCCCACGCCTGCTAAATCCTCCGCAAATCTCAATAGCAGCTTCTTGCCCAATTCCGTGTGCGCAATCTCCCGGCCGCGGAACTGCACGACCGCTTTCACGCGATTGCCTTCCTTCAGGAACCGGACCGCGTGATTCTTTTTGAAATCGTAATCGTGGTCATCGGTATTGGGCCGGAATTTGAGCTCTTTCACCTGAATCACATGTTGCTTTTTCTTGGCGTCGTGCTGCTTCTTTTTTTGCTCGTACTGCCACTGCCCATAGTCCATCGCCTTGGCGACAGGCGGCTCAGCAGTCGGAGCAATCAGTATCAGATCGAGGCCCAGGTCTTGGGCTTTGCGAACGGCAGCGGGCGTCGCCATGATCTCGACGGACCCGTCCGGGAAGACTGCACGTACTTCCCTGACCCGAATTGCTTCGTTTACATTTTCTCGGATTTTAGGCCGGCGCGGCGGGAGCCCTCTTGGTGGATACATGCCGGACTAGCGGACGGCGCGCTCACGCGCCTGGGAATCGGTAAGGAAAAAAATCAAATAGAGTACCTACACTACAGTTTACACGGAATTTGAAGATGAACAACGCCCTAGGCTTGCCTCAGCAGGGCCACCACGTCATCAACCGTAATTACACCAATCAGGCGTTCCTGCGCGTCGACCACTGGAAGGCTGAGGAGATTGTATTTATCGAACATTTCCGCCACACGGCCCTGCTTCTCATCGGCCTGAACAAAAACCAGAGAGTCAGACGCAAGATTTTTCAACGGAGTGTCCCCGGCAGCAAAGAACAACTTGGCCAGGGGAACAGTACCGCGAAGCCGGTTGTCACGGTCGACGAGGAAAATACTATGCAAGTCTTCGAGCACTTCCTCGTCTTTCTTCAGTTCGTCCATGGCTTGGGCGACGGTGGCATCTTCGGAAAGCGCCAAAAAACCCGGATCCATCAGCCCGCCCGCGGTGTCATCCCGAAAGTCCAGGAGTTCCTCGACTTCTTCCTTTTCTTCAGGCTGCATCTCGTCGAGAATCTGCTCCGATCTTTCTTCTTCAAGCTCGTTGAGCAGATCCGCCGCTTCCGAAGGCTCCATCTCTTCCAGGATGTCCGCGGCCTTATCGGTCTTCAGCGACTCGAGAATCCGAGTTTGGATGCCGGGTTCGACTTCGCTAAGGAGTTCAGCAGCCGTTTCGCTGTCCATTGTGTTGAAGATCGCCTGCCGATCTTCGTGCCCGAGGTTCTCGACTATATCAGCTAAATCAGCCGGATGCATGTCCTCCAACAATTTGTTCGAGATGTTCAGGCGAACGCGTCGCTGCGGGTCGGCCTCTAAAATGTTACAGAATTCCCAACGAATAGATTTCGGAGCAATATGGCTCTGCAGCGCGCGGACGGTGGCAGCCGGAACGATACCCCTCAGAACGCGGCGCATCATTGATCTCAGCCCGATGTCCACTTCGAGGATATGGAGAACGTCCTGCCCGTTCTCACGCTCCTTGAGGAAAGTAATATCGTTGACGCGGACCACTTTCCGCCCCTGCGCGTCTATGATCTGTTGATCGAGCAGATCTCGAACCATGCGAAGCATGTACTCGTCGGAATGATAAGGCGTCAGGCGCTCATCCTTCAAACGGATCCCATCCGGGCCGATGCTCTCGATTTGGTCGTATCGAATGCTGAGCCACCCGGGGCCGGCGCCCACCAGATACCGATCCAAACGGACGGGATCAATTAGCGGCACGAGCGCGGCATCTTTGAGCGTGCCGATATCGCGACCCTTGAGGTCGTACACCTTTATCCGGAGGAGTTCGGTCAGGTAGAGAATTTCCTCTTCTGCGGCCATGCGCTCTCTTTGAGAATAACCACTGTTCTGGCCCTCTTACGTACTAAACTGAGGTTTCCCGCGGATTTCCTTCTCGGCGATTTCGAGTGAGCGCCACCACCAATCTTGAAAGACCCGCCAGCGCTTCAGCCAGACTGACGGCCAAGAGTTTTTTCGCCCGAAAAGGAATACTCTCGCGCTCGCATTCTGCTTACGAGTATCGCGAGGGGCAAATGCGTATGGCCGAAGCGGTTGAATCCGCATTAGCGGAAGCCCGCCATTTGATTGTCGAAGCGGGTACCGGAACCGGCAAAACGCTCGCCTACCTGGTTCCGGCGATCTTGTCTGGTAAACGGGTCGTGATCTCGACGGGTACGAAGAACCTCCAAGAGCAGTTGTATTTCAAAGACCTGCCATTTCTTCAATCGCTGTTCAAACATCCGCTGGCTGTGTGTTACATGAAAGGGCGCGCCAATTATCTGTGCCGGCAGAAGCTCTATGACGCAGAACGCGAGCCGGTACTTTCCGGCCTGGAAGAATCCGGCGAGTTCCAGATTATCCGCAATTGGGAGACGGGGACCAAGACTGGAGATCGCAACGAGTTGCGCGAGCTTCCGGAGAAGAGCAGCACCTGGTGGAAGCTGGACGCGAGGAGCGATCTCTGCGCGGGGCAGAAATGCCAGCAATTCGACCGTTGCTTCATCACCGAGATGCATCGGCGCGCGGCGGAGAGCGACATCATCATAGTCAACCATCATCTTTTCTTTGCCGATCTTGCCGTTCGCGACGAGCCATTCGGTGGTATTCTCCCGGACTATTCTGCCGTGATTTTTGACGAAGCTCATGAGATTGAAGATGTCGCCGGGCAGTATTTTGGGATGGCGGTGAGCAATCTCCAGATTCAGGAGCTGATCAAAGACACCGCTGCTATCTCACGTCGCAAACAATTTGCCACGCCGGAGCTGGACCGCAGCTTGATACATCTGGGCGATCGGACCGAACAATTCTTCAGCCTCTTCCCGCAAGAGGGCCGCCACGGATTTGCAAATCGTGAAGAGTGCCTCGCAGACTATGAAGATCAGTATGGTGAACTGCTGTTCGCCCTAGATGCCTTGTGTGCCCGGCTCGAGCTGGTACAGGGCGCAATTGAAGAAATCTTGCCCCTGGTTCGCCGCGCGAAGCTGATTCAAGAGGGCCTGCGTTTCTGGCTGCAATCTGGAGATAGCACCTACGTTTATTGGGTCGAGCGGCGGGGCCGGGCGTTATATCTGCAGGCAACGCCTATTGATGTTTCCGCCACGCTGGTCACCCATCTCTTCGATCGCGTGAACACAGCTATCCTCACTTCCGCAACGCTTACCGTGGCAGGAGCATTCGAATATACCCAGACGCGATTGGGCCTTGGCGGCGCTAGGACGCTGCGTATCGATAGTCAATATGATTTTGCCAATCAGGTCCTGCTTTATGTCCCGCCGCACTTGCCGGATCCGCGGCAGCAGGAGTTCACAGCGCTGGCGGCCGGTGAAGTTAAGCAAATATTAGAGGCATCGCGAGGCCGCGCCTTCGTCTTATTCACCAGCTATCAGCAGATGCGCCAAGTTTACGAGTTACTGAGAAAGGAACTGGATTTTCCGATGCTGCTGCAGGGCGATGCTCCACGAAATGCCTTGCTCGAGGCCTTTCGCTCCACGCCTGGATCAGTTCTGTTCGCCACCTCGAGTTTTTGGCAAGGAGTTGACGTGCAGGGAGATCAGCTCAGCTGCGTCATTATTGACCGGCTTCCCTTTGCGGTCCCCACGGACCCGGTAGTTTCCGCGCGCGCCAACTCGATACGCCAGAACGGCGGGAATGCGTTCTACGAATATCAAATACCTCAAGCAGCGCTCGCATTAAAGCAAGGTTTCGGAAGGTTGATCCGGGCGACTACGGATCGCGGGGTGCTGGCGCTGCTGGATAATAGGATTACCAAGCTGCCGTATGGAAAAGTTTTTTTCGACAGCTTGCCGGCGTACCGTTTCACAAACAGATTAGGAGACGTCCAACGGTTTTTTGATGTTTGAGATCTTTGTAGAGCACACCTTCGCTGCCGGACATGCGCTGCGCAATTATCGCGGAAAATGCGAGAACGTGCACGGGCACAACTACCGCGTTCAAGTAGGCATTGAAGGCCCGGAGCTGGACGAAAACGGCCTGCTCTATGACTTTGCTGAACTGAAAAGACGGGTTCGCGCGGCCAGCGAATACTTCGATCACCAATTCATCAACGATCTAAAACCGTTTGATCAGATCAACCCCTCGGCGGAAAATATCGCCAGGTTCATCTGCCAGGAAGTTCAAAAAGATCTCGAGGCAGCATCCGTTTCCTACGTGCGCGTCTGGGAAACTGACACATCCTGCGCGATCTATAAACCGTAACCGAAGTTCGTCGCGATCGCTCCCTTACGGTCGCGGTTCTGTGAAAGCGATGAATAGCACTGAACCGCGCGCGTAAGCAAGCGGGTGGGTGACGATTCGCTACGGTTTTATCGTCCGAAAAACGCCGCGTTCTTCTGAGTGAAATCGGCCCACTTTTCGGGCAGATCGTCAGCGGCGAAGATCGCAGAGACGGGACAAACCGGGACGCAAGCGCCGCAGTCGATGCATTCCACCGGGTCGATGTACAGCATTTCTACGTTTTCGAACTTCTCTTCGTCTTTTTTGGGGTGAATGCAATCCACAGGACAAGCGTCCACGCAGGCGCTGTCCTTGATTCCAATGCAGGGTTCGGCAATTACGTAAGCCATTTAAATCTAATTCCTACCTAAAACCAAGTTGCTAACCACTCCCTGACGGCCGTGGCTCGGAAGCGGCTGCTGAGCCGCGCGCGTAAGCAAGCGCTTTCAGTTCCGGCACAGCCGCTGATTCTGCAAGTTGGCATGACCTTAAACTTTAGGAGTAGCACAGGAAAGCGGGGAGTGACAAAGGACCTTCAGCGAGTGGTCGGTTTCGCAGATCAAGCTGCTCAAATGTCTATATATCCGTAGCTGCTCCGATGCCTCTTGACTTTCTTCTCTTCTCCAGAGCCTCCATCAGCTTTGCCTGTAAATGGTGGGGAACAGCCTGAGCCTCCATACCCTTAAAAACTTTTAACGTCTTCTCGGTGGTGTCACAGACTACCCAGCAGTTCGGGCATTCATTCACATGTTTCTGAAGCTCGGCCCTGAGTTTCGGGTCGAGGGTGTCGTCGAGGAAATCAGTAAGCTCCTGCAGAAACTGCTTACAGGTAAGCAAACGCGTCGTCCCCCTTTCGCTTGAATTGCCTGGTGAGCTTCTCGCGAAGCTGCAACCTTGCTCGAAGAAGCCGGCTCTTCACCGCTGAAATAGATAGACCCAACGCCTCAGCCGTCTCCTCGATTGACAGTTCTTCGATGTCTCTCAGAATGAAAACGGTTCGATAAGCTGGTTTCAAACTTTGGACCGCCTGGTCCAATATTTGCGCCAGCTCCTCTCGTGAGTACGTGTCCTCCGGGTTCTCATCCCAAACCGCGATTTCCCGGACCATCTCGTCTTCCCCGGTGTCAATCGGCTCATCCAAGGGAACGGTCTTATCGGAGCGGCGCTTCCTCAGCTTCATCAGCGCCTCGTTGACCGCGATCCGCACCAGCCAGGTGTAGAATTTCGAATTTCCCTGGAAGTCATCCAGATGGGTATACGCCTTTAGGAAGGTCTCTTGCAGTACATCTTCGGCATCGTCATCGTTCTGCGTGATCTGCTTGGCCATGCGAAAAACGCGACGATCATAGTGCTGCACCAGGTCCGAAAAGGCGGACATATCACCGGCTTTGGCGCGGGCCACCAGAGCAGATTCGTCGAAAACAGGGGTTGGGGTAGAGGTGCTCACGAAGAGAAGCACCTCCAGTCTATCAGTGCAAAACGGCTATTGAGGAGGCCGGCGCTCTTTCTCAGAGGTACTTTTTGTTTCGCTGTTGGGGCGCTCCTCAGAGCGACTCGGCGGTGTTCCGTGAGGCGCAGTTTCGGGCCGCGCAGCAGGTGCGCGACGCTCTGCAGGTTCTGCAGGCCGGGCCGGCGGTTCCCCACGTTGCGCAGGCCGGGCAGCCGGTTCTGAACGCTCCGCTGGCCGAGCAACTGGTTGCGCGCGTTCTGCCGGTCGTGCCGCTGGCTCGGGGCGTGCTCCGGGGCGGGCAGCCGGTTCTGGACGCTCCGCCGGGCGAGCAGCTGGTTCCGCGCGTTCTGCAGGTCGTGCCGCTGGCTCCGGGCGTTCTCCAGGCCGGGCGGCAGGTTCCGGTCGTTCTCCGGGGCGGGCAGCCGGTTGGGCCCGCTCTGCTGGTAAATTGCGCCGAGCGGCGGGTTCAGCAGGCGCGGGTTGCCGTACATTCGGCGGCGCTCCATGGCCTTCGGGAGCCGCTGGCCTCAATGGAGCGGCCGCCTGCCGAGGCAAACCCGGCCGGTTTGCTGGGATAGCCTGAGGCGTCGCCCGATTCGGTGCTACATTCGCCGCGACGCGCATGCCTGGATGCACCGGAACCGGTCTGGCTGCCGGTGCAGGCCTTACAGCCGCGGTTCGTGGCGCTTGGGGAGCTACCGCCCGATGCATCGCCAAAAAGTCGTGCGGCTGGCCAACGTGCTGTTGCAGATAAGATTGCCGGGCTGCAAACGAGGCTACCGGCGGCGGCGGCGCGGTACGCGCTACAACTTGTCGCTCCAGGATCTGCTGCGGGGGGCGGGGCGCAGGCCTGGAGCCCAGGCTCGGCATCAAAGCTTGACGAGTGGGCGCTACCGGGGGCGCCAGCAACGCGGCCTGACCTGGTTGAATTCTGGCTACTTCGGCTTCAGGCACGGGTCTCCCAGCTTCAGCGACCGGCCGACCCGTCGCAAACGCCGACTGGCGCATGGCCATGACAGCGTTCGGCGCCCTCATGTTCACGTAAGTAACGTTAGTAATGTTGGTGGTTTTATTGATGTAGGTTGTGTTGTAAACATTTGTAATGTTGACCGTCTTGTTGATGGTGGTGTTTGCAATGTTCACATTTCGGAAATAGTTCGGGGTGACTCTATATGGGGGCGTATACACCTCGCCGAAACCCAGCGGAACCCATCCCAAGCTCGGGCCGCCACCTCCCACCGAAAGCGAAACACCCCAATGTGCTCCGCCGAAAAAGGCCACTAGCGCCGGCGCGTAGTACGGCCTAACTGCGGGCCCCCGATATCCTACAGCAATCGGGCCCGGGCACCAGCCCCATCGATTGCTGATGTAAGCCCACCGTCCATAGTGGAACGGGGCGAAACCCCACGGCGCGGCATCCACCCAGGTCCAACCCCAAGGTTCCTCCCAAGCCCAATGACCCTCGTGGTAAGGAGCCCAACCCGCGCTGACAGTATGCGGGTACCAAACCGGTCCATATTGAGGCGCTTGCTCCCAACCGCCGTTATCCTCTAGATCTTCATAACCGACTACGCTAGGAGGGATATATTTGGCTGTCTGCACCGCCGTTTCGCGACCGGCGCGCTGGTTGCACCAATTGTCAAACTCATCTGCGCCCGGTAAACTCTCCACGTTATAGGCGAGTTGATCCGTGCCTGAAAGATTGACGCTGCTGCCCTGGTTGAGGGTGAAGGCCTGTCCGCCTCCAGTAACCTGGGCTTGGCCCTGCCTGACGGCGACTGAGCTGGTGTTGCCATTAGGATCGACGTTGATGCGGTACATGCCGTTCTGCAGCAGCGTGACGGCCGCATTCGGAGTGTCGACTTCGAATACCTGATTACCCCCGAAATTGTGAAGACGGACGCACATCGAGCCTTCCGTCAATTTGATCTGAATGGTTTGATCATTCAGATTGAGAAAACCGAAACTGGTCTGCGACCAGATCCGCACGGCGGCTACATCCATGTGCAGTTCGGCGCGCGCTCCCTGATCGGCATACAGATAATCGTCCGTTGTGAACGGGCGATTGAGGACCGCTGGCGCCCAGTCATTTGCTCCCGCCGGTTCCATCGAGACATTGCCCTGCATATAGCTCAGTCGGGCAACGCGAGATGGCGGATCCTGCTGAACGGGGGCAGCCTGCTGGGGGGTGAACGATGCGGGAGCCGCAGTGGCCTCCGGCTGTGCGGCATTCCCTGACGGCGGCGCATTGGCAGATGAAGGCTCCGGAGCCGGGGCGTTTTGCGCAGTTGCCGGCTGGTTAGAGGAGGCGACTCCATTCACGGTCATCTGATCGTTCACGCTCTTCACGCCCGTGGTGCCATTGGCCACCTTCATCGCTTCAGCTTCGACATCCGAGCCGGAAACATCTCCGGTGAGAGTAACCACCGCGTCTTTCACCGCAACGCCTATGTTGGCCGGCTTTGTGGTGGGATCCGCGTATAACTTCGCCTGCACATCGGTGGTGAGCTGGTCATCGCTAACGGCCTTTTTGGCGCATCCGACTACAGTGAGGCAGCTCAGCACGCCCACGCCGAGAACTGCCCAAACGAAACCGCGCAACTTCGGGTTGCGCCTTTTATCAGTTATTTCTGATCGATCTGCGTTCTTGCGATTCATACTTTTCCCCGTTTATTTTTAGATTACGCTGCTTAAGATTCCATTGCGAAATGTCTTGGGTTGGCATTGTCAAGCAAAGCGATAGACATAAACTAGAAGTACATGCCCGCTGTCGCGCTGACCGCATTGCAATCTGATCTGTTGACCCGGATCGGCAACACGCCCCTCTTAGAAATCGGACTGGCGAGCCGCGAGGGGGTTCCTGTATTCGCTAAGGCCGAATTCTTTAATCCCGGCGGATCAGTGAAAGACCGCCCCGCCTTCAACATGATCCTGAAAGGCGAGGAGAGCGGCAAATTAAGACCTGGAAAGATTCTGCTCGATTCGACCAGCGGGAATACGGGAATCGCATACGCCATGATTTGCGCCGTGAAAGGGTATCCTGTGAAGCTGTGCCTGCCGGAGAATGCTTCCCCGGAGCGTCAGAAGATTTTGCGGGCGTATGGGGCGGAACTGGTGCTTACGAATGCGGGAGAGGGTTCGGATGGCGCCTTGCGGGTCTGTCAACGAATCTACGATGAAGATCCGGAAGCTTACTTCTATCCCGATCAATACAGTAATCCGGCTAACTGGCAGGCTCATTTCCAGACCACCGGGCCGGAGATTATCGAGCAAACCGGCGGCAGGGTGACCCATTTTGTGGCGGCGCTGGGGACAACAGGCACGTTCACCGGCGTAACCAGGCGCTTACGGCATGATTTGGCGCATGTGACATGCATTTCGGTTCAGCCTGCTTCTCCATTGCACGGTTTAGAAGGAACGAAGCACATGCCATCCTCAATCAAGCCGGGAATTTATGATCCGAGCCTGGCGGACGAGAATATATGGATCGAAACGGAAGAAGCGTATGCGATTGCGCGCCGGTTAGCCCGGACGGAGGGCTTATTGGTGGGAGTTTCCGCTGCTGCCAATATTGTTGCCGCGACTCGCGTGGCGGAAAAGTTATCTAAAGAAGGGCAAAGAGGCCTGGTCGTGACCATCCTTTGTGATGGCGGGCAAAAGTATCTAAGCGAGTCCTTCTGGAATGATTGAAATACAAACGACGCCCTGGCAGACGATGGTTCTTCACGGCGAAAGGACCTATCCGAACGAGTGTTGCGGCGCGATGCTCGGGCGAATTCAGGGTGGAAAGAAGATAGTAACGGAAGCCGTGCCGCTGGAGAATGTCTTTTCAGGCGGACAGGGCGAGAGATATGAGCTTCGGCCGGAGGATTTGCTGGCCGCCGATAAAGCGGCGCGCGAGCGCGGGCTGGACCTGGTTGGCATTTTCCATTCCCATCCCGATTGTGGTGCCTATTTCTCTCAAACGGATCTGAAGAACTCTTGTCCCTGGTATTCGTTCGTTGTGCTCTCTATTACGAACGGAAGGTTTGCGCATGCGAACAGTTTCCTGCCGGATGCGGACCAAACCAAGGCGGAGGAGGAGGAATTGATATGGCCAAAATCCTGATACCGACGGCACTGCGGCAGTTTACAGCGCAAAGGGATTCTGTGGAGGTAACCGGCGCGACGGTTGCGGAGGCGCTTAATCACCTAACGGCACAGTACCCAAACATAAAGAACAATTTGTTCAACGATCAGGGCAAGCTCCGCAGCTTTGTCAACGTTTACGTCAACGACGAAGACATCCGCTATCTCGATAAAGACGAGACAAAGCTCGAAGGAAACGAGACGGTTTCCATTGTGCCGAGCATTGCGGGCGGCGCGGTGGGCGTAGCGGAACCGGAAACCGCGAGGGCTTCTGATACGGCGAAGCTGACCAATGAAGAAGTCGCCCGGTATAGCCGGCATTTGATCCTGCCGGAAGTTGGCATGGACGGCCAATTGAAGCTCAAGCAGGCCAAAGTGGTCATGATCGGAGCGGGCGGTTTAGGCGCGCCGCTTGGGCTTTATCTTGCTGCAGCAGGCGTTGGGCGCATCGGGATTGTCGATTTCGATGTTGTGGACGCGTCGAATTTGCAGCGGCAAGTGATTCACGGGACGAGCGACCTGGGTCGAAAGAAGCTGGATTCCGCAGCGGATCGGATGCGCGACATCAATCCAAACGTCAAAATCGACAGATTCGATACCGGCCTCAGCAGCGAAAATGCACTCGAGATCCTGAAGGATTACGACGTGGTGGTTGATGGGACGGATAATTTTCCGACCCGGTATCTGGTGAATGATGCGTGCGTGCTGCTGAAAAAACCGAACGTGTACGGCTCGATCTTTCGCTTTGAAGGGCAGGCGACGGTGTTCGCCTATGAAGATGGACCCTGTTATCGCTGCCTCTATCCGGAACCGCCGCCGCCAGGATTGGTGCCGAGCTGCGCCGAGGGCGGAGTGCTTGGAATTCTGCCGGGTCTGATCGGCGTGATTCAGGCGACGGAAACAGTGAAGATAATTTTGGGCAAAGGCGAGACGCTCAAGAACCGCTTGCTGCTTTACGACGCTCTGAATATGCGGTTCCGCGAGCTGAAATTGAAGAGGGATCGGAACTGTCCCGTTTGCGGCGATCATCCCACGGTGACCAAACTTATTGACTATCAGGAGTTCTGCGGAATCAGGCCTATGACATCTCAGAGTGCGCCTGGCGAAGGCGTTATCGATCCGGTGGAAGTGAAGCAGAAATTGGACCGCGGTGAAGACTTCACATTAATCGATGTGCGCGAGCCGCACGAATATCAGATTGCGCGAATACCGGGCGCGCGGCTGATCCCGTTGGGCGAGTTGCCGAAGCATCTGAATGAGCTGGATCCCGATGCGGAAATTGTGGCTCATTGCAAGACCGGGGGACGGAGTCAGAAAGCTGTCGATTTGCTCAAGCAAAACGGGTTCAAGAACGTGCGCAACATGACGGGCGGAATCACGGCTTGGAGCGATAAGGTGGATCCAACGGTACCGAAGTATTAGCGAAGTGGTTCAGCGGGCCTTGACCGCGGCCGAGCGCCGGAGCTTCTTCGATTGCGCGCTGGATGAACCACTTGGCGCGCTCCGCGGCCTCGTCCAGGGCGTGGCCTAGCGCGAGGCACGCCGTGATTGCAGCGGAGTAGGTGCACCCCGTACCGTGCGTATGCATCGTATTTACGCGCGTCCCGGGAAGAATCGCTTTATGGCTTCGATCCGCGAGAAGGTCGTCCGGCTGGCCGCGCCGGTGACCGCCCTTTATCAGAACGGCCTTACAGCCGAAATCTAAAAGGCGCTCCGCGGCATGGGCCATGTCTTCCTCCCTTTTTATGGTCATTCCAGTGAGAGCCTCTGCTTCAGGAATGTTAGGAGTGACCAGGAACGCGTGAGGCAAGAGCTTCTGCTTGAGCGCCACTTCCGCCTCCGCTGACATGAGCCGCGCACCGTGTTTGCTGACCATCACTGGATCGACCACCAGCGGGAAGGCGAATGAGCTGGCCAGTTGCCCAACGGCCTCAACGATTTCCATGCTGCCGAGCGCTCCGGTTTTTGCCGCCCCAGGCGGTATGTCAGCGATGACGGCTTGAATTTGCTCGGCGACTAAATCGGCGCTCAGGGCTTCGATACGCGAGACGCTCCGGGTGTTTTGGACGGTCAGGAGCGTGATAACGGCTTCCCCATAAACGCCGAACTGATGAAAGGTCTTGAGATCGGCCTGGATGCCTGCTCCGCCACTCGGATCGGAGCCCGCAATGGTGAGCGCCACGGCCAGCATGTTCCAACCGTAGCGCAGATGCCAAGATGAGGACTATTGGAAGGGCTGATTTGCCGTCGTGGTTGACCCTGCGGAATTGGTCAAAGTGACCGCGACGGCACCCACTTGAGTTACATCGCCTGTAACCGGGAAATTTGCTTGCAGTGCGAACGTGCCGCCAGCATCGGCCGGTCCAAAGAAATATTGATGGAAATCTGACGAGGCATCTACTTGAATTCCGCTGGCGATGACTCTTCCGCTTGTGTCATAGAAGGTGAAAGACAGTTGTCCGGTGCTGTAAGTGTTGTCGTAGCCGTTTAGCGTTACGACTAAGTTGGGCGATTGACGCTGGGCCAAACTGGAGGTGATTTGCACGTCAGCGGGAGGGATGGTAATCGTCCAGGTGGCAGTCTGCCCGAGGAAACTCAACGTGAAAGTGATGGTTCCGGCAGTTGTTCCGGTCTGAAATGTCAATTGTGAATTTCCGTTGTATGTTGCCGTTTTCCCACCAGCCGGCATGTTCATATTCAGAGTGCGAGTGCTGATAGGAGAGATGAATTGGATAGACGGATCATCGTTTACGCCGCTTATCGATGGCTTAAACGTCATCCCCAACGTGAAGATGGATTGTGAAGGCGCTGGGCTGGGCAACTGCACTGAGAGATTGACCTGCTGCTGACTGGTGAAGGTTTGCCCCTTGCAGGGTGACGCGCCGCAAATCAAATCGATGTCCGGGAGGGGAGAACCCGGGCCGCCGATGGCAGAGGGTACCCTCGCCGTAAGGGTAAACACCTGCGTTCCGATGGTTAAGGCACCGGTGTAACTGCCCGGCTGCGCAGGGGTGAATATCAGCTGAAAATCCGGGAGGGACTCGCCAGGTTGGAGCTTTGTTGCCGTCGCAGGAGCGCCGGAAAGCGCGAATCCCGCGCCGGAAACCGCCACGGACACGACTGCAGGACTGGTGCTGGCAATCGGGTTCGTGACGGCGAATGTTAGAGTCGCCGTGCTATTGGCCGTTCCAAAGTTGATCGAACTCGATGAAGGAGTGAATCGAACGCCGGTCTGGTTTGCGTATGAGATCTCGAGACCGCCCACCGGTGCGCCCGCAATCCGATAGGTGTTTGACCCAACGAGCAGAGTTGCCTGCAGAAGCGTCGAGGATTGTATAGGCGCAAACGTTAGTGTAAAGTTTGCGCTCGCGTTCGCGGCAATTGCGCTGGGCAGTGCAGAAGCATCGAGGGCGAAGGCACTCGTAATATCTGCCTGAGTTTGCAACGTCACGGCGGGCGTGCTTAACGAAGTGGACGTCTGGTTAGTAAGCGTGAACGTGATCGAAGAAACCGTCCCGCTTGGCACATTCCCGAAATTAAGGGCAACGGCGTTGTTGAAGGGATTTCCGTTGCATTGCGCGAGAGGACCGCTGCAAGTGAGTGCGATGCCTGGGGTCCCAGTTCCCTGGACTGTCGAGACGCTCGTAATAGTAGTGTTTTCGACAGCTTGCATGTAACCAGACATTGGTCCGGAGGTAAGCGGTATGAAATTCAGTGTGAACTCTTGCCAGCCCCCGGGCGCCAGCGCGGTGTTTTGAGCCCACCCAGTAACCGTGAAGTTCGGATCGTTGGCAGAGGAGTTCGCGGATAAGCCAACGTAGATTGCGCCAACCAACACGCCCGTATTCGACGAATTCACTACACGAACGACTATGCTGCTGGAGCCACCGACCGGGGTATCTGGAAACTGATAGGCAGAAGCGAGGGCCTGCAACTGGTTGTTCCCGTTGTCAATGAAGAAGCTGACATTTTGGGCCCTGAGCGAGGCGCAACACAGCAGAGCAAAGAGAACAGCCTTCATTTGGCTGCCTCTGGGAGTGCAGGCAATAACGATAGATTCAAGCTCGCAGCGGTGAGATGAAGCACCCAACTCCGCTGAGTAGCTGATGAAACGAGGTGCAAAAAGTCCGAGGACATGCGCTCAATAGTCAAATCGCTCGCAGGAAGAGAAATTGAGCGGAGAGTCCCATCCGCTGACTGTATTTCGAGGCCTCTCTTGTCGTGGAAAACGAGAAACGAATATTGCTGGACCGCCGGCGCTCGCACACCCGGCAGCGGGTTTATAGACATGAGATCGCCGGTATCGAGCGAGACCGTGGCTTCGAGAACGTGGCCATCGGGAGTGGCCAGCAGCAGCTTCGCGGAATGGGCGCTTTGAACATGAAGAGACGTTACGTTTTCAGAGATCGCGCTAGTGAGCGGCGTCAGGACGAAAGACCTGCCATTCCAGTGAAGGAGTGCGTGACGCGACGGCAACCAGGCAATAGCTGTCGTCAGATCGCCATCTATATTCAGCACGGGCGCTGTTTCGCCGGAATCATGTTCGGTGACAACAGATCCATCGCGCCGCACGAGCTGAATCTTCCCGCCGCGGGAGACGAGACCCCCGGAATCCGAAAAGCTGATAGCATCTGCGGGAGCAGTGAGTCGTTCGCCGACGAGGAAGGCAGCAGGTAATCCGTAGATTGCTCGAACCGAGTGATCCGCGTAACGCGCGACGCCAACTTTAGGCGCGCTAATCTGCGCCGCAAGGGAAGCTGCGAGGCAGAGAAACAAGTAGATGGTGGTCCAGAATTTCATTGAGCTATACCTGAATCGAAGAGCGCTCGCCTCAGTGGCCAGCGCCAACGCTGATGCTTGGGCTTCCAATCGAAACCGCGGATGGTGCCGGAGCCGACGAATTGGATTTCCCCTTGCCGAGTGCCATCGCTGCGCCCGCGCCGGCCCCGGCGATAACAGCAACAATTGCGATCCATTTGGCTTTGCTATGAGGTGTCGTCGCCTGCCCGGAGCCAGTGACGGAAACAGCCGGTTGTTGAGCAGCCGCGGAAACTGGCGCAATCCCTGGACTGGCAAGCGCCCCGGGCTGTTGCGGAGTGGCTGGGGCTTTCGCAACCAGCACAGGAGGCACCGCCGCTTCTGGTTCCACTGACACGCGAGGCAATGCTGGGACAGTCGGCTGAGCTGTTGCGGTGAGGGTCTGCTCGATTAGAATCCCCGCGTGTGCCGTGCCTTTCGTCGCCGTCACCCGCATCGCAATAGCGCCCGGCGTCGCATTCCACTGAAGCGCGCCAACATGCGCGAGCCCTTGCGAGTCGGTGTAGGCGACGGCGGCATGTGTGCCGTCTGGAAAAGTTCCGCTAGCTCCCGTGTCAGGCAGGCGAAGCGCAACAGCAGCGCCGGCCACGGCGTTCCCAGCTGAATCCTTCACTTCCACCGTAAAGCCTTTTACGGCTTTTGAGCCGGCGGAGATTTCGGCGCCATCGCTGTCAACGATTCGAAGCTGCAGGGTTTCAACCAGCGAGGAGTTGCCGGGCGAGTCCGCCGGAGGAACAGGTGTTTGGGCCGATAAGGGCGCGACCACAAGCAGCATCACCAGGACTAGAGAAATGAACGGGGAAAGCGAAATCAATTTCATGCAGCCTCACAAGGACGCACGAAGCGAGAGAGCGAACGAATCCGCTCCACCACTCGGTGTCTATAGCCGCACTACAAGCTAGACGAGCTGAATCAGAACAACGGTCACGTTGTCGGGCCCGCCCTCGTTCTTAGCGGCTTCGACAAGATAGTGGCATTTGTCCGGCAGAGTTTTCTCAGAATCGAGGGTATCCCGCAAGATTTTTTCGTCTAACACTCCGTGGAGACCGTCCGAACAGAGAAGAACCTGGTCGCCGGTATTCATTGGGACTACGCGCGAGTGGACCCGGAGCTCGTCCGCGGTACCCACGGCCATGGTGAGGACGTGCCTCATGGGATGCTTCCGGAGCGCTTCATCGGTCAAGCCGAGCCGGGAGCCAACTTCCGCGACCCAGGTTTGATCCTGAGTGATGAGGGATAGCCCATCTTTCGATGAAAGATAGGCGCGGCTGTCGCCCACGCTACCGACCTGTAGGCGATCCTCCCCAATGTCGCGCGCCACGAGCAGCGTAGTTCCCATACCTTCCAGCTCGGGATTGGCCTTGGCGGCCTGCCGTACCGCCCAGTTTGCTTCCAAGAAGGCCTGCTCCAATGTTTCGAGGCCATCGCGCGTAGGGGCGTTAAGCAGGAATTCGTACAGCATCTCCGCGCTTAAATGTGAGGCGTATTCCCCGGCGTTTGCTCCACCCATGCCGTCGGCCAGGATGAAAATTCCCGACTCGCTGTCGCTAATGAAATAGTCCTCGTTGTTGGGGCGAGAGCAACCTGGGTCCGACAGGCCAAAAGCCTCTAGCATAAGGCTCTCCGATTATACTCGGGCGATTTGGGAGTCCGCACTTTTGCTCTAAAGCCGGTGGGTATTTCTACCGATCAAGGGATTAGAGGGTGTACAGCCCCTCAGAAGGAGATAACGAGGTTGCTCATTGAAACGGTCCTACTGATGGCGTCGGCTGTGTGCTTGCTGACGTTCTTGAAACGACGCCGACGGCGCAAGGTCGGTGCTCCGGTGGAAGGAGACATGCCATAACTAAGGCGCGCATTAGACTAGCTTTTGGGTTGAAGCATGGCTTTTAGCTGACGGAACGCGGTCTCGTCGAAGTTTTCTTTCAGTCGTTCGGGCGTAGCCGTATTGACGCCAGAGCGTATAGCTTCGCGGCGTTGCGCGCGGTCTAATAAAGCGCGAGCTTCAGAATCGTCCGGATCACGGTCAAGTACCGCTTGGAGGCGCTTTAAGGCTTCCTCGAAGTAGCTGTTTTTGAGAAGGGCCGCGCCTAGATTGAACAGGTAAGTTGGATCGTTCTCGTCCCCGTCCAAGGCGCGCCGCAAATCGTCAATAGCTGCCGGCAGGTTCAGCTGATCTTCGGCGGCGCCCAGGTTGTTATAGACCTCACTCAGCGGAAACGTCTTGACTAACTCCCGGAAGTAGTTTGCGGCTGCAGTGAAATCACCGGCGCCGTACGCACTCAGACCCATTTTGAAGCGAGCTTCCGGGTATCGCGGATCTTGGGGCGAGATGTGCGCGAATAATATGTTGGCTTGACGATAATCTTTGCGAGCGAGAGCCAGTTTCCCCAACTCGAAAGCCGCACCGGTAAATTGTGGGTCCAGGGCTAAGGCCTGAGTAAACCACTTCTGCTGCTGTTCTCTGGTTGAGGATAAGATCCCACGGATATAGCTCTCTTCCGCATCCGCCCGAATTAATTTCTGAGGCGCCAGAAATTGATCAAGTTGAAATGTCGCCTTCGGCAGGAGATATTTCAACGATTGCCAGGCTAAATGTTCCTCGAGCCTTGACAGCTCGGAAAGCGGGCCTGCTTCAGAGTAATCGGGCCCGTCTCGCATTTTCCTTAAGTCGATGAAGTGAGCACTAATCTGAATCGAACTATCTTTTAGCTGCGAAGTACCCCCGAGTAAGTGCGCGTCGTAAGTTCCGTAACACAGATAATCCGCATCTAATGTTTGACCTAATCTGATTAACGTTGCTTTTGTAAATCCCGCGTTCGGACGCAAAGATAGGCGCCGCATTCCTTCGGCGCGAGACTGGCGATCGAGGACAATCTGGTTCGCTGCGCCGAACTCATCCATTAATGTTTCCGCGATGCTCTCGCCGACCCAATTCAAATCTGAATACTGGGATTCGTTGTGAAACTGGAGAACCAGAACTGTAGCCGAACGAGCAGGAAGAGTTAGCACCAGCACCGAAACAACGAACAGTAGAAAACGCAGGTACACGCCTACATCCTAACAACCAAATTCATCTACTTACTTTCCTTGCCGAAAGATGTTAAGAACTGTTCCGTCTTTTCCAGAGCTTCTCGCTGTATAGCTTGGTCTGTTCCAAATCCTGGCAGCCACTCGACACCAGCTTCCGAACGGAACCACGTCATCTGCCGCTTTGCGTATTGTCTGGTTTTGATCTGGCACTCTTGAACGGCTTCGCTGATTGGGAACTGCTCCGTTAAGACTTTCACGGCCTGTTTGTATCCCAAGGATTGAAGCGGCTTTGCCTTCGCTGAAAGACCGGCATCGAGGAGCGCCTTGGTTTCGGCTAACAGGCCGTTGGAGAACATCGAAGCTGAGCGCTGGTTCAAATGCTCATAGAGAAGTTTGCGCTCAGGGTTTAAGCCGAGCTTGAGCGCTACTACGCCCGTTATTGGATTTCGCGGGATGCTCTGAACGACTGTGAGGGGTTGCCCGGCCAGCAGCATGAGTTCAGTGGCGCGAACAAGCTTTTGATGATCGTTCGCGTGGATGCGGCTTGCTGCTTCGGGGTCTCGCCACCGTAAGAGCCGGTGCAGCGCGCCCGGACGACGGTCCGCCAGAGCGCGAAGCCGCTCACGGAGCCGCTCGTCTCGTGCCGGGGCAGGAGCGAGCCCTTCGAGTAGCGCGCGGAGATAAAGGCCTGTTCCGCCGACCACAATGGGAAGCTTGCCTTTGCCTAGAACATCGAAGACGGTATCCCTGGCGAGTCGGGAATAGGCGCCCGCAGTCAGATAGTCGTTTGCCTCTATAAGGTCGATGAGATGGTGTGGAACATCTTGTCGTTTAGTGGCAGGAATTTTGGCTGAGCCGATATTCAACCCGCGATAGACCTGCACGGAATCGCAACTTATGATTTCTCCCGCGAATTTTCGGGCCAGAACCAAGCCAATTTCGCTTTTGCCAGTACCGGTGGCTCCGAGCACAATTAGAAGCGGCGATGGGGCGGGGTGTGAGTGGATCGGCTTAGTGGCCAAAATTTGAACCGCTTTGCCCACTCCCGAGACTCTGCGTGCGAGCTATACTGAGTGCAAGCAACTCGTCTCGAGTTGAACGTCCATTCCGAAGCAGCGAGAATGTCTCACCCTTACTTTAAACCTTTCGGCTCCATCTGCGTCGCGATAGCCCTGCCAATTTCTTTGCTGGCGCAGGCGCCGGCGGAGCAGCCTGCAAGCAGCGCGGCGGCACCAGCGGTTACCAAGCAGCCGAGTTCTGTCAAAGCGGCTGCCTATTACCACTTTTCTCTTGGCCACCTCTACGAGGAACTTGCGGGTACGTATGGCAATCGGAGCGATTACGTCAACAAGGCGATCGAGAACTATCGCCTGGCGATGAAGGAAGACGCTAGCGCGACCTTTCTGGTGGAAGATATTGCCGAGCTCTATCGCGTATCGGGACGAATTCGGGAGGCCGTGGAGGAGGCGCAGAATGCTCTAAAGACCAACCCCGACGACCTAAATGCCCGGCGCGTGCTGGCGCATATTTACACCCAGCAAATCGGAGATGCGCAAGCCAATCACATCGACGAAGGTATGGCCCGGCGCGCGGTAGAGCAGTACAAGATCATCACCGAAAAGGACCCGAAAGATACCGACAGCCTGGTAATGCTGGGCCGTCTGGATAGAGTTTTGAACGATTCGGTCGATGCTGAGGCAGCTTTTAAGAAAGCGCTGGCGATTGATGCCGATAACGAGGACGCGGTTACGGGTCTGGCGAGCGTTTACTCAGACCGGGGCGATAACAGAAGCTCGTCGGAGCTGTTGGAACGGCTGACGAAGAAGAACCCTTCTCCTCGCGCGTTGATGATTCTGGCCAACAGCTATGACTCCATGCACGAATACGCGCTGGCAGCGGATGCATACAAGAAGGCACTGGAACTCGATCCCAGCCGGGTGGAAGTGAAGGCGGCTCTGGCCCAGGATCAAGCGCTGTCGGGCCAATATGAGGGCGCGCTGCAAACGTACCGGGAAATCTCCGAAAGCAATCCGCAGGACGCCCAGCCTTATCTGGGCATGGCTCAGATTTACCGGCAGCAAAAGAACTTTGCTCAGGCTCACAAGATGATCGACAAGGCCAAGGATCTGGATCCGGATAATCTGGACATCCGCGACAGCGAGGTTGGCCTGCTGGAGGACGAAGGCAAGACGGCCGAGGCAATTACAACTCTGAAGAGCCTGTTAGATACTACCGCCCGCCGTAATTACGATACCCAGCAGCGCGGAATTCGCGCACGGATGCTGGAGCAACTCGGGCTTCTCTATCGGAGTAACGATCAGTACGACGAAGCCGTGGAGGCGTTTCGCCAGATTGCCGTTCTGGATCCGGATCTGGGTGGACGGGCTGAAGCGCAGGTACTCGATACCTACAGGATCGCGAAGGATTACACCAAGGCTCAGCAAGAGAGCGAGGCAGCCGCAAAGAAGTTTCCTAACGAGCGCACCATTCACGAAGTTCGCGCGCAACTACTGGCGGACGAAGGTAAGACGGACTTAGCGATAGCTGAGTTGAAGAAGCTGTTGGACGGCAAAAACGATCGCGAAACTTACCTGGCAATGGCGGATGTTTATCAAAAGGCCCGAAACTACGCTGAGATGGGAAAGGTAATCGACGCAGCCGAGAAGTTGTCGCAAACCAAAGAGGACAAAGCGACGGTCCTCTTCATGCGCGGCGCCATGTATGAACGCGAGAAGAAGTACGATCTTGCGGAAAAAGAGTTCCGCCAAGTGCTCGACGTGGATCCAACAAATGCTTCGGCCCTGAACTATCTGGGTTACATGCTGGCGGACCAGAACGTCCGTTTGCAAGAAGCCCAAGAGTTGATCAAACGCGCCGTGGATTTGGACCCAAACAACTACGCCTTTCTCGACAGTCTGGGATGGGTTTACTACCGGCTAAACAGGCTTGATGATGCCGAACAGCAGCTCACGCATTCTCTCCAGCTGATGTCCAAAGATCCGACGATCCACGATCATCTCGGAGATGTTTACTTCAAGGAAGGCAAGATCAAGGAAGCTATTGCGCAATGGGAATCATCGCTCAAGAACTTCAACTCAAGTTCGCCCGCTGACGCGGAGCCGGACGAAGTTTCAAAAGTACAGAAGAAGCTGGACAGCGCGCGAGTACGACTCGCGAAAGAGCAAGGCCCGAAGCAGAGCAATCCATAGCGGACATTTTCAGAGCAGTTAGGGCTCTGGCGAGAATCGACTGCGAAGCTTTCCGATCGCGGCATCAAGTGAAGTTTTTATGGCCGAAACCGGCTGCTGCATCCGCGCTGCTATCTCGCTTTGGTTCAGGCCTTCAAACCAGGCGAGCTCCAAAATCCGCTGCTCATGACCGGCAAGATTGGTAAAAGCTCGTCCTGCCTCTCTCACTCGACCCAAATTGTGATCGACGGAGCCGAAGTTCTGGAAAAGATGTGGGCGTTCGAGTGCCTCTAGCGCAGCACCGGAGCGCAAATACTCGAGCGCGTGATTGCGGGCCATCGAAAGTATCCACAAACCGGTGGAAACGCTGTCATTCGGGAAGCTGGTCGAACGATTCCACACCTTAATAAAAGTTCCCGCCAGCAAATCTTCGGCGACGGTTCTATTCTTGACGATATGGGCGATTAGCGCAAAAGTCACTTTTCCGAAGCGATCATACAGGTCTCCCATCGCATCGGGATCACGGCGCTTAAGGCGCGCGATCAGATCCGAATCGCCGTTCTCGGAGAGGAGAGCTGCGATTGAAGCTAAACCCACCACGGCGCGGCCGGTTGCTCCCGGATCACGATCTGGTTGAGAAATTCAGCGGCCTTGGTGAGTCCTTCGTCCGGAGACATCAGCGTGTCTTCGTGCTCGATCGAGAGCACGTAATCATAGCCGTACATGCGCAAAGTGGAGATGAACTCTTTCCACCAGCCGTAAGGGTGCCCATAACCGCAGGAACGGAAGATCCACGCGCGATTTCTTTCGTCGGTGTACTTCTTCGTGTCAAGCACGCCCGTCTTCGGCAGATTGTAATCGTAGATCTGCGTGTCCTTGGCGTGCACGTGGAAAATGGCATCCCCGAGCACGCGAACTGCTTTGATTGGATCGATTCCCTGCCAGAACATGTGGCTCGGATCGTAGTTGCAGCCAACGCTATCGCCAGCAATGGAACGAAGTCTGAGCATCGTTTCAGGACTATAGACGACGAACCCCGGATGCATCTCGATCGCTATCTTCACGCCGTGATCTTTGGCGAACTTGCCATGCTCGATCCAGTAAGGAGTGACCTTCTTTTCCCATTGCCAATCGAGAACATCGAGATATTCCGGCGGCCACGGACAGGTCACCCAATTGGGGTATTTCGCGTTATCGCTGTCGCCTGGACAGCCGGAGAAATCAATCACCACGGGCACGCCTAGCTTTGCGGCAAGCTCGACCGTACGCTTGCTTGTGTCAGCGTAGTTTTTCGCAACTGCCGCATCAGGATGCAGCGGATTGCCGTGCGAGCTCAGGGCGCTAATCGAAAAGCCGTGATCCTCGAGCTTCTTCTTGAACTCCTTCAGATCCTTCTCATTCTCGATCATGGACAGCTTGCAATGCGGGTCACCGGGATAGTTTCCGGTGCCAAGCTCGACTGTCGTTATGTTGATACTCTTGAGCTTTTCGAGGACTTTCTCAATCGGGAATTGCGCTAGTAACGCAGTGAAACATCCAACTCTCATGAGCGAAAGCGTATCACAAGAGTCGAATGAATCAGCCTACCTGACGCTTTCCGCCAGCCAGCATTTCCATGCCAGCCATAAGCCGGCGACAACAAACCCAATCAGCGCCTTATATTCTTCGTTCCGGCGATAGAGAGGCCATGAGAAGGACGTCTGTACTCCCTGCCATTTTCTTACCGGCAAGAATCGCCGCACTCGAGCCGCGTAAATTGCGTACTGCGAGAATATGTTTCGCAGATGCTGTTCTTCCAGTTCGATGGACGGCAGATAAACCAGGAAGAAAACGGCACCGAACACGAGCGCGAGCCAAGCGCTCCGGCTGGCGATCACGATTCCAAGGGCCACGACCAGTGTCCCGGCGTAGAGCGGGTTTCGGATGTAGCCGTACGGTCCGGTTGTCGCGAGTTGTTGATCTTTGGCCAGGTGTCCGGCGGCCCAGCCACGCAGTAAAAGGCCCAGAACGGAAAGCGGCAACCCCGTTACCAGCGATTTGAGAGACGGCCGCGACAGCCACACGAAAGCCAACAGCAGCAGAAATCCGCAGGCAACACGGAGGCGCTGCACGAAATCGGCGTAACGCTTCGGAAACCAATAATGCGGAGAATTTGGCTGATGCGGATCGCTCACAAGCGATGCACCGCCGCTGGAACTCGCGCGCCTTGAATCGACCCCAACAGAGCTCGGGCGACTTCCTCGACGGTAATTGCCCTCATGCTGGAATGAATCACGTCGTATCTTTTATAGGTAGTCTGCACATTATCTCCGCGCAGAACACTCATGCTTCCGCCGTACGGACCGGTTCGCGCCGGATCGGTTAGACCGAACAACGCAACGCCGGGTTTCCCCAGGGCCGCTGCGAGATGCATGGGGCCGCTGTCGAGCCCCAGTATTGCTGTAGCTCGGCGTGTCGCGTCAATTAAACCTGCGAGTGAGGACGTATGCACCCGCACATGCTCGAATTCGGCGAGTTCAGCGGCATGGTGTTCGGAGACGTTTGCCACTAGCTCCAAGCCCTCTTCGCGCAATTTGCGGGCAAGCGGCTCGTAATACTCGATCGGCCACTGTTTGCTGGCCCATCCCGCGAACGGATTGGTGAGTACGAATGGACCCTCAGGCAAATTTCCTTCTTCGGTTCCCGGCGGTATCCAGGCCTGATCAGTAAGTTGAGAAGCTCCAGCCGCCTCGACCAGTTGGAGATTTCTTTGCACGCGGTGCGGGCCGGTTACCGCAACTCGATTGGTATAGAAAGCAGCAGCCATTGGCTCGCGCGCCACTGATCTATCAAACCCGAAAAAGCGCATGGGCCGGGCTGCGCGGCCGGCAATCGCAGATTGAACAAGCCCTTGGAAATCTAATGCCAGCTCTGGCTGTAAGCTCCGCAAACGCCGCCAGGAGGTTCGGAGCGCGTTCACTCCACTCCGGTCGAATGGGATGAGTTCATCTACAAAAGGATTGCCTTGGAGCAGTGGCATCCATTTTGACGCGACGAGCCAAGCCAGTTTGCGATCCGGGAAACTCTTCTTGACAGTCGCGGCCGCGGGAAGGGCATGAATGATGTCGCCCATTGCGCCCAGGCGAATTACCAGAATGGGGAGACGCTCATCATTCATTTTTTCTTGATTGCAACAAGGCTCAGCGCAGTCTGTGCGACTCTCTCGGCATCCACCCGCGTCATGCAGCGATGATCGATCGGGCACTCGCGAAGAAGACAGGGGCTACACTCGACCGCTTCCCGCACTACTCTGCTGCGTGAGCCCACCGGCCCGGTAGCCTCCTCATCTGTAGCTCCAAAGATCGCGACGGTGGGTATACCCAACGCGGAAGCAATATGCATGGAACCGGAGTCATTGGTCAGAAATAGCTCACAGGCAGCGGCGAGCTGAATGAATTCGGCCAAGTTGGTTGTCCCCGCGAAGTTCACGCATCGCTGACCCCCAGCTTCGATGCGCTCGCATACTTCTTCACAGATGCCCAACTCCTCTTTCGTCCCGAATATCGCAACTGTGGCGGCGTGCTCGCGTGCAACATCCAAGGCGACCTTCGCAAACCGCTCCGGCAGCCATCGTTTCGCGCCCCCGTAAGCTGCCCCCGGGCTTACCCCGATCACATGGCCTGAGACCGAAGCTCTTCCGAAGAGTTTCCGGCCTTCTTCGGCCGCCGCGCGCGAGCCAGAAAGCCGAATCGGCGATTCTGATGAGTAGCCCCTGATCAGCTTGGCGCGTTTTAGTAATTCCAAATAATAAAAGCGCTGATGTCGCGGCGTTTCGCCAGGACGCGGAACGGGAATCGCATGAGTCAGCAGCCAGCTACGCGCATCGCGGGCATAACCGATTCGCGTTGGAATGCCGGCCACTCTCACTAGAGCTGCGGCTTCAAAAGCATTCTGGAACAAAATCGCGCAATCGAATTTGCGACGACGCAGGTCTGAAGCTAATCTCCATTTGTCGCGCAGGCCTTTCCAGCCCTTGGCTGCCTGATAGAGGATCAGCTCATCGCAGAAAGGCTCGCGGCGGTACAAATCGGCGACCCAGGGCCGCGCCAGTATGGAAATATAAGCGCCCGGGTATTCCTCGCGCAAAACTTCCAGGGCGGGAAGGGACATAACCGCATCACCTACCCAATTGGTCGCGCGAACCAGAATTCTTCCGAGCTGCATCCAGAAACTTCAGAATACAGAAGTTCATGGGTTAGAAAATTGTAACAGTGATTCATCCGGCTACTCGAGAGCTCCTTCAGTCCCCGGCGAAGCAGCCTGCCTTTCAGTCGCTGTTACAGCAGCTAACTCGCGGCGAGCAGGGACCATTTGCCGTTTCGGGGCTTGTAAACGCAGCCAAAGCGCTGTACCTCGTGCTGCTGTATCAGGCGACGGAGAAACCTCTTTTCGTTCTTACCGACAGTAACAAGCAGGCCGAAACGCTGCTCGAATTGACCGAAGTTTTTTTCCAGTTGCTGTTCGACGGTCGCGACCTGCCGCCGCCGCAGCTTGTTCCAGCTCTGGATGTTCTGCCTCATCAACGGCTTTCTCCGCACAACGATATTGCCGAAGCGCGGGCAGTCGGGTTGTGGCGCCTTTCCGCCCAAAAAGTTCCCATCACGATCCTTCCGATTGCGTCTGCGCTCCTGCGCATGGAGTCCCCACAGTTCTATCAGCAGCTCGCTCTTACCTTACGAATCCATGAAGAGATTCCGCTCGAGGACGTGATTTCGCATCTGGAAAGTATCGGCTACGAGCGCCGCGATCCCGTGGAAATGGTGGGCGAATACTCCGTTCGGGGCGGTATTTTCGATGTCTTTCCTGCCGAAGCGTCGAGGCCGGTGCGCATCGAGTTCTTCGGCGATGAGATCGAATCGATTCGCCACTTCGATGTAGAGTCACAGCGCTCAGTGTTGAAGGTCTCTTCGACAACGCTGTTGCCGTTAGCTGAATATCCGCGATCGCGCGCGCTTCTTCGACAGCTCGCCGAAGCAGCGGAGCAGGCAGATCTGGACCTGTCGAATCCCGGGGAGATATTTCCGGGCTGGGAGTTTCTAGTTCCTCTCGTCCGCCCTCGAACACGAAACATCTTTTCTCTCAATCCCGATGCCTTTGTAGTCATGGATGAACCCGGCGCAATCGAGTCCGCGGCTGACCGCCTGTGGCACCGGCTCGAACACCCGGATCGTCAAGCGCTCATTGAGCCTGGCGCAAACTATGCGCGTTGGGATGAACTAAAAACACATCTGGAGCAAAGAACGCGAATCAGCTTTCAAGAATTGGAATTGCTGGCCGATTTTCAGGAATTGGCCAAAACCCAGCATCTTCACATCCCCACTCAGCCGTCCCTCGCCTTTCAAGGCAACATGCCCGTAGCGGTTGCCGAAGCTCGCAATCTGATTCAGGCTGGCAGTCGCGTAGCCTTCTTTGCCGCTTCAACCGGGGAGCTCGAGCGGCTGGCGGACGTGCTGCAGGAATACGAAGTTCCTTATCAGCTGGGACTCGATTCGGCTTCGGGCGCACGCTCTTCCCTCACCGGACGCGCTTACCACGCGGGCGCAGTTTCAAGCGCGTTCCTGATTAAAGGCGCGGTTCGGCGCGGCGCTGTTTTGACCGATTCGAACTTGGCCATCCTCGGCTCGGAAGACCTCTTCGAAACTTCCGACCTGATCGCGCGGCATCCAACGAAATCTCAGCTCGCCGCCTTCGCCGCCGATATCGCGGATCTCAAGCCCGGCGACTTCGTGGTCCATACAACGCACGGAGTCGGCCAATTTCTAGGTATTCGTGAAATCGCACAAGGCGATCAGCGAGGCGACTTCATGTTGATCGAGTACGCCGGGGAATCGAAGTTATATGTTCCGCTCACACGGCTTGACTTGGTGCAGAAATATCGTGGCGCGGGTGAAGCGAAACCGCGCCTGGACCGTCTCGGCGGCGTCAGTTGGGAGAAGACGAAATCCCGGGTGAAAGCCCGCATGCGCGACATGGCTGACGAGCTTCTGAAGCTCTATGCCCAAAGACGCATGACTCAAGGGTTTGCATTCTCACATGACGCCAACTGGCAGCGCGAGTTTGAAGACGCTTTCGAATACACGCCCACCAAAGATCAGTTGAGCGCGATGAAGCAGATCAAGGCCGATATGGAAGCAGAACAGCCCATGGATCGCCTTCTTTGTGGCGACGTCGGGTTCGGCAAAACGGAAGTTGCGATGCGAGCCGCCTTCAAAGCCCTCGGGGACGGAAAACAGATAGCTGTGCTTGCGCCGACAACGGTTCTCTCATTCCAGCACTATGAAACTTTCAAGCGGCGCCTCGCCTCGTTTCCGGTGCGTGTCGAGTTAGTAAGCCGTTTTCGAACGCCAAAGGAAGTGAAGGCAGTGCTTGAAGACGTTGCGACCGGAAAAGTAGACATCCTAATTGGCACGCATCGCTTGCTTTCGCAGGACGTCCGGTTTTACGATCTCGGGCTGCTGGTGGTCGATGAAGAACAACGTTTTGGCGTGCGGCACAAAGAACGGCTGAAGCAGCTTAAACATAACGTGGACGTGCTGACCATGAGCGCCACGCCGATCCCGCGAACGCTGCATATGTCGCTATTGGGGCTGCGGGACATGTCTGTAATCGAATCGGCCCCTAAAGATCGCCTGGCCATCAACACGGTTGTCGCGCACTTCAATCCTGATCTCATCAAAACCGCGATCGAACAGGAGCTCGCGCGCCAAGGGCAGGTTTATTTCGTTCACAACCGTGTAGACACCATCTTCATGCGGGCGGCATTCATTCAAGAACTCGTTCCCGAGTGCCGCATCGGCGTGGGGCATGGACAAATGGGCGAAGCCGAGCTCGAGAGAGTGCTGCTCGGTTTCATGAAACACGAATATGACGTGTTTGTGTGCACGACTATCGTCGAAAATGGCCTCGATATTCCGTTGGCGAACACCATCATCATCGAGAATTCAGAACGCTATGGCTTGAGCGAGCTTTATCAGTTGCGGGGCCGGGTAGGGCGTTCGAATCGCCGGGCGTATGCATATCTTCTGGTTCCTGCGGATACGCAATTGAGCGAAGTGGCGAGAAAGCGGCTCGCGGCATTGAAAGAATTCAGCGATCTCGGCGCAGGGTTTAAGATTGCCGCGCTCGATCTGGAGCTTCGGGGCGCGGGAAACCTGCTGGGCGGCGAGCAACATGGGCATATCGAAGCAGTCGGATACGACACGTACGTCAGACTGCTCGAGGAGACTGTCAGAGAATTGAAGGGCGAAGAAGTGCCACTCGAGATCCATGCTGCCATCAACCTGGGTCTCGATATTCGCATTCCGACAGAGTACATTTCCGATGAAGCGCAACGGCTCCGCTCCTACAAGCGCATTGCAGACGCCAAGGACGACGACCAGGCGGCGCGTATGACCGACGAGCTAGCCGACCGCTATGGCCCAGTACCCGAAGAAGTGAGGACACTCATTCGATTCTCGCGATTGAAGAACTTAGCGGAGCGGGCCGGCGTTGAATCAATTGACCGGAGGCAGGGCTTCGTTAACATTAAGTTTCACCAGCGGTCGAAAATTGATCCGTTTAGGCTAATGGCGCTGGTTCGCAACACTCCCAACGCTCAGTTCACGCCAGCCGGTGTCTTAAAGCTCCCTTTCAGCGCCGGTATTACCCCGGCACGGCTTCTCGATGACCTAAAGGCCGCGCTGCTTGATTTGACGGCTGAAGAGCTGGTTGCGACGAAAGAGTAGTACCTGTTCTCAGGCAGGAGAGCAGTTCTGAACGCAATCAGAGCCGCGACCGTGAGGGAGCGCCCTGCCCCGGTTTGGTTAAAGTTCGTGGGATTCAAACACGCTCATCGCATCGCCCTGCCCGGCGATCACATACTGCATAGCCGCTGAGACATGCTGAGGCTTCCATAACCAACGCGTGCTGCCATGGCGGGCCCATCGCTTCCGGTTCGGTTCATCCAAACTGATCCGATTCAGGTGCCGGCTGGCGTACGCTTTGAAGTCACTCATGACTCGCTCCGGCGGGATGCCCGCTTCCACCACGCTATGCACATGACTGCTTCGCACATGGGCCGCCACCAGGCTCCAGCCACTATGCCCGCATACCTCCTGAATCGCTTTCAATACGGTATCGCGACGAACTTGGTCCAGGTGATAGGGAGGCTGATCCATGCGTTTACACGCACAGATCATACGTGCGGAATCGGCTTCCAGAATTGGGGTTCCCCGTACATTGTGCGCGGGATCCACCGAGCCGGACTCACTGCCGTGGAGATGGCAGCCGTAGCAGACAAAGGTGATCAGGTAAGTCCTGATTTGAAAGCTGAACCCCTGCCGCGGGCTACACGAGTTCATCCGAGGGTGATCACGCACCATTGAAGGGAAGTCTCAGTTTTTCGGCATTTGCGACGGGCGTAACCAGGATGTTCGCAGCTGAACCGGTGTAAATGCCAATACAAACTTGAGTGATCGCCAGGAACTGCGTCTCGATCTGGCATCCTTTGTTTGCGGACTCGCCATACGAACTGAAAGATAGTAGTATCAGGTGCTAGGGGTTTTTGTCAGCCATATCAGGCCCCATTTGAAGTAGCCGAGTTCTGCAGTTCCGCGATCAGGCGAAGCGGGGGTTGGCTGCAATGATCGCAAACCGCTGGTCCCTTGCGAATTCCCGGGGTGGCTTGGTCGGGGAATCGCTTAGTTGGTCGGGGGATCGCTTAGGACGTTGGAGTTTTGCTGATTAGATAAGTCATGGGATGGCATTCCAATGCTAACGCTCCCTGACGGTCGCGGCTCGGTAGGGCTTTAGTCGCGCGGGACGGAGCCAGCAGTACTCCTACGCTGCGGCTCTCCTCAGGAGAACTCCCCATAACCTCAACTCTTGCCACAATGAAGATTAGAAAGCTATGAATTGAAGGGCGAAGAAGTGCCACTTGAGATCATGCCGCCATCAACCCCGGTCTCGATATTCGCATTCCGACAGAGTACATTTCCGACGAAGCGCAACGGCTCCGCTCCTATGTCTCCCGACTGAAGAACTTAGCGGAGCGGGCCGGTTTTGAATCAATTGACCGGAGGCAGGGCTTCGTGAACATTAACTTTCACCAGCGGTCGAAAATTGATCCGTTTAGGTTAATGGTGGCAATCAGCAGGGATAGCAGCTAAACTCTTGGGATAGCATTTCCTTGCTCAGTTTCGGGTTTGCAATGTATTCCCGATATTTGGCCGGTGGCGTGCAACGAACTTCGCATGCGCGTCACTAGGAAAGGTCAGATAGTTCGCGATCGGCGAAGTTGACGGATCCAAGGAGCTGCGGCGAAAGCAGAGGCGAGAATGGCTGCGTCACTCGTTCAGGAACGGCGATTGCTTCAAGTGGATACCCCTCTGGGGCCCAATACAGTCATTTTGCGTTCTTTGCGTGGGCGCGAAGCCATCTCGGAGATTTATCAAGTTGAGCTGGAACTCGCGTCGGAGAATTTCCAGATCGATCCCGCCAGCTTAATCGCCAAGCCGGTTTCGGTAAGCATTTTACTTGACGAAGACCGCGAAAGGTACATAAGCGGTTATATCAATCGCTTTTCGTTGGAGGCCACGGGCGACCGTTATGCCCGGTATCGCGCCACTGTTGTGCCCTGGCTGTGGTTCCTGACACGTACCACCGATTGCGCCATTTATCAGAACCAGACTGTCCCCGAGATCGTCGAGGCTGTTTTCAAAAAATATGGGTTTGCGGACTTCACATTCAAGCTGCAAGGCACATACGCTGAGCGTGAGTATTGCGTTCAATACCGGGAAACGGCATTTCAATTTGTTTCAAGGCTTCTGGAGGAAGAAGGAATCTGCTACTTCTTTGACCACGTACAAAATAAGCACACGATGATTCTGGCGGACAATCCGTCAGCGCATCAGCCCTCCTCATTGGAGCCTGAGGTTCGATGGCAGCCCGGCAGCGGCCGCGGTTTCTCGCGACAAGAAAACTATATTCAGGATTGGGTTCGCATGCTCGGAGTTCGTTCGACCCAGTGGGCGCAGGCAGACTTCAATTTTGAAAAGCCGCGATTTCACCTGATGTCCACAGTTCCCGGTCTCTCGCGCTTACCTGTGCCGTCGTTTGAGCTTTATGATTACCCCGGACGATTTGATGCGCTTGATCGAGGCGAAGATCTGACTCGCATGCGGATGGAAGAGGAAGAATCCGCGATCGATGTTGTCCAGGGCCAGAGCGCATGCCGCGGTTTCGTTCCAGGCTTCACGTTTAAGGTGAAGGACCACTTTCGGCGCGACCAAAATGGAGCGTATCTGCTAACCGCACTCGAATATGAAGCGGAACAAGGCAGCCTTTACGCGGGAGACGTTGGAAAGGAAGAGCGGTATCAGAACAGGTTCACAGCTATACCGCGTTCTACTCCCGTGCGTCCGCCGCGAGTTACTCCCAAACCATACATACGCGGACCGCAAACCGCATTTGTTACCGGGCCGTCCGGAGAGGAGCTGTACGTCGATGAATATGGCCGCGTCAAAGTACACTTTCACTGGGATCGTTACGGCCAATACGACGACAAAAGCTCATGTTGGATCCGCGTTTCCCAGACCATTGCGGGAAAGGGGTGGGGAAGCGTGCAACTTCCGCGCGTGGGCCAGGAAGTCATCGTCGAATTTTTGGAAGGAGATCCTGACCGGCCCCTGATCACCGGCCGTGTCTACAACGCGGAGCAGACCACTCCTTACAACCTGCCGGCTGAAAAAACCAAGACAACCCTAAAGACACTTAGCTATCCGCACGGTGGCGGATTCAATGAGCTTCGGTTTGAAGATAAAAAAGACCAGGAACAGGTCTTTATTTTCGGGCAGAAGGATTTCGATTTACGAATACAGAAGGTCGCTCGCGAATACGTGGGAGTAGATCGCCACCAGATCACGGATCAGGACCTGTTTGAAAAAATCGCTCGTGATCATCACAACGATACTGAAAGGGATTCGATTCACACCATCGGACGGGACGATCACTGCAGCATTGCCGGAAAAGCTGCGTACTCCATCGGAGATTCGTATTCACTGAAGACGGGCGGCGCTGCGGGCTATCAATACGGTTCCGATCTGGCGATATCAGTGGGAGGGAATCTAAGCATCAACGCAACCGGACAAGTGGCGATTTCGGCCGGCACGGGTTTGACAATTAAAGTCGGAAGCAACCATGTGACCATCGATCCGTCCGGTGTGACTATCGTGGGAACCATGACGAAGATCAATAGCGGAGGCGGGCCCTTTTCGCCGAGCAGCCCGAATCTCGTCAGCCCCCTGAAAGCGGGCAAGGCGCTGCTGGCCGATACAGCCATTCCGGGAAGCGAATCGTTCAACACGCAGATTGCAGCGATGAGCGCTGCGCAACTGGCCAATCTCGCCGCATTGGCAGCTCCAACGCACAATCCGGATAGCGAGGAGAACAAAAAGAAGACCGCCTGGGTAGAGGTCGAGCTGGCCGACGAGAACGGTAAGCCCGCAGCCGGAACTGCCTATCGTGTCACGCTGCCGGACGGAAGCGTTTCGTCGGGATCACTCGATGAAAAGGGCTTCGCACGGATTGACGGCATCGATCCCGGCCAGGTGAAGATCACCTTCCCGGATTACGACAAGGACGCCTGGGAACCGAATTGAGGCGCATATGGGAAAAATGACAGTTGATCTGGGCGATAGCATCCCGAGCATTGCAAAACAGAACGGATTCTTTTGGGAGACGATCTGGAATCACCCTGAAAACTCCGGGGTCAAGGCCAAGCGGAAGGATCCCAACATTCTCTTTCCCGGCGATGAGGTATTTGTTCCTGATCTGGCTCTCAAAGAAGAAACGCGACCGACCAACGCGAGGCACAAATTCAAACTGAAAGGCGAGCAGGTCAAGTTCAAACTGCAGTTGCTCATGATGGGCGAGCCGCGCAAAAACGAGCCTTACACGCTAGTGGTGGATGGCAAACCGTACCAAGGCACGACGGACGGCGAAGGCAAGCTCGAGCACGTGCTTCCCGCAGACGCTCAGGGCGGCAAGCTGATGTTGCGCGCAGGAAAAGAGCAATATCCTGTTCGCATCGGACATCTTAATCCGATTGACGAAATCTCCGGAGTGCAGCAGCGGCTCAATAACCTCGGCTTTCAGGCTGGAGATGAAGACGGGCAGATGAACGACTCACTGAAGGCGGCGCTGAACGCATTCCAAACCAAGTACAAGCTCAACCCCACCGGAGAGATCGACGGCGCAACTAAAGCCAAGCTTCTGGAGTGCCATCCGTAGATCGCGAGGCTTTGTATGGGATTTCCATCCGTAACCGATCTTGCCGACAAAGTAGCTGGAGTTCTGGGAAGCGGTCCTGCTTCACCCGGAGCGGCGGCAGCCGCACCCATGCAAAATGTTGATGCGACGTTCGTGAACGCGGGCGACATCGATGACGCGCAGGCAAATAAACCGGGCGCTACGGCTCTGAACCATCCAAACATTTACGATCCCAAGCTGCCGGTCCACTTCATCCACTTCGGGCGGTTTCACACGGATGGCTACGATAACTACCATCACGAAACACTGCAGGACGACAAAGCAGGCGTTTTGCCCGATGGGAATACAGGAAACCGCGGCATTATGTTTCGCGCCGCGCTGGAACGGGAAGCCGTCCTCATAAACGCCTTTGTAGCCTGCGCGGCCAGCATCGCCCAGGAAATGTCTGCATCGCAGGGAGGAAATAAGGCCGCGGATCTCCTGAAAGGCGCCAACCCATCCAGTCTCGCCAGCAATCCGCTCGGAGGGATGAGCGCAGTTCAAAACGCTGCCGGCGCTGTTAGCGGTCTTCTAGGTGGCAACTCCGGTACGTCCGCAGCGCCGGACGCAAGCCAACTCAAGCCGTATCAGAGCGCGGTCCAAACGGCGGGCGCAAAAGTGAATGTCACAACGCTTCCGTATGTAGACATGCACCAGGCTGGCATTGATCTTCATCAGGCATGGCTGAACTTCAATGGATTCGTGCCGAGCATGGCAAAGCCGGCGACCAACAAGCCTGGTTCGGGCTTCTTCGGCAACATTCCGGGCTCGCTGAGCAGTCTCGGTTTGCCATCGCTCGGGGCTGCGGGCGATGTCATCGGCACGGTCACAAGCGTCCTGTTCAGCATGTATGACATTTATCAGGGCATGTATCAGAATGTGCGCGTGAGGCTGGAACCGGTCATTCGAGATCAGTGCTACGCCCGCAGCCTGGGCGCAATCAAGGGCAGCCAGCAGCCGATTTTCGATGTGTGGTCTGTTTCTCCTGATCAATCAACGCCACCGCCGCCCTCGAAGCCAGATCATCAGGACAAGATTGCCACTTTCCAAACGGGCACCCCGGCGGATAGCGCTGTTTCCAAACCGTTGAACGCCGTAAACGATACATACGACCAGGGACTAAATGATGTGGATTCTGCAAATAACGCTGCGAATAGCGCTATTGGAGGCGCTGAGCAGAGCTGGAAAAGTTTTTGGGATTCGCCTCCTCAGAAACAGGGACCTGGACAGAATGAGTTGAACGCCATCATAGCGGCGTTCGCGGATCCGACTGCTGACGTATTTCCTGCTTTCGTAAGCACTGTGAGAAACGTCGCCAAATCCGTCACTGATTCCAGTTTTCCGCTCAACATCGTTCACAAGATTCTCGGCATCATTGTCCCAGCGTGCTGCGGGATGCTAGGAAACATCTTCGTCCAACTGCAGGATCCTGCCTTTATAAAGGGAGGGATAACACGGGACGCATTCGATGCTGCGGGACGGGTTTACATCAGGACGAAACTGGCCGGCCTTCTGCTGGGCACAGGTATTCTCGATGCCATCCTAGGGCCGCTGAACTCAGTAATGAACACCGCACAAGGCATCGCCGGAAGCGCGCTCTCCGGAGCGCAGACCGGTGTTTCGAATGCCATCGGCGCAATTCCAGGGGTGGGTAACATGCTCCCTGCGAGTACGCGCCCCTCGGTCAAGAATCCGCAGTTCAGCAACCTGACTTCTCAGGGAGTGGCAAACAAGGCGTTGGGTATGGCGGACAGCCTGGCGGGCAAGGATCTCGATCCGATTCTCGATTTCGCCATGGGCTCGTTGCATGACGAATTCACTGCAACGCTGGGTCAGGTTGATCAAAACTCGATGGTCATGGAGGTTTTTCTCGGGCAATTGCCTTTGCTCGTGACGTTACTGGTACGTAATATCTTTTTCCCGTTTTGGCAGCTCATCGTCGACAAAGCTCTGGGCCCTCTAGGTGCTGCGGCGAACCTGGCCAGTTCGCCCGTCGCCAACCTGATGTCGAGTGCAAGAGACAAGACGCAAGGCGTGAAAAACGCCGTACAAGACTTGAGCAGTAGCATCAATGACAAAGCGAAAAAGGCGCAGCAATACGGTCTGAACAACAACGCGGGCGATCTGGCGAACCAATTCCTCGGAACCGGCAGCCCCGATAGCAGCAAGCCTCAGACCACACCCTCACCCGGCGGCGGATTTCCCGGTTCGGCGCGAAAGACCTCCTGCTCAGTGAAGCCGGTCCAGAAGGCAGATTACGATCAGGTCGATGCCATTGACCAGAAGCTAAGGATTCAGTAAGCCATGCCGCAAGGGCCTGCTGCGCGTATTACAGACTTAGTGGCGCATCCATTGCCGCCCATGCTTTCTCCAGGCCCGGGCAGCCCCAACGTTCTGATTGGATTTCTCCCGGCTTGGCGGGGGGTTTTAGCCGCTGCCGCCGCAGGGCTGCAGGCTGCCAAGCAAATCTCCGATACAGTGATTCAGACCGCCGAAGCTGCCACGCTTGCGGCTGCAGGCACACCCGGAGCTCCGGCTGCTTACGCCGCGGAACAGGCGACGAAAGCTTCCTGCCTGGCGCAAATGGGAAGCATGATTTCAAGCGCAGCGGCGGGGGCGGATATCCACATGTGCTCGACGCCGCTGCCGGTTCCGCCTCACGGTCCTGGGGTGGTCATCGACGGATCGCAGACTGTGGTGATCAACAATCTGCCCGCCTGCCGATTGGGCGACACTGTCCTGGAGGCGATCGGGCCTCCCAATAAAATCGCCAAAGGCGAGCTCACCGTTATCATTGGCGGATAGTTAGTTTCTTGCCTTCTTTCTGGGGCCACCGCGACAACCGCGCGTGCCATCTCTTGTCATAATGAAGATTACAAACCTTATGAAGTGGATGTGCCTTGCCGTCCTGAGCTTCGGGACTCTGTGTCTCGCGGCGGACGATTATACGGTAGTCGATCAGATTGTTGCAAAAGTAAATGGCGACATAGTAAGCCAGGATGAATTGCAACGCTTTACGCGCGAACTTGCGGAAGAGTTAAAGGCGCAGGGAGCGACAGCACAACAATTCCAGCAGGAGTACACCAAGCGCGAAAAAGACGTGCTTCGCGATCGCATCGACGAGCTGCTTTTGATCCAGAAGGGCAAAGAACTGAACGTCAACGTTGATTCAGATGTCAGTAAATACATGGCGAATCTACAGCGGCAGGCAGGGATCACGGATACAGAAAAATTCCATGACTACATCCGGCAGCAGTCCGGCAGGAGTTACGAGGATTTCCTCTCGGAGGCGAAGAATCAGTTCCTCACTCGCCAGGTGATCGGCGAAGAAGTGGGGCGGCACGTAAACATCACGGATAAAGAGATCGAAGCCTACTACAACGCACACAAATCGGATTTCATTCGCGAGGAAAAAGTATATCTGAGCGAAATTCTGATCTCGACCGAGGGAAAAGATGCAGCGGGAGTTGCTGCGGCGGAAAAGAAAGCGAAGCAGATCGCTTCTGATGCGGCAAAGGGAGAGCGGTTTTCAGATCTTGCTCGGGATAACTCGGATGCCACGACCGCAAAAGATGGCGGCGTGCTGGCCGGCTACAAAAAAGGCGATCTATCGAAGCAGTTCGAAGAAGCAGTCTGGAACTTGCCCAAGGGCGGTGTCACGCAACCGATCCGGATCCCAACCGGTTTCGAAATTCTAAAAGTCGACGACCACACGAAGGCCGGCTTAGAGCCTCTGGCAGATGCCAAACCTGAGATTGAAAATATCTTGTACGGACCCAAAATGCAGCCTAAGGTTCGCGAGTACTTAACACAACTGCGAAAAGAGGCGTTCTTGCAAATCAAGCCTGGATTCAGCGATACGGGAGCAGCGCCCGGCCAGAACACAGCCTGGCAGGACCCCGCCCAGTTGAAACCGGAGACAGTGACGAAGGCCGAAGTAGAGCAAAAAATGCGCCACAAGCGGCTGCTCTGGGTGATTCCAATTCCTGGCACGGAGACGACAGTGACAGGAAAAAGCAGCTCCCGCTGATTCGAATATGAAGTCGCCGTTTCTCGGCAATCTTGTGCCGAACGACGTTGTCACAACGCAATTTCTCGTGCTCTCAAAGGAGATCCGGCGCAAGAAAACGGGCGAGCCGTACCTGTCGCTTCACCTCGCCGATCGCACCGGCGAGATCGAAGCGAAGATGTGGGACAACGTCCCGGAGGTGATGGATACCTTCGAACGCGATGATTTCGTCAAGGTGAAAGGCCTGCTGCAGATTTACCAGAACCGCTCGCAATTTACGATTCACCGATTGCGCCGGCTGGAAGATCATGAGGTGGATTTCGCCGATTACTTTCCATGCTCGGATCGCGATCCGGACGAGATGTTCGGCGAATTACAGGCCATTATCGCGAAGTTTGAGAATCCGCATCTGCGCGCTCTGCTTCAGGAAGTGTTCCATGATTCGCAGATCGCCGGAAAGTATAAGATGGCGCCGGCAGCGAAGCACATTCATCATGCCTGCAGAGGCGGGCTGCTGGAGCATGTTTTATCGCTTTGCGCGCTCGCCCAGATTACGGCTAGCCATTACAAGAATATAGATGTCGAGCTGCTTCTCACAGGAGCGATTCTGCACGACATCGGCAAAGTGGAGGAGCTCTCGTATTCCCGCAGCTTCGGTTACAGCGCGGAAGGGCAACTGCTGGGGCATATCATCATCGGGCTGCGGATTGTGGGCAGCAAGTTCGAGCAGGTTCCAGGTTTTCCTCCCAACCTGCGAACGTTGATTGAACACATGATCATCAGCCATCACGGAGAGCTGGGGTTTGGATCGCCAAAGGTGCCCGCATTTGGGGAAGCGCTGCTGCTGCACCATCTGGACAATCTCGATTCCAAGATGGACGCACTCCGGGGCGCTCTGAAACGGGATCAGCTAGTCGATGGCGAATTCACAGGCTGGATTGGACCGCTCGAAAGAGTTCTCTTGAGAAAGGAACGCTTTCTGCGCGAGCAGGAGGCGGCCCCGATGACTGAGCCTGAGCCTACGGCGGTGGCGAATCAAAAAGCTGAGCAGCCCGCTCCCATGACGTTGTTCGGCGAAAAGCTTCACGCTGTTTTGGAATCGCAAAAGTAGAGTACGCGTCCGCCGATTATAAAGGAACGATGGGCACCGGAGGACAGTTGTCTAAGTTCAGGTAGCGCCGGCATTCGTCTGGCGCGAGGTCCCGAGTTATGCGGGAACGGACGAGGCGGAGAAGTTCCATTGGATCGAGCGTGTAGATCTGCACAATCCCGTCCTCTCCTACAGAGGCGAGGCGTTTTTCATCCGGTGACCACGCGACGCCAAAAACGCGGCCGTGATGGCCGCGCAAGGTGAGCAACTCGCGGCCCGTGGCTGCCTCCCAAATCTTCGCTGTGTTATCCCAACTCGCCGAGGCAAGCTTGCTGCCGTTGGGTGACCAGGCGATAGTCCAGATTGCATTTTGATGACCGCGCAAAGTGAGCAACTCGCGGCCGGTACTCGGGTCGCATATTTTGGCCGTTTGATCGAAGCTCGCGGTCGCCAACTTGCTTCCATCCGGTGACCACCCGGCGCTTAAAAGTAACATTGAGTGGCCCGGCAGAGTAAGCAACTCGCGGGCGTCGCCAGCGTCCCATATTTTCGCAGTTGCGTCCTCGCTTGCGGTCGCCAGCCTCGCGCCGTCTGGCGACCACGCCAGATTCCAAACCGGGCTTTGATGGCCGCGCATCGTGAGCAACTCGCGGCCCGTATTTGCGGCCCATATAGTCGCGTTGTTATCCCGGCTTCCAGTTGCAAGCTTGGCGCCGTCCGGTGACCATACGACACTCGAAACCGGGCGTTGATGGCCCCGCAGGGTGAGCAACTCGCGGCCCGTGCTCACCTGCCATACCTTGGCAGTGTGGTCCTCGCTCGACGTGGCCAGCTTACTGCCATCCGGTGACCACGCCACAGTTAGAACGGCGTCTCGATGGCCCCGCAGGGTTAGCAACTCACGGCCCGTGCCCGCTTCCCACTCCTTCGCGGTCTTGTCCTGGCTACCTGTGGCCAGCTTGCTGCCGTCCGGCGACCACCCAACGCTATAAACAATACCGTTTTCATGGCCGCGAAGCGTGAGCAACTCGCAGGCAGTCATCGCCCATACCTTCGCCGTCGAATCCCAGCTTGCCGTGGCTAACTGGCTGCCATCGGGCGACCACGCGACGCCGTAAACGGAGCTTTGATGGCCACGCAGCGTGAGTGATTCCTGACCCGTGCCGGCGTCCCAAACCTTGGCCGTTTGATCCTGACTGGCCGTGGCCAGCTTGCTGCCGTCGGGCGACCAAGCCACGCTCTCAACGTAACTTTGATGGCCACGCAGGGTTAGCAGCTCGCCGCCCTTGCTCGCGTCCCATATCTTAGCCGTCTTATCCCAGCTCGCAGTAGCAAGCTTGCTGCCATCGGGCGACCACGCCACGCTCTCAATGTAGTGAAGGTGGCTGCGCAGATTAAGTAGCTCGCGACCCTTGCTGGCATCCCATATTTTCGCTTTGTTGTCCCGACTGCCCGTGGCCAGCTTGGCGCCATCGGGCGACCACGCGACGCTATAAACACGGTCTTCATGGCCGCGAAAGGTAAGCAGCTCGCGACCCGTGCCCGGTTCCCACACCTTCCCGGTTTTATCCCAGCTCGCGGTAGCCAGCTTCTGTCCGTCCGGCGACCACGCGACGCCATAAACACGGTCTTCATGGCCGCGAAGCGTAAGCAGCTCGCGACCCGTGCTCGCCTCCCATATCTTCGCCGTTGTGTCTGAACTTGCCGTGACCAGCTTGCTACCGTCCGGTGACCAAGCCACGCACAAGACAGGGCTTTGATGGCCCCGCAGGGTGAGCAGCTCGCGGCCTGTGCTCGCCTCCCATATCTTCGCCGTTGTGTCGGAACTCGCCGTGGCGAGTTTGCTGCGATCCGGCGACCATGCCACTATCCAGAGGTAGCTTTGGTGGCCGCGCAGGCTTAGCCGGCTTCTCGATTGAAGGAGCGCGTCATGCAGCAGTTGTTCCAATCCTGGGACCATGGCTCGCTGCTTGCCCCAGGCGTACAGACCTAGAATCAAGCTGCGCTCCGGATCCTCACTCAGGCTGGCCGCGGCCCAGGCAGTTAGTTCTCGAGCCTCGGCGGCTGTCAATTTATTTTCTTCGAGGTCCCGGCTCTGAGCGATCCAAGCACTGATCTGCTCCGATTCCGTTGCCTTCAGATATCGCAACGCCGGCCCACTCTGCGCAGTCCTTTCGGAACACAGCTTCAGTGCCGCTTCCAGTGCAAGCCCGGTCAGAGGAACTTGTTTTTGCGCGGATTGCAAAATAAAACGCAAGTACGTCGCCTGTTCCGCTTCCGCCGCGATCCAGTCATGCAATCGCGACCATTGCCACATCACGCTCTCATGCGGCAGGTCCACGAGCGACGTGGCGCTGCGATCTGACAACCTTAAAAGGCGACGGTCTTGAAATGCGCGCACGATTTCGCCCAGACGCTCGCGCGATAACCCCGAAACTTCGGCGCATTCGGCAAACGGACGCGGGCGGCGGATTGGCTTTTCGCCCGTGCCGCGATCCGTGATCCATTGGAATAAACGGCGGATGTTGTCCTCTTCGGACGGGAACCTGCGCAGAACCGATTCAGCATCCTCGCCGATCGCGTTTTCCCAGCCGCCTACCTGACCGTAATCGTCATCGAGGTTGATCGGTCCCTCTTCTCCTCGCGCGCTCCAGCTTTCCCAGAGGCGCTTCAACAGGTGCTGCAACACGGGCAGGTGATCCGGATCCTCCGCTGAGTCATTGAGGAGCCGTTGTACCAGAGCGGGAGTCATCTCGGCTTCCTGATCTTGCAAGGGACGTTCGATTGCTTCCTGCTGCTGGAGGCGGGTCATGCGGGGGACCAGGTAATAGCAATCGTTCAGCGCCTCCGGCAGACCGCGGAACAGCGCGCATTCACCGAGAAAATCGGTGCGCATGGTCAGCATGACGTAGATTGGGATTTCACGCTGATCTGCCGCATTCAGCAAGAGATTGACAAACAGCGCGGCTGCGTTCCCAGCATCTTTATCGAAAGTTTCGGCGCGAAAGCGAAAGAGCTCCTCGAACTGGTCCACGATGAGCAGAAGCTTCTCCCCAGGCCGGAGATTGTTTCGGGCGTGCTCCACCAAAGCAAAGGATGTTGCCGGCCAGTTTGGTCCGGCTCCGAGGACCGCGCGGAGTGCCTCCAATGGTCCGTTTCCGGGCGTGATGGTGTGAATACGCCAGGGGCCGGGCAGATGCTCCGCCGCTCCGATGCGAAGCACAGGAATGACTCCCGCGCCGATAAGAGAGCTCTTACCGCAGCCGGATACGCCAATTACAGCGAGCAGACGGCGCGATGCCAGGCGTTCCAGAATATCGTCGATCTCTTTATCGCGGCCGAAAAAACGGGATGCGTCTTCCTCTTTGAACGGAACGATACCCGGATAGGGATTGGCGCGCACCAGTACAGGGGTCGCGGTCATGGGGCGCTCCGTATTTGTTCGACCAAGCTGATGACCTGATCGATCTCCCAAAGCGCATCGGGGTTCTTCTGCCGCTTGCCTTCGAGATCCGGCTGCGCAAGGAACCAACAACGCACTGCTCCGCGGTTATCCTGCTCTGCCTTGAGCCACTTGGATTCCAGGCGCTCACGCTGTTCAAGCCCCTGATAAAAGATTAAAGCCCGACCGCGGCTCAGGAAGTCCTGCCATTTGCGGACACGGTCCATCGCCTTCAGCCCGCTGCCCAGAAAGCTGGGAAAATCCACTTCAATGGCGCGCCGGGCTCGAATCTCGTCGGTGAGTTGCCGCGCACCTGCGAGATCTAGCTGCTCGCAAACTAAAGCGAGCTGCAGTCGCGCAACATCCGTTTCGGAGCTGGGTCGTGCACGCGTGATCTGGTCATTGATCAACCCAAGCAAGTCCTGATCGTTTTTGCCTGCCAATCTCTGATAGCGCCCTGGAGTGGATGGCAGGTCTTTTTCAAATTCAGGAACCCAGAGCGATTCATCGGGACTCAGGGCCGCCCCGGATGGCTGATAGAGAATTGTGGGACCAGAACAGACTTCCGCGGAAATTTCCATCGCTTCGAGGGCTATTGCGTCCGCGCCGCCCAGGAAGTGGACCCCGAGACCGGCTTGCTCGAGCGTGCCGCGGACCGCATCACGATCATTAAACGTCTGTAGAGACTCGGGGACCGTTCGAAAATGACGCTTCTCCAGCTCTGCACAGCAAGAGGCGCGTAATTTTTGTAAGCGATCCGTAGGGGCGGCTTTACCAATGAAGATGGGCTTGCAACCTCGCCGCAACCGCTGGAGAGCGTTCTTCAGCTGCCCGGCCAGTTTCCGGACTCCTGCAGTCCACTCCGGGGCCCCTGGCGGAAAAGGCGTTTGTGCATCGGAACTCAGAAAGGAGATGCGCTCAGCGCGGCGAAAGAGCACGTCCAAGCCATCCTCATCGATTGGGCGGATCAGAATAGGGGCGAGGCAGTTTTCTCGCGCTGCGCCTTCAGGAAGCCTGGAGAAGAACTCTGTGCTTTCGCGGTCGCACCAGGTCGACGTAAGATAGTTGGGCGAAAGCACGGTAATCAGGATGGCGCTATCCCGGGCGGCGGCTGCCAGCTCCGCGGGGAAGCTTTGGGCGACCTCTAATTTCTGCGTGTCGAAATACACGGATTCTTTAGGATCGAACTGGCGCCCAAGCAGTTGATTCAGCTCCAGGCCTAGCGCGTTTTGAAATTGCTCGACCCAACCATCGCGATTGTCCGCGCGGGCGTAGCTGATGAACAGATCGTAGCGGCAGCCGGGTACGTACGCCATTACAGACTCTGGAGCAAGGAGTGTACCAATCGCAGGTTCCGTTACGCCAGCACGTCCTTACAGTACTGGTAGCATTTTGCTACTTCTTCCTGAGAAGTGCCAGTGCCTTTGTATTCGTATTCGATAAAGGCCGGGATCGGATATCTATTCTCCTTTAGAAGCAGAAGAACTTGCTTGATGGGCGTGTCGCCTTCGCCCCACGGCACGTTTGGCCCCTGATTCTTTTTGCGATCTTTCAAATGCAGGAGAACAATGACTTCATGATTGTTCTTGATGTAGTCGACTGGGTCGAAGCCCGCAGCCGTGAAATGGCCGATATCGAGGTTCACTCTGTAGTATTTCGACATAGCGACTGCGGTTGCGAAACTTTGCGGAGTGGAGAATTGGTTCGGATCCTTCACATCGGAATGGCCGTGCATGGCGACAATCATTTCGTGCTTGTCGGCGAATGGCGCCACTCGCTTTGCCACTGGCAGCGTCGTGGAGGCTGTGATGATCCCAACTCCCAGCGCCTTCGCCATCAGGAAGCCGCGGTCAATCTCTTCGTCGGTGAAATGATCGCTGAAGCTGAGATTGTACGCGTATAGGTTGATGCCCGCATCGTCGAACTTCTTGCGAACGTCCTTGAAGTAATCGAGCGGCACGGTCATTCGCCATTCGTGGACCTTAGCCTCATAGGCCTTGAAAGCTGCCCTGCGTTGTGCCGCAGTAGCTGACGGTTGAAATGCAGCTTCCAGCGCCTTTACGCCGCCAGCTTCTATGTGGGGAGAAAAAAGCTCACAATCACCGAGGCCATCAGCAACCATGGCCTTGATCGCGTCATCAAGTGACAAATCGCGAAAGCTATACGATTGAACACCGAGTTGTACGCCGTTTACTTTCGAATCGATAGCTTTTGCCAGTGCTGTCGAAAGAGGCAGGCTCGCAAGGGCCAGTCTGGTGAAGTGTCGTCGAGAATAGGTCATAAAGCAGTTATCCGCTCCCTTCGGTCACGGCTCGGAACGGGGCGGGAGAGTGAACGCGTATAGCATTTCACCCGCGCCGACAACCAGATATTGGCGGCCGTCGAGCTCATATGTCATGGGTCCATTGCTCACGCCGGAGGCAAGTCCGAGGTGCCACAGAATCTTGCCGGTCGCGGGATCAAATGCAATCAGGTTGTGCGAGGGATCTCCGGAGAATAGAAGCTTTCCCGCCGTACTCAACAGACCGAAAATTCCGCTGCCGACACCAGGGAATGTGTGCTGCCAGCGAATCTTGCCGGTCTGGTAGTCAATCGCTTTAAGCGCGGATTGTTCCCACACGCCCGCGTCGCGGCCCCCGTAACCTTCCGGCCTTTCATCGGTGTCGGTCAAATAGAAAATGCTGTAGGAGTACGAGGTGCTGACGTAGAAGAGGCCGGTTTCCGGGTCGAATGACGGCGGAGGCCAATTGGTTGCACCGCCTGATGCGGGCGAGACGAGCGTGCCGTCTGTTTTTGGCATTTTGTCGGGATTGGGAATCGGCTCGCCGCGGGAATCCACGCCTTTCGACCAATTCAGGTTGATATAGGGCGCAGTCACCAGGTTCTTTCCAGTGGTGCGATCAAGCAAGAAGAAGTAACCGTTGCGGCTGGCCTGCGCAAGCAGCTTGCGGGGCTGCCCATTGAATTCGCCATCGAACAGGACAGGAGTTTGGACCGCATCGTAATCGTGTGTGTCGTGCGGCGAGGGCTGAAACCACCAGACCAGTTTGCCGTTATCCGGATTCAAGGCAACGATGGAACAGGTCCAGAGGTTGTCGCCCTTGCGGCCCTGGCCAGCGTGAACGGGATTCGGATTGCCGGTGCCCCAATAAATCAGATTCAATTTAGGATCGTAGGTGCCCGGGAGCCACGTCATGCCGCCTCCGTGCGACATGGCCTCTTTGTTCGGCCATGTTTCCGAGCCGGGCTCACCGGGTTTCGGCTCAGTATCAAACCTCCACTGGACTTGGCCTGTTTCAGGATCGCGAGCTTCGAGGTAGCCGGGAACGTCTAGAGAATCACCACCGACGCCGACCAGAATGTGATTGCCGATGACCACCGGGGCAGGGGTGGAGAAATATTCCTGCTTTACATCGGCAATTTCGACGCTCCATCGCAACTTACCGGTGTTCTTTTCAAGAGAAACGAGATAGTCATCCGGCGTCTCGAAAAATAGCCAATTGCCGTAGATGCCTACGCCGCGATTGCCGATGTGAATTCCGCCTTTGGTTTGCCACTTGAAGTGCCAGAGTTCTCGGCCGGTACGCGCGTCAACGGCCCAAGTGTGATCGGGGATGGTGAAATAAAGCACGCCGTCCACTTCGAGCGGAGTTGATTTGATTTGTGAGCCGAAAGGACTGCTGCCGGGACCAGGATCGGCGTGATAGACCCAAGCCAAACCGAGATTGCGTATGTTCTGCGCGTTGATTTGCGATAGGGGGCTGTAGCGGCGGCCTGAATAATCGCCGTTATACGTAGGCCAAGTGTCGGTGGGCGGTTTTAGCAATTTTGCGGGATCGAGACCTTGACCGACAACACCGATCGAAAGGCAGATGAACGGAACGAGAAAGAGCAGTCTGGCCGGTTTCACTTCAGCGTCTCCAGATAAGCAAGAATATTGTGCATGTCGGAATCGGTGTACTGCTTCAGCAGTTCCTCGTGACCCTGCAACGGGTCATGGATGTTCACCTTGATGCCGTTGTTTTCGTCGAGCAACCAGGAATGATATTCGCCGGACGCATCGACTAAGGCGATGCTGAAATCATCGCGATGTTCTAATGTGCCTGAGTAACTTTGACCCGAAGGCAGCGTGACCGTTGCCGTTGCTTGCCCTCGAGGATCAGGCGGAGGGCCGGGCGCGCCGAAGGACCTTCGAGTCGTAGGATACAAAAATCGAGACTGCAGGGTCGCCGCATCGTACTTTGCCGCAATGTGGGCGAGATCGCCAGTAGCGGAATGGCAAGAAGCGCAGTGAGAACCGAAATAAGCCTCTCCCGCTTTCGGGTCTCCAGTAACCACGTTCAAAATTTTATATTCCATGCGGTTGGCGGTAGCCTGGGATCGAGCCAGCAGGAACTGCGCGATGTCCTTGATCTGCATTTCATTGAAGCTGAATTTCGGCATGCCTTTTTCCGGGCGGCCGTTGAGGATGACGGGTCCGATCTGAGTACCAGTGCCTTCGTCGTGAAGCACAAGAACCGAGCGGACCAGGTCCGGACCGGTTGCGCCACCGTTGGCGTTTGATCCGTGGCAGAAAGCGCAATTCGTAACAAATATTGTTTGCCCACGGGCGGCCGAGACGGCATCAGGCGCCGCGCCGAGACCGAAGAAGTTTCGCGTCACTTGTGGATTGCGACCTGGAGCAGTCGCCTGATTAGTGGGATGTTCGGCTGCGTTTGGAGGTTTGGCCGCAGGACCGGGATGTGGGCCATTAGCAGCACCTGGAGGAGGCTCTGGCGGCGGGTTTCCAGGAGGAGCTTGCGGCTCCTGGGCTGCCAAGAACATGGCACTCGCGGCGAAGAGGAACAGCGCGAGCAGGCATTCGACCTTCAGTGAAATCACCGTTTCATCTTATAACCCAAAGTGCCACGGAAAATTCGTCGTGATCCTAGGCACCGCTGGAAGCGGATTTTGTATCGGTTCAACCCGGGCTCGTAGCCGAAGTTCGTCGTGATCGCTCCCTAACGGTCGCGGTTCTGGGCAACCTGTTAACAGCACTGAACCGCGGCGCGTAAGCAAGCGGATTGGTGACGAACTTGGGCTAGAATAGCGCGAATCGCGATTGCTGAGATCGTCCACCGCGAGGCGAGTTCGGAAATGTCAAGATCCGCTGTTTGGGACGGAGTCATCGGTCCCCTCAGATTCCTCGCGTTCGAGGATGGCGCGGTTATAGGTGCAGACTTCGCAATCGCAGCCGCCACGCTCCTTGGGTCTGGGAAGGTTACCGCCGCAGGGACCGATGTGGCCCGACGGATCGGCTTTCTCGGCATCGATTACATCGAGCCAGGTGTCGATCATCATGCGCTGAATTCCCGCGGCGCCGCGCTGCCGCCGGTCCTCGTTTTCAGTGGCCCAGTGGTATTCCGGCGGAATGCCGTTGACGAAGTTCATTCTCCGGTACACCATTTCGGGCGGCGGATCCATGGCCTGGCCGGCTTTGATCAGCTTTTCATTGGAGGGGAACAATTGGGTCTTAGTCTGGCCGTCTTGGACGGTGATTTCAATCCACTGCTCGAGGATCGCGATCTTACGCAGCTTCTTGGGATGGAATTGACCTTGAAAGACCGTTTTGGAGCGGGGTTTGGGCACATCCAAATCGGCAAGCTTCTTATTGATACCGATGAGCGACTCGCGGCTTTGTTTCTGAATTGTGGTCAGACCTTCTATTTCCTCAGAGATGTCCACATTCGCGCGCGTCGCTTGAGTAACCTTTTTTTCCATGAGTGCATCGCCCTTCCGGAGATCGTCAGCGAATCTGAATCGCAGATCGTGCAGGTCTTCCCGAATATCGTAGAGATCCTGCTGTTCCTCTTTTCGGCATTTCTTGTGAAATTCGAGGTCGCGCTGGGAGCGGCTGGCGTCGCGCTCGGCCGCTACTTTATAGCGACGGGTCAATTGGAGTTCTTTGTGCTGCTCTTCGGTCCAATCGACATAGTCGGTTTGTGAGAGTTTTTCTTCGATTGACATGTATCTCCGTAGATTGCGTTGCAGGAGCCACTTATTGACGATGAGCTGCTCGACGAGCTCGGCCGTAGCGTCGTCTTCGGGTTCGTAGGCGGCCATCCAGCGTTCGTAGAGCTGGTCGTAATCTTGCTGGCGCTCGCCCGGAAGGATTATGACGATGCGGGAGCGGCAGCCGTGCTTTGTAGAGTTGTGGCTGGAAGCGGATTTTCCGCGAGTTGAAGTGGGGCCGGTAGAATAGCGGGAATTCCCGTTGCTGGGATCGTGGGACAAGTCCGGGTGCGACAAGTCCGGGTGCGACAAGTCCGCGGGCGACAAGTCGGGCGGCGAATCCGGCGATTCCGGCGGCGTGAAGTCGAGATCTTCCATCTGCTGCTCTGAGGCGAGTATGGGCAGAGGCGTGAGCGGCTGACGGGGCGAAATGCGGTCAAGCTGCGGATTCTATGAGGAAAAATAATTTTTGAAGTTTTGAAAACGGGGAGGAGGATGGAACGGGCAGCTCTGTGCCGCGCACTGAACGGGGCAGCTTTGTGCAGGCGCTCTGAACGGGGACGGGCAGCTCTGTCCACGAGGTAGAAACTCGTTAGTCTCGAGGATCTCTATTTGGGACAGAGTTTGCCCGTGCCCGTTCAAGGCGGTTTTTCCAAACGAAGTGGGAATTGGGTTCGTTTTTTCAAATTTAGTCGATGCTCACGCCGAAATCGAAGATATCCGCAGACGTTGCCATGCCGACGCCGTACGCTGCAGCCATGCCGGTCGATGCCATTCCACTCGATGCCAGGAAACAATACTCGCCCGGTTTCATATCGTCTACGACTACTTTGTAGAGGCCTGCCCGGATCCGCTCGCTCTTGAATGGAATCGTCGCGTTGGAATCACTTCCGGAGGACATCCCCAGGGCGCTGTACTGGCCGATGATGGTCTCGCGGTCTGATTTCTTGACTTCCAATTTCAACAGGACAAACTGATTTGGGTTTGAAACGGACTTCCACTCCCGTGATTCAGAACAAGGACGGTCCAGCGGCTTTCTTGATCGTCGTGATCCAAACCCGGTAATCTCCATCCGATCCCAAAGTTTCACCTAGATCCTTCCGCACGTTGGCAAACATAATTGCAAACAGACTGTTCTCATCCAGGTTCAGGTCTTTGCTTGCGCCCTGGGGATTGGTCTTTGCCTCCATGTCGAGCGTTGGGCGGTCGTTGGGCAGCAGCTTGTCCGGCGGTTGAGGACCGTCGGTACGGTTGACCCCGGTGGTTTTGCCGTAGTCGGCCCTGGTTGCAGCGAAGCTATACAGGTAAGTCGGCTGAAGCTCGCTCATGAACATGTCTTCCTTGATGCACCAGTCGAACTGGTCCGTCGTCTTCGAGCGGGCCGCATCGAGCCAGACCACCGCCTTCAGCTTGAAGCAAGAATGCACCAGCGTATTGTCATTATTCTTTCGCACAAGCACCCGGTAATCGTCCATCCATCCCATCGGCGCATAAAGCACCGTGATAGCAATGTGAGGATACTGGCCGCTCAGCTTCTGGTTCGGGTCCCATTGCGGCAAGATGTTTCGCATGCTTAGCCGGTCAATGACGGATTTTCCATTCAGGGCGTTCGAGACACCATGCCCAATCGTCGCCATGAATCCCTCTTTTTTGAGCTTGCCCATGTTCGGGTTTTCGGCCACCGGATTCGGAGCAACGTCAACGGATGGCGCAGCAGTGGCATTCGGGCCCGCTATGGGAGCGGCGGCGGCAACGGCTACCGGAGCCGGCGTGGCGCTCATCATCGCCTTCATCACTGCATCTGTGGCCCCTGCTTTCTTCAGGCGGACCATATCCTCGGTGCTCAGGTCAAAGGTCTGGCCGCTCTTCTGGATCTTGGCAATGATCAGGTCGGCGGAGATCCCTGCGCCAATCAGCGAGATTACCCCATCCACCGTGAGACTGCTGGCGGCATTCGGCGTAGCGGACTGGCCGGCTGGGGACGTGGGAGCTGCAGACGTAGTCGCCGGAGGCGTACCCGGCGCCACGATTCCGTGCGCGGTCTCGTATGCTTTCAGTGCACCCTTTGCGCGTTCAATTAAATTGGCATCCAACCCGGGATAACCCACGACCACTCCGTTGCTGATCATCAACACGATCTATTTTTAGCTTGACCTGCACCGGTTGTCCGTTTAGCACTATCATTTGATAGCTCTGGCCGTTGTAGGTAAAGTTATCGGTTTTGATCGGGCTCCTCCCAGCGCGTTGCCTCCCTAATTGGGCGGAGGCACATACCGTACATAGGAAAAAGGCTAAGACCACACAAAGAATTCGTTTTCTAAGAGAGGGGTCGTCAGTTGTCATGCGAATCACTCGGGAGTGCTCAAGTAAATCTAGCCGGAACTTCCATTTTTGATCCCGGGTGCCTGTCAGTATACATGCAGCCGCCATCCTTGGTGTAGAGGTAGATGCCGGAATCGTGAGGCATTAGCGGATCATTTGTGTCGCCCGAAATATTTGAGCCGGGACTGGGCGTCGCGCCGGATCGATCGGCAGTGCCGATTCGGGGAATCATTGGCATCTGGATGACTGGCTGCTGAGATACAGCGGCTGGCGCCGTTTGCTTCGCGTCAATAGAAGCTGGCTGTTGCGCAAGAACCGGGAGAGCGAACAGCATCACGGATAACACACGGAAATAAACAAGCATTTTTGCGCTCCTATGATGTTTTGTCTACTGCCACCTGATTTGCCTGGTGAGGCAAAGCTTGTGGGTTGAGTCTCGTTCCCGGCGGAGCCGCCCGTCGCTCATTTGAGGCTGGCGACGGGAGCGGAGCCGGGACGAGACGAACTTGTTTCCTGGTGGTGAGTCCCTGAGCGAGGTTTTCTTCATACGGCCTTCACCGGCTCAGCCAAGACGAAGTTGGGGAAGTCTGCAAAGACCCACTTATTTTTGAGCGTTCGGTAAACGATACCGAGAAACTTCCGAGCCAGAGCGATGATGGCCTTGCCGGCACCGCGCCTGGCTTTCACGCGGGTATAGAAATTGTGCAGGTAGGGACTGTAACGAGCGGCGACGAGAGCAGACTGGATCAAGGCCGTGCGACCGAGTTTGCTGCCGCGTTTGTGAATATGGCCGGAGCGCTCGGTGTCATTGGAGTTGGCTACGCGCGGCACGATGCCGAAGTAGGAAGCCAGCCGGCTCTCGTCGGGGAAGTCACTGACCTCGCCGATCACGGTCAGCAGAATGGCACTGGTGATCGGGCCGATGCCTTTAATACTGATCAGGCTGGTGTGGCCCTCCAGTTCGGAAGCTTGTTCGGCAATGGTCTTTTCCAGTTGCCCGATGCTCACGTTGAGACTGCGGATCTGCTCCACCAGAATCCGTAATTCGATTTGAACGAGCGGATCGAAAGGCAGGTGCAGTACTTCGTTCAACTTCTTCTCGCTCGAGAGTGCCTCTTTGGCCAGATTGATTCCGCGCGCTGACAAGATGTTATTGACCTCGTTTTTCAGCGCCGTTCGCAGCTTCACCAGCGTGTCGCGGGTCTGCGTGAGGCTCGCCAGTTGCCCGCGTTGTTTATCCTTCATTCGCACCTCCGGTAACAGGCCCTTGCTCAGATACAGCGCCAGTAGACGGGCGTCGTGGGAATCCGTCTTTTTCACGGACCGGCTGATGACCCGAAACTGGTTAGTATCCACCACTGCCATCCGCGCCACATGGCCCGAGGCCGGGTCCACGACAGGCGGGTGTTTCCGTCACTTTCAGAACGGCAGCTCGCTCCTTTCGCCGCAATTCTTCACAAAGCCCGATTAGGTCTTCCGACTGCTAATGACTTCGAAAGCCCTGCCGTTTTGAGCCTTACGTACCTTGTGCAATGATTACGATGCAAATCGATCCCGATATAACGCTTTTCCATGTTTTTCTCCTGGTCTGGGGTTGAACTGCCAGGTGAAGTAGACATACTTTGCGGCGGTCACCACATCCTATCCGAGAGGCCAGCTCCGGCCATTGCGATGACATCTTCCACTGTTCTGAAATCTGCTTCTCGATGGCGCCGCAGCTTTCTGGCTCCTGTGACCGGTCAACCGCTGATTCTTGAGCGGAGCTACCGCGCAGCAGGAAGAGAATCGCGACAGGACATGGAAACTCCTTTCTTGCGGCATCTGGAAGCGACTGCCCCGATCTCGGCGTTGTCTACTGCGAGACCGTGTAGGTTATCTGATCTACGGGTTCGCCCTTGTCGACGCCGTTCTGGGTGAAACTGACGATCGTAAGCGCATTCCCTGTTTGGCTAAAGCCCATCAAGGTATCCGCTTGCCATTGGGAGCAACCGCATGAGGATCCGCCCACGCCGTAATACCAGGCTGTCGATGTGATGCCCGCGGCTTTTATACGCGGATACAACGGATTGCTCGTGAGAGGTCCGACATACCAAGTGGCACTAGCCGGATACGTGTAATACCAGGCTCCCGAGGCTGCGGTCGAGGGACCATTCCGTCGCGCCGCCAGTCGTAACGCCGGGACCGCTTACGTTAATGATCATGTTTCCGCTACCAATCGTGCTCGGCCCGACATATTTGCCGGCTTTGAAGTTGCCGATGATGGGGGACGGCGCCGCGAGAACCTGCGGATATCCAGGCGCAATCGTCAGATTGCCGGACGAGTCCACATCGAAAAGCAGTGTGACGTTTTTGTAAATCGTCGCGCCAGTGGATGTGACTACGGGAACCCAGGTCGCGGTTATCGTGTTCGTTGACCCAGTTAAGGTTGAATACTGGAACAGCGAGTAGGGCGTTGTTGTCGCTGCTTCGATCGAAGCGGCCTCGAGTGTTTGGGCGGGGGCAGAACGCACCCACGCGATGGTGAAGACCATCGCTAATGTGGCCACTCGCGCAGCGCGACGCCATGAATACAGAGTGGAGCAAAATTTGTCCATTGTCTGATCCCTCCTTTTGGGTCAGTTGGTGGTTGCAAAGCGCCTGCTCGGTTGGTACGATTTCGAGACAGGCCAGGGTACTGTATCGGCTAGGGCGTTCGTGAGATCTCCCGTCGCTAGCCCTCACTTAAGAACTGCGCGAATCAGGATAAAAAGCCGTCATGCCGCATCAATCTGAAGCGAAGACCCAAGCAGGTTCAAATGCGCATGAGAGAGCTGCGCTCGATGACGTGTTTAGCCTGGTTTACGAAGAGTTGCGCCGCTTAGCATCATTCGTGCGAAAAAATGAAGTAAGCGCCACGCTCAACTCCACTGCGCTGGTCCACGAGGCCTGGCTGAAGCTAAAAGACTCGCCTCAACTCGCCGCAACGTCGGTTCCTCATTTCAAGGCGATCGCCGCGAAGGCGATGCGTCAGGTCCTGGTTGATCAAGCCCGGCGAAGGAGCGCTCGTAAAAGAGGCGGAGAAGGTGAGGCAATCTTCGTCACGATGAGCGACTCAACGGAAGAGGTGACGTCATGCGACGCAGATTTGCTGGCGTTGGATGCGGCCTTGGAAGATCTCGCGCGCCTGAATCCGCGTCAAGCTCAGATGGTCGAAAGCCGATTCTTCGGCGGACTGAACGTTGCAGAGACCGCCGCGCTGCTTGGCGTTTCTGAATCCGCGATCGAGCGTGACTGGCGAGCGGCCAGAGCATGGCTCGCGGGCAGAATCAGCTCTGACGTGAAGTAGCCCCAATGGACAGCGCACGCTGGGAACAGATCCAAGGCGTTTTTAACAACGCTTTGGAGCGTCCGGAATCTGAACGGCAAACCTTTCTGGAGGCAGCATGCGGCCGGGACTTGGAGCTGATGAGCGAAGTGCTGACTATGCTGAACGCGGACAGCCGGGGCGCTGCATTCCTGGACCGCGGCCTTCCTGATGTGGCATCTCAAATCTTAGGCGCGCCGTTCCAGTTGTTTTCACTTCGGGAATTTGGCCCATACCGGCTCAAGCGAATACTCGGCGAGGGCGGAATGGGGGTGGTCTGGCTAGGCGAGCGAGAGGACACCGGCAATCTGGTCGCGATCAAATTTCTGCCCCACGCCGGGCTCTCGCCAGCGCGCCGGGAACGTTTTACTCGCGAGATAAAAACGCTCGCAAAACTCAAACATCGCTTTATTGCGCGGCTCTATGACGCCGGAACTCTGGCCGATGGCACGCCGTGGTTCGTGATGGAGTATGTCGAGGGCGCACACTTCACCGAATACTGCCGCGCACACGATCAATCAATCGAAGAGCGGCTTCGGCTCTTTCGCATGGTGTGCGAAGCGGTGCAATATGCACACGGGCAGGAAATCATCCATCGCGATCTGAAGCCTTCCAACATCCTTGTGGAGGGCGACGGAACGCCACGCCTGCTCGACTTCGGTATTGCCAGGGAGTTGCACAATCTGGATGAGCCGGCCGATCAGACGCGACCGGGGTTACGCTTCCTGTCTCCTGACTACGCGGCGCCCGAGTGGCTGCTCGATGGAATGGTGGGATTCTACACCGATGTTTATTCGCTTGGCGTCATCCTCTACGAGATGCTGACGGGGCAGCTTCCCGCGAAAAACAATGTAGAGAAGCCTTCCGCGGCGGGAAAGCGCATGAGGCCTCTCACAACGGCGGCTTGGAACGACTTGGATGTTCTCTGCCTGAAAGCGATGAACAGAGATCCTCAGCAGCGATATCAGTCGGTTGAGGCATTGATACGAGACATCGATCATTATCTGAAGCACGAGCCGCTGGAAGCCCGGCCAGACACGCTGCCCTATCGGCTCGGCAAATTCCTGAGGCGAAATCGGCGCGCGGTTCTTGCCGCGTCGTTGATGCTCGCGTTGGTTGCTGGCCTGGTTGTCTTCTTCACGCTGCGATTGGCCAAGGAGCGCAATACGGCGGTGGCTGAAGCGGCCAGAACACGGCGCATCCAGCGGTTCATGCGGGATCTGCTCAAAGGAGGGGATGAGGAATTCGGCGCTTCAAAAGATTTGCGTGTTGCAACTGTTCTTGATCACGGCGTGGAAAAGGCCCATGCCTTGGACCGAGATCCTCTCGCCCAGGCCGAGCTTTACAGCACTCTCGCAGATAGCTATGACGATCTGGGCGATTTTCAGAAGGCCGATTCGATACTTCACCTGGCCTTAAAGGAACGAACTTCCGTTTTGGGGCCGAACAGCAAAGAAGTTGCGGAAACTTTACTTGGGCTTGGACTGCTGCGCATGGACCAGGCCCAGTATGCAGAGGCCGAACGGTTAATTCGCAAAGGGCTTGCGATAGACGAGCAGCAACTGCCCGCAAACGACCCAATGGTCGCAAAATACCGGAGTGCCCTTGGTCTGGCGCTTATGAACCGAGGTGCGTACAATTCCGCAATCGAACAATTCAATGAATCGCTGCGAATTCAGACCGGACGACCTGAGTTGATCAGTGATCTTGGCGATAATCTAACCGACTTGGCTACCGCTCACTTCTACTTAGGTCATTATGCGGAATCTGAATCATTCGATCGCCGGGTGCTCGCCCTCGACCGCCAACTGCATCCCGGAGACCATGCCAGTTTAGCCATGGAGTTGGTCAATTTAGGAAACGTGGAACAGGAGCTGACGCACTATGCCGAAGCCGAGCGGGACTTTCGTCAGGCGCTCGCAATCGATCAATCCTGGTACGGGAAAGATAATCCGGAGACAGCAAATCTGATGCGCACGCTGGCTCAGACTCTCGTTTTCGAGAACCGCTGCGAAGAAGCTGCACAGCTTGTCCAGCAAGCCTTGATCGTGCAGGAACGAGCGTACGGAAAAGCGCATCCGAGGGTAGCGATGGCCCTCGGCGTTTTGGGCAAGGTAGCGTTAAAGCGAGGATCTCTGGACGAAGCCAGAGCCGATTTCACAAGAGCGCTGGAAATCTATCGGGCAGCTTACGGCGATAAGCATTACTACAACGCCGTAGCGCTTTCCGACCTTGCCGACACGTATTTGCAAGAAAAAGATTACGCGCGGGCCGAGCAGTTTTATAGAGAAGCATTAGATCGTCTGTCCGGTTCGCTCCCACCCGACCATCCCAGAACCGCTCGCGCGCAAATGGCTTTGGGTGAAGCGATACTGCTGCAGCATCGGAATCAAGATGCTGAAGCGCATCTCCTGGCGGGCTACCGTATTCTTTTAAAGCAGACCATCCCGCCGGCAGCCTGGATTCAAAAAGCTCGGCAGGATCTTGCAACGTTGTATGCGGGCTGGAACCAGCCGGAGAAGGCGGCAAAGTTCCGTGCCGAACTCGCCAGCAATGAACTTACTTCTAAGAATTAAATTCCTCACATAAACGCTTCCCTGCTGAGGTTCTGTGCTGGAATAAAACCATGAAAACTACCTTTCTCTCTGTCGCATTGCTTCTCGCAGGGTCCGTCGCGGTTCCCGCATACCCACAAAATAGCGGCCAAAGCGCAGGACAAGATATGAAGGATGCAGGCCACGACGCAAAGAACGCCGCGAATAAGACTGGGCACGCCGCAAAAAAGGGCGCAACGAAATCTACTCACGCCGCGAAGAAAGGCATCCATAAGACCGCGACCAAGGTGTCTGACAAAACTCAAGACACTGCTCCTAAATAAGAACTCGTATCGCCCGCCCGTTGCTCTCCGGGTCCGCGCTTCAGGCGCGGGATATACTCTGATTGTTGTCTCGTGATGATCACGAGGTTCCCAGTTGGTTCTATCGACTGGAACTCTATTTTCCATGCCCCAATACGATTTGGTCGTGATCGGTTCTGGCCCAGCCGGCCAACGCGCTGCTATCCAGGGCGCTAAGAGCGGAAAGCGGGTAGCTCTCGCGGAGCGGCGGGAAGTTATCGGTGGCGTGTGCATTAACACCGGAACTATTCCGAGCAAGACTATGCGAGAAGCCGTCTTGCATCTGTCCGGTTATAACTACCAGAACATTTATGGGGTCAGCTATCGGGTCAAAGAAAAGATCACCATGCCGGACTTGGCGTTCCGGGTGCAGCACGTTATCAAAACCGAGATCGACGTCACGCAGGCGCAGCTTTCCCGAAACGGCATCGAGGTGCTTACCGGCGTAGCAACTTTTAAGAGCCCCACGGAAGTACAGATTACAAACACGAGGGGCTCTACGGATATCACGGCCGAGAAGATCGTGATTGGGACAGGCACCAAGCCTGCTTCCTCGCCGAAGGTACCCATCAATGCCCGGACCATTATCAATAGCGATCAGATCCTGGAAATGCCCGTCTTGCCCCGCACATTGATCGTGGTTGGCGGCGGCGTTATCGGCGTGGAATACACATGCATGTTTTCGACACTCGGCGTGCGGGTGACGTTGATTGAGAAGCGGCCGCGCCTGCTCGAATTCGCCGATCAGGAGATCGTGGAAGCGCTTTCCTACCATCTTCGCGATCACCGCGTGACCATGCGGCTCAACGAAGAAGTACAAAGCGTGGAAGAAACGGCGGAGCGGCGCTGGCGTGGTCGCCTACCTGGAAAGTAATAAGAAAGTGCCGGCCGATGCGCTTCTATACGCGGTGGGTCGCCAGGGGTATGTAGACGATCTCAATCTGGAGGCAGCAGGTCTCGAGGCCGATAAACGCGGCCGGATCGCGGTGAATGAGTATTACCAGACGAGCCAGCCCAATATCTACGCCGTTGGTGACGTGATCGGCTTTCCGAGCCTTGCGTCGGTATCGATGGAACAGGGCCGCATCGCTGTTTCGCACGCTTTCGGAAAACCTGTTTTGTCGAACCCCAGCTATTTCCCGTTCGGCATCTATACGATTCCGGAAATCTCATTCATCGGGAAAACCGAAGAACAGCTTACGGACGAAGATGTGCCCTATGAAGTGGGGGTGGCCTATTACCGCGAGATCGCGCGCGGCCAGATCCGCGGCGACACCACCGGGCGGCTAAAGCTGATCTTTCATCGCGACACTCTGGATCTGTTGGGCGTGCACATCATCGGAGAGGGAGCATCGGAGCTACTGCACATCGGGCAAGCGGTTATGATCTTGAAGGGCAAGGTGGATTATTTTGTTGACACGGTGTTCAATTACCCGACGCTTGCCGAATGCTACAAGGCCGCGGCATTCAATGGGTTAAATAAGCTGGTGCGTACTTAATCGCGGGATCACCATGGCACAAGGCATAGGCGTTCTTATCACGGAAAGAATAGCGGTGGCGTCGGTTTCGAACCACGACATTTCGGGATCGCTGCGGGTGAATCCGGAGGATAGCTCGATTAAAGATTCATTGCGCGGGCTGCCACCTGAGGTCATTGTCCAGAAAATTTTAGGGGAAGTTCGGCAGCTCGAGTTAAAAGAGGCTCCTTCCTATCTCGGCGTGGGAATGCCGGGTATCGTGCGGAACGGGAATGTGGAAGATTCACCGAATCTGGTTCAGTTCAAGGGCACCAACATGCAGGCGCTGGTTGCCGATGCGTTTGCGCCGATATTCGGGAGATTGCCCATATCCATTTTCAACGACGCCGATGTAATGGCTGCCGGGATTGCCGCCACGCGCGGCCATCTGGATCGGTTGATTCGCGTGTGGACGCTCGGAACAGGTATCGGATACGGACGCTATCCCTTTCAGGATGGTGTTTGGGAAGCGGGCCATTCGGTAGTTTCGCTCGATCCGAGGGAGACATTCTGCGGGTGTGGCGGCAAGGGCCATCTGGAAGGCATTATGGGACACCGAGCCATGCGCCTCCGGTTTATGGATCTCGAGCCGGATGAGGTGTTCGAACAGGCGGCAGCGGGCGAAACTCGTTGTGTCGAGTTTTCAAAACTTTGGCACCGCGCTCTGGCAGCCGCCACAGCAACCAGCATTCACCTGGACGGCGCGGGGAAGTTCTTCATCACCGGTCCTAACGCGCGGTTCTTGAATCTAACTCTTCTCGGGGAATATCTGCACGACATGGTGAAGCTGAGTCCGCTGCAGGGTTATCAAATTGAAGTCGTTTCCGGCGGGGAATCGGTGGCGACGATTGGCGCTGCCGTAAATGCGGCGCAGGCTGCGGGAAGAGCGTAGAGACTCCGGACGGCGTTAGCCTCTGAGCTCCAGCGATTCGGAGCCAGATCCTGCACTGCACTGGAGTGCACTGCTTGGGCGAGATGCTTCGTCGAGGCGTTCTCGGAATGATGCAGATCGGCAATCGTCGTGCAACCCGCAACATCCGGTCGTGGGGGCGGGCTGAGACATTCATGCGTCTAGAGGCGGCACATCGGGACAGGATCGAGTAAGTATAGTATCAATCGACGTCGACTCGACTGTTGAAAGTGGAACCAGCTTTGGTGTTTTGCGATCAGTTCGTGAACAATTGATACCAGATCGTGAGGAATCCTCATCAGTGTTTCTGAGGAATTTAGACCGGCCTCATCCTCGGCGACGGCCTGCTCCTCGGTCTGCTCGTCGTAATGGGTGAGTACTCTTTTTACGCGGTCTTCGTCCCAGCCCGCCGGGAATTTGTTTTTGCTCATTGCTGCTTGTTTTTTCTACGCCTGCCATACGCGGTAAGGGGCTTCCCGCTCAATTCATATGCCGTGATCAAGAATACACAAAAGACTGCGGATTAAGGGCCAATCGCAAATCATCTATCCTCAAAGTGAATGACGGTCGACGAGCGCCTGCAAGTCTTATTGCAATCCACGGAATCGCTGCATTCTAATGTACAGGTTCTCGCTCCCAACCTGGAGGATCTCACCGCGACCGTAGGGGAGCTTCGAAGCTCGTCTCGGATCTCACACGTGTGGTCGAAATCGATGCCGAAAATATCCGCCGGCTTGCGAACATCGCCGCCTCGCACCAGGCGCGACTCGATGATCTGGACAGCAGGCTGTCGCGATAGAATCTCCGGCCTCAGCTCCAGTAATTCCGATCCAGATTCCTACATTGCACCGCTTCGGCGAGATGCTTGGCCGAGACGTTCTCGGAATGGTCCAGGTCGGCAATCGTCCGTGCAACCCGCAGCATCCGGTCGTGGGCGCGAGCTGAGAGATTCATGCGCCGCACGGCCATCTCCAGCGTCCGCTCGCCGCTGTCATCGAGCGCGCAGAGGGTTCGCAATAGAGACGGAGGAATCTGCGAATTGTAGAATCCGCGCCGGCGTTGCGTCTCTCGTGCTGCTTCCACGCGCTCGCGGATTTGCGCGGAGCTATGGCCGTCTCCCTTGCTGCGAAGCTCTTTGTACGGAACGGCCGGTACTTCGATGTGCATGTCGATGCGATCAAGAAGCGGCCCGCTTATTTTCGCGAGATAGCGCTGAATGATACCGGGCGTGCAGCGGCATTCGCGAGTATTGTCGCCATAAAAACCGCACGGGCAGGGATTCATGGCAGCTACCAACATGATGCGCGCGGGGAAGGTCAGCGTTCCATTGCTGCGGGCCAATGTTACAGAGCCTTCTTCCAGGGGCTGGCGAAGCTGCTCCAAAACGCCTCGAGGGAATTCGGGCAGCTCATCCAGAAAAAGAACGCCTTGATGAGCCAGGCTTACTTCGCCGGGCCGCGCACTCCCACTGCCGCCTCCTATGAGGCCCGCATCGGAGATGGTGTGATGCGGCGCGCGGAATGGCCGGCTGCGTAGAATGCCGATGCCCGGCGGTAAGACGCCCGCGACGCCGTGAATCTGTGTAGCTTCGAGCGCTTCCCGAAACGTGAGCTTGGGCAGAATTCCGGCAAAACGCTTGGCGAGCATTGTTTTACCTGATCCTGGCGGCCCGATCATCAGCACGTTATGACTGCCGGTCGCGGCAACCTCGAGCGCGCGCTTGGCCATGGTTTGCCCGCGCACATCACTGAAATCCGGGACCTGCGGATCATTTAAATTCTGATCTGGAATGACGGCAATCGCCGGCGCAAACCCCGCCGGCTCATTCAAGAACTGCACAACTTCGGCCAGATGTTTGAGGCCGAACACTCGTATACCTTCGGCCACCGCGGCTTCGGCGGCATTGTCAATCGGAACGAGCAGATTATGGATGCCCCTTCGCGCGGCGCACACCGCGATCGATAACGCTCCGCGAATCGGACGCAAGCTGCCGTCGAGCGACAGCTCTCCGACGATCATGTAATCGTCACTGCGGGCAACGGTGCCCATCGCGCCAAGTATCGCGGTGGCCATTGGAAGATCGAAGCCGGCGCCCTCCTTACGCACATTCGCCGGAGCCAGATTGATGGTCACAGATTTGCTGGGATAACCGAATCCGGAGTTCAGAAGCGCAGACTTGATCCGCTCCCGGCTTTCTTTGACGGCCGCATCCGGCATCCCGACCGTCACAAAGTCGCGATTGGTCCCCGCCGGGTACATGTCCACCTCGACGTCGACTACATGCGCATCGATACCCTGGATAGCCGCGCTGAACGTGCGGAATAATGCCACATGATGCTAGTAGCTGAATGACTGGCCAATTCTCAGGCCAGCGGAGGTAATGAGATCGTCAGGAGCGCCGGCCCTTAAATCCTCCGCCGACCAAGCCCAAATCAACAACTACCGCGATAAATATGAAGATCAGCTGCGCCGTACTCAAATGCCCGCCGCTGGTCTTCTCCACATACGTGTAGACGATCAACGTCAAAGGCAGGAAAATGAAGCCTAACACGGGGATGACGATGCCCTGGATCGGGTACACGACGCCCGTGAAAAAGTTTGAAAACAGCCAGAGAAGAACAATCGCAACTCGAGGAAACGCTACGGCTAACAGCGCAAGTAGGCAGGGCATAATGGTCCAGGCGAATCGACAACTCTCCTGATTGTTGACTTTAACACCCGCCGCGCGGTCGCCATCTCATCCCCGGTAAATCCGCGCTTCGCGAAACGAACTTCTATCTCAGAACACTACAGCTCAGTCGCCCTGTCTTTAACAAAATACGTTTTGAGAGGAATCGATATGAAAGTCAATCACGAAAATCTAACGCGGAAAGTCGCGGCCGCACAAGCCACCGTATCCGCTGTTTTGAGAGGCCGCTGTGGGCGTTCATGCATGTTCGGCGTCGGGGCATCCATACTTTGGCTCGGGGCAGTCGCAACGGCGAATGCAGACAATTGCTACACAATGCTGATACCCGTTTTTGAGAACGCAAGGACCCAGGGAAGCGGCGGCGGCGGACCCGGCGAGACCTATGCGACCATAACCAAGCATGTTGCCAGCCTTTAATACATCCGGCACGGCTGACCACGTCCGATACGCGTTTGGGGGCCTCACTTACTCAATACAGCCGTGGCCAGGTACCGGATGGGCAGAAACGCTTTTTGGCGCGATCAGTCCCTATCGGGAGAATACGAATGTAAACGCGAATATGGATATGTTCGCACCCGACACGTTCTCGCTGAATTTCGCGATCAATGCGGACGGCCAGTTGAGCGTACAAGAGCTCCTGGGAGGACACCCCATTGGGGGCATGCCGCCGACGGTCTATCAGGGTTCCTGCTCGTCAGGGTTCGTCACGGTCATCGATCCCCATAGCGCTAACGCATGGACGATAACGTTAACAACGAAACCGCCCGTACACCTGCATTAACAACGCGCTCACAAGCGGTTGATTAATCACCGGCAGCGATGAAAACGATCCGATGCCCGGATTGAAGAACCCGGCGTTTACCGTTTACTGCCAGTACTGCCATTGAGCGGTTGCAATCACATACCCGCTAAGAATTGCGTTCGTTACCGCGTGCATGAGAATACAATTCGCTACTGATTTCGAGCGAATCATCCACAGGTTGTAAATGACTCCGGTCACCAGCCCCACGTCCCAATACGAGCCATGCTCGGACGCGAATAAAAGCGCCGTGATCCAAAATGCAAATGGGCTGTAAGTGCCGAGCGGCACTTTCTGGAAATCGGGGTTGATCAGCCATCTCATCAGCCAAGCTCGCCAAAAGAGTTCCTCAACAATGGGGACAATAATGACAGCTCTCGCAGCTCGCCAGCCGAGCACCCAGGCACTGCGAAGCGCTTCAGGCTGCATCGAAGAATGCACACGGCCGATCACCGAATTTGAGAAGAGCGGGCTGGCACGATATCCCGGGAACAGAGTGTCTGGGGCAATCCACAAGAAAAAAACCGCCGCGCCAATAGCGGCGCTTGCGAGCCATCGCGAAGGCCAGGGAGAAATCTCTCGCGGCCAGCACGCGAGACAGACAGCGCCCAGCACGATGACGCGAATTGGCGATTCCCACCGCGGGTCGAGCGGAATGCGGGGAGAGATTGCTAGAAACAGAAGAAAAAGGACGAACGGCGCTACATATCTCGCCGACTGATATTCTTCACGCCAAGCTCTTACCGAGAATCGGAACGGCACCCGCGCTTCTTAGCCGATCTGGTTTACGAAAGAGCGGATTTTATTTTGCTCGTTCGGCTGTGAGGCGTTCTGTAGTGCTTTTTCGGCCTCCGCTCGTGCTCCCTGCTTATCGCCATCTTTCCTTAAGGCCATTGCCAGATGAAAGTGGAATGTGGAGCTCTTAGGGTTATCCTGCACTACCTGGCGGAAAATGCGCAAAGCTTCCGCGTTCAAGTTTTTCTGATAATAGACATACCCAAGCGTATCGGAGACATCCGGGCTGTTCGGCACTTCCTTTTTCGCGCGTTCAGCGAACGTCATGGCCTGATCCAGATTCGTTCCGGTGTCGGCGTCAATAAATGCGAGATTGTTCAGGGCCAGCCAATTCTCGGGATTGATGCCAAGGACCTTGTTGTAGGCTTCCGCGGCTTCTTTCCTCTTCCCCAGTGCATCCAGGAGGACTGCCTGATTCAGGAACGCGTCAGCATTATGCGGGTCCGCGTTGGCGGCTTGTTCGAAGGAAGCAAGAGCCGCATCATACTGCTCCAGTTGCCGTTGAAGAAGACCGAGCCTCAGCCACACGTCGACCGAGTTAGCGGCACTCTTTAGAATGTCTTTATAATCATCCGCAGCTTGCTGGAACAGTTGCCTCGCACGCGCCGGATCCGTCTTTAGCGCCTGCGTTCCGGCGGTAGCTTCAAACCCGGCGAGCTGATAACGATAGCCGAGCACGCTGGGATTCTGTTTGACGAGATCTTGCAAAGTCCGAATAGCGTCCTGCCCATTTCCTTGCGCCAGTTTGACGGTCTGAAGCGCCACCAGGCCGCGAGTGTCGGGCGGGTTCGATTTCCATACACGATCGAATTCTTCCGACGCTTTGGCGTATTCCTTTTGGGCCAAATACAGATTTCCCAGCTGCAGCCGGGCATCGTTCATCTGAGGATATTGCTGAAGCAAATCTTCTAAGTCCGTCTGCGCTTTATCAGCCTCGTTCATTCCAATCAAAGCGCGATCTTTTATGAGCCGGCCATCCGGATTCTTGGGATCAATGGCAAGCACCAGATTTGCCTGCTCGCCGGCTTTCGCATGCTGGCCACGGTCTTCATATATGCGGCCTGCAATGATCCGCGCGGTCGTCAGAATGGGGGCTCTCGGCGCCCTGGCTTTTTGCTCGAGTTGAATCGCCTGAAGCGCCTCACTTAGCGACTTGTCCTTTTCTTCGAGCGTGAAATAGGCGCGTGCCAGATCCAGGTGCAGCGCGGCGCTGCCGGAATTATTTTGAACCAGGTTCTTCAACTCGGCTAGCGACCTGGATGCATCAGCCTTTGTTCCCCTCTGCAACAGCAGCGACGCATACAACTCATTCGCGCCCGTATCTTTTGGATTCTTCGACGCTAAGCCCCTCGCGAGGTCCAACGCGGCATCACGCTTACCGGTGTTTTGATCGAGCGCGATAATGCGTTCCTGGTAAAGCAATGTGTTCTTTTGATCCTCCGTAACGCCGGCTTGGTACTGCTGAAGAGCCTGGTCGTATTTCCCTGTGCGGAAGTAGAAATCGCCCAATATTTGCCTTCCATTCGGGAAACTCTTTTTGTCAGCCAGGACGTGTTGCATAACTTTCTCAGCCTGGTCGAAGCGATTTGTAGCCGCGAGATAGCTTGCCAGATTCTGAAGTGCTGTGATGTTGCTGGGATCGTTCTGCACGCGTTCCCGAAGCACGGCCTCGGCTTTGTCACGATCGTTTCCTCGCGCGTAGAGGACAAACAGGAGATCGTAGCCCGGTCCCCAGGTCTTATCATGCGCGAGCATGTCGCGAACCAGCGCCTCGGCGTCGGCGGTGCGCTGGACGGACAAAAGCGTTTGGGCGTACCAACCGACCAGATCACGAGAATAAGGCTTGATCTGGTTCGCTTTCGCGAATGTCTCCAGGGCTTTTTCGGTGTTTTTGTCAGTCAAATACAAGATCGCCTGAAGCCGGAGACCGTTGAAGGAATTCGGCTGATGCTGGAGGATTTTTGAGGTCAAGTCATGCACGTCAGGCAAGAGTGCTTTGAACCTCTTGGGATCCGTCGCGTAAGCGGTCAGATAAATCTCGGCCAGCTTCGACTCCGCGTCAGCGTTGTCCGGCTTCAGGTCGACAGCCCGACGGAGATAGCTTGCCGCTCCCCCCATATCGCCGGCGTCTATCAGATTCAAGCCCTGGCGGTAATATGCTTCGGCGTTGGTCTTATCTTTCGTGATGGCTTTCTGATACAGGATGGACGCCTCTTTATACTTCTTATTGCTGTGATATCTGTTGCCGGCTGCAATGAGCCTTTGCGGGCTCTGGGTGCAGGCGGTAGAGAGCAGAAGCGCGCAAATCGGCGCGAGGATAGATAAATACTTCATACTTTGGTGCTTACTAGGATTGTAGGAGATAACCAAAGATAGTGACAACTGGCCCCGTATTTTTTTTTCTTTTTTTTTTTCTTTTTTTTTTTTTCTTTTCTTCCTTTCCTTTTTTTCTCCTTTTTTTTCTCCTTTGTGTTTGTCTTCGCTCGTTTTCGTGTTCGGCTGGCTCGTTCGTTCTTTTGGCTGTCGGCTGCGCGTCCGTCGTGTCTGTTTGCGCTTCGTGTCGTGGTTCTTTGGTGGCGTCTGCCGCGCCCGTTGCTTTGTTCTTTCGTGCCGTTTCTGTTCTCGTTCGTTTTTTGCCTCTTCTTTTTTGGGCCGTCGCCGGTTTTGCCTGTGCTGTTCTCCGTGCCGTTGCTTCTGCGCCTCTTCTTGCTCCTTTCCGTCCGTGCTTCGCGTGTGTTTTTTCCCTGGTCGTTTTCTCCTTTGTCTTTTTGGCTTTTCTTCCGTTGCTGTTTGTCGGTCGCTTGTTGGCTTTTGTTCTCTAGTTCTCCTGCGTGTTCTGCGGTCGTGCGCGGCTGGTTTCGTCGCTCGTTGGTTGCTCGTTTCTGTCTCTTTTGCGCTTAGAGCGCTTCTCGTATATCCCCGTGAGTCGCTTACCTTTTCTCTGTCTCTTCTTTTTCTTCTCGTGCATCTTGCCAGTTGTACAGATCTGCTTTTTGCAGCTCTGTTTTCTTTGGCTTGAGGAGAAGGCGCTTTGGTGGCCTCAGATGGAACGGCGAGAACCGCCAGTAAAACCGGTACTGCTACTAGAACATCTATACCTCCTTCTACTTCGTCCAGTTTAGTGTCGCAGTTTTACACCGCGTAGGCCGGATCGGCTTTAGCGCCGTTGTTATCGTTTTTTCCGGTACCTGCCTGGTACGTGTTCTGCTCTCGGCTCGTGCGTGTGCACCTTTCCGAGTCGCCGGTAACTGCCCTGCTCCCCGTCTTGCGCGTTGCACGGCCATGTGGCTGGGCGAGCTGTATCAGAGACGGAGCCATCTCCATTAGATCTTTGTATTATCTTGTGAGCCGTCTGAGATCTCTCTAATATTTTGGGTATCCTCTGTATGGAAATTCAGGATTTCCGCAGCATCAGGTTACCCTTCTGATCTCTCGTAAAGGCCGCCGTCATTTGGCTCTCTGATCTAAAGTGCTCGCCAGGTTTTTATCGTAGTTCTAGCTTCTCATTCTCTCTACCAGGGGGATCGCATGATTTCCGCCGTAACGGAAACTTTGATAGTCTTGTGGGATCTTCAACTCCCAGAGGAGCTCTTGGCATGCAGAAATCCGGCCTAAGTGGAACTAATCCTGGAAAGCCCCTGCTACCGTCCTTCCATTTAACTACAGCGCGAGAGCTCAGGCTTCGAGCAGGATCCCACCTCATTCCATCTGGCGCACGATCTTTACCAGCGATCTTCATCTGCATCCGTCCTTCCTCTTGCCCCGATCAGAGAAGACATCTCTCCGCCGTGCCTCGCGTAGCGTCCTGTGGTATTCGTATCAGACACGCATCTCTCAAGCGATCTTGTATCACCTCCGCTCCCTCTCTACATATCTCCCTTTTTCGTGACGTCGTTCCTACAAGTACGCACGCCTGCTGCTATCTGCTGCTTCTAGCTATCTCTTCATCATCCTCTTCGCTGCCCCACTAATCTCCCCATTGTATGCACCCATCACACTCCTACGATATCGTTCCTCAACATCCCTTACACCTGCGACAGCGCACGCCGTATGATAGCACCCATTCTTGCGCCTCTCTTCGCGCCGCTCTTCCCCTCTTCATCGTTGACTTGTGATCTCGCCTCTTACCGTTTAGCTCCCGCTCACTGGAATCCCACCCGGACCCTCGTTACCCCCCGGGATTCACCGTCGCCGCCCAAGCCATGTTAGCGTTCTCTCCCCTATAGCCAGCATGGGCGATGCGCGGCTGTGTCTCACAGTTCATACTACGTACACTTCCCCCGCGCATGATATTCTGATATCCATCGCCTTTTTGTGGCGAGCCGTCGCTCTCGTAGCTCGCTCTGTACAGTCGTCGAAGCTTTTACCGCGATTAAGCACGCCTTGAGCTCTTCGCCGATATTCTCGTATTCGTGAACTCTGCCAATGCGATCAGGGAGGTCAGCTCAAGGACTATCTCGCCGTGCATCAAGGATATGGCAATCCCAAAGCCACGCCAGCCTGACACCTTCAATGTCCAACTGGGGAACGGGAGAAGGGCATAGAGACTGCGGCGTCCCTTCGGTCTATTGTGGCCGTCGGAGGCCCACGTCAGATCTTGGTTCAGCTTACGGATCGCCTGGCAACCCTCCTCTTGTCGGTTCCGACCAAGGCTGAGCAGCTATTCTGACTCTGAGCGGAGCCGACGCACCGGTCGCCGAGCCCGCGAGGCTCCGCGGCGGCGGCGCGAGCTTTTCGGACAGGATCGCCGGAGCAATCGCAACCGTGAACGCTTGGTATGCCGTCGGAGTGGCCAGGCGTATGCGCTTACTCAGGCGTGCGATATACCGACCCCAAACCCTCGCTACCCAGTAGACCCCTGCCCGCCACGCTGACGTTCGAAACGCCACTCAACTATGCGTTCTCACCGAGCGGCTGAAGGAGATTTTGAAATAGCGTGGGGGTGCTAGTCTCTCCGACGGATTTTTCCAGCAGTGTTCAAGCGATATCGCCTCTAACCAGGAGGCTTATTTCGGGAAACTGGTAACTCGCAGCAAGCCGTTCAACCTCCAGACGGACACGTATATTATTGGCGTCTACGCGCTCAGTGGCCGTTTCGGGATGGGAGCCGGAGTGGGGAGATAATCTCTGTTCGAACGGACCAAAGCGCCCCACGTAACGCCAGCTTTGGATAAAGTCGTGAATCCGTGGCCCGTGGAGCTTTCCTGGAGTCTCGTACCTGGCGCTACCGGTACCAGATTGACGTTGTGACGGAGCGGTATTCCCGTGTCCAGTATTCCAGGCTACTTCGACGGAGTCGCAATGCGATTCCATCAACATCCGAGCCAAAAAACCTTACACTTGGCGGGTACGCGCTGAGGGCCGGATGCGAGCAATTATGGCGCTTGAGCGCAACGATTCCAAACTGCTGGCCTAGCGCAGAGTTCGACCGCGGATTTTTATCAGCCATGGACTTCGGACATCGCCCTGTATTCTTACTGGTGATCCCATACTCGCGCTCGAAAGCCCAGATGACGAGCTCATGAATGTAGCTCCTTGGTGATTCCACTGACCTGGAAGAATAACAATGCGGCTTCGTATCAGTTAGGAGTTGCGAGCGCAACTCGGCCAGTATAGAGGACGTAATTACGGTAGCGGAGCTGCCGGAGAAAGCGCAAGTATCGTCCACAACATCGACCTACCTCTAAACACGCGCTACCAGTGGCGAGTACAGGCAATTAGCTCGTTGCCCGATGACGCCAGTAGTTGGTCGCCCGTGCGAACGTACCACCGGCGATGCCAAAGTGGTCTACAAAACTCCTCCCAATGGCTCACACCCGTACCCGTGGCCGGTCCACTTCTCTTGGAACCTGATGCCAGGCTCTAAGAGCTACCAGGTGGAAATCTCGTTGGACCCTAATTTCCAGTTCGTGTCCCCCAAGCAGATCTCATTGGACTTGGCCTCTAATATCGATCATTATGACTTCTATATCGATGTGGATAAAGAAACGATTTACTGGCGAGTTCGCGCACACGGTCCAAACGTGGATGGGGCATAGTCCAATGGGGCCGTCAGCGATAATCAGAAGTTTGTATTTATGCGCGTCGACGCCGCTATCGCAGAAACCGGATCCCAACGCAGAAACAGATCCCGCTGACGTAGATCTTGCGTGGTCCCTAGTTTCCCAGGCGCAAGGTTATCGATATGAATAAAGAAACTTACTACGGATGTTTCCGGGGTCCTGGAAATTTCTGGCGCGACCGAAGCGCACTACAAGGGGGGCTCGATGCCCTCTCTGACGCTTACAACTGGAATGTAAAGGCGCTGAGTCCTTCCAACACACTAGGAGCGTGCGGAGCAACATTCCCTTCCGAACAGGCGCTAGACCCGACCTGTCTGCATCCTGTCAAAGACGCAACTGTCGACGCTCTGAATCCAATAATGTTCCAGTGGCTGACAGTTCCCGGGGTGGATAGCTACACAGTCGAAAATCGAGCCCAATGATCAGCTAGTAGCCACCATAGCTACGTCGTCTCCGAACAGCCAAGTCACGTATGCCAGGCAACTGTCGTTTGACAACCAATATAAGTGGCGCGTGCAGGCCGAGATAGGCGGAAAGGCTGTATCAGGTTGCGGTGTAGCGCTATTCCAGACCGTCGCCGTGCCAGCTCCTACATAGTTATTCGCGTATTCACTGTCGTTCGCTCTCGGTGCCCTGTTATATTGGTCGACCGTGCCGCAGGCTTCTGAGTTCGAGGTCTAAGTGCTGCATTTCGGCGTTATGGAGTGGGACCAGGTCATTCCACGCTCGGAGGTGACCCTAGGCTGCAAGAATGCGCAGCTGAATTTTCCGCTGCAACACGACTCTCAGTCCTTCCGAGTATTCGTGGCAGGTTCGGGCGCAGGTGTTCTATCAGTGTAGCGAGTGGTCACAGGGAGATGCTTTCGCGCTTACACCGTGCGGCGTAGATCAGCAGTAAGCCCGAGATGAATACAACGATCTTAAGAGCGAGAGCTAGAGAAGTAGGTCGCGCTCGCCCCGATGTCAGATCCACTCTTCCGTGAGTCGCTTTGATCGGAAATGTCGCGGTGCCGGGATGGCACGACGAAGCGGTGGTGTTGATCGCCGGGGCATTTTCGATAAGGAGACTTGAAGGAAGACGCTGCTGGTTGCGGCTGGCTCTTTCTATGGAGATTGAATGCTCCTTCGGTCCCGGCACGGCCAAAGAAGAATGGCGAGAACTCGTCGCTCAGCCGGTAAAGAGGCCGGTCTGAGGATAGACAAGCATCCGATAGACGGGCTAAACAGAGGGTGGGAATGCGTTTGAAGCCTCAGCGGGCACACTACTGCGTAGGCCTGCGAGAAGCACGTCTAATGCGCTCGCGACTGAGTGCGCCGCATCATGAAGAGTCGAAGAACGCACATCGGGAGGAAAGTTCCCTGAGGTGTCATGCGCGTGAGAATAATCATCAGCGCGCCGCAACGTGGGCAGCGCCAGGTACAGGTGGATGCTGCCGGAGTAAATGCTGGTTCAGAAACAGCGCAGTCGAGAAGTTTGCGGCACAGTGCGAGCCGATCGGCCCGGAAACGGTTAGCTAAGAATCCGAAGTGCCGGATGCGCACGAAGCCCTTGGGCAATACGTGGAGAACGAAACGGCGCAAGAACTCGATAGCGTGAAGAGTCATGACGCGTGACTTTTGCCGTGCGCATAGTCGCGCCAGCGGAAGGTGACATGCTCTCCGTCAAAAGCGAGCAAGCGATGATTCGAGATGGCGATGCGGTGCGTGTAGCAGCCTAGATAGCGCAGCACTTGCAGAGGTCCGCCGAATGCAGGCTTGACGTACACAAGCCAGTCCTGACGGGGCAAACGGCCCACCAGTTTGGCGAACTGCTTGCGCTCGCTGAATACGGCGGCAGGTCCGGCGCAGCCGAGCTTCTTGCGCCGATGCAGGCGTTTGAGTCCGTCGATGAACTTGCCGCGAAAGACACGCTTCAACGGCTTCACCGGCAGAACGAAGCGATGGCGAGAACTCACCCAGCGATGGTGATCCGGCGAGATGCCCCCGGCAGGGATCACGCAGTGAATGTGAGGATGAAGCAACAGGCTCTGACCCTAGGTGTGCAGAATGGCGATTATGCCGATCTCAGCGCCGAGGCGTTTAGGGTCAGTCGCGATCTCGAGTGCTGATTCGGCGCTGGCTGTAAATAACAGGTCGTAGAAGGCGCACGGATTCCAGCGCAAAGACGTTCAGTTCGTGCGGAACACTGAAGACCACATGAAAATAGCTGGTCGGCAGCACTTCGCGTTCGCGAGTTGCCAGCCGATAATGCGAGATTGGGCCTTCCGCCGATCTGGAACGGTTCCACCTACGCGTCCAATGATCCGTGCGACAAGCACGTCCTATGTATCGCGATCACATACAGACTGGAAGCCCAGGTCCGCCGAATTCAAAAGTCGCTCCGCGAAATCTTGTTGAGTATCGCCGCCGCAGCTCATAAGATGGCAGCGAACTTGTCGTGTTCATTACTTCTTCTCTCCTCCTTCTATCTCTTCTTTCCTTCTTTCTCCCTCGAGACTTCAGGCCCGCATCACCTCTCGCCGCTATAATCAGCAATAATGCGAACGTTTGCAACTGTTTCAGCCGCCTTTGTGGTCGCCTTCGCCGCCGTTTCGGCTTCGCCGGGAGTGCAGACTACGTCATCCGCGGCTCACCGCGCCAGGAGACCCGCGGCCCCTGCCTTGCCTCCGGTCACGTTACCTTCTGAACCGGGATTGTATGCCGTTATATACACCTCAATGGGAAATATCGTCTGCCGGCTCTTCGATAAGGAAGCGCCGAAGACGGTGGCCAATTTCCGCGCACTGGCCAGGGGGACAAAGACGTGGACCGATCCCACTACGGGAGCGGTCAAACACAGACCTCTTTACTCGGGCACCACGTTCCATCGGGTCATCCCGCAGTTCATGATTCAAGGCGGGGACCCGGCAGGCACGGGAAGCGGAGGTCCGGGATATCAGTTTGAAGACGAAATTGACCCAAACCACGCTTTCGATAAACCCGGCATGCTGGCTATGGCTAATTCCGGGCCGAACACGAACGGATCTCAATTCTTCATCACAGTTGCGCCGACGCCTTGGTTGAACGGCAAGCACACCATCTTTGGGGAGGTTGTGTCCGGGCAGGAAGTGGCTGACGCGATCTCACAAGTTCCGCGGGATGCCGATGATAAACCGCTCACGCCGGTCAAGATTGTGGCCATCACCGTGCGAAGCGTCGCAGCGCCGACCGAAAAACATCAGTGAGGATGGCGGTCTTTAGCGTAACAATTTCTTAAAAAAAAGTTTTTCGAAAAGAATCAGTTCCTTACACCCGGAATTCGCGTCCGCTGGCACGCTCGTGCGGCAATCCTGAGGTCGAGCCATTTGGTCCTTTAGCCGAATGGAGGAGGGCCGACATATGAGCGTGATTCTCGCTTACAAGAATTTTGCCGCGAACCGGAATATCAGCCACATTGGACTTGGTGTTGCGGCCATCAATACCGCCAAGGTGCTGCGCCGCGCAGGCATCAAGGCCGAAGTTTGGCCGATTCTAAGCGCTAGCGATCTTCGAAAAAAATTACAAGCTGCGCCCGCGGACGATGTCATGATCTCCGCACCCTGGATTCCCAGCGCTGAAATGCAATCGCTTTCCAGCGAGTTTCCGGATACCGAATTCGCGGTGAACTGTCATTCGAACGTTGGCTTTCTGCAAGCTGATCGCAATGGCATAAGACTGGTGCGCGAGTTAATGGACCTAGAGCTCGGCACTCAGAATATTCATCTGGCGGGTAACAGCCGCCGCTTTTGCGATTGGATTCGCGCCGCGTTTGGATCGCCTTGTGTTTACCTTCCAAACCTTTATTGGCTGGAAGGAAATCCTGTGTGGCGTCAGGGCTTCAATGGGGGAACTCTTCGGATCGGTGTCTTTGGGGCAACTCGGCCGCTCAAAAATTTGATGAGCGCCGCCGGTGCAGCACTCGAGATCTCGCGCAATCTGAGCGCGCCTCTGGAGTTGTGGCTGTCTGCGGGCCGGGCGGAAGGCGGCGGCGAAACCATACTCGCGGCGGTGAAGGAGATGCTCACGGGTTTGCCGCACGTCGCGCTCGTGCTGAATGGCTGGCAATCGTGGCCGAAATTTCGACAGACAATCGGGCACATGCATTTGCTGCTACAGCCCAGCTACACCGAATCGTTCAACATGGTAACGGCCGATGGAGTGGCGGAAGGCATCGCTTCCGTCGTCTCTGACGCGATTGATTGGGCGCCGAACGATTGGAAAGCGAACGTCGATGATGTGCTCGATATTTCGCGCGTTGGGCGGCGACTTCTATACGACCCGCGATCCGCTCAGGATGGATTCCGCGCTCTGGAATCATACGTCAGTGACGGCGTCCACGCCTACAAACGGTATTTGGTTTTTTTTTTTTTCTTTTCTTTTTTTTTTTTTTTTTTTTTTTTTTTTTTTTTTTTTTTTTTCTTTTTTTTTTTTTTTTTTTTTTTTTTTTTTTTTTTTTTTTTTTTTTTTTTATTTTTTTTTTTTTTTTTTTTTTTTTTTTTTTTTTTTTTTTTTTTTTTTTTTTTTTTTTTTTTTTTTTTTTTTTTTTTTTTTTTTTTTTTGTTTTGTTTTTTTTTTGTTTTTTTTTTTTGTTTTTTTTTTGTTTTTTTTTTTTTTTTTTTGTTTTGTTGTTTTGGTTTTTGTTGTGTTGTTTTTTTTGTTTTTTTTTGTGGTTGTTTTGTTGTTTTTCGTTTTGTTGTGTTTTTATTTTTTTTTTGGTGTTATTGTGTTTATTTTTCATTTTGCTTATATTTTGATGGTTGTTATTTGTGTTTTGATGGTTAATTTTTTTGCTTTTTTTGTGTTATTTTTATATGTGATACGCGTTTTTTGTAATTTTTTTAGTTGTTGTTTGATTTTTTTTTGTTTTTTCTTTGTTATTGTGTGTTAGGTAATTAATTTTTTTAGTTATATTTGAGTTATTCGTTCATTTTCAGCTTGTTTATGTAATTGGTTGGTTTTATTTTGTGTTTTTTCTTTTTGCGTTTGTAATTGTTGTTGGAGCGTTTTATTGGCGGATTCGGAATTGCGTGCGCGTTGGTTCGTTTTTGTCGCTTTTTATTTCAGATACGTTTCAATCTGGTTGTTATCAGATAGAATTAATGTTTTCGTGTTCGATGCGCGCGATTGGAAACATAACTCTCCATAACCCCTTCCTTTTCTTTCTCTTCTCCTATCTTTTCCTCTAACTTCTTCCATTTGTAAGGTGGTCTTTTTCTTTTTTCCTCTACTAATTCTCCAAGCTGTAACCAATATTCTATGACTATTCAGCCACTACCAGAAACTTGTATACCGTGATCCAAAACTCAATCACATCCAGCTAACTCTCAAGCGCTTTGACATTACTCTCTATAGCAGACAGATTCATAGGACGCTATAAATCTATTTAGGGGTTCGATGCATGAAGGCAATAGAATAACGCCAGTGGCATTGCTTCTGCCAGACTGCTGAGTGTCTTTATTGCCTTGGTGTGGCCACGAAATAGCGCATCTTGACCACAGATGCAACCACCACCTTAACCACTACCCTTATCGCCCCTCTACCAATTCAAAGACTCGATTCTGAATTTCTTGACCGTTCCAGAGCCGCGTTGGATGATATCAGAAAAAGGAAACGCAAAGAAGCGGGGACGTAAAGCCACTAAACTCGTCTGCTACTTGGAGATTTGCCTCTGCTTTGTTGCGCGTACGGTAGAGCCCTTCATTTCGGGTTAACTTCTTCTATTTTCCTTCATCCTACATACTTGAGCGTCTACCGATGACCTGAGCAATCTCTGTTAGAAAGCTCTCCTTATCTAGAAACGCCCCCTATCTACTGTTTGCGAAAGTTATATCTAAAGCATTGCTCATCTACGTAGCTAAACAGGGGTCGGTTCGACGCTGTCTTATACCCCCAGCTTTCTCTTAATAGACCAAATTCTCCATCCATTCACCAATTCACCAAAACTATGCACATTCATCTATAAACTACTCACAAACTCCTCCCATTTCTTTGTAAACCCTCTCATATCCTTGTACAGCTCTCTCCTTTCTCTTCATTTTCCGACATGCATAACTTATTTCTCTCTTGTCAACACCATCGCCCACTTCCTTCTCTCTATGTCCAACCATCTCCTTCCCCATTGCCATCGTGCACACTTTATCTGCTCTGGACACTTTCATTTTTTATTTTCCTCCACTACTTCGTCTGCCTCCGTTTTCGCCGCACAGTTTTCATCAAATCTCTCTCATATAAACAAACACATACCATAACCACGCTCTTTTTGTTACTCCTAGTCCCATCTCTAACCTCTCATTGTACGACCATGCAGCCACCCGCTCTATTCAATGAGCATGCAGTCGCCGTAAGAGAAGAAGCGATACTTTTCGGCGACCGCATGGCGATAGGCCTGGAGCGTGAGCTCACGTCCGGCGAAAGCAGACACCAGCATCAGGAGACTCGATTGCGGCAAGTGAAAGTTGGTCAGCATGGCTCCCGTGCCGCGAAAATGAAATCCAGGATAGATGAAAAGATTCGTTTCGCCTTGCATTGCTTTGAGACCGCCGCGAAGCAATGCGGTTTCAATGGTCCGAACGCTGGTTGTGCCGACAGGAAATAGCCGGCGCACGCGCTGCATCTTGACCGCATTCGAATCAGATATCTCAAAGTATTCTTCGTGCAGCTGAATATCCGCAAGCTTCTCTTTGCGCAATGGCGCGAAAGTGCCAAGCCCTACGTGCAATGTAATGTGAGCGATTTCCGCGCCGGCCGCCCGGCACGCGTCTAGCATCTCCTGTGTGAAATGCAGACCGGCCGTGGGAGCGGCCACCGACCCCCTCTTTTCGGCAAAAACCGTTTGATAGCGGTCCCGGTCGCTTGCTGTTGGAGCGCGATGGATGTACGGCGGCAGCGGCGTCTGGCCGAGCTTCTCGAGCAAATCGCTTATTGGTTCATTCGCGGAAAGCCGCAGGGTCCGTTCCCCAAAATCGCCTTGCGATAAAACCTCCGCTTCAAAGGCTTCATTGAAAACAATTCGATCGCCAATCTGGACGCGCTTCGCCGGTTTCACTAAGGCATTCCAAACAGTCTCCTGGTCGTCGAGCGCGCGAACGAGGAAGACTTCGATAGTCGCTCCTGATTCGTTATTGCGGCGCCCGTGTAGCCGCGCCGGAAAGACGCGAGTGTTGTTCAAGACCAGGCAATCGCCCGGCCGAATGTATTTGCTGAAATTCGCGAAAACATCGTCGTGAAAAGATCGCTTGTCACGGGAGACAACCAGCATGCGCGAAGCGGTGCGCTCAGCAAGTGGCTCTTGAGCGATTAACTCTTCGGGAAGCTCATAATAAAAATCAGAAACTTGCAAACCCTTATTTTAGGAATCGAAAGCTCGTGCGATGAAACGGCGGCCGCTGTCGTGGAAAACGGTCTCCGCATTCGGTCGAGCGTAGTCGCATCGCAACTCGATACGCACGCGAAGTACGGCGGGGTTGTGCCGGAGCTTGCGTCCAGGGAACATTTAAGGGCTATCGTTCCGGTAGTCCGTCAAGCGCTCGAAGATGCCAGCGTGCAGCTCGGGGAGCTGAGCGCGATTGCAGTCACAGAAGGCCCTGGATTAGTTGGGTCGTTGCTGGTTGGAGTGACGTACGCGAAGGCGCTGTGCTTTGCCCGAGAAATCCCCCTGATTGCCGTGAACCATGTCGAGGGCCACATTCATTCGGTGCTGCTGGAAAATCCGGAGATCCAGTTTCCGGCTCTCGCGTTAGTGGTGAGTGGCGGGCATACACATTTGTTTGAGGTTCGCCGGCTTGGCGAATATCGGCTGCTCGGCAAGACGCGAGATGACGCCGCGGGTGAGGCCTACGACAAAGTTGCGAAACTGCTGGGGTTTGGATATCCGGGCGGTCCGATCGTTGACCGGCTCGCCCCTTACGGCAATCCGCGAGCGGTGAAATTCACGCTGGCAAAAATGAAGGGCAACGAACTGGATTTCAGCTTCAGCGGCCTGAAAACAGGCGTTTTGCGCTGGACGCAACAGCATGATTTGAGCGCCGAAATTGCGCGGCGTAAGGAAATGAAGAGTCCAACACTGGATGAATGGCTTTCGGCCACTCCGCAGCCGACTCTCGATCTGCTCGCTAGTTTTCAGCACACAGTAATCGAGGAGTTGCTGCGGCGCGCTGTTGCCTCGGCAGAGCAGATTGGCGCAGAATCTGTGATGGTAGGAGGCGGCGTTGCATCGAACCTGGGTTTGCGAAAGCAGGCGGTGATGCAGACCGGGCTGGCATTCTATTTCCCGTCGGCGCGGCTCGCGACGGACAATGCCGCCATGATTGCAGCTGCAGCTTTTCCGAAATTCCAGAAACGAGAATTCGCGGGATTTGATTTGAAGGCGCAAGCGAGCCTGGTGTTAGCTTGAGCTTATGGGTCCTCACGCGCCGGGCGAACAGCCGAAGCTGCCGATTCCGGGTGTACAAAACATCATCGCGATCGGTTCGGGAAAGGGCGGCGTCGGAAAGAGCACCGTTGCAGTAAATTTGGCAATCAGTCTTGCGAAGCTCGGCCACGCCGTGGGGCTGCTCGACGCCGATGTGTACGGTCCCAACGTGCCGCTCATGATGGGTGTTCGCGCGACGCCGAATGCGATTGGACAACGCATTCAACCTCTCGAGGCGCATGGGGTCAGGATCATGTCGATGGGTTTTCTCAATCCAGGCGACAAGCCGCTGGTTTGGCGCGGGCCTATGCTCAACAGCGTCATGCAGCAATTTCTGCGAAACGTCGACTGGGGAAATCTTGATTACCTGATAATTGATCTCCCGCCAGGCACCGGCGACGTGCAACTCACTCTCATTCAAACCACGCCGCTCACCGGCGCGGTGGTCGTCACTACGCCCTCAGACGTATCGCTCGAGGACGCACGCAAGGCTGTCCACATGTTTGAGCAAGTTCGCGAGCAGGTGCTTGGGATTGTCGAGAACATGAGCTATCTCGAGCACGGAGGCGAGAGGATCTACATCTTCGGAAAAGGCGGCGGAGCCAAGACGGCGGAACAGATGAAAGTTCCGCTTCTGGCGGAGATCCCGCTGGATTCCAAAACGCGCGAGGGCGGAGATTCCGGGCACCCGATCGCCACACTGAAGGAGCCGAATAAGCAAGTCACGTTGTTTGAGAAGCTCGCGAGAACGGTGATCGAGAAGGCAGAAGCGACCAAGCAGAGGCAGCGTCCAACGATTACAATCGCCGATTGACGACGAATTTCCGCCGCATACGCCTCCCAGCTATTCTGTACGCATGCAACCAATTCAACCTGATCAAGCTGAGTTTCTGCTCAATGGTGTTTTTCTCCCCGGTCTCAAGAACGAGCAACGCATCACGAAGAGCGTTATTGAAGCAATTCCGTTGGACAAAAGCGACTATCGGCCGGACGGAATCTCGAAGAGCGCCCTGGACCTGGCCTGGCACATCGTGGTCACCGAAATGCGGTTTATGGAGGCTGTTGCAGCGGGCGAGTTCGATTTCAACGCCAGGCCTCGCCCGGATTCCATCAAAAACTCACAAGACCTGACACGCTGGTACACGGAAAATTTCGGGCCGCATTTCGAAACACTGACGAAATTATCGAATGAGCAGCTCAGGAAGATCGTTGATTTCCGCGGCCTGTTCCAGTTGCCCGCGGTGATGTACCTGAACTTCGTGCTGAACCACTCGATACACCATCGTGGGCAATTATCGATGTATCTGCGGCCGACGGGAGCGAAGGTGCCCGCGATCTATGGCGAGAGCTACGACTCAGCGGAGGCTCGTAGGGCCAGGCAGTAGAAGGCTGTAGATGCAGCACTAAAGAAGCTATGGCGGCTTCCTCGCGGCGCTCCTTTTCGCTGGGAGAGCCGACACGAAGTCGATGCCCCGCTGGACCCATATTGCGAGCTCCAGGTCGCTAGGAAATCCTTCAGGATCGACAAGCACAAAACCAGTTAACGGTCGGCCACCGAATTTCATCGGTCGCACGTGCGGCTGAGCGACTGTCAAATCGCGTGCTTCAGGTCCCACTCGAACCATTAACGCGTTCTTAGTCACGCCGCAGCACATACTGCCCTTCACCAGGAACGACAGCCCTCCGACCATCTTCTTCTCAGCCACATCCCGTCGCCCGGAGAGGATCCGCCGTACTCGTTCGGCTATCTTTTCGTCATAGGCCATCGCGGGCACCTTGGCTTTCAGCGCGTCTCGATCTTTGCGCGCGACCAGCAATCGTTAGCTTCGCTTCACAAAGTCGTAAGCTTCCCTTGCGAGTTCAACCCGGTCGGCTTTTCGGTCTGCCAGGGCTATCCACTCCTTCATTAGCCTTCCGTGGCCGGGGTCGAACCGCTCACCTTGCCCGGATGTGACCAACTCGTCGACGCGCTCCTTTGGAAGCTTCACAACGAACTCGCCCTTCGAGGATTTCATCGCGAAGATTTTGCCGTTCACTTTGAGGGCGCCTGAGCCAAAACCCTTCCCGCCCGGGTGGCTGACCTGCGGATCTTTGGTGAAAGCGGCAGCAATCGACTCAAATTCCGGATCGACTGTTATTGCCTTCCTTACCTGCCTGGTTTTCTTAACGCTCATAGCCGGTCCCGATTCTTGCCTATGTGCCGGCGTGTGGATCATTTTGCAGCTTTGAGCCAGTGCTCCATTCCGTGAATGGCCGAATTGTAGTAACGACGTTGTCACGCTCGCGCCAGCTTGCGCGGAAGTAATCGCGATTCATCGCCGCGATCACTTCGAGCGGAATTTCTTTCGGGCAGACGCCGGTACACTCACCGATGTTCGTGCATCCGCCGAAGCCTTCTTCGTTCATCTGGGCAACCATGCGAATCGCGCGCACATCGCGCTCCGGCTTGCCTTGCGGCAAGATGCCCAGGTGAGTCATTTTTGCGCCGGTGAATAGAGCGGCGGAGGCATTGGGGCATGCGGCCACACAAGCGCCGCAGCCGATGCAAGTCGCGGCGTCCATCGCCCGGTCGGCAGTTTCCTTAGCCACTGGAATGGCGTTGCCGTCAGGCGCGCTGCCCGTCGAGACGGAAATGTAACCGCCTGCCGCAATAATACGATCGAAAGACCGGCGATCGACTACCAGATCCTTGATTGATGGAAACGCTCGAGCGCGCCATGGCTCGAGAACCAATACCTGCCCATCTTTGAAATGGCGCATCGTGAGCTGACAAACCGTGGTGGCCGGGAGCGGACCATGGGCGACGCCATTAATCATGAATCCGCAAGAGCCGCAAATACCCTCACGGCAGTCGTGCTCGAACGCTACCGGATCTTCGCCCTTTTCAATAAGCTGCTCATTCAGTACATCCAGGCACTCCAGCATCGACATATCGGGATTCACGTTCTCGACTGGATAGCTGACGAACTTACCCGATGCGTTTCGGCTCTTCTGACGCCAGATCTTCAACGTAATTCGCAAATTACTTGTAGCTCCTCTGGCTGGGGTGAACGTATTGAAATTCGAGCGGCTCTTTCGAGAGGTCCTCGCGATTGCCATAGCCTCGATAGCCCCAGGCGGCAACGTACGAAAACTCCTCGTCATCGCGCTGCGCTTCGCCATCGGCCGTTTGGTATTCCTCGCGAAAGTGACCACCGCAAGACTCATTGCGTTCGAGCGCGTCTACGCACATCAATTCGGCGAGCTCGAAGAAATCTGCGACGCGACCGGCTTTCTCAAGACTCTGATTGAAGTCGTCGCCGCTTCCCGGGACTTTGACGTTCTGCCAGTATTCTTCGCGAAGGCTGCGGATCTCTTCAATCGCGGTCTCCAGGCCTTGAGCGGTGCGCGACATGCCGCAATATTCCCAGACGATTTTGCCGAGCTGCCGATGAAATGAATCGACGGTGCGTTTGCCGTTGATCGCCAGCAGCTTTTGTACGGTCTGCTGAACGCAGGCTACAGCGTTGCGAACTTCGAAATGAGCTTCACTCACTCTATCGAGTTTGTTCGTGGCGAGATAATCGCCTACCGTATACGGCACGATAAAGTAACCGTCTGAGAGACCCTGCATGAGCGCGCTCGCGCCGAGCCGGTTTGCGCCGTGGTCGGAGAAATTCGCTTCGCCGATTACAAAAAGCCCGGGAATGGTGCTCATCAGATGATAGTCGACCCAAAGCCCGCCCATGGTGTAGTGAATGGCGGGATAGATGCGCATGGGAACCGCATACGGGTCTTCGTCCGTGATGCGCTGATACATATCGAACAGATTGCCGTAGCGCTCTTCGATTGCTTTGCGGCCGAGACGCCCGATGGCATCGGCGAAATCAAGATAAACGCCGAGGCCGGTTTCGCCTACGCCGCGCCCTTCGTCGCAAACATATTTCGCGTTGCGAGAGGCCACATCGCGCGGAACCAGATTCCCGAAGCTGGGATAACGCCGCTCGAGATAATAGTCGCGGTCTGCTTCCGGTATTTGATTGGGCGGCCGCTTGTCACCTTTCTTCTTAGGCACCCAGATGCGGCCGTCATTGCGCAGCGATTCACTCATCAGCGTCAGCTTTGATTGGTAATCGCCGGAGACGGGGATGCAAGTGGGGTGAATCTGAGTGAAGCATGGATTCGCAAACAGCGCGCCACGCTTATGCGCGCGCCAAATGGCGGTTACGTTTGAGCCTCTCGCGTTCGTCGAGAGATAAAAGAGGTTCCCATAACCGCCGGTGCCGAGAATCACGGCATCCGCCAAGTGCGTGTTGATGTCGCCAGTGACGAGATTTCGAGTGACGATGCCGCGAGCGTGACCATCGATCACGATCAAATCGAGCATTTCGGTGCGCGGATACATGGTGACCGTGCCGGCCTGTATTTGCCGTTCGAGAGCCTGGTATGCGCCGAGAAGGAGCTGCTGCCCGGTCTGGCCCCGCGCATAAAACGTGCGTGAAACCTGAGCGCCGCCAAACGAACGGTTTGCGAGTGTTCCGCCGTATTCACGCGCAAAAGGCACACCTTGAGCGACGCATTGATCGATAATATTTACGCTGATCTGCGCCAGCCGGTACACGTTGGCTTCGCGCGCGCGGAAGTCTCCGCCTTTTACCGTGTCGTAAAACAGGCGGTACACGCTGTCGCCGTCGTTTTGATAATTCTTTGCCGCGTTGATGCCACCCTGCGCGGCGATGGAATGCGCGCGGCGCGGAGAATCCTGAAAACAGAAACAGCTCACGTTGTAGCCAAGCTCTCCGAGCGTTGCCGCGGCAGAAGCGCCGGCGAGCCCAGACCCGACCACGATTAGCGAATGCCTGCGTTTGTTCGCGGGGTTCACCAGTTTCATTTCGAACCGCGCCTTGTCCCAGGATTGCTCGATAGGACCCGAAGGAGTTCTCGATTGAAGTTCCATTTACCTGATGAGACCTAACATGACGCTCAGCGGAATCGAGATATATCCGGCTACGATGACGATTGCCAGCGTGAGCGCCGCATTTTTCAGGATGGGCGTGTGCCGCGGATGGTTGATGCCGACCGACTGAAACATGCTCCACGCGCCGTGCCGGATGTGAAAACCGAGGAGGATCATCGAAAAGATGTACCAGGCGGACACGTACCAGACCTGAAATCCTGAAACAACGTTGTGATAAACATCTGCATCGATAAAGTCGCCACCCGGGTGAATCACACCTGCGGTCAGATGAAGCAGGTGATAGATCACGAAGGCCAGGATGATGGGTCCACTCCAATACATGGTATGGGAGGCGTAGCTGGATGCGATGTTTTCTTTTTGCGTGTAACCGACGGGGCGCGCCCGCGTTTTTCGGACGGCGAGCTCAACGGAAGCCCAGATGTGGAGCACGACGGAAGCGATGAGCACCACGCGAACAGCCCACAAAATTTCCGGAACGCCATGGAGAAAACGGCCGTAGCCGTTGAGCTTGTCGGGACCTGCGAAGACCTGCAGATTGCCCAGCATGTGACCGATGACAAAGAGGAACAAAATGGCGCCGGTAATCGCCATGATGATCTTCTTGCCATTGGTGGACGCCCAGAAACGCGCAGGCCGAACTTCACGAGGGCCGGTGACCGTCGTCGCCATCTTGGTTCTAATTTCAGGTTAGCCCAGCGATGGAAAATCAGTGCAGGTTCGGGGCGCG
>CAVWUV010000004.1:0-80869 GCA_963758245.1 uncultured Acidobacteriaceae bacterium | reverse complement strand
ACTAATTAGCAGCGCGGCGGCGCGCGAGCAAAATCGAAGCAGCCAGTCCCGCCAACAGAAGACCAGCGGAAGCGGGCTCCGGAGTCGAAACGGAGGAAACCGTAAAGATTGCGAGCCCGGCGGCTCTCGCGCCACTTCCGCCGATCGTGTCTTCCACACCCCCTGTCGAAAGGTTAATCTCTTCCACGGTTGATTGAAAGTAATTCGAGACCCAAAAGGAACTTCCGCTCGGATCGAGAACGACGTCCACAGGATCGGCGGCACTGTACGTCTTGATCAGGTTGCCGTGGCTATCGAGTAGATAGACTTCGTTAGAGGTGAAGCCGGCTACCAGCACGTCGCCATTTGGCAGAATGGTCAGTCCGGCGTCCGCTCCACCAGCTGTGGTAGCGAAAGCCGTTTCATGGTTTGTCGTCAGGTTCAGCGAATGCACAGTGTCCGATTCATCGGTAAACAGCAGTACGTTCTGATTGGACTCGAGGGCCACTCCGTCAACGACCGTTCCCGGTAAGTACGTATGAATCAGCGAGCCCGATGTATTGAACTCGAAAATGCCGCTGCCGGCACTGAGATTTCCGTTTGTGGTGCCCGCAAATAGATCGCCCGCTTTATTGAAGACCAACCCGCCCCGCTCCCCGCCGGCGGTCGTTGCAAACGTGCCCAGAAAATCTCCATGCGTGTCGAATTTGCCTACGGTTCCCTCCTGGCTGACATAGAGCTGCCCGGACGCATCAAATGCGAGAAAGTCTGCGACGACGCCACTGGCGGACAGATCGGCTACCTTCGTTCCATTCGACCGATACCATTCGACGGTGTCGCCTTGGTTCGTGCCATAGAAGATGTCTCCAGCCTTGAAGGTATCGCCACAGAGCGCTCCCGCAAGGCCGAGCAGCATCGTAATCGCCCAGAGGCTTATTCGCCTGACATGCATAGAAAATCCTCCTAAGTTCGCAAAGTACTCTGATAGGATCGTTTCCAACCCTCATGTCCTCTGCTGTCTGGATCTGCGGAATAAGCGAGCTTTGCGGCCACACCCGAATCCACTTTTATGGAAAATTCGCTCAACCTCACCGAGCAATTGCAGCGGTTCTCCGATGGAGATCGGGAAATCGCCGACGCCCTTCTGCGTCAAGTGCTTCCCGAGTTGCATCGCATCGCGGTTCGTGAGTTGGGGCGAGAGCGCTACATCGTACCCTTCAGCCCAACTGAATTAATCCACGAGACATGGCTGAAAAGCCTGCACAAAGGCGGCTGGAAGGTAACCAGCCGGACGCACTTTTACTCAGTCGCGGCGCTCGCCATGCGCCGCGTGCTGGTTGACTTCGCTCGCAGCCGCTTGGCGCAGCGACGGGGGAGCGGCGATATGCCGACGTCCCTACAAGACTCCGGAGCAGAACCTTTCACTCCCGATCACGCCCTTCTGGTAGAAATCGGCCTGCTTATGGAGCGCCTGGAGAAAGAGCATCCCGAATCGGTGCGTGTCGTCGACCTGCATTATATTGCCGGCTTCACGCTCGAGGAGATCGCCGATGTAACCGGCTTGACCCTGCGGCAGGTTCGTCGCCGCTGGGCGAAAGGGCGCGACTGGATAAAAGACCGGCTCGACGGCGGACGGAAGCTAAGCCATTAGCGAGCGTTTCTGGCTGATTTCACAGAATTCTACGCAGATAGATCTTAATGCGCGCGTTTAGGCCGGCCGCCCTTATCGTCGCCTCGACCGCTGCCCTCTTGGGTCAGCAGTATCCGTTCATCGACGTAACTGGTAATTCGCGCGGAGCCTCAACTATGTTGCTGGATGATCGCGGCGGACTGTGGGTGAGCGCGGCCGACGGTCGGCGCTATTTCGATGGGCAGCGGTTTTTCTCGGCGCAAGATCTGGGACTTCCGGCGGGATCGGGCGGAGCTCTTGCAGAAGACAGCGAAGGGGGCATCTGGATGAGCGTGGGCGCCCATGGACTTTGCCGCTTCCACAAGGGAGTTTTGCAAACGATGCAACTTAACTACGCCCGAAGCGTAGTTGCGGTTCGTCCCGGCTTGGTACTCGTTTTCGCAGGGCCAGCTCGGCCGGGCAACGCAGATCTCTACCGGTTCGCCGAAGATCGTGGCAAATGGACCGGAGTGAAGCTCGCCGATTGGAAAGCTCGGAGCGGCGAATATGCGAAGGTGGATCAGCACGGAAATGTCACATATGCCTGCCTGGACGCCTGGTGCGAACTTCCGGCGCAAACCATCGCGGAGTGGCATCCCGGTTATTCAGGCGGCCCGCTGCGGCACCGGGATGTCTACCCGGGGCTCGAGTCCGTGCTCCGCGATCGTTTCGGCTGTGTCTGGTTTCGGTCGGCCTCGCTCACGACTTCTTATCAATGTCCCGGAGACGCGGCTCCCAAGGAGTTGCCGTTTGAAGTCGCGGGCAGCGATCTGGATATCTCAGAAGATGCGGATGGATCGATTTGGCTGCCAAGCGGATCGAGATTGGCGATCGGACGCCCGGGCGCATTCCGCGTCCTTCGGGGAAGCAATGGGCTTCCGGATACCAATCATACGGTTGTCTCTCCCGATGGTACTGTGTGGCTGAGCGGCAGCAACGGTTTGTTCCGCTGGCAGTATCCCTTCAGGGCCGAGTATTGGACCGCGCATGACGGCCTGGATCTTCCATTTTCGCTGCTCCGTTTGCACGAAAAGGTATTCGCGGTCTCCGGCGCAGGCATTGCTGTGTTGAGCGCGGAGCGGGACCGCTGGCTTCCTCTTGGAACGACTAACAAATTAGACGGCGTACATGATCTATTCCCTGGGCCAGGTAATACTCTGTATGCCAGTTTGAGGCATGGCGGCGTCGTGCAGTTGGCTTCTGACGGGACGCTGCTGGCGCAGTCTCCGAAAGGTTTGGACCCGCCCTCGTATCACATTGCAACAACTCCAAATGGTCCGGTTTGGTTCTCCGACACATCCATCAACCGCCTCGTTCGGACGGGCAGGGAACTCGGATTTGTTTCTGCTCCTTTGAGCAGCGAACACGACCCGAGGTTTGCAGCGTGCTACGCGGGCGGGCTGGTGACCTTCGACAGATCCGGGATACGTCACGTCTCTACCGCCGATGGCCTTCTCGAGAATGCCTGCCGGTCCGCAAAAATACTTCCGAATGGCGATGTCTGGTTCGCCTATTCCTCAGCTCAGGCCTTCGCCCTGATCCGGCGTTATGGCGGCAACCGGATCTCGATTCGGCAATACCGCAGTGGCGAAGGGATCGGCCCCGCCTCTACCTACCATTTCGACACGGATTCGCGGGGTTGGCTTTGGCGCGGCGGTGTCGATAGTATGCACGTCGCGGACTCGCCGAACGCGGAAGATGGGGAGTGGATCGAGCTCAACACCACTGATGGCCTTCGTTCGTCGATAATCCCGAACTCCTTCTTGAGCGATCCCGACGACTCCGTCTGGTGGGGAACGCAAGACAGCGCCATCTTTCACTTCACGCCTCCACCGGATTTCTTGCGTCCTACTCGCCCGCCCAGCGTCTTCCTCTCGGGCTTTTCGGTAGATGGCGGTAGACCCAAATTCGGTCGCAGCATTCAGGAGACGCCGTACGGAACGCGCCTCACAGCTTTCGTTGGCTCGCTGCAGTTCGACCGGCGGAACGCGCTCCGCTTTCGCTATCGCGTGCTGCCGGATCAGCCCGCGTGGCGCGAAACCCGAGCTCTGGACATCGGCTTGGGCAAGCCTCATTGGGGGAGCCACACGTTAGAGCTGCAAGCCAGGCTGTTCACTGGCCCATGGTCCGCCATTCAAAGCGAAGCGTTCGAGGTCACCAAGCCTTTCTGGATCGCCTGGCCTTTTCTTTTGGCATGCGCCGGCGCAGGGTTGTCCGGGGCAATGGCCGCTTACCGCTGGCACAGGAAACAGCGCGAGCGCGCCGGTAAGGCTTTCCCAAATCTTTCCGAGTGGCGCTTGGCTGCTTTCTCCCCGGAATTGCAGGGCTTGGTCGGCCAGATTCTCGATTCACGCTATCGTCTGAATCAGGTCATCGCTCGCGGCGGGTTCGCCGCCGTTCTCGATGGCCAAGATCTGCAAGCTGATAATCGGCCTTGTGCCGTTAAGATATTTCGACCCGAGCTAAGCGATAAGGATTGGCTGCGGCGCCAGTTCGAGCGGGAGGTGGCCGCCCTTCAACAGGTGCGCCATCCAAAGGTTGTTCAGATTTACGGCCATGGAACCACCCCCGCAGGCTCGCCTTATCTGGTTATGGAATTCATCGAAGGGCAAACTCTGCGCGAGTTGCTCGAGTCCGGCGCTCTATCTTCGCAATATTCCGCCATTCTGCTCAGACAGGCTGGAGCAGCCCTGGATGCGATTCACGCATGCGGCATCTGTCACCGCGATCTGAAACCGGAGAATCTCATGATTCGTGCCACCGGAGCGGCTCAAGCGAGCCTCGTATTGATCGATTTTTCAATTGCGATTGTTCGGAATCCCGATGAAACGATTCACGGGTTATCGCGCGCCGCGGGAACCATCTATTACATGGCGCCCGAACAGGCGATCGGCTATGCGGATGCGGCGACCGACATTTATAGCCTGGCCAAAGTGCTCTTAGAAATGTTAACCGGTACCCGGTTATCAGAACTTCTGCCCGACGCCTCGATGGATTTGCCTGATCGGGTGCGTGAGCTGCTGGCTGGACTCGCAGTCAGGCTTTCCTCCCCTTCTATTGAGTTGATCGCGTCCGCGCTCGAATTTGACCCGGCTCGGCGACCGCGCAACGCCGGCAACTTTGCCAGCGCGATTGCTTCGGACCTGGAAGCCGGCGCGCATGATTGAGACGAAGGATCCTTATGAAGCAGGATGTGGCAACACCCGCTGGATTGTGCGGCGGAGTTGACCGGATAGTCGGGTTCTGATATAGTCGGGTTTCGATTATGGAGGCAAAAGGCAAGATCCCCTCGCCGTTGTCACCAGCAGCGCTTCAGATTCTGGCTGCGCTGGCAATTGAAGATCTTCACGGTTACGGAATCATCCAGGCGGTGTCTGCTCAGTCGCAAGGCAGAATCCGAATTGGCCCCGGTACCCTGTACGATAACCTAAAACGCCTCATGGAACAGGAGTGGGTTCGCGATCTGAAACCTGCATCTGAGAACGACAAACGCCTCTATCGTCTGACCGCTGCAGGGAAAGCTGCTCTTTCATGCGAGATTAGTCGTCTCGATGATTTGGTCCGCCAAACAAAGCGCTGCCTACAGGGAATGAAACCGAGGAGGGCAGAGTGACTGGATCAATTTCACGCAAGTTATATCGGCGGGTCCTGCTGCTGTACCCGAAGCCTTTTCGGCATGAATTCGGCGACGAAATGCTGAGCATGTTTGGAGATTGCAGGGCGGCACAAGGGTCCTGGCATGTGCTTGCTGATGTGCTCCTTTCGGCTGCAAAACAACAGATCCACTATCTCTCAATTCCTGCGCCGAAGAGCGCGCCTACTCGCCCGCCCAGCGTCTTTCTCTCGGGCTTTTCGGTAGATGGCGGAAGACCCAAATTCGGTCGCCGCATTCAGGAGACGCCTTACGGCGCACGCCTCACAGCTTTCGTTGGCTCGGTTAAATGAGGCCATGCCGGCGATCCCGACCGTCCGAGTAAACCGTAAAGGCGCGGATCGAGTCGCATCAGGACATCCCTGGATCTTTTCGAGCGACGTCATTGAACGCGGATCGGCTGGCCCTGGCGACGCGGTCCGCGTGGTTGACCACAAGGGCCGGGCACTCGGTGTGGCGCATTACAGCTCCACTTCGCAGATCGCCTTACGGTTGCTTTCGAGTCATGTGGAAACAATCGACGAAAGCTTCTTACGTAAGCGGATTGAAGGCGCGTATGCTTATCGCCAACGTTTTGTTTCGGATTCGGATGCTTACCGGCTGGTCTACGCCGAAGGAGATCTGCTCCCCGGATTGATCGTTGACCGTTACGGCGAGTGGCTCGTCGTGCAGTTGCTCGATCAAGGCATGGATCGCCTGACGAGTGAGATCACAAGTGTGCTCAATGAGGTTTTCAAACCAAAAGGTATTGTCGCGCGGAACGATGTGGCTGTCCGGGCGAAGGAGAATCTGCCTCAGGAGGTCCGAATTCTAACAGGAGATGCGTCCGAACGCGTGCGGATACAGATGAACGGCCTCACGTGTGAAGCAGATCTTCTTACCGGTCATAAGACGGGCGTGTTTCTGGATCAGCGCGAGAACTACTTGGCCGCGCGACGCTATGGAAGCGGGCGAGCGCTGGATTGCTTCACAGGCACGGGAGGGTTCGCGCTGCACTTGGCCTCGGTTTGCGAATCGGTAGAAGCGGTGGATAGTTCCGGGCCTGCATTAGAGATAGCGAGGACCAATGCGAAGTTAAATGGCCTGGCAAATATTGAATTCCAGGAAGCGAACGTGCTCGACTATCTGCCAGGCTTGGTGAGCGCAAGACGCACCTTCGACCTAGCCGTCGTGGATCCGCCGGCCTTTACGAAATCGCGCTCGGCTTTAGAGGGCGCGGCGCGCGGCTACAAAGAGATAAATTTGCGAGCGCTGAGACTATTGCGAAGTGGCGGGATTCTGGTGAGTTGCTCCTGCTCTCACCACATGACCGAGGCGCGCCTGCTAGAGGTGATAGCCTCAGCAGCGCTCGATTGCGGGAAGCAACTGCGCGTATTGGAGCGCCGCACACAGGCGCAAGATCATCCGATCCTACTCACCGTGCCTGAAACGCATTATCTGAAATGTTTGATTTTCGAAGTGGTTTAGAGCACGACCCGGGAATCCCCTTCCCTGCGCGTTACATGTTGGCGGTCCAGATATTCGAGCAGAGGGATCGCATATTTGCGAGAGATTTTTGTCCATTCTTTGAACTCGGGAACAGAGAACTTACGGCCTTTGTGAGCCGAAAGCGATTTACGCACCTGGGAAATGGCGTCGAAATGGAAAACGAGATCTTCTGTGACGCGCACCAGCTTCTGGTTCTTTATCAGTGTCTCCATTAAGCCACGGCCATTCTTGAAATCGCACCCCGCAGCCTTCAAAATTTCGCTTGGAGGAGGAGGTTGAAGACCGGCCTGCCGGAACGCCCGTTCTATTTGTAAAAGAGCCTGATTCTCGCCATCACTGAGCCGCGGCTTGTGTGTTTGGAGACATACTGTATCGCCTTGCAACCGTACTGCCGGCAGTTGGTCAAAGATGAGCGAGAAGAGATTCGGCTCCAAACCCATCCGGGCGAGCGATACCGGCGCGCCTGGCGCGGACGGATGCTCTCGATGAAAGTCGCTCAGCCAATCCACGAGTTTCCGGCGTCTTTCTTCGATCCATGCTTGGCTGACCACACGCTGAGCGGCGTCTGAAAACACAAGTTGAGGATTCTTCGCGATCAGTGATTTAAGCTCGTCCCCTCGCATTCCGGTCGAGCGCATAAGATCCGGCAAGCGGCTACCGTTTGCAGCCTCTTCGACCAGGACCTGAATTCGTTTTGCGAAATCAGCGTGCGCGAGCGATTCTAATCGAGCGACGGTTTTGGCGCGATTGAGTCGATTAGGTGGAAAGGCGTCAATGATGTAGCCACCGGCGACGGTGTGAGGCGGCGATAAGCTGCGAAGCACGAAGCGGTCGCCCGGGAATGCCAGAAAGGATTCGGAAAGCCACAAGCGCGCGAGTGTTCGCGAATCTGTTTTCGTCAGGATTTTCAGAGTGGAAAGAATTTCCGCAGTTCCAATATGCAAAGCGAACTGGCCGCGTTTGCTGGGGATATCCGACCGATCCAGCCAGTCGACAGAGACATCCACCACCTTCGCCGGCTCGATCACTTCGCAGCTGGTGAGAACGTTTCCTCGGTGGATCTCCGAGCTGTCAATGCCGCTGAGATTGACAGCCGTGCGTTCTCCGGCAATTGCGATTTCGACCTGCTCTCCGTGTACTTGCAGTCCTCGAATGCGCGCGTTTTTTCGCGATGGATGAACCTGAACCGTATCACCCGACCGCAGATGGCCGCTCCACAGCGTGCCAGTTACTACCGTCCCGAAACCTTTGAGCGCGAAACTGCGGTCGATCGGAAGACGGGCGAGGCCCGCGCTGTCACGAGGGATAACCCGATCCGCCAAGGACGAGAGTTCATTTTTCAAATCAGCCAATCCCGCTCCGGTAACAGCGCTGATAGGAACCACGGGCGCTTCGCTGAGAAATGAACCTGCGCACAACCTTCGCACGTTTTCGCTCGTGATCTTGATCTGTTCGGGGGCCGCCATATCAGTTTTGGTCAGCACGATAATGCCGTGCTGGATGCCTAGAAGGCGGCATATGTCAAAATGCTCGCGCGTTTGCGGTTTGACGGACTCGTCAGCGGCCACGATCAGGAGAACGGCTTCAATTCCGCCGGCGCCGGCGAGCATGTTTCGGACGAACCGCTCGTGGCCGGGAACATCAATGAAGCTGATGCGACGGCCATTTGGCAAATTGAGGTGGGCGAATCCAAGATCGATCGAAATGCCGCGCCTTTTCTCTTCCGCAAGACGATCTGTATCGATTCCGGTCAATGCACGAATGAGAGATGTTTTTCCGTGATCGATGTGGCCTGCAGTTCCAACCACGACTCCGCGCGGACTGGTCATAGATACTATCTGACATGATCTCGAACCGATCGGAAGAGCTTCGGCGGCGACATGCGAGGGCGGAAGAAGGCGGAGGCGCGGAGCGGAAGGAGCGGCAGCATCGGGAAGGCAAGCTCTCGGCCCGGGAACGTATTGAGCTGCTGCTGGACGAACACAGTTTCGAGGAGTTAGACAAACTGGTTCGGCATCGATGCCATAACTTCGGCATGGAGAACAATGTGATCGATGGCGACGGATTCGTAACCGGATACGGGCTGATCCATGGGCGTCAAGTCTTTGTCTTCGCGCAGGACTTCACCGTTTTCGGCGGTTCGCTTTCCGAAGCAAATGCTCAGAAGATCGTCAAGCTGATGGATCTGGCGTTGAAAACGGGCGCTCCGATTATCGGGTTAAATGATTCCGGCGGCGCTCGTATTCAAGAAGGGGTGGTTTCGCTCGCCGGCTACGCCGACATATTTTTGCGCAACACGATTGCGAGCGGAGTTGTGCCTCAGATTTCGGCCATCATGGGCCCCTGCGCCGGCGGCGCAGTATATTCGCCTGCGCTCACGGACTTTGTTTTTATGGTGGATCGCACCAGCCACATGTTTGTGACTGGTCCTGATGTGATCAAGACTGTGACGCACGAAGACGTCACGAAAGAGAACCTGGGCGGTGCAATGACACATAATTCGACGAGCGGCGTTGCACAATTCCTGGCGGCGGATGACGAGGATTGCCTTCGCAGCATTCGCGAATTAATGCGTTTTCTGCCGCAGAATAATCTGGACGGCGTACCTCGCCAGGCGAGCAAGGATCCCGAGGATCGCGCCGACAATGAGCTCGATGTGTTGATACCCGCCCAATCGAACAAGCCCTACGACATCAAGGACGTCATCTGCCGCGTAATAGACGATGGATACTTCTTCGAAGTCGCCGAACATTTCGCGCGCAATATCGTAGTCGGGTTCGCCCGGATGGCCGGTGAGGCAGTTGGCGTTGTTGCGAATCAGCCGGCGCACCTTGCCGGATGCCTGGATATCAACTCCTCGACCAAAGGCGCGCGATTTGTGCGTTTCTGCGATGCCTTTCAGATCCCGATCCTGACATTCGAAGATGTGCCCGGTTTCCTACCGGGTACGGCTCAGGAATTCGGAGGCATCATCCGGCATGGCGCGAAACTGCTATACGCGTATGCGGAGGCGACGGTCCCGAAGATCACCGTCATCACGCGGAAAGCGTATGGGGGAGCCTATTGCGTTATGGGATCGAAACATCTTCGGACGGATGTAAACTTCGCCTATCCGACGGCCGAGATTGCCGTCATGGGCCCGGAGGGCGCGGTCAACATTCTCTATCGGCGCGAGTTGGAGCGATCCATCGATCCAGAAGAAAACCGGCAAGCCAAGATCGATGAGTATCGGGATCGGTTCGCAAACCCGTTCGTCGCGGCAGAGCGCGGCTACATCGATGACGTAATCGAGCCCCATGAGACGCGGCCCAGGGTCATTCGCGCATTGAGGATGCTGGCAAATAAGGCGGATACGATGCCGCGGAAGAAGCATGGGAATATGCCGCTGTGATCTGCTTATTTACATTGTGTAAATACACAGAATGCGTTATAGTTGGGACGAAGAAAAGAACCGCGGCAATCTTGCACGGCACGGGATCGCTTTCGAGGATGCGATCCGGATCTTTGAAGGGCCAACGCTCGAGCAGATCGATGAACGCTTCAGCTACGGCGAAACCAGGATTTATGCTATCGGCCTCGCGAACGGACTAGAAGTAACGGTGATTTACACCGACAGGGACAATGACGAAAGACGCATCATCTCGGCGTGGCGAGCGGAGCCGCATGAGCGGCGCATCTATTGGCAGAACATCCAAGCTTAAGCGCACGCCGGGCACTGATTGGAAGAGACTGCGCAGCAGGAGCGATGCCGACATCAGCAAGGGTATCGAGTCTGATTTCGAGGTACATGCCACCAACGAAGAGTTCTGGAAGAGTGCCAAAGTTGTGTGGCCGGGCCGCAAGCAGATCGTGACTATGCGTCTCGATGCTGATCTGCTCGAATGGTTCAGGCGGGAGCGAGGATATCAGACGCGGATCAATGCTATCCTGCGCGCCTACATGAAGGCGAATGCTGCTGATAACCGGTAAGGAGTTCCAACAGGCAACCCATTACTCCCCCGACTCACTCCCCACCTTCAACACGGCCAAGAACGCTTCCTGGGGAATGTCGACACGACCCACGCGCTTCATGCGCCGCTTGCCCTCTTTTTGTTTTTCGAGCAGCTTGCGTTTGCGCGTGATGTCGCCGCCATAGCACTTCGCTAGAACGTTCTTGCGCATGGCGGAAATCGTCTCTCTTGCGATAATTTTCGCGCCAATCGCAGCCTGCAGGGCAACCTCGAACATCTGGCGGGGAATCAGCTTACGGAGGCGCTCGATTAAGGCCTTGCCGCGATCATAAGCGAAATCCCGATGGACAACCATCGAGAGTGCATCGACAGGCTCTCCCGCGACCAATACGTCCAGCTTCACCATCGGCGAAACTCGATATCCGGAGAGATGATAATCAAGCGAAGCATAGCCGCGGGACGCGGATTTTAGCCGGTCGTAGAAATCGAGAACGATCTCATTTAGCGGCAGCTCATAAAGCAGCAGCACGCGCCCAGTGCCGATATACTCGAACTTCTTCTGAACGCCGCGCTTTTCGTCGAGCAGTTTGAGAATCTCGCCGATGTACTCTTCCCGGGTGATGACAGTAGCATCGATAATCGGCTCTTCCGTCTGTTTGATGGAAGAAGGCTCCGGGAATCTCTGCGGATTATTTACCTCGATGACCTCATCGCTGGTGGTAGTCACGCGATACCGCACTCCGGGAGCCGTCGTGATCAGATCGATCTGAAACTCGCGCTCGAGACGTTCCTGAACAATCTCCAGATGCAACAGGCCCAGGAAGCCGCAACGAAAGCCAAACCCGAGAGCAACGGAGTTTTCCGGCTCGAAGCTGAATGCGCTGTCGTTCAAGCGGAGCTTTTCCAGAGCATCACGCAATAGGCCATGTTCGTGCGACTCTACCGGATACAATCCGGCGAACACCATCGGCTTGACTTCTTGAAAGCCCGGCAGCGGCTCATCGGCCGGAAGTGCGTCGTCCGTAATCGTGTCGCCAATTTGCGCGTCGGAAACTGTTTTGATGTTTGCGAATACAAACCCGACCTCGCCCGCAGTCAGCTCATCGCACGCGATGGGCTTCGGAGATTGAAATCCGAGGCCCTCCACTTCAAAACTTTCCCCGTTCGACCAAAGCCGGATCTTCTGTCCTTTACGCAGCACGCCATCGACGATTCGGGTGAGAATAATAACGCCGCGATAAGGATCAAACCAGGAATCGAAGATCAGAGAGCGTAGAGGCGCGTTCGGATCTCCCTTGGGCTGCGGAATCCGGCGAACGACTGCTTCTAAAGTTTCCTTGATGCCGATTCCGTTTTTCGCGCTCGCCAGAATCGCATCGCTTGCGTCCAGGCCGATCACCTGCTCGATCTGCTCTCGAATCCGTTCGGGTTCAGCGGAGGGCAAATCGATTTTGTTGATCACCGGAATGATCTCGAGATCATGATTCAGCGCGAGGTAGGTGTTCGCCAAGGTCTGCGCTTCCACGCCTTGAGAGGCATCTACAACCAATAGCGTTCCTTCGCATGCCTGCAAGCTTCGGGATACTTCGTAAGTGAAGTCGACGTGACCGGGCGTGTCGATCAAGTTCAGCTCGTAGATGTTTCCGTCGTCTGCTTTGTAATTCAAACGGACCGCATGAGCCTTAATAGTGATGCCGCGCTCCCGCTCCAGGTCCATGGTGTCGAGCACCTGGTCCATCATTTCCCGTTGAGAAAGCGCTCCGGTATATTCCAACAACCGGTCTGCCAGCGTCGATTTCCCATGATCAATATGCGCAATGATAGAGAAATTGCGTATAAAACTAGGATCCATGGATGCGGTAGACTGAGACGGAGTAAAACCGGATTATCCCATAGCAAGTGCCCGCCCGCGTTGCGCGCCGTCTCCGCTGCATGTCATATCAAACCTTTCAGGGATCGCTCGATGCCACCAATCTGCGCATTGGTGTAGTGGTCAGCCGGTTCAATGAGTTCATCACCGAGCAGCTCGCCAAAGGCGCGATGGAAATGCTCGAGAAACACGGATGCCGCCACGAAAACATCAGCTTTGTGAAGGTACCAGGGGCCTGGGAATTGGCAATTGCAGCAAAGGTTTTAGCGTCGCAGTGTGACGCGATTATCGCTTTAGGAGCGGTGGTGCGCGGGGACACACCGCACTTCGAATACGTGGCGGGCGGCGCAGCTGATGGATTAAGCCGGGTGAGTCTCGAAACGGGCGTGCCGATCGCTTTCGGCGTGCTCACGACGGACGACATGCAGCAGGCGATGGATCGCGCCGGCGGTAAGAGTGGGAACAAGGGTTCAGAAGCGGCTGAAGCGGCCATCGAGCTCGCGAACCTGATCAAGCAATTGAAGGAAAGTCACTAACGATGGCGGCGCGGCATCGATCCAGAAAACGAGCGTTGCAAGTCCTGTTCGAGTGGGACATGCGCGGCGAGCCGATCGACGGCGCGATTTCACACTATTACGAGACTCTCTATTCCGAAGAGAGCGAGAAAAAGCCGAAGCCGGACAAATTCATGGAAGAGTTGGCGCGCGGAACGGTTGCCAATGCTGAGCAGATCGACAAGAAAATCGCGGAAAAATCAGAGCATTGGCGGCTCGCGCGAATGGCCGTCGTGGATCGGAACATTCTCCGTCTGGCCATCTATGAATTGGGCCAGCAGGCCGTTCCAGCACCGGTCGTTATTGATGAGGCCATCGAGCTAGCCCGGCAGTTCTCGAATGACGAGTCGCTGTCGTTTATTAATGGCGTGCTGGACGCGGTGCATCGGCAGAGCGTGGCGGCGGGGAGTGAGGCGTAAGCAGCGCTCATTTCCCAATACAAAAGGTCGAGAAGATGCGGTTCAAAATGTCATCCGCGGTGGTCGCGCCAGTTACGGCATCGATGGGCCGCAGGGCCGCGTATAGGTCGAGCAGCAGCATCTCATGCGGAATCTGAAACTCGACGGCCTTGCGGGCGTTTTCAAGCGCCTCCAGACTTTCGCGCAATAGGGCTTCGTGCCTGATGTTGGTGATGCTGCCGCTTTCCGGGGTTGCGAGTCCGTCTGGGGCGAGACGCTGCAGAATGGTTTCCCGGAGCCGCGGGATTCCTTCCCCCGTCAAAGCTGACACTGCTAGCCAGTCACCGTTCGCTTGTCCGGCCAAATCGGATTTGTTTCCCACGATGAGTGGTCCGCGGTCGCGCAGTTTGTCGAGCAAGGCGCGATCTTCTTCGGTGACTCCCGCCGATAGATCTAAGACCAGCAGCGTGAGGTCGGCATCCGCCATTGCTTGATAGCTGCGCTCGATTCCGAGACTCTCGACCAGATCTTTTCCTTCACGAATTCCAGCGGTATCAACCAACTTCACAGGAATGCCTTCTATCGAAGTTGCTTCCGAGACTGTATCGCGGGTTGTGCCGGGGATCTCTGTAACGATGGCGCGATCTTGTTCGAGCAGGCGGTTGAACAAGCTGCTTTTCCCGACGTTCGGCCTGCCCGCGATTGCGAGCGTGAATCCTTGATAAACGAGCTTGCCCGCGCCGAAACTGGCAACCAGCTCTTGGAGCGAAGATGTTATAGACCCGAGCCTCCGCAGAATCTTGTTGGCGGGCGCAACGCTGATATCGTCTTCGGCGAAATCGATTCCGGCTTCGAGAAGCGCGATCAATTGCAGTAACGGTTCTTTGATTGGCCGGATGCGCCGGGAAACAGATCCATCCAATTGCTGCGCCGCGACCCGGGCCTGATAGAGAGTCGTGGCCTCGATCAGATCTCGGACAGCTTCCGCTTGTGGAAGATCGATGCGGCCATTCATATAAGCACGGAGGGTAAACTCGCCGGGCTCCGCGATTCGGGCGCCAGCCTTCACCGCTCTTTCCAGGCACAGCCGCAACACTACGGGTGCACCATGACAAGAAATCTCAACCACATCTTCGGCGGTATAGGATCGAGGCTTCTCAAAAAATGAAACGATACCCTGATCGACAACCGCGTCGGTGTCGTCCACAAGCTCGGCGAGCTCACTCGTCCAACTACGCCAGCGAGGGCCCTGCGGAAAACGCAGAATCGATTCTGCGATCCTCCGGCTTTGATCTCCCGATATGCGCACGATACCGAGGCCGCCGCGACCGAGGGGCGTAGAGATGGCCACGATCGTGTCGGCCGGATTCATTGAAGGCGCGATTAACGAGGACCGCGCCCGCGACCACCCCTAGGCGGGCGACTGCCACTGCCGCCCGGCCGCGCTTCGCGATTTCCGTGGCCGCCGTGACGTGTGTCCGCATGCCGGAACCCGTCTCCGCGACCGCCCTGATAGGCTCCACGAGCCGGCAAAGGCGGAGCAGGGGGAGTGGGCATATCAGCCGGGATAATGACTACGGCGCGCCCCGGCCCAACACCGACGCTTTCGCTTCGGAGATCTTTTTCCTCGCGCAGCGCCAGATGAATGACCCTGCGCTCGCGGCTGCTCATGGGATTGAAATGGAAGGGGACACGGGTCCGCTTGACTTTTTCGGCAGCAGCCAATGCGCTCATGCGCAGCTCTTCCACTCGCAACAGCCGATAATCATTAGCATCGAAAGAAATCAGAGAATGATCTTCGAGGGGCACGCGTAGCGCTTCCATCGAGAGGTGCTCCAAAGCGAGGAGCAGCTCAGCCCGGTTCACAAGCAGCAGTTCAACGTCGGAACCTGAGAAGCGAACTGTAACTTCCGGATTCTCAACTTCCGGGTGCGGGTTCTCGGCCGCGCGCAACTGATAAGAAAGCTCGAAATTGGCATGCTCGAGAAGAGGCTTTAGAAATTGGTCCAGCTTCGGCCGCAGCGAGTCGACGGTGTATTTCATGCAGATTACTTCTTCGCGGTCTTCTTTACGGGCGCCTTGATCGCAGGCGCCGCAGGCAGAGCGGGAGGTGGGGAGGGCATGAACCTGTTGATTACCAGTTGCTGAGCGATCCCAACCACGTTGCCGGTCAACCAATATAGTACAAGTCCGGCAGATGCGTAATAGAACATGAACCCGAAGAACAGCGGCATAAACATCATCATCTTCTGCTGGTTCGGGTCCACGCCCGCCGCGGGGGTTAGTTTCTGCGAGAAGAATTGGGTGGCGATCAAAATAATCGGGAGAAGATGAATCGGCAGCGATTCAGGCGAAGAGAGATCGGGCACCCACAGCCAAGGCGCATGGCGCAGCTCAATGGCGATGCTGAGCACGCGATAGAAGGCATAGAAGAACGGCAGTTGCACCAACATTGGCAAACAGCCGCCCACAGGATTCACGCCCTCTTTCTTATAAAGCGCCATCACTTCCTGGTTCTGCTCGGCCTTTCGCGGATCGCGAATGCTGATGTTCTTGTACTTCGCGTTAATAGCTTGAATCTGGGGTTGCAGCTTTTGCATCTTCCTCGCCGATTTCAAGCTGGTGAGCCGGAAGGGGAACAGCGCCAAATTAATGATCAAGGTGACGAGAATGATCGCCCAGCCATAGTTATTGGTCCAGTGATCATGCACCCAGTTAAGCCACAGGAATAGCGGCTTCGCGATCACGCCGAAGAATCCCCAATCCACAATTTGCCCGAGCTTGGGATTGACCTGCCGCAGGATATCGATATCTTTTGGACCCACAAAGAGCGAGAAATCGTTTTGCGCGCCGGTGGATATGCCATCGCCCACATACATCACCGGCTTCTCTTCATTCGGGAGCTTCACTTGATCGCTATAGGTGCGAATTTCGAGCGGAGCCGAATCGGCCGGAAGAGCGACAGCAGCGAAAAAGTTATCTTCCAGGCCGCCAAACGTATAATTGCCAGTGTCTGTAATGGGCCCGTTCTTCGCGTCCTTTGTGGTTTTTGTGACCAGCTTGCCTGCGGCGGTGTCAAAACGAACGGTGTGCTCCGTGGCTGAGGCGTTGCGTACTTTCTGATCGCCAAATCCTCCGCGCCACATCAACAGGTGCGGTACCGGCGTATTGTTCTCGAGCACGACAGATTTGATTTCCGCGAGATAGCTATTGTTGTTGAACTGGAATGATTTCCGGACGCTGGTGTTTCCGTCGGAGAACTCATACTCGATACCCACTCCATCGTTCGACAGCTTTGCCTGATACAGAGCCGTGTTCGGATCAAACGAGAGCTTCTGACCCGTGACCTCGATCGTGAAGGGGAGCGGCAAGTCCTTAGCGGAAGTGTTAATTACTTGGAGAGGCTTGCCTGCGTCGTCGTAATAGCGCTTCAGTACCCAGCTTTTGATTGCTCCACCGCGATTCGTGAAGACAATGTGATACAGACTTGTATCGATCTCATTCGTGATTTCGGAAGGGGCCTCAATCCGGCCTGCTGTGTTCGCCAGTTGCGGCGCAGTCTCGACTGCCGGAGTTGCCGCCGGTTTCTCAGCCAGCTTGGCGGCGGCTTTATTGTCTACAGGCGCGACGGGCTTCGGCCCTGGCGCCGGCTTAAAGATATACTGTGAAATCAGCAGCACCAGCATCATGAGCGCCAGCGCGATCGGAAGACGCTTTTCTAGCGAAGGCGGCTGAGATACCCCGCTGCCCGTATTATTTGCCATAGTTGAAAATTAATCTCATAGTCACCGGACAGGATCGTAGCCGCCTTCATGAAACGGGTGACACCGGCCAAGACGTTTCAGGCCCATCCAAATTCCCTTGAAAGCGCCATGTTTTTGAATGGCTTCCCTCATGTATTCGGAGCAGGTTGGGTAAAACCGGCAGGCGGAGGGCAACAGGGGCGAGACAACCCACTTATATGCTTTGAGCAGGGCGATCAGGATAGTTTGCATCGCTCAAGAATTCGGCCGACTTCGCGGCACAGGTTTTCGAAAGGCGCTTCCAGAACACTGCGCCTGGGGTTGAAAACGACGGCCCAGTTCGCAGGAGCAGTTTGCATATGATTGCGAACAGCTTCTCGCATGCGGCGCTTGATCCTATTGCGGACTACCGCTTTTCCTAAAGCGCGAGGAACAGTAAATCCGAAACGCGACGGCGCCTGCTCGCCCTGGATAGGCAAGCAAAATGCGGCAAAGTAACGGCTGGTCATACGGACACCACTTTGATAGATGTTGCGGAATTCAGACGACCGGGTGATCCGCCTCGATTTGGGAAATGACAGCGGACCCAATCAAATCCGCGGTGATTACTTGGCGCCGCGTATAGCGGGCTCATCGCTGACGGTCAGCTTATGACGCCCCTTCGCGCGACGCCGCGCAAGCACCGCCCGGCCGTCGGCAGTCTTCATGCGCGTCCGAAATCCGTGAGTTTTCGCCCGGTGCCGGTTATTCGGCTGAAATGTACGTTTTGGCATGACAAGTCCTTCTGCTGTTACTGTGGGAATCGCGAGCGGTTATTATCGGGCAAGATGCAGACACACTGCTGCTAATCCACTGAACCCAAAGAGCCAGTATAACAAGCGGTTGGGAGTTCACTGCGATGCGCTCGTAACTCTGAGAGCGTGTAGATGCTTTCGAGCTCAACTGCAAACCGGACCCGAATCAGTTCCCCGGCTCCCATCTCTCGATCTACTAAGCACATCGCCCCAATTACTCTCATCCCGGCAGCGATCGCTTTTTCAATTGCCGTAGCGGTCGACTCTCCGCGCGTGCATACGTCGTCGACTATAACAACGGGAAGGCCTGCCGTCTGCTCAATGCCCTCAATTATTCTTTGCCTGCCGTGCTTCTTCAACTCCTTGCGAACGACGAAGGCATCGATTGCTTGCCCCACATTCACGCTTTCGCAGGCTATGGCAAGGGCTATAGGATCAGCACCCATTGTCAGGCCGCCCACGGCCTTCGGAGACCACTGGCGTGCCCGCATTCTGCTCAGAAACACGCGGCCGATGGGAGCGATCCACTTCGCCGAACAAGTGGTAAGTCTCGCGTCCACATAGATATCGGACTTGCCGCCTGAGGCAAGTGTGAACTCGCCGAAACGTATGGACTTCTGGAGGAGAGCCACTTTCAGCGAGAGAAGATCCTGCTCGGGGTTAGGAAGCATGGACTTCAGGCCAACTGTTTTTCTATTTGCTCGTGAAGAATCGCCACCCCTGGATCCCGCTGTATCGCCCCGGAGTAACGTTTCCAGAATCCGTTCACCTCGCGTGACGGCGATAACAGAGCGCGCGTGTCCTCAATCAGACGCTGGAACTCGCGTGAGGTCGCGGGAGGCTTCTTCGCGGCCAAGGTTTCGTCGATCTGAACGAGCAAAGTCGTGACGGGCCGCAGCCATGCGAACCGGTTGTCGTTGATCAGTAATTGCAGGAAGGCGGAGGCCGATGGAATCGCCCCGTGCACGATCTCATAGGAGGTTCGCTCGGAATCGAGTAGAGCTTTGTGCAGCACCAGAAGAGTTTGCCGAAGCTCCGTTAACCTCTCCCGAGCCTGATCAGCGGCCTCTCCGGGTAATCCCATTCCAATCCCAGAGTAGCGCGGACGCGCATGCATGAGGCGCCGATCGCAACGCGACTGTTTGCCGTTTAGCAAGATGACCGGTTAGCGCGTGATGTTCGCTAGACGAACAACGCCGTTCTTCACCAGGCAAACGGACGCAGTTCCTCGGGGTGGTCGCGTACATAAGCCAACACAAGATGCCGCTTCTGTAGGCCCCGACCTCTGCCATCGTCAAGGTCGTCGACAAGAAGAGGCACGCTCCGCGCAATAGAGGTAAACGTGGAACGCCATCGCGCCTTCACGGCCGACACCGTTACTCCGAGCTCCCGCGCCAAATCCGTGTCGGTAGATCCATTCACCGCCGCCGCCAACATTTCCTGATCCGATTCGCGAAGGCGAAGTTTCGGTTCCCGATAGCTGAAAATCACGTTGCCCAAAGACCCGGGCACTTCCTTGACCGAGTCGCTGTCCATCACGTGGATCGCTCTTCGAAGCTCCGGGAACTCAGCCACCGTTCGATAAACGATAGATCGCTGTGCAAATTCCTTCTCGGCTGTCGTCATACTCTCCCAGACGATTCTTCGAATTCGATAGCCCGTCAGGACTTCTGCAAAGCTGGCCGGGATTCGCGTTAACAGCTCCTGCCGCTCCGCCGCGTTCAGGATTTCGTCATGCCACATGCACTCCAGGACAAACACGTCCAGCCCCGGGCCTGCATTTGCTTGCGCCACATCGAACCGGTTCGCCAGTACCGGATCGCCGTGTTCGATTCCCGCTATGATCCGAGACGCAGCTCCTGTTTGGAGATTTCCCATCTCACGTTCTGCCAATTGAGAGGAAACAAAAACTGCGGCCGCAAAGCCGATCAGTCGCCGGCCTTTTATGGGCGGATTCGCTTCGTAAACAGCCGACACAAAAAACTGGTTGTCTGCCAGATTTCGCCAGACTTTTAGCGCTGCCTCGCCCCCGATCTGTGCCGCTCGCGGCACCCGTTCCTCAATCGATAGCCCCGGCCCCATATCGCTCGCGGTGGCTCGACGCCAGGTGATGATCATCGCAGTTTTCGTGACCTCCAGATGCGTCTATCCCGGCGGTATCTTTTAGATCCTTGTCCAGGAGGCAAGGCGTTCTGTATAGTCTACACAACTGACTTTTAGCGTCCCGCTAGCAGCGGGCACACTTATCGCTGCCGCTTGACCTGCGCTGTTGAGATAGCCAGCATGCGTGTTCGCGTGCATGCTCCGGGCTGCTGGACAGTGGAGGACTTCGTTTGCCAACCCTCAACAGCATAAGTGTTGCAATCAATACTCAGTCGAACAGCCTGGTAGCGGTTCAAAACGAACCCCAGCCCTTACCGGCCGGGTTCTTTGTCTTTATTAAGAACAGGAGCAACACTTCCTCGACTTCAGACCCCAACACAACCTACGTTGCCAACGATCTCGCATGGCAGCAATACGCGGCCAGCGATCCTTACGACTGTAATCCCTATTTGGGCCGCGCAGATGCAATCGTATTACCTCCCGAGCCAACCTCCACGCAAACTGTTGCCATCAATCTGCGCACCAAGCCAATTCCTTTTGAAGAGCTTATTCTTCCCGTTATCAATGTTCATTTCTTGCCGGGGGCTATCACCCAGGCATGGATGTTCAACTATACAGTTTCATTCGCCTTCGACGACAGGACTTACAACTATTCCTTCTCGTCTCAAATGAACGGCCTCACCGCAATCGCGCTCGACGAGCACAACCGGAACTACTCAGGCATCGGTCAGGAACATCCCAAAACCGTCATTGCGCCGTTTTCTGGGCCGGCGATGGACTCCATTTTGACCGCCGTCAGTCTCACCATTTACACGCACAAAGACGATAGCGGCGATAACAAAGACGCGGACACCGTATTGGATGTTCATATCGTCAATCGCACCTCTTCTTCCACCAGTCAGGACCTGGTTGTCGCCAAGAATTTGCTTGCTGGGCGGGAGTTCCCGCCTAATTCCATCAACTCCGTTACGTTCGGAGATGTCCTGCCGCTAGCCTCCCCATCTATCCGGCTTCAGGACATGGTTCTGCCGGTCGTCAACATATTCATCACCCCGAACGGAAACGATACTTGGCGCTTTGACTACGCGGTGCAATTCACATTCAACTTTGAAGATCACGTAGCCGCCCAGATTTTTTCCTCAACCACGTCGGGCGCCGTTCTGAATCAGAATGCGAGGACGCACTCCGGCGTTTATCAGGGCGATTCATTCCCCACCGTGAAGCCGGTTGTCGCGCCATTGACCGGTCCAGCCGTGCCGTCGCACACCAAACTGATTCCTTTGGCTCTGCTTCGCAACAAGCTGCAAGAAATCATTAACAGCCGGCAGGGAGTAACCGGCGACTCCCTAACACCCACAATTGAACGAATCCGCATTGATCATACGGCTTACCCGGCCGGCGGGTTGCCAGCTAGCTACTACGACGTGCAATCGATCGATGCCGCCCCTCCGCGTCCTGGAACGATGTTGCTTCCCGGCTACAGAGAGCCCGTAACGTGGACCAGCAGCCCCACCGATCTGGGGCCGTTGTCGAGTAGCGTGCTCTTCGGCGAGGAACACCCGACCTATCATCTGACTGACATAAACAGCAACTCGTTGACGGTCGTCTTCGACGCCACGCAGGCTCCTACGCCGATCATTGTAACGGTGGGGTTCGAGACAGACGGCCCTAACGAGGTATCGGGCACGGATGGTACAACCTCAAAATTTGAAACATTCTCCATTCAATTGAAACTAACGCTAACGCTCGATCCCGTAGGCAACTCCATTGATCTCATGAGTTGGGTTCCGGATCTAAACCCTGCCAAATGGACGGCTACGCCACAGCCAACTAACCCCCCCAGTCCACCAGAATTCCTCGTCACCGGTACCTTCCTGGGTCAGCCCGTCAGCGTCATAGCGCCCAGCCTCGACACTGTAATCAAATCGCTTCTTGAGCGGGTCCTCCTGGTCACTCTTAAGACAACAAGTGCCTGGGATCCGGGCGGCACAATCCGCCAAAACATTCGCGACCGGATCTTCAGCACTTTATCCGATGTAAATCCGTTCGGAATGAATTCTAGAGAAAATCTGAATGCCATGTTTAATTGGGTGCTGCTGGGTGGCCCCGTTGTCGGCCATCGAGGAGCGTATCCAGCCAGCAACGTCTGCAAAGTCTCCGACGTACATATCGATGCTGCCAATGACAATTTACTGATCACCTATGCGGGCCCGCAGGCCACCTTCCAATTCGACACTCCAGCCGATTGGCCGGCGGGAGTCGACTTTAATCCGGGGACGCTTTCAAATATCGACCACATAGTCGTGCTGACGATGGAGAATCGGTCCTTCGATCAGATGCTCGGATACCTGAGTTTGCCGCCGGAAAAAGGAGGCATGGGCCGGACCGATATCGACGGTCTGAAGGGAAACGAGATCAACTACATCAACAGCAACATACCCTGCCCATCGGTTCCGTTCCTGACAGGAGAGACGGTCTTCGCGCCCGACCCGCCGCACAGCTTCGAGCCTGTCCAGAAAGCCATCAATGGGGGCAAGATGGACCTGTTTGCCCAAACCTACTTCGACCAGAGCGGCCCCACCGTTGGGCCGAATATCATGAAATACCACACCGGGGCCAACCTGCCGGTCTACGATACACTCGCTCGCGATTTCGCTATCTGTCACCGCTGGTTTTGCAGTCATCCGGGTCCCACGTTTTGCAACCGTTTTCATGAGATCTCCGGAAAGCTGAAGATCGATCCAATGGGATTCTGGGAGCTAAGCAATTCCAGCGCTCGCCCGGCCTTTTTCGAAACCATCTTTGACAGCCTTGATACCAGAGGCGTCTCATGGAATTACTTCGAGCATCTCTACTGCTTCCTGAGATTCGCTCAGCAATACACTTTCAATAACAAGAATATAGTTGAGTTCAACGCGCCCGGACTTGGTTTCGCCAACGTCGCCGCAACCGGGAACCTTCCAAGCGTTACCTTCATCGACCCTCACTTTATTGAGCTTCCGCCCGACGGTAACTGCGACGGGCCGCCCGCCGATGTCGCCCAGGGCCAGTTACTGGTTAAGAGCGTGGTCGAATCCGTCATTGCCAGCCCTACCTGGGAAAAGACCATGCTCATCATCACTTACGACGAACATGGCGGATTTTTCGATCACGTGCCGCCTCCGCCTGCCGCTCAGGTCGCGCCAGGGCTTCCTAGCACGCACGGACTTCGAGTGCCGGCTTTTGTCATCTCACCTTGGGTCGCGGCCGGGAGCGCATTTGGTCACGATGCCGCCGGCGCAGGAACATCCAGCCAGTACTTCGACCACACTTCCATCATGAAGACGATCGCCGCCCGTTTTCTTAGTTCCGATCCCAATCTGAAGCCTCCGTTTTTGGGCCCCCGATACGCCGCGGCGAACGTCCTTTCTTCCGTGCTCGGTACACAAATTCGCAAGGGATTATTTCTCCCCTTTATTCCCTATAATTTCACGTACACCGCCTCCCAAAAGCACCTCGACGTGGAAGGCGCGGCTGTAGCTCCCGGAACGCCGCTCTGGCAATATGACCCCAACGGCACGAACGCGCAAGATTTCAGCTTTGAAGACGCGGGCGGCGGCTACTACTACATACGCACTCACACCGGGAATTTATATGTCACAGCCGATTCCGTACCGGCGTACTCGACCCAGACGATCGGTATCAAGCAGGACGTGAAGTACCCGCCGGGTGGCGCTAATAATCCGGACCTTCAGCGTTGGGGTCTTACATCCTACCCAGTCGAGGCCAGCACACACGGGCAGTGGGCGACGCTCCACACGGCCGCACATCCTGACATGTTGTTGCACCCGGCCAATGACAGCCCTGCATCCGAAACTATAGTTATTTTGGAGACTCTGCCGCAAACCACCCTGAGCCTGAGTTCTAAATACGCCTGGCTGATCACCAGTCCGTTGTTGGGAGGTTCGGGAGACGCCGGACCGAAGCCGCCGGGTACCCCCGTAGTAGTCTCGCCGACTGCCGTGACTTTCCCCACTCAACATGTCGGCACAACCAGCACAGAGCTGACAGCCACTATTTCCACCAACACATCACTGACGATCTCCGCCATCGCTCTATTGACGGATACCGGGACGCCCAACGTAGACTATAGCTGCTCGCCATTGCCAGGGTCACCGCCGCCGGGTGGAGACATAACAATCGCCGCCAATGCTCACCTTGTGTTCTATGTCTGGTTCCACCCAACCGCTGTAGGAACCCGCAATGGCAGCCTGCAGATCACTCATAGCGCGGCCGGAAGCCCGCTCATTATTCCGCTTTCCGGAATCGCCGATAACCAGCCGATCCCGATTCTGAAGGTATCTCCCGGCAGCCTGTCTTTCGATCCGAAGAAGTTGACTGATCATACTTTGACGCTGACAAACGCCGGCGCCGCTCCACTTACCATTTCGAGTATCGTGGTTAGCGATCCCAACTACAGCATCAGCAACACCTGCGGCGTGGGACCGGGTGCCGCGACGCTGCAACCGGCGCAGACTTGCACCGTAAACGTGGTGTGCCACTTCAACGGACCTGGAGGAACCAGTTCCCTGGTGATCACGCATAACGCGGCGGGCAGCCCGACCACAATTGACCTCAACGCAACGTCGAAAACAGGTTGGAACCCTTAGGATCGTTCGATCAACTCGTTCGTACACTCCGGCGCAGAGCAAACAACAACGGCAGCCAGGTGGAGATAGCTCTCGCGAAGATTCGTTTTACATTCGTGCGTTTGAATGCGCCCGGGAGCGTTACTTCTTAGCTTCTGCGTTTGCCTGGTCGAGCCGCGCCAGCATCTGCTTCAATTCATCAGCATTCTTCGCGTTTGGAACCAGCGCAAGATATGCGCGCAGGTGTGTTGCCGCGTCGGGATAATTTCGTTTCTCCAACAAGATCTGCGCGAGCATAGTTTCGGCTTCGGGATATTTATGCGCGGTGTCGATCTTCAGAAGCTCTTTCGCGCTTCTCTCGGCTTCATCCAATTTTCTTAGCTTGTAATTCGCAATGGCGTTAAACCAGAAATCGATTGGAAACTCTACGGGATTCAGTTGAATGACTTGTTTGCTGAAATTCGCTGCTTCTTCCCACTTCTGCTCCTGGGAGTACAGGAACGCCAGTTGATCGTACGGGCTGACGTACTTGGGATCCGCGGCGATAGCCGATTCATAAGCTTTCCGCGCATCTTCCATCTTGCCCTCGCGTCGTTCCAGTTGTCCGAGCGCGAACCACGCGATCGCGTACTTCGGATAAGTATCAGTGGCGGCCCGAAAATGTTTCTCGGCTTCGTCGAACTTTTCTTTTTCCCCTGACTGAATCCCCTTTTCGTACTCTTTCTGGGCATGTCTCGGCGCGAGCGCCGATGTCAGGCTGATAGTTGATCCCTGCACATTTGCGAGCCGATGCAGGACGATGGTTCCAACCTCCGGATCGTCGAGCGATCGCCGATTCGCAAGGTTAACAACGTCAGACCGGTATCCGGGGTACGCCGCCCGCAGTTCACAGTTCCAAAGCGGATCCATGCGGTTGCCATTCCCTGAACCGAAGACGCCTGGAGAGGTGTTTAAGGAGCCGTTGGGGCGTCCCATTCCGCCCGAGGTTTCGTCCGCCGCATCGGTATCGACCATCGGATTCTGCCCTACCTGAAAAGAAAAATGACCCTTCGAATCCGTGTGTGTCTCCAGATGCGGGTTACCGCCGCATACACGCTCAATTCGGATATCGGGACTGGCCTGAGTGCCGTCATCGAACATCACCTTGCCCGATAAAAAAATGGGCCGCTGCGTTACGGTATTCGACGAACCCAAGCTTGAGTTTGGAATAGAGCCGAGAGTGCGATTGGGCGATCCGATGGCCCCCGGGGACCCGGCGCTTGTTCCGCCACCGCTGCCGCCAGAGGAGCCCCCTTTTTGGGCAAACGCCGGATGAACTGCAACGGTCAATAACGCAACTGCCGAAAATGTGAGAAAGCGGCGGTCGGTCCAATTAGCATGCATAGGAACCTCCCAGTGTGGTCTGAGTATCTCATATTTTCGGGAGACCGCGGGCGGTCGAAAGTGCCGCGCCGGCAGGCGCCCAGATTAGCGATTCTGCTCCATAATGACAATCTGCCCGCCTCCTGCCCGGATGCGTTTTCTCTTGGCGAAGTTCAGTCCGGTGAAGTAGGATTCCGCATAGTGCTGCTGGCCCGGCTGAACATACGGATGGCTGGCCAGGACCAGGCGTTTATGAAAGAAGTTCAGACACTCATGGCTGTCGAGACTTGGATCGAAAAGCAGGAACATTGATTTAGACAAGCCCTCCGACACGAATACGATGCAGGAATCGCCAGTCAACTCGGGGCGAATCATAGCCGCTTCGTATTGCAAATCCTCGGCGCGATAGCCGATATAACCCGCATCACTGATGCCGGAAAGCACAATGAGCGCTAGGGCAAAGCCCATAGTTAAAGGGTCAATGAGATCTTTTCGTATCAGGAATTCGAGCGCGGCGAACGACAAGATGATTATCCCCGGAACGGCCCAGAGCAGATGAGTTGGCGAAAAAGAATAGCTCTTCCATGCATCGATGGTCATCGGGATGACAGTTGCGCTTATCACGCCGCCAAACAGACAAGCCATCGGGAGATCTCTCGTGGTTACGCCAGTTGTTCCGCGCAAGAACGCCCAACCGCCGCCGAAAGTACCGGCGAGCAACAGGCCTGCGATGACGTATCCGCTCCATCCGCCCGCCGCGGCGCTATGGAGCAACTGAAGAAAAATGGGGAAATTGGCAGGGTAGTTGAAATTTTCAAAGATCCAGTTCGCATTCGCTTGCGGATGCGACCAAACATAGTAGGGCAGAAACAGCAGCACCGGGATGACGGTAGCTGGCAGAGCAAACCAGAGCACGCGCCGCCCGTCGGCCCTATTCAGAAATCGAACCAGAAAAATGAGATAACCTATGGCAGGTAAGTACGAAGACGGATCGGTATAGAGGCAGAGAACTAAGAGGCCGCCATACACTGCAGCGGCGCGCATATCGGGAGCTTGGATCAGGCGCAAGTAGCAGAGCGTTGCGAGCAGAAGCAAGAACAATGCTTGCTCCGCAGGTCTTCCCTGAGTAGCTAACCGGTAATGCACCGGCAGCAGCATGAAAGCCGCCAAAGCGAAGTAGGGCGAACGCAAGCGGAGGCGGTTTGCGAGACGGAGAAACAGATACGAGGATCCCAGGGCGAACAGCACAGACGGCACGCGCGCCGCGATACGCGAAGGGCGAGCACCCAGAACGAAAGGCAATTGAACAAAGTAATTCAGGGGCGCGGAAGCAGGCGTTTGAGCAACCCAGCCGATCAGCTTCGGGATTGAATGGTAAGAGCTGCCGATAAGCTGCAGAATTTCACTGAGACGTAGTGGAACTGAAACAACCGCGGCTAGTAACAGAAGCGCGTAAGCGCTTATCAGAATGGCGCCTGGCCTGATCAAACGCACTTTAGATTGTGCGTCCTGGAGAACTGAAGCTGAAACTCGAACCTTTAGCCTGCAACCCTCGTGTAGGTTAGCATCTCGGTTGCTGTAATTCCAATACCATCAGCCAACCATCTGGCGTAGTCCGCAGATACCCTCCAGGAAGATGTCGGGGGGCGTGATCAAACTCACCACGACGTAAGGTTCTGAGGCCATATCGAAAAAATATCCGGGTTGCACGACTACACCCTGCTCGTTTATCAATCGATTAATCCATGTTTCCTCTGGCAAAGTCCCGGGAAGCTGGATAATGGCTGACCAGCCTGCTTCCGTATGCAGCGGGTGAGCGGAACTGTCTCTCAAAACGTGGCGAAGCGCCTGCCAATTGTGCTTCGTTCGATGGCCGATCTGCTGCTGTATTTCCGCTCCAATGCTCAGGAGTTTAGGAAGGACGCGCTGCACCGGAGTACTCACCGATAAATAAGTGTCAAGAACCAACTCGAGCCGCTGGCGCGCGATTTCCCGCTCTTCGGCCGGACCGTTGATCGCAATCCAGCCGAGTTTCATTTGAGGCATGCCGGCAACTTTCGAAAGACCGTTCAGCGAAAAACTGAGGACTGAATCATGCCCGATGAATGTGGTCACGCGATCAGCGGAATGCGCGAGCGAATAATCGCTGAAGACCTCATCGCAGATGAGTGGCAGTTTCCACTGATCCGCCAGGCTGATGAGCTGGCCGGCGTCGGATGATCCCAAAAATGAGCCGGTCGGATTATTTGGATTTACCACAACTATCGCTCGAGTGCGCTGCGTCACGCGCTCACGCAAATCCGCAAAGTCGATAAACCAGCTGCCGTCATATAGAAGTCTATAAGCGACGGTCCGAACGCAGTCGAACGCGGCTAGATACTCGAAAAGCGGGTATGACGGGCGAGGTATCAGCACCTCATCTTCCGGATTGCAGAACAGCTTGAAAAGTAACGCGTACGCCTCGCTCGTGCTCGCGGTCAACAGAAGCTGCGAAGGCGGGATGGCAATACCAGAGTTGGCATAGTATTCCGTTATTGCAATCTTGGCCTCTTCCAGCCCGGAAGCGCTCGGATGATAGTTGAAATCGCTCACTTCCGCATAAGCGCGCGCTATTGCTCCATGAGGGTAATCCGCGAATACGTCAGTGGGATTGGAAACGGTGAGATCGAGGAGCAGAACACCTGCTTCTCGCTTGTCCTGGAGGAGTTTCGCAAGTGAATTCGATAAAAATGACCAGGACAGCCGTTGAGAGTACCGATACAAACAGCTACTCTGTCACGGCTGTCCTGGGTTCGCAAGGAGTTTCAGGAGTCTCCACGAAACAGAGGGATGCATTACCTGTCCAGAGCAATGCACCCCCGTCGCAAGTACCGGAACCGCCGCGCTCCGGCACTGCTTCACGTCCGCCTCTGCCAGTTGCTCAACCAAAGGATTGCGGGGCCAAATCCGCCGTCCTTATGACACGTGTGCCCGCACGTGTGGGAGCGGGACTGACTAGCGCACGTAACTTGATTAAGAGATACCGCTCGGGAGAGCGATCCGGGCGCCAAAAAGCAGCCAAGCTGCTGATTCGAGGCGGAATAAAATTTTTCCGAACTTTGTTACCCAAGCAGGATGTCCGCTTTTCCGTTGAAAAGCGAACGGCTCTCATAGACATTCAAGCAGCCGAAGACGCGAAAGACGCGGCTCTGTTTAGAGCACAACGAGCTTGACAGGGAGATTGTGGGCCGGATGTTCATCGAGCCGGTGGTATCGGCAAGTAATTTCCGCGTGAAGCCAAGGCTCTGGGAGCCTGTCTATGCTCGTGGAGAGATCAGATGAAAGTAGTGCGTTTACATGGATACGGCGGTGTTGACCAATTGCGGTACGAAGATGTTCCGACACCCGAACCAGGACCCGACAAAGTGCTGGTGAAGGTTGCCGCAACCAGTGTGAATCCGATCGACTGGAAAATACGGAGCGGTGCAGCGAAGGACAGAATGCCGGTTAAGTTTCCCGCAATTTTGGGACGCGATGTTGCTGGCACGGTAGTGAAAGCGGGGGTGAACGTCCGGAATCCAGAACCGGGGCAAAAGGTAATGGGGTTGGTGAACGGTAGCTATGCTGAATACCTGACCGCGCGAGCGGATCACCTCACAGTAATTCCCGATGGCCTTGATGTGGAGCAAGCGGGTGCTCTGCCGCTCGTCGTAACGACTGGCGCACAACTGATACATCACATACGGCCTAAAAGAGGAGACGTTCTTCTCGTTACCGGAGCACTGGGGAATGTAGGTCGTTCGGCGGTATATCTAGCCAAGACGCTGGGCGCGCGGGTCATCGCGGGAGTCAAGACGGCACAGAAACTCGAAGCGAATTCGTTGGATGTAGATCAGGTGGTTGGGATCGACGATTCCAGAGAAGTAACCGAACTGCCGGAACTGGATGCAATCGCCGATACAGTTGATCACGATGTCATTGGCAAGCTGATTCCAAAACTAAAATCGGCCGGCGTGCTCGGGTCCGTGTTGGGGAAGCCAAAGGATGCCGAGAGAAAAGATATCCGGGTGGAAGCCTTTATGGCGACTCCCGACGCTTCTCTTCTTCGGCAAATGGCGGATGCCGTTAGGGATCGGAAACTGGTTATTCCGATTGTAAGAAGGATGAGACTTAGCGAAGCTGGCGAAGCTCAGACGCTCGCTGAAAAGGGTTCATCAGGCGGGAAGATTTTGCTGATCCCTTGATCATCTGGCGTGCACCGCAGTTTGGTTAAACGGGTCCTTACGCTTCCGGCTCGCTTTCGGGGATTTTCGCGATAGAATCTCTACAGCGGATCGACGGGTCTTTTGCTGTTTCACCCGGGATTGCTGACCGAAGGAGGACGGCCGTCAGGAAAGCAACGGTCCAACTCGTAACGACGCACGTGAGGAAAGGTGGTGCAGGGTTCTTGCCGTCTCCCCTGCTTTGCGGAGCCTACTCGGGGACGTTAAAGCGTCCATGAGAACAGCCCGAGTGCTCCGACACAATCTTTCCTCGGCCTGAGTGCGTCCCGGAATTGTTGAACGATGGAACGCAGATCCGTGTTAAGAGCACTTGCGGCGGGGCTTGCCTCAGGGTTGGCGGCTTCGTGGGCCATGGGTCAGACGCATCGCCTCGTTCTCAAAACTATAGGCGACGGAAACTCACAGCGGAAATCGGAAGATCCGACGGTGAAAGTGGCCCGCGTGATCTCCCGTCCGATTCTCGAACGCGAACTTACGACCCCGGAAAAGGAAATGGCCGGACCGTTCGTGCATTACGCTTTTGGCGCAGCTATGGCTGCGGCATATAGTGTGGCAGCCGAATTCGCACCTTCCGTGACACTCGCTAAAGGGATTCCGTTTGGCGCTGCCGTATGGCTAGGAGCGCATGTGATGGCGGTGCCAGCACTCGGACTGGCTCCGCCGATCACCCGATCGACCGCATCGCCGGAGGCTGCGGAATTTCTGGCCCATCTCTCCTATGGCGTGGTGACTGAGTTAATCCGCGCTCCATTACGATCTCTCCTGGGGTGAAACTTCAGTTCATCACCGCCATTCCGCTTGATGTGAGACGCGGAAGCGGCTGTTTCGTCGGAATTCAGACCCTCGCGCGAGGCATTCAAGCACTGGGTGGCGAAGTGGAACTGATCACGCCAAAAATCCACTTGCCAGTATTTACAATTGAACGCATTCTTTTCAACGAGCAAATGCGATTCAAGCAATTCTCTGCGGACGCTATTGTCGGTTTCGATCTGGACGGTTACGGATTGGCTGGCGGGCGCGGAATACCGCATATTGCAGCCATCAAAGGGGTGCTCGGGGATGCAGTTCGGTTTGAAAGCGGATTTACACGGGCGAGTATGGCGCTGCAGGCGCGTCTCGAGAAACTGCATGCCCAAAGAGCAGACCGGGTAATTACGATCAGCCGGTATTGCTCTCGACGGCTTGAGGAATTGTATGGCGTGCGCGATGCGATCGTAATTCCGGAACTGATAGATCTCGAGGCATGGCGGAGCCTGTTCGCAGCTAATCCTGCTCCTCCTCGCGAGCGGGAGTTCACGCTCCTGTGCGTGTGCCGTTTCTATCCGCGGAAACGGGTAGATGTGTTGATTCACGCTGCTCGAATTCTTCGCGAGAAGATTCGCGGATTGGAGCTGCGGATAATTGGAGGGGGCCCTGAATCGGGCCGGTTGCGCAAACTGTCGACCAGTCTGGGTGTCGATGACGTCGTGAATTGGATCGGCAATATAGGGGCGGGAGAACTGGCGCGCGAGTATAACAGAGCGGACGTGTTCTGCCTGCCGAGCGTTCAAGAAGGTTTCGGCATCGTGTTTCTAGAAGCTATGGCAGCCGGAAAAGCCATCGTTGCCGTAAAAGCAGCGGCGGTTCCGGAAGTCGTTCAACACGGAATTCTAGTTGAGCCCGAGAACTCAGAGGCGCTCGCTGAAGCGATTTATCGGCTGTATTCGGATTCCGATCTGCGGGCACGCCTGGGAGCTTGCGGGAAGCGGGATGTGGAGAATTACGCGATGAGGCGTGTGGCCGCGCAACTGCTGGCAGCTGTGAATTGAAAAGCTCCTCAGCAGCTGACGGCCGCTGAGGAGTAACGGAGACGATTGCCGGCCGGAGGTTCGACATCCGCCGCCGAAGTCGTATGGGTTAAAAGGAGCATTCACGATCCGCCGAGCCTTCGAGCGTGTTGTTGGTTCAGGCTTCGGCGGATACGTGAAGGAAGCAGATTGGAGCTTAGCTTTTCTTCGCTGAACGCCGGCGAAGTAGAGCTAGACCGAGCAGACCACCCCCGAGCAACGCGAGCGAGGCGGGCTCTGGGACGGCAGTTCCCATAAGAATGCTGGAATCGAGACTGTCTGACTGACCAGCGGTTGGGGCGAATACGGCTACGATAACTTCCGTCTCGGAATACGGACTGCCCGTGGGTGCAGTGAAGGTTTTGTTAACCGAATTGGCGCCGGTTTTCGTGAAGGTTGTCGTGGCTACCGGATCGGCCATTCCGAAAGCGGTGTTACTGGGATCTGTGTAGGTGGAGAGCGTCTCGCTTGAAACGCCCTTGAGTATTCCTGTAAAGGCGTTGAAGAACTTGAAAGGATTTGGGACGCCGGTGATCCCGGTCTCGGTTAGTTCAATCGTCAGCGTTTGAGATGCCGATAGATTAGTCGTGGACACATCAAGCGTTTGCAGGTTCAGGTCCGGGGCATTAAAAACAGGCGAACCGGTACCGCTCAGACTATTGATTTGGAAATCGCCGTACGCGCCCGTATTCAGTGTGATGAATCCGCTGGTGTTGGGAGTTGCCATTTCAGCGGCAAGCCCAGTTTCCTGTATTGAAAGAGACAAAGTGGGTGATGCAAAAGCGGACGGCAGCGCAATCGCGAGACCGAGCGCAAGGATTGAAAATTTGTTGATCATTTAGATCGATTCCTCCGATGAATTCTGTGATGTTCCTGTAATAGGAATGACCCGAGTTTAGCGGCTTAGCGGCGTTAGCGAAACATGCGGCGAAGGCTCCATGTACTAGGAGAAAAATAGACAACCCGTACCGTACCTAATGCGGGTTATCCCGGCCGCGTCACTTTTCTAACCATACAAGCACGCCGTAACAGCCGAAATACGTGCCGGGCGTGACGAATTGGCCAATTGGTTCCAGGCACACGCCGGGCGAGTGATCTCACGTAAGGGTACGCTATATCCCGTACTTCATGGCGCGGGATAGTGGGTGTGTTTGGCGCGTTGTACATTGGAACGAGACCGTTCCGGCGGCTTCCATTATGAAAAACTCCCGTTGCTTTTTGTTCTTCCTGCTCGTCGCGTTTGTCTCGGCCGCTTTTGCGCAGCAATCGAACCCGCCGAGATCACAAGTGGAAAAAACCGCGCCCGCTCGCGAAGCAAATCAACCGAGGACTGAACAGCCGCCTCAGGAGGCCACTCAGAATCCACCGGAGCGTCCGCAGGAACGAGCACAAACACCGCGCACCACTGCCTCCGGTGAGGAGGAACGCACGCCGGGCCAAGAGCAGCATTTCGATATGACGGAAGTGGCACCCTCCGTTACTCATCACCAGATTCACGTCAACGGCAAACTGCTCCGCTACGCCGCGACTGCCGGCCGCCTCCCGATCAAAGACACAAGCGGCAAGACCGAAGCGCTCATGTTCTATGTCGCCTACACGCTGGAGGATGCGGATGCGGGCCAGCGGCCTTTGACATTTGCGTTCAACGGCGGCCCCGGTTCGGCATCTATCTGGCTTCATATGGGAGCGCTCGGCCCGCGCAAGGTTGTTCTGAAAAAGGAAGGCTTCATGCCGGCTGCGCCGTATCGGCTGGAAGACAACGCGAGCACGCTCTTGGATAAGAGCGATCTCGTTTTAGTCGATGCGATCGGAACGGGCTTCAGCCGTCCGGCAAACACCACAACGCTGAAGAAATTTTGGGGAATGAAGGGAGATATTGAAGCGTTCGGCGAATTTATCCGCCTGTATATCACCCGCAACGAGCGTTGGTCGTCGCCTCTGTACCTGTTAGGCGAGAGCTACGGCACTACTCGGGCCGCAGGCATCTCCGGCTATCTGGCGGATAAGGGCATCTCCTTTAATGGAATCGTTCTCCTCTCAACGGTTTTGTCCTTCGAGACTCTCGAGTTCAATAGAGCCAACGACGTTCCGTACCCGCTGATTCTTCCTACTTATACGATGATCGCGGCATATCATCATAAGCTCTCTCCCGATCTTGCCCAGAATATGGAGAAGACACGAGCTGAAGCGGAAAAGTGGGCTTCTAACGAATACACGCGAGCGCTGGCGAAAGGCGACGCCCTCACGCAAGAGGAACGGCAGGCCACGATCGACGGATTGGCGCGGTACACGGGCCTGAGCAAAGAGATCGTCGATCAATACAATCTTCGCGTTGACGTCCAAGGGTTCACGCATTATCTTCTAGCCGATCAGAAACTTCGGGTGGGACGTCTTGACGGCCGCTTTAGCGGTCCTGATCCTGAGGGCTTTGCTGAAACGCGCTTTTATGATCCCACCAGCGCCGAAACCGGTCCGCCGTTCACTTCGGTTTTCAACGAATACGTCCGCCGTGAGCTGAATTACAAGACGGACATGCCGTACTACACAACCGCTTACCAGGCCTGGGGTCCGTCGGTGAAGTGGGAGTGGGGATCGGCTGGCGAAGGATTCCCGGACACGGCCACGGCCCTCCGGGAGGCCATCGTAAAAAATCCCTATCTAAAGGTTCGCGTGCTGGAAGGCTACTACGACCTCGCGACTCCTTACTTTGCCGCCAACTACACGATGGATCACCTGGATCTTAGTCCGCGCTATCGCAATAATATTTCCTATGCGACCTTCGATTCAGGCCACATGGTCTATCTTGATTCAGACTCTCTCAAAAAAATGAAGGAAAATGTAGCGAGCTTTATCGACCAATCCACGTCAGGAGCACAGTAGACTCCTAAGCCGGTATCACAAGTTCCTGACCGGCTTGAATCTTATCGGGACTTTGAAGCTTGTCGCGGTTGGCCTCGAATATACGGTTATATTCGTTGGCGTTACCGTAAAAATCTTTGGCGATCTTCGATAAACTATCGCCTGGCTGCACTTTGTAAGTTCGATTTCCGCCTGATCCTTGCGGTGATGCCGCGGCCGCCTGCGTCTGGGGCGGCGCAATGCTCGGATCGACCTGTAGGTCGCAGGTGACATCGCTGTATGTGCTATCCGCCGCCTTTATCTGGTTCCAAACGTCGTTCTTCACTTGCTCCGAGGGCGCTGATCCCTGAAGAAAAAGCTTATTGTCCTGAACATGCAGATGCGTCAGCCGAACACCTTTCTGTTGAATAGTGTCAAGCGCCGCGTGATATTTATTTTTCAGTTCTTCCAATCGGTCCATATCGGTTTTCTCTAATGTGGATTGCAGTTAGGAGGAATCGTTGCGGATTAATAAAAACCCAGCAAGTGTGTTGTAGCAAACCCCTCTGGGGATCGTCCAACGGCTGATGGTTTGAAGCTATCAAAAAGGAATAAACATCATGCCAAGTACAAGCACTACACAGTCTACCGTCGTTGCCGTTTTCCGCAACATCTCTGACGCGCGTGCCGCGACAGACGAACTGAAGGCGAAAGGATTCAGCGACGACGACATTTACATCAGTTCCGAGTACTCAGGATCCACCGGTGCCCAAAATCAGACCGGGACTCAAGCTTACAAAAGTGAAGAGCCGCGCGAGGGCGGCATAACAGGCTGGTTCAAAAGAGTTTTCGGCGAGGACGAGGACGCGGACGAAGCGGACCGCCCTTACTACGAAAACGCTGTTCGGAGCGGAAACGTCCTCCTGAGCGTAGATACGACAGACCAGAACATTGATACGGTTGTCGATATCCTGAACCGCCATTCTCCTCTTGATGTGCAGCGCGACACCTCCGCGACGGGCGTCACCGAGGCAAGCGACGCACGTGTAGCGGGAACCAGCAGCAGCCGGACGCGAGCGGGCTCCAGTTCAACCACCGACACCGATCAGTCCAGATCCATTCCGGTTGTGGAAGAAGAACTCCAGGTGGGTAAGCGCAGTGTACTTCGCGGTGGCGTGCGAATCTATTCGCGTGTTATAGAGCAGCCGGTCGAGGAAACGGTTAATCTTCGAGAAGAGCGCGTGCGCGTGGACCGTCAACCCGTGAATCGGGCAGTAACCGAATCCGACCTCCAAGCGGGTCGCGAGCAAGTCATCGAGGTTGAGGAGTACGCTGAACAACCGGTAGTCTCCAAGTCAGCGCGGGTAGTGGAAGAGGTTCGAGTTAATAAAGAAGCCACCCAAAGAACCGAGACGGTCAGAGACACAGTGCGCCACACCGAAGTGAATGTCGAGAACCTGAAGGACCAAAGTTCCCGGGGAGGCTCGGGCGTGAACATTGACGACGACGACTTCCGCCGGCATTTCAACAGCGCTTACGCAAGCACTGGCGAAACGTATGACACCTACGCACCCGCCTATCGCTACGGATACGAGACCGCAAGCGATCCGCGCTACCGTGGCCGTAGCTTTGATGAAGTGGAATCAAACCTGCGTTCGGATTACGGTAGCCGTTATCCGAACAGCACATGGGAAAAGGTGAAAGATTCAATCCGCTACGGCTGGGACAAAGTAACAGGGAAGGCGAAATCTGCCGCCAGCCGCGACTGAAGTATGGATCTGAATGAAGATGATGTCGTAGTTCCCGTCATCAGCGAGGAACTGCACGCGGACGCTGTCCCGGTTCAAACCGGCAGCGTCCGGGTGACAAAACGCGTCCAAAGCCATGACGAGATTTTAGAGCAGGAACTGCGAAAGGGTCGCGTTGAAGTCAAACGGGTGAAAACGGACCGTGTGGTAGATGGCCCCCAAGAAATTCAACGCACCGGAAATACAATGATCGTGCCGATTGTGTCGGAAGTCTTGCGCGTCGAAAAACAGTGGGTCGTTACGGAAGAAATACATATTACGCAGATTGAAGAGCGAGAGACGGTGCAGCAGGCCGTGACGGTCAATCACGAAGAGACCCAAATCGAGCGACTGGATGATAAAGGCAACGTGATTTCAAGCATCGACGCCGCGCCTGAAACCGTTACGCCGACGCGCCGAACCGGACCGCAGACTCTGGTCGGCCGCAGCGATCCGGCAGCCTCCGCGAATCAGGCGGGTTCCAAAAGAGCGCTCTCCCGCCGTCGCAGCATGCTCCGGAACAAAACGGACTAGCTAGCCGGGTTCTCTTTTTACGGCCTGATTCCCGGGACGTTCACCCTCACCCGATAAACGCTTGTGCTGGCTGTAATGTACAAGGTTTTGCCGTCCTCATCGCCCCACGCGAGATTTCCAACTTTCTCCGGGAGATGCATGGTTCCCACGTGCTTGGCGTCGGGTGAAAAGATCCAGACGCCTCCCGGACCTGCGCTGTAAAGGTTCCCTTTCTGATCTACCTTCATTCCGTCGGGCGCTCCCGGCGAGTTGTCCGAAGTTGCATCGAAGAATAGTGTTCCATTTTCGAGCGATCCGTCCGGCTTCACGGTATATCGCATCCAGATTTTCTTGGGCTCGGAATTGTTTACGTAAAGATATTTTTCATCGGGCGAAAAGGCTATGCCGTTCGGCCTCGGCAGATCTTGGATCAAGAGCTGCAGCCTGGCTGATTCCGGGGGGGCGCCCGGTTTCTGATGAAGCGCGCCAGGAATGCGATACACGCCATTCACCTGCAACTGCTTCTGTGGATCATGATCGCTTTGCGTCCGCAACCCGTACGGCGGGTCCGTGAAATACAGCGAGCCATCGGATTTATAAACCAGATCATTGGGGCTGTTGAGCCGTTTGCCCTGATAGCTGTCCGCGAGCACGGTGACTTGCGCGTGCGGGTCCATTGCTTCGAGACGCCAAACATCGCGTTGTGCATGTCCCGCCACAGTCAAGCGTCCCCGCGCATCCAGCGTCATGCCATTCGAGCCTGGTTCCGGGCCGCCGTACGGCGCAGACCCTTTGTACCCGCTCGGCTGCATGAATATACTGACTTCCCGGCCGGGCGCCCATTTCCGGATGCTGTTGCTAGGTATTTCGGCGAAGAGCAAAAAACCCGCGTGAACCCAAACCGGGCCTTCCGTCCATTTGAAACCTTCGCCGGTTGCGACTCGCTCTATCTTCGCGTCTGCGCCCACAAGCTGGTCGAGCTCGGGCGATAGCCTTTGAACGGTTCCGACATTTTGGGCCGCCAGCGCGGGCGACAAGCTAATCGCGAGCATCACAATCAGAAGATAACTTTTTTCGGATTTCACGCGTGCGATTGTATCAAGGCTCGCGCGGTTCGTCAGCGCTAACCAACGAGTTCGCGGCGACGCGAAGCACCACGAGAGTCATGTCGTCGTGCTGCTTGGCGCCGGAGGCGAACGCGTCGGCAGCCGCCATGATGCGGTCAATGACTTGGTTGGCGCACAACTCGCGACAACCTTGAATTGTGCGGATGAGGTTCTCTTCTTCCCACTCTTCGTCGGCCGCATTCATCGTTTCTGTGATGCCGTCGGTGAAAGCGACCAGGAGATCGCCTTCTTCCAGCGTGACGCTCGCTTGTTGAAATGGGAAATCTTTGAGGAGACCGACTACGGTGCCGCCTATATCAAGCCGCTTGATCTCGCCGCCATGGCTTGCATTTCTAAACAACAAAGGCGGATTATGGCCCGCATTGACATAGGTGAGGCACCGAGTCGAAGAATCGTACTGGGCGTAGAAAAACGTCGCGTATCGATTCATCGCCGTGGCGTCGAATAACAGGCGATTTACTTTCTGAATCACGGCGGCCAAGTCGTCTGTGCCGCGCGACGCTTCCGCGCGCAAGGATGCCTGAAGGCTCGCCATCATAAGCGCCGCCGCGATACCTTTGCCGGAGACGTCGGCGAGCGCAATGCCCAGCCTGTTTTCAGAGAGCGCAAGAAAATCGTAATAGTCTCCGCCCACCCCTAGGGCTGGACGGCATTGTCCGTAGAAATCAAGCCCCGGAACACACGGCAATTCCTGCGGGAACAAACGTTCCTGTACTTCGCGGGCAATCTCGACTTCGCGGTTCAGCTTTTCGCGCTGTGCTGCTTGCTCGGCGACCTCCGTGGTGAGCCGCGCCACTTGCAGCGCCAGACCAGTTTGCGCCGCGACCGATTGCAATAGGCGCAGGTCCGTGGGCGAATACGGCTCTTCCGATCGCTTTCCGCCCAAGCTGATGAAGCCGATCAGTTTATCTCTCACGGATAGCGGAAGCAGCAGCTCGGGTTCAAGCGCCGCGAGTTGCGCTCGCTCCTCATCCGTCATTCCAGGCGTTTTGTAAAGCCAGGAATTGGGATCGTCAAAATAAACGCGCGCCGGCTGTTTGGCCTCGCGGAGTTGGTTGACAGTGGCGGCATGTTGAGGAAAAAGCACCTCAGGCACAGAATCGTAACCAAGCGCGTAGGCGGGCTGATAAGGTCCGCTACCATCCATAAGCACGGCTACGTGGGAAACGTGCAGAGATTGCGAAATCCGCCGTGCAACCGTGTCGAGTAGGGGCCTCGTTTCAACTATCGAACGGACGTTTTCGCCAAGTTCTGAGAGAATTTGATCTGCATTGTAAGCATCCCGGAAGAACTGGCGATCCGTCCAAGCGCGCAAAGCTTCGACGAGACGCCGCAAGCCAAACCAGATCACCACTCCGAGCCCAATGATTACGTAAGTGAGCAATGAGTTCTGGCCGACGTGACGTATGGAAGAAAAAACAGCTATTCCGAGAATGATGACAAGGGCGAGGCGGAGTATCCGAATTCCGCCGCGCGCCAAAGTATATTGCAGGCCCTGGCGGATGACGACGCGTACGTCCATGGCGCGATGGACTGCAATAACGTAGGCGAGCGTCAAAGGAAAAACGAAAAATAGCAGCCAGGCGCCCGCATTCACCCAGATGGGGAAATACTGTTCGGGTTCAAGGCTTAGTAAATGCGCAACGACAAGCAAGGCCAGTGCGGGAGTCAGGCTGAGGACTACGCCTGCGAACAGCAGACGCAGGCGGCGCTTTGCGTCGCGTGACACAGCCAGCCGCAATTTCGCTGCAAGGCAGAGAAACATCACGATCACGGCCGTGAAAAGGAGCGAACTTACCAATCCGCTGAAATGGTTTAAACTCTGCTGAACGAAGAAGACGGAAGCGTAGTTTTCAACAGACCCGACCGAGACGATTACATCCGCAAGAATCTCTACGGCGAGAGGGACGATGATGATCCACTTCAGCCAGCTCCAGCGCGACCATTGGCTTTCCGCCGGAAACGGCTCAGGGAAATAGATTCCGAACAGAAGGAGCCAGATGGGAAGGCAGTCGCTAACCAGCGCGTGATACACGGCGCCGTAATCGCGCAGCCACGGACCCCAGAATTCTACGCCGGGATCGAAAAAACCGGCGAAACCGAGCATGAGAGCAAGCAGAAGCCATGCACGAATGTCGCGTGGGCGAATCGCCGCAAGGCCAAAACCGAGCAACAAACAGAACCAAGGCATGATGACCAGCAACAAGAGATTGAGGATCTGTGCAATCGAGATCGCATTCTGCGGCGCGGCCCGAGCCAAGGGAACGCTTACGGTTTTTTGAGCCGCCGGATCAGACGTGTCATTCGGTTGGACCGTGACTCGCAGGGAATCTCCGGGACGGGCTTTATTCATCTCCTCGCCGAAAACCGCCGTCCCCGTGACAGGTGTTCCATTCAGGGCCAGCACTCTATCGGCATTTTGCAAGCCTAAAAGCGGCACGCCGTGGAAGGCAAAGATCCTGAATCCAAGTTGGCCATTCTCAGGTAATAACAGGAACGGATACTGAACAATGTTGGTTTTGTGAAACCAGGCGGGATAGCGGTACTCGGTGTAGCGCACGTGGTAAATCAACGCGCCGAGCAATACAATTCCGAGAGCAACGTATTGGGCGAACGGTGGCTTGCGTAACGGCGGGTGTGGTCGCATGCGATCAGATGGGCAACAGATCTAGCGCAGCCTCGATTTCGGCCCGGGTGTGCGAATCGCCTTTCCGAGTAGTCACTTCAATGCCCTTCTGGTACATGGCGCGGGCCTCATCGATCTGGCCCAATTTTTCAAGTGCCTGACCCGCATGAAAATACCCGGCAGCATAGTTTTCATCGTTTTGAAACAGAGTGCGGAATTCGTTTACAGCCTGCGCGAAGTCTCCGCTGTTGGCGTATTCCATAGCGAGGCCATACCGGGCGAAAGAATTATTTGTGTCTTGGTTGACCATCTGCTTCAGGATGTCAACACGATTGGTTGCCATGGCTCACATTGTGACATCGCCGGGGGCCGATTCGCATCCATGGGATATGGGTGATTCAACAATAACCAAGGTCGACTCGAAACATTCCCCGCGAGGGAAGTTCGGCCAGAAATATTTGGCCTCTGGCAAATCGATATCAATGCGACTCTGGGACGAGGAGCCTGGACGTCCAGAACTCGAGAACGACGCGCGGGACTACGAAGTGGTCGGGTATGTTCTCGAAGGATCTGCCGATCTCGAGATAGAGGGGCAAACGATTCGGCTAGAGGCGGGCGACTCGTGGGTTGTGCCGAAGGGCGCTCGGCACACCTATCACATCAAGGAGCACTTTAGAGCAGTAGAGGCGACACATCCTCCTGCGCAGGTACACGCGCGCGACGAGTAGCTGGGCGTAGGGCGTTAGCGAGCGATCTAAGAAGCGTTTTCGCGAACGTGACGGGCTGCGTTTTCAACGGCTGCAGCGGCTTTTGCAGTCTTGTGTCTAGCCGTTTTCGATGCTTCGTCGAATCTTCTTTGCGCCATTCCCTTAACTTGCCCGGCAAGGGAAGCCGCAGTCTCAACGCCCGAGCTAATCCCTTCTTTCCCTTTACGCACTGCCTGTTCCATTAGGCCAAGTGACCAGTTTGTGCAGGCGGGTATCACCAGCGCTACTCCCACCATCGTCAATCCGCAGCCGAGTCCAATCAATCCCGCGCCTATCAGGCCAGATCTCGAGGTACTGTCCATGTTTCGTTCTCAGCCTCCTTGCCTATTATTGCTCCGACCCTAGAGATGCGTGGTTTCCGTATAAGTGCCGAACACCTTTCGCAAAGTTTCGCAGATCTCGCCTAAAGTCGCGTAGGATCGGACCGCATCCAGAATGTGGGGCATCATGTTCTCCGTACCTTCGGCTGCGCGGCTCAAGGCATCGAGCGACTTTCTCACCGCGCTGTTGTCACGGCGGGCGCGAAGATCGGCAAGCTTTTCTTCCTGCTTGCGTTGCGCAGCCTGATCGATCTGCAGGAGCTCGATGGGCTGATCCTCCGATTGAAACCGATTTGCTCCGACGATAATGCGCTCGCCCTCTTCGACCTCACGCTGATAGCGATAGCTTGCGGCGGCAATTTCGCTCTGCGGAAATCCGATCTCAATCGCTGGAATCATACCGCCCAACTTGTCAATACGGTCGATGTAGTCATTGCCGGCCGACTCGATTTCGAGCGTCATCTTCTCTAGGAAGTACGAGCCACCGAGCGGGTCCGGTGTGTTGGCGACACCCGTTTCATGGGCCAGAATCTGCTGTGTGCGCAAGGCGATGGTAACGGCCTGTTCGCTGGGCAGCGCGTACGCTTCATCAAGCGAATTGGTATGAAGAGATTGAGCGCCACCGAGGACCGCCGCCATGCCTTGCAAGGCTGTACGCACGACATTGTTATAGGGCTGCTGCCAGGTAAGGGAACAGCCGGCGGTCTGAGCATGAAACCGAAGCTTCAGGCTGCGCTCGCTGCGCGCGCCATAACGGTCACGCATGACGTACGCCCAGATTTTTCGAGCGGCGCGATATTTCGCGATTTCCTCGAAGAAATCGTTGTGCGCGTTGAAAAAGAAGCTCAGGCGCGGCGCGAATTCGTCGATCTCCAAACCGCGATCGAGCGCCCAATCGACGTATTCAATGCCGTCGCGGAGCGTGAATGCCAATTCCTGAGCGGCAGTTGATCCGGCTTCCCTGATGTGATAGCCGCTGATCGAAATCGGATTGAACCGGGGCACATGCCGCGCGGCGAATTCGATGGTGTCGGTGACCAGCCGCATCGACGGACGGGGCGGAAAGATGTATTCTTTCTGAGCGATGTACTCCTTCAGAATGTCGTTTTGAAGGGTGCCTGATATGCGTTCCCAATCGACGCCTTGCTGTTCTGCAACAGCCAGATACATGGCCCACAGCACGGCGGCCGGCGAGTTGATGGTCATGGAAACCGTCACGTCGCCGAGGGGGATCCCACGAAACAGAATTTCCATATCTTCGAGGGAAGAAATGGAGACGCCGCATTTGCCCACTTCGCCTTCGCTCATCATATGGTCGGCGTCGTAGCCCATGAGCGTGGGCAAATCGAACGCCACGGAAAGCCCGTTCTGACCCTGCTCCAGCAAATAATGATACCGGCGGTTGGTCTCTTCCGGTGTAGCGAAACCGGAGAACTGGCGCATGGTCCAGAGCTTGCCGCGATACATGTCGCGGTGGATACCCCGGGTGTATGGGAACTGGCCGGGAGCTCCCAGGTCGTGGGCGGGATCGAAATCTTTGAGCTGCTCGGGCCCGTACAGAGGCTCGATGGGGGTTCCGCTGATGGTGGTAAATGGACGTTCGAGGGTCTTCACTGCGTAATGCGCCGCCGCTTGTATCGTAGCGTAGAGAAGAGTTATCGCAACATTGCCTGGACAGCCTCGATGACTGAATTCTTAGTGATCGCGTTGACCATCGCAATTGTGATCACATCTTGCAAACGGCGATGGTCTAGGACACGGGTAATCATCGCATCCACCCTGCTCATTTTGTGGCTGCCCACTGTGGCACTCGGAGTTTGCGATCTCCCGCAGGTGCGACTTTGGAGAGCTCTGCTTTGGGGCAGCCCTGTCGCGTTACTCTTCTACGCGCCGTTTCTTTGTCTCTGGCAATGGCGTTTACGCGCGTAAACGCGCGCGCGTAAACGCGGACGGAGGCAGTTAAATCCGACAGTTCCCCTTAACTGCGGGCTTGTGCCTAGGACTATTCCGTAAATGTGGACGGAGGCAGTTAAATCCGACAGTTCCCCTTACTGCGGGCTTGTGCCTCGGACTATTCTGCCTCCGTCCACATTCGGATCCACATTCGGATCCATTCGGATCAGATGTCGTAATAAAGCGAGAATTCGTATGGATGCGGCCGCAGGCGGATAGCATCCGATTCATTCTTGCGCTTGTAGTCAATGAATGTCGCGATAAGGTCTTCCGAAAACACGTCGCCTTTCAGAAGAAACCCGTGATCATCCTCCAGGCATTCCAGAGCTTCCTCGAGAGATGCGGGCATGGAGGGCACAGATTTCATTTCTTCGGGGGACAAATCGTAAATGTCTTTATCCAACGGCTGACCGGGATCGATCTTATTGAGTACTCCATCGAGTCCGGCCATCAGCATTGCCGAGAAACCTAAATACGGGTTGCAAGCAGGATCAGGCGGACGAAACTCGACACGTTTTGATTTAGGGCTGGCTGAATACATCGGGATCCGGCAAGCGGCCGAACGATTTCGGCGCGAATAGGCCAAGTTCACCGGAGCTTCGTAGCCAGGCACAAGCCGCTTATAGCTATTCGTCGTGGGAGCAATTATGGCCGAGAGCGCACGGGCGTGCTTGAGGAGGCCTCCGATATACCAGAGCGCCATCTGACTTAGACCCGCGTAGCCATCGCCCGCAAAGAGAGGCTGGCCACCCTTCCAAATACTCTGGTGCGTGTGCATCCCGCTGCCGTTGTCGCCAAAGAGCGGCTTCGGCATGAATGTCGCCGTCTTCCCATATTGGTAGGCGACATTGCGGATGACGTACTTGTAGAGCATCATGTTGTCGGCCGATTTGACGAGCGTGTCGAAACGCTGGTCGATCTCGCACTGACCCGCCGTCGCCACTTCATGGTGATGACATTCGATGACAATGCCGCACTGTTCCATTGTTTCGACCATCTCGGCCCGAAGATTCTGGTAATGATCCGTAGGAGGGACGGGGAAATAACCTTCCTTGTACCGCGGCCGGTATCCAAGATTGTTCGTCTCCCGGCTGGAGTTCCAACGGCCTTCTTCCGCATCGATGAAATAGAAACCGGAGTGGGCGTTCTGGTCAAAGCGAATGTTGTCGAATATAAAAAACTCCGCTTCAGCGCCGAAGAACGCGGTGTCTCCAATTTCAGAGTTCTTCAGGTAAGCTTCGGCCTTTTGCGCGATCCATCTGGGATCACGCTCATAGCTCTGTCGCGTCAGCGGATCACGAACGTTGCCGAGCATGACCAGAGTAGGCGTTTCGTAAAACGGATCCATAAATGCAGTGGCGGGATCCGGGATTAGGAGCATGTCGCTCTCGTTGATCGCCGCCCAGCCGCGAATGCTGGATCCATCAATGCCGAAGCCGTTTTCGAACGAATCGAGATCCAGTTCAGTGATGGGGTAAGTGATGTGATGCTGCAGTCCGGGAATATCGCTGAACCGGAGATCGAGTTGCTTTGCTTCCTTGCTCTTGGCGAAATCTAATACTTCTTGTGGGTTCATCTATCCTCCACACAGCGGCCCATCTAGATATTGGCGCGCAGTGTAATTAGCTGTTGTTCTATCAGGTGAGTCAGGCAGAGACCGGGTGGCTGGAATTGCAGACGGAGCAATGCGCAACTTTTCAGGTTACGATACTCAGCCATGAAAGGCTAATCGAAATTTTCAATTTAGGGCATAACCTGGAACGCTCCGGGCATGGCTGCAATCCGTGTTATTTTAATTGCCTTGAGACTTGCGGGCTTTCTGCTGATGCCGGCCGGCTGGGTAATCGTTGTTACCGCATTGATGCTGCTGGTATCTTTGCCGTCAAGAACCTGCTTTGTGTTGGCCGGCGTGGCTATCGAACTCCTGGGGCTCTTCCTCGCCGCGCGCTCTCATCTTTCATCCCGAGGCGCCAAGCGTGACACCTGAAGACAACGGTGTGTTCTCAGACGCGACCAGCGGGATTTGCCTCCTTTTTATTTTCTTGGTTCCTTTCGCCACGGCCGGGCTGTCGCTTATCAATACTGGGTTACATCGTTCACGAAGCGCAGCGCACAGCATCGTCGCGTCGCTTTCGGTAGCATCCGTTGCGCTGCTTGCGTATTTCACGTGCGGATTTGCGTGGCAGGGATTGAGTGGCGGACCAGCACACGTCTTCAACATAGGGGGCAAGGGATGGAATTGGATCGGCGCCGCGCCCTTTTTCCTGCGCGGGTTTGCGTTCGACGATTCGCGAGCGTCTTTAACCGTGTTGCTCGAAATGCTCAGCGTCGCCTTAGTGGCAATTATTCCACTTGGCAGCGGAGCAGAGCGGTGGCGTCTGGGCCCAAGTTGCGCATCCACCGCTCTACTCGCAGGTTGGACATACCCGTTATTTGCTCACTGGGTTTGGGGCGGAGGATGGCTAGGACAGCTCGGCTCAAATTTTAGCCTTGGACATGGTTTTGTAGATCCGGGGGGCGCAAGTTGTATTCAAGCCGCGGGAGGTTTAACGGCTCTATCCGTTGCGTGGATTCTGGGTGCTCGCCGGGGAAAATTTTCGCCCGAGGGAATGCCCACAGCTATGCCTGGCCATAACGCAATCCTCGTGTTGTTTGGCTGCATATTGGCGCTGATTGGATGGATGGGTCTCAATTCGGCCGGCGCAATTCTGTTCGCTGGATTTAAGCCGGGACAATCCGTTCTGGTTGCAGTGAATACGGCTTTGTGCGCCGCCTCGGCGGGCTTAGCGAGTTTACTCCTCACGCGAGTGCGGTTTGGAAAACCAGATGCTTCCCTCATGGCGAATGGCTGGGTGGCTGGGCTCGCCGCGAGCAGCGCTGCTTGCGCTTTCGTGAAACCGGCCGAAGCGGTATTGATCGGTTTGGTGGCGGGTGCGGCAGTTGTCTTCGCGATTGAAGTCATCGAGCTGCGAATGCGAGTGGACGATCCCGGAGGTGCAATATCCGTCCACGCAGTAGGAGGGCTTTGGGGCGTGCTGGCAGTCGGAATTTTCGGTGAGCTGTCGAAGCAGGCGTCGAGCAGTGATTCAGGCCAGTTTCTGGCGCAACTCGTGGGCGCCGCGACGCTGATCGGTTTGGTGCTTCCGCTGACCTATGGTTTGAACTCGCTCCTGAACCGGTTCTTGCCGCAACGCGTCGCTTTGGAAGGTGAACGACAGGGGATGGATCTTTTCGAACTTGGCGCCGGCGCGTATCCAGATTTTGTGACGCATCGAGAGGACTTGTTGCGACACTGATTGAGAATCAACTCATAATTAAGATGGAGGTTTACCTGCATGTCGAGTGTCACGCTCGTGCCCATGGAAGAGTATCTCGCCACCAGCTACCGTCCCGATCAGGATTACATTGATGGTGAACTGCAGGAACGTAACGCGGGAGAATGGCCGCACAGCCGCGCACAGGGACGTCTGTTGGCTTTCCTTTTTGAGAGAGAATCCGAGTGGGGAATTCGCGCCGTTCCTGAACAGCGCGTCCAAGTCAGCCCGACTCGCTTTCGCATTCCGGATATTTGCGTCATCTTAGCCTCCGACCCCAGAACGCCGATTCTAACCAACCCTCCTTTTCTCTGCATCGAAATTCTTTCGAGAGAGGACAGGGTCAGCCAACTCAACGAGCGAGTCGCGGATTACTTTGAAATGGGAGTTCGTTACGTCTGGGTAATCGATCCGCTGGTACGGCGCGCTTTCGTCTACACGCCAGGTCAGATGCAGGAAGTCCTCGATGGAATGCTGCGTACCAGCAATCCCGAACTGCTCGTGCCGCTGGAAGAGATTCTGAAGAACGATTAGATAGCCCCAAAAGTGTTGCCAACGTGGCGTGCTGGGCGAGCGCGATGCCCACAATCATGGTGTCCCGCAACAGGGCTCAAGTAAGATGCTTTCGTGTTTTTCCAGTGTTGCGTTGCTGATGGCGCTTACGGCTATTCCTGCACCGCCCAAAGACCGGTTCCCTTTCGTCGAAACATTTCAGAACAACGGGAAAACCCTCGTCTATGTTGCGGCAACTCACCATTGGCCTCGTCTCTTTTCTGACGCCATGGCTGATCCGGTCTTCAAAATCATCAAGCAAATCTTTCTCACCACTCCACCCGACACGGTGATTATCGAAGGGGTGGATCCGGCTGTCGATATGGGCAGATTCCTCGATCACGCCAAACGCTGCGCTGCTGCCGGCTACGACCTTCCAAATCAGAATTGCGGTGAGCCAGCCTTTACGGCTTTTTTGGCCTCAGAACGCAACATATCCGTATCCACGGGAGAACCTTCCACCCAGGATGCAGTCGCGTTCATGCAATCCCACGGCTACTCATTGGAAGACTTGCTCAGTTTCTACGTGGCACGCGAGATTACCACTCGCAACCACGGCGCCCACATCAGCGAAGCCGAATTTCCGCGCCTCTTGGCGAACACTATCGCATACTACGCTCGTCTGCTTGGAAACCATGTGCTGTTTACACTCGCCGACTTCAACGCATGGTATGCGAAGAATATGCGCACGCCTCGAAACTACTTAGATCTCACCTCCGATGACCTGTCTCCCGCGCCCCAGGCTCGCCCACCAACGTCACAGCTGCACCGAATCTCAGGCACCCTTGAGATATTGCGCGATCAGAGTGTGGTCTCCAAAATCAAGCGCGCCTTCAACATACAGCGTCGAGTACTGGTAGTGTACGGCGGTTCTCACCTGGAGTACGAGTGGAACGATCTGGTCCAACTACTCGGCGTCCCGAAGCAGAGCAGGCCTTTCTGATGAGCGTTAATCCGTACAGGCACTCTTCAATGGCGCGCAACGTACAACAACAAGCCGAAAACCACTACGGGAATGGCGGCGAGCATCAGGTAGAAGAGAATTCTTCTGTGCCAGGGAGAACGTCGCTGCTTCCAGTTCTTTAACTCCAGGCGATCACTCGCGCCGACCTGGTCCTGGTGGCTCAGATCCCAAGCAAACTCACGAGCACTGCTGTAACGGTTCTTAGGGTCGCGCTCGATTGCCCGGTAGATGATCTCCTGCAGTTCCGGCGAAATACTTGGATCGATTTCGCGAGGCGGAACGGGATTGTTAAGAAGCCGGTCGTTCATAATCGCGAATGCGTTTGGTCCGCGAAACGGAACCCGGCCAGTCAACATTTCGTAAAGCATGACTCCCAAGGCGTAGACATCGCTGCGCCCATCGCCGCGTTTTCCTTTCACCTGCTCGGGAGAAATATAATCCGGCGTTCCCATCAGCTGCGAAAGTTTCGAGAACGTCAGACGCCTGGCTCCTTGCTGGCCGGCGATGCCAAAATCGATCAGTTTGATGTGATCTTCGGAATCAACCATGATGTTTTCGGGTTTCAGGTCGCGATGTACTACGCCGTGGTTGTGAATGTACTCCAGCGCGTCACAGATGCCTAGCGCGATGCGAACAGCGCGTTCGGCGGGGAGCTTGCTTTCGTCGCGTAGGATTTCACGCAGCAGGCGGCCATTCACCCATTCCATTACCATGTAGACCTGGGTGCGATCTCCGTTCGCAATCACCTTCATCACGCCCGGATGATCCATTTTCTGGCCGATGTCCTGCTCCCGATGGAAGCGATCGAAAAAAACCGGATCGCTTTCGACTTCAGGATGCGGAATCTTCAACGCAACTTGCTCGCCGGTGCGCACATCGGTCCCGCGGAAAATGGAAGCCATGCCGCTGCGGGCAACCAAAGAATCGATGCGGTATTGATCGAGCTGTTCGCCTGGACGCAAGTTTGTCATGGGTGGAACCGCGGCTGAGCCCGGAACCACTTATTGAAGCTTATAATGCCTCCCGCGATACATGCCAACACGTTCGACATCGCGGACCCGGATTAATTGGACGCTGATATTGTCACTGCCATCGCGCTGCTTAGCAAGTGAGACCAGCTCTGAAACAGCGGCGTTCAGGTCCGCATTCGCAGCCGTGATTCGGCAGATATCCTCCGTCGAAACGGAATTGTGCAACCCGTCCGAGGAGAGCAATAGCAAGTCACCCGCGTATAGCTGGTGTTCGCTTGTCTCGACGGTAATAAACATATCCCCGCCTAATGAACGGCTGAGCAGGTGAGAAGTCTCTGCTTTGGCGGCTTCCCGGGCTGATATCAATCCGAGACGCAACTGTTCGTTTGAAACTGTGTGATCCCGAGTCAGCGTTGCTGAATAGCCCTGTCGAACCAGGTAGCATCTGGAATCGCCGACGTGCGCGATGATCGCGCGATCATATCGCAGAGCGCAAGTCACGATGGTGGTGGCCATGGAACACCCCGCCTGACCCGTTGCCATCCCTTTTTCGAAAACCGCCGTATTGGCAGCCTGCACAAGTCGGGGGAGTAGCGAACTGAGAGGCTCTCCCGGGATCGCGCCGCGGAAGCCCCCAACTAACGTTTCAATGGCCGTGCTTGATGCAACTTCGCCGAAATCCTGGCCGCCCACTCCGTCAGCGAGCGCAAAGAGCCATCCCCGGCTACGAGCCTCTTCGGGTGTTTGCGGGAGCACGTGACCGAGGCAATCCTCGTTGTGCTCCCGCGTTAGACCTGGATCGGATAAATATGCGAACTCCAAATCCAGCATGGACTGGACGGCTAGAAAATGCCGGCGCGCGCCTCCTTCTGGATCAGAGTTGTGCGTCCGGTAATCTTAGAGGTCCGGAGGAAGTAGATGCCGCCATACAGGCCCCACACGAGCGCTATTCCGAGAGCGAGCAGCGGCTCCATCTTTGTACCGTAACCCATGAATGGCCCTATCAGATAGAAAGCCATGCAGGCGAGGTTCGCGGCTAACCCGAATACCGGGATCAGGAAGTGCCGTACTGTGCTGAATTTTGGATGCTTGTGGTAGGCCACAATGCAAATGATGCAGCTCAGCATATAAAGCAGGAAGGTGCCGAAGTTTGAAGCGAGCGTAACTGTGAGCAGCGTGTTTGGAAGAGCCGCCATCTTGTCATGAGTCAAGTAGCCGAAGCTCGACCAGAAACCATGCGGCAAAGCCTGAATGGCTGCATCGGTTGGCGCAACTGCATCACCGAATACCACCGAAGCGCCAATGACACCGATGACTGCGGAGATGGCTGCTAGCGTCCAGATGGCGCGGTGCGGAGTGAGATTCGCGGAATGCAGGGCGCCCAAGCTGTCGGGCAGTTCTTTGTCTTTCCCCATCGCATAGGTGACGCGGGCTCCCGTATTGATGCATGAGAGCGTGGTCCCGATAATCGCCAAGAACACCGTAAAGGCCTCGACCAACATGAATGTTCGCCCGTGACCCGGACCGAATAGCGCGTCACCGACGACGACCATCATGTCGCCGATTGGCGCGGCCGATCCTGAGGCGCTTTGCATCGTATAGCCGCTGTTCAAAAAGTAATTCGCGGCGAAATATTCGATGAGGTAACAGAACGCTCCTTGCACTAACAGCGACGTGACCACCGCAATCGGGACGTCTCGTTTGGGGTTCTTGGCCTCGCCACCCATAGCTGTTACTGATTCGAAGCCGACCAGAATAAGGATCGCCACGGTAGCTTGGACGAAGACCCAGCCGAAATTATGCATTCCGGTAACCGACCCTGCGCTGGGATGACTTAAGAAGTTACCCTTATCGTCGTGCTCGGGATAGGCGATATGGAACGGAATCGGTTTGCCGGCGGCATCCAATTTGGGCTTCGGGACACCGCTCGCGTCTCTGACAATTGTCTCAGTAGTTTGACCTTTATCCACCGTTTTAGTAGTTGCAAACTCATAGGTGTAAGCTTCACCCGAAGTCGAATCAAATTGATAGGCGACACTGCCGGGCGCATGATTCATGCGGTAGCCGAGCGCCATGACGGAAAAAACCAAAAGTGCGGAAATCTGGATCACGTTAATGGCGATGTTGACGGAAGTGGAACCATTTACGCCACGATGCGCAATGTACGCGACGCCAAACGAGAACACAATCGCTATAAGGGCCATGAATGCCGGCCCGGGATTCGATGCGCTCATGAAGTTTGGCCAAATTGTTCCGACTAAGTATCCGCAGAGCACCCCCATAACTGCGACCATCACTCCCGGATAGATCCAGTAGTAGAGGTGCGAACCCCATCCGACAATAAACTTCGAAAGCCGGGCATAGCGCCACATCCTTTCATGATTTAGAAATGACTGTTCGGCAAAGTAGTACGAACTGCCTGTGCCCGGATACAGTTTTGCCATTTCCGAGTAACACACTGCTGTTGCCAGGCAGAGCAAAAGCGCCAGGACTATGCCAAGCCACATGGATGGAGCGGTGACTCCGGTGCCAGACTGGATGGCAAAGGTTAACCACAGGAACGCTCCGGGCGCAATCAGCGCCATAGCATTCATGGTCAACCCGGTCAACCCGAGGGTCGGTTTCATTTCTATTCCGTTAGTTTCAGCCATGTATATATTTCTCCTTGCAGGTTTTCTAAGTCGTAAACTAGTTCGCCCTAACTTTTGGGCGGCGGGAAGAACGCAATGAAGCCAATAGTGGCAGTGGTTTGGCTCTTCGAAGCGGCGGGCACAGCGCCGCGATCGAAAAAGTAAACATTAGAGCCATCGCGCCGGAACTCCAGGCGAGTTAATAACCCCGTCATAATCTTGTATTCGCCCGTGACGGTCACCTCATGAAGCTTCTGGGGCGTGCCGGTTGTAAATCCCGATACATCGTTGTAGTATTCAGCACGTGGGCTGATGGCGAAATACTTATTCAATTGGAAGTGAAGAGCACCCGCAAAGCCGATCCAGTGATCGTGTCCTGAAAGTATACGATGCTGCTCGCCGTAATCGAAATTCAAGTAGGCATTTACTTTGTCGTTCGGCGTAAGAAGCAGGGTCGTGTCGTATAAGCTGCGGTTGCGATTATTACTTCCTGTGTATTGCGGCCCAACGTAGTAGTTGTGACTCCAGGTGTATTTCTTGCGCGTGATCGCACCCGTAAGACCAACGGTTTTCATGTTATTCCCGTGGTCATCCACAATGGCGTTCCAACCGTCCACGACTTGAACACCAAGATTGAAGTTGCTGCCGATCGGCATAGAGGTACGCACGCCGAAGTGATAGTAAGGAATGGCAAGCGCAAAAAGTAGTGAGCGCGAGTAGTTCCAGTTATCTTTGGCCTCAATAACTTCGGCTCCGGCTGATGTTACAAAGTCGCCAAAATCCGCTTCGAAGCCTTTCCAATCTTTCGGTTTGACACTAACGTAAGCCTGCTCAACAAAATCGAAGAATTCAGGATCAGCATGCGGTGTGTGGATAATGTCCAAGGTCCGGCCAACGCCAATGTCAAGCCGGAAGCCCACCGGAGCTGGATCCATACTCGCGGTTAGCTTCGCCATGCTCAGGTCGGCTTGGTTCGTTTCATCGTTAAAGTTGTAGAACTGGTTATTAAAACCACCGGCGGGATGGTTGTCGTTGAAGCTGTAATACGCATCAAGGTAGCCGGAAAAATTGACCTTTCCAATGCTGGTCCAGGAAGGCGGAGGCGGTGCCGGAGAAGCAGCCGGGGCAGCCGCGGCCGGAGGAGGCGGTGGACTCTGCTGAGACGAGTTGGTGCTTGGTGAAGAGGTCTGCGAGCCGCTAGTGTCAGCTGGCGTCTGACTCCAAAGTGTTGAGCAAAGCAATACCGCAATTACGGGGAGTACGGATCTAACTGTAAGCAATGACATGTTCCCTCTCGAAATTGAAATTTCGACACGGAACGTTGTGTCGGAGCTACAGACTGGGTAGGCTACTGCGGGCTAATTAAGACTTCACTATAGTATTCGGCGCTACCGGAAAGCCAATCAATAATTTCGATCAGCCGTATTCGTAACCAGCGACGAGAACACGTCATACGAATTGCGAGAAAATTTCCGTATGTGGCGTGATATCCGGTATGGCTTGCGCCAATTAGGCCAGAAAAAGCTGTTCGGGTCCACAGTGGTCCTGCTGCTCTCGATCGGCATTGGCGCAAACACGCTGATCTTCAGCTTCGTGAATGCGCTCCTGTTAAAGCCTTTACCGATTCGAAGCCCCGAGACTCTCCTGCTGCTGGAGAAGACGCGGAAGAAGCAGGTACGCCCGGATACTTCTTTTTTTTATCGCCAGTTCGAGCGGATAGCTCAAGAAAAGACCCTATTTTCCGCGGCTGTTGCCGAGGAGGACTGGTCCGATAACAGTTTCCAGCCGTTTGATGACAGTGACTCCATCCGATTGATAACGACGCAGATCGTATCGCCAAATTATTTTTCAGAGCTGGGTATCCGCGCCGTCGCCGGACGCGTATTGACAGAAGGAGATGCAGTCGCAGTCTCAGAGATTCCAGTGGTGTTGAGCTATCAATTCTGGCAAGCGCAATTCCAGAAGAACCACGGAGTGATTGGCCGGAAAATCCGTGTGAAGAACTATCCCTTTCTTGTGGTTGGAATTTTGCCACCGCAATTCCACAGCCTTGATGTTGAAAGAGCGCCGGATATCCGGTTTCCAATCTCCGCCGCGCCTATTCTCACAGGAAGCACTGTGACCGAGCCCGGCGGAAATCGGCCAATCACTTTCCAGATTTTGGTCCGGCTTGCTCGGGGTGTCTCTTTGGACCCGGCGGCGGCTGCGATGCTTCCGAAGGTCCAACCCATGGAAGAACATCTTTGGCGCGATTGGTACGCGCGCGGTCGTAATGATTGGGACCGGCAGATCTGGAGGCAAACCTAAAGTCGGACCGAGAGTACCGTCTGGGCCTGCAATCAGCGAGCCGGGGCTTTTCACGTTTGCGATCAGTTTTCCCGCGCTGTTGTCCTTCTTATGGGAGCGGTAGCGCTGTTAATGCTCGCGATCTGCGCGAACGTTGCGGGATTGCTCCTCGCGCGATCGGAAGAACGAAAACGCGAAATTGCCGTTCGACTCTCTATAGGCGCGGACCGCTGGCTGCTATTACGACAGCTATCTATAGAAAATTTGCTGCTCGCTTTGCCGAGTGCGGCTCTAGGTGTCGCATTTGCGTACGGATTAGCTCCATGGCTCGTCCAGCTACTGCCGCCTCCCAGGGGATATGTCCAATATGCGGCGACTCCACGCATCCTGAGCGTTGAGCCGGATCCGCTCGTTTTGCTATTCGCTGTCGTAATTGCACTGGCAAGTGTTTTCCTCTTTGGAATCGTTCAGGCGTGGCGCGCAACAAAGCTCGATTTAAATGCAGAGTTAAAAGGGAGCGGCAGGACAGCGACCAACGCAACGCCATGGATTGCGACGGTCGCTATTCAGGTTGCGCTCGCAGTCGTGCTTTTGGCGGCGGCAACCCTCATGATGCGAACGTTCTGGAATCTCGAGCATCTGAATCCCGGGTTTGATCGTGCTCGCGTGGTCGAATTCACAATTGATCCCGATAATGCCGGATACTCGCAAGAACAGAAGGGCGTCTTCTATCGCGAGCTAAAGCAGCGAATAGCGGCCCTTCCCGGAGTGCGCTCGGTTAGCTATGCCTATATGGGAATTATGCGAGGCATCGGTATGATGACAACCATAGCGCCTCAAGGTAAGATCCTGCCTCAACAAACATTTTTGAATACCAGCGCGAACAGGGTGACCCCGGAGTATTTCAACGCTCTGGGAATTCCCGTACTGGCCGGACGCAGTCTCGATTTCAGCGACGTGGGCAAAAAGCCTGAACGGATTGTTGTGAGCCGCGCCTTTGCCGATTTTTTCTTCCCGCATGAAAATGCAATCGGCAAAGCACTAGTCCAGGGCGTCGATGGGACCAAGCCGCCCACTGCCCTAGTTGTGGGAGTGGTCGGAACGGCGAAGTACCGATCCTTTCGCGAGCAGAATCCACCCATCTATTACAGCGTTTCTGATGACAGCAAAGCGGGCATATTTCTGTATGTCCGCACGTATGGAGATCCGGCGCAAATCATGAGCGCAGTTCGCGGCGTGCTCCGTGGTTTAGATCCCAGAGTGCCGCTGATTGAGGCGTTCACGCTCGAACAGGAAATCCAGAATTCGCTCTGGCAGGAGCGCCTGGTGACCATACTGTCCGGATTTTTTGGCATTGTCGCGCTGCTGCTTTCCGCGCTCGGATTGTACGGCGCGCTCGCCTATTCAGTGGCGCGAAGAACGCGAGAGTTCGGGATTCGCATTGCCGTGGGTGCCCAACTTTCCGATATCATCCGAACCGTTTGTGCGCGGATGGGTTGGTCGATTGCGATTGGTTTGTCAGGCGGTGTAACTGCTGCGGTCGTTTTGCTGGGATTCGCCAGGAGCTTATTCTTCGGAGTCGAACCAGTCGATCCACTTTCGTTTGCTGTCGCGGGAGGCGTCCTTCTGTTGTGCAGCGTGATTGCTGCCGCCTCACCAAGCTGGCGCGCAGCAAGAACCGATCCTGCCCTCGCGCTTCGCGAAGAATAGGCGCATTTCAGAATTCGTGAAGGCTGTAAAACTCATTTGGCGACAATTAAAGAGTGGGAAAGATGCCAATGACAATTACATTAGACCCAGAACATGAGCAAGTTATCGAGAAAGCAATGCGCGCGGGCGCTTATCGGAATCCCGAAGAGATTATCGGCCAGGCCTTGGAGATGTTTCAGTCTCAGGAGCATCGGCTCGCGGCGAACCGCGAAGCTATTAATTCTAAGATTTTGCGAGGCATCGATGAATTGGAGCGCGAGGAGGGCATTACGGAAGATTTGTTAGACGCGCACCTTCAACAGCTGAAATCTCAAACGGAGTGAGGCGCTACGTTCTCCCGCCCGAGGCGGCGCGCGATCTTATCGAAATCTGGCGCTACATCAAGGAAGAAAGCAGCGAGGAAACCGCTGATCGGGTGGAGACGAGGATACGCGAAGATCGCTTTCCTATCGCGCTTTCCAGGAACAGGCCATACGCGGAAGGACCTGACGAGCGAGGACGTATGTTTCCTCGCTGTGTACTCGTATATGATCGTCTACCGTCCCAAGTCGAAGCCTCTTCAGGTAGTGAGCATTCTGCACGGCGGCCGCGATTTGAAAGGCGTTCTGGCGAGTCGCCTCAGTTAGAGTTTCCAGACTAATCTGAGTGCGCCATCTATTGTGATGATATTCCCAATCTACGGATGCGCGATAACCATCAGCGTTTTCGCGTTCTCGATTGTGCACTGCAACGCGAGTCTCAGATTCTCCGGATCGAGCGCGGCAAAACTTTCATCCAGAATCACCAGATCCGCGTCTTCAAGCAGCGCCCGCGCAATGTAGACTCGGCTTCGCTCGCCATGTGACAATTGCCAGCCACCTTCGCCCACCATCTGCAAAATGCCGCTTGGCATAGTGTCCAGCAAATCGCCCAACCCCAGTTGCCGGCAAATCGATTCCGCCTGCTCCATATCTAGCTGAGCGGGCGGCCACCGTCGTCCCATGAGCAGATTGAACGCGAGCGTTTCCGTAAGGATGTGGTTCTCATGAAATTGCGGCACGGCGGCGATTCGTTGTCGCCAGCGTTCACTACCCAGCGTGTGCCGGTCGAGTCCATTGACCAGCAGCAGACCGGATTCGGGCTGGCGCATTCCTGAAAGGAGAGAAGCAAACGTAGTCTTTCCGCCGCCTGAGGGACCCTCCAGCAGAATGCGTTCGCCTCTGCGAATCACCAGGCTGCATGCTTGTATGGCGGGATTACCTTCTTTGCGATATCGAAAGGTCAAGCGATCCGCTTCCATTACCTTCTGCAGCGGTTCGCCAGCCTGCTCCCGTAGAACCTCCCCCAATATTTCCGGGCGCGCTGCTGCATGGAAAAGAGGTGAGATCCGCTTCCACGCGACGTAAGCCGCGGCAACGTCCGCAAACGAACCCGTCAACCGATTGAATGCTGTGAAGGCGAGCAAGACGCCTCCCAGCACGATCGCCGTTGCCGTGCCCGTGCTCTGGCCCGAAACAATCGATGGCGCAAGAGCCGCAAGCCCGGCAACCAGCCATCCGCGCGGAATCGCCGCAATCAGAAATGTTCCGCTCTTATCGAGAGAACGAGAGATCCCAATATAGTTGTCCAGAGTTTGATCTTCCGATTCGTGCCAATGCTCGCGACGCTGCTGGGCAAGCCTGGTTCTGTGCCCGACCATAGCCTCGACCAGATCCTGAGTCATATTCATGCGGGTATCGGTCCATTTCTGATAGCGCCGCAAGAACCTCCAGGCGAGGACAAGCGTGATGCCGCACCAGAGAAACAGCAGGAGCGCGAAGCGGCCCAGCACAAACGCCGATACCGCGATCTCAATAACGGCGAGCAGACCTGCGATTCCTCCGCTTAGCGCAAGTGTTTCCACCGCTTCAGCCTCAAAAGCTTGCCCGAGAAAACTGCCAATACCGCCATGCCGCATCTCTTCCGGGTCCAGCAGCATCGCGCCCGCAAGCAGCCTCCGCTTCAGAAATCCGCCGATCCCTATGGCCAGCAATCCCTGCAGCCAAGTTGTGAGGACTCGAAACGGGATGAGCGTCATCAGCAAGAGCGCCCAGGCAAAAAGCCAGCCTCGATCCATGCGGCCTTCGAATGATAGCCGTCCCAAGACGGCCCACGAAGCCAGCCACAGCAGATACTGAACGGTGTGAGCCGCGATAAGGCCGGCTCCGTTTGGGATCGCACCAGCCTGACGGAGCCAGCGAACAGGATCGGCCCCAGGTGGCACCCGTAATACCCAGCACTGATCGAATCGGCTGTCGCCGCCTTGTTCGTTTAAGAGAAGGTTGACGGTCCGGGTTTGTCGTCCCTGAGGAATCCCGGTTTCCTGGAGCAACCTTTCGAGTTCCGCGCGCCTTGCCTGTTCGGCCGGTTCCCGAACTACTTGGCACAGCTTGCGTATGGAAACGCGCCGCACGGTCAAACTTGGCGTCACGATACCAAAACTTGATCTTTTGGCATCCAGAATTGCCAGAAACGAAGAATCGGAAATGCGGAGCAGCGATGGATGCGCGCTCGCGAGTTCGGTCTCGAGATCCCGAAGCGTGGTCTCGATCGGCTCAGCCTCGCACCCGAATCGTTTCGCCGCCCATTCGATCCAAACTCCAGCACTCCATATCCGGGAAAAATCGTCTGGATTTACCGCTTCTGAAGTTCGTGGCGCAGTCCCCGCCCTCGATATCAGCGCAGCCATCGCATCCCCTAACCGTGAAGTGGGCCAAGCGAGCGCTTCTAGCTCGTCCAAGCTCATTAGGCCACCTCGCTCTCGCGCCGGCCTTCCATCGGCTTAGGTACTTGCTCCACGATTCGGCCCGAATGGATTCGAATCCTTCTCCAGAAACCGGCGCACCACATCCCCGATCGTGTCTCCGCTTCCGCCGTTAGCAGATGCCCATAACGCGATTTTGGAAGGGAGCATAATTCCTCTGGCGTGCTGTCCTCAATCAGCCGTCCGTGCTCCATTACCAGGACATGATCGAATCCTTGCGTCTCTTCAAGATCATGTGTGATGCACAGCATCGTCGAACCGCGCCAGAAGTCGCGCGCGCGCGCCAGCAGTTCGCGGCGTTTCTCCCGGTCCAGTCCGCGGAACGGCTCATCCAGAATGACCAGCTTGGTGTTTTTACGGAGCATGGCCCGGCCAAGGCGAACGCGCTGTCCTTCTCCGCCGGAAACAAGCGCGCCTCCTTCGCCGAGCTTGGTTTGCAGGCCCAGGGGAAGTGATTCCAACACATTGCGCAACAATGCGGCGTCCACCGCGCGCCCTACGGCCAGAGGCTCTGGCTCCGATCCATAAGCCAGATTCGAGAAGAGGGAACGGTTCCAGAGCTGAATCGCCGGATCAACCCAGGCCGTTGACAACCGCAGCTTGTCGCAATCAAGAGGCGCATCATCCACCAGAACTTCGCCTCTACTCGGCTTCAGCCACCCGAGCAAGACGCCGACCAGACTGGATTTTCCTGCGCCGGAAGATCCGACAATCGCAACCTGACTGCCTTGCTCAATTTCGACGTTAACCTGATCGAGAATTATGTGGCCGGATACTTCGACGGAAACTTCGCGGAACGCGATGCATGGAGAGGCGGAGTAGCCATGCACTTCATTCTCAGCATCGTTGGCGCTCCCTTCTTCGGGTGCGCCAAGCGGTTCAAGCAGGCGTAATGTGAGGTTTCGATAGTAGGGATATTGCCGTGACAAGGTGCCAATATTCTGCCCCAAAGTCGGTAGGTTCAGAGCCCAATAGGCGACTAGCAATAGACGTCCAATATCCGCTCCTTGGAATGGATGGGTCAGCAGCAGACACGCGACAAACCCGAACATCGTTGTGAGTTGAACCGCCTCCAAGGTGACCACCGTGCGTTGCAAACGCAGCGCCGCGTGCCCCCATTCGCCGAGCAATTTTTCGTACTCTCGCCTGACGCTTCGTTCGGCTCCATGCGCGCGGATGGCAAGCAATCCGAGCATTGCGTCTAAATAGAAGCGGGTCAGGCCCGCGGCGTGGCTGCGTACCCGCAAATCGCGCTCGGCGAGCAATGACTGTGTTGTGAACGCTGGCACGAATGCAGCTACTAGCGCGAGCAAAACGAAAGGCGCGGCGGAGGGCTCTAGCCAAATAATGCCCGCTGCGGTCGCGCAGAGCTCGAATATGGCGCGCGCGAGCTGCCGCGCGATGTCGGGAAGATGTCGAAGCCGTTGGGTGGCATGACTCCTCTCGGCCATATCGGATGTGAGCCGGCTCTGAAAATAGCGGTCTCCCAGTTTCGGAATCTTTTTCAGGAAAGCCATGCGAAGCCGGTTTTCAATCTGCCGTCCCAGCCGTAGCGCGCCGGAAAAAGTCGGAATTTCGATGGCGAGAAGAATGCAGCTGAACAACACAATGGCTGCCATCGCGCCCATCCGCTGGCCAACCAACGCCAAATCACCAGCAATGTCGAACACGCCGCGAAATAGCAGTGCCTCGACAATCACGGCACCCGCGGCCGTCGCCAGCGCTAAACTCAAGACGCCCAAAGCCGACGGACCACTTTCCCATAGGAAACGCATCAACTCACGCCCCGGAGCAATCGGGCGCTCCCGGACGGCAGTGGCCAGCTCCGAATCAAGGGCATCGATCGTAGGCGCCGTCCGTTTCCGCCGAATGCGAACGAGGACCGCGCCACGCATCAGCACCTGTTCCGCGCCGTCTGGATCTTTCGGACTGGAACGAACCGACCAGTAACGCGACGGGATCAGCTCGGGATTCGCGCAAAGCCGTTCTAGCAATTGAGCGCGGTCGCGAGGCCGGCGCATTCCGCCTGCACGGGCCAGAGATGCCACCAGCCGAAGTCCCGCATCTAGGGCAGCCATGCCGCGCCAGCTTTCACCCTCCAGCGCACGGCCGGTGAAGACGTCCTTCTTAGAGCGTGAGATTCCAATTGCGCGGAAGCGTCCGTGCAATGCCTTTTGGAAATCTTCTGAAGCGGCGAAATCGCGCCAGTCGCGTGCCGCTACTGCCATGCTGTGGCTGTAAACTTCCTTGGCAAAGGCGCCAGAACTCACCCACCGGCGTCCGACCGCAGGGTCCATGAGTTGAACCGTACTTCCGTGTAACCTCCAGACGACCACGAAGTGCGTTAACCCATTGGGCAACTGCACCACTACGATTGCGGGCAGCGAAGCTGATTCCGCTAGCAGCAGGTGATCGATTGGAAGCATGATCTGCTCGGCTTCGAGGCCGAGCAAATTTGCGACGCTTTCCATCGTGTCGATGGAAGTCCCATCGATTCCGGTCTGACACGCCTCCCGCAAGCGTCCGTAGCTTATCGATGTTCCAAATCCCTCGAGGAGGCACTTCAGCGAAGCGGGGCCACAATCCACGTTCGAGGTTTGCACCACCTCGGGGGCGAAGAATTTCCTCAATGCTGCCCCATCGCGTCACCAGCAGATTGTAGAATGAGGGCCGCAGGCGACAGACGCTCGACTTGCACTTCGACGGAGCCCGGCAAACCGTGCTGAAAGGATATACGAGAGCGGGAGGGCGGGTTGACGGTCAGTTCGACGCGTACCTTGCCGTCGCGGATTTCACCGGCAACCTTCGCAACCCGCGCCGGAATAGTTCCATATTCAGCCCAAGGAAAACCCTGCAGTCTCAAAATTGCGGGCTGCCCGGCACGCACTTTGCCCAAGGCCGCGGAAGGCTGAAATTCAGCGACGACTTCCAGTTTGCCCTGCGGAAGAATGACTCCGAGTTGCTGGCCTTCGCTGATGTGCGATCCGGGCCGAAGTGCCGCACATTCTGCCAGCCGGCCTGAGATTGGCGCTCGAATGCGCCGGCGTTCGATCTCATACTCTAGCCGTTTGACGCTTGCGGAGGACATAGCCATGTCCGCTTCGAGCTTTGTGGTGTCTTCGAGAATTTGTTTGAGACGCACGTCGCGGTCCCGCTCGCGAACCTGTAATTCAGGCTCCAGCCGCGATGTGGCATCTTTCAGATTCTCCGCTGCGGCTCGCTTACTTTGCGCATCGGCTTTGGCGCGCTGAGCGTCGGCATCCGAGATGATTCCTTCAGCTCGCAGACGGGTCGCGCGCTCGGCGTCCCGCTCAGCGACGGATGCCTGGGCCTCGGCTTGGCGGTATTGAGCTTGCGCGCCCTCGACTGAAAAGTCAAGAACGCGGCGCTCATCGCCGCGACCGTCTTGCTCCGATTTCGTTTGAGACTGGAGCGCCTGGAGCTGCGGAGCGAGCGAGGCGAGCCGAGTCCGCTCTTGTTGGAGATTGAGGCGTTCGTCGTTGCTGTCGAGTTCCGCCAAAACCTGACCGGCGCTGACTTCCCTGCCCAGGACCATTTGGGAAGCAACCAGACGGCCCGAGGCGTTGGCCTGCACCGGATATGCTGCGCCATTCACCTCCAGCCGGGCCGAATCCGAAATCTCGTATCGCGTAAGGTGAGCTTTGAAGGCCCAGATGAGCCAGGCGCCGATCAATCCCACAGCAACCAGCACACCCGCGGTGGACCTGATTCCGTTGTCCGCGCGAAGCGACTGACTCACGCGATGGAAGCTGTTCGCCATGTGGAATTTGAATGAGTTATATTCATTGAAGAAAGTGGCCGCTCGCTGGCGGGCGAAGCGGCCACATTTTCTAAAGCTTACTTTCGGGGTACCGAAAAGGAATTAGGTGCCCCAGACAGACTGGCCAGCCTTCACGTTGCTTTTTACTTTCATTGTTTTTCCTCCTTTCCTCGGAAGTTGAGTCTTGCTGGCGGGCAAGACTCATTTCGATTGCGCGGCATTGCTCGAAAGGTTATTATTAGTGTCTGGCGCGCGTACTTTCGCTGACGTTCGGTCGCTTTCAGACTCGGAAAATTTGTATTTCGCATCAGCTGCTACACGATTTGAGCAAAATTTCCGGCCTACTTAAACCCTTTTTCTCAGAATAAGGTCTTAGGATTTTTCCTAAGCTATCAGCCCATAGGGGGCGTCTAAGGAGTTTCCAGAGTTCTCGGAATCCGGAGTGTGGGTCAGCATCCGCTGCGATTTCCTTTATAGTATTTGCCATGGCGATCATCGCGGTGGCAGGACGTAAAGGCGGTATTGGAAAGTCCACAATTGCGGGAAACCTGGCGGCCGAATTCGCCGCTATGGGCCGGACTGTCGTCCTGATTGATGCGGACCCGCAGCACAGCCTGGCAACTTGGGCAGCACAGGGAAACGGAATGCTGGCGCGTTGTGTAGAGAGAGTGAAGGGTGGCAATGCGGAAGAGATGCGATCCAAGGTGCGTGCCGCCGAAAAGGTGGTTGAGGTTGTTCTGGTCGACACGCCTCCGGGGAAGCCCGAAACGGCCTATCAAGCTGCGCTGCTTGCCGATCTGGTTCTTCTGCCGTGCGGACCTTCGCCGCTGGATTTGTTTTCGTTAAAGGAGGCGCTGGCCTCCGCCCTTAAGGCCCGAGCCGAACGGCGCTCCAAGAGACCACGGATCCGGTTCGTCCCTTCCAAAGTGTTGCTGAATACAAATCTAGGCCGGAGCCTGTCTTCATCGCTCGAAGCGATGGGAAAGAAGGTGCTGCCCGCGATAGGACAGCGGGTCGTGGTCGCCGAAGCGGCAATGAGCGGCCTAACGGTCCACGAATACGCGCCCAGTTCGGCGGCTCACGCTGAGTTCGAGCAACTTGCCAAAGCTGTGGATAGGATCGTTCAGCGCTGAATCAGCAAAAGACTGCCCTTAGGGCATCTTTACCGAATCGTCAAAACTAAGTTCGACTTTCACCTTCTCACCTTGCGCGCCGTTGATAGGCTCTGGTTTTCCAGGCGTTTTACTATACATTCCCAACGACGAGCCGGAAGGCGGTGGTCCGGACTGCGAGTCCCAATTGCCGCTCGGATCGTAAGCAGTGCTTACGTAGGCTGGCACCTTTTGGACGTCGGAGAAGGTCACAGTTCCCGTTTTTGAAGTTGTCGATTGAATGGCAACAGGCATTGTGTGACTATCGGGCTCCATAAAGCTTGGCGAGTCCCAGAGAGCGACAAAGATCTTGTGCTTCTCGTCTACAGTTCCTGATCCTGAATAGTTAAGCTGAACCTGGATAGTTGGACCCATCTTCTTTTCTGGTGAGTTTGCTTGCCGTGAAACCGCTGCCGACAAGCTGAGAAGAAAAAATCCACATAGAACGTATATACTTTTCCGCATTCCGGAAATTCTCCTGGGCAATATTTACGACGAGCCTTAGCATATCACTAGCGCGGACACCGCGATCGTGTATCATGCTCGACGAGCTTCCTAATTGCTCTTTGTCTCAGGCGTGACGCGATAGACTCTCGTCCAAGAGGAGATCTTTCATGTGCAAATCTCTGTTAGCGTTCATAGCTCTCGTTTTGCCGGTGTGGCCGCAGCGAATCGAGCCTCCGGCGATTCACGCCGTTGCTTCCAATGGCCTCGCGAAAACTCCTCCCATGGGCTGGAACTCCTGGAACAAATTCCAGCATCTCGTATCGGATAAGGTCGTGCGCGAGATGGCGGATGTGATTGTGTCAACGGGTATGCGCGACGCCGGCTACGTTTACATCAACATCGACGACACGTGGGAAGGTGTTCGCGATGCCAACGGAGTGCTTCAGCCCAACAGCAAATTTCCAGATATGAAAGCGCTCGCCGCGTACGTTCACAGCAAGGGCCTAAAGCTCGGAATCTATTCGTCACCTGGTCCAAAAACCTGCGCCGGCTATGAAGGCAGTTACGGGCATGAGGATCTCGACGCAAAGACCTGGGCAGAGTGGGGAATCGATTACCTGAAATACGACTGGTGCAGCGCCTCAAAAATCTACACCGATCGCGATTTGCAGGCCGTATATCAGAAGATGGGCGATGCGCTCGAGAAATCCGGCCGGCCCATCGTATACAGCCTCTGCGAGTATGGACGAGGTGATGTCTGGAAATGGGGACCGCAGGTTGGCGCCAATCTCTGGCGCACTACCGGCGACATCAGCGATTCATGGAAATCGATGACCACCATCGGTTTTGATCAGGGACGGCTCGCTCCTTATGCAGGACCGGGCCACTGGAACGATCCTGACATGCTGGAGATCGGCAACGGCGGGATGACAACCGACGAGTACCGTACGCATATGAGTCTGTGGTCGATCCTCAGCGCGCCTTTGCTTGCGGGCAACGATTTGAGAAATATGACGGACGAGATCAAATCGATTCTTATGAATCGGGACGTCATCGCCATCGATCAGGACCCGGAAGGCAAGCAGGGTCAGCGCATGTCGAAGTCAGGTGATCAAGAGATCTGGTCGAAACCGCTCCAGGATGGAGCAGTAGCGGTGGCTCTCTTTAATCGCGGGGAAACGGCCGCTCAGATGAGCTTGCGATTGGCCGACCTTCAGCTTCCATCGGACGCAACCGCTCGTGATCTGTGGGAACATCGCGATGTGACATTCGCCAACGGAAGTTACACCGCGAACGTGCCGAGACACGGGGTGGTGATGCTTCGCATAAAGAGCAAGTAATTTAATTTATGCTGACCGGGGGCTGTGTATCTGGGCCGAGAACCGGCTCAGCAACTCATCTTCAAACGAAAAATCCGGCCGTGGAAAGCCACGCTTTTTGAGATACGCGCGGTAAGTGGCTCTCAAGCCCAAGGCGAAGTCAGTTGGTTTGAAGGCGAGCATCCGCTGCGCCTTGGTGATGATCTGGGTGATCGCGGGTACGTCGTAATAGTATCCGAAGTACAGATTCTCGCCGATTGCCTGGCCGCCAGCCCGGCGAATCAGCTCGCGAGGAATGGAGACGATCTCCGGTTCGTTTGCCTGAGCGGCTTTCGCCAATTCGAGGACCAGTTCGTGCTGCGTAAGGGGCCGCGGATTCGCCGTATTGAACGCATGCCCGACTGCGTTTCGTAATTCTACTACTTTGATTGCGAGCTCAACTAAGTCATTCACGTAAATGAATTGCATTAGGCGATGACCCTCGCTCGGAATAATGATTGGCCTTTCTGCACGGAAACGATCCCAAAAGAAGGCCTCGCGATAAAAGGGATTGTCAGGCCCGTATACAAACGGCGGCCTCAAAGTCACAATCGGAAACCCCGAACGCTGATGCATGCGGAACAGAGCTCGTTCGCTTACTGCCTTATTGCGGGCGTATGGGTTGGGGTGATCGTCCGGCGCAAGCGCATCCCCCTCGTGGTGGTTTAGTCCATCGCCATAGGCGGCCACGCTCGACATGAATACATAGCGCGCCACCTTCCCGTCGAAAATCTGGGCAGTGGCTTCCACTTGCGCGCCGGTGGTTCCGCGCTCCCAATCGTAGACATTGTCGTAAACCGCGTCGAATCGCGTCGCGCCCACTGCCTTGCGCACGCTTGCGGCGTCATTCCTGTCCGCAACTAAGTTTCGGACGCGCTTTCCTAGCGAGTGGCGGTGACGTCTGTGCAGAACATGGACTTCATGACCGGCTCGCGCCAGCTCGTTTATCAACACGCGGCCAATGAAGTGCGTCCCGCCAATTACCAGGATTCTTTTCTTGGTTTCGGACTGCTCGGGTCCGCTAGAGCTCTTCGGTTTGGCGCTCCTGTGAGCGACGGAACTTACCCGGGGCATTAATCACCTGCTTATTAGACGGCTGAACCCCGGAGGCGTCTTAATCGTAGTATTCGAGGCCGAGATGGGTAATGAGATCCTCACCCCGCATCCAACGGAGCGTATTCTTCAGCTTCATTAATTGGATGAAGATATCGTGTTCCGGATATAATCCCGGAGCCGTCATAGGGCCTTTAAAGTAGAACGACAACCATTCCTGGATGCCCTTCATGCCCGCTCTCTGCGCGAGATCCAGTAAAAGAACCAGATCCAGAACCAGCGGAGCAGCCAGAATCGAATCCCGGCAAAGAAAATCGATCTTGATCTGCATCGGATAGCCAAGCCACCCGAAAATGTCAATGTTGTCCCAGCCCTCCTTGGAGTCGCCGCGAGGAGGATAGTAGTTGATCCGAACGGCGTGATACAGGTCCTTATACAACAGCGGGTATAGATCGGGCTGAAGGATCTGATCGAGAACTGATAGTTTGGTCTCCTCTTTAGTCTTGAACGATCCCGGATCCTCGAGCACTTCTCCGTCGCGGTTCCCCAGAATATTGGTGGAGAACCAGCCTCGCACGCCCAGCATGCGCGCCTTGAACCCGGGTGCGAGCAGGGTCTTCATGTAGGTCTGGCCGGTCTTAAAGTCCTTTCCGCAAATCGGAACGTCATTCTCGCGCGCGAGTTGCAGCATTGCCGGAACGTCAGTTGTCAGATTGGGCGCGCCGTTCGCAAAAGGCACGCGCAGCTTCAAGGCTGCGTAGGCGTAGATCTGGCTCGGCGCGATATCCGGGTCGTTTTTTCGAAGACCTTCCTCAAATGCAGCCACATCCCGGTGAACTGCCGCAGGTTTATGGAACGACTCGGTGGACCCGCACCAGATCATCACCAAACGGCTACATCCGTTGCGCCTCTTGAATTCCCGAATGTCCTCCATCAGCGCTTCGGCGAGTTCCATCTTATTGGAGCCGGACTTAACGTTTGGGCCGTCTATGCGACGGACGTACTCGTGATCGAACACCGCCTTCATGGGCTCGATAGCGGACAGTGGCTCTTTTAACTCATCGAGCAAGTTGGGCTCCAGGACCTTCGCGCGTACAGCCGCTTCATAGGCGTTGTCCTCATAGATGTCCCAGGTTCCGAACGAAAGGCACTCGAGGGGCGTCAACGGCACGAAATCTCTAATAAGCGGAGTGCGTCCTTCGGTCCGCTTGCCGAGCCGAATCGTCCCGAGCTGCGTAAGCGAGCCAATAGGAGCGCCCAGCCCCTTCTTCACCGCCTCTACCCCAGCGATAAAGGTGGATGTCACGGCGCCCATGCCGGGAATCAGAATGCCCAACCTGCCATCCGCGGGCGCGATGGTGACGTTATTCTGTTTTGACAATCGAAATACTCCCTCGAAGGCGGTTGCTCGCGGAAGCGTAGAGAGGGGTACGCCCACTCCGGCGTAGCCGTCGCGCAACCCTAAGCTATACTAACATTCGAATGCCGCAGGACGTGACGGGAACGATCTCGACGCTCATTGCGGATGACGAGCAACTCGCGCGCGAAGAGTTGTCTTACCTGCTGAGGGACTTTCCGGAAATCGAGGTTGTAGAAACAGCCTCGAATGGACTCGAAGCAGTAAATCTCATCGATAAAACCGAGCCGGACCTGGTGTTTTTGGATGTTCAAATGCCCGGGCTGGACGGGCTGGCAGTAATCACCAAACTGCGCCAAAAGGGTGGCCATCTACCGCACTTTGTTCTGACTACAGCCTTCGATCAATATGCAATCGAGGCGTTTCGGCTGGAAGCGCTGGATTATCTGCTAAAGCCGGTAGAGAAAGACCGCCTTTCCGAATCTATTGCGCGCGCCCGCCGAGCGGTCGAGGACAAGCAGGTCACGCCGGAAACATCCGTCGAAACCGCCGATCCGAAAACAGCACAACGCACCAAGTTGCTGGTCAAGAGCAACAATCGCAATTTGATCGTCGATGCTCAAGATATGATTTACGCGACCATCGACGATGGGCTGATCACGGTGGTAACGTCGCAATTCGAAGGGCAATCGAACTATCGCACGATCGAGGAACTTCAATCCAATCTGGATCCGAAGCTGTTTTGGCGGGTGCACCGCTCTTTCCTGGTGAACATAAACAAAATCCGGGAAGTGATTCCCTGGTTCAAATCGAGCTTCCAACTCAAGATGGATGATAAGAAGCAAACCGAGATTCCGGTCAGCAGAATTCAGACCAAGCGTTTGAGATCGCTGCTAAAGATCTGAACTTCGTTGTGCTCTAAACGGAGCTGCCTCTCCCCGCCAGCTATACTAAAAACGGAGTTCCCTTTCTTGAAGCTACGCGGTTTAGTGCGCCTTTTCACGCACATACAGTTACTTCCCGTTCTCGAAAACGGCGAAGAGACAACGCTGATCGGCGGTCAGGCGGTCATGGAAGGGGTCATGATGCGCTCGCCCCACAGCTACTGCGTCGCGGTGCGCAAACCCAACGGCGAGATTGTTACTGAAGAGAGCCCGCTGCCCAAGCTTTCCGACCGCTATCCGATTTTCAAGCTGCCGGTGATCCGCGGATTGGGCACGCTGGGACAAGCGATGTGGCTCGGTGCCCGGGCCATGAAGTTCTCAGCCGAACAGGCGCTCGAGGAGCACGGTACGAAACGCGGCAAGCCTCAGGAGAAAGATGCCGGCGGCTGGACTACGGCTTTGAGCGTGTTTTTCCCGGTCGCTTTCATGATTGCGTTGTATAAGTTCGTTCCGCTATATCTTGCGACGGTGCTCGCGAAATATGTGGCGGCGCTGAGTAGCCGGTTCGCAATCAATATGGTCGACGGCATACTCCGAATAGCCATCTTTCTAACATTTATTTACTTGTTATCGCGTCTGAAAGACATTCATCGTGTCTTCGAGTACCACGGAGCTGAGCATCGAGTCGTGTTCAACTTTGAGTCTGCGCAGCCGGTCACGATCGAAAATGCGCAGCGTTTTGTGACTTGGCACCCGCGATGTGGGACCAGCTTTCTGATGGTGGTACTGATCATCGCGCTGATCACATACGCTTTCCTGCCCATTGACAGCTTCTGGGCGAAGTTTGCCTGGCGTATCGCACTACTTCCAGTTATTGTGGGAGTGAGCTATGAGGTCATCCGGTTTGCCGCCAAGCGCCAGCGCGGGCTTATGTCCGTGCTCACCCGGCCCGGCCTCTGGCTGCAACGTGTGACCACCCAGCCCCCATCTAATTCTCAGACCGAAGTAGCCATACATGCGCTGGAACAAGCAATGGTTCTCGAACGGGCGCAGGGTGGCGAGCTGGTCATCGCCTAACAACCCCACTCCGCGGCGGGATCCATGGAATATATTGACCGATTGAACGAAGCAGAAGCGCGACATGACGAGCTGACCGCGCGGATGGCCGATCCCGCTGTGATCAATGACTCGGGCGAGTACCGCAAGGTAGCCAAAGCGCAGAGCGAGCTGGCCGAGCTCGTAGGTAAGTATCGCGAATGGAAGAAGGCGGAGCAGGAACTGCGCGATGCGCGGCCCATGCTAAACGAGACTGACCCGGAGCTTCGCCAGATGGCCGAATTGGAAGTGGCTCGGCTGGAACCGGAGGTTGCAGCAATTGAGCAGCACCTGGAGGTTCTCCTTCTGCCGAAAGATCCGCACGACGAGAAAAACATCATTCTCGAAATTCGGAAAGGTGCGGGCGGGGATGAGGCATCGCTTTTCGCCGGTGAGGTCTTCCGCATGTACACGCGTTATGCCGAAGAGCAGGGCTGGAAAGTTGAAATCACGTCAATGAGCGAATCGTCCGTCGGGGGACTGAACGAGATCATTGCCATGATCAGCGGAAACCAAGTCTACAGCCGTCTAAAATACGAAAGCGGAGTTCACCGCGTTCAGCGAGTCCCGGCTACAGAGACGCAGGGACGAGTTCATACATCGACGATCACGGTTGTGGTCATGCCGGAAGCTGATGAAGTAGATATTCAGATCGACGCCAAAGACCTGCGCATCGACACCTTCTGTTCCTCCGGCCCCGGCGGCCAGTCAGTGAATACAACTTATTCAGCGGTGCGCATCACGCACTTGCCCACGAATACAGTCGTTTCCTGCCAGGACGAAAAATCGCAGATCAAGAACCGAAGCAAAGCGATGCAGGTTTTGCGATCGCGTCTGTATCAGATGGAACTAGAGAAGCAGCTGGCTCAGATCGGTGCAGAGCGGAAGAGCATGGTCGGTACCGGTGATCGCAGCGAAAAGATCCGCACGTATAATTTCCCGCAGAATCGGGTAACCGATCATCGCATCGGCCTGACGCTGCATCAGCTCGACTTAGTTATGCAGGGACGGCTGCAGCCGATCATTGATGCGCTCACCACGTACTACCAATCAGAGCGCCTGCGCGAACAAGGCCAAGCGGCATAAATCGGGTCTCCTTCTGAGCCGTGACCGTACGGAGCGGTTTGTAAGCGATCTCCTGTGACGATTCAAACGGCCCTGCTTCAGGGCGCTGAAATCCTTGAAAAAGCTTTGGTTTCTGTTCCGCGGCTGACCGCCGAAGTGCTTCTGTGTCATGCCATGCGCTCCGATCGCGCTTATCTGTATGCGCACGGCGATGACGAGTTGACCCAGCTTGCCTGGATCCATTACGGACGGTATCTGAACGAACGGCTGAAAGGCAAGCCGACCCAGTACATCACGCACAAGCAGGAGTTCTACGGGCGTAACTTCTACGTGAGCCCTGAGGTCTTGATACCCCGGCCGGAGACAGAACATCTGGTGGAGGCAGCTCTCACATTTTCGAAGGAGCATCCGGAATCACGGATACTTGACGTGGGCACGGGGTCAGGCGCAATCGCGATCAGTGTGGCGCTGGAAAGCGGATCTCGCGTGCTTGCCTCGGATATTTCGATGCCCGCTTTAGCGGTCGCTGAACGCAACCGGCGGCAACACAACGCTTCCGTGGCGTTCTTCGCTGCGGATCTCTTGGACGCGGTCGAGCCGAAGAGCGTCGACCTTGTGCTTTCGAACCCGCCCTATGTTCCGGCTTCCGATGCAGCCAATATGCAAGCAGAGGTGCGCGACTGGGAGCCGCACGCCGCGCTATTTGCGGGTCCTACGGGCTTCGAGATCTATGAGCGACTGATGGAGGGGGCTGCAGTCGCTTTGAAACCAGGTGGAAGAATGTTGATAGAGCTGGGGTATCGTTCGCTGGATGGCGTTCGCGAAATGCTATCGACAAATTGGACCGCCATTGAAGTAATCTCGGATTTGGCCGGATTGCCCAGAGTGATTGGAGCAACTCTAAGCAGCTAGCGGAAAATGCAGCGCCTTATTTGCCACGTGGACATGGATGCGTTCTTCGTTTCCGTTGAGGAGTTGTTTGATCCTTCTTTGAAAGGCAAGCCCGTCGTCGTGGGAGGGCAGCGAGACCAGCGCGGCGTGGTAGCCGCAGCTTCTTATGCTGCCCGGAAATTCGGTGTGCATTCTGCGATGCCGCTACGAACCGCGGCCCGATTATGTCCTCACGCGACCTTCGTCGATGGACATCCGGAACGTTATCGTGAGTACTCCAAGAAAGTCTTTGATACTCTGAGTCACTTTTCTCCGCAGGTTGAAATGGCTTCGATCGATGAGGCTTTCTTGGATTTGACCGGCACCGAACGGCTGCACGGCCCTCCGCTTCGGGCCGCGCATATCTTGCACGAGACGATTCGGAGTGATTTAAGGCTGAGATGTTCTTTGGGTCTTGCGTCTTCACGTTTGGTCGCCAAAGTGTCGTCCGACCAGGCGAAGCCCAATGGTGTGCTGTACATCTTGCCAGGCCGCGAGGCTCGATTTCTCGCGCCACTCGAGGTGCGCAAGATTCCTGGCGTCGGAAAGAAGACCGAGGCGTCGCTTCATAAACTTGGAATTCGAAGAGTTGGCGATTTAGCAGCTCTGGACGAAAGCTTTCTTGCCTCCCATCTCGGGCGATGGGGTCTGGCGCTCGCTGGGAAGGCTCGTGGAGAAGATGCAGGCGGCTGGTTCGATTCTCCTGTCGGCGCTGACGAGGGTCCGAAATCAATCAGCCACGAGCATACGTTTAACGAAGACACGAACCATCGCGATCAACTCGAGACCATGCTCCTGAAATTATCGGAGATGGTAGCCAAGCGCCTCCGCGAGCACCAGCTCTATTCACGCACCATTCAGTTGAAGCTGCGAGATGAAGATTTCTCGACGATTACGCGTGCGTCTTCGCTGGATCACGCTACGCAGCTCGACCGCGAAGTAGCGGCGGCGGTTATAGGACTGTTCAGGCAAGCCTGGAATGGTAAGACCCGCATTCGACTCTTAGGCGTGCATGCCGGAGGCTTGCAAGATTCTGAAGGCCAGATGAATCTACTCGAGGAACGGCGTACCGCGCGTTTGCGCGAAGCGTTTCGATCCGTGGATCATATCCGTGATCGCTACGGAGCCGCGAGCATCTCGCTGGCTAAGACGCTCGATTCTGGCATTCGGGAAAGAGTGCACGAGAATCCGTTTGGTTTGCCAGGCAAAGGAGCGCGGGATAAATCCAAACCAAAAAGTTGACTTCACGCCAGGAATGCAGCATGTTCACGACGATGTAAATAAGCGTGTCCATCTTCGTGATGTCATCTGGACATGTCTCGCGGCCTACGTTAGATCCGGTTGCTCTGCGGCGCGCCGGCGGGTAGGCCGATATCACGTCGGGGTTCGGTGAGCCGACCTCGCGAAGTGCTAACCTCACGTTTTCTGTCATGCAAGTACTCCAGAGGCTTCTCTACTGGCTGAACCTCCCAGCCAAGGATTATCGGCCGCTTTGGATGGATTTGATCCCCGTCGTGTCTATCCTTGTTTCTGCGATAGTGGCTATCTTCGTCATGCTGAGTAGCCGGAATTTCAGTCGCCAGCAGGCAGAACTTGCCTACAATCAGAAGATTCTTGCAAATCTGATCTTCATTCGTCGCGGGGAGCGCCTTTGGTCTCTGAAAAACATCGGCGAAGGAACAGCTTTCGAAGTTGCGATCTTCAACTACGCGAGTGGCGTTCTACTGAATAAGGTGAACCTGTATCCGATCTCGCCAGGGGAAGCGATTAGACTTGACTATCTGAAGGGGGCGGAGAGGTTGATCGCGACATTCCGCAACATGTATGGACACGACCCGGCGTATACCAGTTGCGAGGCGGATTCTAACACTTTTTCGAAGGGCAGCTTCAATACTGAATCGAGCCCTCTGGCCATCGGCCACGAATCCCGACCGGAGGAATGGCCGATCACACGCAAAAGCTGAGTCGCGGAACGCTGAACAGTCGCTGGCGAACCTGATCTTCAAGTTACGCCGCCTTCACGATCTTCGAAAACGATACGGGATCAAGACTTGCGCCCCCGACTAGCGCGCCGTCGATCTCCGGCTCCTGCATCAAACCTTGAATATTGTCGGGCTTAATGCTGCCGCCGTACAGAATCCGCAATCGCTCTACCGCGTCTCTCCCGAAGCGCTTTTCGGCTTCCGACCGGATCACCTTGTGCGCCTTCGATGCGATTTCGGGGGTTGCCGTGTTGCCGGTCCCGATCGCCCAGATTGGTTCATAGGCAATTGCGATCCGCGCAAACTGTTCCTCAGTCAGACCCGCGATTCCCACCGCGAACTGCCGGACCAGAACCTCATCCGTTTTTCCAGCTTTGTGCTCTTCCGGCCGTTCTCCCACGCAGACAATCGGCGTCAATCCGGCTTCGAGCGCAGCTTGCGTTTTCTTGAGTACATCCGCATCGGTTTCATGAAAATACTGGCGTCGCTCGCTATGCCCAACCAGCACCCACGTAGCGCCGGCATCCCGAAGCATCTCTCCAGATATCTCGCCTGTGTATGCGCCCTCTCTCGCCCAAAACAGGTTTTGTGCGCCGATACCAATATCGGTTCCTCGACTTGCGTCAACTGCGGCTGGAATGCTGACCGCAACCGGGAACACGACTATTTCGCAATGCGTGACGCCATCTACAAGAGGATTGAACTGTTCGAAAAACGCCGCAGTTTGCTTAGCATTCTTATACATCTTCCAGTTTGCGGCCATGATGCGCCGCCTCATAAGATTGGGGGTGTTCTACTGTTCTGTCTGAATGTCATAAAGAAAACTTGTTCCTGCCGGAATCGCGGTTCCAAAGTTTGCGGCAACTGTCTGCCCGATATCCGCTAACGTCCGGCGTGTTCCGAGATTTACTCCTCCACGCACTCCCGGTCCGAAGGCTAACAGAGGTGTGTACTCGCGCGAGTGGTCCGTCGATTGGGTCGTGGGATCGCAGCCGTGATCCGCGGTGAGAATGATCAGATCGCCTCGCTTCGTCTCTGCTTCCAAAGACGGCAACCAGCGATCCACCGCTTCCAATGCCCGCGCATACCCCTCGACGTCATTGCGATGGCCGAACTGCTGATCGAAATCGACCAGATTGATGAAAATCAGCCTGGCTGGTTCATCGTGGAGCGCACTTAGCGTCTTACTCATGCCGTCCGCATTATTCTTTGTTTTCACTTGGCCGCTGATGCCGCGCCCCAAGAAGATATCTGAGATCTTACCGATGGCGAAGACAGGGATGTGCTTGTGGGATAGCTGATCAAGAAGCATCCCGCTCGGAGGCGGAACAGCATAATCCTTGCGGTTGGACGTGCGGGTGAAGCTTCCTGGCTCGCCCTCGAAGGGGCGGGCGATCACTCGCCCCACTTCATGCGGGCCTCGTAAAATGTCGCGCGCGATTTCGCACATCCCGTAAAGCTGTTCCAGCGGAATAACACTTTCATGAGCGGCGATTTGAAATACACTGTCCGCTGATGTATAGACAATCGGCCATCCGGTTCGGATGTGCTGCTCACCGAGTTCTTTGATGATTTCCGTGCCCGATGCAGGTTTATTGCCGAGCGTTTTGCGCCCGATCCTTGCTTCGAAAGGCCCCATCACTTCCGGCTGGAATCCGCGCGGATAAATCGGGAATGGTTTATCAAGGATGATGCCAGCCATTTCCCAATGGCCCGTTGTTGTGTCTTTTCCAGGGGAGGCGAGCGCGCACTTGCCGTAGCTACCTCCCGGATGCTCGACGGGCAAGAGACCGTTCAGCGGTCTGATGTTGGCTAATCCTAATCGTTGGAGGTTCGGCAGATTGAGTTCGCACCGTAGTGCGATGTTTCCCAGTGTGTCGCTACCCTCATCACCGAAGGTGGCGGCGTCAGGCATCGCGCCTACGCCTACGCTATCGAGCACGATCCAGATCACACGCTCAAAGGCCTGTGGCAACTCAATTTACCTGCGTGTGCAAGGCTTGTGTGGAAGCGCTCATTCCTGTTTCTGTTCGCCTGAAGTGGTAGCGACTGGCGCCTGAAACTCATCCCTCAACCTTGCAGCGCGTTCCCGCACCAAGTGCATGAACGACTCATGCGCTGTGATGCGCGTAAGCAGCGGAATGAATTGCTGGGGAGCGGCCAGCTGTTTGCGGAGCCAGAGAGATTCGACATCGGCGAGCGCATCGTTCACCCCGAGCTTGTCGTAATGAACAGCGCCATAAAGCTCCACGTACGCGCGCTCGCTAGCCGCGATCTGCTCGAATCGATCCAACAATTGCCGGGCCATTTCATTCGTGGAATAGTTGAACGACACTTCCGTCGGGCTGCCATTCTCATCCTGATAGCGAAATGTCTTCTTGCCCGTGTTTGCCACTTTCAGACCGGATTCGAGAGGGGATTTGAAGTAATCCAGTTTCTCCGCCATGGAAAAAAGCGCGGCAGCTTCGGATTCCTGAAGCTGCGCCTTGACGGGCTGATCATCCTTTGGAGACTCCTTATATACGAGCGCTCCCGTCTGATCTATCTCTACATAGATATAGTCGGGAGCGCTTCCTGGAAAGCTCCTTATGAAAGTTAGCTTGGGAGTGGCGGCCCAGACGCAGGGCGCGAGGATTAGCGCAAAAACAAAGGTTTTCATCGCTGCATTCCGACTGCTATCGGAACCCTGAACCGCGTGCCATGGCAAATTGCCACAGCCAGCGCATCGGTCGCATCGTACGATTCGAACTTCTGGGCAAAACCAAGCAGCGAATGAACCATCATATGGACCTGTTGTTTTTCAGCTCGCCCATAGCCCACCACACTTATCTTCACCTCGAGAGGGGAATATTCGCTCACCGTCAATCCCGCCTCTGCCGCGAGCAGTAACGCGACGCCGCGCACATGGGCCAGTTTCAACGCGGATTTCGAGTTTACCGCGTGAAAGACTTCCTCCACCGCAACCACTTCGGGGGCAAAATGCTCAAGCACGCTACGCAATTCGGTTGCGATGGATTGCAGCCGTCGCTCCAGAGCGTCGTCAGTCCTGGTGCGTATCACTCCGGCTGTTACGAACTGATGAGAGCGGCCATCGGTATCGATGACGCCGAATCCCGTTCTTTCAGTTCCGCAATCTATTCCGACGATTCGCATCAAAAGAATCCGGCTTCGGGCTGGCTGCGCGGCTCGAGAGCAGGGCGAGTTTCACGCCAGGGCTTCTACTTCTGCTTCATCCACTTCGTAATTGCCATAGACGTTCTGAACATCATCGTGCTCTTCCAAAGCATCGTAGAGCCTGAGCATTGATTGCGCATTCTTGCCTTCGAGTTTGATGGTGTTCTTAGGCACCATTGCGATCTCAGCCGATTCAGTAGGAATCTTGGCTTTCTCAAGCGCCTTCAACAGGGCCTCATGCGCTTCCGGCGCCGAAAGAATTTCCCACGCTCCGTCGTGTTCCCTGAGATCGTCCCCGCCGGCATCAAGTACGATATCCATCAATTGATCTTCGGTCGCTTTTTCATGGTCCACAATGATCTGGCTCTTACGGTCGAACATCCACGACACGCTGCCCTGCTCACCCAGGTTGCCGCCATTTTTGGAGAATACGTGCCGAATCTCGCTCACGGTGCGATTTCGATTGTCCGTGGCCACATTGACCAGCACCGCAGCGCCGCCCGGACCGTAACCTTCGAAAAGGATTTCGTCGATCTGTCCGCCTTCCAACTCACCGGTACCGCGCATAATAGCGCGCTTGATGTTGTCAGCGGGCATGCTCTCCGATTTTGCCGCTACTATTGCCGTGCGAAGGCGCGGATTCATATCAGGATCGCCGCCGTTTCGAGCGGCAATCATGATTTCCTTGATCAGGCGCGTGAAGGCTTTACCGCGTTTCGCATCCAGAGCCGCCTTCTTATGTTTAATGGTGGCCCATTTGCTATGTCCAGACATCGAAAAACCTCAATCTTAACTTTCGAGGATAACAAAGATGGGCCATATCGAAGCGTGCTAACCGCAGCGCCGGCATTCTTTGGGTACACTGAGACCAATGTCAGCGCCGCTGGTCCCCTCGCCGCTCGACTATATAGGACGACGCCGCTTCTCGTTCCATCCCCCCATCCAGAACGCCCAGCCGAACGAATGGTTATTGGGCAGCGGATCGTGGAGTGAAGTGCAAGTGGTGAATGCGGCCACAGGCGGCGAACTCTGGATACCTCGGCAGTACGTAGGCGCTGTTTCGGACACGCACGGCCCATTGCTTATCGTAGGTCTGACCAAGGAACTCGAATACAGGGCTGGTGCTCTCGCGCCTCGTGTGAAGCGGATCATTGAGATGCCCCGAGCGGAGGGCGAGACGGAGTCCACCCCTGTGCACAATCCCCGCCGTTTTTCCGGACCCGCGCCTGTGATCGGTATTCGTGTCGAAAACCGGGAAGATTCCTCGATGAACAAAGCGCTGGTGACTCTGGGTATTGGCGCTTTGGTCATGTCGCTGTTGGCTGCGCTAATCTCTACCCTGGCACGACTTTAATCATCTGATGCGTCGTCTTCACACGCTCGCGTGGGCGCTGATCTCGGTGCTTGCGGCGATCTGTATTGGAGCAATCACCACTAGCCACGGACAGCCGGTGAACAGCCTATGGCTGGTTGCGGCGGCGGCATCGATCTTTCTGCTGGGCTTTCGATTCTATGCCAAATTTCTTGCGGCCAAGGTCATGCTGCTCGATGACCGGCGGGCAACTCCAGCGGAGCGTTTCCGTGATGGTCATGATTTCGAGCCGACTAACAAATGGATTTTGCTGGGGCATCATTTCGCGGCTATTGCCGGTCCGGGTCCATTGGTCGGTCCCACTCTGGCCGCGCAGTTCGGGTATCTCCCAGGCGTGCTCTGGATTTTGTTCGGCGCGGTTTTAGGTGGCGCGGTGCAGGATTTTGTCATCCTGTTCTGCTCCATGCGGCGCGACGGGAAGACGCTTGGGCAGATGGCGCGTGAGGAGATCGGCAGAGTCGGCGGCATTGTCTCCTTAATAACCGTGCTGCTGATCATGATCGTTCTGCTAGCAGTTGTCGCGCTGGTTGTGGTCAACGCTCTAAAAGGCAGTCCCTGGGGTACGTTCACCATCGCGATGACCATTCCAATAGCCGTCTTTATGGGTTTGTATCTGCGATATGCGCGGCCCGCGAAGGTGCTCGAATGCTCGGCGATCGGATTCGTGCTTTTGATGCTGAGCATCTACGGCGGGAAAGCAGTGGCAGCATCGCCCGTTTCAGCGGCTTGGTTCACCTGGGGCGGTGTGGCGCTCGCTTTCGCGATTATCGTTTACGGGTTTCTCGCGAGCGCGCTGCCGGTTTGGCTGCTGCTCGCGCCGAGAGATTATCTGAGTACTTTTATCAAATTGGGTGTGGTTTTCTCATTGGCAATCGGCATCTTCTTCACGCACCCGCAGTTGCAATTGCCTCCTCTCACCCAATTCACCAACGGGACTGGCCCCATCTTCGCGGGCAAAGTCTTTCCGTTCTGCTTCATCACCATTGCCTGCGGCGCGATCTCGGGCTTTCACTCTCTCATCTCGTCAGGCACTACGCCGAAGATGATCTCGAAAGAATGGCATGCTTGGCCCATCGGATATGGTTCCATGCTGCTTGAAGGTTTTGTCGCCATTATGGCGATGGTCGCGGCAGCTTCGTTGCAGCCTGGTGTTTTCTTTGCGGTCAATTCACCTCCGGGCGTGGTGGGCGCAACAGCGCAAGCCGCCACAACAACTATTACGGGCTGGGGCTATCCCGTCACGGCTGCCACAATGTCTCAGCTTGCTCATAGCGTCGGTGAAAACAACCTTTTCGGCAGAACTGGCGGAGCGCCATCGCTTGCTTTGGGCATGGCCCAAATATTCGGCGGAGTATTGCGGAATACCGGCTTAAGGGACGGACTTCTCAGCTTCTGGTATCACTTCGCCATCCTTTTTGAGGCGCTCTTTATCTTGACCATTATTGATGCGGGCACTCGCGTTGGGCGCTTCATGCTACAGGATCTGCTGGGGCATGTTCATAAGCCGCTCGGTCGCATCGGCTGGATGCCCGGAGTGCTTGGAACAAGCGCCCTTGTGGTCGCCGCATGGGGCTATTTCCTTTATCAAGGCGTGATCGATCCGCTCGGCGGCATCAATTCGCTTTGGCCTCTCTTCGGCATCTCCAACCAGCTTTTGAGCGCGATCGCTCTCTGTGTCGCGACCACGGTGCTTGTGAAAATGCACCGAGCGCGATATCTCTGGATCACGGTTGTCCCGCTGGTCTGGCTCGTTACGGTTACCTTCACTGCTGGGCTGGAAAAGATCTTTTCCGATCAGCCTC
>CAVWUV010000003.1:0-314270 GCA_963758245.1 uncultured Acidobacteriaceae bacterium | reverse complement strand
TTCCACTTGACAGTCTCACCGCTATAGCTCGTACTGCTATAAACCGTCTATGGGAGCGCCAAACAGAGATCCGACAGCGAGCTTGTCCAGGGCACGCTGGACATGCTGATTCTAAAAACACTCGCCAGGGGCGCCATGCATGGCTACGGCATCGCTCAATCCATTCAGCAGATTTCCGAAGACGTGTTGCGTGTTGAAGAAGGTTCGCTATATTCCGCGCTACACCGGCTTGAGCTGGACGGCATGATCGATTCCGAGTGGGGCCAATCGCCCAACAACCGCCGGGCGAAATATTACCGTCTAACCGCGCACGGCCAGAAGCAGTTGCGGACAGAAGCGAGTAATTGGAAACGCCTGGCCGAAGCGATTGCTCGCGTCATGGAGATTGCGTGAGCAGATTCGCAAAAAGGCTCACCGCGCTTCGCCCGCCGCCGTCAGTTGGATCGTGATCTCGAAGATGAGTTGCGCTTTCATCTCGAAATGAAGACTGAGGAAATCCGCAACCCCGCGGAGGCACAGCGCCGGCTTGGCCGCGTACCAGATGATGTCAGTCAATCTCAGCGATCCGCAGACTTTGCCGGATCGCGAGTGGTGCGTGAAAATGTCCGCCGATGGATTCTCCGTCTCTGAGCAGAAGCCGCTGCTCGGCCGCGCTTTCAGCGACCGCGATGAGCGCCCTGGTGCTCCTGCTGTGGTCGAGCCGACGTATCACCTTTGGCAGGATCGCTACGGCAAAGACCCGGAGATTCTCCGCAAGACGATTCGCGTGAATGACGTTTGAGCGTCATCGGTGTAATGCCGCCAGGAAAACGGTTTCCCGAGGACACCGATTTGTGGACTCCATTACTTCCGGACCAGAGACTCGAGCGGCGCGATAACCGCAGTGTGGCTCTCTTCGGCCGATTGGCGAATGGCGTCAATATTGCGACTGCCAGAACGGAATTGAGCGCTATAGTGCGCCGCCTGGCCAGGCAATATCCGGGCACGAACAGAGACCTTACCGCTGATGTCCAGTCTATTGCGGAAATTACCGGCGCCTACAACATGAGGCCGCTTTTCGCCGCGTTGTGGGCCGCGGTCGGCTTCGTTTTGCTGATTGCTTGTGCCGACGTAGCCAATATGCTGCTGGCGCGCGGCACGGGACGCATGCGTGAAATTTCCATTCGTATGGCCATCGGTGCGGGGCGGGCTCGCATTGTTCGGCAGCTACTCGTCGAAAGCGTCCGGCTCTCTATCGCCGGGGGATTTTTCGGTTGGCTGGTTGCGTTGGGCGGTCTGCGCTGGTTTGACGCGGGAACTCGCGCCGTAAAACCCGTATGGCTCAATCTCGCCCTTGATAGAACTGCGTTCGTTTATCTTGCGGCGATCTCTCTTGCAACTGGAATTCTGTTTGGACTTGCGCCCGCCTTGCGGCTGGCACGAATCGATCTCCACACTGCAATGAAAGACGGCGGCCAGGGAGTGCGGGCGCGCGCCGCACTCTCTCCAATTGCAAATCTGCTTGTTGTATTCGAGATGGCACTCTGCATCATTCTGCTGGCCGGCGCTGGCTTGATGATTCGCAGCACCGTAAACCTGTACGCCGCACCTGTCGGCGTAAACACCTCGAATGTCTTGACCATGCGCGTAAACCTCTCCGAAGCCAAATATCCGTCACCTGGAGATCAGGCCGCCTTTCATTGCGCATTGCAGAGCAGGCTCGGTTCGCTGCCCGGCGTCACAGCGTCAGGTAGCGTGTCGAACCTTCCCTTTGGCCGGTGGGTTTCCCTCTCTTACCCGCTCTAAGGGGCACCATCGGAACCGGCGCGGTCGCCACAGATCGGCGCAATTGTCGCCACTCCTGGATATTTCCCCGTAATGCAAGTGAGGCCAAGCAGCGGTCGCACGTTCACTGAGTCAGATGGAATCGCTGGAGTGCCGGTCGTGGTGATTAACGAAAGCTTTGCAAGAAAGTTTTGGCTTGGCGAGAACGCACTCGGCAAGCATCTTCGCCTGGTAAAGGACCAGACTGCTCAGCCTTGGCTCACAGTCGTCGGCGTGGTTCCGGATATCCTTCAGAACTTCCGTCGCCCTCTCGATCACGATCCGCTCATTTACCTGCCATACGCCCAAGAGCCGCAGCGGGAAATGTTTATCGTTGCGAAGACTCGCGTCCCGCCGCGTACAGTCGTCACTGGATTCCGCAGGGCAGTTCAAGGTATGGATCCGAACTTGGCCGTTTACGACATACGCACTCTTGAAAACAGGTTGGAGCAGGCTCGCCTTTCTGTAACTCTCTTGGGAGCGATGTTCTCTGTTTTCGCTGCTGTGGCATTGGTGCTTGCCTCCATCGGCTTGTATGCCGTCATCTCGCACTCCATCAGCCAGCGTGCGCAAGAGATCGGAGTGCGTATGGCGATCGGCGGAACGCGTCGCGACATTCTTCAGATGGTGTACGCGCAAGGCATGCGGCCGTTGGTCTTCGGAATAGCTATTGGATTACCAGCCGCTTTCGCCGTTACGCACGTGCTCCGGATGGTCTTAATCGGAGTATCGCCGGGCGATCCTATTACATTGTTAACCGTCGTGCTCGTGCTCGCTCTGGCAGGTCTCGCTGGATGCGCTATTCCTGCCCGTCGAGCTATTCGCGTAGATCCCATCGTCGCCTTACGCTACGAGTGACTCGCGTCCCATGGCTGACCTATGCCGTCATGCCAATCCTGTTGGTCGCCGCTGCCGTGCTCGCCAGCTATGTGCCGGCGCGCCGGGCCGCAGCAGTCGATCCCGTGGAAGCTCTGAAGGCCGAGTAATAGCGACGCGGCCGTCGCGGCGCTTAGGGCGTCGCTTCCGATACCGGCCATAAGCGGCCGTGCATATCGAGAAAAGGGCCGAATGGTTCACCCTTCTTTGGGTCGGAGCCGAACCGCAGCACGTTTCCATCGGGATCTTCCACCTGCATCTCGTACGCCCACGGATAGTTCGTCGGTGGATGGCGGATCTTCGCCCCATTTCCGCGAAATTCCTCGGCGAGAGACTCAGCATCGCTTACGCCGATCCAGGTCCACCCGCCCGGATGCCCCTGGTCCTCCTCGCACACAAACAGGTTGCACCCGCCACGAGAGATTGACGCAAAACCCGGACTACCCTGCCAATCGACTTTGAAACCCAGTGCCTTAACGTAATATTCGATGCTGGCGCTCACGCTCGCTACGCAGAAGATCGGAATAGCGCGGCCGAACGTATTGGAGGCGGGATTGGAGCTCTGATTGATATCGGAAGAGGGTCTGCTGGCGTCATTCGACAATTGCTTTGCTCCTTAAGGCTTTTTCGCCGGCGCAAGCGGACCCATGGAACGCGAGGGACCGATCCGGCGCGCCTCGATCCGGTAAAAGTCTTTTACCCAGGTCTTGCCATCGTCTGTGGAACGGTCCGCGCTCCAGGAAAAGTGATCCGGCTGAATATTGTAATACCTGATTCGCAGCGTCGTGGGTTTGCCTCCGGCCACACCGAATTTCTGTTCAATGTGCATCTCCGAATCGACGCGCTGGCCGGTTCCGAAGTCTTGCAAGCCGCCGCCGGGCTCCATGCCGATCAATTCCCAGCGCTCAGCCTCCGCGTTATAGGCGCGAATGGTCGAAGTCACATAGTACGTCTCGCCGTTGTCGCCCACCACGCGGTACTCGTCCAGGATCTGGCCCTCGTCGAGGCGCACGGCGCTCCAACGCCCGCCGAATTTTCCGTGGTCGCCGCTCTCGGCCGTGAACTCCCAATCCCCCAGCAGGTAATCGAAATCGGATTTGTGAGCTGCAGAGGAAGCCTTAAGCTGCTCGGGCGTTCGCTTCGAATTCGTCTGTGCGGAGAGCGTCGCCATCGCTACCATTGCCGCCAGAAACATTCCAGCAACGAAACGAAGATTGTTCATGGGACGATCCTACCCAAGACGCATCGCTACCAACGAATTTGTGCAGCCGACGGTCGGCTGCTTGCAGCGAGCGGCGCAAACGCCTGTCTTCCCTGGACAGCGCAGCCCGGAGAGCGTTATCCTCCCGAAATGCCGGCCCGCGCGCGCACCTCGCCCCAGTTCTTGCTGCTTATCTTTGCGGCGTGGCTCGTGCCGGCGCTGCTCTCCGGATTCGATACCTATGTTCAGAATCGTCTAGAGGGCCGGCCGCCGGACTGGCGCTGGGTGCTCTTCAGCTCGGTCGATTGGTTGCTGTACGCCGTGCTCACGCCGGTTGTATTTCGGGCCAGCCGCCGGTTTCCGCTGGAGCGGCCGCATCTGGCGCGCAATATCGCGCTGCACGTCGCAGGAGCACTCGGCATGTGCGTGGCTTGGGCTGCGCTCGGCACGCTGCTGCGCCTTGGAATATTTCCGCCTGCCGCGAATGCGACTGCACAGAAAGTCTGGCTCGGCTTTGTGAGCTGGGTGTTCACCACGCTTCCCTTCGGCGTCGGAGTTTACTTCGCGCTGGTAGGCATTCAGCACTCCTTCTTCTACTTCGCTCAGGCCCGCGAGCGCGAGACACAGGCGGCGCGTCTGGCCGCGCAGCTCTCGGAGGCTCGGTTGGGCGCGCTCCGCATGCAGCTCAACCCGCACTTTCTATTCAACAGTCTGAATGCCATCACTGTGCTGCTTCGCGACCACGACACCGCCGCTGCTTCGCGAATGCTGGAACTGCTGAGCGGTGTATTGAGGCAAGTCCTGCGCACCGGGGAACCCCATGAGACCGCGCTCTCTCAGGAGCTGGAATTCCTGGAGCGGTATCTCGCAATCGAGCAGGTTCGCTTTTCGGACCGCCTGCGCCCGCGCATTGAAATCGATCCGGCCGTAGTCCGAGGCGCCGTGCCGCGGTTCCTTCTGCAGCCCCTGGTAGAGAACGCGCTGCGTCATGGAATCGCCCGTCGCGCCGATGCAGGCTTGGTCCAAGTGACCGCTCACCGTGAGGGCAGCCAGCTGATAGTGACGGTGCGCGACGACGGACCGGGTTTGCCCAGTACGCCGGAACCGCTGAGCGGCGTCGGCCTATCGAACACCCGCGCGCGCTTGGCCGCATTGTACGGTGCCGGCGCAACGCTCGAGGTCGCCAACGCGGAGGGTGGCGGTGTAATCTCAACCGTGCGCTTGCCGTATCATGAGGCCGAAGGGAATGGCTAATATCCGCGTTCTGGTAGCTGACGATGAGCCGCTGGCCCGCCGAGGCGTGCGCCAACTTCTCGCGCCGCACGCGGACATGACCGTTGTAGGCGAAAGCCGAAACGGCCCGGAAACGCTGCGTGCCCTGGAGACACTGAACCCCGACCTGCTTTTTCTTGATGTGCAGATGCCGGAGGCAGACGGCTTCGCAGTGCTCCGTGCGCGCGGGGCTCGCCTCATGCCCGCGGTGGTGTTTGTTACCGCCCACGATCAGTTTGCGATCCAGGCATTCGAAACGCATGCAATCGACTACCTGGTGAAGCCGCTCAATGTAGAGCGCTTCGAAGCAGCCCTGGGACGAGTGCGGGAACGTTTGCGCCTGACACAGGCCGCCGCCCTCGCTCGGAAGCTTACGGCTCTGCTCGCAACCGAGCGCGCTGAGCGTGAGAAGAAAGGCATCGAGCGGCTTGTCGTCTCCACGGCGGCGACTGACCTGGTGATCCCAGTGGCCGAGATCGATTGGATCGCAGCCGACGATTATTATGTCCGCCTCCACGTCGGCGCGAAAAGCTACTTGCTGCGGGAGTCCTTAAGCTCGCTCGAGACGCGGCTCGATCCATCGCGCTTCACCCGCGTACACCGTGCAGCCATCGTCCAACTCGATCGTGTGCGGGAGCTCCGCGGTGACGAGGTGATTTTCCGAAACGGCTCGCATATTCCCGTGAGCCGAAGAAGGCGGGCGATGCTGGAACAACTGCTGCGCCGGCCGCACCACACTGAAGCGCGTACGTAGACGGCTTGGCTTTCACTACCCCGATGACCGGACGGAGTTTTGGACGGACCGCATTGAAGATCTTCAGTCATTACCCGCGCGCGAATTTGTTTTCAGGCACTGGCGCAAGCCGAACATCCGAAAAATTCTGCTCTCCCATCTGTGTCTCAGCCGGGTAGGTCGGAAGCTTGACATCTCGATCAGCCATGCGAAGCGCTTGCGAGATCAAGCTAAGCAAGAGTCCGGTCTATAAGGTTTGTGGGGCAGGCTTGAGCCTGCGGTGGGCTTCAGCCCGCCTGCCTTGCGGAGCCATGCGCTTCATGCGTTAGCCTCTTTGGCGTGACCGGCTTCCCGCCAGCTGTTGAGCACCTTTTCCACAAGCAAACGGTAATCGGTGACGAGCCGAAATTGATCCTTGAGTTGGCCCGCTCGGCTCCCTCCTTCGAAGGCGATGAGTTGCCTTAAGTGAGGATTCGATTTCTTCGTGAGGAACTGGGATAGGTTGCTCAGAAAGTGGCCTGCTTGGCCAAGTTCACCACCTATGCCCCTTTCCACGAGAGCTTTCTTCAGTTCTTCGCGATCAAATGTTCGATCAGCGGACATCAGAATATCCAGGAACGCGGCAAGACGAGGTGTGAGATCCGTATCTCTGTTGAGCGTCGAAAGCAGCTGTTGTTCCAATTCCGCGTGAGTAAAATTCCCCTTCTCCAATGAGAATGGACTTCGCGCCGGGTCCCGCTGCTTTTGTTGCTTCTTCTCCCGGCGGGTTGTGTACGTCTCTGCCTCGGGCAGTGGAATGATAACCTCCGGATTCAGAAACAAGGTTCCATCCGTGTCGACGAATGACGCTATTCGCACGCAGCGAACGTCTACGTCATACTCGCGAAGCCACAAAACGGCAGAGGCAACGTCCGGGTGGTAATCTCGGGCGACGAGAATAATACGCTGGTCGTGATTAAGTTGATCAAGTTCTTCGTCGATAAACTGTTCGATCTGATCGCGAGCCGCATCGGTATCGATTGTTTTCCTCGCGGCGAGGATTTCATAGATTTCATCAGCAGTCAGGCTGGAGCAGTACGAGGCATACTTGATCGCCTGCCACTCGATATCGCCGCCCGACTGATCGCGTTTCAGTTCGACAACGACAATGTTGGCGCTCTTATCGAGTGCCAGGATATCGATTCGCAGATTGCTCGGAAGAATGTACTCGGTTGCGAGGACAAGCAGGTTCTCCCCAAGCACGCCGGGAGATCCGGCAATCCACGTCTCCAGATCGAATCGCTCCAGCAATCCCTGATCATTGAGGGTTGTCTGCTTGAGTTTCGTGAGCTGCTTCTCGGTCTTGTTCAGCTTGTACATGCGGCACCTCGGTGCCCAGGCCGTTCCGTTATCGGTGCCGAAAACAACCCGCCGCTGTCTTTGTATTACAGTGTACGCGTGCAGGTCACTGCCCGCAGATTTCGCGTTCCCGAGTATGGCGCAACTCGCTACAAACCTTCCATTAAGGGCGAAATTCTGCGAGGGCACTCGCCTGGTGCCCCTCAGATTGATTCCGACCGGCAGATAGGGCGACGCAAGCTGATCCAAAGAAACGCAAAAACGAACCCATTTCCACTTCGTTTCGTAAACCAGCGCCTCCCGCCAACCCACGAGCATCCTCTCAACCTCTGTTCAAAACTCGCCAAAATATTTTTGTGAATTGTGCACTTGACGGACCCACGCAAAAGGGGTAGGGTGAGAACGGCGTGACAGGCCGGATTATCGTTTGCGCTTCTTGGGTGCTTTCTTGGTCTTCGTCGGGTGCGCCCCTGGACGGGGCATGTCATGGGTCGGCTTAACCTTCAGGAAGGCCCGAAGGGCCTGATCGGTTTTTAGGGGAATGTGGATCTTGTCACCTGGATGCGACATGCTTATGCCCCGGTTTCGGGCTGGTCATCGCTGATATACTGTTTCCGAAATCCTATCGAAACAGGCATTCGGCCCTGATGTTTTGCGGCGTCGAACTCCTCTGGCCTGCAAATTAGAACACTCTCGCCCAAATCTTCCACCACTATCATATCGATGGTCTTTCCGCCGAATGTTTCAGCACTAACTCGTTGAGCAGGTTGGAATTGAGCTTTCATGTATCCATCATAGAGCGGAAAGATATTTCGGGAAACGGTGAATCGTAAAGAATCTGCGGACGGTATATACGCTATACCGTCATACTGCGTGGTACACTCGTTCTATGGAGATAGTTTATGGCTACCAATGAAAAGAAGGTGGGTGCGGCATACGTGCCGTGGGCTACCTTCAAGAGCGCTATCGAGCAATTGTCGCAGGCTATACCGCCCAACAAGATTGACAGATCGGTCTTTCCCGGCATAGCGTGGACAGTTCAAAACCAACTGTTTACCGGAATGAGATTCCTGGGTCTTATTGATGAGGACAGTAGACCCACGGCACAATTGGCAGTGCTTGCTACTAAGGAAGAGGCAGCTAGAAAAATTGCGCTATCGCAAATCCTGCACGATAGGTATTCCCAACTCTTCGCCCTGGATCTTAAGAAAGCAACCCCCGCAGAATTGGAGCAGAAGATGGGCGAAGCGTACAACATCAGCGGCGATACCCGAGAGAAGGCAGTCCGATTCTTTTTGAGTGCTGCTGAGTATGCGAATGTCGAACTGTCCTCGTACCTATCATCCAAAAAGGCTAACGGCTCTCCGACGGCGAAACGAACACGTCAGAGAAAACCCGCCGCTCCGGGGATACGTACGCCCCCGGCTACGCCCACGGTTACCCCTGGAACATCCAAGACCACTCAATTAAAGAGTGGGGGCACCCTCACCCTTTCGGCAACTCTAGACTTATTCGCGTTGAACTCTACGGACCGTCAGTTTGTATTTGGGTTGATCGACAAGCTGGACGAATATGAGAGATCCGCGAACACAGAGACGCCCGACAGCGTTGCAGCGCCATCGGGCGAACGCTAAACCAGGAGGACCACTAGCAATGAAACCGCCTTAGTTTAGCTGTGTAGAACCTACATCATCATCATTCGGGTAACGGGCTTGCGACTGTCCCGAATTCGAACAACTTCTGCGGAAGTGGCGAAATTGGTAAACGCGTCGGACTTGGGTTCCGATGGGGTAAAGCTTCTCAGGGCGCGCCCCTTGTCGGTTCGATGCCGACCTTCCGCATACAACCACGCCGCTATCAGTCCCATGATAACGGAGGTGTCAATACCCGGAGCAAAACTGGAGAGAAAATTGAAACCACGAGCTGTTCTGATAGGGATATTGTGTTCCTGTATCTGTGATCCGCTTTGGGCTGCTAAGAAGCCTAGGACCCTTACATTAGCTGAGCGTTTTAAAGCTCTGTCATGCGCCGTTGTTCAAGTAGTTCAGGCAAACGGCGTTGGCACCGGGTTCTTTATAAGCGCGAATGGCGATCTCATTACTGCGGCTCATGTCGGCTTGATGAGACAGTTCTTTGAAGGCGGTCCAGGTATAGTGGGTATAAATATCGACTATGAGCCCGGTCTCCGCTTCATCCAAAACGGCCGTGAGGTAAAGGGAAACGTTCTCCCGAAGTTAACCCCCGATGATGCAATTCGGGCAACTTCTGATTTGGCGATACTGCACACTGGCATTCACACCGATTGCTTTTTAAGGATCAGGGAAGACGATCCAGAGCATGTTGGGGAGCACGTAATTTCAATCGGGTTCCCGGTTTCCGCTCCGACTGGCGCTCTTTACGAAGGATTCGTAAGCGCCCGGTACCGCCATCTAGAGATCCCGCTGGCGCAGATAAACGGCAAACCGCTATACCCAACATACGATGTCATCCGCGTCCAGATGCCGATCACTCCCGGTGCATCCGGTGCTCCAATCATTGCCGATGACGACACAGTCGTAGGAGTCGTTACAGAACAACCAATGACGTGGTTCAATGACGTAACTTTTCTGATCAATTCTGAGCGTGTAGCAACGCGAGACTTCAGCGTTCCCGGATTGGATCTGGCGAAGATTTTGGCAGAGTTTGCTCTTTCGGTCCAGCAATATGAGAGTCCGGGGGCGGGACTGGCAGTCCCAACGTCTTACCTGAAGGCAACGGTGCCGAGGGCGATGACACCAGCGACGCCAGTACAAGCAACCCCTGTACCCTCACCAGGTCCTCAGTAGTACCGAGGCGCGCCCTGTCAGGGCTAATGATGACTGACACGGCCGTCGATGAGGGGCTGGCCGTCTGGGAAAGGGCGGCAACAGGAAATGTGAGTACGAAAAATACGAAACGGCGCATATAGATATGGTGGTGGATTGAGTATACTAAAACTCTCCGCTTGTCAAGAGAACGGCCCAATTTATCTAATCGGCGGGATCGTGAGGGGCTTTACTTCGCGCCCTTTGGTTCCTTCAGCATTAACCGCTTGCCATCCGCAGCTTTGATGGCCCGAATTGTGCGCTCGTCATCAGTAAGTTTGCGGCCGTTGTAAACGAAGTCCCGCTCCGCACAATAGGAGCCGAGATACTTCCGGCTCATGTGGTGGTGGATGCCGTAGTTGCTTCGTTTCAAGAGAGCGAAGAACGATTCGACCGTGTTGGTGGTTACGGTGAGATCCGCTTCATGACGAACGTATTCCTTTGTTCGGTGTGTCACCATATGGTGCTTCGGAAAGATATCGCGCACCCAGTAATACACTGGAAACTCGTCCGTTACGAGATGCGAACTCGGGTCGATGTGCTGTTGCATAATCGGCTTAATGTTCTTCAGCGTGGCGCGTTCAATCGGGAAGGAGCGAACGTTCCCGCCGCGCTCCATCAATGCCAACACCGGGGTTTTATTAGTTGTCTCAGCCGTCGGGCGTCCCCGTCGGCCCAACTTCTGCTTGCCGCCAACAAACGTCTCATCAACTTCCACGACACCCTTCAGGAGTTCGGTCACTGGCGTCTGCGTCATCGCCCAACGAATTCGATGGCACATAAACCATGCGGTCCGATAGCTGCCCTTGATAGTCTTGGTATCCTCGTTCTCGCCCCACAATTCGCGCTGTAGCTGCAAGGCGCTCATACCCTTCTTGGAAGAACACATAAGATGAATCGCGGCCAGCCACTTATGTAGCGGGATATGGGAGTCTTCAAAAATCGTGCCAACTGTTACCGTGAACTTCTTTCGGCAATCGGGACGAGCGCACTTGTAGAGACCAGGGCGAACTTTGTTCTTGCTATTCGGCTTCGATTCGAGTTTGTACGCCTTGTCGAACATGCAATGCGGACAGACCGGACCCTGGGGCCAAAGCAGTTTCTCCAAGTGCTCGCGTGCCGCGTTCTCGTCTTGATATTGCTTCTGTAGCAGCCCCATGTCTCAATCATGCCAGAAAAGCGTGGGTCCGTCAAGTGCGCAATTCACATATTTTTCTGATTAAAATCCACAGCTTGCGATGAATTTCCCCCACGCCCCGCACTACCGCGCACCCATACTCGCACCGGGAAGCAAATGGAATCTTTCACCGGCGAGAACGAAGATCTCGATTTCTCGCCGGATGAATCCTCGAAACCGCGAGATCGCAGCAACGGCAATTCCCGTTATTCTACCGGCCCCACTTCGCCTGCCGGAAAATCCGCATCTAGCCAGAACTCGACCATCCACGGCTGCTGCTCCAAAACGGTCATCCTTCCCGGCGAATCTCAGGAAGATTTCGACACTCTATATGACCGCTGGATGTCTGCTTGCGAGCCCGACAGCCCCGCAGCCACCGATCTGGTCGAGCAGCTCATCCTTCAAAAGTGGTATCTCGAGCGCAATCTCAACAGGTACGAAGAAGTTGAACGCGAACTTGCCGAATTCCCGTTTCCGGACTGGACCGACCAGCAGCACAATAAATTCCAGCTCGCCCTCCGTTATAAGACCGCAGCCGAGCGCGCAGTGAGCCGGGCCATGCATGACGTAGAGGCCTGGAGAAAGAGCATCAACCAGCACGAAAAACAGCTCCGCAGCGCGAGAAAAGAGACCTATGACGGTTGGTTTAAGCTGTCCGACCTCCACTCGAACAAGGAGTTGGCGATCAGCAAGGCCGTCCAAGAGGCCCGCACTCTCAACGTGGACATTTCCGAGCCGCTTGCTGCCATGCAGAGTACGCAAAAGCAATTGCGCACAGCGCTCGACCGGATCGGGAAACAGATCGAGGATTCCAGCGCTCCTCCCAGCCGCTCGAAGACCATCTTTCAAGGGCAGTACCATCCCAAGAAGCTGCGTAAAATTGCGATCCTCGAGCAGTCGATCGAAATCACCGTCGGAGACGGCGTGACCAAGACTCAATTGTTCCCTTCCAATGAAAAACTGATCGAAGAAGGGCAGGCCATGGATCCGCCGCCCGAAATGGTGTACCGGAGAATGAACTTCGTCAACGGCATTCCGCCCGAATATCATTGGGCGACCACAGACGAGGACCGACGGCAGCGCGGCGGCGCGGGAATTCAGCGCATGATGATCGACACGTGGCTCGATGTAATCGACGTCGAAAAAACCGATCCCTCGGGTCACATCGGTCCCTGCGGCGGCAATCTGCCCGCACCCAGACGCGAGGGGACGGGCCGACTCCGACGCGAGGGGACGGATGACTCCGTCCCAAATAGGGAATCTTGATACGACCCAGCTTGCATCTGGTGGACGGAGCTGTCCGTCCCCGCTTCACCAGCGTCGACAGAGCTGTCCGTCCCCGACATACTGCTTTCCGAGCCGCGACCGTGAGGGAGCGGTTATCCTTCCGCTTTCCGAGCCGCGACCGTAAGGAAGCGATGCGTTCTCATTCCGGCCCCACCGGCGTGCCCTCTCGGCCAACCGTCGATATACTAATTAAAGTCCCTCCTGTATGAACATCTATCTGAAGTTTGGGACCTTGATGGTCCTCATTGTCGGATCTCTCGTTTGGCTTGCCGTGGGCGGCATCAAGGACACCAAGACGTATTACAAGACCATTCCCGAACTCCATCAGATGGGCAAGACCGCGCAGGGGCAGCGGCTTCGCGTCGCTGGGGACGTCCAGCCCGGCTCGATCACCAAAAATGGCGCGCAGGTTTCCTTCGTCCTTCATCAAGGCGCAACTACCCTGAACGTCGTCTACTCCGGCGCTGATCCTCTTCCAGATACTTTCAAAGACAATGCGCAGGCTTTAGCTGACGGCCGCCTCGGTCCTGATGGTGTGTTCGAAGCCAACAAGATTCAAGCAAAGTGCGCTTCGAAGTATGAAGCGAAGCCTTCCCAGCGCGGGCTTTCTCACCAAGCGCCTGCGCCCGCCTCAGGAATCAGTTAAAGACGCGAGCAAGATATGGAAAACATCGGCGCGTTAGCTGTTCTGCTTGCGTTTTGTCTTGCGGTTTTCGCCATTGCCGCCTCCATCGCTGGCAAATATGCTCGCCGTCCATTCCTCGTGGTCAGCGCTGAGCGCGCGGTCTACGCGATTTGGGTTCTCCTGACTGCAGCTTCCGCCATTCTGGTCACATTACTGATCCAGGGCGATTACCGTTTGGCCTATGTTGCTGCCCATACCGACAAGGCCATGCCCGCCATCTATAAGTTCACAGCCTGGTGGGGTGGGCAGCAAGGCTCGCTGCTTCTTTGGAGCTGGCTGCTCTCGACCTACTCGGCTATCGTTGTTTACTCCAACCGGCGCAAGTTCCGCGACATGATGCCCATCGTCATCAGCATCATGATGGCTACGCTCGCTTTCTTCGTCGGGATGATCACCTTCGTCGCCAGTCCCTTTGCCGTACTCATGGCCGGCCGCGGCATCATCGAAGCTCCCGATGGAAACGGCTTGAGCCCGCTCCTGCAATGGTGGACCATGGCGATCCATCCGCCATTCCTTTATCTCGGTTACGTGGGCTTCACAGTGCCCTTCGCCTTTGCAATGGCCTCTCTCATCACCAGGCAAAAAGGCGAAGCTTGGATCCACACCACTCGCCGCTGGGCCATAGTAACTTGGCTTTTCCAAAGCACCGGCGTCCTGCTCGGCATGGGTTGGGCCTATACAGTGCTCGGTTGGGGCGGCTATTGGGGCTGGGACCCGGTCGAGAACGCCTCGATCATGCCCTGGATCACCGCCACCGCCTTCCTGCACTCCGTGATGATGCAGGAGAAAAAAGGAATGATGAAAGTCTGGAACATGGTGCTGGTTTCGGCCACGTTCCTCTTAAGCATCCTGGGCACCACGCTCACCCGCACCGGATTGGTTGCCTCAGTACATGCCTTCGCGCAATCTCCGGTCAAGCCTTACTTCACTACTTTTCTCATCACTGCAATCGTGCTGACCGCATTCGCCATCATCAGCAACCTGCCGTACCTGAAGAGCGAAGTCAAACTGGAGAGCGTCGTCTCTCGCGAATCCAGTTTTCTGTTTAACAATCTCATTCTGCTGGCAAGCTGTTTCGCCGTTTTATGGGGCACTCTCTTCCCCGTCCTTATGGAAGCCGTCACTGGCGAAAAAGAAACTATCGACGCGCCTTACTACATCCGCGTGAACGTGCCAATCGCGCTGTTTCTGATTTTCTTGACAGGCGTAGGACCGCTGATCGCCTGGCGAAAAAGTTCACTCAACAGCTTGAAACGGGCGTTCCTAATCCCAAGCATTACCGGCGCGCTTGTGATCGCGATTCTGGCCACTTCCGGCATTCACAAGATCGCCCCGCTGATCTCATTCGGCCTCTGTGCGTTCGTGCTTGCGACCATACTCGGCGAATTCTGGAAAGGATCGCGCGCGATTCAGACCAAAGAGCATCTGCCGCTTCCTACAGCCGCCTTCCAGCTTACTTGGCGCAACACCCGCCGATATGGCGGTTATCTCGTGCATATGGGTATCGTTTTCATGTTCATCGGTTTCACCGGGAGCGCCTTTAACCAGCATGAAACGCGTAACCTCGGCCTTGGCCAAAGTGTCCGTTTCGGACATTATGATTTGAAACTGCTAAGCGTGAACGATGGTGAAAATTCCGATTACCAGCTCAGCCACGCCGTCATCGAGGTCTCGCGCGATGGCAAAGTTATCGATCAGCTTGAACCCGAAGTCCGTTTCTACAAATCCAGTCAGCAGCAGAGCTCGATCATCGGAATCCGCCGGCGTCTCAATGAAGATCTCTACGTGAATTACTCAGGCGTTCTGCCGGACAATAGCAAGGCTATTTTTCAGATGTATGTCTTCCCGCTCGTATCCTGCATCTGGATTGGCTATTGGGTTCTGCTCTTCGGGACGATCATTTGCTTGATTCCTTCGAAGGTGCGTCTGCAGTATGCGCGCACGGAGGTAGTGGGTATTGCCAGCACGCCTGCGACAGTGGAATCTTAAACTTGTCGTTGCCTTCTTCGCCGCTCTGGCAGCCGTAGTCGCGCAAGATCCAACCTCATATTTGACTCCTGACGTCCTGCGTGTCGGGGACAAACTCGCGTGCCGCTGCGGAGGGTGCCGGAATACTGTCGGCAATTGCCCGATGCTGCATTGCAGCTCGGCGGACCCGATGCGCCGCAGGATTTATGAGATGCAGAAGCGAGGCTTGAACGACAGCAACATTGTTAGCGCCATCGTTCGCGAGGAAGGCATTGTCGCGCTCGCCGCGCCGCCGGCGCAAGGATTAGGTCCTGTGATCACCTGGCTGATGCCGGGAATTGCTTTGCTGATCGGCTTCTTCATCTATTCGCGCTACGTCCGACGCAACCGGAAAGATCCGGAGCCGCTCTCAGCCGCAGACCAGGTCACCCTTGACCGCTTTCGTGCCCAGATCGATCGAGAGCTCGACGAGTCTCCCGAATCTCGCAAGGACGGTCCTGAACTTCGAAGATGATCGTCGTTGTCGCTGCGATTATTGTGCTCGGCGCGTTATTTTTCACCCTGTTCGTTCGAGAGCAGGATGTTCCTGAGCCTGTTCCGGTCTCACCCGTTCAGCATCTTGAAGATCGCAAGCAGGCTATCTACGATAATCTGCGAGACCTTCAGTTTGAATACCGGTTGGGCAAACTGTCCGACGAGGATTATCAGCGAACCAAAGAAGCGCTTCAAAAAGAGCTGGCTGGAGTGCTCGCGGAGATGGAAGACACCATTAAGAAGTTAGGGCTGATGCCCACGCGAGTTCCGCCCAAACCAGCAGCGATGCGGCCGAAAGCTACCGTGTGCCCTCATTGCGGCGCATCATTTCCGCAATCGCTTAAGTATTGCGGTGAATGCGGAAGAGCCATCGCATGAAGAGCCTGTTGCGCATCTGCTCGCTAATCGCACTGCCTGCAGCGTCTCTCTTCGCTTCCATCGACGGCACAGTTGTGAATCGCACGACAGGGAAACCGCAAGCCAATGTGAAGATCACGCTTTTGAAGCCCGGCCAGCAGGGCATGCAGATGCTAGGAACTGTCCTCAGCGATGCGTCTGGCCGCTTCGCGTTCGAAAAAGATCAACCGGGTGGTGGTCCACAGCTCTTGCAGGCAGCATACAAGGATGTCAACTATAACAAGCTGCTGACTCCGAACATCCCGACCTCAAATCTCGAGCTGGATATTTACGAATCGACGAAATCACCCGCCGTCGCTCATATTGCGCAGCAGATGATGGTCATCGAGCCGACCACCAGCCAGCTCAGCGTCAATGAAACAGTCCTTATCCAGAACGACAGCACTACCACGTATAAGAACGACGCTCTTGGCGGACTGCGGTTCTATCTGCCGCCTTCCGCTAACGGGCAGGTGCGCATTAATGCACAAGGCCCGCAAGGAATGCCCTTGCCGCGCCCAGCCGAAAAAACAGAACAGAGCGACGTCTTCAAGGTAGATTTTCCTATCAAGCCGGGCCAAACCGAATTCGAAGTGAATTACGTGCTCCCCGCCGGTTCTCCACTCACTTTTCATGGGCGTGTTGTCAACGTCAAAGGTATGCCTGGCGGGCCGCTTCGTCTGATCGTGCCGCCCGGTGTAACACTGAGCGGTAAGGATGTCGAGCTGGTTGGCACAGAACCCAAGACTCAGGCGACCATCTACAACGTTGTCGCGCCAGATGCTTTTTCGGCGAACGTAACCGGCACAGGGTCGCTGCGCAACGGCGATGATACGGATACGGCAGACGAGAGCGATGCTCCTCAAGTGACCGAGGGCAGGCCGCAGATTTATAACCACCTGGGATGGCTGGTCTTCCTTGCGTTTTCAATTCTTGGCATCGGCCTCATTATTCTGTTCCGTAACTCGCCTGTACGCGCTCCGTACCGCAAGTAGCGCAGGCTAGCCGTCTGATGCCGCAGGCCATAGAGCTCGATGAAGTATGGAAGTTCTATGGCGATTACGCTGCTCTCCGCGATTGCACGCTGTCTATTGCGGAAGGATCTTGCTGCGCGCTGCTCGGTCGCAACGGGGCGGGGAAGACCACCCTCCTGCGAATTCTGGCCGGCCTCTCCAATTTCCAGCGCGGCATCGTTCGCGTCTTCGGGCAATTGCCGCGTGCCTCTTCCGCGCGTCGGCGCATTGGTTTTCTCGGCCACGGAATCGGTGTCTACGAAGACCTTTCCGCCCGCGAGAACCTGAGCTTCTTTGCTCATATCACCGACCTCAAGAAAAGCGGCGGGGTTGTCGACGCCTGGCTTGAGCGAGTCGGTTTGCTCCGCGTCGCCGGCATGCCCGTCCGTCAGTTCTCCCGTGGCATGCGCCAGCGCTTGGCTCTCGCTCGCACATTTCTTCACTCGCCTGATGTCCTTCTGCTCGATGAGCCGTTCACGTCGCTCGATGACCGCGCGATTGTCATGCTGGGCGAGCTGCTTTCGGACGCTCGCCGGCGTGGCGCCACGATCGTCCTCTCCACGCACCAGATCCGGGAAGCGCTCGCAAACGCCTCGCACGTGGCTCTAATTGAGAACGGCAAGCTGCGCTACGCAGGCGAAAGGACTCGAGAGATGCTGGAGGATCCCGGTCTGCTCTACCGCCTTTACACCGAGCTAGGCGCGGCCTGAGTTCAACCGGTTCATGAGATCCCTACGCCAGGCGCTTTCCGTCGCTCGCAAAGATCTTGCCATCGAGCTTCGCACCAAGGAGTCTCTCAATGCCGCAGGCGCTTTCGCGGTTGCTATTTTGCTTCTGTTCAGTTTTGCTTTCGATCCGTTTGCGGAATCGACACGTGAAATGGCAGGAGGTCTTCTGTGGCTTGTTTTTGCTTTTGCGGGAGCGCTGGTCTTTAATCGCGGATTCGCGCGCGAATTGCCGAATGAATGCCTCGATGCGCTGCTCGCTTCGCCGCTCTCGAGTTCCAGCCTGCTCCTCGGAAAGGCGTTCGGCAATTTCGCAATCTTGCTGGCGCTCGAGCTGATCTCGCTTTTCGTTTTCGGTATCTTCTATGACGTTCGCTGGTCGCTGCACCCGCTTGAACTTGCGGCTGTGTGCGCCCTGGCCACCTGGGGCATCTCCATTGTGGGCGCGATTTTTGGAGCTCTCACCGTAAACCTGCGCCTTCGCGAGCTGATGCTCCCGGTCATTATTTACCCACTTCTGATCCCGCTGCTGATCGCCGCAATCGAGATCACCAACACCTTACTGGCGAATCGCCCAATCGCCGGTGAAGACTTGCTCTGGGGACGCGTGCTCGTCGTTTTTGACATCGTCTTCACTGCTCTCGCGCTGGCGCTCGCCGAGATAATCCTGGTCAGTTAGAAGCGGCACAAGAACCGAAAAAGTACTTCCCCGGCCAGGGCTGCTAGTAACCGAGATCTGGCCGCCCATTGCTTCGACCACGTTTCGCACGATCGAAAGACCAATCCCCGTGCCCCCAAATCGCCGGGTATTCGAGTTGTCCAATTGAGTAAATGGCTCGAATACAATCGATTGCTCGTCTAAGCGGATGCCGATCCCTGTGTCCCGGACCGACAGGCATAAGAGCTGTTTCGCGCCCGATCGCCCGCGGGATTCGACTGTCACCACGATTTCGCCCTCCTGCGTAAATTTCATCGCGTTGTCGATGAGAGCAGACAATATCTGCCGGATCTTTCGAGGCTCTCCCCAGAATCCCGCTGCGACTTCGGAAGAAATGTCACATCTGATGTTCAAGCGTTTCTTGAGAGCTAAAGGTCGTGCGGAATTCATCTCTACTTCAATCAACTTGCGCAGATCAAATTCTTTGTTGCTGGTTGACGCCTCTTTTGTTTCACTAGTGGAGAACTCGAGAATGCTGTTGATCACGGTCAAGAGAGATTCAGCCGAGTTCTTAATTAAGCCTAAGCATTCCTTCTGATTTTCCGTCGGCCCCGCATCTAAAAGAAGTTCCGTCATCCCGAGAACTCCGTTCAAAGGTGTGCGCAGCTCATGACTCATATTCGCCAGAAATTGGCTCTTAGCCATGCTGGCGGACTCAGCCGCATGTTTCGCCGATCGAAGCTCGCTCTCGGTGCGTTTCAGTTCATCGATATTCAAAATCATTCCCTGAATCTCGGGCGGAGCTCCATCCAGGGACTCCAATACGGTGGCGCTGTGCAGGGTCCAGATCGCGGATCCATTGGTCCTGAAGAGCTTTGTCTCGCGGGCCGGTAGCCTCTTGGTATTCCTAAGCAGCTCCTCATAGCTCTTCTGATCCTCCTGCGGCATGTGCACGCTTCGAATGACTCTGCCGAGCACCTCCTTGGCGCGGCCGTATCCAAGCAATTCAAGGCATGCCTGGTTCATGTCGATTACTGTGCCGTCCAAAGTGGCCCGGTAGATGCCTGCCATACTGCGCTCGAAAAGAACCCGGTACCGCTCCTCCGTCGAGTGCAGACGGAACGATTGGGCGGAAAAATATTTATCGGCGACCGAAGTGATCATCGCGATCCCCAGCAGGAGGAGCGTTCCCGCGGCGATTCCAATGCCGCCTAGCCATGACACGCTGATGGTTGGTATCAGATCAACCGGCTTATTTGACGGCCAGAAATGCGCCGCTGCCATGCCGGTGTAGTGCATTGAACTGATGGCGATGCCGAGCAGCACTGCGGCCGCGAGCTTGTGCCCGCGGACCAGCCCTGTTCTCGATCGCAGACTGGCTAATGCCACCGCCGAGACGACTACCGCTACCACCACTGAGATTCCGACAATCCGCCAATCATAAAGACAGATACACTGCATCCGCATCGCAGCCATTCCGATGTAGTGCATGGTTCCGATGCCTCCGCCCATCGCGACCGAGCCGATCAGGAGCTCCTTACGTGTCAGCCCCTCATGAGTCGTGAAAATCAGCGCGAGCCCGGAAGCTCCGATCGCCGCGACCATTGAAATCAGAACAAGAGTGATGTCATAGTGAACCGGCACTGGCAACTGAAATGCCAGCATCCCGATATAGTGCATCGACCAGATCGCAAGACCCATCGCGCACGCTCCGCCGCTGATCCAAATGGCTTTGGAATAGCTTTTGGCGACCGCCACACGCTCCGTGAGGCCCAGTGCAGCGTAAGCCGCGCACATCGCGATAAACACCGACAGCGCTACCAAGCGATAGTCGTAGTGAGCCGGTAACATGAAATCAGACGAGTGTCTTTAACCATATCGGCCAGGCAGACCCTCTTCTGCATGGTTCTACGTCGTTGAGAATGGAAGGGAGGAGCTTTTTGTGCGGGAAAGAATTGTAATCGGGCTATCATTCGCCGCCGCGCTTCTTCTGGCTTACAACCTGTATCAAATCTTCCTAGTACTGCCGGACGAAGCCATGCAAGGCGCGATTTATCGCATCATCTTCTTCCACGTTCCCGCAGCTATAACCGGAATGGCGGGCTACTTCGTCGCGCTCGTGCTCAGCGTGCTTTATTTGACCTCCGGCAATTTCCGTTACGATTCACTCGCCGCTTCTGTCGTGGAGGTATCGGTGGTCTTTTCGCTCGTCAATATCGTAACCGGTAGCATTTGGGCGCGCATCATCTGGGGAATCTGGTGGACCTGGGATTACCGCCTCACTTCAGCGCTGGTTTGTGTCTTGATATTCAGCGGGTATTTAATGCTGAGACGCGCTATCGATGAACCCACCCAACGTGCCCGCCTCTCAGCCGCATTGTCGATCTTCGGTTGCCTTGACGTAGTCATCGTCTGGAAATCGATCGAGTGGTTCCGAACCCAGCATCCCGGCCCGGTTCTCAGTATTCGCACGGGCGGCGGAAACATCGATCCCGCGATGGAGCATATTCTTTACCTGAACTTCTACGCCATATTGATGATTGCCATCGCTCTGGTATTGATTCGCACTCGGCAGGAAGCCACCGCCCGCGAGATAGATTCACTGCGGCGGCTGGCAAACGCAGCATAAAGGAAATTATGGACGCGCGCAATTTCACATTCATGTTTTACGGCTTTCTCGCCGCCTGGTTGATCGTTCTTTTATACGTGGTGAGTCTCGCGCGACGCGGAGCGCGCCTGAAGCGGGAACTCGAGGACGTCAAGCAACTCGTCAACTCGGCTCAGCCCAACCACCAATCACGTCTCGAAGACCGCGTCCGGTAGCCTCTTTATACCCTTATGGGTGACAGAATGAAACGTATGCGCACGACGATCGAGATCAAGCCCGAGCACCGGTGCGCTCTGCTTGCGGCCGCAGCCCGCCGGGGCCAGAGAGGACTGTCCGCTGTGCTGGAGGAAGCAATCGAAAGCTACCTCAAGGGCGAGGCCGATCAGGAAAAGCGCAGGCGGAAGTTTCTCTCTTTGTCGGGCACTCTCGGCGAGCAAGACGCCGAGGATCTTCGGAGCCAAGTGGAGCATATCCGCGCTTCCTGGCGTTAATGCTGGTCGATATTGAAATCCACAGCTTCCGATGAATTTCCCCTTCGTGCCGCACTACCGCGCACCCATACTTGCATCGGGAAGCAAATTGGAATCTTTCACCGGCGAGAACGAAAATCTCGATTCTCCCCGGTGAATCGTCGAAACCGCGCGATCGCAGCAACGGAAATTCTCGTTATTCTACCGGCCCCACTTCGCCTGCCAGAAATCCGCATCCAGCCAGAACTCCACAATGCACGGCTGTTGTTCCAAAACCGTGATTCTTCCCGGCGAACGCCAGGAAGATTCGACAATCTATATGACCGCTGGATGTCTGCTTGCGAGCCCGACAGCCCCGCAGCCACCGATCTGGTCGAGCAACTCATCCTTCAAAAGTGGTACCTCGAGCGCAATCTCAGGAGGTACGAAGAAGTTGAACGCGAACTTGCCGAATTTCCTTTTGCCGGCTGGACCGACCAGCAGCACAAGAAATTCCAGCTCGCCTTCCGTTATAAGACCGCAGCCGAGCGAGCAGTGAGCCGGGCCATGCACGACGTAGAGGCCTGGAGAAAGAGCATAAACCAGCAGGAAAAACAGCTCCGCAGCGCGAAAAAATGACCTGCTGACGCTTGGTTTAAGGTTTCCGACCTCCACTCGAACAAGGAGTTGGCCATCAGCAAGGCCCTCCAAGAGGCCCGCACTCTCAAGGTGGACATTTCCGAGCCGCTTGCTGCCATGCAGAGTACGCAAAAGCAATTGCGCACAGCGCTCGACCGCATCGGAAAACAGATCGAGAAAATACAACACTCCTCGCAGCCGCTGAAGACCATCTTTCAAGGCCAATTACATCCCAAGAAGCTGCGTAAGATTCCGATCCTCGAGCAGTCGATCGAAATCACGGTCGAAGACGGCGTGACCAAGACTCAATTGTTCCCTTCCAATGAAAAACTGATCGAAGAAGGGCAGGCCATGGATCCGCCGCCCGAAATGGTGTACCGGAGAATGAACTTCGTCAACGGCATTCCGCCCGAATATCACTGGGCGACCACAGACGAGGACCGGCGGCAGCGCGGCGGCGCGGGAATTCAGCGCATGATGATTGACACCTGGCTGGATGTAATCGACGCCGAGAAAGCCGATCCCTCCGGCCACATCGGTCCCTGCGGCGGCAATCTGCCCAGACCCAAACGAGCGGACGGGCGACTCCGATGCGAAGGGACGGATGACTCCGTCCCAAATAGGGAATCTGCATACAACCCAGCTGCATCTAGTGGACGGAGCTGTCCGTCCCCGCTTCACCAGCGTCGACAGAGCTGTCCGTCCCCGACATACTGCTTTCCGAGCCGCGACCGTGAGGGAGCGGTTATCCTTCCGCTTTCCGAGCCGCGACCGTAAGGAAGCGATGTGTTCTCATTCCGGCCCCACCGGCGTGCCCTCTCGGCCAACCGTCGATATACTAATTAAAGTCCCTCCTGTATGAACACCTATCTGAAGTTTGGGATCTTGATGGTCCTCATTGTCGGATCTCTCGTTTGGCTTGCCGTAGGTGGCATTAAGGACACCAAGACGTATTACAAGACCATTCCCGAGCTTCAGAAGATGGGCAAGACCGCGCAGGGGCAGCGGCTTCGCGTCGGTGGGGACGTCCAGCCCGGCTCGATCACCAAAAATGGCGCGCAGGTTTCCTTCGTCCTTCATCAAGGCGCAACTACCCTCAATGTCGTCTACTCCGGCGCTGATCCTCTTCCAGATACTTTCAAAGACAATGCGCAAGCTTTAGCTGACGGCCGTCTCGGTCCTGATGGTGTGTTCGAAGCCAACAAGATTCAAGCAAAGTGCGCTTCGAAGTATGAAGCGAAGCCTTCCCAGCGCGGGCTTTCTCACCAAGCGCCTGCGCCCGCCTCAGGAATCAGTTAAAGACGCGAGCAACATATGGAAAACATCGGCGCGTTAGCTGTTCTGCTTGCGTTTTGTCTTGCGGTTTTCGCCATTGCCGCCTCCATCGCTGGCAAATATGCGCGCCGTCCATTCCTCGTGGTCAGCGCTGAGCGCGCGGTCTACGCGATTTGGGTTCTCCTGACTGCAGCTTCCGCCATTCTGGTCACATTACTGATCCAGGGCGATTACCGTTTGGCCTATGTCGCTGCGCATACCGATAAGGCCATGCCCACCATCTATAAGTTCACGGCCTGGTGGGGTGGGCAGCAAGGCTCGTTGCTTCTTTGGAGCTGGCTGCTCTCGACCTACTCCGCTATCGTTGTTTACTCCAACCGGCGCAAGTTCCGCGACATGATGCCCATCGTCATCAGCATCATGATGGCCACGCTCGCTTTCTTCGTCGGCATGATCACCTTCGTCGCCAGTCCCTTTGCCGTACTCATGGCCGGCCGCGGCATCATCGAAGCTCCCGACGGCAACGGCTTGAGCCCGCTCCTGCAATGGTGGACCATGGCGATCCATCCGCCATTCCTTTATCTCGGTTACGTGGGCTTCACAGTGCCCTTCGCCTTTGCAATGGCCTCTCTCATCACCAGGCAAAAAGGCGAAGCTTGGATCCACACCACTCGCCGCTGGGCCATAGTAACTTGGCTTTTCCAAAGCACCGGCGTCCTGCTCGGCATGGGTTGGGCCTATACAGTGCTCGGTTGGGGCGGCTATTGGGGCTGGGACCCGGTCGAGAACGCCTCGATCATGCCCTGGATCACCGCCACCGCCTTCCTGCACTCCGTGATGATGCAGGAGAAAAAAGGAATGATGAAGGTCTGGAACATGGTGCTGGTTTCGGCCACGTTCCTCTTAAGCATCCTGGGCACCACGCTCACCCGCACCGGATTGGTTGCCTCAGTACATGCCTTCGCGCAATCTCCGGTCAAGCCTTACTTCACTACTTTTCTCATCACTGCAATCGTGCTGACCGCATTCGCCATCATCAGCAACCTGCCGTACCTGAAGAGCGAAGTCAAACTGGAGAGCGTCGTCTCTCGCGAATCCAGTTTTCTGTTTAACAATCTCATTCTGCTGGCAAGCTGTTTCGCCGTTTTATGGGGCACTCTCTTCCCCGTCCTTATGGAAGCCGTCACTGGCGAAAAAGAAACTATCGACGCGCCTTACTACATCCGCGTGAACGTGCCAATCGCGCTGTTTCTGATTTTCTTGACAGGCGTAGGACCGCTGATCGCCTGGCGAAAAAGTTCACTCAACAGCTTGAAACGGGCGTTCCTAATCCCAAGCATTACCGGCGCGCTTGTGATCGCGATTCTGGCCATTTCCGGCATTCACAAGATCGCCCCGCTGATCTCATTCGGCCTCTGTGCGTTCGTGCTTGCGACCATACTCGGCGAATTCTGGAAAGGATCGCGCGCGATTCAGACCAAAGAGCATCTGCCGCTTCCTACAGCCGCCTTCCAGCTTACTTGGCGCAACACCCGCCGATATGGCGGTTATCTCGTGCATATGGGTATCGTTTTCATGTTCATCGGTTTCACCGGGAGCGCCTTTAACCAGCATGAAACGCGTAACCTCGGCCTTGGCCAAAGTGTTCGTTTCGGACATTATGATTTGAAACTGCTAAGCGTGAACGATGGTGAAAATTCCGATTACCAGCTCAGCCATGCCGTCATCGAGGTCTCGCGCGATGGCAAAGTTATCGATCAGCTTGAACCCGAAGTCCGTTTCTACAAATCCAGTCAGCAGCAGAGCTCGATCATCGGAATCCGCCGGCGTCTCAATGAAGATCTCTACGTGAATTACTCAGGCGTTCTGCCGGACAATAGCAAGGCTATTTTTCAGATGTATGTCTTCCCGCTCGTATCCTGCATCTGGATTGGCTATTGGGTTCTGCTCTTCGGGACGATCATTTGCTTGATTCCTTCGAAGGTGCGTCTGCAGTATGCGCGCACGGAGGTAGTGGGTATTGCCAGCACGCCTGCGACAGTGGAATCTTAAACTTGTCGTTGCCTTCTTCGCCGCTCTGGCAGCCGTAGTCGCGCAAGATCCAACCTCATATTTGACTCCTGACGTCCTGCGTGTCGGGGACAAACTCGCGTGCCGCTGCGGAGGGTGCCGGAATACTGTCGGCAATTGCCCGATGCTGCATTGCAGCTCGGCGGACCCGATGCGCCGCAGGATTTATGAGATGCAGAAGCGAGGCTTGAACGACAGCAACATTGTTAGCGCCATCGTTCGCGAGGAAGGCATTGTCGCGCTCGCCGCGCCGCCGGCGCAAGGATTAGGTCCTGTGATCACCTGGCTGATGCCGGGAATTGCTTTGCTGATCGGCTTCTTCATCTATTCGCGCTACGTCCGACGCAACCGGAAAGATCCGGAGCCGCTCTCAGCCGCAGACCAGGTCACCCTTGACCGCTTTCGTGCCCAGATCGATCGAGAGCTCGACGAGTCTCCCGAATCTCGCAAGGACGGTCCTGAACTTCGAAGATGATCGTCGTTGTCGCTGCGATTATTGTGCTCGGCGCGCTATTTTTCACCCTGTTCGTTCGAGAGCAGGATGTTCCTGAGCCTGTTCCGGTCTCACCCGTTCAGCATCTTGAAGATCGCAAGCAGGCTATCTACGATAATCTGCGAGACCTTCAGTTTGAATACCGGTTGGGCAAACTGTCCGACGAGGATTATCAGCGAACCAAAGAAGCGCTTCAAAAAGAGCTGGCTGGAGTGCTCGCGGAGATGGAAGACACCATTAAGAAGTTAGGGCTGATGCCCACGCGAGTTCCGCCCAAACCAGCAGCGATGCGGCCGAAAGCTACCGTGTGCCCTCATTGCGGCGCATCATTTCCGCAATCGCTTAAGTATTGCGGTGAATGCGGAAGAGCCATCGCATGAAGAGCCTGTTGCGCATCTGCTCGCTAATCGCACTGCCTGCAGCGTCTCTCTTCGCTTCCATCGACGGCACAGTTGTGAATCGCACGACAGGGAAACCGCAAGCCAATGTGAAGATCACGCTTTTGAAGCCCGGCCAGCAGGGCATGCAGATGCTAGGAACTGTCCTCAGCGATGCGTCTGGCCGCTTCGCGTTCGAAAAAGATCAACCGGGTGGCGGTCCACAGCTCTTGCAGGCAGCATACAAGGATGTCAACTATAACAAGCTGCTGACTCCGAACATCCCGACCTCAAATCTCGAGCTGGATATTTACGAATCGACGAAATCACCCGCCGTCGCTCATATTGCGCAGCAGATGATGGTCATCGAGCCGACCACCAGCCAGCTCAGCGTCAATGAAACAGTCCTTATCCAGAACGACAGCACTACCACGTATAAGAACGACGCTCTTGGCGGACTGCGGTTCTATCTGCCGCCTTCCGCTAACGGGCAGGTGCGCATTAATGCACAAGGCCCGCAAGGAATGCCGTTGCCGCGCCCAGCCGAAAAAACAGAACAGAGCGACGTCTTCAAGGTAGATTTTCCTATCAAGCCGGGCCAAACCGAATTCGAAGTGAATTACGTGCTCCCCGCCGGTTCTCCACTCACTTTTCATGGGCGTGTTGTCAACGTCAAAGGTATGCCTGGCGGGCCGCTTCGTCTGATCGTGCCGCCCGGTGTAACACTGAGCGGTAAGGATGTCGAGCTGGTTGGCACAGAACCCAAGACTCAGGCGACCATCTACAACGTTGTCGCGCCAGATGCTTTTTCGGCGAACGTAACCGGCACAGGGTCGCTGCGCAACGGCGATGATACGGATACGGCAGACGAGAGCGATGCTCCTCAAGTGACCGAGGGCAGACCGCAGATTTATAACCACCTGGGATGGCTGGTCTTCCTTGCGTTTTCAATTCTTGGCATCGGCCTCATTATTCTGTTCCGTAACTCGCCTGTACGCGCTCCGTACCGCAAGTAGCGCAGGCTAGCCGTCTGATGCCGCAGGCCATAGAGCTCGATGAAGTATGGAAGTTCTATGGCGATTACGCTGCTCTCCGCGATTGCACGCTGTCTATTGCGGAAGGATCTTGCTGCGCGCTGCTCGGTCGCAACGGGGCGGGGAAGACCACCCTCCTGCGAATTCTGGCCGGCCTCTCCAATTTCCAGCGCGGCATCGTTCGCGTCTTCGGGCAATTGCCGCGTGCCTCTTCCGCGCGTCGGCGCATTGGTTTTCTCGGCCACGGAATCGGTGTCTACGAAGACCTTTCCGCCCGCGAGAACCTGAGCTTCTTTGCTCATATCACCGACCTCAAGAAAAGCGGCGGGGTTGTCGACGCCTGGCTTGAGCGAGTCGGTTTGCTCCGCGTCGCCGGCATGCCCGTCCGTCAGTTCTCCCGCGGCATGCGCCAGCGCTTGGCTCTCGCTCGCACATTTCTTCACTCTCCTGATGTCCTTCTGCTTGATGAGCCGTTCACGTCGCTCGATGACCGCGCGATTGTCATGCTCGGCGAGCTGCTTTCGGAAGCTCGCCGGCGTGGCGCTACGATCGTCCTCTCCACGCATCAAATCCGGGAAGCGCTTGCAAACGCCTCGCACGTGGCTCTAATTGAGAACGGCAAGCTGCGCTACGCAGGCGAAAGGACTCGAGAGATGCTGGACGATCCCGGTCTGCTCTACCGCCTTTACACCGAGCTAGGCGCGGCCTGAGTTCAACCGGTTCATGAGATCCCTACGGCAGGCGCTTTCCGTCGCTCGCAAAGATCTTGCCATCGAGCTTCGCACCAAGGAGTCTCTCAATGCCGCAGGCGCTTTCGCGGTTGCTATTTTGCTTCTGTTCAGTTTTGCTTTCGATCCGTTTGCGGAATCGACACGTGAAATGGCAGGAGGTCTTCTGTGGCTTGTTTTTGCTTTTGCGGGAGCGCTGGTCTTTAATCGCGGATTCGCGCGCGAATTGCCGAATGAATGCCTCGATGCGCTGCTCGCTTCGCCGCTCTCGAGTTCCAGCCTGCTCCTCGGAAAGGCGTTCGGCAATTTCGCAATCTTGCTGGCGCTCGAGCTGATCTCGCTTTTCGTTTTCGGTATCTTCTATGACGTTCGCTGGTCGCTGCACCCGCTTGAACTTGCGGCTGTATGCGCCCTGGCCACCTGGGGCATCTCCATTGTGGGCGCGATTTTTGGAGCTCTCACCGTAAACCTGCGCCTTCGCGAGCTGATGCTCCCGGTCATTATTTACCCACTTCTGATCCCGCTGCTGATCGCCGCAATCGAGATCACCAACACCCTACTGGCGAATCGCCCAATCGCCGGTGAAGACTTGCTCTGGGGACGCGTGCTCGTCGTTTTTGATATCGTCTTCACTGCTCTCGCGCTGGCGCTCGCCGAGATAATCCTGGTCAGTTAGAAGCGGCACAAGAACCGAAAAAGTACTTCCCCGGCCAGGGCTGCTAGTAACCGAGATCTGGCCGCCCATTGCTTCGACCACGTTTCGCACGATCGAAAGACCAATCCCCGTGCCCCCAAATCGCCGGGTATTCGAGTTGTCCAATTGAGTAAATGGCTCGAATATAATCGATTGCTCGTCTAAGCGGATGCCGATCCCTGTGTCCCGGACCGACAGGCATAAGAGCTGTTTCGCGCCCGATCGCCCGCGGGATTCGACTGTCACCACGATTTCGCCCTCCTGCGTAAATTTCATCGCGTTGTCGATGAGAGCAGACAATATCTGCCGGATCTTTCGAGGCTCTCCCCAGAATCCCGCTGCGACTTCGGAAGAAATGTCACATCTGATGTTCAAGCGTTTCTTGAGAGCTAAAGGTCGTGCGGAATTCATCTCTACTTCAATCAACTTGCGCAGATCAAATTCTTTGTTGCTGGTTGACGCCTCTTTTGTTTCACTAGTGGAGAACTCGAGAATGCTGTTGATCACGGTCAAGAGAGATTCAGCCGAGTTCTTAATTAACCCTAAGCATTCCTTCTGATTTTCCGTCGGCCCCGCATCTAAAAGAAGTTCCGTCATCCCGAGAACTCCGTTCAAAGGTGTGCGCAGCTCATGACTCATATTCGCCAGAAATTGGCTCTTAGCCATGCTGGCGGACTCAGCCGCATGTTTCGCCGATCGAAGCTCGCTCTCGGTGCGTTTCAGTTCATCGATATTCAAAATCATTCCCTGAATCTCGGGCGGAGCTCCATCCAGGGACTCCAATACGGTGGCGCTGTGCAGGGTCCAGATCGCGGATCCATTGGTCCTGAAGAGCTTTGTCTCGCGGGCCGGTAGCCTCTTGGTATTCCTAAGCAGCTCCTCATAGCTCTTCTGATCCTCCTGCGGCATGTGCACGCTTCGAATGACTCTGCCGAGCACCTCCTCGGCGCGGCCGTATCCAAGCAATTCAAGGCATGCCTGGTTCATGTCGATTACTGTGCCGTCCAAAGTGGCCCGGTAGATGCCTGCCATACTGCGCTCGAAAAGAACCCGGTACCGCTCCTCCGTCGAGTGCAGACGGAACGATTGGGCGGAAAAATATTTATCGGCGACCGAAGTGATCATCGCGATCCCCAGCAGGAGGAGCGTTCCCGCGGCGATTCCAATGCCGCCTAGCCATGACACGCTGATGGTTGGTATCAGATCAACCGGCTTATTTGACGGCCAGAAATGCGCCGCTGCCATGCCGGTGTAGTGCATTGAACTGATGGCGATGCCGAGCAGCACTGCGGCCGCGAGCTTGTGCCCGCGGACCAGCCCTGTTCTCGATCGCAGACTGGCTAATGCCACCGCCGAGACGACTACCGCTACCACCACTGAGATTCCGACAATCCGCCAATCATAAAGACAGATACACTGCATCCGCATCGCAGCCATTCCGATGTAGTGCATGGTTCCGATGCCTCCGCCCATCGCGACCGAGCCGATCAGGAGCTCCTTACGTGTCAGCCCCTCATGAGTCGTGAAAATCAGCGCGAGCCCGGAAGCTCCGATCGCCGCGACCATTGAAATCAGAACAAGAGTGATGTCATAGTGAACCGGCACTGGCAACTGAAATGCCAGCATCCCGATATAATGCATCGACCAGATCGCAAGACCCATCGCGCACGCTCCGCCGCTGATCCAAATGGCTTTGGAATAGCTTTTGGCGACCGCCACACGCTCCGTGAGGCCCAGTGCAGCGTAAGCCGCGCACATCGCGATAAACACCGACAGCGCTACCAAGCGATAGTCGTAGTGAGCCGGTAACATGAAATCAGACGAGTGTCTTTAACCATATCGGCCAGGCAGACCCTCTTCTGCATGGTTCTACGTCGTTGAGAATGGAAGGGAGGAGCTTTTTGTGCGGGAAAGAATTGTAATCGGGCTATCATTCGCCGCCGCGCTTCTTCTGGCTTACAACCTGTATCAAATCTTCCTAGTACTGCCGGACGAAGCCATGCAAGGCGCGATTTATCGCATCATCTTCTTCCACGTTCCCGCAGCTATAACCGGAATGGCGGGCTACTTCGTCGCGCTCGTGCTCAGCGTGCTTTATTTGACCTCCGGCAATTTCCGTTACGATTCACTCGCCGCTTCTGTCGTGGAGGTATCGGTGGTCTTTTCGCTCGTCAATATCGTAACCGGTAGCATTTGGGCGCGCATCATCTGGGGAATCTGGTGGACCTGGGATTACCGCCTCACTTCAGCGCTGGTTTGTGTCTTGATATTCAGCGGGTATTTAATGCTGAGACGCGCTATCGATGAACCCACCCAACGTGCCCGCCTCTCAGCCGCATTGTCGATCTTCGGTTGCCTTGACGTAGTCATCGTCTGGAAATCGATCGAGTGGTTCCGAACCCAGCATCCCGGCCCGGTTCTCAGTATTCGCACGGGCGGCGGAAACATCGATCCCGCGATGGAGCATATTCTTTACCTGAACTTCTACGCCATATTGATGATTGCCATCGCTCTGGTATTGATTCGCACTCGGCAGGAAGCCACCGCCCGCGAGATAGATTCACTGCGGCGGCTGGCAAACGCAGCATAAAGGAAATTATGGACGCGCGCAATTTCACATTCATGTTTTACGGCTTTCTCGCCGCCTGGTTGATCGTTCTTTTATACGTGGTGAGTCTCGCGCGACGCGGAGCGCGCCTGAAGCGGGAACTCGAGGACGTCAAGCAACTCGTCAACTCGGCTCAGCCCAACCACCAATCACGTCTCGAAGACCGCGTCCGGTAGCCTCTTTATACCCTTATGGGTGACAGAATGAAACGTATGCGCACGACGATCGAGATCAAGCCCGAGCACCGGTGCGCTCTGCTTGCGGCCGCAGCCCGCCGGGGCCAGAGAGGACTGTCCGCTGTGCTGGAGGAAGCAATCGAAAGCTACCTCAAGGGCGAGGCCGATCAGGAAAAGCGCAGGCGGAAGTTTCTCTCTTTGTCGGGCACTCTCGGCGAGCAAGACGCCGAGGATCTTCGGAGCCAAGTGGAGCATATCCGCGCTTCCTGGCGTTAATGCTGGTCGATAGCGACATCCTCATCGATTATCTCCGTGGCCGCGAACCCATTGCCAGCCTGCTGCGAAGGGCGTTTGCGGCCGAGCGGATCCAAACGACGGTGGTTAATCAGTTCGAACTGATGGCCGGTGCCCGGCGGCCGGACAACGAACGCGCAGTGGAGGAGCTCCTTCAAACGGTCGACATCATCTCGCTCGATCCGGAAGCGGCCTCGCTCGCCGGGAAATTGCGACGCAGTCTCCTCGCCAGCGGTTTCGATATCGGAATGGCTGACAGCCTGATTGCAGGCATCGCACTCGCCAAAGATCTTCCTCTACTCACGCGCAATCGCAGGCATTTTGAACGAATCCCGAATTTGAAACGGTGAGATCAAGCAGAAGCTTTGAAGCCTTATCATCGCGTATGTTCCCCATTTCGATGACAAATACCCTTCCATTGTGTTACCCTATAGAAAGTAAAAAATCAAGATTAAGGTAAAGACGAGGAGTATCGTTCTCTAGCATGGCCCTGGCGGTTGAACAAAAGTCTCAAGTGATTGGGAAGTACCGGATTCATAAATCGGATTCCGGTTCGCCAGAGGTTCAGGTTGCCCTCCTGAGTCAGCGCATTTCCGAATTAACTGACCACCTCAAGACACATCAAAAGGATCACCACTCCAGGCGCGGTTTGCTTACGATGGTGTCCCGCCGTCGAAAGCTGATCAAATATCTGAAAGATCGCAGTCCGGAGCGCTACAAGACTCTTATTCAGAGTCTTGGTATACGCCGCTAGCAATGGTTCTCAGGTAGACGCCCGTTCCGGTAAGTGGTTTCCCTCCTTCCAAACTCTAAGTCCTCACTTAATCCTGAAATTGGCGCGCACGCCAACGCTTAGTTAGGCTGCGCATCGGAAATTGGAAATGTCACATACAGTTGAAATCGACCTGCAAGGGTCAAAGGTCTCCATCGAGACCGGTAAACTCGCCAAACAGGCCCACGGGTCTGTCGTTGTTCGCTCAGGAGATTCGGTGGTGTTAGTCACCGCATGCTCCACGGGAAAGCCTAAGCCCGGAGCCAGCTTTTTCCCCCTTACCGTCGACTACCGCGAATACACGTATGCCGCGGGCAAGTTCCCGGGCGGCTTCATCAAGCGCGAGGGGCGTCCCTCGGAGAAAGAGATTCTCACCAGCCGCTTAATCGACCGTCCCGTGCGGCCGCTTTTCCCCGAAGGCTTTACTCACGAAACGCAGATCATCGCCATGGTGCTCTCCGCTGATCCGCAACGGGATCCAAGCGTGCTCGCCATCATCGGGGCCGGAGCGGCATTGGCGATCTCCGACATACCTTTCCAACATGTTCTGGCGGGCGTCAGAGTTGGCCTCGTCAAGGGAACATACCGAGCCAATCCGAATTACGACGAAACCAAGGATGCAAAGCTGAATATCGTGGTCGCCGGGACCGACGAAGGAATCGTCATGGTCGAAGCCGGCGCAAACGAAGCGTCCGAAGCTGAGGTGATCGACGCGATTGAATTTGGGCACGACTGTTGCAAGAAAATTGTCGCGGGCATTCGCGAACTCGTGAAACAAACCGGAAAGCCCAAGAGCCAATTTGTATCACCGGCTGTCAACCCGGACATGCTGACGAAGATCTCCGATTCCATCCGGCTGGACTTGACGGACGCGCTAAACACGGAAAAATACGCCAAGCTCGACAGCTACAGCCGGGTCGATGAGGCCAAGCAGAAGGCGCTGGATCTTTTCACCGAAGAAGCCGACTTGCTCGAAGCCGGCAAGAGCTTCGATTATTTGAAAGAGCGGATCTTCCGCGACGAAATGTTGAAGGCTCGGCGCCGTCCCGACGGGCGCGCTTTCGATCAAATCCGCCCCATCACTTGCGACGTTGGCGTTCTTCCACGCACCCACGGCTCTGCGATATTTACTCGCGGCGAAACTCAGGCTCTCGTCACCATCACTCTGGGCACTAAAGATGATGAACAGCGCATCGAGATGTTCGATCTTTCTGAAACCTCGAAGCGCTTCATGCTTCATTACAATTTCCCGCCCTTTAGCGTTGGGGAAGTTGGATTCATGCGCGGCCCTGGACGCCGCGAGATCGGCCACGGCGCTCTCGCCGAGCGCGCCCTTTCTCCGGTTATTCCGGACGAAAAGGACTTCCCCTACACTCTGCGCGTTGTGAGCGACATCCTGGAGTCTAACGGGTCCAGCTCAATGGCCAGTGTTTGCGGAGGCACTCTTTCGCTCATGGATGCCGGCGTCCCCGTTGCCGCTCCCGTGGCGGGTATCGCTATGGGACTTGTGCTCGAAGGCGATTCTTACGCGATTCTCACCGACATCGCGGGTGCCGAAGATCACTACGGCGATATGGATTTCAAAGTTGCGGGCACTAAGGACGGTATCACCGCCCTTCAAATGGATATCAAAGTGCCAAACGTGACCACCAAGATCATGAAGGAGGCTTTGGAGCAGGCGCGCCGAGGGCGTCTCGAGATTCTGGACAAGATGATCGCCGCCATTCCGGTTCCTCGCACGCAGCTTTCCCAGTACGCGCCCCGCATTTACACAACCAAGATCCCGACCGACAAGATCCGCGAGTTGATCGGCCCCGGGGGCAAGGTGATTAAGGGCATCATTGAGCAGACCGGCGTCAAGATCGATGTGACCGACGACGGAACAGTGAATATCTTCGCCTCTGATGGCGATTCCGCAACCCGTGCGCTACAGATGGTCAGCGATATTGCCGCCGTCGCCGAGGTCGGGAAGACTTACCTCGGTAAGGTTGTGCGAATTGCCGAGTTTGGCGCCTTTGTGGAGATCTTCCCCGGCACCGACGGCCTGTTGCATATCAGTGAGATCTCGGAAAGCCGCATTAAGAACGTCCGGGACGAGCTGAAAGAAGGCGACCAGATCCTGGTCAAGGTTCTCGCGCTCGAAGGGAACAAAATCAAGCTAAGCCGGAAAGCGATTTTACGCGAACAACGTGAGAAGTTGAAAGCTGGTGCCGATAAGAGCGAGTGAGGTATATTCCCGTCAGTCGGATAAAGACCGCGGCCACAATCCCGCCGCAAATAGGTCCGAAAATTGGGACGCAGGCATATCTCCAATCCGCAATTGCTCTTCCCGGGAATCGGCAGGAATGTGTGCGCCAGCCGTGGCCCTAAATCGCGCGCCGGATTGATCGCATAGCCGGTTGTTACCTCCTAACTGCATGAAAAGCAACTCGTCCTACTTCAGGACCCATCCTGTCTCATCCGAGCCAACCTGTCGCTCAACCTCATCAATCCCCGGTATTTGCCTGTAAGTGTCCGGAGACACCCATCGATAGACATCTTGTCGTTTCTGATTGCCTGAACGACCGTTTCAACCGGTAGCCGCCGCAGCCGAACGTGCTCTAGTCGTGTGCGAAACTGAGAGCTTGTCCCGACCCAAAGTTTGTTGCTTATTTTACGTAATATGATACGAAACGTCGAAGCAAATTACGACGCTGCAAACAAAGCACGCGGCGAGCTAGGATAACGATCTCGTCATTTAGAGCCCGGTGTTCAATGAAAGGCCATCCGGTGTTGGCCTCGCATATGTGCTTAAGGCCGGTCCAGCGATGCCCGATCAGATTCAATACTGGCTATACAGATCGAGCACGTATTGCCATTCGAAAAAATGTTCCGTCGTACCGCCTCGGATGAAATGGCTCGACCAAATACCTTATCTCAGGGTGACAATTTAGAGGCTAGCAAGAGTAGAACTGCCTGTCGGAGGCAAGCTATCAATCACAAATCCGCTGCTAGCACATTTATTCGCTGTTTCACTATCTCTTTCGTTTCTCACCTTTTTGGACTTAGGCTTCGTCGCCTGTAGAAACGCCGACGAGCCCAGCCTTCGTGTAACCGTCCAGCCCTATAAACTGCCGTCCCGCGCCAGCTACCAGTCCTGAAACAATCGAGCCTTCTCCGGATCGAGATCAGCCCCAGAGCCATGTAAAGGTTTAGTCCACACGGCATAAATTTTCAGAATTGGGGCGTATCGTTCCTACGTTGCCCAATCGGACGACTTGTACGGCCATTTTCGGTTCGTCACCGTTTGTCACATGAAGACTTGCAGAATTGAACAGCCCGCCACGCTACTGAAGAAGGTTGCGTAGACCCTCGCTGCGCCCGTCATTAGCTACGATAGGCAACCCAATCACAGCATCTCTCGCCGTACCCTAATATATAAACCTTGAGCTCAGAGTCTCTCGACGACCAGCTATGGGCAATATCTCGTTTTGCAACGTCAGCGAGCGATCGCGTAATATGGCGTTTTCCCAACTAGTTCGATGATCTTGATTCCTTCATGATTAAGGCATCGACGCAATTAATATCGACAGATTGCAGTGCAGAAAATAGATTGTTTTCTCGTCTTCGCTCAAAGCCATACCTACGAAAGGTTGAACGCGACGCTCCGGAGAATAGAGCCGCTCTTGCATGAAGCTTACGAGCTGATCAAACTCTTCGGGCTGTTCAGACGACGGGTCATGGCTTTCAACGGCTGACCCGAAGTATGCTTCACGCCGGACTTTTGAAACTAAAGCAGCTGTGAAGTCAGGATCCTTGTCGGATTGTAAACTGGTCGAGCCTAGCTCGGTGATCTGCCCGGTAGCCTCGTCAACCGACACGACGTGACCAGCACGAGAAATGAACATCAAGGTGCCGGATTTGGGTTGGGAGATCACCGCCGCTAACCCTGACCGTGCAAACCCCTCAGGGAAGGGAAGCGAAGTGCTAAGAGCACTCGCTGATCGGCGAAACTTGATTTCCCGAATGTAAGTACTGTCATAACAAACCGCAGCCAGCTCAAGGTCCTTCTCCGACGATAGTAACGTCGGCCCCTCACACCCAAACAAAGAGACATGTGCTGGAAGAAACCTCTGATTCGATGTGTCAAACGCCGCGATGTAGAAATCCGTGAAGTTCCCAGTTGTTCTCGAATTTGTGACATACAGCCACTTCCCGCTGGGCGATACCGACATCGTCGTCTTATGAACAGACGAGGTGAATCGCGGGCCGTCAGTGTTCGGTACTCTTGGCAGTGAACGCTCCCGTCGCAGTGTCATAGGTCTCGATAAAGCATTTCCGGTCTGCTGAGAATGGACTCGATACGTATGACGATGACACGTATACCTTCGCGCCATCGGGCGAAACTGCCATATCTGCCGAGAACCCGACGCGTAAGGTTCGGCGTATGTTCCCGGTCGCGGGATCGACAAACAGCAGCTCAGAGTATGGAACAACCGCTGCGTAATTCAAGGCTTCGGGAGAACTCAGGACGTAAAGAACACCCGGCGACGTCTCGCCAGCGGTCTGAAAACACCAAGCACACCGTGCGGCGGACAAAAACAAAAAGGCTCGTCACCACCATTTGCATCGGCCGAAATTCGAGCGTGGACATATAATCCTTTTTCTTCCGCGCAATAGATATCCGTCAATTCTCAGCTGAATGGCACTCAACCACAATCCGCCGAGACAACGCCAGAATCGCGGAGCCAAGAACACGTACGAGACTCTCAATCCGAATCGAAGGAGGCTCCATACCGTACCATCAGGAGACTCGCATATTCATTTTGGAGCATACCCGTCCATGACAAGCAAATAGCTAGCCTTTCCGGATGCATCCAAATTCGCGATGAAATTGTGTGAACAGCAACTCCCCTCCCGAGCGAACCAGCCCGCGACGAGAACGTGACGATTGGCACTGACAGAAGCATCTTCCACAAAGGTCTCTGGCCGGCCTAGCGAGAAACGGATTGTCCGTTGATCCCGGCCGTCCAGAGAAGTAACGACGAACAAGTTCGGCTCAGTCGCTGTAGACATCCTGGAGAATGAAAGCAGATATCGATTGCTGAACACCGGGAATGACCCCACAATAGGTCGGTGCCTCAGAATTCCAGTCGGCGGCAGGTAGTCCCGTTGACGCTGGCGAACCGGGGATCTGGGCCACGCCCGAGCGCCACAAGAAACACGCCAAAAGAGCGGCCCCGTAGGAGGCTACTTATTTGCCTCAACGCGAAATTTGACGAGCAGGAAGCTTTAAAAGGCCCAGACGCCGGCGAAATCGTCAAGTATTTCGTTAAAGGGAGCATAACAGGAGCTAGCGGCCTACTAATTACAGTTGCCGCAATGACAACTACAACTGCAACTGCAGCAACTGCAATCGGCAAAGAGTGGTTCAACAGTCGAGCCGATTGAAGAGGAGAGCGGAACTTTGTACATAAGTGACTCAGTACTATCAGGATAAAGCGTCAAGGGGACCCGGTTGAGGCCCAATTGAAATAGCGTGTGACTGTAGCGCAGAAGAGGGAAGCGAACCAAGTGCTGGTGAGTGCTGGAATAGGCCTAGCGCTAAGATTCCGCAAGCTTAAACACATCGCGCAATTTAAGGAAAAGCATCATAATACGCGATTTCTGGTTTAGAATATACCCGTACGATACCGCCGGTTAAGTGAAATTTTGCGGACTTCAATTGGCAGTCTATATTCCCGTCATTCGGATAAAAACCGCCGCTACAATCCCGCCGCAAATAGGTCCGAAAATCGGGACCCAGGCATATCTCCAATCCGAAGTGCCTTTCCCTGGAATCGGCAGGAATGTATGCGCCAGTCGTGGCCCTAAATCGCGCGCGGGATTGATCGCATAGCCGGTCGTCCCGCCGAGCGACAGTCCGATGCTCCACACCAATGCACCTACCAGCACGGGACCCAGGCCCGGCGCGACTCCTCCGGGCGCCAGTCGTCTCGAAACCAAAGCTGCAGCTACCAGCACGAGAACGAATGTCGCGATGACTTCGCTCAGGAAATTGCTCGGCAGGCTTCGAATCGCAGGTCCCGTGGAAAAACAGGCAAGCTTCTTCCCTGCATCCTGCGTCGGTCTCCAGTGAGGCAAATAGAACAGCCATACCAACACTGCGCCAACAATCGCCCCGAGTATCTGCGCCGGAATATAAGTGAACAACCGGTCCGAGTGGCCGGTCATCAGAACGGAGGCAACAGTGAACGCCGGGTTTAAGTGTGCGTCGGCGTCGCCAATAGAGATACTCACCGCTACTCCCGAAAAGACCGCCAGTCCCCAACCCACCGTGATTGCCAGCCACCCTGCGCCTTCCGCCTTTGAGCGCGTCAGCAACACGCCGCCCACCACGCCGTTTCCCAAAAGAATCAGGACCATGGTCCCCACGAACTCACCCACGACGGCAGCATCTAAATGCATAAGTCACCCCCACACGTACTGCTCGGCCAGCCGCCGGTAAGCCGACACCTGGTCCTGTTCCCATTGCGCATCGCGTCTCAGCTCTCGGGCCATTATCCTCGCTGCGATGGGCGCCGCTTCCATACTCGCTTTCGCGTCGAGAAATAATGCACGTGTGCGGCGTGCCAGCGCGTCCTCGACGGTCCGCGCCATCTCGTGCCGTGCAGCCCACGCGATTTCGCGTCGCCGGAATGGTAACTGCGGATGAAGGAGGTCGTTCAGATCCGGACCTTCTTCTCCAACTCTGCGCAGGTCCGGCAAGTCTGCTCCGTAAACTTGCTCCCATTCACACGATTCGTCAGCATTCTTCATCCAGCCGTGCAGCCTCAGTTCCGCTGTTCGCGATCGGATCCTGGCCAACCCGACAAGAGGCGCAGCGCAGTCGATTACATCCTCAGCCATTTTGCGATAGGTGGTCCACTTGCCCCCGATGATCGTGACCAGCTTGGAATCCGAGATCAGGATGGTATGGTCCCGCGAGAGTGCCGCCGTGCGCCTCTGCCTGTCGCGCCGTACCAGAGGACGCTGTCCAGACCATACGCTCGAAATCTCGGCAGGCTCAGGCCGTCGGCCCAGGATCTCGCTTATGTTCGCCAGCAGAAATCGGCGCTCCTCTTGTGTAGCTCGAGGTTCTCTTTCAGGCTGCGAAACGGGATCGTCGGTCGTCCCGACAAGTACACGATCATGCCAGGGAATGGCGAACAACACCCGGCCGTCAGACGTGCGGGGAATCATCACGGCGGTATTGCTTGGCAAGAACGATCGCGGCAGCACAAGGTGCGTTCCTTGGCTGACGGTGACAATCGATCCTGCTTGCGGCTCGTCCATGCGGCACACTGAACCCGCAAACACTCCAGTAGCATTGATGATCACTTTTGCTGCAATTTCGAAACGTGATCCCGTTTCGCTGTCTTCACCGATCACGCCTCTCACTGTCTCGTTGCGCTTCAACAATCCGGTGACCGGCGCGTAATTGAGCGCTACTCCTCCCAAGTCGAATAGCGTCCTTAGCAGAGCGATGGCGAATCTCGCATCATCGAACTGTCCGTCGTAATAGAGGATTCCACCTTTCAGTCCGTCGTGGCGAACCGTCGGCAGTGCCTCGCGTGTCCGCTCGCGCGAAAGAATCCGCGAACGCCCCAGTGTTTCTCGTCCCGCGAACAAGTCATATGCTGTCAATCCAGCTGCATAGAATGGAAGCTCCCAAAATTTATATGCGGGAATCACGAAAGAGCGCCGGTGCGCCAGGTGCGGCGCATTTCGGAGAATTCGGCCGCGTTCCCGAAGCGCCTCGAGCACCAAGCGCGTGTTTCCTTGCTGGAGGTAACGCACTCCGCCGTGCACCAGCTTCGTGCTGCGGCTGGACGTGCATTTGGCGAAATCATGAGCTTCAAACAGTACCGTCCGAAATCCGCGGGACGCCGCTTCTACAGCCGTTCCCAAGCCCGTGGCGCCGCCGCCCACCACGATAATGTCCCACTCGCCGCTTGCGCCGACCTGCCGCAGAACATCTTCCCGCCGCAGACTCACGCTCGCCCCGTCACTCCTTCTCCCAGCTTCGCGCTCGCTCCAGTGCCCGCTTCCACTCTGCCTGCTTCTTGCGCCGTTCCTCTTCGCTAATTGCGGGCGTGAAGCGCCGGTCAACAGCCCACTGCTTAGCGATCGCTTCCTGATCCGGCCAGTACCCCACCGCCAGCCCCGCCAGATAGGTCGCTCCGAGTACCGTCGTTTCCGGATTCAAAGGCCGTGTCACCGGCACGCCGAGCACGTCTGCCTGAATCTGCATCAATAGATTGTTACGAGCCGCGCCTCCGTCCACTCGCAACTCCTCAATACGTACCCCGGAATCGCTCTCCATCGCCGTCAGCACATCGGCAACCTGAAACGCGATGCCTTCCAGGGCGGCGCGCGCGATGTGGGCGCGATTGCTGCCTCGCGTCAATCCGACTATTGTCCCGCGAGCATATTGGTCCCAATGGGGGGCACCCAGACCGGAGAACGCCGGAACCAGATAAACGCCGCCGGTATCCGGCACGCTCGCTGCCAGCTCCTCAATCTCCTCCGAGCTGCGAATCATCTGCAGCTCATCGCGCAACCATTGAACCACCGCGCCGGCAATAAAAATGCTGCCTTCGAGCGCGTACGAGATGCGCCCGTCTACCTTCCACGCAATGGTGGTCAGCAGTTTGTTCCGCGATACAAACGCCTTTTCGCCCGTGTTCAGCAGCATAAAGCTGCCCGTGCCGTAGGTGCACTTCACCATCCCCGGGTTCGTGCACATTTGTCCGAAAAGCGCCGCCTGCTGATCGCCCGCTATCCCGGCAATCGGGATCCCTTGCAGTACGCCGGTTGTGGTCGCGCAGACTTCACTCGATCCAACCACTTCCGGTAAAAGCGAAGCGGGAATGTCGAAAAGCCCGAGCAGTGCCTCATCCCACTCCTGCGTGTGCAGATTGAAAAGCATTGTGCGAGACGCATTCGTCACATCCGTAACATGCCGAGCGCCCCCGGTGAGTTTCCAAATTAGCCAGCTATCCACTGTGCCGAAAGCGAGCTCGCCCCGATCAGCCCGATTTCGCGCGCCCGGAACGTTATCCAGCATCCAGCGAATCTTACTGCCGGAGAAGTACGCATCAATTACCAGGCCCGTCTTCTGCTGAATCAGCGCTTCATGACCCTGCTCCCGAAGCTGATCGCAAAACCCTGAAGTGCGCCTGTCCTGCCAAACGATGGCGTTGTGGATGGGCTCGCCTGTTTTCCGATCCCACAGGATTGTTGTCTCGCGCTGATTCGTGATGCCAATCGCCGCAACTAAATCGGGTTTGGCATCCGCTTGCGCGAGCGCCTCCATCGCTACTCCAACCTGCGAAGACCAGATTTCAATGGGATCGTGTTCCACCCAACCAGGGCGTGGAAAAATCTGTCGGAAGGGTGTTTGTGCAGACCCATGAACCGTGCCATCTTGCCCGAGCAACACAGCGCGCGAGCTGGTCGTTCCTTGGTCCAATGCAAGAATGTATCTCACGCCGATATCATCCCAATCGCACGATTAAAAAAGTCGGGAACTGCCTTTGTGGTACAAAGTAGTTGATATGACCTTGTTCGACCTGCTTTTCATCCTACTTTTTCTTTTGGCAGTGTCCGTCTTGATCGCGGCGGCTTGGTTTGCTCTTCGCGGGCAGTTCCGTCGCGTTCGGCGGACCCTTTTCAGACTATGCGTGGGAGCTGCTGTTTACATGGGAGTGGTCGTTGCAGTGTCTTTGGTTTTGCCTCGGCGCGTGATGAAAGCCGGCGATCTTCAGTGTTTTGATGATTGGTGTATTTCAGTTGTCGGATTCAGGCGGGCTTCGGAAAGTACTCGCGTGGCTTACAGTGTAGATTTGCGTTTGTTGAGCCGCGCTCGCCGCGTTTCGCAGCGGGAAAACAATCTCGCCGTCTATCTGACTGATCATGAGGGCCGGCGCTACGATCCGGTCCCCGATAGCGCGTCCGCTCCATTCAACGTTCTTTTGGGGCCTCAGGAATCTGCCGTAGTGAGCCGATCATTTCTGCTTCCGGCTGATGCGGCTGACGTGGGCGTCGTCATCACGCACCAGGGCGGATTCCCGATTGGCTGGTTCATTATCGGCTATGACACCTGGTTTCGAAAGCCGCCGATCGCGAAGCTTCAGTAAACCGGCCCGTGATTGAAGGGGAGCCTTTCGGCTCCCCTGGTGCGTTGTCTGCGGGTTTTGAGATCGGATCAGAAGGTGATCTTACCGGTGATCTGGACGAGGCGGGGCGCGGAGTCGAAGCCCAGGAAATTACCGTACGGGCTGGTCGGGGTCCCGGCCATTTGCAGGATATTTCCAAATGTGGCATCACCGAAGCCGCTGTCGGGAACGGCGTAATTCGGGTGGTTTAAGACATTGAAGGCCTGCGCGCCCAAGCCGAGGGTGAGGCGCTCGGTCAGCTTGAACGTCTTATAGAGCTGCATATCGACGTCGAAGTAGCCAGGGCCGCGGAACTGATTGCGGTTCTCGGGCGAAATTCCAGGGTAATTCGTAAACGCACTCGAGCCGCTTTGAATGAAATTATTAGCGTTCAAGCAAGGCGTGTTGACTGCAGATGCCCCGCAGCTGTTCGTGTAAGGCCCGGTCGGGTAAGCGAGGATCGGCGCGTCTGTATTGGTGATGGCTCCGCTCCAGTTACTATCGCTAACGGTGAACGGCAGACCCGAGCGCAGGAACATCTTGCCGGATAATTGCCAGCCCCCAAACGCGGAGTTCACGAAATGGTTGCCGAAACGATACGGGGGCGAATACACCCAATCGCCAGTGAAGCTGTGCCGGATGTCGTAATCGGAGTTGCCGTAATTCCCTTGCCGAAGCCCATATGGACTGATCTGCGTCCCAATCGCGGTGTTGGTGTTGATGGCGAAGACGCCACCATTGGAGACATCATCGAGGCCGTGGGACCAGGTGTAATTCAGGTCGAAATTCAAGCCGTGCGACAGACGTTTTCGGAGGGTAACGGTTGCGCCGTTGTAATTGGAAATACCTCCGCTCTGAACCGCCGTCACTGTGCCGTAGCTAGGATTCGGCGGCGCACCTTGCGCGATCGCGCCGACGGTCGGGTAAAGCGCTCCAGGGAGCCCGAAGCTTTCTGGGTCATACGCGTTGCCCCAGCTGTTTGAATACGGGATTTTGATGCCGTGGTTGCCGTTATAAGCCAGAATCAGAGCATAGGAGCCACCCAGGTCGCGTTGGATCTGCAGATTCCACTCCTGGTAAACGGGCGAATGAATCGTCCCATTGAAGTAGTTGAACGAAGGCGCCTCAAAGATCGATCCGAGACCCTGCAGAGCAGTGGAGATCTGATTGAAGCTCTGATTGATATTGAAAGACTGCGCAGAGGCTGCGAACGTTGCGGCGCCGCCGGCAGGATCAAACGGCAGTACACCGCCGGCAGGGCGCACACGGATTGAAACCGAAGTGGGCGGATCTGAAAGCAGGTTGTCTACCAGGCCGGCCGGCGCATTATCGTAGAACATGCCCGCTCCACCGCTGATGATGGTCTTGCCCGAGTTACCCGGGGAATATGAGAAGCCAAGGCGGGGTGACCAGTCGACCGCGTCCACGCCAGGGTACGCATGACGCAGGCCGGTGGCAATGTCGGCACTATAAGGAATATTGCCGTTGCCCGCAACCGTCGAAGCGAGGCTCGCGAACGGAGCTTTGAACTCAGAGAAGCAGTCCGTCTGGCAAACCGGATTTGAGTTGTGCTCGCCGCGAAGGGCGATGGTCAACTTAAGGTTCGGGCGAACTCTCCACTCGTCTTGCGCATACAGACCCAATCCCCAGAGTGCAATCGGTACGTCGTTGGATAGATTGTCGGATTGCCTGTACTGGAACGCGCGGCCATCGGCATACTGCTGCAGACCATCGTTCGTGTAACCAAAATAAACGCCCGGTTCGTTGAATGAGAAGTTATGGTCGCTGACGTCGTAACGCCGGAAGTTTTCGCCGAATTTCAGATTATGGTTTCCCAAGGTGTAGCTGAAATCGTCGATGAATTGGTATTGGGTGATGTTGCGCCCTTGGGGGAACTCGTATATCCCATTGAAGCCGGTAAACGGAACCGAACCGGAAGTGAGGATACCGTAAGGGAAGATGCTCAAATCTAGAGCAGTATTCTGCGTGAACTGAGCCCGATAGTAGCTCAGCGTTGCCATAAAGGAGTTCGTCGCACGCGGACTAAAGATGTGAGTCTCGTTTAACTGGGTGTCCCACGAAGGCTGCTTCGAAATAGCGTCGAACTTGGCATTGACCGGATCAGTGGCGCTTGGCTGCGTGCCGCGGTCCTGTTTGTACCGGAAGTAAGCCTGATCTTTGTCGCTGAACCGATGATCCACGCGACCGGACAGAATCCATTCGGAAGCCGGGACTGAGGGACTCGAGCGGAACTGCAGGGCGCAGGGCTGCGAAGCGGGATTGAAGCCGGGCAGCGTCAGACTCTCGCACGCCGTCGTATTCGGCAGGGCAGTCGCGGCGCTATAGCCCGGCACGTTTTGGTATAGATTGAACATTTTCTGGTACGTGGGAGCCTCGGTGGGCTGCGTGGCCGTGACGTTAGCCAGCACAGCGCTCGCAAATTGCGGACTCGGAACGGTGAGTACATTGGTGACTGGGAGCACGAACTTCAGTCCCTCGTTATCGAGGAAGAAGAACGTCCTGTTCTTGATGATGGGACCGCCGATGGAGTCCGACCACTGATTCGCGTTCGCGAAAGGCGTTGGCGTCCCCTGCGCATTGTTGAATGTATCGTTCGCGTTCAGCAGCCGTCCGTTCCAGTAATAGCCGGCGTTGCCGTGGAACTCGTTGGTGCCCGATTTAGTTAGATAAGAAACCTGAGCTCCGGATAGCTGGCCGTACTGACCGCTGTAGGGGTTCGTCGTGATTGTTACTTCCTGGACTTCGTTCGAACCGAGCGTGAGATTGGATGCACCCGAATTGTTGATATTGAAATACGGATCCATGTTGTTCTCGCCGTTAGTAGTGAACAGGTTTGAAGTGCCGGGTAGCCCGTTTACGGTGAAATTGCCGAAACCGCTCATTCCGGGAGGCGCGACGTTGAGGAGAGCGCCGGGCGCGGTGAAGGCAATATTCGTGAGATCGCCGCCGCCGCTAGGGAGCAGTTCCATCTGCTGTTGCGTAAAGGTGGTGATTTGGGCCGGATCCTCGGTGACGAGCGGCGTGGCAGCCGAAACCTCAACGGTGGTGACGGCGTGTCCCAGCTGAAGAATCAGGCTGGCCGTGACCACGTTTCCGAGAGAAACCTCGACGGGCCGTTCAACCTTTTCGAAGCCGGTGACGGTCGTCGATACCATATAGCGGCCCGGTTTGAGAAGCGAAAACCGGTATTCACCCGAGCCGTTCGTCGACGCGGTTTGAACGGCACCGTTATCGAGATCGGTCAGCGTGACGGTTGCGTTGGGGATGACGGCGCCGGTGGCATCGGTGATGTTCCCGGATACACCGCCGGTGGTCAGGGATTGTGCATAACTGGGGACGCTAGCTACGGTCAGCAGGACTCCAACGAACATTGCTGGTACTGCTGTGCCGAAGAGTAGCGCCGCGAGACTGAGTTTGACCTTTTTTGAAGCATTCATGGCCCGTAGCGTAACGCTCCTCGGCGTTAGCTGGTTGAACTGATCCTCAGCCCGATTGAACGATGCGACGAGTTGCCGGTCTTAGCCGCTGAGCCGTTCTTGTCAACCCCGGTCAGGTGGCGGGCGTTCCGACCTAACTTAAGCAGAATGGTTCCAATAAGTGCCCATGCCGGGATGGCGTGAGGACTTCGTTCGAGCCCGGTAAGGACTTTATTGATTATTGCCGCCCAGCGCTTACTGCGGACGGAAAGCTGGATTGCGCGCCGAAATAACACTCAATGGATTCCAACTTTTCGTTTCCGTTTTTGATTCGGAGATACTCCACATTCCGGAATGATTTACCGTTTGTGGTGTGACAAAGATACTTCACAAAAGCATCGTCCGCTCCAACAGCGATCTGCTCCAGGTCAAAATGTTTGATGAAATTAATCTGTGTTTGCCAGCAGCGCGCTTTGAAATCGCTCTTGCTGATGTGGTCGTCGCCGGCCGCGCTCGTAAAGGTGAAGTCGTCGGCGAGCAGGATATCCACTGGGCCCCAGTCTTTCTGCTCCCAGGCTGCGTACCACTTCCGGACAAGTTCCTCGTTTGTTAAGTTCTGTCCTCGCAATGGGCTGGCACTTGCTCGTCCCGGCAGGCTCGCCGCGCCAACCAGCGCGCAGGCTCCCGTTGCGAGGAGATTCCTGCGTGACAGAGTGAGCCTTGTCATTGTTCGTTCTCCCTTTCGTGATGTTGGAGCCGCGTTTCGGGGCCGATCATAGATCGTTTCATCTAGGCAATCAGAAGTAGAGTAGCGCCTAATGGACGGGTTTTGCGCGCAGATCCTCAGGGGGATAGATCGGTGCGGCGAGTTGCCGGTTCTGATCGGTAGATTGGGCCTGAAAGACCCTGAAACTGCGCTAGAATTGCCACGGTGCGCCATAAATCCGCGCTGCTCACATCTTACTGGCAGTTACAAACCCTCGGCTGGGTTTGTTTTTATGCTTGGGATTTGTTGGGGTCGCTTCCCGACCTTATGCGACGCTCGGGAGCGTTTCGGGAAGAAACGGTGGTTGTGGGTCTACTGTTCCTCGGCACTTGTGCATTGCGTCCTGTTTGCCGATGGCTGCTTCGTCGTTACCCGTCCTGGATCGCGTTTGAACTGCGGGCTTTTGTCCCATCGGCCGTACTCGGAGCGGCGGCCGCGTTCGTGTTTGAACTGACGCGGAGGGGCATTCACCACATTGACGTCGTGAACCTGGTTGGAAATTCGACCCGGTTCCCTTTCCTGCTCTTCAGTTGGTGCAGTCTGTATTTCAGCATCAAGCAATGGAATAAATCATCGCAAGAACGGGAACGTCTCTTGCGCGCCGAAGCCGAGGTTCGGGAAGCCCGGTTGAAAGAGTTGCGCTACCAGTTGAATCCGCACTTTCTATTCAACTCTCTGAATGCGGTTTCAACGCTCGTTCTGGATGGCGAAACTTCCGCGGCTACGAAGATGTTGTCACAAATCGGGGATTTCCTGCGCACCAGCCTGAACGACCAGGCCGCCCTGGAGGCGCCTCTTTCACAGGAGATGGCGTTTACGGAACAGTACATCGCAATCGAGAAAACCCGGCTGGGGGAGCGGTTGCAGGTGAACGTAACTATATCTCCAGACACGCTCGATGCGATGGTACCGGGCATGTTGCTTCAGCCGCTGGTCGAGAATGCGGTACGCCATGGCGTGGCGAGCCTTGCAGAGGGCGGGAAGATCGCCATAGAGAGCGGGCTGCGCGAGGGGCGATTACGGATTGTCGTCAGGAATTCGGGACCCGCAGGCCCTGGCAAACAGGGTGAATCCGAGAATGGGATCGGCAAACGCAACATCTCAGAACGGCTGCAGACGCTCTATGGTAATGATCATCAATTTTGCCTGGAGTGGCCAAAATCCGGCGGCTGTGTCGCCACTGTGGAACTACCCATCCGGAGGATCGAACCGCAAGAGGTATCGCCGTGTTAGCGCTCATCGTGGATGACGAGCCATTGGCTCGCCGCGGGGTCGTTCTAAGGCTGCGGAAGTTCAAGGATGTCGAGATCGCCGGGCAATGCGGGGATGGCGTGTCCGCGGTCGAGAAAATACTCGACCTTTCGCCTGACTTGGTCTTCCTGGATGTGCAGATGCCGGGAATGGATGGTTTTGAGGTTTTGCGCGCGTTGCCAAGAGAGAAGCTGCCGAACGTAATCTTTTTGACCGCGTATGAACAGCACGCACTGCGCGCATTCGAGGTTCACGCGTTGGACTACCTTCTGAAGCCGCTGGACGACGACCGCTTTGCAGCCGCTATCGGCCGCGCCCGGAAGCTCGCGGATATGTCATTGAAGACGAGGATGGCTGAGCGCGTTTTAAAGATGCTCGATCAGACGCAAGAGAAATTTGTCTCCCGTTTTACGGTGCAAACCGGGCCTCGCATACAGATTGTTCAAGCCGACGATGTGGAATGGATTGGAGCTGCCGGGGATTATGCGGAGTTGCATGCGCACGGTCGGGCTTACCTGCTGCGCGAAACCATGGCTTCGCTGGAGCAGAGGCTCAACCCGGCGAATTTTCTTCGCATTCATCGTTCCCGAATCGTGCAGGTGGGGAACATCGTGGAATTGCGCTCAATCGAGAATCGGGAATTTATCGTGCGGCTTTCTGATGGGTCCGAACACCGCTCCAGCCGTACTCATTCGAACCGTCTGGAACGCTGGTTGTCCTCTGGAGGGCAATGACAGCAGGCGATCATGGTGCGGCACTAAGGCAGGACCACAGGCAACACCCCGCGCCTAGCGCGGCGTCCATTGGGGATGATTGGTGAAAAGTCCGTCCACAAATCCGATCTGGTAGGAGATAAAAAGCCCGAACCCCAAGCTCAGTAACCCTGAGGCCATGGTCAGCCTTTGGTTCCAGCCTGAAAACCGCCGCGATGTCAAAACAAAAGGTCCAGAGATCAACGCGGTGATCACCATCATGCCCGCAATGGTACCCACACCGAAGAGCAGAAGATAGCCAATGGCCCACCAGGGCTGCCGAATAGTCGTGATCACCAGTAACGCCACTGCCGCGGAGCCGGCCAGCCCATGCACCAAGCCGACCGCTAGTGGACGCAATAGATTGTAAAAACCCATACTGACAAACAGTCCGGAGATCCGGGATCGCACCGTGGCGCTCTCCATACCCGAATAGCTCTGAGTCGCGGGACCGGACGGCTGGGCGGTGCCCATTGACCGACCAGCCCCCGTAAATCTCTCCTGAAGCCATCGAAGCACACCCGTGAGATTGAGAACGCCGAGCAGAATCAGCATCGCGCCCACCGCGAGTTCCATCGACAGGCCGAGACGCGGCGGGATCACCACATTGAAAAGAATAATAGCCGCGCCGACAAGGAAAATCGTAAATGTGTGCCCCACTCCCCACATCATGCCGATCAGCCCTGCCTTTGCCGTACTCCTCTGGCGGCTCACGATGGTGGTGACGGCAATCACGTGGTCCGGATCGAGCGCATGGCGCATCCCGAGAACGAAGCCGAGGACAACAATGGCGGCTAAGGAAAGCAAATGAATCTCCTCAAAAATGATACCGTTTGTGACGCGGCTGCTCAGATTCTGATTCGCAAGATGCCAGCCGACATCAGGCCTTGTATCGCGATTCCGCAACCTAAAATCGTGATCATCGAAGCCGAAGCGAGAGGCAGCCAGCGCTGAATGAGCGGACCCTCCATTCGAAATCGCGACATTACACGGCCGGCGTACACCGCCAGCATTCCCATAATGATGAGCACAGCCGCCAAGCCTATACTGAACGCAAAAATTAAGAGCAATCCGAAACCGACGCGACGCAATGCGATTGCGCTCAATAGCACAACCAGCGCCGCCGGGCAGGGCACGATGCCGCCGGTGATGCCCAGCAGCAACAGTTGCTTCGCAGAAACTTTGCCCCTGGCGTTCGCAGGTTTATCGCCCGCCGTAAGCTCTTTATGCTCGTGTTCGCCGGTATGCGCGTGGGAATGCCGGAATAGGCCATGAGAATGATGCTGCCCATCAGGACCATGGGTATGAGAATGAGCGAACTCGCCGCCCACGAAGCGTTGCAGGAAAAGGTAGAATCCCATTCCTGCGATCAAGATTCCTGAAAGCACGCCCAGAAACGGATAGAGCCGCTCAGGCAAAATGTACTTCTGCGCATAAATTGTAACTACGCCGAGCAGATATACGCCCGCAGTGTGCGAGATCGTAACCGTTGTGCCTAAGAAAATGGCGTCGCGCGCCGTTCCCTTGGATCCGACCAAATATGCCGCCACGATCGTCTTTCCGTGCCCCGGCTCCAGGGCATGAAGCGCTCCCAAACCCGCTGCAATTGCTATCGCGAGAAGAACCAGCCCCAACCCCAAGTGCTGCCGGCGCATCAACTCGGTGAATGCATTCCGCGGTGTATGCTGGCGGTTCGCGTGAAGCTGCAAAGACCCGGCCGTAGCGGCGCTGTTGGGAGGTTTGACCCCGGCGTTTTGTACTGTTGCCGGTGGCTTCGCCGGTTCTTCCGGTCTTCTTGGCTGGGGGCTAGCGGCCCGCCTCACTAGTGTTTCTCTGGAGAAAACAATTCGTGCCTGCAGATCCTGTGGCGGGCTGCTCGCCGCGTCAGTCGGATAGTTGGCCAACATCGCACTGCGATCTTGCGTTGGGGCGCTGCTGCTCATCAACAACGTGTCAGAGCCGGTGGTCGCGACAATCTCTTTCCAACCCGCGCGGTCCGGAAAATTCAGGTCACGATACGTCAGCTCGGCGCGGTTTCGATCAACACTCGCTGGAATCGCTGCCCGATACACGAACCCGCATTTCATGGTTGGCAGACCTCCCGCACCCGGCGGGAAAATCACGTTCTGCGAAATGGCGCGTAAGCTTAGCGCTTTTCCGTTGACGGCGACCTGCAGACCTTTTGCAAATTCGGCTGCCTTACCGGCGAGATATGTGTTTAAACCCGCGTCTCCAGCCACGCCCGTAATACCGCTTCGCTGCATCTCCTGGAACGTGGGGATCTCCGCCATATCGATCAGGTACGTTAGCTGGATAGAGCCTCGCTCAATCCGTATGCCGGCATAGTGACTAATGCTGAAATTGCCCATGGGATGAGCAAATAGCCCAGCCGCGAAAATCACCGTTAGCGCAAGCGGCTTACTCATTCAGATCGAACTTCGGATTCAATGATCTCTGGCGCGCGGCATACTCGCGAGCCGATTTATCGTCCCCGGCGGCGCTTGCAATCCTGCTCGCGTGGTAATAAAACTTGGGTTCGGGCGTTCCCAGCTTCAGAGCCTTCGCGCTCGCGTCCTTTGCTTCCGCGTACCTTCCATTCTTAAAGAGAACCCAGGAAAAAGCGTCCCAGGTGTAAACATCGCCGCGCACCGGAATTTCCGTTTGCATCAGCTCCATGGCCATATCGAGGTCGCGATTGTGATCCGCGAGCAGCAACGCGAGATTTCGATTCGTTTTCTCATTAGCGACTCGCCCGAGTTTTTCGATCGTCTCGATCAACTGCTGCTGCTCCCGCGCCTTGCTCGTCATGCCAGCCGCGTTATACAAATCCTCGAGCGCGCCCGCGTATTCCACCAGCGGAACAATCGATTGGGCCCGCTCATAATTTCGGATCGCCGCTTCCGTTTGGCCCTGCGTCGCCTCTATTCTGCCCAGACCAGCAAATGCCCGATGCAGACTTGGAAATAAAGCCAGGGCAGTGCGATACGCCTCATTTGCCTCGGCGAGCTTTCCCGTCTTAAAGTACATGTCGCCCAGTTCTGCCCAGCACCAGGCAGTGTTTTCAGGCGTTGTGTTGCCTGCCTCAACCGCCTCTCGCATGAAGGCGATAGCGCCTCGCGCGTCTCCTGTAACGAAATGGAAATACGCCAGCCGGTTGTAGCTGCCCAGGTTCGGCCGAAGCGCGAACATCTTGAGATAAGCTTCACCGGCTCGTTCGTACTCGCCCAATTCCATCAGCGCGTCGCCAAGATTGCCCCAATTTCCTGGGTCAGAAGGAGCGTACTTCGCCATGTCTTCCGCACGTTCTGCAACCGCTTTGAAATCGTGACGCTGCAGATCAATCTCGTTCTGAAATCGCAGTGCTGCGAAATTGCCTCCATCTTTTTCGAGCATCTTGTCGACAAACTTCGATGCTCGATTCAGATATGCGCCATCGGCCGATTCGCGAAGCTTCTGCAAATAAGCCGAAACCAACGCGGCTTGTAATTGCACGTTCTCTGGCGAAGACTCGATCAGCCGTTCATAAGCCCGAATTCGCTCATCGGTCTTGGCAGTCGTAAGCTGCCCGGCAAGAGTTCGATTGCTGAGCGTTGCCACAAACCTGGGAGCCGAGGAATCCTGGCTCCACGCGATTGCAACGGTCACGAGGAGCGCGAGCGCCCCCAATCTCATGGTGTTGCGCCTCGAACGGTCTGCGCCTGCATCGGCTCAATGGGGCAGGCGTTCCCATTCATAGTTGCCAGCTCCTTTTGAAATCGGTTGGCGCTTGCCGTGTCATTCGCGGTGACAGCTATGAGTGCGGCGTGACAAAAATAAACCGGATCCCGGATTCCCACCGCCAGCGCCCGATCCATCTGCGTCTTTGCCTCGCCATATTTCCCATTGCGATAAAGCGCCCATGCGTGAGCCTCAAGCGTGCTCGCGTCGTGACGGATCTTGCTTTCTTGTATCGCGAGCGCCAGTGCTTCGGCTGGATTGCTCTTGTGATCCGTATAAAGGTAGATCAAATCCAGATTGGAGTTGAATGGGCGGGTCATCTCTGCCCGAGCCTTCGTTTCAAATTCCTGAAATGTGGAAAGAGCCTCGTCTTTCCGCCCGCTCCGTTCAAGAGCTTCTGCCAAATCGTATAGATTTGCGGAATTCGGGACCACATGGTATCGTTTCTCGAGTAGCGCAACCGCCTCGCTGTAATCGCCTTGAGCCATTCGCAACTTCGCCCGCGTCGCGATTACCAGTTGAGAATCGGGATAGAGTTTTTGCGCCTCGTCCAGCAACTCCCCGGCGCGTTTTGTGTTGCCCGCCGCTAATTGCAGGCGCGCATTCTGGGTCAGCAGCCAGGCGCGTTGATCGGCATCATTTTGCGAAGTCCTAAGATCGGTCTCGTGAAGAAATTCGATCGCGCCCTCTAAATCGCCAAAGAGCTCCCGTAAACCAGCCGCTTTCTCGAAGCCCAAAGCGCTGCCTCGCCGCAAATCGAGAATCCACTGCGCGTCTCGCTCTGCTTCGTCATAGTTTCCCAGCGCGACATTGGCATCCACCAGCAAGCCCCAGCCTCCGATGTCATCGTGTACATGATGATTCAACTCGGCAGCGAGTCTTAGCGCCTGCGCGAATTCGTGTTTTCCGAGTAAGACCGTTACCTCAAGCTTTTGCGCTTCGAAATTGCCGGGCGAAAGCTGAAGAGAATGTTCCAATGCCTTTCCGGCCTGATCATAGATGGCAATATCCCCGCTGTCGCGCCCCTTCCGGCAAAGCGCAAAAGCGAGGTCGTTGTACGACTGCGAGGATTGCGGGCTCGCTTGAATCTTCTTTTCCGCTGTGGCAATCCTCTGTTGAACGGGAGACAATAGCGCCGGACTGTTTTGCCCCGCCAGCATCAGGGGAAGAATGAATACCAAGGAATAACGCATAGGCAAACAAAAAGGGCCATCCATCCAAACCGGAACGAAATGACCCTGATTCTCAATTAATCGGGCAGGGCGCGCCCGTGCCCATCGTGCATCCGGGCTCACCTGGATCGATGTGCCGGCTGTCGCGCCCGTCGTGTGCGAACGCAACGTAGGGGAACGTCTCCTGATAGGGAACGTCGTTCGTGTTCACGCCATCGCCAAGTCTATTGTTCGGAGAGACGTTGAACCCGTTGACAAGCACTCCTCCAGCCACTACTCGCAAGGCAATATCCGTGACATCATCAGAAACTCGCCGGCCATTCGGAAAGCCCGCGAAATCCCCAGCGAGCACGGCAAGTCTCCTGCGGCTTGTCTTAGGGGTGGGCGCGATGCCGGTATTGAGCCGCAGCAAGTCGGCAACCGGTCCCTTAGGAGTTCCCGTCGCGGCGATCGGAGGCAAGTACTCCATCAGCAATAACAAATCGTTTCGCGGAGGCGCAGGGATATTGATCCCATACACTGCATTGACCACGCGCGTGAGCAGCGGATCGAGCGCGTAGTGCGCGAACTGCGAATCGTTAACCGGCTCGCTCAGGCTCCAGAAATCCTTGTCGCCGGTGCCGATAATCAACTCGTTGATGAGCGGGTTCCCCATCCGCTGCACTTGCGAAAACGACCCGGAGTAAGACGTCGGATTGGGAGCGCGGCGTACCGTGATCCGTGGGCGCGAAGTGGTTCCCCAAATGCCGATTGTAGCGGCCGGATTACTTGCCGCAACCTTTGTTCCGGTGCTGGTCAGCATCGCAATCGGTACCTCAATCGCCATCGTGTTCACATTGAATCCCGAGACAAAGTCCGGAGCAGTGTTCGTATTATCATCGGCATCATGAGCCGGCGTCAGGACGCCGCCCCCTGCGCCCATCCGGAAATTGAGCGAATCGAATGCGGCGCCGAGGTCAATATAGAACGGGTCGTCCACTGTCCCTGCAAACACGCGGATACCATTCCCCAAGCTATAAATTCCTTGTTTCGCGAGAGCCGTGTAATCGGGCATCGTCCTCGGGCCTACATTTGTCGGTACCGCGAACAAGGGATTGCCAGTCGAATTCGTGAGGGGCGTGCTCACGCCATTCTTGATCATGGTGACCGTATATGTCTGGCGCAAACTCAATCCCGCCGATCCGGGGCCATCCAGCTCAGTGATTGCTGGCGGAACGATCGGCGTTCCCGGAGCAACGGGCGGCGGCGAATTCCCGGGCGCGTTTATACCCATGCCGGCGCCCACAAAGCCGGTAAATACGTCGGGCGCTCGAATCTCGGTCTGAAATCGGAACTGGAAGGTGACTTCTTCCAGGGCATCATTATTGTTGTCGATTTTGATTTCGTACAGAATGTTGTCGTCAAACGGGAAATAGTTTGGCCCGTTGCCGGGCGCAAGCAGCGGGTCTACATTCAGAATCATGGTCACTTTCGTCGGGTCGTCGTAGCTGACGAAAGCGTAAATGTCTGTAATGTCGGCTTTGGTATCCAGAGCCGTAATAGGCGCTTCCCGGTGGCTTGCGGCGAACCCCGAAGGCGGAGTCGCCAGCAACACCGTTATCGCAATGCAAAAGAGAGGTTTGAATCTGTTCATAAAGTTCCTCTTTATCTCCTGAATAAACCCTGCCGCGGCGAATCGGAGCTTGATGCCCGCCGCGAGGGCAATTCCAAGTGCTGTGAGTAGAAAACTGAGGGGTTCCGGAACAGAAGTGAACCGGTCGGCAAAGCTCCCGCCAACTGCCGTCCCCCCGGACCCGCCATCCAACGTGAAGTCATCCGTCACATTGAGAAAAGATTTCAAAGGTAACGAAGTTGAATCCTGATTCTGCACGCCATCGTCCGTCAGCAGACTTCCAGCAGTGCCCCCAGTGCAACCAGTTAGTCCATCCGGTCCGAACGTGCCGCCGACGCAGTAATTTTGGACATCAGTGACACCCCCGTCGACCGTCTCCGAGGAACCTGCCAAGGTAATCGAATCACTGGTAAAGTCAGTTCCTGAAATTCGGTAAGTAAATATCGCCTCGAGTTGATTGCCTGCGGTTGCGGTCATGTGAGTTTGCGCAGTAAGGCCTGGATTGTACGTGCCGCCAAATGGGCTGATCGTAACGCTTCCCGGCGCGATGGGTGTCGCGCCCGCAGTGCCGCTCACAATCTGAAAATCGAAAAGTGTGTTGCCGCCGATCGTGCAGCCGCCCGCTCCCAAAGCGATATAATTCATGAGACTGGTAGTCCCGCACGGTCCAGCGGAGCAGAGCGAACCAGTCACAGCGATCGATGCAGCCAAAAACAATAACTGCTTCATGTGAGCCTCCTCACGTTTTGAATTATTGACTTTCTACTAGTTCTTACGGTTATACGGTATAAGGCTGTCTGTCGGATTAAAATTTGAGAGCCTAAGACCATGAAACTGACAGCGCGGAGTCAGCTCCGGAGATTACCCAAGCGTGGATCGTATGACCCTGAGACCATTCATGCCATCCTGGACGCCGGCTTCCTGGCGCATGTCGGATTCCAGGTCAACGGCCAACCCTTCGTGATCCCCACTCTCTATGGGCGCGAAGACGAGAAGCTGTACTTGCATGGCTCGGCTGCCAATCGCATGTTGGGTGAGCTTCGAACCGGCGTGCCCGCTTGTGTGACCGTGACACTCGTGGACGGCCTGGTATTGGCGCGGTCTGCGTTTCACCACTCCATGAACTACCGCTCAGTGGTAGCGTTTGGTACGGCCGTTAAGCTCGAGGAACCGGCTCAGAAAACGCGAGCTCTGCGCATAGTCTCGGAACACCTCATAGCGGGCCGCTGGAATGATGTGCGCAGCCCCACCGAGAAAGAGCTGAAAGCGACCGCGGTGCTGGAATTTTCAATCGAAGAAGCCTCGGCGAAAATTCGCCAAGGCCCACCGCTGGATGATGAGGATGATTACAGTCTGCCGGTCTGGGCCGGGGTTCTTCCTTTGAAGCTGCAGGCCGAAGCGCCTATACCGGATCCTCGTCTGCCACATGACGCCGAGATCCCGCAGTACGTCCTCGCCGGTGCCCCTACGCGAGCGCCAGATTCAGATTCTCAATAGCTTCGTCGATCTCGGCCGTGTTCTTGAAGCCAACTGTCACGTTGTTGACACCCGCGTTCTGGAACGCGAATCGCATGGCCGCCTGCCGGTCCTCACGTTTGGTGAAGCTGCCCTCGCCAATCAGTTTCATGCTGATCACGCCCATTCCCTCCCGGCGGACCTCCTTCACATGCGTAACCACTTCGCTCACATTTCCGGGCCCGGCCGTCATGTAGTCCTCCGCGTCCATTGCGGTGCCTTTATGGTTCATGCGGATCATGGCAATCTCGAGCCACTTGTTCCCGGGAACCTGGCGCAGCGCGGGAAGGCCGTGTACTGAAGCGCCGTGTGCGATCACCGCTTTTCTGGACTGGGCTTCGAATATCCCCTCCTGCCACCGGACGCTATCGGTCGGCCAGGAGGCAACGTGCTGCCAATGCAGCAGCACTATGTCAAAGTACTCGGTATTCGCGAGTCTGCGCAGCTCTTCGATCTTCTCCTGAGGATCGACGCCGTCCCGCGTCGTCACCTTCGTCATCAGCCGGTAACTATCGCGAGGAATCCCTTTGAGCGCGACGCCCAGCATTTTGTGCATTCCGGTGTACGATTCAGCGGTCTCGAAGAAACGAATCCCGCGGTCGTATGCGTAGCGCACCAGACTCGTAAATTGCTCCTGTCCAAGATCACGCTGGACTCGCCCGCTGATACTTCCCGTCCCAAGCGCGAGCCGCGTCACCTTAACATTCGACTTCCCGAGCGTCACCCAATCAGTGGCTGTCGCCCGCTCCGCTCTAAGCGGCAGCCTTCCCGCGCCGGCGAGCGATACCGCAGCGGCTCCGGTCTTCAGAAAATCACGTCTGGAACAGTGGCCCATAAGTTTCTCTCTCCTGATCCGGCTGCATCCTACCATATTGTTTGTCTAACTGGCTCAGTTGTGTGCCAGCCTTAGGCCTGTGCTGAGCTTGTGGGGCAGGCTTCAGCCTGCGCGGGACTTCAGTCCCGCCATCTTATAATTCATGAGCACGGGTCGAATTTTTGCCCAGAGTCTTCATCAGCTACAGTCACGATTCCCCCGCGCACATGGACCGCATCCTCGCGCTCTCCCAGCGCCTTCGCGACGGCGGCATCGAGTGCCAGCTCGATCAATACCACTTCTCACCTCCTCAGGGGTGGCCAAACTGGTGTACCGAGCAGGTCGAAGAATCAGACTTTGTTCTCATCGCCTGCACTGAAATCTATCTGCGCCGGTTTCGAGGGAAAGAAGCAACCGGCACAGGCCTGGGAGGCACCTGGGAAGGGCACGTCATCACCCAGCAGCTTTATAACGCGCAAGGCCGCAACAGCAAATTCATCCCTATCGTCTTCTCGCCCGAAGATCGCCAATACATTCCCCTGACCGTCCAGGGCGCAACCAACTACAACATCGAAACCGACTACCACAGTCTCTATCGCCATCTAACAAACCAGCCTGGAATCATCGCGCAGCCGGTTGGCAGCGTTCGAGCCATGCCCGCGCGCGAACCGCTCTCGCCGCTCCCCACCCTGGGCCGCAAGCATTGGAGCGTCCCTCACGCCCGCAACCCTTTCTTCACTGGCCACGAAAAAATCCTCGCCCGAGTCGAAGAAATTCTAAAAAATCGCCGCGCCGCCGCGCTCAGCGGCCTCGGCGGAGTCGGCAAAACCCAAACCGCCATTGAGTACGCGTACCGCCATCGCGATGAGCATCAGACCGTATTGTGGTCGAAAGCCGAAACCCGCGAAGACCTCGTATCCGGTTTCTCAGCTATCGCAACTCTCCTGAATCTGCCGCAAGCCTCGGCAAGCGATCAGCGAGCTTCCGCAGCCGCCGCTAGGCAATGGTTCGAGCAGAATTCCGGTTGGCTTCTCATCCTTGATAACGCCGACGATATCCCGCTGGTCCGCGACTTCATTCCGAAAGCGACCGATGGTCAAATCCTCCTGACCACCCGCGCCCAAGCCACCGGCGCAATCGCCCAACGGATTGAAATCGACGAAATGGAACCCGAAGAAGGCGCGCTTCTGCTCCTTCGTCGCGCGGGAATTACAAATCCAACTGCGGAAGATCGCAAACTGGCGATGGAAATCTCACGCGAACTCGGCGGTCTTCCGCTGGCGCTCGATCAAGCTGGAGCGTTCATCGAAGAAACGCCCTCCAGCTTGTCCGAATACCTCTCGCTCTACAAATCCGAAGCGGAGACCTTATTGGCCCGGCGCGGCGATCTCGCGGACGAACACAAGTCCGTCACCGTCACCTTTTCGCTCGCCTTCCAAAAAGTCGCGAGCAACAGCGTTGCCTCAGCCGATCTCATCCGCGTCTGCGCGTTCCTTGCCCCTGACGCTATCCCCGAAGAAATTTTCACCGAAGGCGCACCGGATCTGGGCGATAATCTCGCGCCGCTCTCCAATAAGCCGCTGGAAATAATCAAAACCATTGCCGAAGCCGCCCGTTTCTCTCTCATTAATCGCAACGCGAATAAGAAAACTCTCGATATCCATCGGCTCGTGCAAACTGTCGTGAAATCCGCGATGAACGACGCCGATCAGCGCCTCTGGGCCGAGCGCGTCGTCGGCGCCGTGAACAAAACATTTCCTAACCCTGGACACTTTGCTAACTGGCCTCAATGCGAGCGGCTGCTCCCCCACGCCCAAGCCTGCGCGGATCTCATAAATCAATTCGATCTCGAATTCGCCGAATCAGCCCTGCTGCTCAATCAAGCAGGCTATTACCTTTGTCAACGCGCCCGTTTCACCGAAGCCGAGCCGCTTTACCTTCACGCCCTGGCAATTAACGAGAAAATCCACGGCCCTGACCACCCCTATGTCGCCATCCGCCTCGACAACCTCGCGAATCTCTATGCCGCTCAGGGCAAATACGCCGAAGCCGAGCCGCTCTCCCTACGCGCCATTGCAATTGACGAGAAGGCACACGGCCCGGACCACCCCTACCTGGCCTACGGCCTCAATAACCTCGCGGCCGTCTACTTCGCTCAAGACAAATGTGCCGAAGTCGAGCCCCTCTATCTTCGTGCGCTCGCGATCTGGGAGAAAACTCTCGGACCAGACCACCCCAATGTCGGCCAAATCCTCAGCAACCTTGGGTCGCTCTACTGGACGCAAGGCAAATACGCCAAAGCCGAGCCACTCTACCGCCGCGCACTCGCCCTGTGCGAGAAAACGCTCGACCCCGAACACCCCAACGTTGCCACCAGCCTCAACAACCTCGCAGGTCTCTATCGCGGTCAGGGCAAATACGCCGAAGCGGAGCCGCTCTATCTTCGAGCTCTCGCCATCCTGGAGAAATCGTTAAGCCCGGGCCACCCTATTGTCGCCTCAACCATCGAGAATCTCGGCCATCTCTACCAAGCCCAAAACCGTCACGCCGAAGCCGAACCTCTTCTCCGCCGCGCCGCCGAAATCCGCAAAAAGCGCGAAAACGCCTGATGAAGTATTATTTCCCTTGTCCGTTCTGCTCCGACCACGGCGGCACAATTCCGTTCATGCGCGCATACGCCACCAATTGCCCCATATGCTCATTGGCATGAACCAGGATGCGCAGGTACATACCATCCACGGTGGCATCTCTGTCGAATACTTTGACTCTTCGCGCAAGATCAGCGGCTGTTACGGCCGCATGAGCGGTCTTCACCGCGTCTAGCGAACGTTTCAACCAGGCAATCACTTGCGCCTTGTCAGTGACTCTCTTTTCCATTTCGCCAGGCTTGAAGTCGGCAGGCATCGGCGGGCCTGTAACACTCAACAAATAGATATTCGCGCTTGCGATGTGCATGAAAACTTCGCTGGTGGACCGCACGCCGGGCCCAGGCCGCCACGCATACTTGTCAGCCGGAATGGCTTCGGCGAGCGCTACCAATTGCCTCGAAACATGCCCCCACTCTCCGTCATAACCCTGCCATAGACCTTCAAGCGGATCCACTTTGCCATGTAACGCCACGCTGCCCAAAACAATCGCCAGCAGAAGTTTCTTCATGATCTCTCCCCCGTCTCTGCCCCAAAATTGTAGCTCTCCCGACAAATTCCGCGTTTCGCCTGCGTACCTTTTCAGTGAAAATTGATGTCTCAGTAAAGATGACCGACGTCCGCGGCTATTGGCTGACGCGCCTGCTCCTCGAGCGCGGCATCGGCATCATCTGCCTCATCGCATTTCTGGTTGCGCTCAATCAGTTCCGGCCCCTGCTCGGCGAGCGCGGTTTACTCCCTGTGCCCTTGTTCGTGAAGCAAGTGCCCTTCCGCGAATCGCCCAGTCTCTTTTATCTCTTCCCGCGCGACCTCGCGTTCACAATCGGTTCCTGGATCGGCATCATACTCTCGTGCGCCGTCATAACCGGCATTTCTTCCCGCTATTCCTGGCCGAACGCCGCCGTCTGGCTGGCCATCTATCTGATCTATCTTTCGTTCGTCAATGTAGGACAGACCTTCTATGGCTTCGGTTGGGAATCCATACTGCTCGAGGCCTGTTTCTTTTGCATCTTCCTGGGCGGTTCGAAAACTGTGCCGCAAGCAGTACCTGTCTGGCTCTTCCGTTGGCTGCTTTTCCGGATCATGTTCGGCGCAGGGCTAATCAAAATGCGCGGTGATCCCTGCTGGAGAGATCTCACCTGCCTCAACTATCACTATGAAACGCAGCCCATGCCGAACCCCTTCAGTTGGTATCTCCATTGGGCTCCACAATGGACTCGCAGCGGTGGCGTGCTGTTCAACCATTTCGCTGAGCTGATCGTTCCTTTCTTCTACTTTCTCCCGCAGCCCTTTGCCGGTATCGCCGGCCTCATCACCATCCTGTTCCAGCTCTCTATCATCATCAGCGGCAATCTCTCATGGCTGAATTGGCTGACGCTTTTCCTCGCATTTTCCACTCTCGACGCCAAATTTCTTTCCGTAGTGATTCCATTTCGCACGCCGCTCATGCATACGCCCTTACCCGCTTTCCAATGGCTCAACTACGGTTTGGCCGCAATAGTTGTGTTGATGAGCATTCCGGTTGTCATCAACATGCTCTCAGCGCGCCAGATCATGAACACCAGCTTCAACTCGCTGCATCTGGTGGGAACCTACGGCGCATTCGGCAGCATCACGCGTCCGCGCTATGAAGTGATCGTCGAAGGCACGGATGATGCGGTGATCACAGATTCAACCAAGTGGCGCGAGTACGAATTCAAGGGCAAGCCGGGTGATGTGAACTACAGACCTCCGCAAATCGCGCCGTACCATTTGCGATTGGATTGGCTGATGTGGTTCGCCGCAATGTCGAGTTATCAGGATTATCCCTGGTTCGTGAACTCTGTCGCCAAACTGCTCGAAGGGGATCCCGCCGTCCTAAGTCTTCTTCGAAAAAATCCGTTCCCGAATCAGCCGCCACGCTACATCCGCGCTTTGCAATACGAGTATCACTTCACCAATCCACAGGAACGGAAGCAAACCGGAGCTTGGTGGAAACGAACGCTGGTCGGACCGTACTTCCCCACCATTTCGCTGCAAAATCCGGCCTTTCGGCAGGTTCTAAAGAGCCAGGGCTGGCTTACTCACTGAGCAGCTCTCAAGACCTTCGGCGCTTCGCTACGATTGACCTCCGCCGCATACTCCAGCGCCGCCTCGATGTGAGCTGGCCGCAACTCCGGATAGCTGCGCAAGATTTCATCGCGAGAGGCGCCGTCCTCCAGGCAATCCAGGATCACCTTAACCGTGACGCGTGTGCCCTTCGCGCACATCTGCCCTCCGTGTACGCGTGGATCGCTTGTCAAATGATGGTGCCAATCAGCCATTCGAAACACCTCTCGTCTATCTTAATGCTTGTTAACGTCCCCCTTGCGAAAGCCGCCGGGCCGGGAAACCAAAGCGCTCCCAAGATGGTCAATTATATAAGGGCTACCATGACAAACCTGACCAGCCTGCTATTGACCGCGGCTTTGACCTGCGGAACAACTCTGCTTTTCGCCCAGCAGCAAAGCCCGCCTCCCGACAATTCATCGCAGAACCAAAACGATCAAAAAAGTAAGGATGTGCCGCATCAGTCTCCCGGAACTAATAATCCGGATTTGCAGCAACAAAGAAAGCCGCAAACGAATCCGTCGCCGCAACAAACCCCCGGACAAAACAGTCCAGGACAAGCTAATCCCACACAGCCTAATTCGGGGGATGTCCCTCATCAGGGGCCCGGAACCAACAACCCCGATCTCGGGCAGCAACGCCATCCGGGAACTACTCCCAGTGGACAAACCAGTCCAAAAAAGAAGACTAAGCACAAAAAGCAAGGCTCCGCTAGTTCCGCCACAACTGCTCCGCAAAGCTAGTTCCCAGGCGCGTCGAATTCACGCGCGCTTCATCTAATTAGCAGGCAGCGGTAATCATGAATACAGTCAAAACAGTTCTCTTGCTCGGCATCTTGAGCGGCCTGCTTCTGGTTCTGGGAGAGGCTTTCGGTGGCCGCAATGGCCTTTATATCGGCCTCCTGCTCGCTGTCGGAATGAACTTCTTCAGCTATTTCATGTCCGACAAGATCGCGCTCGCCACCTACTCGGCTTCACCGGTTACTCCCGACCAGAACCCGGGCGTGTATGCGCGGGTGGCTCCCATCGTCGCTGGCCTTGCTCAACGGATGGGCATCGCCATGCCCAAGCTGTGGCTCATTCCGGATAACTCGCCGAACGCTTTCGCCACCGGCCGCAACCCCCAGCACGCCTCCGTCGCATTCACTGCCGGAATTCTGGACACCATGTCGGATGCCGAAATCGAGGGCGTTGTGGCGCACGAGCTCGGACATGTGCTGCACCGAGATATTCTAATCAGCTCGGTCGCCGCCACCATCGCGACCGCGATCACCTTTCTGGCCCGCATGGGTTTCTTCTTTGGAGGAAGCTCTCGTGATGACGAAAACGAAGGCGGCGCGATAGGCGGCTTTTTGATGCTGATCCTCGCCCCGTTTGCCGCGCTGCTGATTCAAATGGCGATTTCGCGAAGCCGCGAATATGACGCGGACGCTGCTTCCGCCAAATACACCGGCAAGCCATACGAGCTGATCTCAGCACTCCAAAAGCTCGAATCCTATTCGAAGCGTATGCCGCTGGATGCGACGCCCTCGACCGCCCATCTGTTCATCATTAAGCCGTTCACCGGCGAAAGCCTGATGCGATTATTTTCGACTCATCCTTCGACAGCCGATCGCATCGCTCGTTTGCAGGCGATGCGGCCCTAGCAGAAAGCAGCGCCAGCCCCCAACCAGATCCTCGATAATAAAGGGCTATGGAGAGATCCTTTCGCCTCCTGGCAGTCTTGCTGTTGGTCACAACCCTCACTTGCGCTGCTGATACTGCTGATCCCGGTGACATCCTGAAAAAAGTCGCCCAGCGGTACAAAGGCCTGACGATCTATCAGATCGAGGCCAATGAAGAAGTCGGTATCGCGCGTGGCGGGCAAACCTTCTCCGGAGCGCACAAGATCTTGCTTGCGGCCGGTCCCAATGGCATGTCCCGCGTGGAAGAAAGCAGCGGCGACGACCTGGAGATCCGTGTGAGCGATGGAAAAGTCACCTGGAAGGCGCTCCCCAAACGGAAGATCTGGTCCAAGCAGGACACGGCCGAGATGCTGGATACGAATGGCGGCGACCAGGATTCGGAAGCCCCGATGCAACAAGATCTGTTTAGCCAATTCCAGCGGTTATTTGTCACGAGATACGCAGGTTTGTACCGCTACTCGGACGCTGTCCTCGAAGACAAAACGGAGAAGATCAAATTCAACGGCAACAAGGTAGATTGTTACGTCATCCGGATCGTCACGAAGACTTCCGCCAACCGCTTGTTCATCGCAAAAGACGGTCTCCTCGTCTTGCGTCATATTGAGTTGCAGAAGCTCAATAATGGCACGCAAGCGGAAACCACAACGGACTACAGAAAGATTTCGGAAGGCGTGCCGCCGCCGGACCTTTTCGAGTTTCAGCCCGAAAATGGCAGCGAGGAAGTCGCCGATGTATTGCTCCCAAGTGAGCGCAACGCCAGCTTGGTTGGCCAGCTGGCGGCTGACTTTACGTTGAAGACCCTCGATGGTTCCTCGGTGCATCTTTCAAGTCTGCGCGGCAAGATCGTCCTGCTCGATTTCTGGGCCACCTGGTGTTTGCCATGCCGTCGCGAACTGCCTGCAGTCGAAGCAATCAGTCGCAAGTACAAAGATCGGAATGTCCTGGTGTTCGGCGTCAATGACGAAGACACCGCAACCGCGAAGCGTTTCCTCGAGAAGTATCATCCCGATCTAGCCACTCTGCATGACGGCGACAAAAAGGTACACAAGCTCTACGGCTGCTATGCCATTCCGACTGTTCTCGTAATCGACCCGGAGGGCAAGATTGCTGCGCAGTTCGTGGGCGGGAGACAAGAGACCGAACTTGTTGCCGCGCTGAAGCAGGCGGGCATGAACTAGCGCTTGCTCAGCCCTCGGGATGTGCGAGCCTGGCTAACCAGCCATTCAGATCATTTGCAACGTTCGGATCACCAGCAGCTATCGCCTCGTACCGCGTCTTTGCGCGCAGCCTGTACGCCGCCAATAACTGACCTGCGTCAAGTGCGTTGATCTGGGCGAGCGTCACCGGGCCGATCTGGCCGTCAACCATGCAGGAACCGCCGCAGTCGTTCACGGCGTGCTGCAGCAGCGTCAAAGCTCCTTCGTGGGTTGCTCCCCCTGCACCCATATTGACGGTGAGATCGAAGACCTTATTGGCCAGATTCTGGTCATTGATTTGGCCTATACTATGAGGCTCCCAGAAATACTTTTGATAGATCTGTGCTGCCTCATCCTCGCTTAGATTCTGGATGAATGCTTCGTCCGCTGTCGGGTTGTAACCGGAATCGCGGACAAAAGTAAGCGTGACTCCATGATTCACCACTTCGCCCGTAACAGGGTTGTGAAAGAAACCGCCTTCATTTTGAACGGTCAGTTGAAAGGCTGGATCGAAACTAGCCATATCAGATACTATCCGACAGAGCTGTCGAAACAAAGAGCACCTTCCCGGGCTGATATCATTCCGGGTGCCCATGCGAGTTCCAGCTTACGGGATGGCCGCAGCTTCGCTCCTGTTTTTGTCCGTAGTCGGGGTCGCGGCGGACACGGACAAATGCCAACAACTCTCCGGCTCATCGCTGCCGTACACAACGATAACCATCGCCACATCGGTCCCTGCTGGAACTTTTACTCCGCCGTATGGCGATGCGCTCCAGAAACTGCCCGCCTTCTGTCGCGTTGCCGGCGTGATCAAACCTTCGAGTGATTCCTACATCCGGTTTGAGGTCTGGCTGCCCACCGCTGCCTGGAACGAGAAATTCCTTGGTGTCGGCAACGGCGGTTTCGCCGGCAGCATCGACTACGGTGCTTTGGCCGGCGATCTCAAACGAGGCTACGCTACCGCCGGGACCGACACGGGTCACGAAGCCGAGCCTGAGGACGCGAGCTGGGCCTTCAAACATCCCGAAAAGGTCATCGACTTCGGATATCGCGCTTTACACGAGACAACCGTGGCTGCGAAAAAGCTCATGGAGGTGTTCTACGGCCGCTCTGCGCAGCACGCTTATTTCGATAGCTGCTCAGACGGAGGTCGCGAGGCGTTGATGGAAGCGCAACGCTTTCCGGGAGACTTCGATGGTATTCTCGCCGGCGCACCCGCGAACTCCTGGACATACCTTCTCGCTTCCGGTGTAGACCTCGCGCAACATATGTACGGGGATCCTGCGGCGTACATCTCGAGCATCAAAATTCCAGCTATAAACGCTGCCGTGCTGCAAGCCTGCGATGCACAGGATGGCGTAAGGGACGGAATCATCAACGACCCGATGCGCTGCCATTTCGATCCCGCCGCGCTGCTCTGCAAAGGCGCCGATTCGCGCGACTGCCTGACAGCGCCTCAGGTCGGAACACTAAAGAGGCTGTATCAAGGCCGGCGGAATTCACGAGGCGAGCAGATCTTCCCGGGATACCTGCCGGGCGCGGAAGACGGGCCTGGCGGCTGGCCGCAGTGGATCATCGGAGGCGCGCCGGACCAAAGCTACGGAGCCGGTTTCGTAAACAGTTATTTTCGCTACGTGGTATTTGATGACCCCGCATGGAATGTGATGAAGGCGAATGTGGATGCAGCGCAACGTGCAGCCGATTTCAAAACCGCGCGCGCACTGAATGCCACCGATCCCAATTTGCGTCCCTTCCAGGCTCGCGGCGGCAAGCTGATCCTTTATCACGGCTGGAACGATCCGGCGATTCCGGCTCTGAGCACAATTAACTATTACAACAACGTGCTCGAGGTCGTGGGCGCGCAGAACGCTAAGTCTTTTCTGCGGCTCTACATGGTTCCGGGCATGCAGCATTGCCTCGGCGGCCCTGGTCCCGACCGTTTTGGGCAGCTCGGCACTACCACCGCAAAGGGGCCGGAGCACGGCATCTTTACCGCTCTCGAAGAATGGGTCGAGAAGGGAACCGCGCCGGGCGAGATCGTCGCTACCAAATACGAAGACAACGATTCCCGAAAAGTCGCAATGACGCGTCCGCTCTGTCGTTACCCCCAAATCGCCGCTTACAAGGGCAGCGGCAGCACAAACGACTACACGAGTTTTGCCTGTACGCTGCGGCCGCAACTCCCGACCGATAGATGAGGCAACCAGGGTAGATGTACCGGAGGCTCGCGAGGCGGCGTATTTCTCGCGAAAATGATCGGGCGTCAATCGCTCACCTCGTGCGCGCCTCTAGCCTGTCCTGTTCCGCCTTGTAATCGATGGAATAGCTGCTGAACCCTGCCCGTTGAAACCCGCGCTCGGCTTCAGGATTGCTCATAAACGTATTCCAAACAAATCCCGTACGCAGGTTCTCCGCCATCAGCATCGTAATACCCGTATCAATCCCAACCACATCCGTGTCGTACCAGTTTTTCAAAGGATTAAACGCATTCACAAACCCATAACGGCACCACGCGCCTGTCCCGTAATGATATTTAATGGTCTTGAGCACCCGCAGTGTAGCTTCGGGCAGGAATGGCAGTGACCCTCCCGACGCGCTTGGCACTACCGTCCCATCAATGGGCCCGGTCGCCGGAGGGCCGCCCCAGGCCACATATCCGTATTGCGAATCCGATGCACTGATGCCCCACAGATCGTCGGTGTAATCGGGGAACTGTTTGCCCAGCTCTAGACAAAAAATACGGTGCACTTCCGTGGCAATGATCGAGTTTAGAAAATAGTCCGCATAGCGATCCCGTTTACCCCGAAAGTCGAACCACGCCTGTGAATACTGATGGATAAATAGAGGCGCGAACGAACCGATATAGCGCAGACCCTCATATTCAAACGTGGTGCGCTTCCAGGCATTCCACGCTTCCGGCGGCAAAGTATGAGACCGAGACCCCAGGCCGAAAAGATAGATCATCATCAGTTCGCTGTAATAATCCCATCGATACGGTAGAAAGCCAGTCTCGGGCGACCATCCGTGAGGAAGCAAAGACGTATCTTCCGATAACCAGGTCCACTCAATTCGGCTGAAAATGTCATAGGCGAAGCGGGTGATTTCCGGGTGCCGGAAATACTGATGGCAGGTGAGCACTCCGCAAAGCAGAATCGCTGTATCGATGGACGACACTTCCGATTCCCAGACTCTTTCGCCGGTCTTCACATTGGCGAAATGATAGAAGAATCCCCGGTGCGTTGGCATCTTTGCCCATAAAAAATGCAATGTAGTAATGACACGCTCGTGCGCCTCGGCCAGTGAGATGTATCCGCGCTTGTGCCCGATACAGAGCGCGGTTAGCCCGAATCCGGTGGCGGCAACACTTGCGGCAACCGTCTTGTCCGTCGCGCGCACGTTGCAGCGGTCTTTCACCAACCCGGTTTCCGGGTCCGCCTGATCCACAAAAAACTGGAAATTGGCTCTCTCCAACTCCTCTAGAAACGCGTCATCTTCAGGTGAAATGGCCTCCGTTGTGCTCGCCGAAGGCGACACCCGCGCGCGGTTTGTCTGGCCGATCGCGGGTAGAGAAGCGGTTGCTCCAAGTAGTCGTTGCAGAAGATCCCGTCGCGATATTCGTTCACGCCTCATGTATTCAGAATCCACATCATAAAATTTGACCGGAGGACCAATCGAGTGACTCGAGGGCAAAAGGCCGCCCTGATCGTAGGAACGCTGATCGTTGCCGCCATTGTAGCTGGGGTGGTGACCACCCTTCGAACCCCCGCGACCCACCCATTCTTTCTGACAGGCGCGGTGCTCACCCAGGCCGCCGACCCACGCAGGCAGATGCCCATTGCAGGCGTGCAGATTACCGCAGCCAGCGGATCAGCTACAGGCCAGTCTACTTCCGATTCGTCAGGTCTCTTTCGTCTAACGCTGAATCCCGGAATCAGGCGTGGAGAACCGATCGCGCTGAAATTCCGCCATCCGGGCTATGAACCGCTAGACATCACGCAACCTGCGGCCGGACAGATCTATATCGCGCATCTGAAGCCCCTTTCTACGGCAACTGACTCGAAGACCACGGGCCCTGCGACAGCAATTACAGATGTTCGGCTGAGATATTCGATGAAGACCACCACGACGGTAAATGTGGGCAGCTTCGCTAAAACATTCGAAATCGTGAACACCGGCGGGGTTCCCTGCCATAATCAGCCTCCCTGCTCGCCCGATGGAAAATGGAAAGCGGCAATCGGGTCTACTTCTTTCGATGCTGAAGCAGACAACCAGTTCACGAATGCGCGAGTATCCTGCATAGCTGGGCCGTGTCCTTTTACAAGAATCCAGTCCGATGAGCTTCTCAATAACGGCCGCACGATCAAAGTGGTTGCGCTCGATTGGTCTGCAACCGCCACCTTTTTAGTGGAGGCCGAGGTGACTCGCACCATCTCCAGCGATATGACTCGCCACTCGTACCCGGTCATTTTTGGCGAAGGAATGAACTTCACGCTTCCGCCTTCAGCGCAAGGACCCAGCATCGAAGCTGAGCTGAACAGCCAGCCAATCGTGTTTCCGCTCGGCCCGGACCTCATCTTGTCCTGGGCTACATGCACTCTGAAAACCGACGCGGATCAATCCAAGCTTTATCGGTGCCAGCTCAAACCTGGCTATGAATTCCGGTAAGCGATCACGTGGCGCTCAAAGCTTCGGTCCAACGCTCCCGGATTTCTTCTCTCCAACTTCCGGATAAAGGCGTTCGGAGCGCGCGCTCGTAAACATCAGGATCCCTGGTCTCGCCCTTATAAAGCCGCACAACATCGGCCACGCTGACCTGCTCAGGATGAACCGCAACGCGTTCGATTCCGTCACCCGCCTCCATCTCGCCTTCTTTTACAACAGAAAAATAGATGCCCGATCGCCCGCTGTTCCAAAACCGTTTCACCATATCGTCCCGGTTGAAACGAATGCCCAATTTGTAGCAGGGCATTCTCGGTTGGGAGATCTGCAACGTGGCAGTGCCGATCCGCAACTGATCGCCGATATGCAACGTTTCTTCGCTCACGCCTTCCGTGGTCAGATTCTCACCGAACACGCCCAACGGCAGATCCATATCCGGCAACTCTTGCGCCCAGTAGCTGTAATGTTCGGAGGGGTAGAGATACACGGCTTTATTCGGGCCGCCGTGCACTTTCAGATCGGACTGCCGGTCACCCTCCAGGTTGTACCCGCGAAGAGCAACCTTCCCATGAACAGGAGATTTGAAAATGCTTGTCAGAACCGCGCCGTTGCGAGTCTTCACTTCGCGCGGTTGCCCTACCTGAATCGATAAAAGGCGCGCTATTTTCATTCCGGTCGTTTGACGGATAGAAGCCCGGCGCTACCGGAGATTCTCTTGGGGAATCCGGTCGATCAGATTACGAATAGCCCCGCTGAGACCCGCAACTGCCGTATTGGTCTCCCGCGCGCTGTCCCGAAGCTTGTCTATTGATTTCCAAATCCGTTCGTGCTCTTCGTAGTTCAACCGCATAGCCTCATTAAGCACGCGTATGTTCTCGCTGCAATCGTAGTTGCCATTCGGTTCGTCTTCGGTCATTCTCTTCGCCTTTGAGGCCATCATCGCACTGCAGGCTACTGCCTCGAACTCGACTGAGTGCCTTCCGGTGCAAGCAAATGTTCCCGGAAGAAGCGCACCATCTCCACTGTCGAGCGAATCCGGTTCGGAATTTTACGCCAGCCATGACCCTCGTCCGGGAAGAGGATGTATTCCACCGGCACTCCTCGCTCCTTTAGCGTCTTTACGATCTGCTCAGCTTCAATCACAGGCACGTTCGTGTCGTTAGCGCCATGCTGCACCATCGTGGCGGCCTTGATGCGGTCGAGCTTGTAGATAGGACACATCTGGTCAAGCATATCGCTTCTGTGTCGCTGGATCGCCGTACTCCACAGTCGAGATCGCGGCCATCCACGGCTCAGTGTGTTGAAAGAAAGTCATGAAATTTACGATGCCAAACAAATCTACACCTGCCGCGAAGAGATCCGGGTATTCGGTCAAACCCGCCATCGGCATATATCTCGCCCTACGAGCCCTGGAGAATGCCTCCGAGCGCATCGCTGGCTGAAGGTAGTATGATCCACAGCGAGAAAGCTACTCCAACTCGGCCCAGATGTCAGCCAGCGTTGCAGTGACCCGGTAATCCGGCAGATCGGCCGCCAGTACGCTCCTGGCAGGTACAAGGCGCGCCCCTGCAGTAAACGTCCAGCCCTCGCGGCGCTCCGGCCAAAGTAACCAGCAGGTCCCCGCGCCTGCAGCAATCAGCCGTTCACATTTATCTCGGATATTCGAGAACGTCTGCGCGGGTGACATAATCTCGATGGCCAGTAAGGGCGGATCCGCCAGATCGCCGTCTTCGTAATGGCATCGCGCTTCATGACCGTATATGTTCCGGCACGAGGCGATCATCCCTCTTCCGCAAATTCACAGTTCAGCTCCGACGCTACGCGGTAGGGCCTGGGAAGCATTCGCGTCAAATAGACATGCGGCCCAGCGCCACCAGATCACGATTCTTGTTTGTTCCCAGATAAACGATCTTGCCATCGGGTGAGATCTGCCCGAAAAACGTGCCTGGCCCCGTATGCTCCGTGAGCAGTGTGTCTTTCCCCGTCCTGGTATCGAGCAGAAACAGGTCATTACTTCCGCGGCTGCGCAGTCGATAAAGCAACCCACGTGTCGCATCGCGATTCAGGTCTGTCAGTCCACCTACTCCCGGGTTCTTCGCGACCATGCGCAACTCGCCGTTCTCACCTATGTCCATTTCGAAAAGTAGCTTTGAACGAAGGCGTGCAGGTTTTTGGGCAACGGTTTCTCGACCTCAACGCCGTCGATGAGCTCCATATGGTAGCTGTTCGGGAAACGGGCCTTTACCACGTTATCCAGATTGGTGGCGGCGCGTGGCATATCGGCAGGATATCACTCACAGGCCAACTGCTGATGCTCCGCAAAGTGTGATTTCGGACGGATCGCATTCCCTTCCGGGACGGGCCCTTACCACGTTATCAGATTGGTGGCGGCGCGTGGCATATCGGCAGGATATCGCTCACAGGCCAACTGCTGATGCTCCGCAAAGTGTGATTTCGGACGGATCGCATTCCTGCCGGGGCTATCCGGAGCGACGCTGTTATGGTGGATCTTCAACGCACGTGCAACCGCCACGGAGAACGAGAGGCGGCCGATATACCTGGGCCATTGCTCCTCGGGAGGGCAGATACTTGCCTATCTTGCGCGCCTGCCTCCGAGCGCAACGCGTAGAGGATTGAAGAATTTCTACGCCGGATACAGCGCCTCCGCTACGTTATATGCCAAGGATTGACCACCCGCACACGTGCCTTGTCATAGTCAACTCGGATCGCGCGGCCCTCCTATCTCTATGCTTTCATATCCAGTCGCAAAGCGATCCAATCTCCCGCCGACGCACCCAGCAAGGCCGCAGCGCTTTGCTGGTTCACTCCTAATTCGATGTACCCTGAGCTGCCGAAATAAGCAAAACATTGCCCTTCCGGTGCGCTCTCGAACGTGCTTCGAAATTCCCTCACTTCGCGCCTTCCGCAAGCGATCGAGAATCTTCGCGAAGAGATGACCCCGAATTCTGCAGTCTTGAAGTTTGTAATCGTATTACCAAATCGATCAATGCTCAGCAATTTGCCGCGCCATGTCCCGTTGTCGATCTGCTCAGGCTGAAGATCGGGAAGCAGTTCGATTCGCGCGAGGATCGGCCCTGCATCTTCCGGTCTCGCTTTGCCACTCGCGATTGCCGCTGCGACTGGAGCGAAGATATCCCGCCCATGAAATGTGGAAGACGGGGATTCGAGCCAAAGCTCGCGGTTCGTAATCTCACGTGCCTTCGGCAAATCATCTCGAGCGATCACCATGCTAAGCACCCCGTTATCAGGAGCAATAAAATACTGTCCCAGCGCCTCAATCACCAGAGCCTTGCGCGGCGTGCCCACGCCTGGATCGACGACCACGAGATGGACCGTACCCCGCGGAAAATACGGCGCAGCCTGATCGATGGCATAAGCTCCCGCATAGATGGAGAACGGCTTGATCTCATGGCTGATGTCCACCAGCCGCGCGTCCGGACAGCGGCTCAGCAGAACGCCCTTCATGGTTCCGGCGTAGTGATCCAGAAGCCCGAAATCGGTGGTCAAAGTGATGATCGGAGGAACACGAGGAGCGCTCATACGCTGCTAGAATTGTAATGAAAACCTCACGATTCCTCCTGATTGCGCGCATTGCGCGAGCTTTCTGAAAGCGCTAATTTGCTGTACTTCGATCACAACGCGACCACCTTTGTTGCGCCTGAAGTGGCTGATACCATGGCGGCCGCTCTGCGTCAGGTTTTCGGCAACGCATCGAGCACTCATCGAGAAGGCCAGTTAGCCCGCCAGCAGTTGGAGAAATCGCGGCGCATGATTGCTGAATTTCTGCACGCCTCGCCAGCCGAATTTGTCTTCACCAGCGGCGGAACGGAATCGAATAATCTCGCCGTCCTCGGATTGGTGCGGAATCTCCCGGGCCCATCGAAGCACGTCATCACCACCACGATCGAGCATCCCTCCGTTCTGGAGTGTTGCCGCCAGCTCGAGCGCGAGGGCGTCGACGTTACCTATGTAGGCGTCGATTCCAGCGGTATTGTCGATCCCCAGGAGATCGAGCGCAATCTGCGCCCAAACACCGTCTTAGTCTCGGTCATGCATGCCAACAATGAAGTCGGCACGATTCAGCCGATTAAGGAAATTGCCGGCGTGATCCGCCAAAGGAACATCTTTTTCCATTGCGATGGCGTGCAAGCTCTCGGCAAAATCGACGTCGATGTTCAGCAACTCGGGGTCGATCTCTATTCCGTGAGCGCGCATAAGATTTTTGCGCCCAAGGGAATCGGTGGACTCTATGTACGGAAGGGAACGCCCCTGCACGCTATTCAATACGGCGGGCGCCATGAGCGTGAGCGGCGAGCTGGGACCGAAAATGTCCCGGGTGCAATGGGTTTTGCCCGCGCCGTCGAATTAAGCTCCGCAGCCACACGGGAAACGGCGGCCGCTCTGCGCGATTTTTTCGAGGCCGAGCTTCTCTCGTGTGTTGCAGATATCGACGTTAACGGCGCGAAGGACAGCCGATTGCCGAACACCAGTAACTTGCTGTTTCGCGATGTTTCCGCCGAAGCATTAGTTATTGCTCTTGATAGGAAAGGTATTGCTGTTTCGACAGGCTCTGCTTGCAGCAGCGGCTCCGTGGAACCCTCACACGTTCTGCTCTCCATGGGCCGAACCCGCGAGGAAGCGCGCTCGAGTGTGCGGTTCTCTCTCGGGCGCTACAACACGGCAGACGATGTACGGGTTCTTATCGAAGCGGTGACCGCTTGCGTCACTAAAGTTCGACGAACCGTCAGATTGGAGAAGGCGCTTGTTGTCTGAGACGGGCGCGCCAATTGCGGTTGCCATGTCCGGTGGCGTTGACAGCTCTGTAGTTGCTGGACTATTGCGGCAGCAGGGCCGCAGCGTCATTGGCCTCACGATGCAACTGTGGAATCAGCGGCGCCTGCCGGAGTTGATGCCGGAAGGAGGAAGCGTTGGCCGATGCTGCTCGCTCGACGATGTGTACGATGCGCGCTCTGTTGCCTCGGCTCTTGATATTCCTTACTACGTTGTCAACTTTGAAGAGCGCTTTGAGCAACAGGTTGTGAAACCGTTCGTCCAGGACTATCTCGAGGGCCGTACCCCCATCCCTTGTACGCTTTGCAATAACTTCATCAAGTTCGATCAGTTTCTTGAGATGGCGGACGGTGTAGGCGCCGAAGCTATCGCCACCGGCCATTACGCCCGCCTCAGCTTCGATGAAGCGGCAGGCCGATATCAGATGCGGACCAGCGTGGATACCGGGAAAGATCAAACCTATTTCCTTTTCGGGTTGACACAAGCTCAACTCGCGCGATCTTTGTTTCCGCTCGGCGGCATGCTCAAGCCGCAGGTTCGCGAGCTCGCAAGAGAGCTGGGTCTGCCGGTTGCCGAAAAGAATGACAGCCAGGAGATCTGCTTCGTTCCGAATGGCGATTACGCAGCGTTCATCGACGCGTATTTCAAAGAGCAGGGCATCAATCCGGCGGAAGCGCAGGGAGAGATCGTCGATATCGAAGGCAGGGTTCTCGGCCAGCATGCCGGAACGCACCATTTCACCGTTGGACAACGCCGCGGGCTGCGCATCGCAGCGGGCGAGCCCTTGTATGTGATCGCAACCGATCCACAGGACCGTCGTGTAATCGTCGGCCGAAACGATGACTTGATGCGATCTTCATTGATCGCAAAAGACGTGAATTGGCTGTCGATTCATCCGCCTCAGGAGCCTCGTCCGGCACAGGTGAAAATCAGGAATAAGCATGCTGCGGCGCGAGCGAAGCTCGTGCCCACTGGCGACAATTCCCGTATTGAGGTGCTTTTTGATCAGCCGCAACGCGCCATTACGCCTGGCCAGGCCGCTGTTTTTTACGATTCCGATTTAGTGCTCGGCGGCGGCTGGATCGATTAAACTCCACAATTGGCTCAGAACAAAAACTGGCTAATGGCGCGGGCGGAATACGTGCTCGCCTCTTCCCTGATGCACGCGCTTCGATTACTGCCGCTGCCCGCTTCGAATCGCCTTGCGCGGGCATCTGCTCGCTTGCTCGATGTGGCCGCCCCGAAGCTTCGGCGCGTGGGCCTGAAAAATCTGTCGTTCGCCTTTCCAGAGCTCGATGAGCCGGGCCGTAATCGAATCATTGATGGCGTATTTCATTCCATCGCTCGCCTGCTCGTCGCCCTCGCCCGCTTTCCCTTACTCGATGCATCCAATATCTCGGAGTGGATCTCTTACGAAGGTCTCGAAAACTATCGCTCAGCCAAAGAGAAAGGCCGGGGAGTTTTGATCGCGACCGCGCATTTGGGCAACTGGGAACTGAGTGCGTTCGCGCACGCCATCATGGCAGAACCGATGCATGTCATGGTGCGGCCTCTCGACAATCCATTAATTGATCGCCTTGTAGAAAGCCGCCGCACGCTATCCGGCAATCATCTAATTTTCAAGAAAGACGCGGCACGCGCGGTTATCAAGGCCTTGAGGAACAACGACGCAGTCGGCATTCTCATTGACCAGAACACCGGCGCGACAGAGGGCGTGTTCGTCAATTTTTTCGGAAAGCTCGCCTGTGCCGGATCAGCCTTCGTCAAGCTGGCCTATCATTCGAAGGCGCCCGTCATCCCCGGCTTTGCTATTTGGGATGAAACCGCTGGACGCTATGTGCTGCGCTTTTATCAGGAAGTAGAGATGAGCGGAGATATCACAACGGACACGCAGCGCATCCACTCAGTCCTCGAGCAAATCATTCGGGAATATCCCGATCAATGGATGTGGATCCACCGTCGCTGGAAAACCCGGCCTGCGGGCGACGAACCCCTGTATTGAAACAAGCGCCGGAAGGCTACCTCGCTGTGTGATGTTTCGCAACCGGGCGTTGATCTAGACCAAGTACCGCGGTGACCACTCCCGACAGCGACTTTGGAACCGACAGCGGTCCCATGTAGCTGAGGTAACGATTACCCTTCGCATCTGTAACCCAGCAAAGATCGACTCCGAACGCCTCATCCATCTGTTGCGCCGTGCCTTGCACGCGCACCGAGCGTGTCGCGGCATTCTGTTCCTCTATTGTCAATCCGTACTCCTGTGCGAAAGCACAAACAGCGGCTACGTCCGTTGCATTGGCAGCAGTGGCTTCCTCGGCCTGTTTTTTGGATAAGTGTGGCGCCTTACCGGAGAGTAGCTCCTGTCCGATATTGGAAGATGCGCCCGATTGGTGACTCCTCTGGAGAATGAGCGTGGCAGTGACTTCCTGCTGTTCCGGATTGCTGATTTCCGACATCGTGTCGGTGGGATTGTGATGCGGAGCGCTGCCGGAAACGGCGACGCGCTCGTTACTAGAGGTGCTCGAGGAGAGCGAATTCAAAATTTCCGTCCCGTTGGGGCTGCCAAGTCCACTGCACGGGTCCCAACCCGTCTGAGCGCCATAGTACCCCAAGCCGCTGTCATCATTGTTCCCGCTGGTGATGTCATTAAATACGGACTCACCCAACGGATAGAGCGTCGGGTTCAAAAAACCCACTTTTCTTCCAAGTTGCTGGTTCAGGAGCGCAACGAGAGCTGCCCAGAGCGGCGCAACAGCGCTGGTCCCTCCGACCACTTCGTTTTGCCCGTCAACCAGTACCTGATAACCGGTAGTTGGATCAGCATCACCGGAGACATCCGGAACGCCGCGCCCCACGAAGTTGGTTTGAGGCTGCGCTGGAACGCCCGCCGAACTCTGATAGCTCGGCAGAGCAAAGACATTGCTCACGCCCCCGCCTGTTGCGCCTTCGTTGTTCGCTGTTTCGTTCCAAACGACCTCTGAAGAAATGCTGCTCCCCGAGCCGACTAAGGTTGTGCCGCCACACGCCAACGCGTAGGGGCTCGAAGCTGGAAAGTCTACGTGAAGATTCCCATCCGTTTCGCCATCGCTCGAGCCGTTGTCGCCCGCAGCTACGGTAACGGTGACGCCCAGAGTCGCCGCGTCCTGAAGAGCCGAGTTCATTGCTGTCTGCGACTGCTGAGTCCACGAATCTTCCGGGCCTCCCCAACTGATCGAAACAACAGAAGGATTCCGGGTCGTATCATGAACCGCATCGGTGATGGCGTCAATGAATCCTTGATCCGTGTTTGGAGCGAAATACACCGCGATGTTTGCTCCATTCGCGATGGAGCCGGCCACCTCGATATCCAACATCACTTCGGCGTCAGCCTGAGAGCCCGGTGAATTCTGGCCGCCATCGACAGAAACCGCCGTGACATTTGGGTCAGTTATCCCGAGCCCGCTAAAGTACGTCTGGAGATCCGACGTGCTGTACCCGCCTCCAAGCTCGATGATGCCGATGGTTTGTCCCGACCCGTTTACATTGGTAGGGAAATTGTAAAGCGCTGCTACTTGCGGCGGCGTATAGGTAGCTGCTGCGGCTTGATGGGGTTGCAGCCTGGGTTTCCTTCGCACGTGCGGCTTAGCGATCGGACGCGTATCGAGCCCTAACACCGCAACTACCACCCCCTCGAGTTCCGCCGGGATGCTCAGGGAATCTGTGCGTCCACGAAAATTATGCCCTATGCTCTCGACTCTGTAACACACCAGCTCTGCGCCAAACGCTTTGGACATGGATTGCGCCGTTCCCGTCAAAACCACCCTGCGCTTCCTCGCGCTGCTTTCCACGATGGTGAGTTGCGATACATGAGCGAACTTCTCCACTAGCGCGATATCGGCCGGGTCAGCGCCGTGGCGTTGTGCGAACTCCTGGTGCGAAAGCTGTCTGGGTGCTCCCGTTGCCCCTGCGACGGCCGGGTCGGCGCCCTTGCGTCGCAAAATTACCGTTACGCGCACGATCTCGTTCGGGTCAACTGTGCCTACCGGAGTTGAACCTGGAAGAGCTCTTCGCTCGCTCCCTTTTAACTTGATTTGTTTTTCGAAAGCCATCCGTAGTCCTTTTATATAGCCTCGGCGGATATTAGCCTACCATTTGTCTCAATTTCGAGCGACTTCGTTACCATTTGTAAATCTTGCATTACAATGAGTGCGTTTAAATCTGAACACACAATGACGCGGCATTCGCCCATTGAGATTCACGAGCTTACTACAATTGACGAATTCGCCGGTGCCGTTCGGCTCCAACGCGAGGTTTGGGGATTTGATGATATAGAACTGCTGCCGCTTCGCCTCTTCGTTGTTGCCAGCAAGATTGGAGGTCAGGTACTTGGCGCATTTGACGCCGCTAAGATGGTTGCATTCTGTCTCGCGATTCCCGGCCTCAAGGCGGGCGGCAGATTCTATCTGCATAGCCATATGTTGGGCGTGCTGCCAAATTACAGGAACACGGGTCTGGGTCGCAAACTTAAGGTGAAGCAACGCGAATACGCTATCGCGCGCGGAATTGATCTCATCGAGTGGACTTTTGATCCGCTTGAGATTAAGAATGCATTCTTCAACATCGAGCGCCTGGGCGCCATTGTCCGGCGTTACGTGCATAACCAATATGGCACTACCAGCAGTCATCTTCACGGCGGCCTTCCAACCGATCGCCTGGTAGCCGAATGGTGGATTCGATCTCCGCGCGTCGATGCTGTTCATAACAACCTGCCATTTCACGGCGCAAAGCCTGAAGCTCGCATTTCTGTTCCATCGGAGATCGCGCATTTGCGCCTGCATGACCCCAGCCGTGCTCGCGAGATACAAACCTTTGTTGGCGAGCAGTTCGGAAAGCACTTTCAAAGCGGACTCGCGGTCATCGGATTTGAAAAGAATGAAAGTGCAGGGACCTACTTGTTGGGCCAATGGGAATCAAAGTAGACCGAATCATACTTCGCCAGATACGCATGCCGTTGGTCCATTTTTTTGAGACCAGCTTTGGGCGCACGTACGAGCGCGACATCATTCTTATCGAAGTTTTCGCCGGTCACATTTCCGGATGGGGCGAAGTCACTGCCGGCGAGAATCCTTTTTATAACGAGGAGTGGACCGGCTCGGTCTGGCCGCTTCTCATCGACTACATAGCGCCGCAAATTCTGGGGTATGAATTCTCTTCACCCGCCGGCGTGGGCGCTCGGACGGCGCATATACGCGGGCACAACATGGCCCGAGGCGGAGTGGAGGCGGCAATCTGGGACCTGCAGGCTCGGCTGAATAACGAGCCTTTGTGGAAAACCATCGGCGGCGGCGCGCGGCGTGAGATTCCTTGCGGCGTGTCCATCGGCATCCAAGAAAGCATCGAAGTATTGCTGTCAATCATCGAGAAAGAACTTGCTGCTGGTTATCAGCGAATCAAAATGAAAATCAAGCCCGGCTGGGATATCGAGGCGATTCGTCAGGTCCGGCAAAGCTTTCCGGCCGTCAAGCTCATGGCCGATGCCAATTCGGCGTACACCCTGAACGACCTCGATCATCTGAAGAAATTGGACGAGTTCTATCTGATGATGATCGAGCAGCCACTCGCGCACGATGACATCATCGATCATGCCGCGCTGCAGGAGTCGCTCGAGACCGCCATCTGTCTCGATGAGTGCATACGCTCCGCTCATCACGCCGAACAGGCCATCCGGCTCAGGGCCGGCCGCATCGTCAACATCAAATTGGGGCGCGTTGCTGGGTTTGCGGAAGCGAAACGGGTGCATGATGTTTGCGAGGCGGGCCATATTCCCGTATGGTGCGGAGGCATGCTCGAATCCGGCATCGGGCGCGCGCACAACATCGCGCTTTCGACGTTACCGAATTTCGTCTTACCAGGCGACGTATCCGCCAGCAAGCGCTATTGGAAGCGGGATATCATCACGGAACCGATAGAGGTGAGCCCTCGCGGCGTCATTCCGGTGAGCGATAAACCGGGGTTCGGCTATGAAATTGATAACGAATACCTCGAGACCTTGATCGTTCGCCGGGAAGATCTCTACTAGCTCCTTCCCCGTTGTTATCGCCAACCCGGCGGCCTTATAAAGCGACCCCTGATTGCCGCCGATATGCAATTAGCATGCATACGTCTGCCCGGCATCGGGTGGCTGGAATTTTGGCTATCCTGTGTATCTCAGCCCTTTGCAGCGCTCAGCGATACACCTTCAAGGAGTACGTGGAAGGCCTGGGAAACCTGAACATCAACTGCATGCTTCAGGACCGGACCGGTTTCCTGTGGGTTGGAACCGAGAACGGGCTGTTTCGCTACGACGGATCGCGATTTCGGGAATTTGGGCGGGCTGACGGGCTTTCTGGAACCTTCGTGGAAGCCCTCCACCAGGAAAGCTCCGGGCGTATTTGGGTCGGGACTACAGAGGCCCTCTTCAACATGACTGAGGGACACCGCTTCGAAAACGTCCAATACCAAGGCAAGAACCTTCAGGTCCAAAGAGGGTCGACGCTCTCCTCGGCTGCAGGAGGCAAGGTCTTTGTTGTTACCCAATTGGGACTCATGGTCATTTCACCTGCGGGTCACGGGCCCGGGTGGAGGTGTCAGCTCCTGCTTCCCTCCTCGCAAGCAAACGTCTTCGTCGATGGCGTAAAGAGTGTTCTTGCCGATTCAGACGGATCTGTGTTTTTCGGCTGTGGTGAAGGTCTGTGCCGGTATTTGGACGGGCGGCTTACTGCCTGGGGAATAAAAGATGCTTTGCCGAAGGATAACTGGACTTGTCTTCTTCGCGACAAAAAGGGCCAATTATGGGCTCGCGGAGTAGCGCACATAGCGGTTCTCGACAAGGATGCCACACGTTTTGAACAGCGTGATCTTCCTTATCGCCCCTCAGAGACGGGCTATCAGAGCATGTCCGAAGACGCCGAAGGACGGATCTTAGCAACCCTCGATACGGCGGTCGCTCGTTTCGAGGATGGGCGATGGCACGTCTTTTCCGATGGCAATGGATTCAGTCAAGATACCAATACAGCAATCCTCGGCGACCGGGAAGGATCAGTCTGGTTGGGCCTCTCCGGCCGCGGCTTACGAAAGTGGCTAGGATACGGCGCATGGGAAAGCTGGACGGTTGCGAACGGCCTGCGGAACAATGTCGTCTGGGCGATCCTCCGCGATCACACAGGACGGCTCTGGGTGTGTGATGAGCACGGGATCACTTACATGCAGCCCGGGACAACCACGCTTCATCACTGGAACTTTGCTGGAATTGAGCCTGAGCTTACGCGATCCATCGCTGAATCGAAGGACGGCTGGATCTGGGTTGGAACCGCTGCAGGTCACGTCATCCAGATCGACAGTTCCACCTTGCGAGCTAAGCAGCGCACTTTCAGTTCTGTAAGCCGGATTCTGGTGGATTCGCAGGATCGCGTTTGGTTAGCTACAGCGCATGGCCTGTACATGAGTGAGCGGACCGGGTCTGAGAGAGAGTTTCATCAAGTTCAAAATCCGCTTATCTCGGGCGCAAATTTCAACGACATCCTTGAAGGCCCGGACAGCCGGCTTTGGGTTATCACAAGCGATGCCCTCTTCGCCGTCGACACTCTCGGCTGGCATCGCATTGATTTGAGCCTCGACAAGCTGGGCGGCCATCTCTACGATCTCGCCCTCGATAAGGATGGCGCCATCTGGATTGATGGCGGCTTTCCGGGAGCGGCACGCCTGGAAATCGCGAATGATCGAGTGCTGCGCATCGAACGCTTTTCAAAGCCCACTCTCGCCTCCAACCAGGTCGTGTTCTTGAACACCGATCACCGCGGCTGGACCTGGCTCGGGGAAGATCACGGCCTAAACGTGTTCGACGGTACCAACTGGCGTGCTTACAGCGAAGAGAACGGTTTGGTTTGGAATGATTGCGACGCCAAGGCTTTTTTTGAAGATCGCGATGGCAGCGTGTGGATCGGTACCAGCGGGGGTTTATCTCACTTCCTTCCCACACTAACGCCAACTGCTGCGCCCCCTTCGCCAGTGCTGGTGTGGGCGAGATTCGGATCGAAAGACATCACTGCCAACACCGCAAAACTCAACTGGAAGCGCGATGCCTTGACCATCGGGTTAGCCGATCTGACGTTCCTGGACGAGAGCGCGATCCGCTTTCGTTATCGTTTATCCGGGCTGGAAACGGACTGGGTGGAAACGGCTGCTCGCGAGATTCGCTATCCCCAGCTCTCGCCAAAATCCTATCAATTTGAAGTCGCGGCGGTGGACAAATCGACCGGCAAGAGCTCGCCTGTGAAGACATTGTCTTTCGAGATCGTTCCTCCCTGGTGGCGAACCAAGACCTTCGATACTGCCGTTGCCGCACTTGTTGTCCTCGCGATTTTCTTCATCTGGCGATGCCGGGTTCGTGCCCTGCTTTTGCGGCAACGCGAGCTGGAGCGTCTGGTCGCTGAACGAACTCAGGAGCTCGATCGAAGACTCATTCAGGAAGAGCTGCTCAAGGCCGAGGCGGAGCGGGCCAACCACGCAAAAGGCGAGTTTCTCGCTGTGATGAGCCATGAAATCCGCACGCCCATGAACGGCGTTATTGGCATGACCGCTTTACTGCTGGATACCCAGCTCACGGCCGAGCAGCGGGATTATGTGGGGGCGATCAAGGATTCAGGTGATTCCTTAGTCGCCATTATCAACGATATTCTCGATTTCTCCAAGATCGAAGCGGGGAAGCTCACGCTCGAGAGAACTCAATTTAATCTCCGAGTGATCGTTCGAGACTCGATAGGGCTCATCGCCCAAGCCGCGCATCGTAAAGGCTTGGATGTTCACGCGGATGTCGAAGAGAAACTTCCGCCCTGGCTGCTCGGCGATCCCATCCGGCTCAAACAAATTCTGCTGAATTTGTTGTGGAACGCAATTAAGTTTACCGAGACCGGCGCGATCACCCTGCGCGTCTGCCGCGACGGCCAGAGAGATGACGGCAGAGTAGTCCTTCGTTTTACCGTTACCGACACGGGCATCGGAATTCCCCTCGAGACCCAATCATTGTTGTTCCAGAGTTTCACCCAGGCTGATGAATCGACCACCCGCAAGTATGGCGGTACAGGTCTTGGTCTCGCCATCTCCAAGCGTTTGGCGGAGATGATGGGCGGGGCAATTGGTGTCGACAGCGAACCAGGGCGCGGTAGCAGTTTCTGGTTTACGGCAGAGTTCTGCGCCACTACTGAAACCTCGTCACCCTGCGCCTCAGGGCATTCTGAATCCCTGATAGAAACCCGAACGCCACGCGCGCAAACGCGGGGAAAGGTTCTGGTAGTCGAAGATAATGCCATTAATCAAAAGGTAGCTATGCGACTGCTCTCCACGTTGGGTTATACGTCCGATCTTGCCGCGAACGGGGCCGAAGGCTTGAAGATGGCCCAAGAACGTCGGTACGATGTGATTCTAATGGATTGCCAGATGCCGGTCATGGACGGCTACGAAGCGAGTAAAGCCATACGAAAAAGCTCGGGGCCTTCTTCGCGAACGCCTATCATCGCCGTCACCGCTAACGCGCTCTCTGGAGAGCGGGTGAAGTGCCTGGCTGCGGGAATGGATGATTATGTGCCCAAGCCGGTCAGCAAAGAGGCCCTCGACTCAGCAATTCGGCGCTGGTTCCCAGAGGCTATGTCAACCGAGGAAACCTCGCCGGTCGACTCGCTCGCTGCCCAATAGCTTGTCCGGACTCAAAATCTGGTAGTGGGTCAGTTTGGATTTTTGACGCTCGCGCTTCGGGGTATGCCGCAAATAGCGGTCAAACTGCCCCCATACACCGCTCGAGCAGCGGCGGTATCGTTGGGAAAAACCTAAGGAGAACCGGATGACCATTTGAATCGGCTTCTGTTTACGGGCCTTGCTCCACCTGCTCGACGACGTACGGATACCTCTCTCGTAAAACCTGCAGGTGGTCCGGCCAACACGCGTCCGTTTCCATCAGCAGCACGACATCGGGGTTGGTTCTGTCCACCAGCCGCAGCAGCTCATCTACTCGGCGATTACTGACGTGGACGTTTGCGGACAGCACACGCAGGTGGTTGCCTGCCGCGTGTCGGCGCGTGAAATGCACGGAGTGCAACACGGATACAGAAGTTGGATGCAACGCTCGGCGACCGGTCCTGGGCGTCGCGCTTTCGGGTTGGATATAAAGTCGAGGTAGGACATGACTTCGGAGCGCAAACTCGGCGTGCTGGTCATGGCAATGCTGCTCCGCTTCTTTCCGCTGTTGGTGTGCTTCGGAATCACCGCTCTCGTGGTCATGGTGTTCTTCCATTCCGTAGATTTGAAGCCGGAGGTGGGAGAGAACTTCTTTTTCTCAAAGAACGACCCTCAAGTTCGCTCTGACAACGAGATCTCCAGAACTTTCCCAGGACAAATGAACGAGATCGACTTGACTGTCAGCGGCGATATCGCGTCACCGCCGTATGCGGATCGCATCCACGCATTGTCGGTCGAACTGGCAAAGATCCCCGGAGTCACCGCTGTCATATCAATCAACCCCGGCCCGAAGGGCCACGGGCCAAAAGACATCAAAGACGCACTGAAGAGCCCCCTCTGGACGAACATTCTTATCGGCAAGCATCACCACTCCACAGATGTCATTGCCACCGTAAAAGACGACATCGGGGGGAAAACGATCGACGGCGTGCAGGCTCTTAAGAAGAAGTTCGACCGGCCCGGTTTCGAAGTCACGATCTCGGGCCTGCCCTATGTCATCGAAATGATTTCGCGGACCATGGCGAGGGACCTGCGAACTTTCAGCCTGGCTGCGGTCTGCGTGTTTGGCGTGGTGTTGCTGGTTGTCTTTCGCTCGCCGTGGATCCTGCTCGGCGCATTCGTCGCATGTGCGAATTCGAGCGCTGCGACACTCATCATTAATCAACGTATTCATATTCCGATTGGGCCGGTCACGGCGAACCTGTCGACGATGGTGTTCGTCATGACTCTCTCGCCCATGGTCTTTCTGACTTACAACTGGATCGGGATTCGACAGCAGAAACAGTTGGCCGGGCGCGCGGCTGTGTGGGCTGCGGTGAAGGAAACGATTGCGCCGTCATTCTGGAGTGCGGTATGCATGTTGCTGGGTTTCATCAGCCTCATGCTCGTTTCCGCGACGTCCATGAAGCACCTGGGCACGGGTGGAGCGGTCGGCGCGGCGATGGCGTTCCTGGCCGCATACCTCCTGTATCCCTGGTTCTTGGCTCTGGCCTCACCCCCAAACACAAAGTTCGGCTGGACCAAAGGCATCGCATCGCGGCTGCGTTCGTTCTTTTCCGAGCGCCACGGCTTGGTTGCGGTCGCATTGGTGATCTTCGGCGTCGTTGGCGCCATCGGGCTGCTGCGCCTGAATACGGACCCGCCATTGTTCTTCTATTTCAAGAAAGGAAGCGACATTCGACAAGGACTCGAGGCGGTTGATCGCTCCGGCGGAAGCAGTCCGCTGAAACTCGAGGTGGAAGACATTCACGGCGCTCCGCTCGATACCAACGAGGCCTACAACCGGCTGTGGGCGCTGAACGATGCGTTGGAAAAGGACCCCGCCGTGGGCAAGGCTATGTCGCTGCCGGTCATTCAGAGCGAAATCGATCGGCGCTGGTACTCGAAAGCGTTATCTATAGAAGGATTTTTTCAAGGAAAATCCAAGAAGCAGGAAGAGGTCGGCGTGCTGGAGAGCCCGAAACACGGCGCGCCGGCGCGGCAGTTCATTACTCCGGATCACAAAAAGGCACTCTTTCTTTTGCGCATGCGGGAGACTGTGCGGAACGCGTCGCGCGAACAGATCATCCGCCGCCTGGAGGGCACGGTTCATCGCGAGGGCTTTCGCACGCTTCTTGTCGGTGGCGAGTACAGCTTATTGGGTGATATGGGCCGGCTGATCACATCCAGCATCATTACCGGCTCGCTGCTGCTGATCGGCATTTTCACGGTCATGGGTTTTGTCTTCTCCCGCTCATTGCGTACGGGCTTGGCCATGCTGGTAACCCTGGCCATCATCCCAGTCGTCGTGCGTGGATATATCGCTTACCTGGGCATGCCACTGGACTTCATCACCGCTTCAGCCGCAAATCTCGATCTCGGCATGGGAGTGGACGCCATGATCTATCTCACCATGTTCGCCAAGCGTGACAATAAGAACCTCAATTCCTGGGAACCATGGTCGAAGGCCTGCTCGCGTCTGTGGCGGCCGATCGGAACGAATTTCCTAGTGATCTGTTGCGGGTTCGGGATCTTTCTGCTTTCGAATTTCCCCCCTACCCTGCGCTTTGGGGTGTTTGTCATCTTCGGTTCCGCAACCGCCGCCAGCGCTGCGCTGTTCTTGTTCCCGTGGCTGGCGAGCGTTTCTCTTCATAGAAAATCGGCGCATCTGCATCCGCATGGTGAGGTTCTGCCGTTCCACAAAGCTGGTGGAGATGTGTTTCGGATGGATTACCGATGATGGAAACACGTTCGGCCGCCAATACACTGCGCCGGGCTATACCGCACTTGCCCTTCAGGATTTGCCATAGACTTTCACCAAATTGCGCAGTCCAGTTTGAAATTTCAAACTGACCCACTACCCAAAATCTGCCAATCGATTAACCTGAAACAAGATGGCAACGACAACGGTTGCTCCGGAAGTCCTCGATAAACTGTTCAGCCGCGCCGACGAGCGATATGAGCTGGTGGATGGAGTACTCCAAGCAAAACCAATGGTCACCATCTATCACGGGCTGATGATCAGTTGGCTCAGCAAACTACTGAACGATCAGGTTGGCGATGACCTGTACGTCCTGACCGATCCCCTTTCCAAGATACGCGAAGATCATTGGCGGCTTCCCGATGTCGCTGTGATTCGCGCTGAAGATGCAGAGCCGTGGAAATACGTGATGCCCGGCCACTGGCCCATGTTGTGCATCGAGCTCGTGTCGCCTCCTTCCCAAACAGTTGAGCAACTGCTTGAGAAATGCAAGCTGTACCACGAGCAAGGCGTGGCCCACTGCTGGGTGATCCAGCCCGAGTCGAGAGTGGCCTGGACATTCCATCGCCAAGAACAACCCATTTGCGTATCCACGCAGGGCGGGGAACTCGATGCGAGTAGCATAGGTGTCTCCATATACCTGACCGACCTGTGGCGCGGATTGAAGAACAAACGTTCCAATCGAATCCGCTAGAGAACTCGTCTTCCTCGACGGCACGTATTCCACGTGGCGACGGCTCTCGTTACTCAAGAGGAGACACTCCATTGGCTCGCTCTGCGCATGGTGCCCGGTGTCGGGCCCGTCGGGACTCTGCGGCTCCTGGAAAGACTTAAATCACCACAGGCGATCTTTCGGGCATCAGCCTCCGAACTCGAGGCGGCTGGGATTAGCCCGGCCCAGGCGCGCAACATAGCCAGCGGCTGCTCATTCGAAGACGCACTCAATCAACAGGAGAGCATGTTGAGCGCCGGCGCCCAGCTTATCTCCATTCAGGATGCACGCTACCCGCAACGGCTGCGTGAAATCTTCGATCCTCCTCTCCTCCTGCTTGCAATCGGAAACCCAGGGCTGCTGGTCTCTCACTCCATTGGAATTGTCGGCACCAGACGTCCCACCCCATACGGGCTTGCCGCCACGGAGCGTCTCAGCGGTGATCTGGCAAAAGCTGGTCTGACCATCACCAGCGGCATGGCGCGGGGAATCGATACCGCTGCTCACAAAGCGGCTCTCGCCGAAGAAGGGAGTACGATCGCCGTACTCGGGTGCGGCGTGGATGTCCTCTATCCGGCGGACAACCGCAAACTATATGAAGAGATTGCCAGGCAAGGCTTACTGATTTCCGAGTTTCCGATGGGTGCCCCGGCGTACCCCCAGAATTTTCCTATCCGAAACCGGATTGTGAGCGGGATTTCCCTCGGAGTTCTTATCGTCGAAGGCGCACAGCATAGCGGCTCGGCCATTACCGCGCGTCTTGCCATGGATCAGGGCCGGGAGGTATTTGCTGTCCCCGGCAATATTACGTCAAAGGTGAGTTGGGGCCCGAATCTGCTCATCAAGCAAGGGGCGAAGCTAGTTCAGGAATGGACCGACATTACCAATGAGCTGCCACTCTCGGTCCGCCGGGATCTGGTAGCCAACGCCCAGCAAAAAGTTTTGTTGGAGGGAATAGACCCCGTTCTGGGTATTCCCGAAGAACCGTTTGAACCGAATCGGGCGCTCGCCCAGAAACTGCTGAACGGGCTACAAGTCGATGTTCCACAACAACTTGAGACCTTAGTTGAAACTTTTGAGGGAGTCTCCTCATCAGAGTTGATCGGCGCACTCTTTGAGCTGGAAATGTCGGGACTTATCCGGCAGCTTCCAGGAAAGAACTTCGTCAAGGTGTGGTAAAAGAGTAGCGTTCTCTTGCCGGGAATCAGACCAGGGTCGCCCGGAATCAATTGTATAGGTTAAGAAAAGTATTGTTATGACAAAATCACTCGTCATCGTGGAGTCTCCGGCGAAGGCGAAAACTATAGGAAAGTATTTAGGCAAGCAGTATCTCGTTAAGGCGTCTTTGGGCCATGTCAAGGATTTACCGAAGAACGATTTAGCTGTCGATGTACAGCGCGATTTCACCCCCAAATATGAGGTGATCGAAGGCAAGAAAAAGCTGATTGCCGAGTTGAAGCAGGCGGCGAAAGGCGTCGATTCCGTTTACCTCGCCGCTGACCCCGATCGCGAGGGCGAAGCCATTTGCTGGCACCTGAAAGAGGAGCTGGAGCCTAAGAAATCCGGTAAACCAGCCATTTTCCGGGTCATGTTCAACGAAATTACCGCGAATGCGGTGAAGAAGGCGTTTGATCATCCTTTAGCCGTCAACATCAATCTCGTGGAAGCGCAGCAGGCGCGCCGCGTCCTTGACCGGCTGGTCGGGTACAAGATCTCTCCGCTGCTCTGGGACAAGGTCCGCAGAGGATTGTCAGCGGGGCGGGTTCAGACCGTCGCTTTGCGCCTCATTGTCGAGCGCGAGCGGGAAATCCGGGCGTTCCAGAAGCAAGAATATTGGACCATTGATGTCTCGTTGAATGCGAAGAAGCCGCCGATTCTAACCGCCCGGCTCAGCAAGCGAGCCGACGAGGCGCCTCAGATCGGCGATGAGAAGGCAGCGCAGGGCATCGTCGACGATCTCGACGGCGCATCCTATATAGTCCGCTCGGTCTCAACGCGAGAGAAGCGGCGCAACCCGGTGCCCCCGTTCATTACCTCTACTTTGCAGCAGGAGGCATCCCGGAAATATCGTTTTAGCGTAAAGCGCACGATGATGCTCGCCCAGGGCCTTTACGAAGGAAAAGAAATCGGCAAAGAGGGCTCCGAAGGCCTGATCACGTACATGCGCACCGATTCAACGCGCGTTTCCGAAGATGCCCTCGCAGAGGTTCGCGCCCTCGTCGCGGAGCGCTACGGACAGCAATACCTGCCGCCCTCACCGAACGTTTACAAAACCAAGAAGGACGCACAGGATGCGCACGAAGCCATTCGCCCAACGTCGGTCCTCAGGACGCCGGATTCGCTCGAAAAGTATCTCGCCGAAGATGAGCTGAAGCTTTATCGCCTCATTTGGATGCGATTCGTGGCCTCGCAAATCATGCCGGCGCTGTTCGATCAAACCACGATCGACATCAACGCGCTCGGCAAGAGCCAGGTTCCATACGTGTTCCGCGCAACGGGCAGTGTGCTGAAGTTCGACGGTTTTCTGAAAGTCTACGAAGAGGGCAAAGATCAGAAAGACGAAGAGGACGAGGATCTCAAGCATAAGTTGCCGATCGTGACCGAAGGCGAAACATTGCGGTTCAAAGAGCTCCATCCGGAGCAACATTTCACCGAACCGCCCCCGCGCTTCAATGAGGCAACTCTGGTGAAAAAGCTCGAGGCGGACGGCGTAGGCCGGCCTTCCACGTATGCTTCCATTCTTTCGACTATTCAGGATCGCGAATATGTGAAGAAGGAAGGCGGTAAGTTCACGCCGACCGAGCTAGGAATGGTGGTGACTGACTTATTGCTCGAAAGCTTCAGTGACCTCTTCGAAGTGAATTATACGGCGCGCATGGAAGAGGAGCTTGATGAGATCGAGGAAGGAAAACTCGAATGGCGCGCCGCCATGGCTGACTTCTACGGCCGATTCCAGAAGGACCTGGATCATGCCGAGCGCAACATGACCGATATCAAGCGCATGGAAAAACCAACCGATCTCGTGTGCGAGAAATGCGGCAAGCCCATGGTGATCAAATGGGGCAAGCACGGTAGTTTCATTGCTTGCACTGGTTACCCCGAATGCACCAATACGCGCGAGCTGACTGTCGATCTGCCCGATGTTGACAGCGCCGATTTGCACGAACAGGACGAAGCGGAATATTGCGGGAACTGCGGCCGTCCGATGGTGCTGAAGAAGGGCAGATTTGGCCAATTCTACGCGTGCTCCGGTTATCCGGATTGCAAAACGACCAAGCAGATCGGCGGGGAGCAGCGGAAGGATGTTCCGCTTGAAGACAAATGCCCCCAGTGCGACAGCAACTTGGTCCAGAAGTATGGCCGGTACGGCGAATTTGTCGCCTGCAGCAATTACCCGAAATGCAAGTACGTTAAGCAAAAAACAATTGGCGTGCCTTGTCCCAATTGTTCGGAAGGCCAGATCGTCGAACGCCGATCAAAGCGCGGTCGAACTTTTTATGGGTGCAATCGTTACCCTGAGTGTGATTTCGTCGCCTGGGGCAAGCCCATGGCTGAAAAGTGCCCGGAGTGCGGAAGCAGCTATTTGATTGAAAAGTATCTGAAGGCGGGTCCTGTCGCGCAATGCCCCAACCCCGAGTGCAAATACAAACATCCTTTGGAAGTCGTCGCGGAGTCTAGCGTAGCCTGAGTACTGTGTCGGCCGAACAGCAGCGTCTGGCGGAAGCAGAAGCTCGAACCAAGCACTGGAAGCGTTGGGGGCCTTACCTGGCCGAACGAGCTTGGGGAACGGTCCGGGAAGACTACAGCCCCAATGGAACGGCTTGGGAATATTTCCCGCACGACCATGCGCGCTCGCGTGTCTATCGCTGGACCGAAGACGGCATTCTCGGGATCTGCGATAACCATCAATACCTCTGTTTTGCCCTCGCCTTTTGGAACGGCAAAGATCCGATTCTGAAGGAGCGGATGTTTGGTCTCACCGGCAATCAAGGCAACCATGGGGAGGACGTCAAAGAGCTCTACTACTATCTCGATGCCACTCCCACTAACTCCTATCTGAAAGGCTTATACAAATACCCGCAGGCTCGCTTTCCTTACGAGCAGCTAATTGAAGAGAATCACCGGCGCACCCGTCTCGACCCCGAATATGAGCTTCAAGATACCGGCATCTTCGACCAAAATCGCTATTTCGATATCTTCGCCGAGTATGCGAAACGCGACGTAGACGACCTGCTCATTCGCGTCAGCATTGCGAACCGCGGGCCTGATCCAGCCGAGATCACCTTCCTGCCAACGTTGTGGTTTCGAAATACCTGGGCATGGGAACTCAACCAGGATCCGTCTCAAAAGCCGCGACTGCACTCCACCTCCTCCGGCGAAATTGAAGCGCATCATCCTTCATTGGGTGACTTTCTTTTATCTCTCGAAGGCAAGCCTGAGCTGTTATTCACCGAAAACGAGAGCAACACGGAGCGCCTCTGGGGTTCGCGCGGGGCGAATCAGTATTACAAAGATGCGTTCCATGAGTATGTCGTGCACGACCAGCACGATGCAGTGAATCCGGATCATCAGGGCACTAAAGCTTGCGGGCTTTATCGTTTGTCGCTGAACTCCGGCGAGCAGAAGGTTCTCCAGTTTCGCCTGTATAGAGCTGGTTCGGAAGACCTGCCGCGCGACCAATGGAACGGGATTTTTGACGCTCGCATTCAGGACGCGTCTGAATTCCATTCGCAGTATTCGCACCATCTAAGTCAGGAAGCGAGAGATATACAGCGCCAGGCGTTCGCGGGAATGTTTTGGAGCAAGCAGTTCTATCACTTTGTCGTTGAGACTTGGTTAAATGGCGATCCAACCATGCCGAAACCGCCCGAGCAAAGAAAGGAAGGGCGCGATCACAAGTGGGTTCATCTCTTCAATGAAGATGTGATCTCCATGCCCGACAAATGGGAGTACCCGTGGTATGCCGCCTGGGACCTCGCATTTCACACCGTTGCCATTGCTCCCGCGGATCCCGATTTCTCAAAAGTTCAGCTTTCCCTTTTTTTGCGCGAGTGGTACATGCATCCCAATGGACAGTTGCCTGCCTATGAATGGGCGTTCGGCGATGTGAACCCGCCGGTTCATGCCTGGGCGGCCCGGCGCGTTTTTCAGATAGACAAGCGAATTAAAGGGAAACCGGATTTCGAGTTTCTCGAGCGCGTGTTTCATAAGCTGCTGATGAACTTCACCTGGTGGGTAAATCGCAAGGACTCCGAGGGCGCAAACATCTTCGAGGGCGGCTTCCTCGGCCTGGATAACATCGGCATATTCGATCGAAGCGCCACGCTCCCGAGTGGCTGGCTTTTGGAGCAATCTGATGGATCCAGCTGGATGGCGATGTATTGTCTCAACATGCTTAAAATCGCGTTGCAGCTCTCAGCGGTAGATCCGGCGTATGAAGACATAGCCAGCAAATTCTTCGAACATTTTTTGTACATTGCGGATGCCATCAACCATTACGAGGGTTCCGGGTTATGGGATGAACAGGACGGGTTCTATTACGATCGCCTCCGGCTTGGAGATGGCAGCCACACTTTGGTGCGCGTTCGATCTCTGGTTGGTCTTGTTCCATTGTTTGCGACGGACACGCTCGAGCAAGCTACGGTCGATAAGCACCCGGGTTTTAAGAAGCGCATGCAATGGTTTATCGATAACCGCCATGATCTGACCGCGGAGCTTGCCCCGATTACGCAGTGCGGCATAGAGCAGCGGCGATTGCTCTCGGTAGTGGATCGTTCACGTCTCGAACGTATTCTTCAGCGCGTCTTCGATGAAAGCGAGTTCCTATCTCCTTTCGGAATTCGCTCGCTTTCGCGTTATCACCGGGATCATCCTTACAATTTGCCGCTGGACGGCATGAACTTCCATGTAGCGTATGAGCCGGCTGAATCGAAAACCGGCACATTCGGCGGAAACTCCAATTGGCGCGGACCGGTATGGTTCCCCATGAATTTTCTGCTCATCGAAGCTCTCCAGCGGCTAAATCATTACTACGGCGATTCGCTCCGCGTTGAAGTTCCCGCCGGCTCCGGCCAGCGCATCACTCTGCGGGAAGCAGCGCGCCAACTGTCACATCGCTTAGCGGCTCTGTTTCTGCCCGATAAGAGCGGACAGCGGCCGGTTTATGGAAATAACAGGCAATTTCAGGAAGATCCAAATTTCCGTTCGTATGTGCTGTTCCACGAATATTTCAACGGCGATACCGGCGAGGGCCTTGGCGCAGCCCATCAGACCGGCTGGACAGGTCTAGTCGCCAAGCTCCTGCAGCAAAGCGGCACAGCCAAGGGGTAAGGCTGTGGAAAGCAGTATTTCGCCAGATGATGATCTGCTGGATATACGGCAACTCGCAGCAGCTATCCACGTGGATAACGGCCGGCCAGCATCAAGGCCCGCCGCTCTACAACCCGCTGGTCGATATTTAATCGCAGCAGCCGGGCCGTAACCCGGCCTTCCGCCGTTAATGGTTCGATCACGAAGCCTCGGAGTATGAAATGCTGCGCCCATTCCTGCTTGCGTGGATTGAACAACTTAGCAAACTGACCCGTCTCAGGGTCCAGTGATCCTATATCGCTGCCTTTCCAGGCGTTACAGCGAAGGCAGGCGTATGCAAGGTTCTCCGCTATAGACAAGCCTCTGTGTTTTCGAGCAATGATGTGGTCTATCTGGTGCGGCGAGTAGGAATCATCCTCGTCCAGGAGACAATACTCACAGCCGCGCCCCGCGCGTTCCGCAACGAATCGGCGAAGCTCCTCCGATATATCACTTCTCAATCTGCGTATGTTGACGGGCTCGTGCTTTGGCCAAGATCAAAATGTGTTCGAGCTGCAAGTAATCATCGAGTTCGGATTGCTCTTCGTTCGAAATCGTTCCGTCCTTGGCCTTGGAGACCAACTTCGCCACTCGTTGCGTCGCTTTATCTGAGGGGCGGAACGCCACAACCGCCTCCGGTGTTGTACCCGCTGCAAAGAAATCAACGATTTCGTCGTACGATTTTGTCGTGCTCACCCCCGACGTATTCAATATACCCTCAATAACCGTCCGCCTCAGTGTCGAATTCGCCGCTGACTACAACAGCGTGAATACGTTCGACGGGCAAAGAGGAATCAGGTGCTTTGGTGTAAACTCCACCCCAGGCCCTTCGCATGTCACGCAATCTCGTCACCCATTCCGTAACTCCCCGGCGCTTTGTGTTCGCGCTCATACCCATCCTCATCGGAAGTGCGACCCTCCAGCAGGCGCTCGCTCAGCAACCAACAACGCAACCTGAATCTGTCGGCCTCTCCTCCATCCGCCTAAAGAGGATCGCCACCGCTGTTCAGGACAGCGTTGACCATGGACAAATTGCGGGCGCAGTCACGCTCGTTGCGCGTCACGGCCAAGTGATTTGGCTCCAGGCGGGCGGCAAACAGGATCGCGAAAACTCTAAGCCGATGCGCCCCGACTCGATTTTTCGCATCTGCTCCATGACCAAGCCGATCGTGACCTTGGGCGTCATGATGCTCTACGAGGAAGGCCGGTTTCAGCTCGAGGATCCGATCTCGAAGTATATCCCTGAATTTGCCGATCCAAAAGTTCTAGTCACGCCAAAAGACGGAAAGCCGTATACAGTTCCCGCCACCCAGCCAATCACAATCAGAAACCTGCTTACGCACACGTCTGGCATCACCTATAACTGGGATCCGGCGCTTGGACCGTTTTACAAAGAGGCTAACATCGCGAGCGGCCTGCTTCCCTTCGATGGAACGATCGGCGAGAATATCAAGCGCCTCGCTCGTTTACCGCTTTTATTTAATCCGGGCGAACGCTGGAACTATGGATTGAACATCGATGTGCTCGGGTATTTGATCGAGGTCATCTCAGGCAAAACGCTTGATCAATTTCTGAAGGAACGCGTATTCGAGCCGCTTGGCATGAAAGATACATTCTTCTACGTCCCTCAAGATAAGCTGGATCGTCTTGCCACGGCTTACACGTGGTACGAGGGCAAGGGACTGTCCCGATTCCCGGACACGCCCATCACAGAAGGAACTTTTTCCTACTCGGCGGATTATCCTGTCCGCGGTCCGAAGAAGCTCTTCTCCGGCGGCGCTGGCCTGTGCTCGACGGCCTCGGACTATGCGCGCTTCTGCCAATTGATGCTAAACCACGGCAAGCTTGGCAAAACACAGTTGATCAGCCGAAAATCGGTTGAGCTGATGACGCATGACCAGCTTGGCCCCAAATTCCCCGATCAGGAGTTTGGCCTCGGCTTCGGCATAGACGGCGAAAAGACGCCTCTGCACGAGCTCGGCAGCCCCGGACAATATTCCTGGGGAGGATTCTTCTACACTGGCTTCACCATCGATCCAAAGGAAGATATGATCACGGTTTTCATGGCCCAGCTTCATCCTGGGTCTCCGAGTATCATGGGCGAGTTCCATACGCTCGCTTACGCCGCCCTCGAAGAGCAGACAGAGAATCCGTCACGAATTGAAAGCCGATTGCGCTAGCACGCAAATGGCCCGCTCGCGGACGTATCTTTTCTCGCTCGCTCTCGAAATGCGCCGCGCGCAAGCTCGGCACAGACAGCGGTAATGTTTTCGTCCGCTTTCAGATCTATATAGCGCATTCCAAGGAGAAAAAAATGAAATATGGTCTGGATATCCGGCAGGACGCCGCATTGGACTTCGTGGGCATCGGTGGCTTGGTTCACCGTTTCGATCCCGGTATCATTCCCTTTCGAAAAGCCACCGAATGCAAGATTCACGTCAGTGGCGGGGAGTTCAATGTCGCGGCGAACTTATCAGACTGCTTCAAGATGCGCAGCGGGATTGCCACTGCAATGGTCGATTATCCCATCGGCGATCTCGTCGCCGAGCGCGTGAGAGCCATGGGCGTTACGCCCTTTTACAAATACTTCAAACATGACGGAGTATTAGGTCCGAACATCGCGGCCGTGTATAGCGATCGCGGCCAAGGCGTGCGCGCTCCGGTGGTCTTCTACAACCGCAGCAATGAGGCCGCTGCGCGCCTGAAGCCCGGCGATTTCAATTGGGGCGCAATCTTTGCGGGAGGTGTTCGCTGGTTTCACAGTGGCGGGATTTTCGCGGCGCTTTCTGAAACCACATCCGAAGTGACCATCGAGGGCATGCAGGCCGCCAAGCGTGCGGGAGCCGTTATCTCTTTCGATCTCAACTATCGCGCCAAGCTTTGGAATGTAATTGGCGGACACGATAAAGCGGTCGAGGTGATTGACCGTATCGTCAAGAATGTCGACGTCCTCGTCGGTAATGAAGAAGACCTTCAAATGGGCCTCGGCATCCCCGGCCCTGAGGTCGCCGCGAAAAACAAACTCGACCCCAGCGCATTCTTCGGGATGATGGATAAGGTCCGTCAGAAGCACCCCCAAGTAAAAATCGTCGCGACTACTCTCCGCGAGGTGCACTCCACCAACCGCCACAGTTGGAGCGCCGTCGCCTGGATCAACGGCACAACCCATCAGGCGCCCACCGCTGAGCTCGACGTTTATGATCGTGTCGGCGGCGGTGACGGCTTCGCGGCAGGTTTCATTTACGGCCTGCTCACGGGCGAGTCGGAAGACGAGGCTGTCAGGCTAGGTTGGGCCCACGGCGCGTACCTGACCACCTTCCCGGGTGACACGACCATGGCCACACTTGACCAGGTCCGAGCCTTCGCGAAGGGCGGCTCAGCGCGCATCCAGCGCTAATAATCTATTTGCATTAATTTGCAAACCACATTAGGGTAGTATTACCCGCGTTTGCGAGGAGATAGCGAGGACTGTTGCCTGCCGCACTCGACAACCTGAAGCACCTTGTTGTGCTCATGATGGAAAATCGATCCTTCGACCACATGCTCGGCGCGCTGAGAGCCCAAGATCCCCGTATTGACGGACTTACGGGAAGCGAGTCGAATCCGGATACAACCGGAGAACCCATAAAAGTTCAGCCTCAGGCGGAGTTTCAGAGCCAACTCGATCCCGATCCTGGGCACCATTATCCTGACGTAGATACTCAGCTGTTCTTCGGCAGTCAGGACCACTCGACGCCCACCATGCAAGGCTTCATTCAGGCCTATTTTCAACAGCAGAAGGACGTAAATCACTCGCAGAAGATCATGTATTACTTCACGCCGGACAAGCTCCCCGTGATCACCACTTTGGCGCAAAAATACCTCGTTTTTAACCGCTGGTTCTCTTCGCTCCCCGGTCCCACCATCCCCAATCGCGCCTTCGCTCATTTCGGGACTTCGTTTGGCAAAACCGATATGAGCCTGCTCTATCTCGGCGAAAAATATCTGAGCATTTACGAGCGGATGCAGAATGCCGGGCGAAAAGCCAAGATCTACTACTACGATCAGCAAAGCTCGACCATGGGCGTTGTCTTTCTGCTCAAGAGCCAGCCCCAGCTGTTCGGGACCTATGCTCAGTTTCTGGCTGACTGCAAATCGGGAAATCTTCCCGACTACAGTTTCATCGAGCCCAACTACAGCGATCACGACGCCGATGATGGCGAAGCCCTCGCATCGGACCAGCATCCGGATCACGACGTGCAAGCCGGCGAGATCTTCATCGCCTCCGTCTACAACGCGATTCGCAGCAGCCCGGCTTGGGAGAACACGGCTCTTCTCCTCGTATATGACGAGCACGGCGGGATCTACGATCATGTTCCGCCACCCGCTTGCACGCCCGGTGAATTTGTCGACCAATCTACCGGTTTCCAATTCAATCGGCTGGGTGTTCGCGTACCGGCGGTTCTCATTTCACCTTGGGTTCCTGAAGGCACCGTAGTATCGCCGATGAACGCCGACGGCACGATTGATCAGGAGCGTGTATTCGAGCACGCCTGCATACCGAACACCGTCACCAGCTTCTTTATTGGCGCATATGACGCGCGAACGCAGCGGGAGAAGAGTTCTGAGACATTTCTCGATCTCCTATCTCTGCCCGCGCCTCGCACAGATGCCTTCCAATTCAACATCGGCGGCAGCGCCCCGGCCGCTCGAGCTCGAGTCGCAACGGCCGGCGGCACATTTGCTCCGCACGCGCTTGCAGGGGCAGCGCCTGTCGCCTCACCGCAGTCCATCAACGTTCCTAAGCCTTCGCCTCTGGCGATGAATCGCGATCGCCCTATCTCCGACCTGATTCACGATCAGATCGATCATCTCCATAAAGCTGAGTTGACGCTTCCGCCCGATCAGCAAACTGGGGTGGATGTCCATTCCATTCAGACGGAAGCGCAAGCCAGCGCTTACATCCAGCAGGTCATGGCCAAATTGCATCCTAAGGCCGCCGGCGCGGGTGGTTCTTAGGAGCATCTATGAGACGCAATCTTTTGATCTTCCTATTTGTGGCAGGATCTTACGCACACGCTCAGGAAACGCAGCTTCAGGCCGATTTCCGGCACGAAAAAGAAGATCTTCAAAAAGACTGTTCAGGCTCTTTCTTCAAAGCGATCACCGGTTGCGCGCAGGATCTTTTCACTGATCATCCTTTACACATTGCGGCCGGCAGCATCGCCCCGCAGAATGGCTTTGGCCTCGGTCCGGCGTTCGTGGCTCACCACACTCCCAACGAACGCTGGAGGCTTAGTTGGGATGTGGATGCTATCGGGTCGACAAACGGCTCATGGCGCGCAGGCGCATACATGAAGGCGATTTACGTCCCGCGCGAAAACATCGGCGTCATCACTACCACGCCCGGTCAGCCACCGCCTAAATCCAATCTCACGGTTCGTGAATATCCGGTCATCAATGTCTACGCGCAGGGAATATCGTTGAACACGGTCGATTATTACGGCCTTGGCAATTTCACCTCTCGAGCTGGTGAAACCATTTTCGGCATGCAAGAGACCATCGCTGGCGCAAACGCGGTTGTGCCGATCGTCCCGAAGCTTAAGATCTCGCTGTTCGGAGAAATGAATGGCCGCTTCGTTAACATCCGGCCGGACTTCGGCGAAGCCACTCCGTCTATCGAGACGCTCTATTCTTCTTCCCCGAATGAGTTCTTTGTACCCAGTGCGCCTGGTCTCGCAACTCAGCCTGGATTTCTTCAGCTCGGCGAAGGAGTGCGCGTTCAGCCTACGCTTCTGTCAGATCACTTGCAATTGAATTATCAAGTCACGTTCCAGGAGTTCATCGCGCCCGGCTCGCACTACTCCTTTAACCGTTTCAATCTCGATCTGTCTCACGAATTTCCAATCTACGGGAATTTCCTGCGTTTTCAGCCTAAGGAGTTCAATGGCCCCGATGAATGCGCCACCGCTCCCGGAGCCCGCCGCTGCCCGGCCGTCACGCGAGATCGTTCCGGCAGCTTCGGAGTGCGATTCCTCTATTCCGAATCCTTCGTATCAGCCGGAAACTCGGTGCCCTTCTACTTTCAGCCCACGCTCGGCGGCTCTGACATTAACGGCAATCAGTTCCTGCCCAGTTATCACGACTACCGGTTCCGCGCCCCCAATCTCCTGTTGCTCCGCGGCACCTTCGAACACTCCATCTGGGGCCCCCTGGGTTTCGTTTTCATGGCGGATACCGGCAAAGTGGCTCTCACCCACAGCGACATCGGCTTCAACCACCTGAAACACAGCTTTGCCACAGGCCTCGACCTGCGCGCTGGCGGACTCCCGGTCGTCTCGCTCCTGTTCGCGTTCGGCGGCGGTGAAGGCACACATAACATTCTTTACGTGAACCCATCCCTCCTGGGAGGCAGCGCGAGGCCGTCCCTATATTGACAATGCGTTGGGGTCTTAGCGTGGAGATGAATCGTTTGATGCTAGGTCAGGATATAACGCTGGACTCAGAATGATCTCTGTTGCACGCTCAACATTGATCGCGTTCCCATCCAACATGAAGCAGGCCCTCTGGTCGTCGCCCACTCCAATTGCCACCTTGGTTGAGGCGTGACCGTGACTACAGGAGCCGGTAATGGTCCACTTTTTACGGTCTAGCGTTACGGTAACTTTTCGTTTAAGCTTCTGCGACGGCAATGGAAAATTCTTGGGTTCCGTAACCTCAACCCAAATCTCACTATATCCATCCACTGTACTTGTTTGAACAAAATCGTGCGGGGGCAAGTGCTGAGGGAATCCCTCGGCATATTGCCGAGCAGCTGCCATTATGGATTCACGAAGACTCTTCCATAGGTCCGGACCGCCGGCTCGATGATCCCATTATGGTTTAGGCTCTTTTCCCGCTCTAGTGCTTTCTGCTCAATCCATCCGTTCATCTGGAACGCTCCGAGTCCCCAAAAGATTTTAGCGCTTTTTTGTCACAACTCCTATTTATCAGGCCCCAAGCAATTCATTGAATGTCCAGACGTGATCTGAAACTCCTGCTGCCATTGCGGGGGTGATCCGAAGTGCCGAATGAACGCGGGCGAAGTTGTAATGCCAGAAGTCGAGAGCCAGCGCAGCTCGGAGATTATCCCAACTCTTCGAGAAAGCGTATGTCAATCTCGTGAGCCGTTTGCACCACTGTCGCGGCGTGCCGTTTTTTCGCTCCACGTGCGACGTACTGGCGCGATCCAGATCCGGGTTCCCGCTCACCGCGTCTTTCGCAACGGATACGAACTTTGCCGGATTGTAACTCTCAGACACATAGTCGAGATGGTTCGAGAACAGCTTGACTACTTGGGCGTGATTGGCGCGGTCGTATAAGCCAGCGTCGATAGCGCTCTCGTAGGGCTGAAACGCATCGGTACTCACGTCAAACCATCCGGGTGCGGTTGCCCATCGGACCTTAGAGATGAAGTCCTCGGTATTCACACGGTCGCGCTTGCCAAGGTGCCACGCAACTGCGTGCTTTGATGTTCGCTCCAGGGCGATAAACGTGTAAGCGTCTCCGGTCATGCCAGCTTCAACCCGTTCGGGCGTGAGGCGCTTTTGCTTGCATCCCACAAAGTCCAACCTCGTCGAGTTCTAGGTCCCGTACCTGAACATTGTGACCTTGTTCGGTGAGAAGTTGTTCGCAGCGCTCACCGGCGAGCTTCAGGATGTTCAGAACGGTTCGCTTCTCCACATCGGAGAGGCGCGATGTTCCGCGCACGCTGTTCCCTTCCACGAGGCAATGAAGGATCATCGCTACCTTCTCCGCTGGAAGCGTACATCTTCGCCGAATGGCTTCTGCTGTGGCTCGGCGAAGCGCTTACCGCCTGCTGGCACTTGAAGCGCTGAACCTTGTTTTTCCCGTAGAAACCGGCTTTCAGCATCTCGATCCGGCAATTGTGACAAGTCACTGTAAATCTCCTTGAGATTCACAGCCAAAAGCCGGATACTTGGGTTGACGGACCTGTGCGGCTTCGGCTGTGCAGTTCTCATCGCGACTGGAGTTAGCGTTTCAGTCGGGACTTGGTTTAATCTGGCGGACCCAGTGGGATTCCAACCCACGACAAGCCGATTAGTAATGGACTCCTCTATGCCCTGAGGTACCGGCCCGTAAGAGTGAGCGAAGGCCAGCGGTTCAGATGTGGCGATCTGAGCTGACTGGCCTTTTAATTTTAGTTTCAGTGAGATGCCCTATCATAACATACGCGTTATGTCGATTCAGCTGGGAAGTATAACGTGGGCGTGATAGAATTTAGAAGGCCGCAGTATTCGATCTATTCGTATGTCGAGGAGAACGGTAGGACCGTACTGGAGCGATGGTTCGACGAGAAGGAGATTCCCCAATCGGTCTGGGGAGCAATCTGGGCGTTGTGGGATATCTATGAGAGCGGGGGACCACTCTCCATCCAGGCGAGCGTCATCGGTTTGGAGGACGGGCTTTACGGCCTTATGATTCCACGGAAGGGGGCTGCGTCCGCGTGTCTGATCTTCTGTTTCGGGCCGGTTGATGAAGAAACCGAAATCACATTCTTGGCCGGTGCTCAATGGGATGACAGGCGGAGGCGGGTAAGGCCATTCAGCGCTATTGGCATCGCTGAGGAGAATTTAGAGATTTTACTGGACAAGCCGAGCAGGAGGCGTCGTGGATAAGGTGACTGAGCGGATCAGAGAATTAAAAGACGAAGAATCTCGTTATGCCTATGCCGACGCTGTCGCCAATGCTTTCCTTACTGCCCAGATGAAAGCGCTTCGTGAAGAGCGCAATCTTACACAAGAACGATTGGCGGAACTAGTCGGAACACGGCAGTCCGGCATCTCAAGGTGGCTGAATTCTGGATTTTCAACCTGCAAGATCGAGACTCTGAGAAGGTTTGCAAAAGCCTATGGGGTTCGTCTGCGCATCAGCTTTGAGGAGTTCGGGACGCTGCCCACAGACGTCCGAGAATTCGGAAAGGACCGCCTTGCCCCGCGAAAATTCGAGGACGATCCTGCGTTTAAGGAGCCTACCGAAGGACAGGAAACAACCGCCCCGAATACCGCCTTAACCGAATACTGGAAACAGCTCTTGGCTGCCCAGTCGGCTGCACGGACTTCGGCTCCCCTTCAGCTAAGCCCATGGGACGCGACGGCTAAAAATTCAACTTTCGAATGGTTGACGTATCTCGATCCCGTTGCTCAAATGTCAGACGAGGTCGCGCAACGATCCAACGTTATTCCGATTGATAGAGATAACCAGATCACACCAAACGCGAAAGCGCTAAACGGGTCGCCTCCGTTGCCGCTGCCTATGCCAGGCACGAAAGCAACTACTCCCGAAAGAACCCGACCAAGGAAATCAAATGGAAAACGCCGACGACAACCCAAAGAACCAACAGCTGCCTAATCCTGCACCGGACCTTGAAGAGGATTACGCGAACAATACCTACATCGAAACGAGTGTGTGGGACCTGAAGATCATCTTCGGTCAGATAAATCAGTTTGGGAAGCCGACGATTGAGGTTGATTGGCATACAGCGATCACTATGCCGTGGGCACAGGCCAAGCTATTGAATTACTTTCTCGGTCTTCACATTGCCTCCTATGAGCTTCAGAACGGGAAAATAAAAATTCCTCCGGCGGTAACACCGCCGGAGGCTATTGAGCCACAGGGTGACGATCTCCTTCCCAAGGCTCTGCATGAACTTATCAAGAAGCGCCGCGATGAGCTTTTAGCGGATACGTGACTCGTGAACTCTGGCCATCTCCACGCTAAGACCCCACTACCTGAGAATGCGACTGATTCGCGCTCGTTCTCCCGATGCTATGATCTAGTTCAGAAGCATCAATCTGCATGCGGACGCGCCACTTGTCTCGCATTTCCCCTGGCGTCCGATCTCGACGCGAATCGTGTTGGCAGTATCTGGCCGGCGTAACGCTGCTTTGCGCCTGTGCGGCCAGTACCGCTTTCGCCCAATCGCCCGGGACCGCTCCAGACCAGCAAGTCGTCATTGAATCTCGCAAGCCGGCCGCGGCTGTGGGAACCGTGAATTCGCGTCCTGTCGACATTCGCGTCAATAAAACCCTGGTCCTGATTAATGTCACCGTGACCGATCCGCTGAACCGCTTCGTCACAGGTCTTGAAAAGGAACATTTCCGCCTGTTCGAAGATAAGATCGAACAGGACATCACCCAGTTCTCGAGCGAAGACGCCCCCATCTCCATCGGATTGGTTTTCGACACCAGCGGGAGCATGGGAGCCAAACTGCAAAAGTCCAGGCAAGCAGCAGCCGAATTTTTTAAGACGGCGAATCCATCGGACGAATTCTTCCTGGTCCAGTTCAACGACCGTCCCGAATTAACTGTGCCGTTCACCACGGACACGGACAAGATCCAGAGCACTCTCACGTTTACTCAGTCAAGAGGCCGTACCGCTCTGCTCGACAGCGTATATCTCGCGATGCACGAGATGAAGAAGGCGCACAATCCGCGCAAGGCGTTGCTGATCATTTCAGATGGCGGCGACAACAGCAGCCGCTACACGGAGACCGAAATCAAGAACGCCGTCCGGGAAGCTGACGTCCAAATCTTTGCGATTGGCATTTTCGAATCCATGTCGAATCGCGGGCGCACGCCGGAAGAAGCGGCTGGACCGAGTCTGCTGAATGAGCTCGCCGAACAAACCGGCGGCCGCGAATACGCCGTCGAAAACGTTGCGGAGCTTCCTGATATCGCTGCGAAAATTGGAGTTGAGCTTCGCAATGAATACATCTTGGGCTACACCCCGAAGAACAGGGAACGCGACGGAAAGTATCGCCGCGTTCAGGTAAAACTAAATCAGCCGCGAGGGCTCCCGCCTCTAAGAGCTTACTTCCGCCTCGGTTACTATGCGCCAACTCAGTAGCGTCAGCCCTGCGCTGCTCGCCTGTCTCTCGGCGGGCTTCCTGTTCGCCCAATTTCGGGCCGATACCCGTCTCGTCGTACTGCACGCGAGTGTCACCGACCGTAGAGGCAAATTACTGACGAACCTCAACAAAGACTCTTTCAAAGTTTTTGAGAACGGGCAGCCCCAGCAGGTGAAGATCTTCAGGCGCGAAGATGTGCCGGTTTCTCTCGGCGTCATCATCGATGACAGTGGAAGTATGATGAGCAAGCGCAGCCGCGTAGAGGCCGCCGCGCTCGCTATGGTTCGTGAATCGAATCCTCAGGATGAGGTATTCATAGTCAATTTCAATGACGACGCGTACCTGGACGTGCCGTTTACGAATGACATGCGAAAAATGGAGCAAGGCTTGGCTCGCATCGACTCTCGTGGCGGTACCGCTATGCGCGACGCCATCAATATGTCCCTCGATTACATGAAGACTCAAGCCAAAAAGGACAAGAAAGTCCTGGTGGTCATCACGGACGGGAATGACAACGCGAGCAACGTTTCCCTCGAAAAGGTGGTGGCCCGCTCCAATCAGAGTGACACGCTGGTTTACGCCATAGGTCTGTTCTCGGATGAAGAAAAGCATGAGGCTGTGAAGGCCCGGCGAGCGCTCAACGAATTGACCGGCGCTACTGGCGGCCTTGCATTCTATCCGAAGGAGGTTGCTGAAGTGCAAGCTCTGGCCGTCGAAGTTGCGCGCGATATCCGAAGCCAGTACACCATCGCGTACACGCCCAGCATTCAAGCGCTCGATGGCAGCTATCGTCAAATCAAGGTAACCGTCGATGCGCCCGGCAAGCCTGTGGTCCGCACTCGTTCGGGCTATTACGCAACTCCGGACGCCGCGACCTCTAGGCAAGCTGCAGCCGTATCAATTACAACCGCCTCTGCCGTTCCTTAGCCTCTTTCGCAATCTATGGAACGCCTCGCGCGGCTATCGCTTGCGCCCGTGGCGATCTCCCTACTTGCGCTGGCGCATCGAAACTTATTCAGGCATACCGGCGGATTCCATCACTGCCGCATCGTTCTTCCGCTTCTTATGGTCCCAGCGCAAGGCCATGTGGAATCATCTGCTCTGGGTCAAGCGGATGAGCAACAGACAGTAGGCGTATCACGCCGGGTTGCTCTGCGCGTCTTCGTCCGGGCCCCACAATCGCTTTAAAGCTCTAGGTATTCATAAAAATTCAGTATGTGTCTTCTCTGCGGAGGCCGCAGTAATGAAGCGCCAGGACCTCGTCTACGATGTCGTAGCGGAAACGCGAGCGGCCAAGGGAAAGCCGATATTGGGAGATTTCATGCTCCCGAATGTCAGCCGCTACGCTTCTTGGCGAAGGCGGCACGTTCGGCCAAAAATTCCTTCACGGGACGGCCTTTGCCGGCCACGAATTCCTCGTGGCTTTCCCGAATTGCCGCACGGACCTTCGGATCGCGGATCTCACGCTCGTCCTGTAACTCATCGGGTGAAAGCTTCGGCACAATGTTAATCACGCGCCCGGAGACCCTGAACTCAACCCGGTCTCCAGGTTTAATCCCAGCCTTGCGGCGGATACTCTTCGGCACCGTGATTTCAGTTTTAGGTTTGAGGGTGACGGTCATGATGATTATGACGCACGCAAGCGGAAGCTTTTTCTGCGGTTTCTACACTGCGCATCCTAAGGATAGGCAACTACGCCAGGGTCGTCAAGGTGCCATCTGCCTCCCTGCAGCAGAACAACCCCAAGCGCAGGCACGTCCATTTGTGTCGTCTCGCCCCTACCGCTACTTGCGTTGCCGGTTAGCCATCTCAGCCCGTAGCCTCCGCTCAGCATCGCCGTTCCAGTACGCGCAATCGAGCTGCAGGAAGACCGATGTATATGGCAGCGTCAGCTTGGTCTTGATTATTAAAACGCGGAATGTTTGGCTCACCTGATCCAGCTTCGAAATGATCTGCTCATGAAGCAGAACATTGACCGGGCGATTCTGCAGTAAACCGCCGAGCTGTTCTCTGTACGCCGAGATTCCCGGCGCATCCTTTTCTTCAATAAATTTCAGCTCCTGGTCTGTATAAACAATCGGTGTCACATGCCTCGAAGCAGACAATTCGGAAAGTACTTCTTTCAGAACCTGGAGCTGGTCGGCGTCAGCCACGATTGTTTCGATTCCATCGCGAGATTGAGCCGGATATGCCGAATCCGCGACCACAATCCAATTACGATGACCATAAAGAGGAATTCGAGATCGAAGCGTCTCGACCCAACTCGCGCCAGAATTTGATTGAGAAGCCGTCCGATCAGCGCCTGGACACGTCATCGCTATCGTGAGCAGAACAAGAGCATTCCAAGTTTTCATCATGGCTCTATTACACAGAAGTTTATGTGAGTTCCTGGCAGGAGTGCGGGAAATGCTATTCCAATTTATGGCAGCATCTCCAGCACGGCTTCGCTAGGCTCTAGTTCCTCCGCATGCGGCGGCAGAGTCGCCCCAGCCGCCAGGAGCGCCCGAATCGTCCCGACGAAATCTCCCGTATCTCGGTGCCAACCGTTTCCCGATCCGTACACGGCCCACGAAAGCGCGGTCCCCGCATACTCCCGCGATTTCAATTCGAGAGTCGGACGAAAACGCAGTATCTCGCGCGTCATCTCGGCGTTTCCGTTAAATCCGGCCCAGTGCAGCGCCGTCGCTCCCATTTCGCCCGGAGTATCGACCGGCCAACCCGCCTCCAGCATCAGCCGAACCGCTTTGGTGTTGTTATTCTGCGCAGCATTGGGGAGCTTTTGCTGATCCCCCTCAGAGAGCACCGTGGCGGCCTCGGGATTCTTCGAAAGGAATTCGTGAAATACCGCTTCGTCACCCAGCTCGCACGCCAGCGCCAGCTTCAGGTCCTGCGGGGTCCGCTCCATCAGCAACTGGAAAACATCTTCGTGACCAAAATCGCGCGCCACCGCGTGTGCAGTGCGGTGCGCACCCAATATCCAGATGTAAATCGTGCCCCCTGCCCGCGGATTCTGCTTGGGAAACCATTCCTCCGACACGGTCATCCGGATACATCCAGGATCGCTGTCCAGGTGCCGCGCTACCAGATTCCTATCACCGAGCGCTGCCCCCATTAGGATGTCGGTACGGCATCCGCGTGCTACGAGGTAGCGAGCTACATCCTGCCGGTCCTTCGGATAGTGCCGCTTCTGCTCGACGCGCAGCATATACTGAGCCGGCGTAGATTCGTGATCCACATCCCGCGCATTCATATCAGCACCATTCTCCAGAAGGAACTCCGCAACCTGCACAGTAGAGGCGAAGTGCAGCGGCGTCTGTCCATCTCCACCTCTTGCGTGCACCACGCCCGGATCCGCCGCGACCAGTTCTCTAAGCTTCGGCATCATTCCCAGTCTCGCAGCAGAGTGCGCGTCCACCACCGCGCCGCGTTCAATCAGAAATTCCACCAAGCTCGGATCGCAATCGTCCAATACGCCGAATCCGCCCGCCCACCACTCGGTTCGTTTCCGGATGTCGGCGCCCGCGCGCAGCAGGACATCGATTGTCGCCCGATCGCTCCGCTGTACCGCCGCGAATAACGCGTGTTGGCCGAAGCCGTAATCGGGCAATGGTTCGTCGATGTTCGCCCGCAGCTCCGGATAGCGCTCGAGCAGCTCGCCGACTCGCGCCGCATCACAGTCGCAGACTGCCGCTTTCAATGCCGCTGCCGGCGTGAGCCCGCGCGCTTCAACGTGTGATTTCAGTTTTGCCCATGATGCGAACCCGTACTCATTAGCCAGCTTTTGTTGCGCATCCGCCAGTTTGCCCTGCCCCATGCTGCGCAGCAGTTCTTTGGCTTGCTTCTTGAGATATTCCAGGTTTGGGTTTTCAGGTAGCTGACGAGACATGTACTCCTCCTCCTATGGCTCGGTGTCCGCGATACGAGCAGAAGAGAAGTAAAGCTCTGTATCAAAGGCTATTCAGGTGGGATCTTCCCTTTCCGCGGACGGGATGCAACCTGGATTTGCAGCCCCACTATAACAGAATGCGTGCTGAAGAGACGAAGGTTGCCGACGCCGGATTTTGCTCTTCGTGTAGAATCAGCAGCATTATGCAGAACACTCCTCAAACCCAAAGCAATCACAGGCGGACAGATCCCGCATATCATTTCTTCCTGTTGCCGGCCCTCCTGTTATTCCTGTTGTGGTCGATCATTCACCTGGTGCGCCACATGGGAAGGGGAGGGTCGTTCATCGGTCACATCCCTCAAACTGAGGCGATAGCGTTTTTCGGCTTAGCGATTGTACTCTTCGTGATGACTTTTAGGCTTCGCACCTATCCGCTCAAAGTTCAAGATCGCGTGATCCGGCTCGAGGAACAATTGCGATTGTCGCGCTTGCTTCCCGAAGCTCTGCGAGTGCGAATCCCCGAGCTCACCGAGTCCCAACTCGTTGCCTTGCGCTTCGCGTCAGATGCCGAGGTGCCGGCGTTGGTTGAGCGTACGCTTGACCAGAACCTCGACGGAAAGCAGATCAAAGCCTCCATTCAGAACTGGCGGCCCGACTACTGGCGCGTGTGAAGGCCATCTCGCGACGGAGACTCCTCAGCTCGGCGATCTCGCTGCCTCTTCTGGCCGCTGCCGATGCGAGTCGAAAGCTCAAGATTGTGGTGACTGGCGGTCATCCCGGTGATCCCGAGTACGGGTGTGGCGGCACGGTTGCTCGATACACAGAACTCGGGCACCGTGTCACGCTTTTGTATCTGAATCGTGGCGAGAAGGGCTGCCCCGGGCAAGATGCGAAACAGTGCAGCGCTATCCGTACGGCTGAAGCTCGAAAAGCGTGCGACATCCTCAACGCGCGCAATGCCTATGCGGGCCAGGTGGATGGCGAAGCCATCGTTGATCCCGCCACGTATTCCGACTTTCGAAAGCTCTTCGAGGCCGAGAAGCCGGATGTTGTCTTTACGCACTGGCCCATCGACGGGCATCCGGATCATCGCGCAATCTCAATGCTTGCTTACGACGCCTGGCTCCGCATGGACAAGAAGCCTGCGTTTTATTACTACGAGGTCTCGAACGGCGAAGATACTCTCATGTTTTCTCCCACCGACTACGTTGATATTTCAATGACTGAATCGAAAAAGCGCACGGCGTGTTATGCGCACGCTTCACAGAGTCCCGATCACTTCTATGCGCTGCAGCATCAGATCACCACTTTTCGAGGGCTGGAGAGCGGTCATGCGCAGGCCGAAGCTTTTCTTCGTCACGTCAAGAGTCCGAATGGTCTGCTCCCTTGAGCAACTGCGCTATCCCGCTATAATCCGTAAAACTATGAAGGTTTCAATACATTGGCTGCCCGTCTTCCTTTGCGCGGCTTTGCTGCTCCGCGCTGATTCTTCCTCGAATCCAAAGCCCGACGCTCGCTTCAAAGCAGATCTGCTGGTGGTGGTTGCTCATCCCGATGACGAAACGGAAATTGGCGCTTATCTCGCCCGAGCCATATTCGATGAGAAAAAGCGAGTCGCTGTCGTGTTCGGCAATCGCGGGAATTCCGGCGGCAATGCGGAAGGCCAGGAGCAAGCAGCCGCGCTTGGCGCGATCCGCGAGATAGAGGCTCGCCAGGCTCTCGCTCACTTCGGAGTAATGAATGTCTGGTTCCTCAATGGGACCGACACGCCGGGCCAGAATGTTTTAGACTCGCTCGAAACATGGGATCATGGCAGCTCGCTCGGCCTTCTCGTGCGGCTCATCCGGCTCACTCGTCCAACTGTGGTTGCGACCTGGTTGCCCGATTGGGCAGCCGGCGAAAATCATGGCGATCACCAGGCCGCTGGCGTCCTTGCAACTGAGGCGTTCGACATCGCAGCGGATCCGACAGCTTTCGCCGAGCAATTGGGAGTGCCCAGGGATCGTGAGGACATCAACAATCTGACCGAAGGCCTTCACCCTTGGCAGCCGGAGAAAATTTATTACTTCAGCGACACGGCGCATCCGGACGTGCTAAAGGGCAAAGGCCCGGCGTATTCCGCGAAAGATGATTCACCTTCGCGCCACAAATCGTATGCGCGCCTCGCAGCCGAAGAATGCGCGTATCACTTGACTCAGGGCGATAGCGGCCAAATGGCGGCGCACTCGCTTGCCACAAACGATCTGCATTATTTCGAACAGCCGGTGCTCTTTATTTTTGGAAAGTCTTACGTTCAGTCCAGCGTGACCGCCGACCTTTTCGAAGGCGTGGTTCCGGACGGCATCGCATACCAGCGTCCGCCAGGCTTTACTCCGGAGAAACCCGCCGCGCCCACAATCGAGCTGGGCGGGTCCTGGAGTTTCTATCGCCAGTTTTGGCGGGCTCACGGTCTTGATCACTTGAGCAGCTTGATCGGTCCGGAAATCATGGCGAATTATGCCAGCCGCTTCACTATACCCGTCCTCATCGAGAATCCTACAGACGCTGCAATCAACGTGAACCTCTCTGTCGATCTGCCGGAAGGCTGGACCTTCATGAGCCGCCCGGAGTCCAATTTCGCAGTCGCGCCGCACCAAGCTTATTCCTATATTTTCTCGGCGAAGACACCCGCTGCTGAAGCGTCTGGCTGGAAGACTATCGCGATCGATGCCGCATCCAATCAGCAATCCATCGGAAACATCCGCATTCGTGTTGAGCTGAATCACGGCGCGATGCCGCAGGGCCGTTGACCTGTACTACGCGACCTCGATAGACTACGAACACTATGAGGCGCAAGTCTGTATTTGCACGACTAAACCGTGTCCTGTTGTTCTCTGCCATTGCTATTTTGGTTGCTTCGATTGGCTTCGCCCAAGCCACGTCCGGCAATATTGCAGGTACCGTTGAGGACGCAACCGGCGCGGCTCTTCCAAACGCAACCATCACCATCACCGATCTCGATCGCGGAACCGTTTACAACGTTCAGAGCAGCAGTGACGGCAATTTCTCGCAAACGCACCTTCTCGCCGGTCACTATCAGGTCAAAGTCGATTCGCCCGGATTTGGCGCCTTCACTGCAAACGCGACAGTCGAAGTGGACGCGACCACTGCCTTGAGCGTCAAACTGACACCCGGGAACGTGCGAACGACGGTCGAGGTTACTGACGCCACCCCGCTGCTCACCACCGATCGAGCAGAAATTGCGACCACGCTAACCGGCGGTCAAGTGGAGCAATTGCCCGTGCTGGATAGAAACGTGACCAATCTGCTGCTGGTGATCCCCGGCACGCAGCTCAATACCTGGCAACACTCGGCTGCCGAAAATCCTCAACAGGGAATTCAGGCGAACATCAATGGCCAGTTTTTTACCGCCAACGGTTTCCTGCTGGACGGCACCGAAAACCAGAGCGCCATTCTCGGCATTGCAGTGATCAACCCAAATATCGATTCGCTGCAGGAGTTCAAAGTCAGCACCAGCAACTACGAAGCGGAATTTGGAGCAGCTTCCGGCGCGCTGATCCAGGGTACAACGCGCTCGGGAACCAACCAGTGGCATGGTTCGTTATTCGAGTTCTTGCGGAACAACATCACCAATGCCACGAATCCTTTTACCGGAATCAATCCCGCACTGCGCTGGAATCAATTCGGCGGATCCGTAGGCTTCCCGATCCTCAAAGACAAGCTATTCGGCTTTTTTGATTATCAAGGCACGCGCCGCCGCACTGGCGGCTCGGTCCTGACCACCGTGCCCACCCAGCGGAGCGTAACGGCGATCTGACCGCGCTCTTGGGTAATTACATTTGCGCGGATGGCACCGTCTCCGCGACTCCTTGCGCCAATCCCGCCCTGGTAACCACCACCGAAGGCGCTACCGTTCCTGCCCGTGCAGGAATGGTGTTCGATCCGAACACGGGCAATCCAAACACCGGCTCAGGCAGGGAAGTTTACTCGCAAAACGGTCAAATGAACCTCATCCCCGTTGCTGCGCCGATGCAGAAGCTATTAGCGCTGCTTCCTCTGCCGAACAACGGCACCGGTATCTTTAACAACTACATCAGTGATGGCGTGCAGAGATTCGATACGGATCAGTATGACGGCCGCGTGGATTACAATTTGTCAGCGAAAACGCACATTTTTGGCCGCTATACTCTTGCAGATTTCAACAACTATTCACCCGCTGCCTACGGCGATGCGGGCGGCGGCCCAACCGCGTTCAGTTTCTCGGGCGATTCCATCGACCGCAACCAAAGCCTCGCGTTGGGACTCGATCATACATTCAGCCCTAGTCTCGTCACAGATGCGCGATTCGGGTTTTATCGCTATCGCATTCGCGTCCAACCCAATGACGCCGGCGCCACGCCCGCCCAGGATGCCGGTCTGCCGGGATTGAACACCGGTTCGCCCTCTACCACCGGCCTGCCGGCTTTCTACATCAATGGAAACGGCGGGTTCAATTTCGGTTATGGGCTCAACGTAAACCAGTGCAATTGCCCGTTGAAAGAGACCGAGAACCAATTTCAGTGGGTAGATAACTGGAGCAAAATTACCGGCGATCACACTATCAAGTTCGGTGCCGATATCCGCCGCGCTCAACAGCAGCGCATCCCCAGCGATCTGCACCGCTCGGGCGAAATCACGTTCACGGATGCCGTTACCGGCAATCCCGACATCGATACGCTTGCCGCGGGACTTGCCTCCACAGGCTCCGCGCTGGGCTCTTATCTTCTGGGTCTTCCCGGCACTTCGGACGCTACTTCACGGCCTATGGCTACTATCCGGGTTTGCGCGAAACACGAATCTTTCTCTTCGGGCAAGACTCCTGGCGCATCACGCCGAAGCTGACACTCAACTATGGCCTGCGCTGGGAGGATTATCTACCCCAAACGGCCGCGAAGCCGGGAGGCGCCGGCAGCTTCGATCCCTCTACTGGCGACGTGCTCGTCGCCGGCGTTGGCAGCGTCCCGCTGAATCTCGGAGTGAAACCTTACAATCTCGGTTTCGCGCCGCGTATCGGAATCGCTTATCAGGTCACGCCGAAGACGGTCATTCGCACGGGATATGGACGCAGCTTCAATCCGGGCGGCCTGGGATCCGTGTTCGGACAAGGCGCGGATTACAATCCGCCCATCGTGAATCCCCAAAGCGTGAACCAATCCAATATTTATGTCGCGCCTTTCAATCTGCTGAACGGGCCGCCTGCGCCTCCGGAGCCGCCTGTCGGATCGAACGGCACTTATCCGCTTCCAAATGGGCTCGGCATCAACTACTTCACGGATCCCCTGAATTCCTACCGAATCCCGCTGGTGGATTTCTGGAATTTCACTGTCCAGCACCAATTGACGTCGACTCTGGCGTTCGAAGTCGCTTACGTGGGAAATGTCGGGCGGCATCTTTTCGAGACTTTGAATCGCAATCAGGCGATTCCCGGTCCGGGCGATGTCAATTCGCGGCGCCCATTCTACGAACTGTTCGGGTTGACGCAAGGCATCTATCAATACTGCAATTGCGACAACTCGAATTACAACGCGCTTCAGACGAAGTTCCAAAAACAGTTCTCGCGAGGACTCGATTTCCTATTACCTATACCTGGTCCAAGGCGCTTACCGACACCGAAGGCGGGAGTGTTCCGGCCAACAGCTACGATGTCCGAGCCGATTATGGCCCGGCTTCGTGGGATCGCACTCACACGGTTACCTTCGAGCATAATTGGGACCTTCCCTTCGGGCGCAATCGTTATTGGAAGCTTGGCGACAACGCTCTTGCGGACGCGATTCTCGGCGGCTGGCGCTTGAGCGGCGTACACACGTTTGCCACCGGCGCACCGTTTACGCCTACGGTTGCGAACGCGCCGCTGCTCAACGATCCCGATTTCGCCTCGGTGCGGGCCGACGTGGTCGGAAATCCGAAGTGCCCAATCCAAACGCCAGCATGTGGTTCAATGTCGCGGCATTCTCCGAACCGCAACGCCCTTCCAGCAGGGAACGGCCGGCCGTAACTCGCTGCGAGGGCCGCAGCTGGCGGTATCGAACGTCTCGCTATCGAAGAATTTGCTGTTAAGCGAACGCCGTTCGCTTGAACTGCGAGCTGACGCTTTCAACGTCTTCAACCACGTGAACCTGGCGAATCCGAACTCGACCATCGACGTCAGTGGCGCGGGACAGATAACGGCCATTCAGGTACCCATGCGTCAGATGCAGTTCGGGCTGCACTTCCAGTTTTGATGCATTGAAGTCGCTTGCGAATCCGAACCATGCATTTTGTAGTTTCGCTTAGCCAGGTCAGGTTCACGCGAAGGTCAGGAACGTCGTGCCCCAGCCGTCAAGAAGTTCAATCAGCCAGCTTGAAGAGCAAGTAGTTCTTCGATTTGAATAGAAACGGGCCACTAAGTGGCCTCATTGTCACGAATCTGGGCCTCAGATTTCGGAGACGTGAGAACGGGCTGCACGCAAAAGCGTCTCACCAAGTCCTCCGCGCGCAAGGATGGATAGGCTGTTAGCAATTCCTGCTCGCTCGTGCCCAGGCGTCGCGCCTGCTCGAGAAGCCAAATCGGGATCCTGGTCCGGACAATGCAGGGTTCGCCGCCGCATACTTCGGGACGGGAATCGACACCGGGAAAAGCATCACTAAGATCCCGAACCACCCATTTCAGGAGCTGCGCCTTTTCACCGGGAGACAACGATGGCAGTAGTTTCTCAAAGTCGGTCAGACTGCTCATGACACGTACTTCGATTCTCGCTCACACAAACCGTGCCGAATTCCCGGTCGCGCATCTAAACCACCGAACGATGCTGCTCCGTGCCCTTCGATGCGAGAGAGAATCGCGGCTCTACCGGCGGCGACGTTGCGCCCGTTACCCGCGCAGCCGTGTATTCGCCCACTGCCGGACCATGCTTGAAACCGTGACCTGATCCTCCACCCGCAATCCAGACATTGTCAAACCCGGGATGCCGGTCAATCACGAAATCGCCATTTGATGTGTTTTCGTATTGGCACACGCGTGAGCCGACGATCGGCGATTTCGCGAGCGCCGGAAATCGTTCCGAGACGTACTCCCGCGCTGCGGCGATCTTCTCCGGTGAAACGAAGCGGCTGCCCGAATCCGGATCGATTTGCGCGCCGTGCAGATCGAACGCCACCTTAAATCCTCGAGATTCCAGATCTGGGAATCCGTACATTCCGCGGTCGTCGCCGAAATCGATCCAGACCGGCATTTGCGGCGGCTCGAAGCGGCGATCTCCCGCTGGGATGCCAAAAAAGAAGACCTCCTGCCGCGTTGGGAAGTCGGTTGCCGAGCCATTCGGCAACAGTTTTTTGAGCCACGCGCCGCATGCAAACACAAAGGCGTCGGCGTTTATGGCGTTCCCGTCCGATGTGAGAATGCGCTCGAGATGGCGCGTCCGCTTCCGGCGTTTTGGCCGCAGCGTGATGATAACCGCCCCTTCTCGACGAACTGAGCGACCACCGCTTGTACCGCCTGCCGCGCCATAAGGGCGCCGCTGTCCGGCTCAAAGAGAGCCTCATCGCTTTCACGGACTTCAATCTGCGGATACAGCCTGCGTAGATCTTCCCGGGTCAGGTCTCGAAAACCGACTCCAACTTTGCGCAACGTGTCGCGGCTAGCCTGCGCGTACGCGTTGTCCGGCTTCGCAATCCAGAGCACGCCTGTGCGGTATAACAACGGCCGTCCGATTCGCGTAAAGAAAGCCTCCCAGAGCGCGAGCGAACGCACCGCCATGCGAGTGTAGACTTCATCCTTCCCATAGGAAGCGCGAATAATGCGCGATTCTCCGCCCGAACTCGCCCGGTCGTTCGCCGGTCCGTACTCGTCAATGAGCGTAACCTGGTGGCCCGCGCGTCTGAGATGATAGGCCGTCCAGGCCCCGAAGACGCCGGCGCCGATCACCGCGTACTTTTTCGTTCCTCCCCTCGCTCTTGCGGTTGTCGCCGCCAGCGCAGAGATCGCCAGCTCTCGCCGGCTGATTCCAGTTGCCATTCTTTTAGGTATCACGAGCAGTTCCCGCTTCCCGCCACAGTTATGGAAATTGCAAAACTCACCGGCGATAATAAACCTTTAGGGCCCCCATGGAACCTTCCGAAAGAGCACCTTCGGGAATCGATTAGACGCTTTAACCGAGGAACAGGCAATTCTAGCTCTCCAGTTGATGCGACGCCTAGTTAAGACGGTCGGGAGATTCGTCCGCCAAGATAGTTGCTCCGCCAGCTGGCGCTGCCTTTTCGCGGGATTCAGAGCCCCTCACTATTCCAGGGCAACCAGCCTCTGAACTGCTCATCGCTGACCGGCGATGACAATCTATTACCTGGATTCCAGCGCATGGGTCAAGCGCTACGTCTCTGAAACCGGTAGCCCGTTTGTTACAAAGCTTTTTCGCGCAACGAACCTCTCGGGTGTTCAACTCTCGGATTGGTGGAGATCACCGTTTCTGGCGCGGAAACGTAAAGCCGGTGATCTAGAGGAAAGTGATCTCGGTTGCTCTACTACCGAACGATCACGCGAGGATTGGGAAGGTCTTTTTACGAAGTTCTAATTCCAGTTGCCATTCTTTTCGGTGGCGCAGACTATTGACATCTTTTCCGGCATCTGCTAATTTATACGCAGTTCGTTAAAAAATGCGCAGCCGGGTTCCAAGACCAGCTATGGATCAACAGTTGAGCCGGCGCGAGCGCCAGATCATGGACATTCTATTTGCCAGCTGGCCGGGCTTCTGGAACCGAATTCTCCAAAAGCTCCCTGACCAGCCCAGCTACTCAACCGTGCGCACAATTTTACGCGTGCTCGAACGTAAAGGATTTGTACGGCACGTGGAAGAAGGCCTGCGCTATGTCTACCTGCCTACGCTCGGCAGGGACGAGGCTCGCAAATCTGCGCTCGAGCGTGTTGTGAAAACTTTCTTTGATGGGTCCGCCAAGAAAGCTGCGGCTGCTTTTCTGACCCAGCTGCGTTTTCGCTCACCAAAAGCGAATTGAATGAATTGGCGTTGATGGTTGAAAAAGCCCGAAAGGAGGCTAAGTAAATGCCCGTAAACGGTGTCATGTCTTTCCCGTTCTCAAATTCAGAGGCGATCGTGCCTTTTCTCATTCTCCTGACCGTCAAAGCCTCGCTGCTTCTCGTTGCCGCGATTCTTTGCCTGGAATCCATGCGCAGCTCGACAGCGAGCACACGCCACCTGATTTGCGCTTTTACGCTGTGCGGGGTGGTGCTGCTCCCGCTCTTAATGTTGGCGATGCCATCGTGGAGGGTTGGAACCGATCTATTACGTCTGGCCGAAATCACGTCTGGAGCGAGGCCGGCGCCCTCAACCGGTGCAGCGCCCGGTGAAGCTTCATGGGGACTTGGACTCGGATTACTTTGGCTCGCCGGGATCGCGGTTTGTCTCGTGCGCTCCGGTGCAGGTTGGCTGCTGGTCCGGCCAGAACATCAACGTTCAAGGCCCTTAGAAGATCCTGTCTGGCAAAGAGATTTAGGCGCATTGGCAGAACAGTTCCATCTGAATGCGTCTGGCCTTTCGATCCGGCTAGGCCCAAGTGAGTTCAAGCTTCGCCTGCGGCGTGCTGCGCCCCGCGATTCTCGTTCCGGATGCAGCCCGCGAGTGGAGTCCAAGCCATCGACGCGCGGTGTTGTTGCATGAGCTTGCCCATATCCGGCGCTGCGATTCGTTGGTCCAGTATGTAGCCCAGCTCGCCTGCGCCCTTCTCTGGTTCCATCCCCTGGTCTGGATGCTCGCAGCTCGTCTTGATCGCGAACAGGAGTTGTCATGTGATGACGCTGTATTGATGGCTGGCATAACACCCGCTTCCTATGCAGGCATTTTTAAGGATACCGCGCGCACATTGCCTTCCGCATTCCTTTCCGCCTGCGGGTTCGGCGGGACAAAATCGTTTACTTCGTATTCGCGCGCGCTTCGCGCATGTTCTTGATTCTCGTCGCAATCACGGAACAGAAACAGAAAGTTTGCCAAATGGTCCGGCGCGGTGTTTGCCCTGTTCTTACTCTTACTCGGCTCAATGACGCCGATATATGCCCAGAAAGTGTATAAGATTGGCGCCGATGTTTCAGCGCCGAAGCTCCTTGCTCACACAGAGCCCAGTTATAGAGACCATGCCAAGAACAAGGAAATCCAAGGCAACGTCCTCCTATCCGTAATTCTGGGTGCCGATGGCCGCGTGCGCGATGCTCAGGTCGAAAGAAGCCTCGATCCAGGCTTGACGCGAATGCAGTTCATACAGTCGAACAATGGCGCTTTGAGCCAGCCCGCCGCAATGGTAAACCCGTCGACGTCCGTGCCAATATCGAGGTGAACTTCCAGCTCAAATAGGACCTCCTCTGCACCGGTGCGCGGTTGTAGAACACAAACAGCAGGATTTCCTATGCCTTCACCAGGCACAGGGAAAGCGGCCTAGCTTAGCAAAGCGATCAATCTTGGCCGGGTTAATCTAGGGGGCAGGACAGCATGAATGTGACTGTTGAAATTCCCGACGATCTCGTACCCCAGCTCAATGCAGAAGGGGGCGATCTGTCGCGGCGCGCGCTCGAAGCTTTAGGGCTGGAAGAATACAAGAGCGGCCATATCACTAAGGCGGAACTGCGTCGCCTTCTTGGATTCAGTACCCGGTACGAGCTCGACGGCTTCCTGAAAGCCCATGAAGTCTGGATCGACTACAACGTAGAAGACTTCCGCCGCGAAATTCAGGACCTTAAGCGTTTGGGATTCTGACGGGTGCAGCTCGTCATTGGATGATCGCGAAGGTGTGATCGCCGCCCGGAGTAAAGGATTCACCGTCACCGGCACGTTGGGTGTACTCGGCCTCGCCGCACAGTACGGCATTCTCGATCTTGCCGAGGCATTTGACAGGCTTAAGAACACGAATTTCCGTTTCCGGCAGGAAACGATGGACGCGTTGCTTAAGGAAGTCGGCGGCAAAGCGTAACACGCCATCTTCTTGTCGAACCGAATTTCGATACTTACCCAAAACTCGCGGCCGTGCGGGGGATCGATCCCTCGCGCTTATCTTCCACTCCCCAACGCGCCTTCGAACTCCGCAAGCGGTTTCGTATTGAGCACATCCGCTGCTTCCAGCCACCCACGACGCGCCGTAATTACTCCGAAACGCATGTTGTGGAAGTGCGCGGGACGGTGCGCATCCGTCGAGATGGTGAACTTACAGCCTTTCCGCTTTGCTGCCCGGACGAGATGACTCGGTAAATCGAGCCGCTCCGGGCTCGCATTGATTTCTAGATATATGCCCCGCGCCGCAGCTTTGGCCGCGATCTGGTCGAAATCGAAAGCGTACGATTCCCGCTGCAGCAGAATGCGGCCGGTGGCGTGGCCGAGGATGCGTATCGAAGGAGATTCGAGCGCGCGCAGAAAGCGGTCGGTCATCTCGTGTGCTTCCAGGTTCATGTAGCTGTGAACGCTCCCGATCACCAGATCCAGTTCGGCGAGCGCATCTTCCGCAATATCCATCGAACCATCGCGGAGAATGTCGCATTCAATACCCGAAAAAACTCGCAAAGGCAAACCATCCCGATTGATCTCCCGCACCTGTTGAGCAAAGGCAACCACGCGCTCCTCATCCAGTCCGTTCGACATAGCAAGAGCTTTCGAATGATCGGTGATAGCAATGTACTCGTACCCGAGCGCGGCGGCGGCATCAGCCATCTCGCGCAGTGATGCTTTGCCATCTGTCGCGGTGGTGTGCATGTGCAGATCACCGCGCAAATCCGTAATTTCGATCAGCTTCGGAAGGCTTCCATTCTGGGCAGCTTCAAGCTCGCCGCAATTCTCGCGCAATTCCGGCGGAATCCACGCATAACCCAGCCGCCCGTAAACCTCTTCTTCGCTCTCTCCCGCCACCCGCTCATTGTTTTCGATCGTGAACAGGCCGTATTCATTGAGCGTCAGCCCTTGCTTGATCGCATTCGTCCGAAGAACCACATTGTGCTCTTTACTGCCGGTGAAGTATTGCATCGCTGCGCCGAAGCTTTCGTGAGGCAAAGCCCGGACATCCACTTGCAGCCGTTCCAGCCCAAACGTCACGCTCGCCTTATTTACTCCCTGGCCGAGAAGCTCCTGCGATTTCGGGTGCTTGACAATATGAGTCAATGCCTCAACAGCCTCAGGGCCGGTTACGAGTATGTCTAAATCCCCGACAGTTTCGCGGCCGCGCCGCAAGCTGCCCGCTGCTTCCACTTTCTCAATCCCGCCAAGAGCACTGAATTCCGCGATGAGTTCATCCGCCGTGCGTAGTCCGAAGCTCAGGATAAAACGCCCCGCGCTCTTTCTATAAGCGTCAATGGACCGAAGAACTTTTTCTTCGAGCTTCGCGCCCATGCGCGGCAGGTCCCGGAGCTTATGCTCGCGGCAGATGCGCTCCAGATCATCCACGGTTTTGACACCGTGATGCTCGTAGAGCAGCGCAATACTTTTGGGGCCTAATCCCTGAATTTTGAGCAGCTCGAGAGCGGAAGCCGGATACTTCGCAAGCATCTCATCACGCCGCTCGAACGTTCCGCGCTGGCAAATCTCGGCGAGTACGAACGCCAGTCCCTTCCCAATGCCTGGAATCTCCGTTACCTTGCGCTCGGGATTGCAAACGATATCGGCGATACGCTCCGGATAGCTTGCGATCACCGATGCGGCGTTGCGGTAACTCCGGATGCGGAATCCATCCTCGCCCGCTACTTCCATCAGGTCGGCGGTCTCATATAGGAGCCGCGCAATTTCCTTATTCTCCATCGACCCGCTCTAGCGCTGGCTTCCGATCAGTCATTTCCCTGGAGCGCATCGACGAAGGTTCAACATGCACCAGCACGTCCGCCACCCATCGGAGATGCTGTTTAATCTCAAATCTCACCTGCGTGGCAATCTCGTGTGATTCGCGGACCGTCATTTCCGGGTCCACTTCGAGATGCAGATCAACATGGTACTTCAGGCCAGTGCGCCGCGCGAAGCACTTCTCGATTCCCAAAGCGCCCGGCACGCCTAGCGCAACTTCACGAATCTGGCCCATTTTGCCGAAGTCCGGCATAGTATCAAGAAGCTGGCCAACGGTGCGGCGTACCACCTGCACCGACATGAAGAAGACGACAATGCCGATCAGCATGCCCCCTGCATGATCGGCCTTCCCGAACCGTGCGGGGTTCGCGAGCGTTAATCCAACCGCGATGAGAGCAACCGATGTCGAAAGGAGATCCGTGAGGTCGTGCCATCCATCCGCCTCTAGAGATGTGCTGGCTATACGCTTTCCCACGCGAAATTTCGTACCGGCAAGACCGACTTTTAAAAAGACGGCCGCAATTAGCGGGTAAAGCGCGTACCCTCGCAATTGGTTTCGCTCATCCAGACCCTTTAAACCGTGCCAGAAGATCGCCGCGCCGGCGAGCAAGAGCAGCGCCCCTACGCCCAGACCGGCGAGCGTTTCATACCGCCCATGTCCGTAAGGGTGTTCGTAGTCCGGAGGTTTGCTGGCCAGCCATAGGCCCGCGTAAACGATGCCGGAGGAGAGCACATCCCCAACCGCTTCGAGACCATCCGAAACAACTGATGTCGAGCCGACATGGACTCCAACCAGAATTTTGGCCGCTGCAAGCAGAACCCCCACGCTCATGCTCAGCAGCGCGATTCGCCGTCCGATCAGTTCTTCGTGGTCGGGATACAGCCGCTCTGAACCGGCGGGCATAGTATCGAGAATATCGCGCGAAGCCTCGACCCATTACGTACCAAAAAAATCAGCCCCGGATCCGGATGGACCTCGGGGCTGATCGGCCGATAACAGATTGGACTATTGTTCGCCGAGAATCGCGATACTCAACGCTGACGTCGTAGTCGAGGGGCTCGAGTTGTTTGTGGCCCACACGGATTGCGTCCCCCAGACCGACTGAGTTCCCCAGATCGACTGAGTTCCCCAAACCGACTGCGTTCCCCAAACCGACTGCGTGCTGGAGAGGATCCCTGTGCCCCATACAGATTGCGTGCCCCAGACGCATCGATTTCCGCTCACAACTGAGGTGCCCCATACGGACTGAGTACCCCAGACACTTTGCGTGCCCCATACCGACTGAGCGCCCCAGATGGACGATCCGTCGTAGCCCAGAGTGACCACCCCGCTGCTCATGTCGTAATTCGCTACCGGAGACACGGCCGTACCCGTGGCAGGGACCGAGTTGACCGATCCCAGCGCCGCCTGAAGATCGAGATAGCCTGCGCCTACCGTGAAGATGTCGTAGTAATCGACGTAGCTTTGCCCGGTGGTCGGGTCCGTTGCCGTGCTCGATGCAGGGAACGTTTTGTACGCTGTTTTCATAATCAGCGCTTTCACTTGGTCCGGCGTGAGCTTCGGATTCGCCTGCAGGAGGTCCGCCACCGCGCCGCTCACGACTGGAGTGGCCATACTTGTTCCACTCAGCATAAAGTACACATTGGAGGGACCGTTGTTCTTGGATTCCTGGTAGTAGGAGACCGGAACGTTGTTAGCCGGATATCCCGTGGCAAGCGTAACTTTGTTGTTTGCCAGGAGCGACACAATCTGGTTTCCCGGCGCGACGACGTCCGGCTTCACAATGTGATCTATCTGCGTTGGCCCTTTTGAGCTGTAGCTGGCGATTAGATCGTCCGTTCGAGTGTACGTACCCTCTGTTTTCATCGCGCCCACTGTAATGACGTATGGATCGTTGCCCGGAGCAGTAATCGTGCCGTAACCCTGTTGACCGAACGTATCGTCGCGGCCGTCATTTCCTGCCGCAACGACCACCACGATTCCAGCCTTCCAGGCCTGTTCCACGGCTTGACAAAGCGGGTCCTGAGTGTAGCTCTCGTATACTGGCCGTCCAACGGACAGGTTGATGACCCGAATATTGTAAGTGCTCTTGAGAGTGATCGCCTCGTCTATCGCGGCAATCACCATGCTGTCGCTTCCCGTTCCGTTTTGGTCCAGAGCTCGAAGGTTCACAAGATTAGCCCCCGGTGCAATTCCTTTTAGAAGTCGCGTACAGTTCCCGCACGACGAAGTCTTCCCGCTGCTGGCGATGATTCCGGATACGTGCTCGCCATGCCCGTACAGATCAGGCGCATTATTCGTATCTCGAACGTTGGCGTTAGCCTTCACTTGGCCAGTGAAGTCCTGGTTGTACACGACGTTATTTTTTTCGGTGAGGTCCGGGCTCTGATTCATTCCGCTGTCAATTACCGCAACACCGATTCCGGTCCCGGTGAACTTCTGAGCCCAGGCGTAAGTTGCATTCACCGCAGCAGCAGTGTAGTCCAACTTAGCGGTTACAGGCCGATCAGGCGAAATGTATACCACCTCCGGGTCGTTCGCAAGATCGTCCAGCGCCGTGGCGGGCATGCTATATGTCGCTGCTTTGATCGACGGATGGACCGACTGCAACACTCCTCCTCGATCTGCTACCTTTTGATGCTCGCTGCTGGCTGGAACGCTTTTCCATTGAACAATCACGCGTACATTCGACAATCCATCTACAGCCGCAAGATCCTTTGACAATTTCGGCCGTTCTGGCGCAGCGCCCCAGGCAAACGCGGCGCACACTAGAAAACATATTGCTCTTTTCATTCGTACTCACTCCTTCTCATGTCAAGCAACCCCGTTCGGCCTCTCTCTAAAGCGGCACTCCACGTGGTGTCAGAAGACATATCGGGAGACGCCATGCGGCTCTGACAAGGTAAACGGGCACTAATCCGTTTGCCCCGTACCGGCTTAAGATACGTGCAAAAAGCTTCAGCCCCGGACACTGGTTGGAGTGCCGGGGCTGAGTCGCTTGGAAGCAGGAAATGCTTATTGTTCGCCGTGTATCGCGACGCTCAAGGCTGAAGACGTACTGGAGCCGCTCGAAGTGCTCGTTCCCCACACGGATTGCGTCCCCCATACCGACTGAGTGCCCCAAACCGATTGAGTGCTGTTCAGCGTCGCTGTGCCCCAGACTGACTGAGTACCCCACACGCACTGGTTGCCGCTCAGGACCGAGGTGCCCCATACCGACTGAGTACCCCAAACGCTTTGCGTTCCCCAAACTGACTGCGCAGCCCACACCGAGGAAGGATCGGAGCTGACAGTTACGGCCCCGGTACTGCTCGTATAATTTGCCACCGGAGACATGGCCGTGCCGGTCGCCGGTACCGAGTTGATGGATGAAAGCGCCGCCTGCAAATCCAGATATCCTGCGCCGACGGTGAAAATATCGTAGTAATCCACGTAGCTCAGACCCGTGGTCGGATCTGTTGCAGTGCTCGATGCCGGAAAGGTTTTGTATGCAGTTTGCATGATCAATGCCTTCACCTGATCCGGCGTAAGGTTCGGGTTCGCTTGCAGCAGGTCAGCTGCCGCGCCGCTTACTACCCCGGCCGCCATGCTGGTGCCGTTCAGCGTAAAGAAGTTGCCCGAAATCTTCTTCCCCTGGCCATAGTTGGTGTTTTCGTAATACGACTTCGCGACGGTGTTGCTCGGAAACTCGGTTGCCAAAGTCACCGAAGAAGACGCGAGCAGTGAGACCACCCCGTTTCCAGGCGCTACGATATCCGGCTTGACGATGTGATCGATCTGCGTAGGCCCTTTCGAGCTGTAGCTGGCGATAAGATCGTCTGTTCGCGGATCGGTGCCCATCGTTTTCATTGCGCCAACCGTGATGACATACGGATCGTTCCCGGGAGCGGTGATAGTGCCGTAGCCCTGTTCTCCGAACGTGTTATCGCGGCCGTCATTTCCGGCCGCAACTACGACCACAATCCCCGCTTTCCAGGCAGCTTCTACCGCCTGGCACAAAGGATCTTGCGTGTAGCTCTCGAACACAGGCCGGCCGAGCGAAAGGTTAATGACACGAATGTTGTAAGTGCTCTTGAGTGCGATGGCCTGATCGATGGCCGCGATCACCGTGCTGTCGGCGCTCTGACCGGTATGATCGAGAACTCGCAAATTCAGGAGGCTGGCGCCAGGTGCGATGCCGATCAACTGCCGCGAGCAGCTGGGGCAAACCGAAGCAGAGGTGCTGTATCCGTTCGATCCAATGATGCCGGCGATGTGATGCCCGTGGCCGTACTGATCTTGACCGTTGCCGCCCACGAAATCCTGCGTGTAGATAACCCGCGAGCCGGAATTGTTGCTCTGGCCCAGGTTTGGATCCGACGGATTGATGCCGCTGTCAATGACTGCCACCCCGATCCCGGCGCCGTTATAGCCCGCATTCCACGCGTAGCTTGCGTTGATAGCATTCGCTGTGTAATCGAGTTTGAAGCTGACCGGGCGGTCAGGCGAAATGTACGCCACATCCGGATCGTTTGCAAGGTCGTTGAGAACCGAAGCCGGCACAGTGTAGTGCGCCCCTTTGATGGACTTAAATGTCCCATGCAGCCAGCCGCCTCTGCCGATCACCTTCTGGTGTTTCGAGTTATCCGGAGCACTAGTCCATTGAATGATGACGTGTACGTTCGATTGCGGGTCCACTCCCGCAAGATCAGCCGAAAGCTTTCGTCTATGGCCGGGAGCTGCCGAGCAGGCCAGCGCCGCAAGGATTAAGAATGACGCTAGTTTTTTCATGAGTAATAACCTTTCCTTCGTCGTTTCACCATGGGTCAGGCCGTAAACTCCAGGCGTAACGTTTGGCGCTCAAGACCCTTATCGGGAACCGGGGAATCACTCTTGAAGGATGAAAACACTTAGCCGCGGTCGACCCGTAAATTGAAAAAACGAACCCATTTCCACTTCGTTTCGTAAACGAACGGATGCGAGGGGACGGATGACTCCGTCCCAAACAGGCGATACGACGGGACGGGCCGACTCTGTCCCAACAGGCGATATTGACGTTACCGATCCGCCTCTTCGTGGACAGAGCTGCCCGTCCCCGGTTCACGTCCCCGGTCCACTAGTTCGTGGACGGAGCTGTCCGTCCCCGGTCCACCAGACACCGCCCTCTGTTCAAAACTCCCCAAAATATTTTCCTGATTGAAATCCACAGCTTGCGATGAATTTCACCCTCGTGCCGCACTACCGCGCGCCCATACTCGCATCGGGAAGCAAATGGAATCTTTCACCGGCGAGAACGAAGATCTCGATTTCTCGCCGGGTGAATCCTCGAAAGCGCGCGATCGCAGCAACGGAAATTCCCGTTATTCTACCGGCCCCACTTCGCCTGCCGGAAAATCCGCATCCAGTCAGAACTCGACCATCCACGGCTGCTGCTCCAAAACCGTCATCCTTCCCGGCGAACGCCAGGAGGATTTCGACAATCTATATGACCGCTGGATGTCTGCTTGCGAGCCCGACACCCCCGCAGCCACCGATCTGGTTGAGCAGCTCATTCTTCAGAAGTGGTATCTCGAGCGCAATCTCAGGAGGTACGAAGAAGTTGAACGCGAACTTGCCGAATTCCCGTTTCCCGACTGGACTGACCAGCAGCACAAGAAATTCCAGCTCGCCCTCCGCTATAAGACCGCAGCCGAGCGAGCAGTGAGCCGGGCCATGCATGACGTAGAGGCCTGGAGAAAGAGCGTCAACCAGCAGGAAAAACAGCTCCGCAGCGCGAGAAAAGAGACCTATGACGGTTGGTTTAAGCTGTCCGACCTCCATTCGAAGAAGGAGTTGGCCATCAGCAAAGCCGTCCAAGAGGCCCGCACTCTCAACGTGGACATCTCCGAGCCGCTTGCTGCCATGCAGAGTACGCAAAAGCAATTGCGCACAGCGCTCGACCGCATCGGGAAACAGATCGAGGATTCCAGCGCTCCTCCCAGCCGCTCGAAGACCATCTTTCAAGGCCAATTACATCCCAAGAAGCTGCGTAAAATTCCGATCCTCGAGCAATCGATCGAAATCACCGTCGAAGACGGCGTGACGAAGACTCAATTGTTCCCTTCCAATGAAAAACTGATCGAAGAAGGGCAGGCCATGGATCCGCCGCCCGAAATGGTGTACCGGACAATGAACTTCGTCAATAGCATTCCGCCCGAATATCACTGGGCCACGACAGACGAGGACCGGCGGCAGCGCGGCGGCACGGGAATTCAGCGCATGATGATCGACACCTGGCTCGATGTAATCGACGCCGAGAAAGCCGATCCCTCCGGCCACATCGGCCCCTGCGGCGGCAATCTGCCCGCACCCAAGCAGCGCGCCGACGAGGGGACGGATGACTCCGTCCCAAACAGGGAATCTTGATACGACCCAGCTTGCATCTCGTGGACGGAGCTGTCCGTCCCCGCTTCACACGTTCGTGGACGGAGCTGTCCGTCCCCGGCATACCGCTTCCGAGCCGCGACCGTCAGGGAGCGATCTACCTGGCACGCGATGTTGACATTACCCGCGCCTTCCGAGCCGCGACCGCCAGGGAGCGATCTGCCTCCCCGACAATATTGACACTACGCCGCATCCCTTCCGAGCCGCGACCGTCAGGGAGCGATCTCCCTCCAATTCCCTCAAAAATTGCTTGACTGTTCTATACAACTAGTACAATATAGTTTTCAGGTGAGCCTTACATCAAACCAGCGAAAGCGCTTCCAGTTCCGCTTGGATCTGCACAGCGGCGTCCCGGTTTACCGCCAGATCATCGACCAGGTCTCCGGCGGCATTGCAGCGGGAGCACTCGCTGGAGGCGATCAGCTTCCGACGGTCCGTCAGATGGCTGTCGATCTATCGGTCAATCCGAACACGGTCATACGGGCTTACCGAGAACTCGAAATCCGAGGTGTGCTCGAGACACAGCAGGGCACCGGCACCTTTATCAGTCATCAGAAAGTAGAGCGCGATACCGCCGAGCGGCAGCGCCGGTTGAATCAACTGGTTGGCGAATTCGTGGCTCGGGCCGGTTCAGGGGGCTTCACGCTCGAAGAATTGATGGAAGAACTGCAAGAATTTCGCAACGACGCTGGGAAAAGGAGGAAATGAGTATTATGTGGCGGGATCGAACCAAAAATCAGGTAAGTAGCATCGCGGTGGCGCTCTTCGCGATTTCACTCGCCGCGGGCTTCGGGCTTACGGCTGCTCTGCGCAATCAGGCGCCCCTGGTTGCCGGGTTGTTGATCGGTGTCTATCTGCTGTTTTCAATTAAGGTAGCTGATCAGTGGGAAAAAGTCGCCGTCCTGCGGTTGGGCCGCTTTATCGGGCTGCGAGGGCCAGGAATGTTCTACGTGATCCCAATCATAGACCGGCTCAGCCGATACGTCGATCAAAGAGTGCGCGTGGCCAGCGTTACTGCCGAATCCACGCTCACGCGCGACACTGTGCCGGTAAACGTGGACGCGATCGTGTTTTGGCTGGTCTGGAACGCGGAGAAATCTATTCTCGAAGTCGAAGATTTCGTTCAGGCCATCACTATGAGCGCGCAAACCGGGCTGAGAGAATCCATCGGTCGCCACGAATTGGCCCAAATGATTACAGAGCGCGAATCGTTAGGACGCGAGTTGCAACGGATTCTGGACGAGAAGACCAATCCCTGGGGCATTACCGTGCAATCGGTCGAGATCCGCGATGTTCGGATTCCGCAGGCGCTCGAAGACGCGATGTCCCGGCAGGCCCAGGCTGAGCGCGAGCGCCAGGCGCGCAACATTCTCGGGCAGGCGGAAACCGAAATCTCCGAAAAATTCTCCCAAGCCGCTTTGACCTATCAGAACAACCCGGTCGCGCTGCATTTACGCGCGATGAACATGTTGTATGAAGCTATTAAAGAACGCGGCTCCATGGTGATCGTGCCGTCTTCTGCAGTCGAAACCATGGGTTTGGGCGGCACGCTCGCAACCGCAGCCCTCGCCAAGGCGCCGGTAACGTAGTAATCGGCGATATGAGAGTCCCCGTGGGAGGGCTTCCCAACCTGTTACGATTAGGATTCTTCCCTCCGCAATGATGCTCCGCACCACCTCCGGCTTGCTTGCCGGGATCGTTCAGCACAAGCAAGAGGAAGTTGCTGAACTGCATTCCCGTGCGGCCATTTTGGAACGTGAGGCCCATGAACGTAAGTCCCATCCCCGCTCGTTTGCCCAGGGTCTCCAACACACGAAGCCGGCCATCATTGCGGAAATAAAGAAGGCCTCGCCGAGCAAAGGACTCCTCCAGCCGGACTTCCATCCGGCTTTCATCGCGCACGCTTATGAAGAAGGCGGCGCGGCCTGTTTATCGGTGCTCACCGATCGGCACTATTTTCAGGGCTCGCTTCACGATCTCGAAGCCGCCCGCGCAGCGGTCAATCTGCCCGTCCTGCGCAAAGATTTCATCGTCGATCGCCTGCAGATCTTCGAAGCGGCTGCTCATGGCGCGGATGCGATCCTGCTGATCGCCGCCATACTGGATGTCTCTGATCTTCAGAGTTTCCGCGAGCTGGCATCCTCTCTAGATATGGCCTCTCTCGTCGAGGTTCACAATCAGGAGGATCTTGCGAAGGCGATCGATTCAGGCGCCGAAATCATCGGAGTGAACAACCGTGATCTGGAGACCTTCGAAGTGTCGCTTGATACCTCTCTGCGTCTTAGCTATCTGATGCCCAACAATTCGATTCGGGTGAGTGAGAGTGGCATTCATACCCGCGCCGATATGGACCTGCTGCTCGATGCAGGTTTTGAGGCATTCCTGATTGGCGAATCGCTCATGAAGTCCCGCAACCCTGCCGCCTCCCTCAAGGCTCTTCTTCAACCAGCGCCATGTTCATCATAAAAGTGTGCGGCATCACAAATGAAGCCGACGCGCGCGTGGCGCTCGACGCCGGGGCGAACGCACTCGGGTTCAATTTCTATCCCAAAAGTCCGCGCTACATTGCGCCTCGCCGCGCTCGAGAGATCATGAACGCGCTACCGGCTGGGTTCTTGAGAGTAGGTGTGTTCGTGAACTCCACGGACGACGTCGCGGCTGAGCTTCCGCTCGATGTGCTTCAACTGCACGGGAATTGCCCCGCCGATGGGCATCCTCGTATCTGGAGGGCCATTCGACCGGGAGATCGCCGCGATGATCCGGCTGCGGAAGCTTACCTGATCGATACGCCTTCAGAAAAGTTCGGCGGCTCGGGAAAGACCTTCGACTGGAGCCTCGCTGCGGGATCATTGCCCCCCGTGATTATCGCGGGTGGACTCGACGCGACCAACGTGGCCGAAGCGATTCGGGTCGCGCAGCCGTGGGGTGTGGACGCCTGCTCCCGCCTCGAATCAAGGCCTGGGAAAAAAGATCCTCAGCGCGTTCGTGAATTTATCGAAGCGGCGCTCGAGGCGAGCCGTCAGCTTCAGGAAATCGCGCAATGAGCTCAACCACAGTTCCGGACGCGCTCGGCCATTTCGGCCCTTATGGCGGTCGATACGTCCCCGAAGTATTGATGTCGCCCCTCGAAGAGCTCGAGCAGGCCTACGCGAATGCTCGCCTCGATCCAAGCTTTGAAACCGAGCTTCAATCTCTGCTTCACCACTACGCAGGCCGTCCAACACCGCTCTACTTCGCAAATCGTCTGACCGAAAGCTGCGGAGGCGCTCAGATTTGGCTCAAACGAGAAGACCTGCTCCATACCGGCGCTCACAAAATCAACAACTGTCTCGGGCAGATCCTGCTTGCCCGCCGCATGGGTAAACATCGCATCATCGCCGAAACCGGCGCGGGCCAGCACGGCGTCGCTACTGCTACCGTTTGCGCTCTGTTCGGCATGGAATGTGTCGTCTACATGGGCGAAGAGGACATGCGGCGTCAGCGTCTGAATGTTTTCCGCATGCGCCTGCTTGGAGCGACTGTCGTAGCTGTCGCAAACGGCAGCCGCACGCTCAAAGACGCCATCAGCGAAGCGATTCGTGATTGGGTGACGAATGTCGGCACCACGCATTATTTGCTGGGATCGGCATTGGGGCCTCATCCCTATCCGATGATGGTCCGCGAGTTTCACAAAGTCATCGGCGAAGAAGCCCGGGCTCAATCGCTCGAGCAGATCGGCCGCATCCCGGACACAATTCTCGCGTGCGTGGGCGGCGGCAGCAATGCCATCGGCATCTTTTATCCGTTCGTCGCTGATTCGTCCGTGCGTCTCATCGGTGTCGAGGCCGGCGGCCGCGGACACCGGTTAGGAGATCATGCCGCTCGATTCAGCGGAGGCTCACCCGGAGTTTTGCATGGCGCGTTCAGCTATTTATTGCAGGATGAAGAAGGCCAGATCGGTGTCACGCACTCCGTATCAGCAGGTCTCGATTACGCGCTTATAGGGCCGGAACACGCCTGGTTGCACGATCGAAATCGCGCGGAGTACGTCTCCATCAGCGACGCTGATGCGCTCACAGCGGCCAAGGCGCTCGCTCGTCTGGAAGGCATTATTCCCGCCCTTGAATCCTCACACGCCATCGCTGAGGCCATCCGCCGTGCGCCGTCGGAGCCAAACAGTGTGTACGTGGTCAACGTCTCGGGCCGCGGAGACAAAGACATCGACATCTACCGGGAGAATATGCCGGAGCTTGAGGAAGATGCCGGTTGAGACCACAACGCGCATAGGCTCGCTGTTTGCGAACTGCCGCTCAGGAGGCAAGAAGGCCTTCATCGCGTATCTAACCTGCGGCGATCCCAGCCCTGCTCATACCGCCTCTCTCGTCCTTGCGCTCGAGCGCGGTGGTGCTGATCTGGTTGAGCTGGGCGTGCCCTTCTCTGACCCCATTGCCGACGGTCCGGTCATTCAACGTGCGTCCGATCGTGCTCTCCGCGCCGGAATGACGCTCCCGCGCGTTCTCGAAATCGTTCGCGAGATTCGCCGCCACTCGCAAATTCCGCTTGTGCTCTTCAGTTATCTAAATCCGATGCTGCGTTACGGATTTGACAAACTTGCCCGAGACGCCTCGGATGCCGGTGTCGATGGCGTGCTCCTCACCGACCTCTCTGTGGAAGAGGCTGGGGACCGTGTGCGACGCCTTCGCGAGCACGGTCTCGATACGGTTTTTCTCGCCGCTCCTACCAGCTCCGAGCGCCGCCTTCGCCTGGTAGCCGAGCATTCCTCAGGCTTCATCTATCTCCTCTCGCGCACCGGTGTCACGGGCGAACAGGCTTCTTTATCCGAAGCGGCGGCTCCCCTCACCCGGCGCATGCGCGAGCTTAGTAATCTCCCACTCGCTGTCGGCTTTGGCATCAGCACGCCGGAACAGGTAGCTGAAGTCGCAACTATTGCCGATGCCGTGGTTGTCGGCAGCGCGATTGTTAAGTTCATCGAGACCAGCGCTGCGTCTCCGGATCTTGCCGCAAAGCTGGAGAGCTTCACTCATCAGCTGACTGCCTCTTTTCGCAAGTAATGAGCAGATTTTCTCTAAATGATCTTTCCCGCTGTCGCGTGCATATCGACGAACTGGATCTTCGCTTGCTCGAATTGCTAAATCAACGCACCGCAATCGTAGAAGAAATCGGCCGCATCAAACAGGACCTTCGGCTTGCCATCTACGAGCCGAAGCGCGAAGATCAGGTCTTTGCGAACGTCACCAGCCATAACTGCGGGCCCCTTCCTCATGATGCCGTCAAGCGCATTTTTGAGCGCATCATTGATGAGATGAGAAACGTGCAAAAGATCAAAATGCTCGAAGGCAATTCAGACCGGTAGGTAACCATGCTCGTCGTGATGCAAGAGGGCGCGACCGAAGCCCAGACCGAAACCGTCATTAATCGTCTCGTCGATATGGGTTTCACCGTGCATCGCTCGACGGGTGTGCGGCATACCGTGCTCGGAGGAGTAGGGCCGATTGACGATTTCGATCCCGCGATTCTCGAAGTAATGGAGGGCGTCAAGGAATGTCACCGCATCGTTTCGCCCTACAAATTGGCGAGCCGGCACTTCAAACCCGCAGGCACGGTTATCAAAATCCGCAATGTCTCCATCGGCGATTCCAAAATTGTCTCGATGGCTGGCCCATGCAGCATTGAGAACGAGGAGCAGATCGAATCATCGGCCGGAATCGTTGCTTCCGCCGGAGCGCAAGTGATTCGCGGCGGCGCATTCAAGCCGCGCAGCTCGCCTTACAGTTTTCAAGGCATGGGCGAAGAAGGTCTTCAAATATTGCGTTCCGCAGCCGATCGCCACGGCTTGTTGGTGATCAGCGAAGTGATGGATCAGACCCAAATTCCGCTCTTACTGGAATATGCGGATATTCTCCAGGTCGGCGCGAGGAACATGCAGAACTTCAATCTGCTTCGCGAATTGGGCAAGGTTCGCAAACCGATTTTGCTGAAGCGTGGTATCGCGGCAACTATCGAAGAGCTGCTCCTCTCGGCCGAATACATCATGTCCGGCGGAAACTATGAAGTAATTTTGTGTGAGCGCGGTATTCGCACCTTTGAAACCAGTACGCGCAATACCATGGATATCGCGGCGATCCCGGTGTTGAGGCGTCTCACGCACCTCCCCGTCATCGCTGATCCATCGCACGGAACCGGCAAGCGTGATTACGTGGTTCCCATGGCCCGCGCCGCCATCGCAGCCGGTGCGGATGGGCTTCTGGTCGAAGTGCATCCTGATCCCGATCGCGCCTTGAGCGACGGAGCGCAAACTCTGCGCCCCGATCAATTCTCGGAGATGATGCAGCAGATCCGCGCAGTCGCCGCAGCCATCGGCCGCACAGCCTAAATGAAAACAGTTGCGATCGTCGGCGTGGGGCTGATCGGTGGCTCTTTTGGGTTAGCGCTCCGAAAAGCGGGCTTTACTGGTGAGTTACTAGGCGTCAGCTCCCCGCCAGCTCTCGAGGCCGGTCTCAAATCGGGCGCGATTTCCCGGAGCGCAACGTTGGAGGAAGCAGCCGCGGAAGCAGATCTGATCTATCTGGCCACCCCGGTCGATCGCATCTTACAAACGCTGCAAACGCTTGGCCCCTTTGCTCGCCCGGAATGCCTGATAACGGACGCCGGAAGTACTAAGCTCGCCATTGTTCAGAAAGCCTCCGAGTGCCTCCCGTTTGGAGTCTTCCTTGGGCGGGCACCCGATGGCGGGAAAAGAACAGCGGGGCGTTGAGGCCGCCGACCCGGATCTCTTTCGAGGCCGTCCTTACGTTCTCACCCCTGTCGGCCTGGACACCAGGGAGATCTTCGTGGAGTTCCGCGCCTGGCTCTCGCGCCTCGGGGCGAAGGTGATCCAAATTACTCCGTCGGAACACGATGCCATCGTCGCCTTCACTTCGCACCTCCCACAGCTTGTCTCGACGGCCCTTGCGGCTACTCTGGCTAAGCAGAATCAGGCGCTTCTAGCCGAAATCTTCGGTGCCGGATTGCTCGACATGACACGCCTGGCCTTGAGCCCTCCCGACCTGTGGCTCAGTATTTTAGCGACCAATCAAGCGGCAGTTCTCCCGGCGATTGACATGTTTCTTGACACCTTGAGCGAACTGCGCGAAAGTATCTTGACAGGAGATCCTGCCCGCGTGTTCGAAATGGCTGCGCAATTCGCCCTGAAACTCCGTAGTTCTGCCTCCACAAACCTTGCGAATTCGGGGTGAACCGCAATTTTACCTGGGCCGCGGCCCTATAACTGCTTTATAATACGAGACAGCCGAGGACTTTGAATGTGACCTCTCTTTCATCCGCCGTACGAGCGGCCCTACTGCCTCTCCCAGACGTAAGCCGCCTCACTGCACTTCGCCGGTCAACGTCCCTCTTTTCTCAAGGCCAAATCGCCGATTCTCTATACTTCATCGAAGACGGGCTCGTGAAGTTAACCCGCACGAACAAGTGTGGAAACCGCATCATTCTTGTCATTTGTGGACCGGGACACCTGCTTGGAGAAGAGGTGTTATCCGAAGAGTCGCAGAACTACTCTGCGGAAGCGGAGGTGCTGACCGCCGCGAATGTTTTCCGAATTCCGCGCGAAGTCCTTGCTCGCGCAATTTCGAGCAACTCTGAATTGGCCGCTGCGCTGATCGCGCACCTTCTGGAGCGAAAGCTCGCGCTCGCCGAGAAGGTTGAGCTGCTATGCCTCCATGACGTGGAATACCGGATCATACACTATTTGGCCGAGCTTTCCGCGCTGGTGAAACCGCTTGACGACGGTGAAGGTTATCAGCTTCCGATTACCCAGTTGGAATTGGCGGACCTTATTGGCGCAACGCGCGAAACTACCTCCACCACTCTGAACCAACTAGAACGCCGCGGACTGGTAAAGCTGTCCCGGCGTCTTCTGACGATTCCCTCTCCCGTGACGCTTCGCAGCGCTGCAATCGCCAAACGTGAACCGAGCAACGGTACCGCCACTGTTTAACATCAGCAGAGCGCCTGATCTAGGACTTTTCTGTAATTACAAGTACCTCTAGAACTCAGCGCAATCTCAGTAAGATACTGATTCCAATCTTTTTGCTTGCCCGAAGCACACCGATCTGCTACAGTGTATTCCAGATTTTTCGATGCTAGCTGGTTGTACTCCTGCGAGCCCAAACGATCATCGGGAGGGCTTAGCTCTCCTGATATTCGCGACGGGCGAGTGGGCATTCATCTCGCAGCAATAACAGGAGATTAGTAGTGAGAGAAAAAGGTGTTGTCAAATGGTTTAACGCCGCAAAGGGCTACGGATTCATCCAGCGCTCCAACGGCGATGATGTGTTCGTCCACTTCTCGGCGATCAACATGAACGGTTACCGGACACTTGAGGAGGGTGCGGAGGTGGAGTTCGAAGTCAAGCGAGGCCCGAAGGGCCTGCAGGCTGAGAACGTCGCTCGCCCGTAAAGAATAAAACCAGCGTAGTCAGGCCGCCGGGCAATTGCTCAAAAAGTTCGGCGGCCTTTCTGTTTTTGGCATCGTTCCTTACAGTCTTCCTGAATGCTTCTTGTAACCTCCTTCGAGGGCGTGCGTGCCCTGGGTAAGTTCCTTACAGATTCCGGCTACAACGTCGATCGTCTGGGGACCGACTTCGGCTTGGGACACAGTCTGCACACCAACCTGGACAATCTCGAGCCGCTGCTCTACAAGACTTCCGGCGGTACGCGGCTGCATCTGCTGGCGCGCTTGTTTTTTGTCGGCGCATCCGTAGATGTCGAAATCTGCCGCTCGCTGATTCCGGAAGGAATTCTAACGGGCTTTTTCGAAGCCGGAGCGCTCACCAAAGTCGGCTCTCAACTGGAGCCTCAGTGCCTTTTCGTCCCGTTTGCTAATGTCATCGCCACTTGTGATACCACGAAGAATCGTAAAGGCAATCCCGACGTGGTTGTTGGTCCGAGTCTCACTACGAAGCTGATTTCCAGATTGACGCTGCGCGAGCCTTCAGAAGCAACTCTCGACATCGGAACCGGCAGTGGCGTCCTCGCGCTCGAAGCAGCATCCTACAGCAAGCGGGTCATTGCAACCGACATTAACGAACGGGCTGTAGAGTTCGCGACTTTTAGCGGAGCGCTAAACGGCATCACGAATTTTACCGCGGTTTGTGGAGATGCTTTCGACCCAGTGCAGGGTCAAACGTTTTCACGCATCATCGCCAATCCGCCCTTCTTTGTAAGCCCGGCTAAGAAGCTCACGTATTCCGACAGTCCTCTGGAACTGGATGGCTTTTGCCGACGGCTCGCGAAAGAAGCTCCGGGTTATCTGGAAGACGGCGGTTTTTTCCAGATGATCTGCGAGTGGGTGCAAGTGAGCGGCCAGCCTTGGCAAGATCGGCTTCGCGAATGGTTCGCGGAATCCGGTTGTGATGTGCTGGTTCTAAAAGGGACCGAAAGGAAGCCTGCGGATTACGCCGAGGTCCGGGTGAATGAAGCGGCTCTCATGCACGGCAGCTCGGAGGGCCACTCATTCAATGAGCGGATCTCTTATTTCGAAGAGCGTAATGTGGAGAGCGTCATCGGCGGCATCATTATCATGCGCAAACGCGCGGGCGCAAATTGGGTCTCTATTGTTTCGTCGGAGGCGATCGGCGACGCTGCCGGCAACTTCATTCGCGAGCGCTTCGATGCGCTCAATTTTGTAAGCTCCAGATCCGAAGTGGAGCTGCTGAGAACCAGGTTCCGTCTCTCCGCCGATGCCGGACTCGAGCAGCGGCGCGCTTTGACCTCGGAGGGATGGCAACTTATCTCGATTCAGCTAGTAAGATCCGAAGGCTTGGTGGACCGCCTGAACCTGGATGAGGTTGTCGCTAGTTTTATCCCCTTACTTGACGGGACCCGCACGCTCGCCGAGATCGCGGCCAACGTTTCTGCGTCGCTCGAAATAACAACGCAAGACGCCGAACAGAGATGCCTTCAATTAATTCGCCGCCTATTGCAAGGCAACTTTGTCAAGCCGCTCTGAGTCCATGGAGGGGACGCCACATGCATTATCGGAAACTAGGTACCACCGAAGCCGAAGTAAGTGAACTCGGCTTTGGCGCTTGGGGCATCGGAGGTAAGCAATGGCAGGGCGGGGAAGACGACGAGTCAATGCGAGCTCTCAAGCGCGCGTTCGAGCTGGGAGTCAACTTTATCGATACAGCGCTCGCATACGGCGACGGGCACAGCGAGCAGCTTGTCGGCAAAGTAGTGAACCAGGCCTTTCACAAGATATTAGTAGCCACTAAAATTCCGCCGAAGAACCGCGTCTGGCCGGCTTCGCCCTCCACTCCCATCTCAGAAGTGTTTCCGTATGACTACATTATTCGATGTACGGAAGAAAGCCTGAAGAATCTCCGTATCGAGCAGATCTACCTTCAGCAGTTCCACGTCTGGACTGATGCCTGGACGCACACGGAAGAGTGGCGGCGCGCAATTGAAGATTTAAAAACAAGCGGGAAGGTCCGCTATTTCGGCATTTCAATTTCCGAGCACGATCCCGATTCCGCTCTCGAGGCCATAAAGACGGGCACGCTTACGGCTGTTCAAGTCATCTACAACATCTTTGATCAAACGGCAGAGAAGAATCTTTTCCCACTGTGCCAGCAGATGCGAGTGGGCGTTCTGGCGCGCGTGCCGCTGGATGAGGGCGGACTTACGGGAAATATCACGGAAGACACTCAGTTTGAACCCGGTGAATTTCGTGAGATGTACTTCCGGGGTGATCGCAAGAAACAGGTTGTCGAACACGTCGAGGCCCTTAAGCGGGATCTGGCTGAAGTGCCAGGCACATTGGCGGAAATCGCTCTTCGCTTCTGCCTTTCTCATCGAGCCGTTACGACCGTTATCCCGGGAATGCGCCGAGTTGCGACAGTTGAAAGCAGCTGCCGCGCGGCGGCGGCCGGCATGCTCGATGAAAAGACGCTGGCTATTCTCAAGCGCCACGCCTGGGACCGGAATTTCTACGAATGAGAGATGCGCATCGCGATTCTTTCCGATATCCACGATAACCTGTGGAATCTGGCAGGAGCGCTGAACGCCATTCAAGATGCCGATGCGCTGATCTGCTGCGGTGATTTATGCTCGCCGTTTATTATCGATGAGCTGGCGAAATTTGAAAAGGCCATTCATATCGTTTTCGGAAATAACGATGCAGACCTCTATCGCATCACTCTGAAAGCTGCGAAAAGACCGAACTGCAACCTGCACGGCGAGCTGTTTCAAACGAGTTTTGATAACACACGCTTCGCCGTGAATCATTTTGATTACCTGGCGCGGCCTTTAGCAAAATCAGGTGATTACGACGTAGTTTGTTTCGGCCACAATCACGAATTCGAAATCTCGCGTGAGAGATCTTGCCTGTTGATCAATCCCGGCGCGATTATGGGCGCGAAGTTTTCCAGCGGTAAATGGGAAGAGGTCGCTCCCACATTTGTGGTCTACGATACCGGCTCGAGCACGGCGGAGGCATTCGAATTAGATCGGGAAAAGAAAATCGTTCGGCGAAGGCCGTACTCTATGTTCCCAGCCCCGATTTCTTGAGCAGCTGGCCGAACCGGGGGTCATTCCGCAGCGGATCCAGCATCGGATCCACCTTCAGCCAGTAGATGGTCCTGTCCCTGTAAGAGCGCTCCAGCCACTCGAAAGCGCGGTCGCGATCCCCCAGCGCGGCATACACAACGGCAATATCGAAGGCGCTGGGCGGCGCTTCTCCTGGTTCGGCGTGTTCCATCTGTGCCAGCATTTTCCGCGATTCCTTCTGCTTGCCCATCATCGCGAGCAGATGTGCGATGCGTGGTTTGGTATCGGCGGGCATCTTGGCGAGAGAAAGGCGATATTCGGCCATGGCTTTGTTCAATTGCCCCTTTGCCTCCCACGCCGCGCCCATCCACGGGTGCACGGCGATTACGTCGGGGTGCAGATCTCGAACATTTATAAAGTCGCGCAGAGCCAGATCATACTGGCGCGCCATGTAATACGCCATGCCTATGGTGGCGCCAGGGGCGGCGGGAAGCGGATCCAGATTTTCGGCCCTGCGCAGCTCCGCTATGGCCGGTTCAAAACGGCCTTCGGCCACCAGTACAACACCAAGCCAATTATGTGCGATGGCGTTCTGAGGCATCAGCCGAATTGCGCTCCGAAGTTCTTCTTCTCCGCGCTTCCAGTCCAATAAAACCGTACTGTCGACCAGTCCTAGAGCAGCGTAGGCCTGTGCGGATACTGGATCCAACTGCAGAGCCGTTGTCGCGGCCGCCTTAGCTTTCTCTGCGTAGGACAGCGGCTCGACTGCGAAATTGACTGCGCCCGATGCATATCGTCCCGCCAAAGCGGCGTAAACGTCCGCGTATTTTGGATCGCGCTGGATGGCTTTGTCCAGATACACGATCGCTTGCTGAAAAGCCTCGAACGAACCCTCGCCTCGGAGGGCTTGGGCCTTGAGATACAGATCATATGCGTCAGGATCGACGGGTCCCCGTTTGGCCAACGTCGCTCCGGGACGCAAGGCGGCGAACACCGGCAAGACGAGATCGTCCTCCAGCCGCCCCAATTCCTGCATGCCGCCATCGAAGGTTTGAGAAAGGATATGGTAGCCGTCACTTGACCGGTCTATCTGGACGGTGAGTTGAAGACGGCCGCTCGTGCTGCGGAGGCTACCTTCCACGATTGCGTCCGCATCGAGTTGACGGCCGATCTGGCGAATATCGATTGCCTTGCCTTTGTACTGGAAGGCCGAGGTGCGGGCGACAACGCGAAAATCGGGGATGTGCGCAAGCGAGTCCGTCAGCTGCTCGGTGATGCCGTCAGCCAGGTATTCTTTTTGTGGATCGCCCGTCAGATTCTCAAAAGGAAGCACCACCACGGAACGGATGGAAGGGCGCCTTGAAATCGCATTCCGGAAAATCCCCAACACCACCAACGCGAGAGCGAGCGTAACGACGGACGAAACCAGCCAGAAACGACGCCGGAGAATCCGTGTTTCGACGCCGGACCTTTCCGGCTGCCCAGCTGAGAGAGCCGGAGCCGGCGTGATAACCGGCACGTATCCGCGATTCGGGAATTGTATTCGCCACGGATCGCCCCTGCCGGTTCCTCCGTAATGCTCAGTCAGCATCCGGCGCAGGCGGCTCATTTCGACCCGGACGGTTGCTTCTATCCGAGGGTCGAAGGACTCCGGTTTTTTGAATACATCGAGGCCGATGCTGTATTCAGTGAGTTGCTCGCCCTGTCCCGCGAGGGTACGTTCGACGAGGTAGCTTAGCAGTTGGCCGCGACGGCGCCTAAACGGCGGCGACGCGAGCAGTGAATCGAAATAAATTCGGAATTCATCGCTCCGGGGCGAATCCACCAGCGGGGATGCGGTTCCAGTATCTACCACACCCATGCCGATTCTCACTTCCGCAGCCCAGTGTACCGCAAAAAAGCGGCCATTTCGGGCCGTGTCGTACCATTACCACGAACTCGCATCGTGTTGAAACGATAGCTTTGAAACGTTTCGTACATGCGGAAACTTGTGTTGCGCTCCGGCTCCCGGCCAAAATTGCGATGTGAACCTTCTGGCCCTCAGAGGCCGGATGGGGGAGGACACATTGATTCGAAACACGATTTTGGGGGTGACTGCCCTCGCAGCTCTAATAGCCTTCGACACGCCAGCCACTGCCACCGTTGTTCCTATCGACATTTCCGGGATCGCCAATTACAGTTGGAGCATCTTCAGCGGCGGCAACACGATTCCAACCGGAAATCAGGTATATAACGGTTTGCCGTTTGATATACCATCGGGCGCAAACAACGCCTGGATCGCGTTCAATGGCTCGAGCCCCACGAGCGTCACGGTCAACATCGGCGTGGCGGATGTTACCACCGTTTATAGCCTTATAGACACTATCTGGGGACAACCAGGACCAAATTCGTACGTATCGCTGAAATTTTTGGGCAGCGGGGGCGCATCGTATACCGACTACCTGATAGGCAACAGCGATATTCGTGATTTCAATGGCCCATCTTATTTCACCGACGCGATCAACAACACGACTACGATTAATGCATGGACGGGACCCAACTATTCCACGTCCGGGTGCTTTAATAATGCCCCCTGTCATCACCGCTTGGACGACCAGATCATTACGCTGCCATCGGCCTTTGCTACCCAGACATTGACCAGCCTGACCATCACCGACACCGGCTCTAGCGGTTTTCAGCGCAGCTTCTTGGCCGCTTTGACTCTCAATACTGCCGCGACATCCCCTGTCCCGGAACCGTCCACGCTGCTTCTGGTGGGTCTCGCATTTGCTTCGGCGATGACTGCCCGCCGATACGCAAAGCGGCAGAGGAGAGCCGAATAGAAGAAGAAACGAAGGCCGTCACCAGACACGGCAGCCATTAGCGCGTGCCATCGGCTGGCCGGCTTTACAACCAAATGCTTCCCCGAACTGCGGCAGGTTGGCAACCACGCCGTTGATCCGGTACTCCAAGGGCGAGTGCGGGTTCGTCACGGCACTTACTCGTTTTGATTCGGGGCGCTCGTCGCCGCAAGCCCATTGGGCCATGCCCACGAAGAAACGCTGGTCGGGCGTCAATCCATCCACTGGTTTCAAATCCTGGCCCTCCGTCGCATGCTTCCAGGCAATGTAGGCGAGCAATGTGCCTCCGAGATCCGCGACGTCCTCGCCGAGCGTGAGACTGCTGTTGATGTGAATATCGTCTACCGCAATATACTGGGCGTACTGATTTCGTACACAGGCGACACGTTGCTCGAATGCCTTCGCATCGGTTTCCGTCCACCAGTCCTTCAGGTTGCCTTGCGCGTCGAACTGCCTTCCTTCGTCGTCGAAGCCGTGCGTAAGCTCATGCCCGATGGTTGCACCCGTGTTGCCGTAATTCGGAGCGGCATCCATCTTGGGATCGAATAGCGGCGGCTGAAGAACGCCGGCCGGAAAGTTGATGTCATTCATTTGCGGGTTGTAATAGGCGTTCACAGTAGGCGGGGTCATGAACCACTCCGTGCGGTCGACCGGCCTGCCAATCTTCGCCAGCTGGCGATGCTCTTCAAATGCGGATGCGCGGGTGACATCGTTGAGGAAGTCGTCAGGACTGATTTCGACAGAGCTGTAGTCGCGCCATTTGTCCGGATATCCGATCTTGTTCACGACAGCCTGAAGCTTCTCGATCGCGCGTTTCTTGGTGGGCTCGCTCATCCAGGTCAGATCTTCTATGTCCCGCCGCATCGCCTCTTCGATCTGCTGCGTGACCGTGAGCGCGTCCTGTTTGGTCTGCGGCGAAAAAGTCTTCGCCACGAAAACCTGCCCCAGTGCTTCTCCTAATTGCTGGTCCACAAGCCGAGTACACTTCTTCCATCGCGGCGGCATTTCTTTTACGCCTCTCAGGTATTTGCTGAAGAAATCGAAGTTCTCGCGGACAAAATTGGAAGACAGATAGGGCGCCTCGGAATGGACCAGGTGCCAGCGCAGATATGCCCGCCAGGCAGAAAGGTTCTCCTGTGCTAACTCCTTGTTGAGCTGGTCGAAGAACTTTGGCTCCGTAATGTTCACGGTCTGGAACTCCGGAACGCCAACCCGGGTTAGATACTCGTCCCAGTCAAATGCCGGAACCATGTGCATGAGTTCGTCCCGCGAGTATTTGTGTTTCAGGTTGTACGGATTTCGCTTTTCGACGCGTGTGAGCGATGCTTGCGCGAGCGCAGTTTCAATTCTCATGACGGTTTGCGCGTCAGCCTGCGCGTCGGGAGCCGATTCACCAATCATTTCAAGCATTCGCGCGACGTGCTCGACGTAGCGTTGCCTGGTTTCCTGCGATTTCGGATCGGTCTTGGTGTAATAGTCGCGGTCAGGCAATCCCAGTCCGCCTGCTACAGAGAAGGCGATCATCTGAGACGAATTATCGAAATCCTGATCTGATCCGAAGCCAAACAGCACCCCGCGATCGATTCCCTCCCTGTGCTGCTCAGCGACATAGCCGGCAATTTCATTCGGCGATTTGAGGCCGGCAATTTTAGCGAGCATCGGCTCCAGAGGTTTTGCGCCGGCACGCTCGACCGCGGCTTCGTCCATGCAGGCATGAAAAAAATCGCCGATCTTCTGCTCATTCGCCGTGCGGGAAGCGCTCGAATGCGATGCCTGCTCCAGAATGCCCCACAGGAAGCGCTGATTTTCGTTGGTCAGCTTCGCGTAAACATCCCACCGCGCCTGATCGGCTGGAATCGGGTTCAGCTTGTTCCAATTCCCGCAGGCATACTTGAAAAAGTCCTTACAGGGATCAGCGGTCTTATCAACGAATTGCGTGTCAAGACTCGGAGTGTACGGCAAGATCGTGAGAGGTGTTTCCTGAGCCAAGGCGAGGCCGGCCGCGGCACACGCCAGAACGAGCAAGAGAGGTCGCATGAACCTGATTCTGTCATGTGCGAAGGGCGGATCCCGATTCGGCTGGCCTAATGACCCGGGATCACCGGAGCAGTCGCGCCAACATTGGCCACTTGCTTCCGCACCATCTCTTCTAATGCGAGAATCCTTTGCTCGAGTGAACGAATCTGCTGCTGTTGCTGTTCGATGACGCGATGTTCCTGCTGCGCTTCATTGAGCAACAACGCCGGTAGCTGATGATATTCAACTGATTCAACCCGTCCATCCGGCCCATGAACCACAAGTTCCGGATAGACTTTCTCTACTTCCTCGCCGATCAGGCCATATTGCAGCGGCCTGGCACTGCCTGCTGTGGCCTGCTTATAGCGGAAGGTGACGGGTCGCAGGAGCATGAGGGCGTTACTCATGTCGCCAATATCATGAATGTCTTCCTTATAAAGCGAGGACGACGTAGCAATGCCGAGCTGGCCCGTGTTGGGGTCGACCAGCACAGCCGACCCCGTCACGGTTGAATTATTGATGCCCGCAACAAACGTGCTCATCTGCGAGCTTGGATCGCCTATGCGAATGAGATTAGAGTCAGTCGCGGTACCCTGATTGCCGATTTCAATGTTGTCGGTCCCGATGGTTATCTGGGACCCCGCTTGGTAGCCGATACCAATGTTGCCCGATGCGGAGGCGCTGTTAGACAACGCATTCACTCCAATCGCGGTATTGTTTGCCCCGGTGGTATCAGACCATAGAGCGGCGAATCCGAGGGCGGTGTTGCCGCTGCCGATCAGGTCATTAAAAAGCGCCTCGCTTCCTAGGGCGGTATTGGCGGAACCGGTGGCATTCAAGCTCAGCGCGGCTAATCCGACTGCAACATTGTTATTACCCGAGGTATTGCCGGCAAGCGCAAGAGACCCCGTGGCTGTGTTGCCACTGCCGCTACTGTTTACCTGAAGCGCGTCGAATCCGACTGCAGTGTTTTGCGTGCCTGCATCGCTAGCGCCCGTCCCTAAGGCGGTACCTTCGGTGTCCGGATCGCTCTGCGCAACGAAGTAGCCATTTATGTCAAGAACCACGTCGGTGTCGTGGGTAACAAAGACGCTAATTGCCCCATCCTGGCCAGCCTGCACGATAACTGCATTGGACAGAATCAGGCCGGCTCGGTCGTTCAATGAGGCAACCGTTGGCTGGGGCTGGCCAGTCGGCCACACTGTTACGTAACCGAGCAATCCCGGCGGCACGACAGCGAGATTAAAAGAGTAAGCTGAAGCGTTCGAAGGGATACCGCAAAGGCTGGCCGGGATGGGGAAGCTTCTTGTCGAAGCGGCGGTCATGGACGGCCCGCCAAGAGGTCCTGTTGCACTCCTCGTGTCCACAGCGCGGCAGGGCACAACGCTCACGAAGTTCGACGGCGCCTGAGCCCAAAGAACCGGGATTTGAGTTAGGGCGGACAGAGTGGCAAAGAGGTAATAACGGGAACGGCCAATACGCATAAAATCTCTCTCTTGTGCCGTGTCTCGGGCGTCTCACTTTTCTCTCTTGTCTTTGCCTTGAAAACTCTTTTTTACAGCCCAACGCTGGTGATTTCTACCATTTTGAGAGCCGTTGCGGAGAAGGGTGGATTGATCTGGCGAAAGCTTTCGAACGCCTCCGGAATACGTCTTGACGTGGTATGAATGCAGATTCATACTAAGAGGTATGAAAATTGGCGAGCGAGGTCAGGTGACGATCCCCAAGGATATCCGCGAGCAGTTTGGTCTGGGGCCTGAAACAGAAGTCGAGTTTCGCGTGGTCGGTGGCTCTATTGTGCTCAAGAAAGCGCCCAGGAAACTCAATCTCGCAAAATGGAAGGGCCGTTGCGGAGACGCATTCGCCAAGCTGGGCTATTCCTCGGTGGACAAGTTCATCGATGACGTGCGTGGTCGATGATCACCGCAGTCGATACCAATATCCTGCTCGACATCCTGGTGCCGAATCAGCAGTTCTACGAAGCGTCAGCCGACGCGCTGCAGGAAGCGGCTGGCGAGGGCTCTCTCGTGATCAGCGACATCGTATACGCGGAACTTTGTATTCATTTCGAGACCCAGCGGGAGTGCGACGCATTCCTCGAAAGCAACGAGATTCGTGTGCAAGCTTTGATACGCGAAGCGCATTTCCTCGCAAGCCGCGCATGGCGTACGTATCGGCAACAGGGAGGAAAGCGAACCAGGATTTTGGCTGATTTTCTGATCGGAGCTCACGCCCAGAAGCAGGCTACACGTCTGGTTTCCCGAGACCGGGGCTTCTACCGTAAACTGTTTCCGTCGCTTGACCTCCACGATCCGGCCGAAGTGAACAAGGGAGAGTGAGAGCCATGTCACTGCTGAAACGAGGCAACGATCAACGAAGAGATTAGCTTTCTCCTCCGCTTGATGCAAGTGGGCAACCTCCAGGCCTTCGGTGAACAGCCCAACGGATAATGGTTTGTTTCACCCACGTAAATGCCGCAGCTAGCGCCAGACAATACTTCTGTCGAGCTCAGCACTCCCGTTTCTGCGCGTCTGTATCTGCGGCTGCTCAAGCGCTGTCTCTGCCGCGATCTGTTCCCGGATGAGCGGTACGACGGTGTTCTGCCTGCCATGGGGCGTCTGCCGTTTGAGCGCGGCCTGCGCCTGGAAGGTCGGGATTGGCCTACTGAAGCCGAAACGATGGTCGGAATGAAGCGCTTGGATAATTTGCAGCATTGCTGTATTTCCGCCATCTATGAGGGCATCCAGGGAGATTTCGTCGAGACCGGTGTCTGGCGCGGCGGGTCTTCAATCCTTATGCGCGCCGTGTCGGCGGCTATCGGAGATCAGGTTCGGGACACTTGGTTATTCGATTCTTTTCAAGGCTTACCGAAGCCCGATCCGAACTCTTATCCGAAAGACGAAGGCGATACCCTGTGGGTTTTCAGCAGTTATCTCGGGGTCAGCCTGGAGCAGGTGAGAGCAAATTTCGAACGCTACGAACTGCTGGACGAACGAACGCGCTTCGTCCCGGGTTGGTTTCGCGACACGATTCCCAAAGCCAGCATGGACAAGATCTCAGTGCTGCGCCTGGATGGCGATATGTACGAATCCACTTGGCTCGTGCTCACCCACCTGTATCCAAAACTTTCCTTGGGCGGATTCATAATCATCGACGACTACGGAGCGATTCCCGTATGCAAATCCGCGGTCGACGACTTTCGGCAGAAGCATTCCATAACATCACCTATGACTGAGGTTGATTGGACTGGTGTATTCTGGCGGAAATAGAGCGTCAATCGTACATCCCATGTACGTACCATTCGCGCGTTTCCATCTCGCGATAAATACGATAAAGCGCGCCATCGTCTAAAGCCACATCCCATTCTTCGCGAATCCAGGATGTAGAGGCCCACCATTCTCCCGAAGTTTTCCATGGACCCGCCGCCCGGATCACATTTCCTTTTACTCCGGGCGCAACAATATCCTTCGGGGCTGATCCTGAAACCCTGACGCGCGCGTGCAAGGCGGGCCGGAATAAGCGCATGACCAATCGCAACATTTCCTGCTTGCACGGTTCTTCCGTTTCGGCATTTTCAACTGCCCCAACATTCAACGCGCCCATCTGAAACGCGTCAGGCCGATGTGTGTTCAGCAATTGTGGCGTGCCGGCATTCTCTTTCCCAACCATCCCAGCAATGCGAGCTAACGTAATTTGCAGCTTGTCCGCGGGCGGCGTGGCTGGAAGGAAAAATCCGCCTTGGACACGCCGCGGCTCGGCCGGTTCCACCCGCAAAGTAAAAGCGACGACAGGCGCTTCGGGCGGATGGCGCTCTAAATGAAGCTGCAATAGCTTGAGCAGCGTCTGGCTTTCATCCAGAGGAACCGGAAATTCTAACTCGCATCGATATTCCTTACGCTCTTCTAATTCGAATCGTGCTTCGAGTATCCGTGCCGCTCTGGATTGCGACCGCAAGCGCAGGCACAACTCGCCCAGCACTCTGCCCAATAAAAAAAGCAGTGGCTCCAGTAAACCGAGCGGGTGCTCCAATTCCATCCGCTCCTCATAATTGGTCACCGGCCCATGAATATGCAGCGGGCGATCGATCTTTCCGCGCGCCAGATTTCGCGCATAGACGCCAGCCGTTCCTAACCGTTCGGCCACTCCGCATTCTGGCAAGGCCGCCAAATCCCCGCACGTTTTGACACCCCATCGATGCAACACGTCCAGTAATCCGGAATCCAGATTTACGTTATGCGCAAATAACGATGTGATCGGAATAGGTGCGAGCTTCATCTCCTCTGCGCCCGGCGTCACCAGCGTCACGCCTGTGAAGTTGCGCGCCAGCAAGATTGCGGTATCCAGATTCGACGCGATTGCCAGGTTCGCTTCCAGCTTTCGCGCATACCCCGCGCGGCAAATCTCAGAAGCGATCTGATGCGGCGACCCGATCAATTTGCGAAGCCCACTAATTGAAAAGAGAACCGTATTGCCTGCGGCTTGCTCCACTTCAGGGGAAAACTCGAGCGCCAACGCCATAAGTTCGGCTTTAGGAGCAGCAACTTCGGGAATATGGATACAAGCGAACATTTAGGCCACCACGGAAAGTACTTGCGGCTGACCTGCCAGCGCTTTCTGTAGGATTGCGTTTGTCTCGATGCCTTTTAAAAGCAGGAAGGGCGCCTTTCCAGACCAATGAAACGCCTTAACTGTTAGCCGTATGCTGCTACTACAACAAGACTTACCCTGCGGCGACGCAGCGCATATCAGAAAGATTGTGGGCGTGTGTTCAATGGCCCTGCGAAACCGGTACCAATAGGACAAGGGAATGCGATTCAAGACCCGCGCATTTGCCTCGCATAGGTCGAGCATGACCACGCCAAATCCGCCAGCATGGAGAAGAAGGTCGGCGGCCCGAATCGCATGTTCGGCATTTCCTCGGCAGCGCACCCAAACCAGTCGTTCCAGCTTCACTCCAGCGGCAGCTGCCGCACACGGATAAAAGTTATCGTGCAAATCGACTACAGCACAAACCTCCCCCCCAGCTGAAGCTTGCGCCAGAATGTGAAACGCCAGGGAAGTGCGACCCGACGATCGTGAACCGCTTATTTCAGCAATTGAACCACGCAATATGCCGCTTTGAAACCCTAGATTTGATAAGCGGAAAAACTCTTGGTTCTCATGTATTCCTTTAAATCCAGAGGTGCCTAAGGCCCAAGCGATATTCGCCATATGTTCGCCTACGGATATTTTGCTCCACGTGCATCGTCAAAATCAACTAAAGTTGATGATATATCGTGATACGATAGAAATGTGAGCGCTCCAGCAACAGCAAAACACGACGTGTCTGCTGCGGGATATCAGCAACTCGCGGAATTCCGCCACAGAATTCGCCAGTTTCTCCATTTCAGTGAAGAGGCAGCACGCATAAGCGGTATCGAGCCCCAGCAGCATCAACTCTTACTTGCAATCAAGGGATTGCCGGAAGGCATGCGCCCGACAGTTACCGCGCTCTCCTCACGACTTTGCATCCGCCATCACAGCACGGTCGAGCTCATCAACCGGTTAGTCGAACACGGAGCGCTCATCCGGCGGCACAGCGAACACGATCGTAGAGAGGTCCTGGTCGAATTGACGCCTTATGGCGAACAATTCCTCCAGCGCCTTTCTGTCCTCCATTGGCAGGAGCTGCAAACCTCCGGCCCCGCACTTTCTGACGCGCTTCAGGCGATTGTGCATCACACATGAGACACAACCACAAAAAAGCTTTCGAAGAACTGGGTGACTTCACCACAACGTTTCAAGTCATACCCATTTCGCTGATGGCTATTGTCATCGGCTTAATTGCTTCTTACGTTGCCTGGTTTCTGCTAAAACTGATCGGCCTGTTCACAAACCTCTTCTATTACCAGAGAATCAATACCGCCCTCTCGTCTCCCGCAGGTAATCATCTGGGCGTGTTTGCAATCGCAGTTCCGGTAATTGGTTCTCTTATCGTGGGCCTGATGGCACGCTATGGATCAGAGCGCATTCGCGGGCATGGCATTCCGGAAGCTATCGAATCAATTTTGATGAACGGAAGCCGTGTTCATCCAAGACTTGCGTTCCTGAAGCCGCTCTCGGCTGCCATTTCCATTGGTTCGGGCGGCCCGTTTGGCGCCGAAGGTCCCATTATTATGACCGGCGGCGCATTCGGATCGATGATTGCGCAATTCTTTCATTTGACCAGCGCGGAACGCAAGACTTTGCTCGTGGCGGGCGCTGCTGCGGGCATGTCGGCGACCTTTGCCGCGCCACTTTCTGCCGTGCTGCTGGCAGTCGAGCTGCTCCTATTTGAATGGAAGCCGCGGAGCGCCATCCCGGTCGCGTTAGCTAGCGCCACAGCAGGTATAGCGCGACGCTACCTGCTGGGACTCGGTCCGTTATTTCCGGTCCCTTCTCATCCAGCGTTCATCGGACCGGAAGGCTTGCTCGGTTGCATTATCGTGGGAATCGCCGCCGGTGCTCTCTCGGCTCTGCTCACACTGGGCGTCTATGCCGCTGAAGATAGCTTCCAAAAGCTGCCGATTCATTGGATGTGGTGGCCAGCGATTGGTGGACTATTCGTCGGGATTGGCGGGCTGATTTTCCCTCAGGCCTTGGGAGTCGGTTACGATACCATCGGCCTGCTGCTCAAAGGCAACGCAGCGATTCACTTCCTTTTGGGAGTGCTGCTCGTCAAATCCGCTATCTGGATGATTTCTCTGGGATCGGGAACATCGGGCGGCGTCCTTGCGCCATTGCTCATGATGGGAGCAGCGCTCGGCGGGGTTGCGGGCATGTTTCTTCCTCACTTCGGCCAGGGCTTCTGGCCTCTGGTAGGGATGGGAGCTATTCTCGGCGGCACCATGCGCTCTCCCTTTACCGGCATCGTATTTGCTATCGAATTGACTCACGACTTCAACATGCTCTTGCCGCTGCTGGTCGCCAGCTTTCTCGCGCATACTTTTACCGTGCTCGCGTTAAAGCGCTCTATTCTGACGGAAAAAATCTCGCGTCGCGGGTATCATCTAAGCCGCGAATATGCCATTGACCCCCTCGAGATTCTGTTCGTCCGAGAAGTCATGCGCACCAACGTTGTCGCTCTGCCGGCGAACACGTCATTGGATCAGGCCCGGGAATTGATTCGCCCCACGCAAAAAGAACACGGCCAGCACCTTTTTCCGATAGTCGAACAAGACAATCAACTGATAGGCGTAGTCAGTCGAAATCACCTGTTGAAGCTTTTCGAAGAAGCACCCTCGAAGGCTTCCACGACGCTGCTTCGAGAGATCGTTTCTGAATTTCCCGTGGTAGCCCGTACCGACGAGCCGTTGCGCATAGTTGTTTACAGGATGGTGGAAACAGGCTTGACCCGGTTCCCGGTGGTTGACCCGGATAATGAGAAGCGGCTCCTCGGGATGGTCTCGCTCCAGGATCTGCTTCACGCCAGAAGCCGCAATCTTGAAGAAGAACGAGCGCGCGAGCGAGTCCTGCGCCTGCGAGTGCCGCTTGCCCGTAGATCAAGAAATGAAGAGCTACCGCAAAGAACTGTGGTTTGAGATTCCATCACGCCGCGGTTTCGTCAACATTACCGATCAGGTCAACGCCTGCCTTCGCGAAAGCGGTGTCGCGGAGGGATTGGTCCTGGTGAACGCGATGCATATCACCGCTTCGGTATTTATAAACGATGATGAACGCGGCCTGCACCAGGATTACGAAAAGTGGCTGGAACAACTCGCGCCTCACGAGCCTGTCTCCCAATACCGGCACAACGAGACTGGTGAAGATAACGCGGACGCCCATCTCAAGCGGCAGGTGATGGGCAGGGAAGTGGTCGTTGCGATCACCAAGGGGCGTCTCGATTTTGGCCCCTGGGAACAGATCTTCTACGGCGAATTCGACGGGCGCCGCCGCAAACGGGTTCTGGTCAAGATTATCGGCGAATAGCGCTACTGTTGTGCTCGAGCGCGCTTCTTACGCGATAGTTCCCACCAACGGGCTGCTCGCTACAGCGTATTCGCGTTTCGGCATGCGACCCGACAGAAACGCCGCTCGACCTGCTTCAACTGCGAGCTTCATTGCGTGCGCCATGCGCTCAGAATCCTCCGCCTCGGCAATTGCGGTGTTGAGCAGCACGCCGTCGTAGCCCAACTCCATCGCAATTGCGGCATCGGAAGCCGTTCCTACCCCTGCATCCACAATGAGCGGAACTTCTGTAATCGCCTCGCGCAGTATCTTCAGATTGACCACGTTCTGAACGCCAAGTCCTGAACCGATCGGAGCAGCTAAGGGCATCACCGCTGCCGCGCCTGCATCAATCAGCTTCCGCGCATTCACAAGATCGTCGGTTGTATACGGCAACACGACAAACCCTTCCTTAACAAGGATGCGCGTTGCTTCCAGCAATCCTGCGTTATCCGGAAAGAGGGTCTTCTGATCGCCAATAACCTCGAGCTTGATCCAGTTCGATAAGCCAACTTCCTGCGCCAGTCGCGCTGTCCGGACCGCGTCATCCGGCGTGTAACAAGCTGCCGTATTCGGCAAGATATGAATCTTTCCCCGGTCTATGAAATCCAGCTCCGATTCCTTCGAGCGGTCCGTCAGATTCACTCTCCGGACGGCCAGCGTCACCATTTCCGTGCCGGAAGCCGCATGGCATCGCGCCATCAAAGGCTTACTTCTATATTTTCCTGTTCCCACGAACAGCCGGGACCGAAACGTCCGCCCCGCTATGGTCAATACATCTTCCATAGGACCATTATGAGGTCAGTGCTCTCAGAGTTACGGCAGTTATCGAGAGACCGTCAACGCCAGCACCAGCGATTCCATCACCAGCCAGTCGTCTTTATATCCTTCGCGGAATTTTTTGTCCGTGTCATAAATCAGTGAGATCGCTTTCGCCAGATGCTCCTTTGAAAATGCGTTGCCGGTGGCTATCACCTGCTCGGCGCGATCGCGCCACATTCTAACGCCAATTTTTGCGAAGAAAGCCTGCGCCTGCTGAACTGAATTCACGCGCGCCTCTTTCGCGGCAAGTGCCAGGCGGAACTGCGTGCTCAAGAACGTTAGGGCCAGCGGCAAATACTCACCCTCGCGCACCAGGACCTGCAGCGACCGCAGCGCGCCTGTCCGGTCCCGTTTCCCGAGCGCATTCACCAGGGCAAATATGGTGCTTTGCGACGCATTTGGAACCAGTGTTGCTAAATCATCCATGGTGATGCTTCGCTGGGAGCCAACGAATAGGGACAGCTTTTCAATTTCGGCGGCCAATCGGTTCGCATCTCCCGCCACTGTCTCCAACAAGACCGCAAGCTCCGGCCCGGGCAATTTAATCCGGTATTGTTTAGCAAGTTCCTGCGCCAGGAACCGGCTGGATTCGGGAGTGAAGTGGCGGAATTCGATCACTGCGGGAATAGCGGAATAAAATTTCTCAACGCGTTCGAGTTTCGCGCGGTCTTCACCGGCGAAATCATACCGGCTGCATTCAAAAACCAGCACAGTTCCAGGCGTGGGCTCTTTCAAGTAGGCGGCCAACGCCGATTCGGCCGGCTTCTCGGTACCTTCGCCATCCTCCGCAGCGCTGACAATTCGACGTGGCAGCGCTAATTCGGCGCTGCAAATCCAGATGAGCCTCTCGGAGGCAAATAGCGAAAGTGAACGCGCATCGTCCAGCACGGCTGCAAGGCCGGTGTTCTCCAGATCGACTTGCGTAAGCCCATCGGTCCGTTGATCAACCGGCAGGACCCGTTCGATGAGCGCCTTCTTGCAAATTCTGCGCCAGTACCCTTCTTGTCCCAGGAAGAGATACGCGGGAGCTGGCGTTTGTTTACTGATGCGGGCGAGAAATTGTTCCGGTAACATTCAAGCGCGGCTCTAGAAATTTTCCACGATGCTACTCACGACATCGTGAGCCAGATCGCGGCTCAACCGGTCAAAGGCCGGACCGCTCTCGTCAAAAAGCTGATGCGGATCGACGGCGACGTCATAATTCTGCCGGAAGGCGTAATTTGCGCGCGAGTAAAGCACCCGGCCTGTGGCACGTTCCAGCAGATTGACAGTTACGACGACAACTACCTGCACGCTGGTTGCCTTCCCGTTCGCGGGATCGAAGACAGCTGGGTAGGCCTGGGCGGCGGTAATAGTGCCGTTCAATACGGCATCGGCCGCGCTGGGGTCATTCACAATGCGGAACCGTGTTCGCGCTATGAACTCGCGACCAATCTGCTGAGGAAGGAGATCTACAAGCCGGTAACGAGTCGTGAACGTGGTGAACGCAGGAATAGAAATCGTCTGTACGCTCTTGGGGATCAAGTCGGCTTTCCCGCCCACGTGATAGCCGCATGACAATCCTGAGCCGGCAACGGCGCTGAGGGTGAATAAGAGATCGCGCCTGGTCAAAGGCTACTTCGCTCCCAGCCCGCCAATAATATCAGCAACTGCATCGGCGACAAGACGCAAGTTATCTGCGACAATCCAAACCCAGGCAGCGCGGCCATTGTTCCGATCAATGCGTATGTCGCCTGCCATCAAGCCGCTCTGAGTTGTCGCTCCAACCCCATGCGGCGCTTCTTCTTTGTCACTACGAACCTCGATCTGGGCTGACGCCAGTGCCTCACTGAGCTCTACCGCATTGATATCGGATTCAAACTCCACCCACACGGACATGCTGTACGCATGAAAAACAGGGGCTTGAATCAGCCGGAGAGAAGGCATCGGGATCAATGCGCTCTTGCTTTGCCGTCCCAAAATCGCCGCTACATCTCTCTCGATCCGCTGCTCTACCGCCGAAAGCTTCTGTGGCGCCTCCTCACCGTATTGCGACAGCAGGTTGAAGCTTAGCTGAGCATCGAAGACATCCTGTTCCAGCCCTTTGAAAGAAAGTAAGCTGGTGGTCTGCTGGTGCAGCTCGGAGACGCCGCGCTTTCCCCGCTCGCTCGCCGGCTCGAAGATGTTCACTATGCTCTGGTGAATGGGCTTGTAACCGCTTAGCCTTGTAAGCATCAGTGCCAGTGCGCTTGCTGCCGGGTGCGCGATCACAAGCAGCCAACTGACTTTCGAATCGAGCTCTCCCAAGAGTGGCGCAACGATGCGAGCCTCGGTTTCATCCTCCAGGTGTCCAGTGCAATCGATCAGCAAAGGATGTCCACCGGAGGATTTTGACAAGCCATATGCTTTTCGCGCTCCGTCAGGCGAGCCTGCAACCAGAATTGCTTGCTTGTCTTGTAAAGCATGTGCCTCTAAGGGCTCGAGATAAATCGCCTCACCTTCCTGTTCGCTGAAATTTCCTTCGCCGCTCGATGCGTATTCCGTAACGGCCGCGCCGGTTCCGCGACTCTGCAGCACCTCCTGGATCTCGCGACCGAGCAAAGTCTCGCCACCCACGAGGGCCACTTTGACTGTTTCCGACTTTGAAAGATGTTTAGCCAACCTGATGCTCCGGGAGCGGGGCGGGCGGTCGCGATCTCCTGCGCCTGCGGATGAGTCCCCCGATACGAATCGCAATGCCGCTCAACACATACGCGCTCGCCATGGCCATCAGTACAGGCTGCGACCAGTTCCAGATCAGAATGGCCGCCGCGCCCACGATCAAAACGACGAGCGGGGAACGCGGCTTCGTTACGTTGATTTGTTTGAAGCTTGGATATCGCCACGCGCTTACCATCAGCAGGGATACGATTCCGACAATCACCAGCCAGGCAACCGAAAACGCAAAGGAGCGCACTGGTGAGGCGTCTAAATACACGACGGCAGCAATAAAACCTGCACCGGCCGGTATTGGCATCCCGACGAAGTATTTGCGGTCAGGCCGGCCCGGATTCTTGGGCGCCGGGTTCGTTTGAACGTTGAATCGGGCTAACCTCACCGCGCCGCATAGTAAATAAAAGAACGCGACGAAGTAACCGGCTCGCGTGAGATGACTGAGCAAATAGCCTTCAGTCGGGCTCGCAACGAACAATACGCCCCAGACAAAGGCGAGAACCGCCGGGGCGATGCCGAACGTAATAACATCGGCGAGCGAATCGAGCTCCCGGCCGAAATCGCTGGTTGTGTTGGTCATCCTTGCGATACGGCCATCCAGCCCATCTAAGAAGACCGCGACGCCGAGCGCTTTGGCCGCAATGATGAAGTGCGGGTTGGTGCTGTAATCACCATGCCCGGCCTGAATGGCCCCTTCAAAGGACTGCAGGATGGCGACGAAGCCTAAAAAAATATTTCCGCTGGTGAATAGCGTAGGCAGCGCATAAGCCGCTCGACGCGGCCTCTTTTGCGAAGCTCGGGGCCCGGTCAAGTGCTCTGAAAATGTCAGACCGACTCCTGGTTTCCAGCGCGGCGCGCCAGGATTGTGCTTCCCGCCGAAACCCTGTCGCCCAGCTTCACTGCCGTTGTCCACTCTGGCCCAAACAACACATCGACTCGCGAGCCGAATTTGATATAGCCGATGCGCTCCGCCGGGGCTACGGAATCACCTGCTCGCTTGTAGCACACGATACGCCGCGCAATCAGACCCGCAATTTGACGGCAAATTACCTGGCTGTCACGCCCCTCTACGACCAGCGTATTTTGCTCATTTTCTGAAGAGGCGGCTTCGTGGCTCGCGACCAGAAACTTGCCTTTTTGATAGACCACGCCGGTGATCTTGCCCGGAATCGGTGTACGGTTCACGTGGACGTCGAAAATGTTCAGGAAAATGCTGACGCGCGTCTCCCCGGGGTTCAGTTCGCGAACCGAGACGACCTTGCCGTCCGCAGGCGCCACCATAACGTCTCCCGCGGGGACAACGCGCTCAGGATCGCGGAAAAAATACAGGCAAAATCCAGCCAGAACGTAGCAGGGCACCCCAACCCAAGGATTCAGGAAATAAGACAGCGCCACGCCGCCCAGCGTCAGCCCGCATGCATAGTAAATGCCGTCCGGAATGATCCGCAAGTACTATTTTCTCATGCAAGAGTAATGGCATCGCACAGAGCTTTTCAAGTGCGGAGAAGGCGCCACTCCTATGGACAACGCAAAGGAGAAGTGGTAAACTCCTTTTGTATACGCAAAGGAAGTGGATGCCTGGTAAATCCGAAGTTTTTCAGGGAACGCTAGATTTGATGATTCTCAAAGCTCTGGACGCCCTGGGGCCGCTACATGGGTATGGGATCGCCCGGCGTTTGGAGCAGATCAGCGAAGAGGTTTTTAAGTTGAACGAAGGGACGGTCTATGCATCACTGCTGCGTCTTCAGCAAAGAGGATGGATTCATTCCTCATGGGGACCGTCGGAAAACAATCGCAAGGCAAAGTTTTATTCAATAACCAGGGCGGGCCGCAAAGCGCTGGCCCATGAAACCGCGAATTGGGATCGCGTCAGTGGCGCAATGAGTAAAGTCCTTGCACTCGGGGCAGAGAGCTGAGAGATGTGGCGGCTTCGTTCATTTGCTGCGCGCTTGCGCGGACTGTTTGCGGGCAGCTCTGAGAGGGATTTCGAGCAAGAGCTCGAGGAGCATTTAGCCCTCCTGACTGCCAGGTTTGAAAAGCAAGGAATGAAGGGGCAGGATGCGCTGGACGCTGCTCGACGTCAGCTCGGAAATATGGCGCAAATTAAGGAAGATCAACGCGAGACCCGGAGCATGCCTCTACTCGAGACCATTCTGCGCGACCTATACTTCGGACTTCGCCAGCTCCGTAACCGGCCCGGCTTTTCGGTTATCGCCATCTCAGTTCTTGCTCTCGGAATCGGCGCAAACACTGCAATTTTCAGCGTGGTAAACGGCGTCCTATTGTCTCCGTTGCCGTTCGATCACCCGGAGCGGCTTGTCGCGTTATTTGAGAAAGACGTTATCGATAACAACGATCCGTTTAACCCCGTCGCACCGGCGAATTTTCTGGATTGGCAGAAGCAAGCCACGACGTTAGAACAGATCGCCGCCGTTTCTTTTACCTCATTCAATCTGTCAGGCGCATCGAAGCAGCTCAGCACGGAACGCGTGGATGGCTGCGGAGCTTCCGCGAATCTTTTTCAGACTCTCGGAATTGCCCCAGCGATCGGACGAGCATTTTCAAGGGAAGAAGACCGACCCGGAGGCACACCTGTCGCAGTCATTAGCTATGGCCTTTGGAAGCGCAGGTTCGGCGGGTCGGCCGATGTGCTCTCAAGCCGTGTCCGGCTGGATGGAAAAATGTATTCCGTTATCGGCGTCATGCCTGCCGACTTCAGCTATCCTTCCCGATCTATCCAGGTCTGGATTCCTTTGCAACAGCACCTGCCGCCTGTGGTTCTCGAGGCGCATGACAATCACGTTTTGAGCAGCACTATCGGACGTCTTCGACCCGGCGCGACGGTAGAGCAGGCGCGTGCGGAAATCGACGCCATCGTCAGGCGCTACAAGCACCAGCATCCGTCAGAAGTTATGGGCAAGGGCGGAAACGTGGTCGCACTCGATTCTTTCACTTTGAAAGACATCCGGACATCGCTGCTGTTGCTGTTTGCAGCGGTGGGTTGTGTTCTTCTGATTGCGTGTGTAAACGTGGCGAATCTGCTGATAGCGCGCGCTCTCGGCCGTAAACGTGAAATCGCTATCCGAACAGCGATCGGTGCGAGCCGGCGCCGCATTATCTGGCAGCTGCTCATTGAGAGCTCTGTTCTCTCCGTTTTCGGAGCGGCTGCAGGATTATTACTTGCTTCCTCGCTGACCGGCTATCTGGCGGCAAACATGCCGAACGCCGCATCGCTGCCGCAATCCAACCAAGTTCACGTGGATGCCCGGGTGTTCCTATTTAGTCTCGGGCTGGCGGCTCTGACGACTGTCCTGGCAGGTTTTTTTCCGGCCCAACAGATATCACGCGTGAATCTAGCCAACGATTTGAAGGATGCAGCCCGTACGAACACGCCAGCGCGGCAACAGAACTGGTTTCGGGAAGCGCTTGTCGCAACCGAGGTTGCACTTTCGCTCGTCCTACTCATCGCCGCAGGACTTCTCATGCGCAGTTTCCAGCAACTCCTCTCGAAGGATCTGGGTTTGCGTACTACGAACACGCTGGTCATGAGAATCTCCTTGCCGGATTTCAAGTACCATGAACGGGCGCAGGTTTCTTCTTTTCTCAAGACACTGCAGGACAGATTGCAATCCGCGCCCGGAATGAAGGATGTAGGTTTCAGCAGCTGTCCCGTCGTAAGCGTTCCGGGATTTTGCCCGGATTCAGTTTTTCAAATTGAAGGTCACCCGTCGCCCTCCGGTCACTTGATGGATGCCGAATATCGTCAGGTCAGTCCCGGTTTCTTTCAAGCCGCGGGAATGCCGCTTTTGGAGGGCCGCACTTTTACTGAGCGCGATGGCATCGGACTCGATGACAAGAACCCTCATTCTGGCCAGGTGATCATCAACCGCGCTTTTGCGCAGCGCTTCTTGCCCTCAGAGCACCCAATCGGCAAACACATCGAGCTGGACTGGTTCGTTGGGAACAATGCTAAGCAGACTCTCCTGAAATATGAAATCGTTGGGGTCGCGGGTAACGCGATAGAACGACCGGATGCCGCAGTCGAGCCGGTGTTTTATCTGCCGATCTTCGACGGAGATTCAGATGATGTCAGCATTGTTCTGCACACAGCAAATGCGAGTAGTGGTGTTTCCGCGGAAGCACAATCGATTATTCATCAGGTTGATTCTGATCTGGCCGTGTTTGGTGTCCAGACGGTTAGCGAATTAGTGGACGACACCATACAAGGACGAAGGTACATGACTCTGCTGTTCGGGGCGTTCGCGATTCTGGCGATTGTCCTCGCAACGGTTGGACTCTATGGAGTCGTATCCTGGGGCGTTTTGCAGCGCCGCAACGAAATCGCGATTCGGATGGCTATTGGGGCGAGTGCCGGCGAAGTACTTAAGATGGTTCTCCTGAATGGTCTGCGACCAACCATCTCAGGGTTAATCGTGGGCCTTCCATGTGCTCTGTTGGCGGCAAGACTTCTTCGCAGTATGCTGTTTCAGGTTGGCGCAAGCGATCCGTTCACATTCGTTGCGGTTCCTTTACTGCTTCTTGCAATTGCATCGCTAGCCTCGCTTCTGCCAGCGATGCGAGCGGCGCGAATCGATCCGAGTATTGGTTTAAGAATTGAGTAACAGAAACATTGAATCGTCTGATCTTGGCGGGTCACTGGCTTGTCATTTGGGCGGCAAACCGTGCAAAAAAGCTACGATGAAAAAAGGGTAGGAGCATGCCTGCAATTCTCGATTGGTCTCAGTGCCCCGCGGTGGAAAGCATTCCCGGCAAGGTTAGCGGCGCGTGGGTGTTCAAGGATACTCGTCTGCCGGTTGCCACAGTCATTGAGAACCTTGAAGACTTGAGCGTCGATGAAGTGATGGAACAGTTCGATGTGACGCGGGAGCAGATTATAGCCGTGCTTGATTTCGTGGCGCAGAGCCTCAAAACATCCCCACTGGTAGCCTCGACACCGGCCACCGATGCTCATCCTTTTTGACCATGGAACACCGCGCGGCCTAATCCGGGCGTTTTCAGGCCATACGGTCATCACAGCGCAATCCAGAGGTTGGGACCGGCTGAGTAACGGCCGCTTATTGAACGTCGCGGAAGAAGCTGGCTTTGAACTCTTGCTCTCGACTGACGGTGGCATTCGCTATCAGCAGAACCTTACAGGCCGCAAGATTGCTCTTGTTGTTCTGACCGGCACTACGAAATGGGCGCGCGTGCGATTGCACACTGAACGTATCGCCACCGCTGTAGCGGCAGCAACACCAGGCAGCTACGCCGAGGTTGAAATTCCATTTTGAATAAACCGCGCCTATAAGGCTCGGTGAATTGATCTGCCCACCCGTTCTGGCGTTACCCTTCGCAGCGCAATCATCTCCAGCGCCGCGCCACGCGCACTCGCGATATAATCAAGGGAATACTCTCTCAACTCGCGAAGTCCGCGGTTCGGAAACCGCATGGATTTCGCTTCTCTTTCCATGACTGTTGCCGAACCCCTTACGTCCACCCGCTCCGCCGAGTTCCGGAAAAAAGTAGAGGCGAAGATTGTTGTCGCCGACGGAGCCATGGGCACCATGCTCTATGCCAAGGGCATCTTCATTAATCGGTGTTTCGATGAGCTTAATCTCTCCTCTCCCCAACTAGTAAAGGAGATCCACCAGGAGTACGCCAAGGCTGGGGCGGAAGTTCTGGAGACTAACACTTTCGGCAGTAATCGGGTACGGCTGGCGGCGTTTGGATTCGCGGAAAAGCTGCGCGCCATTAACACAGCAGGCGTCCGTCTGGCGCGCGAAGCAGCGGGCGAGAGAGCTTTTGTGGCCGGGGCGATGGGACCTTTGGGAGCGCAAATAGAGCCGCTCGGCCCGATGTCGTTTGCGGAAGCGCGGGCTGTGTTTCGAGAACAGGCAGAGGCGCTCATCGACGCTCAAGTGGATTTATTGGTGCTCGAAACCTTCTACGAGCTGAGCGAGTTGCGCGAAGCCATCTTCGCGGCGCGACAAGCAGCCGGTCCGGAGATGGTGGTTGTAGCGCAGGTGACGGTGAACGACGACGGCAGCTTGCGTGACGGCACCAGCACAGCGACCTTTACAAAAAGCTTGAACGAATGGCCGGTTGACGTCATAGGCGTGAACTGCTCCGCGGGTCCCAAAGTAGTGCTCGAAACCATCGAAAAGATGATTCCGTACACGTCCAAACCCCTGAGCGCGATGCCCAATGCGGGCCAGCCTGCGACGGTGGAAGGGCGCAACATTTATCTCTGTTCGCCTGAGTACATGGCGCAGTATGCGCGACGCTTTCTGCAGGCGGGTGTTCGAGTGGTGGGCGGCTGCTGCGGCACCACACCAGAGCACATCAAGCTGATTTCGAGCGAAGTGCGTTCTCTGCAGCCGGTTCAGCGTAAGATCACCGCGGTTCTTGCCGAAGAGGGCAAGCCTGAGGTCAAGCGGCTTCCGAAGACGCCGATTTCGGAGAAGTCTGAACTCGGCGCGAAACTGGCTGCCGGAAAATTTGTTGCGTTTGTGGAGATTCTTCCGCCCCGCGGTATTGACGCGTCCAAGGAGATAGCAGGCGCGCGCCTCTGTAAAGAAAACGGAATCGACTGCATCAACGTGCCGGATGGTCCTCGGGCCAGCGCTCGCATGAGCGCGCAAGTCACTTGCCAGCTGATCCAGCAGCAGGCGGGAATCGAAGCCGTCCTTCATTTCTGCTGCCGTGACCGCAACATGCTCAGCATTCAATCCGAGCTGCTCGGCGCCCACACCGTCGGCGTGCGGAATCTCATCTGCATTACGGGCGATCCGCCGCGGATGGGAACCTACCCGGATGCCACGGCGGTCTTCGACGTCGATTCTATCGGCCTGACGAATATCGCCAACAATCTCAATCAGGGGCTGGATATCGGAGGCAATCCGATGGGCTCTCAAACCAGCTTGCTCATCGGGGTCGGCGCGAATCCGGGTGCTCTCAACATGGATGAGGAGCTTCGCCGCTTCGCATGGAAGGTGGAAGCGGGCGCAGAGTACGTAGTGACGCAACCCGTCTTCGACCTCGACTTGCTGGAGGTCTACCTCAAGAGGACAGAGCAGTATAAGCTCCCTTTCATTTGCGGCATCTGGCCGCTGACCAGCTTCCGAAATGCCGAATTCATGGTAAACGAGCTCCGCGTGCCCGTTCCGAAAGAGTATATGGATCGCATGAGACGCGCCGATAGCGCCGAAAAGGCTCGCGCGGAAGGGATTCTCATCGGACAAGAAATGGCGCAGCGGGCGCGGTCCATGGTCAAAGGGGCGCAGTTAAGTGCGCCATTCGGCCGGTATGAGATGGCAGTGCAGGTTGCCGAAGCCCTCGGCGAACGCTAAACTGACGGAATATCCGGTGCTGCAATACCGGGCGCCGTCCAAGTGGCTACCGACCTAATCCAAATCGACGTTGACAATCCTTATCCGGGAGCAATCGACCGGGCGGTCCACGAAGTTGCTCGGGGGCACGTAGTCGGTGTTCCGACAGATGCGTTATACATGCTGGTGGCCGACCCTTTGAATCTTCAAGCTGTTGGCCGCGTATTTGCGGCGAAGGGTCGGGAGAGTGTGCGCTCCCTGCCCCTGGCTATCTCGGATGTTTTGATGGCTGAGGATTTAGCCAAGGAGCTTACCAGCCGTTTTTACATTCTCGCCCGCCACTTCTGGCCCGGGCCGCTCACCATGATCGTACCGGCTGCCGCCAAGGTGCCTTTGAAAGTCACCGGAAATACGGGTCGTTTGGCAATGCGTTACGCGAGTTCGAGCGTGTTGAATGCAATGGTGGAGAAGACCGGACACGCGCTAATTGCAACCAGCGCTAATATGTCGGGCCAGCCTACCATAAACAGCGGTATTGAGCTCTTCGCCGCCATGGACGGCCGCATCGATCTGGTGCTTGACGGCGGCCTCTGTACTGGCCCAGGCTCTACGACTGTTGACATCACTGAGCCGTATTGGCGAGTCATCAAAGAAGGCGCGATCTCTGAAAAGGAGATTGCGGAACGGCTGCAGGCGAATTAGACGAACGTAGGCCGTCCGATCCGGACATAAACACCCCGCGAGAAATGAGCCAGCGGCTCGCCACTGGCCTTCGGAACTCCGGAGTGTTCTACGACATTCTGCTCGAGTCGCAACACTGTTGCTGATTGCAAAGGCCACGGCGGGTGCTCCACTTGGGCGAACGCCAAGCGGCCAGCGAGTACTGTATAAAGTCGGAAACGGGCGGTCAGAAAGCGTTCGTGCTCGTTCGGATCGATCGCGGGCCCGGTGTGAATCGCGATATTCGCTCGGCCGATGCGGAAATGGCGGCGGCTGGTGTAATCGACATTTCCGGAATCGCAGTGGACGGCCATTTTCGCCCAGCGGTACGGCAAGCCGTACGATAAGCGCGCGCCGCAAACCGCAGCCAGACGATCTGCCTCGAGCGAGAAGAACCAGATGCCGCGCTCTCCATCCGGACCGCGCACGTAAGTGCGAACGTTCATCTCAGGAAACTGGGAGATCCACGGGAGCGCTGGAAGTCCTGGTGGCCGCAGCCGCGTTACGACAAACGGCGTGAGTCCAATCCACGCGGCGCCATCGAACGTGTCGAGATCCAGGTTACTGGGCAGCAGCCGGCGGATGACTTCGGGCTGGTATCGCCAATGCAGAAACGTGAGGCAGTCCCAACCCTGAAACATCACCGGCCATTTGACGGCGTGAGGCGGATATTCGCTGATGGGGTCTACGGGTTCACTCGGCACGGCGATTCATTCTCGCCTAGTGGAGAGATACCTTGAAAACCGGATGCGAATAAGTGCCGCTGATCCGCACCGGAAGAACTGCGCCCGCGCCATTCTGCTTGAACAACGGGTCGAGGGGCATAAGAAAAATTGATTTAAGCCCGCCTGCTGCCTTCGACAGACTTGCGCGCATAGCGAGCTTACCCCTGACGTCAATGGCCTCGGTTGTTAGATCGTAGGTGCCGCTTCCCCTGCCGATCGCGCCGGGCACCGCGAACAAAGCTGTTGAGAGTTTTGCTATTCCCTCGCGAAGCTTCACGTCGCCTTTCAAATCTTCAGCGACCCGCTTAGGGCCATTTTTAGATTTGATTTCGCTCTCGTTGCCCCGAGCGCGTGCGCTCAGCTCATCTACTTTTTCTTGCGTTCTCGAATTCATAAAGTCGGCGTCACTGATCATGAAGTTGCCGTCTAGCTGAACTCTTCTAATAAACGGCTCGTGTCTTGGCGGCAGGACAGCATGCGCGCGCAGGGTTATAGGGCCGTCGAGCGGAGGACGATCGGCTTTCACGAACAACCGCAGCAGGTCCTCGATGCGAGCTTGAGCGGCGTCAAAATCGAGCGAAACTGTCTTGCCTCGGTTTCCACTTATAGTGCCCTGAGCCATCAGTGTAGTCTCCAGAAAGTGCGCCTGTGCGGATTGAATAACAACATCTCCGTTTGTGCCATTGATGACGGCGCGGTATTCGGCGGTCAGGCCGAGTGAGTGGTGGCTCTCGGTGACTTCGAAATTCGGAATCTCCGTCCGGCCGAAGACCTCAGCGTGTCCTACCGTGCCCTGAAATCGCCCCTGTGCCGAGAGAGTACCAGCGATCACTTTATACGCACTTAGATCAGCGTGTCTGAACTGAAAAGCGCCGGATAGCGGCGTGTCAGCAACTTTTCCAAGCATCAATGGCCCAACTGTGCCGGACACTCTCAAATCTCCGGGCGGATTCGGGTTGCGTATAAGCGTCTGGACACTCATGGCTTTGTTTTTTGCCACATTTGCTACCGCCAATTCGGGAAATTCGAAGCGCACTGTTTGTGCGCCTTCGTGTCTGGGAGCGATTTCGAGTACCGTCCCATTCGCGAAGAGGTGTGTCACAGTCGTCTTGATCTTCGGCGCGGCATGTTTTCGGACGGGCGGGGGAACGTGGGCCGGGATGTAGATCTGAACCCCATCGAGATCAATCCGGTTGATCCGGTGCGTGAAGCTGAGGAGCGCAGGCCACGTGGCTCGGCAGGTGATCTTCCCGATTCTGACCATTGGGCGACTCCCGCTCCCGCGGCTGAAAGTCACATTCTGAGCAATATAGCCCGGCCGCGGAAAAAATCGTTCCTGAAAATTGATGATTTGAACTTTGCTCGATGAGACCTGTTCCAAAGAACGAATCGTTTCCTCGCGGGTGAACGGCCATTTCAACGAGAGAACGAGCAGCACTCCGCCAAGAAGGACGATCAGGATGATGCCGCCCATCCGAAGCCGGTGGAAAAGCCTCGCGCGATGTGTTGCAATTTCGCGCATTGTACTGCTACTGCCGTTATCTGTGGTGCTAGCGAACCGTTACCTGTGCGCCGTCTTAGCCGCTGACGCTGAGCCTGTCTTCGAATGATGTTCTACTCTCAGTTCCGAGTTGTCATTTAGCGTCGCTTGCTGCGCTATCGGTTTGGCCACCTCGGTCAGGAGGTAATCTGCACTCTCCTCTTCCCCGAGCGTGCGCGTCAGGAGCTTTGCAACGTCTATCTCGCCGATCAGTTTTGCGAGGCTTTTCGCCGTGCCATAGCTTGATATCTCATAGTGTTCGACTTTTTGCGCAGCAGCGATTAGCGCCAGATCGGCCAGCAGTTCTTCCTTTTGCTGTCCTTCTTCGATAACTTCCTGGCCTTCCTCAATGAGGCCCATCATCCCTTTACAGGGCTTCGTCTGCCCTTTTCCGCCAAGCGACGCTAAAGCGGTCTTGAGCCTTTCCGCGTGCTCTTCGGTTTGTAAAAGGTGCTTTTCAAAGACCTCTTTCAGTTTCGGATTTTTGGCGGCGTTGGCCATCTGCGGTATTGCTCTGGTGAGCTGAGTTTCTGCATGGAGCAGATCCTGAAGCGCTTCTACTAGTAACTCTTTCATTTGCGGCATAGATTGATAAATATTCCTTTCGTCAAATTCCGTTCGACAGCGTATCGGCGTTCGCTAAGACTTTTTGCTCGTAACCTTCTTCGTTTTGGCAGAGTGGCCGGTAGCGGCAGAAGCGCCGTCGCCGTCACTTGTCCCCGAGTCGCCGGATTCCCGCTCGCCCGTTTGGGCCGACCGAAAGCTCTGAAAAGCAGGCGCCTCCACGTATTCCCAGCTCCCGCCTTCATTCCATGGACCCCGCGCATCCGGCTCTCCCCTATCGCCTACGCCGGTTGAGTCGTTGAAATACTGATCCACAATTCCCGGAGTGGGCGGGATGCGTCCAATCGAAAGCATTGGTTTTCCCATGCTTTCGAGCGCCAGGATGAATGCTTTCATGTGAGTGATCTCGCGTGTCATCAGGAATTGAAGCGCGTCCAGAGTACCGGGATCATCGCAGAAGTCCATCAAACGCTCGTAAGTGATTTTGGCGCGCGCTTCTGCGGCGATATTGCTGCGAAGATCTACGTCCATCTCTCCGCTGATTTTCAGATAGTCGGCAGTCCAGGCCGAACCCATCGAGTTGTAGAGCGAGACACCCCCGCCACCGACGATCGCGATCAGCGGGTCTGCCTCAGCGGCGTTGCGCTTCGATTTCATCGGTTTGAGGTGCATCCGCGTCAGCACGCCGACTACTTCCAAATGACTGAGCTCTTCCGTGCCAATGTCCATCAGCAAATCTTTCCGCTCGGGATCATCGCAGTTGATGCCTTGTATGGAGTACTGCATTGCGGCGGCGAGCTCTCCATTGGCGCCGCCGAACTGCTCGAGGAGCATTTTGCCGAAACGAGGATCAGGAGTGTCGACGTTAACGGTATACATCAATTCTTTTATGTGGTGATACATGTCTATCCTTTACTGTCTGGTGCCTACGGCCGCTGTCGCTGGACTGGAAGCTGCAGATGCACCGGCCGCACGTTTTTCTTGCACTGTTTTCTGGAACTGCTCTTTAAAGCCGGGAATGATCTCCCCCAGGAAGTCTTGAAACGTGTTTGCCGCAACGCCTATCATGGCGCCTTTGATCGTGTCGAACGTCTCGAGCGCTTTGTTCTTCTGCAGTTCGGTTCCGCGCCGATGCTCGGAGGATCCGCCGCCCCGCTCTTCGAAAAAATGCCGCCTGGATTTCGATCTTCTTCCAGTGAGGGAAGACAACAGCAATCCGCCGCCCACGGCAACACCCATCATCAGCATCGGTCGCTTCTGAAATTGTGCGCGCCAGTCAGTGACTTCTTGAACCTTCCACTGAAGCTCGTTCAGGTTCTGCCCGAGCTGGCCCCGCTCCGCTTCAATCCGGCGCTCTATTTGGTCTGACTTTTGACCCATTCGACGTTCTCCTTCATCGTTTCAATTGTTTTTTCCGGTGTTGCATGAACTGTTTTAAATCGCTTCTTGCCCGCCGTGAGCAGGATTGCGGTCACGACCGCCATAATGACGAACAATAATAGGGCCGCGCCCCACATCGGCATAACTGTGGCAAGCGCAAAAAGCAGTGTCAGCAGCAACAACCAAGCTGTGAATAAGGCCGTCACTACGCCGCCGGCCATCATCCCAGCCGCGCGCCCCGCCTTCGTGACTTCTTCCGTTACTTCGGTTTTCGCTAGTTTGACTTCCGAGCGAATGATCGTTTGGACATTTGCAAGGATGTCTCGGAGGACATCCGCAATAGACCTGCTATTTTCTCCAGCCATCTCGTAGCGCCTGGCCGATCGAAGCGCCTAATCCTCGCGGAATGCGCGGCCGATCAAGAAACCGACTGCCACAGCAATCAGCAGGGAGGGCCCGGGATTGCGTTTTACGATCTCCTCCACATCGGAGAGCATGGCCTTTACGTCGTGCTCTCGAATGTACCCTGCCGTAGATTCGAGCTTGTCAGCGGCAGAGTGCGCGACGCTCTTTACGGTCTCGCCGCCAGGCAGATCTTCCGCTTTTTCATGAATGGTCGACGCAGCGCTTTGCAGCGCATCAGCAGCCGGCCCGCGCTTCTCATCGATCTTGTCACTGGCCTGCCTTCCCGCATCAGATACTTTCTGCTTTGCTCTGGCCGCGGTGTCAGTCACTTTGTCTTTTACGTTCTGGGCGGTATCACTCAAGGTATCGGTGAAGTCATCACCCGTAGAAGTTCCAGCTCTGGTGGGCATTAAGTCTCCTCCTGTGATCCGCTCGGCAGTTCCTTGAGCGGACCTTCTCTGTGTTGATTAATGCGGTGAAAAATTGTTGCTAGCCAGAGTTGATCCGGGAGTGAATATCCGTTACGAGGGCTTTACGTCTCGCAATTGTTTCCTCTCAGTGAGAAAATTAAATGCCCTAAATCTTGACTCCGAAGCTCGCCACCTTCGGTAGACTGAACTCGTGAATATTGCCTGTCGCGTTGGTTGCCTCTTTTCGATAACGTTTTCCCTCTTGTTGCCAAGTGCCGGATTCACTCTGCAGAGCGGCTCACAACCACCGAGTACGCAGTCAAGCAGTAGGAATGCGAGTAAGAAATCCTCGACAACAACGGTGCCCTCGGCCCAAGACATTGCGGATGCAAAAGCGAAAGGCCTGGTTTGGGTGAACCTGAGTACCCACGTCTACCACAAAGAAGGGCCCCTCTACGGAGCGACCAAACGCGGCAAATTCATGACGGAAGATGACGCTAAAAAGGCAGGCTACCGATTAGCGAAGGAAAACGGAAACTCGAAGAGAGCATCCACGCCTCCTGCGAATCCGAAGTAGAGGACGAATCTATGTCGCTTTCAAATCTCATGGGACTCCTGCAACAGTATGCGAACCCAGCCACGGCCAACACCGGGAATGTGGAGCAGGATTTTGAACAGGTTTCGCAGGCCGCTCCGCAGTCGCATTTGGCTTCCGGATTGGCCGAAGCCTTTCGATCTAATCAAACACCTCCATTTGCACAGATGCTCAGCACTTTATTCAGCAATTCGAATGGACAGCAACAGGCGGGTATCCTGAATCATCTTTTGAGTTCTGTTGGACCCGGGGCTGCATCGGGCCTTCTGGGAAAGCTTCTCGGAGGGGGCTCTCAGGTGACTCCCGAGCAGGCCCAGCAGGTCCCGCCCGAAGCGGTTCATCAATTGGCTGAACAGGCCGAGAACAACGATCCGTCGATTATTGAGAAGGCCAGCAGTTTCTATGCGCAACACCCTGGGCTAGTCAAAACGTTGGGGGCAGGATCACTGGCAATGATCATGTCTCACATTTCCCAGAGGCTCTGAGTTCAAGAGCTGCTCGCGTCCCAGTTCATGGGCGAAATTTCTATCGCTCCTCGCGCACTTACGATGAACATCAACGACTGACCTGGGTCGAAGGTCAATTCCAGCGGCATTTCTCGATTTCTCCATCGCAGTAGGAGTTCACGCCGAACTGTGCCGTGCTCGGCTGAGAAACGGTGGGGCATCGGATACCGAATCTGTTTCGCTTTTGGATGAGCAAAGAAAACTAGCAAGTCCTCGCCCAATACTCGAGCCCAGTAGCATGGCAGATCTTTGCCCGCCAGCAACGGCCTGAGTTGAGTTGGGTTCGACATGACATTCGGCCTGTCCAGAATCTCCTGAAGATCCGATGGATACGAAGGGTCCTTCCGGCGTCCTGGCTGGCGGCAGGGATGCTTCCAGATGATAGTTGCACTCTGGCTCGCAAGGCGGGCGAGCTCTCGCAAGGAGTCCGCATCCAGCCATTCGCAATCTACGTAAATCCCTTGCACATGCAGGCCTCTCGAACGAACCAGGCCACTATCGACGGTTGCCTCTTTTAAAAACCCATATGAAATCCACAAAGGATGATAGCCGTCGAGTTCGGAGGGCGGCAGCGCGTGCCGCATTTCCCAATAGAAATTTGCACCCGGCGTGCGCTGCTCTCGGGGCAAACGGTCCAGCATGAGCGCATCTTCAAATGGCAGATAAATGCCCAAGCCTCCGTATGTCTCGCCGAGCTTGAGATAGGAGGAGACCTTCTCGAGATAAGCGTTGAATTCGGCGAGATCCGCCGCAAACGGGCTGTCGGGTGCAACGTGCACGGACGCATAAAACTCGATCTCTTTACCTGTTGGCTGATAGGGCATGCCGTGCCAGACAATCTGGTTGATGCCGTTGGCGAAGAGCGCGTCGGCCAATAATTTTAAATCGCCAATGTCCTCTCTCTTCCAGTACTCTTCGGAAGTCGGATCCCGTCCGGGAAAACCGTAGATGCACGTGAACGTCTCTGCGCTGATAACTTGTTTGCCGGCCCAGGCAGCAGCGGAAGCGGCAATGCGAGAAAACGAAGGCGGGAATAGTAGTGACTCCGATTCAGGAACATCGACCGCCGCGTAGGCCTGCAGGAGATCCGTAGGCGCCCCATGGCACTGCACGCGTGAATAGGCGTTATGATCCCGGCAGATAGATGTAAACGCCTCGTAAAACTCGTGCAGGATTGTCTCCGCAATCAGTTTGCGGTAGTCGTAGCGAACATCAACATTGGCGTCGAGATCGCTGGCGAAGGCGCTCAAGGAATAGCCGAAGCGTTCCTCAAATTTGGTCCAAAGCTCCTGCGACCACAGGCCTTCGGTATTTAACTCCAGGGAATCGCAAAAGAGCGCCGATTTGGGATTTACTAGCGCTCCGCGCAGCGCCTGTAGCAGTGGCTCTGCATAGCGGGCGAGGGCGGAAGCCGACAGATGATTCACGATGAAGGTTGGACCATGTGTAGGATCTTCCCAGGAGCCTTGCAGCCGTTGCTCTGAAAGACCGTCGAAGGTCTGCGCGGCATCTTCAGCTCTGACCCACGATCCGCCGAATGGCCAGCAACTGCCAAACGTGAAGTCACACCCGAGTCCCAATGCGTCTGCTTGGGATTTCGTGAAGCAAAGCAGGTCACTCCACTCCTGCCCCAGCCAAGTGGGCCGCAGCTCATCATCTTCTTCCTCTTCGAGCCAGCCTGGATAGAGCCAAGCCAGTTCGACCCCTCCGAAACCCTGGCTGCGCACCCACCGGAGCTGGCGCAAGATGTCTTCCCGAGTCAAAGGGCCGGAAAGCCACCACCACCTCACGTATGGCTTGGAAGTACCACGAAATGGATTGAATGGTTGGTCGTCATCGGCAGCTTGCGCGATAAATTTACCTCTTCAAAATGCCTCTAACAATGATGTCCGTCAAAGCGTCCGTATAGTCCCCGCCTGGAGCGCTGGCGCTTACGAACAGCCGGTAATACAGTGGACCATACATGACATCGAGAGCCGCGTCCAGATCCGCTGTGTCGCGTACGTCTTTCCTCCGCTGCCGTTCGAGTACACTCTTGGCCGCACGTCTCCACGGTCTACGCCAGAGCGTTTGAAACGCTTCGGCTAGGTCGGGATCATGCTGCGCCGCAACCATGAAGGCTTTGAAGATCCGCCCACGACGACCGGCGAGCTGCTTGACACAATTGCGCAACTGGAGACGGATGTCTTCGTAAATATCGCCCGTATCAGGAACCGGAACCTCCTGTACGATGAATTCCCGAAGCGCCTCGATCACGACGGCAGCTTTGTTGGGCCACCATCTGTAGACTGTTGCCTTGCCTGTGCCCGCACGCTCGGCAATGTCGTCGGTTGTTGTGCCCGCGAATCCGAACTCTTCAAGCATCTCGAGAGCGGCGTCTAGAATCCGCTTTCTAGCGTCTTCGTCTCGTCGTCGGCCGCGGTTTCGATGAACCGTCTCGTCAGCCTGCCCTTTTGTTGATATCGGCATTGGATTCCATGTGATGTTGGCACGAAAGTTCTAACTGCACAACTTCGAAATTGGCCACTTTTTAGGCTGCAACATCGGGTAGTCTGAATACATGATCAGGCATTGTTTGCTTACCTGTCTCGCCGCGACAATTCTGTTCGCGCAGCAAGGCACCCCGGACAAGCGCTTGCAAAATGCTGCGAGCGCGCTAGATGAAGTTATGGCGAGTCCGGATAAAGGAATTCCTCAGGAACTGATGGATAAAGCTCAGTGCATCGTCGTTGTGCCCGGTCTGTTGAAAGGCGCCTTTGGCGTCGGAGGCAAGTATGGTCGCGGATTCGCATCTTGCCGCAGGTGTGCACACGGCTGGAGTGCGCCGGCAGCAGTTGCCATTGAGGGCGGAAGCTTCGGACTGCAACTCGGCGGGTCGTCTACCGACGTCATCATGCTCGTGATGAAAGAAAGCGGCATGAACAGGCTGCTCGGTGACAAGTTCACCATCGGGGGCCAGGCTGCTGCGGCGGCAGGCCCGGTAGGCCGGGAAACCAGCGCCAACACTGACGTTTTGCTGCGCGCTGAGATTCTCTCCTGGTCCCGTTCACGAGGATTGTTCGCGGGTCTATCGCTGGAAGGTGCTACGCTACGCCCTGACGGCGGCGAAAATAGGAAACTCTACGGACGCGATATTACGAACAAAGAGATATTGGAGGCGGGCGTGCGGACGCCGCCAGCCGGCCGTGCCTTTGTTGCCACGTTAGACCGTCACTCTCGTGCAGCGCTGGCGGAAAACTGCATTTCGTTAGGAGAAAACGCCATCCATTTCGCGACTGGCCAGTTCACTATTCCGGCCGGCGCTGAACAAGTCTTATCTGAAGTCGCGAATCAGTTGAAGACGAATCCGGATTGGAAGTGGGAAGTGGAGGGTTACACAGACAATGCGGGCGACAAGACCGCAAATCAAAAGCTTTCTGAGGAACGCGCCAATGCAGTCGCGGACTGGCTGGCCCATCACGGCGTAAATCGTAGCCGCCTGACCGTGGAAGGCTACGGCGAATCGCATCCTGTCGCGGATAACTCCACTGCCGAGGGACGAGCCAGGAATCGCCGAGTAGAACTGATTCATAAATAAAGGTCACAAGAGCAATTCACGCAGGTAACGGCAATGCGCCGAGTATGTTTGACCATTGCCGTTCTCTTCGCCGGCCTGTTTGCCGCGATCATCATTACTACAGGGGTGGGCTTCAAGTACGCTTACGAGCCCTCGCCTGATGCTGTGATCAGCCGCAACAGGCGATCGCCGGAGGCCTACGATCTCTGGGGACGCGCGTTCACCCGGAGCGAGGCGGCCTCCTTGTTGCAAACGCGCGAAGGCCGTGCTCAATTGTCACCGGCGAACGGCGCAATCAAAGTGGACGACAGCTTGCTCCGGCTCGGTAGAAGGGCGTTCTACAAAGAGACGTTCAACAACGAGCTCTTTTTGACGGACGTGGTCGGGATTCTGGACGGCCCGCTTCGAATCACAAACGTATTGCAAGCGGTCCTCGCCCTGAAAGGAGTAGGAACCACAAACCTGCGCGTGCGAATACCCGAGACTGTCACCATCGGTGACCGGAAGTTCGAAAAGGGATCGTACTTCGAGACGGGATTGGATGTGCCGCGCGGTGCGATTGTGCCGCTCGGCATGGCGATATCGGTGTCCCGCTGGAAGATTCGAGTCGGGATCACCTGCGCACTCTGCCATGCCACTGTAGATCCTGAAACGAAAAAAGTAGTCGAGGGCGCGCCTAACCAGGATCTAAATGCGGGTTTGCTGTTGGCGCTGGGAACCAATTCCGCCGCTTATTTCATGCACACCGACATTGATCCACGGAACGCGCCAAGCGACTTGCGGCGGATGGTGACTACTTCTAGCGGCGAGAAGGAACCGCTGCCGAATATTGAAGCGCTCGAGAAAGCCGTCGACACTGCTTTATTGATGTGGCCGCGAGGCAACTTCGATTCGCTGACTGACCTGAAGGCTGATCCGACGCAAAATCCAGTGTCCTTTACCTGGGGAAACCACCCCTACGGGTGGAGCGGAAATTTCACGGCGGGTCCGTTCCGCGGATTAACTTCGCAGAACAACAACGTGCACGCGCTGAATTCAGATTCGTTCTTATTGGCCGACAGCAGCCGTGCGCTTTTCGACATGGATAGAGAAGTGTTCCTGGGTATCCTCCTGCAGAATGCCGCGAGTAGCAAGTACAGATTCGATCCTTCCACAGGCCGCAGGCCCTCGGAATTCTGGGCTTCAGTTAAACCGATGCGGGGAAGTCCGGGAACGAATGAGGTGGTCTTGCCCCCCACTTACCCGAAAGGCACGTTGCTCAGCCCAGACGGGACATTAACGAGTTCGCCTGGATATCTGTTCTGGCAACAGAATAATGCTATCGCTGCCTGGCAGGACACCATTGTGCCGCCTCCCGCAACGATCACGGCTGATTGGAGCACCAAGATTCGCGGCCGACAGGTTTTTGAACGAGCGCACTGCGCAAACTGTCATTCGGGCCCATTTCTAACGAACAACAAGGTGATCCCAAGCGCAGAGGTTGGCACAAATCCGGTGCGAGCGATGGCGCTTGAAAAGACCGAAAAGAACTTCGCGGCTCTGGTGATTTATACGTTCGATACACCCGTTCCTGTTAGCAGGAACGCGCAGCTCTTATCGGTACCAACCAAGGATTTAGATCAGCAGCAAATTGATTTGGGCTGGGCGCATCACGGCTCTAGAGGCGGCTACAAAGTCCCCTCGCTGGTTGGTCTCTACTGGAGTGCTCCCTACTTACACGATGGCGGCGTATCAGTCGGAAAACAAGCTGAATCGCAACTTGGGATACCCGGAACAGTTGAGAAGAATGTCGTTCCAGATCCGGCGAACAGTGTTAAGGCCCTTATCGATCGCGAGCTTCGTTCCCGAGTAGTGGCTGCGAACGAAGCATCGCCCGCGCTACGCCGAATGAATGTGCAGGGAGTTGGCCACAATTATTGGGTCGATCGCCAGTCGGGATTCAGTGAGGACGACCAACGAACACTCATTGTTTATTTGCTCACTTTCGAGCCTGATCGATGAAGGGCGGGCGTTTGCCAGAACTTTTTCTTGGTACCGGACCGACCTGCAAAGCGTCTCCAGATGAGGACAACTTTCTACATGAACAACGGATCTAATAAACCTTTCGCAGTGGTCACAGGAGCGTCAAGCGGCATCGGTTACGAGCTCGCCAAACAATTTGCCGAGAATGGTTTTGACCTATTGATCGCTTCACAGAGTGGACGTATCAAGGATGCGGCTCGTTCTCTCGAGAGCCTGGGTGCGAGCGTCGAGGAGGTTCAAAGTGACCTAGCCAGCTATGAGGGCGTCGAGAAGCTCTATGAGACGATCAGGTCCTCCGGCAGGCCAGTGGATGCGATCGCCATCAACGCTGGAGTCGGGGTCGGCGGCGACTTTGCTGATACCGAGCTGGAATCGGAACTCAACCTTATTCGTTTGAATGTTATTTCACCTGTGCATCTCACGAAGCGCGTGGTGAAGGAGATGCTTCAGCAGGGTCACGGACGCATACTGTTCACATCGTCCATTGCCGGCACAATGCCCGCGCCTTTTGAGGCAGTCTATGGGGCATCGAAGGCGTTCCTGAGCTCGTTTGCTCAAGCTATCCGCAACGAACTGAAAGATACGGGGGTGACTGTTACCGCACTCATGCCCGGCGCGACCGAGACCGATTTCTTCCACCGTGCGGGATTGGACGATACCAAGTTGGGGGCGAGCGAGAAGGACGACCCGGCCGAGGTAGCGCGTGAGGGCTTTGAGGCGTTGATGGCAGGCAAGGACCATGTGGTTGCCGGCTCGTTCAAGAACAAAGTACAAGCCGCTGCCGGCCATCTGATGCCAGATCCAGCCGTCGCCCAAATGCACCGCAAACAGTCAGAGCCTGGATCAGCGAACAAGTAGCGCTCTCGTTAGATCGATCCGGTCTTGCTGACGGCGAGGTCTAGTGCAGCCCGCAATCAAGTGTCGCGGGCGCGAATACCTGAGAATCACCTACGGCCCTGAATACACACTGGACGAAAACTCAAGCGTGCTGCGGGCGCGGGCTTTGGCCATGACGGGAAGGTGTTCGGTCGCGAGGCATCATTGTGCGTCACTCCGACGTCGGACAGAGCCTAATCGACGCATCAGCGGCTACAATTTGTAAGGACGCAATGATCGCGGATTTCGCGCACCTCGAAGCTTATCGCGCGACTCTCACGGGGCATTGTTATCGCATGCTGGGTTCCGTCTTTGATGCGGATGATGCCGTCCAGGAGACCATGATCCGGGCGTGGCGAACCCTGGATCGGTTCGACGGCCGAGCATCCATCAAAACCTGGTTGTACCGGATTGCAACCAACGTTTGTTTGGACGAGTTGAAGGCACGAGGGCGCCGAGCACGTCCGATCGAAGAGGGCTCCCCTTCCTCGGGCGCGCCGCCATTGGAGGCTCTATCTAAGCGGCCGAGTGCGTATTGGGTTGAACCCATCCTGGACGCCCAAGTGCTCCCCGCCGAAGCCGGCCCGGCCGAACGGGCGATGCTCCGCGAAAGCATACGACTGGCATTCATCGCGGCACTGCAGAAACTCGCGCCGAAGCAACGCGCTGCACTCCTGCTAACGGAAGTGCTGGGCTGTTCGGCTGCGGAAGTTGCGGAAATGCTGGACACGTCGGTTACCGCGGTGAACAGCGCGTTGCAGAGGGCGCGCGCCACGGTTGCCACTAGCCGGGCAGAAGACCCGGTTGAGCTGTCCGACTCTCAACAGCGGATGCTGGAGAAATATGTCGCCGCCTTCGAGCGATACGACGTTGAAGAGCTCACGTCTCTCATGCGCGAGGATGCGACGTTTTGTATGCCTCCTTATTCGCTGTGGCTGCAAGGGCCAGGTGAGGTTCGCACCTGGATGCTCGGTTTGGGGTGCGAGTGCCGTGGCTCACGTTTAGTCGCGACTGCCGCGTGTGGCTCGCCCGCATTTGCGCAGTACCGGCCAAATCCACAGGGCGGACACAAGGCTTGGGCTTTGATCGTGCTGGAACTTTCGGGCGATCGGATCGCGGGAATCAATTCATTCCTGGAGACCGAAGCTCTGTTTCCCAAATTTAATATCCCATTAACGCTTCCGGCCTGACGATTACAGTTCCGCGTCACAAAGTTTTTTGCGCTGCGAGCGATGAGTTTTCGCTCGAGTTGCAGTTTAACTTCTGAAGGAGAACAACGCAATGCACGCACAAACTATTTCAACCATGCCGGAGAGCTATCTTATGGAAGGAAATACCAGTACATCGCAGCCTAGAATTTGGATCAGCCGTGTTCTACAGACTTTAGCCGTCCTGTTTTTGCTGATGGACGGCGGGATGAAGCTTTTCAAGCCACCTTTTGTTGTGCAATCGACCGTGCAGTTAGGCTATCCGGAGTCCAGCATTGTGGGCATCGGGGTGGTAGCGCTCACCTGTTTGCTTTTCTACGTGATACCGCGCACTGCAGTCCTGGGAGCCATCTTTCTCACTGGCTATTTGGGAGGAGCTGTGGCAAGCAATGTACGCGCTGGCACCCCGTTATTTAATGTTGTGTTTCCGCTGTTGTTTGCCGTTTTGATCTGGGCTCCATTGGTTTTGCGGAACAGACGCCTGGCATCCATTTTGTTCACGGGCGAATAAAGCGAGCACTGAGCGAAGAGGAGACAAACCATGCGGATGAATACTTACGTGAATTTCGCCGGCGGATGCGCGGAGGCATTCCGGTATTACGAGAAGCAGCTCGGAGGCAAGGTCGGAATGATGATGACGCACGGTCAGGTGCCCGACCAAAGCCGGGTTAAGCCGGAGTGGAAGAATGCGGTCCTCCACGCGCGCATCTCCATCGGCGATACGGAATTGTTCGCGGCGGATATTCCGGGCGCCGAGCCGATGCGAAGCGCCTATCTGACGTTGGCAGTCGACAGCGACGCCGAAGCGGAGCGCGTCTTCTCGGCGCTGTCTGACGGCGGTGAGGTCCTTATGCCAATGGAGGAAACTTTTTTTGCTTCTCGCTTCGGTCAAGTGCGGGACCGGTTCGGCATCAATTTGATGATCCTACACGAGCGGCCCATGGGGCCAGCCTAGGGTTGCGCTGTGGCGCCCGACAATTTCCTGAAACCGCCAGTACAACCGTTTATTTTGATGGCTGAGGCGAAGAACCCGTTGTCTCCGGCCGGACAAATTTTCAAGTGGCGGAGAGAGTGGGATTCGAACCCTGATGGTATCAACAGAACCTGCAAGTTGCAGATTCTGCATTGCCGTGAATGCCATTCATGCCATAATTCCCGTGCCGCATTGCCCACCATTGCCCACGGGAACTGGAGTAGGCCCGCCGTGCTCGGTCGATGGGCTTATGCTGCGCAATAGGTTTTGGCATGAGCGGCAGTTGTCCTCGACCTTTCATTCGAAAGACGAGTGCTCAATTCCACCGGCGCGAGCTTTGGACGTGCGCTCAAATTTTTGAGATCACAGATTGTGACCTCAAACGGATTTATCGGTTGAGGTGGCTGGCGCCACGGCGTACGCGCTCAGACAACCCTGTCATGAGAGAACGAGTACTGTTTAACGATCTCATTCGCGAGCACGACTGCATCGGAGAAGACCCGAGCCGAGTATGCCGTCTCAGCTCTGGCTTTGTGCATAATGTTTGGCAATCCCTTTCGTACCTGCGTCAAAACTTCCAACATCTGCTCGACTGTGGGCCGACGCTTCGCAGCCAATAAGGCATTACTGATCTCCCTTAGTACGCCTTCGGCCGTTCCACGATGTGCATAGACATCAGTTCCGCCCAAATCGCTGAGTGACTTCTGTAAGCGCGTATAGTCTGCCTCGAAGATGAAAAACGTGTGACCGGGCGTCGTCTTCATGAGTGAATACATAACCGCGAGGCCTGCCTCGAAAGGCATATTGAAGCGGGGCGTAGCCGGTTCCCGGCCATCAACCTCCACTCTCGAAAGGTCATGAAAAGAGAGGCGGCAGGACTGGAGCAAACCGGCAATGCGTCGAAGACGTTGCTCACCACCGACAATCTCGAGAGTCGTACGAGGAGTCAGCCCGAAAGAACATACTCCAACGACGTAGGCCAAAAAGAGGTCGCGAAACTCTTCGTCGTAAGGAAAGTTGAGGAAAACAGAGTTACGAAATTGCCTGGGAGCCGATGTGCGTCCTTTCGGCACTGTCTGCTGCTAGTAAAGAGCTTCAACAGCTCGTAGCTTTTTGGCAAGATCCTTTATTTGACGCACACGATTCTGGGGAACATTCAAAATCCTGCCAACCTCTTCCGTGCTGGGATACTTGCGATTGTCGATGACAGGATGCTTGGTAGCGCCAGGGTTAACCCGTCCTCGGCGCACCTGCCGACCAACATTCGGCTGACTGGTTCTCGGCATTCTTCCTCTATGGTATCTTGGCTGGCCCTTCCTTACATAAGGGCATGCTCGCGACGAAAACGTCGTTGATGTCCGCGATTTGGAGGAGGCGGCCGCTGGGCGGCCGCTCCGTCCAAGGGACTCAAAACGGCACGTCATGGGCGCCGGTGTCAGAGATCTGATCGGCGTCTTCGCTCGACCTCTCGGCCCGATCGAGCTTGCGAATGGATTCGGCGCGAATGAACCAAGACCGACGTTTTTCGTTTCCGGATTCTTCTTGGAGCTGCCTTTCAGCTCCAGCGTCTGTTCCCGGCTACGAAGCGTGCCTTCGACTTCAATGTGAGCGCCTTTGGTGAGCGTGGCAGCGAAATCTCCGAACTTGCCGAAAACCAGAATGCGAGGCCACTCGGTGCGCGATTCCCATTCATTCGTTTGTTTGTTTCTTCAGCTCTCCTTGGTGGCCAGGCTGAGCACGGTGAAGTTCGTGCTTGTCCTGAGCGGCTTTGACTTCCGCGTCTTTTCCCAAGAAACTAATTAAGTTGACTGCGTTCTCATACATTTGCGATTTTCCTTTTCTTGTCCTTCTGTCGGGCACCCGAAAGCGAGTGGGATCCGCTCCCCAGGCCAGCGAAACAGTTTTTCGAGAGGGTCCGGACGACATTGTTTGTGGAGTTTCAAAAAGGCGCTTGCGCCGGCAATGTCGGATGGAAAACCGAAGTGAGAAGATATCTGAACGCCGTATGCCGCACTGTGCGCGATGATGGTGTGAAATCCCCTTATCACCAGCAAAGGGCCGCCGAATTCAGTTTCAGGGAATTTCAAAATTCCCCACAGACACTTCATTTGTTCAACATCCCGTTAAACGCTCATGTCGGTAGTCTGGTTTCCTCCATGCTCACGTAGCGTTCCACCTGACTTCTTGGCTCCTCGATCGTCGCAGGTTCCGCGTCTCCACTAGCAGCTCAGCTCAAAGTTGTTAAGGCCTTGCTCTTCGCAGCGCGTAAGGCCGTCTGTCCTGCGGATTTTGTTTCCTCCCGCCGAAGCGGGCACCCTCGCAAAAAGCTTCGCTCAGAGACCTTGACGCTTTGCTACCCCACTCTTGCCGGCGAGGGCCTCGAGGTGTTGGCGCAACCCCATGTTTTTGAATCACGTTATTCTCATCGGTTTTCACAGGCAAGGAGGCCAAGCAGTCCAAGCTGCCGGGCGGCCGAAGCGTCACTCGACTCTCTTTAGCCACGACGAAACGCTACAAGGAACTTACCAGTGGCGAGGCGGAATTCAAGCCAGGAAGTCGATGGCGGGTTGCCGAGATTTTTCGTCCCCAGCTCGTCCCATCTCTTGATTACTGCCTTACTTGCGGATTTCCCTAAGTCCCCGAAAAGCGATTCTATCATCGTCGCGACAGAAAGGTCAGAAGAACCGCAGTCGAGAGGCCTCGGTGTGAAAGCCAGGCTTACCCAGCGGGCCGTGAATCAAGAGTCCGAATAGCCACGGGCGCGTTTTGAGTAACTTGCCGCGGCTCACCTAACTTAACTAACGCGCCAACATCTCACACGTCTATGCGAAAATCCTAACCCAGTAGTTTCGCCATCGGATCCCAATAGTGCGCCTTCCATCCAGAAGCCAGAGATTCCGCCTCGCCCTGAGGAAACCCCCTGTGGTCGAATATGATTCTGGTTCCGGAACCCTGCTCCACCAGCTCAAACCTAACAATCGAATAGACGCCCGGTTCCCAGCTGCCTGTGCGCCAGGCCTGCACTATTCGTACGTTCGGCACAAGTTGCACGTGTCGTCCGCTAATGTATCCGCCGAACAGTTTGAACGCGCCTCCCGCTTCATGGCTGATCTCGGCTGGCTTATCGGACAGATTCATTTCCCGAATCACTCCACTCAGCTGTATGACTTTCTCAAACTGTTTAGCTTCAGTCAGCGCCTCGTACACGCGCTTTCGGTTCGCCATGAAAATGGGCGATTGATGAATCGCATCCGACGTATGAGAAATCCCGTCCTCCGTTTCCGCCCAGGCGTTAACCGAACCCAAGGCCAGACCAGCTAGCCCAATTGCAGCACCACCGATGCCCTGGCGCCGTGTGAGCCCATTGGCCGGCGCTTGCAAAACCGTTCGATCGTCCATAGTTCCCCTCCCATTTCTCTTGATTGTCTCGATGAAAGCCCACTGATATCGCCCGTAAGGCCTTCTCCGCTGAAGACCCTTTTGCTGATACTTGGTTCGCTCTCCGGCGTAACCTTTGAATGCGGCGAATGCGCGGAATCCGCACGTCGTTTAGAACGGAGCGTCTACTTCGTCCATGTTTCTGACCCTTGCGACCACAAAGCGAAAGGTATAGTCCATACTGCTCGGGCTCGTCACGGTATCAGCGCCTTTCCACTCTGGTGAGCTTCAGGTCTGCAAACGGCGCCCATACCCCTCCTTTATCTTTCTGTTCCATGTACCATTGCCATGTTCCGTCCCTTGAGTTCCAGCGATACGTATTCCGAAAGGGGCCGTCGGGGTACTCAAACGCGAACCGAATCTCGTTCCCTTCACGAATTCCGTAACCCAGGGTTTCTGAGTATCGGCCTCCGAACGTATCTAACAAGTGCAAGATATACCGAGCTTTGATCGGATCGTACCCGAGGAACCAAATGGCGTCATATGGCCGTTCATCGGCGGGCGCACTGGTTGCAGTCTTCTCTTGTATGCGAAGGAATTGGTGATTCAGCACCCACTCGGCGCGCACATTATGGTGGGCCTCGCGGCCCAGCACTGTACCCAGAACAATCCAGGTTCCGGCGAGGCGATCTACCAAATCCTCGCGCCATTCTACCGGTCGTTGGCTGGCGGCCGGCCACGTCAATGCTATTGCCAGTGACAGTGCCCATTGCGCTTTCGCTCGGCGCCGTTTGCAGATCGGTCTAGCTTCGCCGTCGTGACTCGATACACGACTATGCATCTGGCTCCCTCCATTCATAAGTCTGCACCGGTCGTCCGCTAACCTGATTCGCTTTTTACGCGGCGAAGAGATTCGCCATCCACGCAGTCCAGGCGGACTGATCGCGCGCCACAACGGCCGCTGCGGTGTCGCCGTAGAGATAGAGGCTCACTGTGACCCATGCTTTCTTGCCGGCCGGGGCCGCGGTGGCAAACATCGCGCCCGGAGCGGGCGAGTCGACGCGTAACAGCGTGTGTGGATTCTCGGCAGTACTGACTGACTCGGCTTTGGCAGATTCAACGATGCCGCTCAAGGGAGGGGCGCCGTCGCGCGCATCGCGCCGCTCGCCCGGCGCTGCCCCGATGAGATTCAGGGCACTCGCGAGCTTCTCCCATGCGCCCGCGAGCGGTGGCATCGCCATGAGTTGGATTTGCGAACTCGGCTGACCGGGGAAGTGCTCCAGGTAGAGCCGCAGAATGCTGAAGAGTGAGGGCCAACCGGATTCGATTCCGGTCAGCTGATCGTCCCAATCATCGGTGTCGGCGAAAAGGCTGTGCACCACACGCACCAGGCATGTGCCGCCGTCGCGCGCCTCCACAATCCATTCGGTGGCTATGGTGGGCGACTTCGGCCCCCAGGACCCTTCCTTCACGAAGCGATGCGGCGCTTCCCATTCAGTGATGGTGGAGATGGAGTCCATGCCGCCTCCGAAGTGCGAAGTGACGGTGCCGCCGACCTGGCCATCCATCTCGGTGGGCACAAACCATGCGCCCACCCCCGGACCGGTGGCGATTGCTTGCCACACCTGTTCGGGGGTGCCCGGTACTTCCACTTCCACCTGCACCGAACGGCGCCCGTTCGCTTCTTTCTTTACGCTCATATTGCGGTCTCCTTGTTTTTTTGGGGTAAGGGGTGCGCCACCAGAACGAGGCGGTGTGGGCGTCCGCCCATGGCGGAAGCGTCATCATAACGGGCCACGAGCTGAGTGATCGCGCCAGTAAGTTCGCTGCTGAATTGCGCACGCTCGGCGGCCGAGCGGAAGCGGATCTCGGTATCGATCGAAAGCGTGGCAAGGCGCTTGCCGCTTTCACGAGCGCGGGTGACGAGTTCGCTGACTTCACGAACAACACGCGCCGCCAGCGCGATCAGATAGCCCGCCGACAGGCGATCGCAGCTGCGCCCAGGGTCGGATGCGACGGGACCCATGGCGGCGGGCGATACGACGTAAGACGACGCGGTGGCTTCCAGCAAACGCTCTGTGATGCCGCCCCACTTGCGTTCGCTGGTAGGACGGACGAGGTGGTAGCTCTCCAGGGCGCGCAGGTGGTAGTTCACTTTTTGGCGTGGAAGGGAAAGGCGCGCGGCAAGAGTAGCCGCCGACGCGGGCTCCGACAATTCGGCCAGGAGCCGCGCGCGGATCGGGTCCAGCGCGGCGGCGGCTGCTTGCGGGGACTGTATGACCTCGACATCCAGCACGAGAATATTAGACCATTGACAAATTAAACTGTCAAGAGGAAACCTTGGACCAGCATAACGCGTGCCATGGAGCGGTTGGGACCGAGCGGATAAAGGCCCTTTCACTCTGACCTGCGCTGAACGATTCGGAATAACTGACGTTATGAATGAGCCACGGCGCTTCAGAAGCGCCACAACAGCGCACGAAAATGGGAGCGCTCGCAAGGGTTCTGCGCTGCGCTTCCGAAGCCTCGCTCGCTGAAGTATTCTCGACAACAGCCGTGGGCGAAGAGACCGAGTTATTCTGGCGCGTTCGAGCCCGTGTATGAATGTGGTCCGGGATGCACGTGAGGCACAACGGCATGTCGCCTCCGCCGCAAGGCGGGGAGCACGAGAAGGAATTTCTCTTTTCTGCAAGCATCCCTCGCCAGCGGCAGAGGAGGCTAAATTATGGACGTAGTATATCGCTGCTGCTGTGGCATCGACGTGCACAAAAACAGTGTGACGGCCTGCGTGTTGTGGGCCGAGGCGAAAGGCCAGAGCCGGCAGGAAAAGCGGATGTTCGGCACCTTCACACGCGATCTGCTGGCGTTGTCGGACTGGCTGCACGAGTGTGGGGTGACCCATGTCGCGATGGAATCAACTGGCGTGTACTGGAAACCGGTGTGGCACGTTCTGGAAGGACATTTCGAATTGCTGCTGGCGAATGCTCAACATGTGAAGGCCATTCCAGGCAAGAAAACCGATCGCAAAGACAGTGCCTGGTTAGCGGAGTTGCTGCAGCATGGATTGCTGAAAAGCAGTTTCGTGCCGCCCGAACCGATCCGTGAGTTGCGCGATCTCACGCGCTACCGGGTCAATCTGGCGCAAGAGTGTAATCGTATCGCCAACAGGATTCAGAAGGTACTCGAAGACGCCAACATCAAGTTGGCTTCGGTGGCGACGGATGCTCTCGGAGCCTCTGGACGGGCCATGCTGAAAGCAATCGTTACCGGGGAGCAAGATGTAGAGAAACTGGCCGACCTGTCACGGGGCTTGTTGCGGAGAAAGATCCCGGAGTTGCAGTTAGCGCTGGAAGGATATGTCAGCCAGCATCATCGCTTCTTGCTCAAAGAGCTCATCGATCATCTGGAATTCATCGAATCTAAGATGACTCGGCTGGAACACGAGATCGCAGAACGGCTGCGCCCTTTTCAAGACGCGGTCCGCCGGCTGTGCACGGTTCCGGGGATCGATCGTATCAGTGCCTGGGGCATTATCTCCGAGGTCGGTCTCGACATGCATCAGTTCGACGATGCCAAACACCTGGCCAGTTGGGCCGGCCTTTGTCCAGGCAACTGGGAGAGCGCCGGCAAACGAAAGAGTGGAAGAATTCGCAAGGGGAGTGCTTGGTTACGACGCCATCTCTGCCAATCGGCCTGGGGCGTCTCCACCAAGCAGAACAATTACCTCTCCGCTCTGTTCCGGCGGCTAGCCGCGCGTCGAGGCGTCAAGCGAGCAACCATTGCGGTGGCGCATGCGCTACTCTGTATTGCTTACCGCATTCTCAGAGATCCGGTCGAGTATCGCGACCTCGGTCCAGATTACTTCGATAAGCTGCATCCTGTGCGGCTGAAGAACAGACCGGTGAAACGGCTGGAAGGACTCGCTTCGAAGTGATCTTGGAAGCCCGACCCGTCCCAGCCTAGAGGCTATTTTCGAAGGAATAACCTAAACAGCCGAATTGCGGTTCCTATTGTCGGAGTCTGAATTAAAGGTCGGATCTGCCAAAAAATGCTTGGACGGACAATGCCGCCGCGTGCAGTTTCCCTAAGTTCTCCAGCTGCATCATGATACTTTCCCCCGTTCCGTACCTGCCTTCGCAGCATCACAGATGGCTCGAACGTATTTGGTTCGCGGCGTATCACGGTGTAAACATCCTGCAAAACGCCCAAGCAATGAGCGTGGTTCGGACGGCCCTTCAAACTCTTGCTCTCCTACACAGATTCAAGCCGCTTCCCGGCCCATTACTCCGCTGTGGTCGCGTAAGGCAAGGTAATCCTGATTTATCTCCCGGAATTTCTAATTCCGAGCTTGGCAACGTTAATCTAAAAAGCTAAATTTGATCTTGTAACAAATTAATAATAAAAGACTTGGCGGAGAGAGTGGGATTCGAACCCACGTTAGACTTTCGCCTAAACACGCTTTCCAAGCGTGCGCCTTCAACCACTCGGCCATCTCTCCGTATGTGGGCCGTCAGACTAGATCGAACTTCTCATGATGCAGGGTTAGGTCGCCCTTCACCAGCACGGGACGCCCAAGAATGTCTTCCAACTCTTCAAGATACTGATTGTTGCTGGCCTTCAAGACTTTCGCGACATCGGGATGTACCCGCAAAACCACATCCTTGCCCTCAATCGCTCTCGCAATCTTCTGCGCCTCGACTAAAATTTCGCTGAGAATGGTCTGCACGCTCTTCACATAACCTGCGCCCTCGCAGTACGGGCAAGGCGAGCATAGCGTGCGCTCCAGGCTCTGCTTGACTCGTTTGCGAGTGATCGCCACAAGGCCAAAATCGTTGAACTGCAGAATCTTGTAAGGCGCCTTGTCGGCGCGCATGGCCTCTTCGAGCGCTTGCATCACCTTTTGCCGATTCTTGCGCTCATCCATGTCGATAAAATCGACCACGATGATTCCGCCCAGATCGCGCAACCGGATCTGACGCACGATCTCCTTGATCGCTTCCGTATTGGTCTTGACTATCGTGTCTTCAAGCCGGTTCGATTTGCCAACATACTTGCCGGTGTTGATGTCGATTGCCACCAGCGCCTCGGTTTGGTTGATGACAATGTAGCCGCCCGATTTGAGCCACACCTTGGGCCGCAGTGCCTTCTCCAGCTCTTGGGTAATGTTGAAGGCGTCGAAAATCGGCGCAGAGCGCGTATACAATTTTACGCGATGCACCAGAGCCGGCTGGAAACGCTGCATGAAATTCAACGTGTTCTCATACATCTCCTCGTTATCGACCCAAATAGCCTTGAACTCGTCCGTCACCTGATCGCGCAAAATCCGCTGGACGATATCGAGATCGTAGTGCAGCAACGCCGGTGCGGGTTTCTTCTCCGCCTTCTGGCGAATGTCAAGCCAGAGAGTGTAGAGAAAATTCATGTCAGCCGCGATTTCCTCTTTCGATACACCTTCGCCTGCTGTTCGAACAATAAAACCGCCTGTTGTCCCAACGCGATGGGTTTGCAAAATCCGCTTTAGCCTTTGCCGTTCTTCTTCGCTTGCGACCTTCCGCGAGACGCCGAGATGGTCGACGCTCGGCATGAAGACAACAAAGCGCCCGGGTAGGGCCACGTGCGACGTAATGCGCGCACCCTTTTGCCCCAGAGGCTCTTTCGCAATCTGAACAATGATTTCCTGACCCGCCTTCAACAAGTCCGCGATTGACGGCGTGAGGCGTTCCGGTCTCTCGCCGGACCGCTCTTCTTGCTCATCCTTGCGCTGATCTGCCCGAGCAGCCGGTTCCAAGGCCGGCGCCGCGGCTGTAGCGGCTCCGACGGGTTCGTTACCGCCGAATTCCTGGTTTTGCGAGGAGAAGCGATTTCCTCCACGCCTGCGTCTCATGCGGCGGGACACGCGATGCATGTAAGGCCCTTGCTCGCGGACGAACGCGGTTTGAGTACGCGGGGTTTCCGTGCCTTCCCTCGGCTCACCGGGTTGCTCCAGGACGGGCTCACCGCCCTCGTTCAGGACTGGCTCGCCGGGCTCACTCGCATCGTCCTCGACATCGGAATCCGGGAGGGTGTCCTCAAGATCGGCCGGTTCGAATTCATCCACGTCTAAGGCTTCGTCATCTGGAATTTCCGTGGCTGGGGCCTCAGGGATCTCAGAAGACGCGGTCTCCTCCGGGGGCGGGGGAATCGGCTGGTCTTGCTTCACCTCTTCAATTTTTTCTTCCACATCAGCGGGCGATTCGTCATCGTGATGCGCGAGGACTTTCTCGGCTAGTTCGATCTCTTCGGCTTCAGCTTCTATCGCCTCTTCCTCAGCTACATCGTTTTCGGACTCAGGCGAAGGAATGGTGGTCTCGCGGTCGTCAGCCTCCGAACGCTCGGAAGTTTCGGAGGCGCTCGAAACATGCCGGTATTTCGCGAGTGATTCACCGGGAAGCATGATTACGTCTGAAGCGTTCTGTGGTTGCTCGGGGAGGGGAACGGTGCGCGGAGCTTCACTAGCGGGAGGCGAGCTGATCGGTTGAGCGTACTTGTTCTCCGGGAATCCACGGCCCCGTTGCCGCTTGCGCCGCGAGCGTCTGCCTCGCCGGTCGCCTCGAAATCCTCTGTCAATTTCTGTCCTATCGCCTTGCCCGTTACCGGGCGCGTCCGCGACAACCGGCTTGAAGTCGGCAGCAGGAACTTCTGTCTCGTCTTCGGGAACTTCGATCGGTTCCGGAATCGCCCGTTCGGCGGGAACCTGTTCGGCTGCAGCCGATTCGATGATTAATGGACGAGCCTCACGAGGTTGGGCCACGCGTCCCTCAGTTGGACGCTCGCCGCTCCGGTTTGGCCTTCTGTCCCGCCGGTCACGAACTGCCGGCTTGTCGTCACCTAGTGGCTCGAAATCTTCGTGTTCCTCGAAAAAATCGGAGACGTATAAGAAGGTGTCGCGCTCCAGACCCAGATCGACGAATGCCGACTGCATGCCCGGAAGCACGCGCGTTACCCGGCCCTTATGAATGCTTCCCGCAAGCGAATATTCATTCGCCCGTTGAAAGTAAACCTCGACGAGCTGATCGTCCTCGAGAACCGCTACCTTCGTTTCATGGCGATTGGATCCAATCACCAGTTCCTTACTCATTGATCACCGCCTATCGGGCCTGGATCATGAGAGGACAGAAAACTTCGGAATCGCCCAGCGCCTACCGCTTCAAACTACGCGGACCAACGCAAAACCCTTTGCCACAACGCGAGCGGAGAGCATCCTGCAACACTCGCGCGTTAAATTACGTTTACAGAATTTCCCAAACTAAAGAAATCTAGTCAGCAATCCGAACTCTTTATCCTGCTCCGTTCGACCCGTCTATTTGTCGAATCGATCCTCCATGGAAGACCGTCTAGCTTCAATTCACAAACCTTCGTAATCTGACGCTGTTCACTAATCCCAGCATCAGGAATATCGACCAAGTGTTGGATCCTCCCGAACTCATGAGCGGGAGGGGGATACCAGTGATGGGCATACGGCCGACCACCATTCCTACATTTACCAACACGTGGAATAGCAATAGCGCGGCAACGCCCATGCAGATATACAGACCTGCTCTGTCCGTCGCCGTTTGCGCGTTCTGCACCACCTGCATAATCAGCAGAAAATAGAGAACCAGCGCGATAACAATTCCCACGAACCCGTGTTCTTCCGCGAAGGAAGAAAAGATGAAATCCGTATGAGGCACCGGCAAAAAGCCCAAATGCGTTTGCGAGCTCTCCTTTGCGCCGCGGCCCCACATGCCGCCATTTCCAACAGCGATTCTGGATTGGATCACCTGAAAACCCGTTCCCTTGGGATCACGGTCCGGATAGATAAAACTTACCAGCCGGTCCTTCTGATAGGGCTTAAGAAGATGATATCCAATCGGTAAACTAACCACCAGTATCCCCGTGATAATCAAGAGGTACTTCCATCGCAATCCTGCCATCAAGACGCCGCAAATGAGGATGGGGATGTAGGTCAAGGCCGTGCCCAAATCCGGCTCTTTCATGACCAACGCCATCGGAAGGGCGACAAAACCGGCGAGCTTTCCTAGTTCCTTCCAATTGAGCTCATCCGTCTTCAAATCCGTCAGGCTCTTTGCCATCAGGAGAATGAGAACGATCTTCACAAATTCAGACGTCTGCAAGGTGAAGCCGGCAATCTTGATCCAGCGAGTCGAGCCAAAGACTTTGTTTCCGGCAAAGCCAGTTACGACTAACAGGACGAGCGACGCGATATAGAGGTAGAGCACGCGCGCCCCGAGCAGCGAATGATAATCTATGCTGGCGATCACCCACATCATCGCGAGACCCGTAAGGACCCAGATTATCTGTTTCCACCACGCATCCTGCCATCTGGTTCCGAGCGTTGCGCTATAGATTTGCAGCACGCCCAGGATGCACAGAGCGACCGTGACGACGAGTAGCGGCCAGTCCAATTCGCGAATGGAACGATAGACCGGCATTACTGTACCTGCGCCTCCTGCGCCTGCGCCTTGAACAACTCCCGGGGAGCGAACGGACGCAATTGCGCAGATTGCACCTGTGGCTTCGATTCCCGGGCTTTCTTGTCGAAGTAAGCTTTCAGCACGTCACGAACAATCCACGCGGCTCTATCGCCGTGTTCGCCGTTTTCAAATAGCGCGACGACCACAATCTCGGGCGCTTCTTCAGGCGCGAAGCCGACAAACCAGGCGTTATCCTTCATCGTCTGTCCAATTTTCGTGCCCTTCAGGAGCTGATTAGAAGCAAGTTGCGAGGTGCCGGTTTTACCGCACACTTTGATACCGGGAAGCGCGGCAAAGCGTCCTGTACCGCCTTCGTTGACGACACCATACATTCCGGAAATCACGTCCTGCACATTTTCAGGATGTAGATTGCCGGCTCGAAGCAATTTCGGCGCTGAGGTCTTGACGAGATGCGGCTGATACCAGTTGCCTCCGACGGCCAGACCGCCTTCGGCCGCAGCCAATTGCAGAGGCGAAGCCGTAACTGCGCCTTGTCCGATTCCAACCGAAATCGTCTCTCCCGCATACCATTTCTGGCGAAACATGCGCATCTTCCACTTAGTAGACGGCATGGTGCTCTCGCGCTCATTGGGCAAGTCGATGCCCGTCTTGTGCCCGAATCCGGCCAGTTCGGCGTAGTGGGCGAGGCGATCGATACCCAGACGGTTTGCAACGTTGTAAAAGTAAACGTCGCAGGATTGGGCGATGGCGCGATGTAGTGAAATCTTGCCGTGGCCTCCCTGCTTTTGTCTCCAGCACGCGAAATAGTGGCCGTAGAAAGATGCGCCGCCGGGGCAGTGAAATTCTGTTTGATCGTCGATCACGCCTGATTCGAGTCCCGCCAAGGCCACAAAAGGTTTGAATGTCGAGCCTGGGGCAAATTCGGCCTGAATGGCGCGATCCATCAGCGGCTTGTAGGGATCATTCGCAATCTCATTCCAATCGTTCTGACTGATTCGACCAGTGAACTTATTCGGATCGAAACTGGGACGGCTGACCATTGCGAGAACTTCGCCATTGCGCGGGTCGAGCGCGACCACTGCGCCACGCTTGCCCTCCATCGCGAGCTCTGCAACCGCTTGCAGATCGAGGTCGAGGGTCGTGCGCAGGTCTTTGCCCGGCACGGCGTCCTGCGCGTTTTCGATCTCCCGCTCGTGTCCCATGTTGTCGACCAGCACGCGCTGCTGCCCATCCTCGCCGCGAAGCGTCTGATCATATTGCCGCTCCAGGCCGTCCTTGCCGATGATGTCGCCCTGGTGATAGTCGAGAAATTGCGGCGAATTCAATTCCGATTCGCTGATCTCTCCGACGTACCCGATTACGTGCGCGGCAAAGCCGTCCTGTGGATACTGCCTGCGCCACGCCTGGATCAGTTGCATCTCCGGGTACGTGTTAGCGTCCTGGTGGGATTCTATCCACGCAATGTCATCCCGGCTTAGCTGATCTTTGATAATGATCTGCGGATTCGCGCCCATGCGGTGAATCTTGCCTGCAAGCTCGCCATAATCGAGCTGCAACGCTTCGGCTATGGCGGGCAGATGTTCCGGCTTGATCTGGTCGCGGTTCAGCAGCAGGGAATACGATGCTTTGTTGTCGACAATCACGCGCCCGTCACGATCCAGAATCTTGCCCCGGGGGGCGAGAATTGGCGTACTCTTGATGCGGTTGCGCTCGGCGGCCTCGCTGTAAACATCCGGGTTTTGTACCTGCAGCTTCCAAAAAGCGGACACCAGAAAGACAAACACCGCGACGGTCAAGTATTGAAAAATTGCTATCTTCCCCGACAGGGCTTTCGAATCGTCGCGGGAAAAGCGCTCGGGCAATACCTCGTCGGCGCGGGTGTGGTCATGCTCAGTTAACGCCATTTGGTATTCCGAAGTTGCGGGTTGACGGCGACCGGTAATTTAATTTTATCGAGGATCGCGAACAGAGGTATTGAAACGAGTGCATTGAGGAGCCCGTGGACAAAGCTTTCCTGAAGATCGAAGGGCACCATTTGAGCGAGCAGGGCGCGCCTCATGATCCAGTAGAAGAAGGCGTGAAAGAAATAGAAGAAGAAGCACAGAAGCGGGCGAATGCCGCGGCGCTCTACGTTCAAACGCAAACTGACGGACGCGGCAAAGTAGCCGACGAGGGTCTTGGTGATTCCGTACATTCCGATCGGGATATTCGCGGGCGAGAGAGAATCTTCCGCGAGGCCGACGAATGCTCCGAAGAAGAGCGATGCGATCTGACTGCGCCGCATGAGGCCGAAGTAAACGGTCAGCAGCAAAGGCAGTTCGAGCCATTCGGTATTAGGTATCAGCCTCGGTAGATAGAATTTGCCGATGATCGCAACCAGCGTGATGGCCGCAAGCGCGACCACCTTGAAACGGCTGAACCAACTCTCCTTGGTTTCTCCGGTTACTATCCGGACAGTGGTTTCACTCATTGCGGAGGCGGCTGCTCAGCCGCCGGAGTTTTTGGCGCCGGGGGCGGGGCAGGCTTGCGTCGAGGCGCTCCCAGGGGCAGAGCAGGTCCGGTGTTAGTCTTCGGCTGAGGAGCAGGAGCGGCGACCTGGGGAGCTGGCGCTTTGGCGGGAGCTGGCGCTCCGGATGTAGCGGGCTTTGCTGCCGGCGTCGCCTCACCTGCAGGCTTCGCGTTGAAATTGGGGACAGTTGACCCGATTGCGCCGTAAACGTGTCCTTCTTCTTTACCCAGCGTGTCGTACTTCTGCAATATTTTGTCTGCTTCGGTTTGCGGCTTAGCGGCAGGAGCAGTTTTGCCGTCAGCCTCGGAAGAAGGCGGCGGCAGCATCTTCGCCGATGTCTCATCGACGACCGGCGCAACGGGGATGGGCTGATGAACGCCCTGAAGCACCACCAGTACTTCCTCGGCTGCACCGGGAGTCCCGCTGAGGTTCAGTTTAACGTCCTTCATGCCTTGGCCAGGCTGAACGGAAACAGCGGTTCCGACCGGAAAACCTTTCGGAAAAATGCGATCTTCACCGGAGGTGAAGAACCACTCGCCGGGGTCCACTTTTTCCTCGTTCTGGATCTGCTCGACCGCGCACTTACCGCTGCCGCAATCCAGAACGCCATGGATATGGCCTTTCTGCGATTCGACACCAACTTTAAATGTCGGATCAGTAACCAGCAGCACCTGTGAGACGAGAGGATATACCGCGACTACTTTGCCGATGACTCCTTCGGGCGTTACCACAGCCATACCCTTTTCGATTCCGCTGGTAGATCCCCGATCGATAAAGACCGCCTTCGCAGTTGCGACCGTGCTGTTACCGATCACCCGCGCAGCCACTGTTTTCGAAGGTGATTGTGCTTGAAACAGAATGAGGGCACGGGCGTGCTCCGCGGTTGAAAGCTGATTGCGGTAATAGACGTTCTCCATCCGAAGCTCTTCGTTCTCCGCCTTCAGTCTCCGATTCTGGTCACGGACATCAAGCAGGATGAAATAATCCCGCATGAATCCAATAGTGTTTTGCCGGACAGCCTCGACGATGCCAGCCATTGGCGTGACGGCAGTTACCGCCCAGACGCGAATTAAGCGCTCATCACGATTCGTTTTCACCTGGTAGGCCAGGTAGAGAAGTTGCGCGACGATGACAATCAGCAGAACCGTCAGAGTCCGAAAACGGCTCAGCAGGGCTTCCATAGCTTCCCTTTCTACTTTAAGGGTGCGGTGGGCGGCATGCCAAGTATTGCTTTGAATAGCCGCTTCCTTCGGGCGCGGCTCGGTTCGGAAGGAACGCTTGCTGACGCGCGCGGTTCAGTTCGGAAGGGCCGCTTGCTGACGCGCGCGGTTCAGTTCGGAAGGGCCGCTTGCTGACGCGCGCGGTTCAGTTCGGAAGGAACGCTTGCTGACGCGCGCGGTTCAGTTCGGAAGGAACGCTTGCTGCGCGCGCGGTTCAGTTCGGAAGGAACGCTTGCTGACGCGCGCGGCTCGGTTCGGGCGGTTCGGATTATTCGATCGCGATGCGGCGCAGCAGTTTGAAATCGGTGAGCATTTTGCCCGTCCCAAGGACCACGGATTTGAGCGGGTCCTCGGCAATCGAGACGGGCAGGCCAGTCTCTTCGCGTATGCGGTAATCGAGATTTTTTATGAGCGCACCGCCGCCGGTCAATACGATCCCATGATCGCTGATATCGGCGCTCAACTCAGGCGGAGTGCGCTCGAGGGCAACGCGGATGGAATTCAAGATGGTGGAGACACATTCGGAAAGCGCTTCCCGGATTTCGCTGTCCTCGACGGTTACCGTCTTCGGCACGCCCTCAATGAGGTTGCGGCCCTTGATTTCCATGGTGACCGGCTTATCGAGAGGATAAGCCGAGCCGATCTGGATCTTGATCTGTTCGGCGGTGCGCTCACCGATCAGCAGGTTGTACTTGCGCTTCAGATAATTCATGATCGCGTCATCCATCTCATTGCCGGCGATGCGCACGGAACGGGAATAGACGATGCCGGACAGTGAAATGACGGCCACATCTGTGGTGCCCCCGCCAATATCGACAACCATGTTTCCCGATGGCTCGGTGATAGGAAGACCGGAACCGATGGCGGCCATCATGGCTTGCTCGACGAGATAAACTTCGCTGGCTTTGGCGCGAGATGCCGATTCACTGACGGCGCGCTTTTCCACCTGAGTGATCTCGCTAGGGACGCCGATAACTATCCGCGGATGGACGAGCATGCTGCGGCCATGAGCCTTGTGGATGAAGTAGTTCAGCATCTTCTCAGTCACTTTGAAATCCGCGATGACGCCATCTTTCATGGGGCGGATGGCGACGATATTCCCCGGCGTGCGCCCTACCATTTCTTTGGCTTCTTTGCCGACTGCTTCTATTTCCCCGTTATTCTTGTTGATAGCGACAATGGAAGGCTCATCAACAACGATGCCTTTCTCTCGCGTGTAAACGAGAGTATTGGCCGTTCCCAGATCGATGGCAAGATCGGACGAAAAAAGGCTAAAGATGGACCTGAAGTTCATGAAGATGCTTCTATGCGCGAACCGACAATTCTAACGCGTCGGGAGTGGTTTGCGCTTAGCGGTCTGCTCCTTTCGAGTGGATGCGGACGTAAGAAAGGCACCGGATATGCGGGTTATGCGCTGATTGCGACTTCCGGCGACAACAGCGTGGCGGTGGTGGATCTGACGGCGTTTCGCCTGCTGCGTCCAATCGAACTCGGCGCATCTCCGACAGCGGTTGTGCCGGGAGGTCCAGCGGGTCAGAGCTATGTTTTGACGCCCGCCACCGGCAGCGTACACGTGGTGAGTGCGGATCTGAGACGCGTGTCTACGCACAGGCTGGGAGATCAGATCTCCAGCATTCGGGTAACCGCGGATGGCAAACGGCTCCTGGCGACCGACGCGAAAACTCGGCAGTTGATCGAGGCAGATGCGAGCTCGGTTCAGGTGATCCGGCGGCACAGCCTGAATGGGAAGCCGATCGACATGGATCTGGCTGGAGGACGCTACGCGGCTGTGTCGACAAGCGAGCGTGACTCGGTGGAGCTGTTCAACTTCGAGACTGGACAACAGTGGCGCGCTGAAATGCCGGGTAAAGTTGGCGCGGTGCGGTTCAGGAGCGATGGGCAGCTGTTGCTGGTTGCAAATCTGCACGACCGTTCCTTGACCGCGCTCAGCGTGCCTAGGCTTGAACTGATCGCCGAACTGCCGCTGGCGATGCAGCCAGAAAATCTCTGCTTCGATTCTTCCCAGGGCCAGTTGTTCGTTTCGGGAGAGGGAATGGATGGAGTGGCGATCGTGTTTCCATATCGCATTCTGGAAGTGGAACAGACGGTTTTGGCCGGGCGGGATCCCGGAGTGATGGCCAGTTCGGCGACGCCTGCATATCTGTTCGTCGCGAGCAACTCGGGTTCGGACGTCTGCGTAATGGAGATCAATCACCGGAAAGTGGTCGGCATCGTCGACGCCGGCCGGCAGCCAACCTATATAACAGTTACTCCCGATAATCAATACGCGCTGGTGTTGGATGAATCGTCGGGAGACATGGCGGTGATTCATATTTCGGTGATTCGCCTCGATTTTAAGTCCGTGAGCGGCAAATCCGGAGCGGCGCTGTTTACGATGCTTTCGGTTGGGGATAAGCCGGTACATGTGGCGGTGGTGCCGAGGAACGGATAAAACAAACCGCTCCCTCTCACGGTCGCGGCTCAGCCTTGCGCGGCTCAGATTGCCAGGCGGCTTGAATGATAGCGAGTCCGGCGATTGCGGCGGTCTCGGCGCGGAGAATCATTTTCCCAAACGAACCCGGTATCCAACCCGCCGTAATTGCCTGCCGGCGCTCCTCGTCTGTCCAACCTCCTTCCGGTCCCAAGAGTAAAGCAACGTGATCGGCTGCGGCGCGGCTTTCGGGTAGAAGTTGAAGAATCGGCGGAACATCGGGATTTTCATTGAGCAGTAACCGGACGTTTGCCTCGATCTGGAGAGCTTTTGTGAAACGAACCGTCGGCTCGATGCGCGGGAGATGGACGCGGCGGGATTGCTGGCTGGCTTCTAGAGCAATCTTCTGCCAGCGGGCGAGGCGTTTGACGGAGGCTTGCGCGAGACCGCGGTCGGTACGGGCGGCTTCGAAGGGATAGATTGCGGAGACGCCGAGCTCCGTCGCTTTCTCAATCAGCCATTCGAATCGATCGAACTTGATCAGGGCAGGGAACAGCGAGATCCGAACGGCGGGGGGAGGGGCGTCCAGCTTTTCCATGACACGGAAGGAAACGACGGACTTGCGGGCGAGCGTAACTTCGGCCAGATAGAGATCGCGGTTATCGGAGATCTCGTACAGCTGACCGGGCTCGACGCGAAGGACTCGAACCAGATGTTCGGCCTCGGGGCCGGTCAACTCAGCGGCACCCCGGCGGAACTCGGGGACGAAAAAGCGGCGGCGCGCCATGGGGCCATTGTCGGGGATGGAGGCGTTTTTACCAAACGAACTGGACGGGGTGGGGCTGCAGCGCGAATTACGAAACGAACTGGAATCGGCGTTCGCCCTGTACTTTCAGCGGCTTACATGAAATTACGAAACGAAGCCAGGGAAATGGGTTCGTTTTTTCAAATTATGGCAAAGCCGCAGGAGAAGGGGGGGACGAATGGATTCGGGACTTCTTCATCGCTCATTCGCTGCACTATTTATCGTCCGAGGAATTGCCGCACCCGTTCGAGTGCAATTTTCCGAGTTCCCTCTATGTTCAGCACCCCGGTGATCAATTGGCTTAGACATATGCGTTGATGTTTGGCACCTGGGTCTTAGTCTTGCGTTCCAGATGAGATTCTGGCACGAGGCATTACCCCTTCGAGAGTCCGAGCTTAGGGGAGGTCTTCGAGGCTAGGTTTCTTCTGACACGATGTTGACGGATGCGATTTACCAGAGTCTTCAAGCACAGATTATCTTCAACGTCAGTTGATCTATTGGCCTCTTCCGTGGGGCTCTTCGTAAAGTTTAGAGCGCTAGTGGATTAAAGAATGGCTTTTGGTTTTCGCAAGAGTAAAAGCTTCGGGCCGTTTCGATTGACGGCCTCCAAGTCCGGTGTAAGCATTTCCGGACGTATAGCTGGGGCACGGGTTACAAGAGGTGCCAGGGGAACATACCTCACTATATCGAGGGACGGATTCTACTACCGCACGCCGATTCAAGACCTGCTCGTACGCGTGACACGCTCGGTCGCCCGAGTACTCCGAATTAGGGACGCGGGCAACTGCCCGAGCGTGTAGGGTGCCAGCATGCTCGGCTTGTTGGAGGGGCTTCTGCTGTTGATTTTCGGTGTTAATTTGATCGTGCATGGGTGCGTCACGCGCAACAAATGTCGGCGCGACGAAAGACGCTACAGCGGCGGACGAGCTCCCTGTGCGCCGCGAGCGACCTGCGTGACGACGCCCCAGACAGGCTTGGTATCAGCTACGACGGCATCGAATTTGGTCGCCAACAGAGTTCCCGTATCCCGCCGCGATACGGATCATATAAGCGGCGAGTGTCCAGTCGGCCGCTGGTCCCTAGCCAGCAATAGAGCGAGCATGCACTCCCCTCAGCCGAGTACAAAGCAGTTGACTTACGAAATCTCCGAGGAGATTGAAAGCAAGTTAGCGACGGGCCACCGTGCGGTTTCAGCGTTGCACTCAGCATTGAGGGTCTGGCTAATTACTGAGCCCCTAGTGAAACCGGGGATAGCGCCAGTTCCGGGAGCGTTCGTGCGCACGCAGATTTCTGCTGACCAAACCCCTCGTTTCCTACACGTTCAGACGAACGTCACACCTGCGGCCCTCCATTCTCCAAACGCTTCGTACTACTTCTTGCCTGATCAGCTGCTTATTTGGCGCGAGGGGGCTTTCTCTCGATTCGACTACTCCGAACTACGCATCGAGAGTCGGGCCGTTCGCTTTTTAGAACGTGCTGGACAGCCCGATGATGCGGATCAAATTGAAGAGGTCCATCGCGGGCTTGATGGCGCGGGTAAATTGCCGATTCTCAGATACGGATCGGCCGAGGTGTATGCAGGGTCAACTCAGCTCATGCATCTCCTCACCTCTCGAACCGACAGCGTCTCACAGTTCGCCCAGCAGATGGGTGCCCTGACGCATGCGGAAATTGAGCCCGCCCGGGCTGCCGACATGGCAAACCCGTTATATACGCACTTCGAGGGCGATAGAGTGCCGCGGTATTACCAGCTCTCTAACGACGGAATTCGGCAGATGCAGATGTTTCGTGAGGCTTTCGTTTCGATAGGGCTCTCCGAATGCGTTTGGTGCTACGACAGCCAACAAAATACGGAAGACTGGAGAAGAAACGCGGGGCTGGTGTGCTTGTTACGCGTAAGAGGATCTCACCCGAGGTGATCCCGCAAAATGCCGCAAGCATCGATTCGAACTCCATGGTGGCGTTCGTCGCCGGAGATTGCACGTTGTACGTTTTCCCAGACGGCTATTTTGTTCGGACAGCCTACGGTCTCAGATCCCTTGGAAAGAATCTCAACGTTGAGGTGAGGAGTTGCAGCTTCCGTGAAGAGGAGGACAGCCCGGGCGACAGCGAGCTGGTGGGATTTACCTGGCGATATATCAAGAGAGATGGCGGCCCTGACCTGAGATTTAGTGGTAACCGGAAAATTCCCATATACAGGTATGGAGAGGTCATCCTAACCAGCGAAGAGAGATTTCGGCTGCATCTGACGTTGTCTCAGGCCTGGATAGCTTTTCGGTTTGTCGAGTTGCTAAACACCGCGAAAAAGGACCAGAAGACAACCCGTGCCGAGGAACGAGCCAGCGGTGCTCATTCGGCATCGAAGGCGTGCGGAGCGACAGCGGCGGGTGTGGACAACGCGCTTCGGCTTCTGGAACTCAACCGGTGCATCGTTGGAAGATGTTTCGGCCGCTTATCACCGGTTTGCTAAACAAAACCACCCCGACCGTGTCGCGGACCTCGCCCCGGAATCCGCGAACTGCCGAAGCGCGTATGCGCGACCTGAATGCTGCTATGAAGATCATGCGCGAAGCATTCGCATCATCGCACGTCTCCCGCACTTCGGCGACGGCATAGTGGGCGAACTGATTCAGATATTGTTGGACGTGAGTTGAGCCAGTTTTTCGGCGAAGAACGGATTTTGGTTCGCGCCGGATTAATGCGTAACGACAGACACCCGCGGTCCAACGACGCGTCCTCCCAAATGGAACACGCGCCTGCGATGCGAAGTTGCGCGCGCCCGGGATTACTATTCGTCCCAAGGGACGACGCTTTTCGACTGGACAGCCGTCTCCAGCGTCTGACGGATGTATCGCTGATAAGGAATGCCGCGTCTTTGCGCATCAGCGCGAATGGCGGTTAGCAGTTCCTCCGAAATTCGCACACTGATCGATTTCTGCTTGGGCTGGAATTCAAACTGAAATGGTGCAAAATTCTCAGCGCTGATGTATTCCGATAAATCCTGATCCAGAAATCGTTCGGCTTGCTTATCGGTTTTGAAGGCGGGCAATTTCTTGCTCATATTTCATTATTTCCTTCTGGTGCATATAGCGAGCACTAATAGGTCGTGGTCTCGTTCCATCGACGGTTTCCCTTGGCGTGAAGACGACAAACTATGCAAACCTCCATACAAACGTCAAAGCGTACCTATTCTCGATCATGCTAGAAGAGCTGGGGCACCATGAATCACCAGTTGGTCATTGATCCGTCGGGGCGCTGGTAGATCGGCGTAACGCGATAGCGATCCTTTTCTGTAATTTCCGCGACCATCTGCAGCGGCTTCGTATCCAGCGTCACGCCGAGACCGGGGCGCGTGTTGGGGTACATCTTGCCTTGGCGGAAATCAAAGCTCTCGGGCAAATGCGGCTGAGGCGCAGGCGTTTCGCCAACCATCTCCATCAACACGGGCCCGGGAAAAACGCCGCAGGCGTGAACCAGCGCCGCCTCGGCCACGGGACCGGTGAAATGGGGGATCAATCCGATATAGTGTGTCTCGCACAGCGCCATGATCTTCATGTACTCGGTGATTCCCCCTACATTCGGTAATGTGACGCGCGAATAGTCGATGAGCTGCTGCTCGATCAACTCGTTCGTGTCCCACTTCGAGCCGAACTGCTCACCAACGGCAATGGGCAGCTTCACTTTCTGCCTTAACTCCCGATAGACACCTGCGTTTTCCGAACGCACCAGGTCTTCCGCGAAGTAAGGGTCCAGCGGTTCTATGAGCGTGCTGAGCCGCACGGCATCGGGCATGTCCAAACGAGTGTGGTAATCCAACGCCCAATCACCGTCATCGCCCACGCCTGCGCGAATCTGCACACAGTTGTCAACCGTGCGGCGGACGATTTCGTGCGATTGGAACGGCTGGCCTTCAGGCGCATCGGCAACGGAAGAGCGATAAGCCCGAAATCCAGCTTGCATGCACGCGTGCGCGGTTTCCTGCAGGGTTCCCTTGCTCGGAAAGCCAGTAGAGTAGCATTCTACATAGTCCCGCGACATTCCCCCGAGCAACTGGTACACAGGCACGCCGAGCGCCTTGCCTTTGATGTCCCACAGAGCCAGATCGATAGCTCCGAGCGCATCCAGTTTTTCGCGCCCAGCCGGATAGAAGTAGCCGCGAAACATGATCTGCCACAAGCGATCAATGCGCGATGGATCTTCGCCGACGATCATCGCCGCGCATTGCTGGACCGTATCGGGCGACCCGCCTTCGCCGATTCCGGTGATCCCTGCATCCGTCTCGACCGTAACGATGTGATAGCTCTGGTTAAAAATCGGGCGGGAAACCGGGTTGTGATAGAAGCGGATCCGCGTAATCTTCATGGGAGGCGCGGTTCCGGCGAGCGCCTGTGAGAGGCGGGCAGGACCGAGCGCCCCGGCTACGAATGGCATTCCGACATTCTTCAGAAATGAGCGCCGCTGCATGAAATGATTACCCGCTTCGAGCGGCTCTTTCCGAGTCAATCAGCACTCGTTTCCGCTCAATTCCCCACCTGTAGCCGCCCAGCTCACCGTTGCCGCGAATAACTCGATGGCAGGGAATCACAATCGCGATCGGATTCGCGGCACAGGCGTGGGCAACGGCCCGGGTCGCACGAGGATTGCCGATCGCCTCTGCAACCTCCGAATAAGACTGCAGCTCGCCAGAAGGAATGGACTGCAGGTAGCGCCAAACTTTGAGTTGGAACGCCGTCGCTCGCACATCGATGGGAATGTCGAGACGAATCTGCTCACGCCGCAAGTAGCGCGAAAGGGATTTCATCCAGAGATCGAACTGCTCCGGGTAAGGCGCATTCATCGGCTCGAGCGCTGCCGCCGGATACTCGTTCCGAAGCATATCGAGAAGCTCGCCGGCACTTTCCCCAAAATTCAAAAAGCATAATCCGCGGTCAGTCGCGCCGGCCATCATGCGACCCAAAGGAGTCTCGATGGAAACGTACGAGATGGTTACATCTTTGCCCCCGGCGCGATATTGACTCGGAGTCATTCCGAGACGCGTATCCACTCGTTCGTAAACGCGGCTCGCTGAATTGAAACCCGCTTCATAGATCGCGGTTGTGACTGAGTCTCGAGCGCGAAGCTGCTGTTTCAGCGCCTCCATGCGGCACGCTTCCACGTACTCTTTTGGGGTCATTCCGACAGCCGCTTTGAACGTGCGCTGCAGATAAAATGGGCTGAGATTCACTTCTCTGCCGAGATCTTCCAGATTGAGCGAATCGCCGCTTTGGCAGTTGACACGGATGTACTCGCAGAGCCTTCGGATTCGAATCTTATTCGACTCAGCGGCGGTCACCGCCGCCGGACGACAGCGCAGACAGGCACGCAGCCCGTCCATTTCCGCTTCGGCGCGCGTGTCGTAAAAACGCACATTCTTTCGTAAAGGCGTCCGCGCCGGGCAAGACGGGCGACAATATACACCGGTCGTCTTTACTCCGAAGACGAAGCACCCATCTTGCGCTTTGTCCTTGGCCACAACGGCGTTCCAGCACTTCTCGTTATCTAACATTTCAGCCTTCATGAAGCGATCTTAGGTGTTCTCGAGAAATACTGCCATCCAGTTCTTGCTTTCAAATTCGCGCCTTCATCTTCCAGCATGTATTATCAGAAACGACATGGAGAATCCCTGCCTCACCCGGCGTTCCCTGTGCAAGCTCCTGATCGCGGCCCCTACTGCCGTCTGCGCGTTCCCGCGCGATCGTCACATGTTCCTGGCATTGAACAGCGTTTTGGTTTCAGGAAGAGTGCCATGGCCCGAATTTCCGCGATTAGCGGCTCGCACCGGCTTTCCAGGATGTGACGTCATGCTCTCGCCAGCCATGAAGGCCGGGGTGGCCGCTACGAACGATTTATTTGCGCAACTGAATCTTCGGCCTGCCGCTATCGATTTTCCCGTGGAGTTTCGCAAGGATGACGCGACATTCGAATCTGCGCTTCCGAAGCTCCGGGAAGCTGCGTCCTTTGCGGCGGCGATCGGTTGCCCGCGGATGGTGACCTACATCATGCCTTCGAGCGAAACTCCGAAGGACGAGCTAAGGCGCGTTTATAAGCGCCGTTTCACGGAAAGCGCGCGCATTCTGGAGGAATCCAAGGTGCGGCTGGGCCTTGAATTCCTGGGGCCACTTCACCTGCGAAAGCAGTTCCCGTACGAATTCATCTGGCGCATGAACGACATGCTCGATTTTGCGAAGGAGTGCGGGCCGAATGTCGGACTGCTGCTCGATAGCTGGCATTGGCATCACGCGGGCGCGACAACCCAGGACATCATTGCGGCTGGACGCGACCGTATTGTCCACGTCCATTTCAACGATTCGCCGAATCTCCCGCCGGATCAGATTCGCGACGATCATCGCCTTATGCCCGGCGAGGGTGTGATCAACCTGACCGGTTTCCTGCAGGCGCTTCAGACTATCGGTTATCAGGATGCATTGAGCGTGGAGGTATTCGGGCGCGCGAAAGATATGACGCCAGAAGCTGCGGCAAAGCTGGGTCTTGAAACCTCACTCGCGGTCTTCCGCAAGGCAGGAGTCCCGGAAGGCTGAGCACGGAGTTTTGGAAGCTATCGCAGCAATTGTTTTGGCGTTACATCTCATATGGATTCTTTGGGTGATTTTCGGCGCATTCTGGACTCGCGGCCACCTCTACCTCACCGCTTTCCATCTCATTTCGATCGCCTGGGGAATAGTTGTCGAGCTGAGTCCATTAGCTTGCCCGCTGACCATGGCAGAACAGCTCGTCGAAAGCAAAGCGGGAATCGATGCTTATCGCGGCGGCTGTCTGGTGCACTATTTAGATCGCATCGTTTACCCGAATATTTCGGAATCGTTGCTCGTGTATTTTGGCGTCGCGGTCTGCGCGCTCAATCTTCTGATCTACCTCCGGCGATACTGGCGGACCAGAGCCTCCACATTTCGGAAAGGCTTTTCTTAGGCTTCTCGCTCGCGATCATCGCGGCAACAATGCTGCTGGGGCAAACTGCCGCAAATCTCCCCCAACCAGTCCACTTGACTGCCGAACAGGATCATCAACGTCTGATGGATCTGCTTCATATTAAGAAGCTGCGGCCAGGCGCGGACCCAAATCATCTGGATGCACCTAACGCGGTCAACTACGATGAATCCAAAGTCGCTCCTTATAAGCTGCCGGACCCGCTAGTTCTGAGCAATGGCGAGAAAGTCACTACGCCTGAGATGTGGTGGAAGCAGCGCCGTCCGGAACTTCTAGAAATGTTCGATGAGGACGTTTACGGCCGCGTGCCCCCCAACGTTCCCAAGGTGAATTGGAAAATCGTCAGCACCAACAAAGAAGTGATCGGGACGGTGCCTGCCATTACGAAGAAACTGCTGGGGCACGTCGATAATTCCTCGTATCCGCTGATCAACGTCGATATAGATATGAGCGTAACGACTCCAGCGAATGCGCCGCGCCCGGTCCCCGTTATAATCCATCTCGAGTTTGTATTTCCAAAGGGCTTCAAATGGCCCAAAGGATTTACTCCGCCGAAGGAGACCGGGCCAACCTGGCAAGAGCAGGTACTAGCGAAGGGCTGGGGATATGCCACTCTCATACCGACCAGTTATCAACCGGACAACGGCGCGGGGCTGACGGAAGGCATTATCGGTCTGGTCAACAAGGGGCAGCCCCGCAAGCTGGACGATTGGGGAACTCTGCGGGCGTGGGCATGGGGAGCGAGCCGCGCTTTGGACTATTTGCAGACAGATAAAGCTGTTGACGCCACACGCGTAGGTATCGAGGGCCTTTCCCGCTTTGGCAAAGCAGCGCTCGTAACCATGGCCTATGATCAGCGTTTTGCGATCGGCTTTATCGGCTCTTCCGGCGAAGGTGGCGCAAAGCCTCATCGCCGCAATTTTGGCGAGCTCGTGGAGAACTTGGCCGGCACGGGCGAGTACCACTGGATGGCCGGTAATTTCTTGAAATATGCAGGTCCGCTCACGGCAAACGATCTACCCGTCGATTCAGACGAGTTGATTGCGCTCTGTGCGCCGCGGCCCGTTTTTATCAGTTGCGGATCGCCTAAAGTGGAGGGCAATTGGCTGGACGATAAGGGACAGTTTGAGGCCGAAGTTGCCGCGGGCCCGGTGTATCGGCTGCTGGGTAAAAAGGATTTGGGCACCACGCAGTTCCCGCCGATGGAGACGGCTTTGATTGATGGAGACCTGGCATTCCGCCAGCACAGCGGCGGACACACCACCGGCCCCAACTGGCCCACGTTCCTGATATTCGCAAGTCACTATTGGAAGGAGTAGAGCAAAGTGTACCGACGCGATTTCACAAAACGGCTTCTCGAAATTGCAGCTATGAGCGGGGCAGCGGGTTGGGCAATGGAGACGCCCGAAGCTAGCCTGCGAGATATCGCCGCCAAGAAAAACCTGCTCGTCGGCACCGCCGTCTCATATGCGGAGCTGCAACAGCCCCCGTTCACGAAATTGCTTTCAGAGCAGGCCAACACTGTCGTTTCGGAAAACGACATGAAGTGGCAAAACATTCATCCGGAACCGGATCGCTTTGATTTTCGGCGCGCAGACGCGCTCCTCTCCTTCGCTACCGAGCATCAGCAGAAGGTCAGAGGACATAATCTCTGCTGGGACAACCAGCTCCCACGCTGGTTTCCCCAGGTTGCAACCCGAGAGAACGCGGCAAATTTATTGCGCCAGCACATCGCCAAAGTGGCGGGACACTTCGCTGGACAAATCCACTCATGGGATGTTGTCAATGAAGCGATAAACGTTGAGGATGGCCGTCCCGACGGTCTTCGAAATTCCATCTGGTTACAGTTGCTCGGCCCGGATTACATCGGAATCGCCTATCACGCCGCTTCGGAAGCCGATCCCCACGCTCTGCTTACGTATAACGATTACGACATTGAGCAAGACGGACCAAAGTTCGACGCGAAGCGCCGGGCTGTTCTAAAATTCCTCGCATCCATGCGCCAGCGGAAGATTCCGATCAACGCATTGGGCCTGCAATCTCACCTCGTGGCAGGAACCAAGCCGCCGGATTGGACTGCTTTGAATCATTTCATGGATGAAATCGAGCGCCTGGATCTGCAGATCTTTGTCACTGAGCTGGACGTGAACGATCAGAATCTGCCGGGAAGCATCGAGGAACGGGACCACGCAGTAGCGGAACTTTACCGGGATTACCTCACCAATGTCCTGCGGCACTCGTCTGTAAAGGCTGTGCTCACCTGGGGCCTGACGGATCGTGATACCTGGTTGAACGCCCACAATGGTCAGGGTGACAAGCGGCCTCGGCGACCACTCCCATTTGATTCCGAACTGAAGCCGAAACCAGCGTTCTACGCAATGCGAGATGCACTGATGGCAGCTTCCTCTCGTTAGTTGCCTCCTTACCAGCTCAACTCAAGTAACGAAATTCCCTGAAGCGGCAGGGTGAATTTAACGTGCGTTGCGCCTGATTGATTGTCTATCCAACCGGGCGAGTTTAGAAGTTGCAATTGTCCGGCAGCTTCGAGCTTCATGTACTCTTCGGCGCTTGGACTTTGAGGCGATCCCATTTGTTTCCATACCGTGTAAGCATTGCTGTGGTCCTGATCGATGCGATAGTGCCGAAAAAGAAGACGCTTCGGTTCCTTCGGCAGGCCCGTTATCGTCAAGTTGACTGCAGCAGCCGGACCGCTCGCGTCCTCATCCTGGTAGTTCCAGACCATGACGGAAAGCTTGTGCTCCGAGCGCGTCGCCAGCGCATCGATGTCGGAACGTTCCCGCACTCCATTGGCCAGAATGGAGTCCAAGCTGACACCGCCGTCACTCTCAGCCCTGACCCGATCGCCGCTCATCAGCCCCGCCATTCGAAAGAAATTCAGAACAGGTTTGTCCACGCCATTTGTTGCGAGAGTGCGAAAACCACCGAAATATGGCTGGTCTTCGAATTCGAACGCCCAGGTCAGTATGCCTTGGAGGTTCACCCGATCGCGATCTTCCAGCTCGAGCATGGACTTCATCACGGCAGCCTCGTACGCCGGATAGAGGGTGCCGTTGCGATATCCGTTTTGTGGGTAGACCCCAGCGGAGCACGCCGCGCATCCATCCGGATCGGCTTCCGTCAAGATGATCGGCAACTGCCGGAATTTGTCGAACGACCGGACGATTGCAAATCCTTCCGAAGCGTCTCTGATCTGCTGCGAGATGCCCATTCGGACGTGTTGCTGAAAAACATCGGGCTGACCTTTCGCGTGAAAGCTGATGAAATCGAGCGGCGCGCCTGTCTCGCCTGTAACGTAGTTCTTGCCGGAAGAGCAGTGCTCGAGAAATTGCCTCAGAAATGCGGCAGCTTTCGCATCTCTCGGCGAAGTCGATCCAGGGCCTCCAATTCGCGCTGTCGGCAGTGCGCGTTTCACCGCGGCCGCGGTGTAGTCATAGAGCTTGTCATATTCGTCAGGCGTGCCGTGCCAGTAAGCGATGTTTGGCTCGTTCCAAACCTCCCACCTCCAGCTCTCGACTTCAGATTTCCCGTACTTCTCAACGGAATGCTTCACCCATTGATAGATGAGTTCACTCCACTTCTCGTAGTTGTTCGGCGGATACGACCAGCCAACGTAATATCTGTCGAACTTATCGCCGGGCTTCCAGGTGGGCACGTACGGCTCCGGCCGTGAGGAAAGCGCTTTCGGCATGAAGCCGATCTCAACCAACGGTTTCGCGCCCGATTGCACATAGGTTTCGAGGATTTTGTCAACAATGGTCCAGTCGTACACGGGCTTGCCAGAGGAGTCTTCCGTGTAGGCGTTGGTCGATCCAAACTTCAGCGCGGGAGTGCCGTTTCCGGTAGTTAGTAAATTATGTGTGCGGATGTGAACGGGAGTCTCGCTCAATGCCGCCAGTTCATGAATCAGCTTGATGCCGTTCTTCGTGTATGTGTAATTCGGCTCGTCATAACCGAAGTAATTCCATACGGGGTTAAAAGGCCCGAGTCTCTCCGAGGCATCAACCCGGATCGTGATCGGTTGCTGAGCGAAACTGATCGTGGACAAAAGACAGAAGAGAAACGCTGTAGTGGGGCGCATAGGCTGCTGGTCATTCTAATTCTTAGGTGTGGTGCCCAGTGGCACTGATCTGCACCGTTTTGGAGCAGGCGTTCGCTGGCATTGATTGACCGAATGCGCGACCGTGCGATCAGTATTGAGGACGACTAGCGCTCCAGGATGATCAGACGATCACGTGAATTGGGTAGCTCAGCAATACGAATCGCATTGCGACGAAGCACCTCAGCCGCGATGTCGGTCGGATAATTGCAGGAATGGAGGATCACGACATTCGCGCCCTTCACTTTATGTAGCAGCCGTTCGAAATCAGTATCGGTCGAAATCAAAACAAATCCGCCAGCGCAAGCGTACTGGAGAATTTTCAGATCACCGCGACGCGAGAGCCCATTTCGCAGTGCGCTTTCCGACTCCGGGAAAAGGTCTTCGAGAAGATCAACCAGCTTCGGCGAAAGGCTTTCGTCGAAGAGAAGCTTCATCCCTGGGACATTTTGCGCTCCGCTGCTAATTCGGCGGCGAAAGCGTACACGGCCAGGAAATCTTCTCGTTCAAGTTGCGGGTAATCTGCAAGTATCTGTCGCTCGGATGCTCCACCCGAAAGCCATTCCAGAATTTCCTGGACCGTGATTCGGTGGCCGCGAATGCATGGCTTGCCGAAACGCACGTTAGGATCAATTGTGATACGCGCAAGGAGCGAACTCTGCAGTGCTGGCATGGGGTGAGTGCCTGCATTCATTGTAGGCGCAATCCGCCTACGGCCTCGGAATCTTCTCTTCCGACGTAAACGGCGACGCGGGCAACCCGGCTCCATTCAACAGGTTCACAACTGGAGCGTTCGCCCACCCATAACGCACATATTTCGGCGCTTTCAGTTCGCCGCTTGAGACCAGCACGCTTTGCCCGTCAATACGGGCGTTTGCCGGAAGGAAATGGTGATCCTCGCCGGCAATTTCGAAGCCTTGCAGCGTGCCGCCCTTCGCCACCAGCCCGCTGCTCGCATCGTCAAACCACACCCGCACGCTGTCATTCTCAACGCTCGTCTCTCGATACAGCGGTCCCGAATACTCCACCTTCTCGCCATAAGCAAGCGCGCGCGCGGCCAGCGCCAATCGCGCACCCACGTCTTGTTTATCTGCCGGGTGTACGTTGTCCGGACTGCCTATGTCGATCGTCACGGCCATCGCTGTGTTCGCCACCGAGAGCGTTCGCCTCTGGGCCTCTCGAATAATCGGCCAGAACTCGGTCTCATCGGACTTGAAGCTTGAAATTTGCACGAAGAGGAACGGAAAATTACCTTCACGCCAATGCATCCGCCAATCCGCAATCAGCGCCGGAAACGCCTTCTCATACATGGGGGCGCGCAATGCCCCGCTATTCGATTCCCCTTGATACCAGATCACTCCTTTGATCGGAAAATCCACCGCCGGAGCAACCATCCCGTTGTAGAGCCACGTCGGCGCCCACGAGGCCGGATCGGGATGCCAGTCATGCTTCGGCGGCGTCTGGTTCACCGCTTTCGCTGCTGCGTCCTCGCGCTTCTCTGCTCTGATTTGCGCGGGGACATCAGCTTGCGCCTCTTCCATTTCAGCCCACGTCGCAAACACCGGCATCAATCCCGCGTCTGAAGAAAGCCCCTCCAGGCTGATCCATGCCTCGACCGGCGTCCCGCCCCAGGTTGAATCGATCAGCCCCACCGGAACATGCTCCTTCTCCGCAATATCCCGTCCGAACAAATACGCCACTGCCGAAAAGTTAGCTGCCGTCTCGGGCGTGCAAACGGCCCAGGACGCGTCATAGTCGCGCTGCGAAAAAGCAACTCCGTTGTGCCGCGCCAAAAACAACCGCATATTCGGATGGTTCGCGTTGCGGATCTCCTCCGCGGCGTTCTGCAAGACGGCGCTTCCGGGGAATCCGTTCAGCGGCATCTCCATATTCGACTGACCCGAAGCAAACCAGACATCACCGATCAGAACATCGTCGAGAACAATGCTGTTGCTTCCAGATACCTTCAACTGAAACGGGCCGCCCGCCCGCTGCGGAGGCAAATATACACTCCAGCGCCCTAGCCGGTCACCGGTTGCTGTTTGACTCGCCGCGTTCAGCGACACAGTTACCTGCTCCTCAGGCTCTGACCACCCCCAGATGTGAACCGGCCGATCACGCTGCAAGACCATATGACTGCTGAGGATGTGCGGCAGCCTGACTTCAGCGCGAGCGATGAATACACTGACGGCGATAACAAAGATTCGAGATGCAACGGAGCGCATAACAGACTTCAATCATAAGCGACGAGCCGAACATTGCGAAACTCCGTTTGCGACGCCCGTTGACGCTATGGTAACTTTTATCGACGATCACTCAACCCGGGAATATTCCATGCGTCAAACTTCTGGTAGGATCAAATCGCGATGGCGCACCTCTCCGTCAATCAGTTGAAACTGAGCAAGCGCGGCGTTTATGCGATAACAGGCGAAGGGAAGCTGACAACTTTCCGGCTGATTCGGTGGGAGCAGATCCTCAAAACCCTGAAAGCGGCAGAGAACCTAGCAAAGACAAACGCTGTTCGATCTGGCTGTCGTCCCGTGCCCTGATTTCAAACCGCGTCGCTCCAAAAGCAGAGAAGCAAGCCTGTCTCGAGACTCTCGATATGCATTCTGCGCTTCTCGAACTTTGGCCTCAGCGCGTTGAACTGCGCAAAGATCTGCTTCTTCACACTCCTGTAACACGATGAGTCTGTCAACGGATTGCGCAAACCGGTGAAAGGCTGAGACGTAATCGTCTCGCAGACTCTCGAGACTCTGCTGAATCATAATTGCGGAGCTCATAGTCATTTGGACGAAACTCGGGGGGCGAAAGATCCCACGAAATACGAATGGTAACTAGATGACATTGAAGGGAGTTATTGGACGTTGATCGGTGAGCGAATGAAGAACGCGATGAAGGCCTACCCCTCTCTATCGGCATAAAACATTTCGATCTGCCGTATAAAAATTTGCGCAAGAGTGCCAAGTGTGTTTGCGCGCGATGTGCGCGATCATTGAGAGTTTGGAAGCCCAACTCCTCGGCGCTCCCAAGTTTGGAGAGCCGATCCCATGAATCAATTGCGTAAACTTCTGCTCTTTTTGGGCTGCGTCTGCAGCACGTCGTTATTTGCTCAAGCGCCGGCTAGCGTCGATCAAAGGCTGAATGCGTTGGACACGGCGGCGAAAACCGCGCAGCTTTCCGGTGATAACGCGTGGATGCTTACCAGCGCGGCTCTGGTTCTCATGATGACGGGACCTGGTCTGGCTCTCTTTTATGGCGGCCTCGTTCGCCGGAAAAATGTTCTCGGCACGATGATGCACAGCTTTGTTCTCATGGCGATCGTCACGGTGCTATGGGCGATATATGGCTACAGTCTTGCGTTCGCCCAGGGAAACGCGTTCATCGGCGGGTTCAGTTACGCGTTTCTCAATGGTGTAGGTTCGGCGCCGAATCCCGATTACGGCGCGACCGTTCCCCACGAAACCTACATGATCTTCCAGTTGATGTTTGCGATCATCACTCCGGCGCTCATCTCCGGCGCATTCGCGGAACGCATGAAGTTCAGCGCGATGCTCTTGTTCACTTGTCTCTGGTCGACCATCGTCTACTTCCCCATGGCGCATATGGTTTGGGGCAAAGGCGGCCTGTTGAACGCATTCCTCGGCGGCAAAATACCTTGTTTAGATTTTGCGGGCGGCACGGTGGTTCACATCACCTCCGGCGTTAGCGCGTTGGTCTGCGCGCTGTATTTGGGCAAGCGCGTCGGCTTCCCCAGAGAATCCATGAAGCCGCACAACCTGGTGCTGAGTCTGATTGGCGCGTGCATGCTCTGGGTAGGCTGGTTCGGCTTTAACGCCGGCAGCGCGGTCAACGCATCCGGGCTCGCCACAAGCGCCTTCGTCGCTACGCATTTCGGAGCTGCTGCGGCGGCTCTGGGCTGGCTCTTTGCCGAATGGGTGAAACACGGGAAACCGAGCATGCTCGGCGGCATCTCGGGAGCGGTCGCGGGTCTGGTTGCTATCACTCCAGCTTCGGGATTCGTCAAACCTTTCCCGGCCCTGCTCATCGGCTTTATCGCCGGGATCGTCTGTTTCTATATGGTCACTGCCGTCAAGAGTAAGTTCGGCTATGACGACACGCTCGATGCTTTTGGAGTTCACGGCGCCGGGGGCACCGCCGGGGCCCTCCTCACAGGTATTTTCGCTACCAATGTGATCAACGACGGGCTCAAGGACGCTGCGGGAAGACTGCTTCCGCTTGGCTGGGTTGACGGGAACCCCAAGCAGGTTCTCAATCAATTTATTGGCGTTATTATCGCGTGGATTCTGGCAATCGTTGGCACTCTTATCATTTTGAAAGTGGTGGATGTTCTCATCGGAGTTCGCATCTCTTCGGATGAAGAGGTACAAGGTCTTGACCTCAGCATGCACGGTGAGGAAGGTTATAACCTGGACGCGTAGCGTCTCATGGAATTAAACCAATGAAGAAAATAGAAGCCATTATCCAGCCCCACAAACTCGATGAAGTGAAAGAAGCGCTGAAAGGCATCGGGGTTGACGGTATCACGATTACGGAGGTGCGCGGACATGGACGCCAGAAAGGGCACAAAGAAGTGTATCGGGGCATGGAATACGAAGTCGATCTGCTGCCGAAGATCAGAATCGAAACGGTAGTGCCTGACGCCCGGTTGGACGAGATTGCCCGCGCCATATCCTCCGCCGCGCGCACCGGCAAGATCGGGGACGGAAAAATCTTTATCTACGACGTTCTCGAAGCCATTCGCATTCGCAACGACGATACCGGCGAGGCCGCGCTCTAGCTGTGAGGGGACGGGCCACTCTGTCCCAAACAGTGGATTTTGATTTGAAGGAGGTTGTTTTCGTGGACAGAGCAGCCCGTCCCCCTCTGCACCTCATTTACACCCGTAACCCGTTTGAATTCTTCGAAGCTCGATCCAATCTGGTTGATTCAGCGGTCTGTTCCGCAGCCGCGCAATGTCTCAAACCGAAGCTCGCGACCCATTTTGTTGTAACGGCAGTGGGTGGATACGGCCGGCGCGAGTTGTTCCCCTGCTCCGATATCGATCTTCTGCTGCTGTTTGAAAACGATTCTGACTTGGTGAATATCAAGGAACCGCTTTCCGAATTTTTCCGGATTCTTTGGGATTCCGGGCTTCGCGTCAGCCATTCCGTCCGAACGGTAGCGGAATGCTGCCGGTTACACGAGCAAAATACCGAGTTGCACATCAGCCTCCTCGACGTTCGCTTTCTGTATGGAGATGAGGATCTGTTCGGAAAGCTTTCTCAGAAGCTGCCCGAGTTCTATGAGCGGTCCGCCGATGCCATCAAGCGGCCGCTGGCTGAGCTGGCTCGCCAGAGGCACGCCAAGTTCAATCACACGGTTTATCATCTCGAGCCGAATGTCAAAGAGGCGCCGGGAGGGATACGCGACATTCACCTGGTGCACTGGCTGTCACAACTTGCTCCAAGGCAGGAGGCGATTCGTGAGGCGGCTGGTCAACTAGAGGATGCAAAACATTTCCTCTATTCAGTCCGGTCTTTTCTGCATCTCCAATCCGGGCGCGATAACAATCTGTTGAGCTTCGAGCTCCAGGACCAAGCAGCGCGGCTGCTGCCGGAAAATCCGCTCGCGCCGGAAGAATGGATGAGAATTTACTACCGCCACGCCCGCCAGGTGCATCAGTCCGCCTTGCGCGCGTTGGAATACCTCGATGATCGCGACATATCGCTCGCGCGGCAATTTCGCGACTGGCGAGCTCGTCTGTCTACTTCCGAATTCACGGTTTCTCGTGAGCGTGTGTTGTTGCGCAATCCAGGGTCGACGTTGAGCTCGCCCGTTTCAGCTCTGCGCATTTTCATTTTTCTTGCCAGGCACGGTGTACGGCTGGCCTGGGACACGCAGCGACGTCTCTGTAACAAGGCCAATAGCTTCGCCGAATCGTTCGAAGAAGATTCACCCAATTGGCCGCTTTGGCAAGAGTTCCTTTCACAACCCCACACGGCTCTCGCGCTCCGCGAGATGCAGGAAACAGACTTTCTTCCGGCAGCGATTCCCGAGTGGAGGAGCGTGGATAGCCTGGTTGTCCGGGATTTCTATCATCGCTACACGGTCGATGAGCACACATTTGTGGCTATTGAAACCATAGACAGGCTCTCCACAGATAAAGCTGCGGCGTCGTCCCGCTTCCGGGAGCTGCTCGAAGAAGACGATGAACACGCGGTTTTGCGTCTGGCTTTGCTGCTGCACGATTTCGGCAAAGGAACCACGCCGGGCGATCACGTTCACGGTTCGCTCGAAACCGCCCGCATTGTGATGGACCGTCTTCACGTTCCGGAAGAAAAGCAGAATGCGGTGTTATTCCTGATTGAGCATCATCTCGATCTTTCGCTCATCATGACTGGGCGCGATTTAGATGACCCTGCTACAGCGCGTTTTCTTACTTCCAGAGTTGGTACACAGGAAAATCTGCGACGGCTGGCGCTGCTTACGTACGCTGATATCAACGCGGTGAATCCCACCGCCCTTACCCCCTGGCGCGTGGAGCAGTTGTGGCGCGTTTATTCGATAGGTCTCGAGCAGCTAACGCGCGAGCTCGCGACCGACCGCATTCATGGGGCGCCCACGTTCACCTCTGGAGATTCCGTCTCGCCCGAGCTTGCTCAGTTTCTGGAGGGACTCCCGACACGTTATCTGCGAACGCATTCTCGCGCGGAGATCGAGCGCCACTTCGCGTTAGAGCGCAAGAGTGAACACGACGGCGTGGCCGTTGAGATTCAGCCCGAGCCCGGAGCATACGGCATGACTGTTTTGGCGCGCGACCAGCCTGGCCTGTTTGCAGCGCTCTGCGGGGCTCTCGCCAGCTTCGGCATGAATATCGTCAAGGCGGAGGCCTGCTCGAATACCAGCGGGTGCGTTCTGGATCTTTTCCGGTTCACCGATCCGATGCGTACGCTGGAGTTAAACCCTGGGGAAATCAGCCGGCTCGAATGGACGGTCGAATGTGTCGTCAGGCGCTCGATTCAGGTTTCTGATCTTCTGAAACGAAGGCGGGCAGCGCCGCCGCCGAATAGCAGGGCCAGAATCGCGCCCGTTGTGCGTTTCAACAACGAAGCGTCTGAAAGCGCGACTCTGATTGATTTCGTCACCGAAGATAGGCCCGGCCTGTTGTACGATCTCACCTCTACGTTGAGCGCCGCGGAATGCAATATTGAGGTGGTGATGATCGACACCGAAGCTCATAAGGCACTTGATGTTTTTTATGTCACGCGAAACGGAACGAAGTTAGACGACACTATTCAACAGCAGCTCGGAGCGGAACTCGTTCGGGCTGCAGTGCCCTCGTAATGCAGCTTTATTACTTGCCGTACCGATTTTCGAGCCGGATCAGGCGGTCATCCAACTCAGCGAATTTATGCAGCAGCGATTCCTCGACGCGACGCATTTCGGCGCGGAACACGTCCTTCAGATCGTCAGCACGCTTGTTGTTCACCAAAATGCCTATTGACACCACGGCAAGTGTCGGCAGCGTTGCGACTACTACGGACAACAGCGTTTGTTGCACAGGATTCATGAATCTTTGGTCCTTTTATTATGACAAGTTTCTCGTCCGGTAGTTAGAATAATGAGCCATGCCTGACCCATTTCGCCTCGATGGCAAGATCGCCATGGTCACTGGCGGCGCAAGCGGTATCGGAGAAGCGACGGTTCGCACATTTTCTGAAGCTGGTGCTCACGTTTTCATCGTTGATATAGACGATGCGCGTGCCCGAAACCTGGCCGCAGCTGTCCCAAACACGGAAATCCGGCTTTGCGACATTACGGATGAACACCAGGTTCACGAGCTCTTCGCATCTATAAGCGTTTTGGACATACTGGTCAACTGCGCTGGAATCGGAATGGTGGGGAACGTTGAGGAAACCGAATTGGCGGAATTCAAGCGTCTCTTTCGCGTGAACGTTGACGGCACTTACCTGATGACCCGGGCTGCCATCCCACTCCTGAAGAAGGTTCGCGGATCAGTTTTGAATATGGGCTCGGTGGCGGGAATGGTTGGAGTGAAGCGCAGGTTTGCCTACTGCTCCACGAAGGGTGCGGTGATGGCTATGACCCGGCAGCTTGCGGTGGACTACCCGACTCAGATTAGAGCGAATTGTATCGCCCCGGGCACTGTCGACACTCCGTTTGTCGAAGGCTATCTCGAAAAGTACCACCGGCATGAGAAGGATAAGATACGCGCGGAACTGAATGAACGGCAGCCCCTGGGCCGTTTGGGACGCCCGGACGAGATCGCAAAACTCGCTCTATACATATGTTCGCCAGCGGCCGATTTCATGAATGGGGCAGTAGTTCCGATCGATGGAGGGTGGACTGCCGCGTGAGCCGGTGAAGCTTCTTTAACTCTTGGAGAATGTTTTGATTGACGTAATTAACAGGACTACTTACGATATAAGTACATCTTCATTGCGTTACGTTTGCGGATCGAGTCATTCGCTCCGTGTACTTCTTACGTTGATGGGCGCGTCAATCTTTATGGAAGGGGTTGCTCGATGAACCTCCATCCTCCCGGTAGGATGACTTTATTGCTGGCCTTTGTGGTCTTGGGAGCTGCCTTGGGTGGGCAGACCGTAGCTCCGCAGGCAACCGCCACCGCCAGTTCAACAAAGAAACACAAGAAAAAGCATAGAAAGAACCTCGTCGCGAATCGCAGCACGACCCAGGCAGCGGTAATTCACACGGATACAGCGATGAACGTTCCGGTAAGCCGGTCTCGTCGCCACAACCGTCACCGGATCTTCGTCAGTCCCTGGACAGAACCCACTTACGCGGATTCAACTGTCGGAGACAATGTCGACGGAGAAGACCTGGTCGTTCGTAAGGCCGCAGTCGATGCGCTCGGCCCGTACAACGGAACGGTGGTTGTTGCTGACCCTCAAACGGGCCGAATTCTGAGCATCGTAAATCAGAAGCTGGCCATGAAGGGCGCGTATCAGCCTTGCTCTACCGTGAAGATCGTGGTCTCGCTGGCGTCGCTGAGCGAACGGATTGTGACTCCTGACGAGCATTTGCGCATTACGCGCCGATTTTCCACCGACATGACCGACGCGATTGCGCGCTCCAACAATCTATACTTCGCGAAGCTGGGTCAAGAACTGGGATTTGATCGAGTCGAAAAGTATGGAAAGCTTTTCGGCCTGGGTGAAAAGGCCGGTCTCGACATTCCCGGAGAAGAAGCGGGTTTCCTTGCGGACGAGCCGCCGACGACAGGCGTGGGGATGATGACAAGTTTTGGAGATGGAATTCGCCTCACGCCGCTTGAGCTTACGAGCATTGTGGCTACCGTATCGAACGGCGGCACGATGTACTATCTGCAGTATCCGCGCAGTCAGGATGAGGTCGAAAAATTCGTGCCGCGTATTAAGCGCGTCTTGGAGATTTCAGACCTGACCAAAGAAATCAAGCCGGGCATGATGGGGGCTGTGGAGTACGGCACGGCCAGGCGCGCGAATTACAATCCGAACGAGCCCATCTTCGGGAAGACCGGCACCTGCACTGATACCGCTCAGCCGGGCGTCCATCTGGGTTGGTTCGGCTCCTTCAATGATGTGGGGAAGAACAAGCTTGCGGTCGTAGTGCTGCTCACCGGCGGTCGCGGAATCAGCGGGCCGATTGCCTCCGGAATTGCCGGGAACGTCTATCACAACCTTTCTCAGCAACACTACTTCGGTCCGGAGCAGCAGGCGATGTTTCCCGCTGCTCTGGTTTCTCTGAAAAACTGCTGTCGCCGATAATTTTTACCGGGTGTTAACCTGAAAAACTAGGTTTAACGCTTTGGTACTCCCGACAACTTACGTCTCCGCCCTTCTCCTGCTTTTACTCGGGTTCGTATGCCTGGGCTCGTGGGCCAATACATTCAGGCTCGCCGGAACACGCTGGAGATTCGAATTGTTTTATTTCGATTTTGCTATCGGCGCGCTCCTGTTATCCGTGATCGCGGCTTTCACCTTCGGAACACTAGGTTCGGACCTGGCCTTTAGCGATCGCATGTTGGTAGCTGGACGTGTCGCCCAGGCTTATGTTGTCGCCGCCGGCTTCGTGTTTAACCTCGGGAACATGCTGTTGCTGGCGGCCATTTCGCTCATTGGCATGTCCACCGCCTTCCCTCTCAGTATCGGAGTGGCGCTCATTGTAGTCTCGTTTTTTAACTTCACGCCTGGTAACGTTTTCTTCCTGGTGGGCGGCATCGTGCTCATGATTCCCGCACTCTTGCTGGATGCGACGGCATCCCGGTTTAGGGATATTCCACCGGTGAAATCAGCGAAGGCGCCTCAGCGATCTTCACAGAAAGGGAAGGTCCGCAAAACGACGAAGGGCATAGCCGTCGGTATGGTGAGCGGTATCTTGTTGGGATGCTTCTACCCCATCGCGGCAAAGGGGATGACAGGAGACTTCGGACTTGGCCCATATGCGGGCATCCTGCTGTTCTGTGTAGGCGTACTTATCTCGACACCGATGTTCAATTTTTACTTCATGAATATTGCTATTGACGGCGCTCCGTTGAGCTTCAGCGCCTATTTCACCGGAAAGGCTCAACAGCACTTTCTGGGCTTTGCCGGTGGCGCATTATGGGCGCTCGGCACGCTCGCTGCGTCGCTTGCAGTCTCTTCCCCAGGTCAAACGGGTGTTCGCCCGGCTCTGGGGTTCATCTTGCCGCTCGCCTCTGTTCTTCTGGCGATGTTATGGGGCGCGATGAGATGGAAGGAATTTGCGGCAGCGCCAAAGAATGCCAAGGTTTCGATCAGCCTCACTGCAGCCCTTTTCGCCTGCTCGCTGGTCCTATTCGGCTTCGGCGTATCGAGTTAAGCATCTCCGCAGCCTGGAGCGGCATCAACATAGGAGACAATTAGACCGATGTCCCTCCGCGATCACATCCAGGCCATCAAGCGGGAGGACCCAGCGGCGAAGAGCAGCCTGGAGATTCTGCTCTGCTACTCCGGCCTTCACGCGGTGATGTTCCATCGCATGGCGCATTGGTTCTACCGTCACAAACGTTATGTTTTGGCGCGATTGATTTCGCAAGGGTCGCGCTTCCTGACCGGTATTGAAATTCATCCGGGCGCAAAAATCGGTCAACGCCTGTTTATTGATCACGGAACGGGTGTAGTAATCGGCGAGACAGCCGAGATAGGGGACGATGTGTTGCTGTACCAGGGCGTCACGCTTGGCGGCACCGGAAACGAGCGCGGAAAGCGTCATCCAACGCTTGGAAATCGCGTGGTGGTCGGCACCGGGGCTAAGATTCTCGGGAATATACGACTCAACGATGATGTGCGGGTCGGGGCCGGTTCCGTCGTCATTCATTCCGTCCCGGAAGGTTCCACAGTCGTCGGAATTCCAGGGCGGGTGGTAAGAACACGCGCTGAAGCATTGGGCGTTTTGGAGCATGGTCGCGTGGCCGCATCCGGCGAATCGGACATCGCGGATCTGGAGCAGTTGGGTGACCGCATTCGGGAGCTCGAGGCTTTGATCCGGTTGTTGCTTGAAGAACGGGTCGGGCAGGGCCGCGGTTAAGCGAACGCTCCCTTACGGTCGCGGTTCTGTTCCAGCCGTTGAGAGCACCGAACCGTGCGCGTCAGCAAGCGGCGCAAACCGATAGCGAAGGCTGTTCGCGGCAAGGTGGCGCAGTTCATCGCGAGAGAAACCGAACACCTCCGCCGCCAATGCGTATTCGCGAAGCAAATCAGTACGGAATAGCGCGGGATCGTCTGTCCCTAAGACAATGGGAACCCCGGCATCCCAGAGCCGACGCAACGGATGCTCATTGAGACTGGTGACTGCCCGCGTGCAGACGTTGCTCGAGGGGCAGACTTCCAGGGGAATATCGTGTTCTCGCAGATGCTTTAGCAGCTGAGGATCCTCGACAGCTCGAATGCCGTGGCCGATGCGTTGCGAGCCAATCTGCACGGCCTGCCAAACGCTCTCAGGGCCACATACTTCGCCGGCGTGACAGGTTAGCGCCAGGCCTGCATTCTTGGCATCCCGATAGAGTTTTTCGAACCAAATAGCAGGGCCGCGCTCCTCATCGCCCCCGATCCCCACTGCAACTACACCGGCGCTGCGATACTCTTTCGCGATGTTAAAAACGCGGGTAGCTTCATCGACTCCGAATTGCCGAATGGCATCAAAGATCCAAGCGGTCTGGACGGATCTACACCGCGACGCTTCAGCGTTGATCGCCTCAAAGATAAGCTCTACGCTCTGCTGCTTCCAGAGGATTACCCCGACGGACAGCGTGATCTCCGCGTATCGGACGTTTTGTGCGGCTAACTTCTCGAGCAAGCGGCTAGTCGCAAGCGCGTACGCCTCCGGAGATCTCAAGGTTTTCGTGAGCCACACGTAAGCTTTTATGAACCCTGCGAAGTCCGTGTAATGAAGAGCGGTGCGAATAGCATCCAACGATAACGATGGATCCAGTTCGTGAATCGTCTCCGGCTCTACCGATCCTTCCAGATGAAGGTGCAACTCGGCCTTTGGCAACTCGTAGAGGAACTCCGGAAGGCTTGTGTCAGATTCGATTTCGATGGTCTGCTCCCTTGACATAATAAACGTGCCATGACTGATCAAGAGATAGAAGCGATAGCGGGCGGTTATCACGGGGACGCGTTTGCGGTACTGGGACCTCACCCGGTGTCGCAGAACGGCAAGGCGGGGAACGGCAAGACGGGCTGGGAAATCCGCGCGTTCCTGCCGCAAGCCAAACAGGCTGAAGTGATGCTGGACGGGGAATCCGTCCCGATGGAGTGCGTTCATAGGGCCGGGCTGTTTACGGCTCGAGTCGGCTCCCAACCGGCTGCTTACCGATTCAGGATCACCAACTATCACGGGCAAGTCACCGAATGCGAGGACGCCTACAGATTCCAGCCCCTGCTCAGCGATTTCGATTTGCACCTCCACTCCGAGGGAACAAATTACGAGGGCTATAACTCTTTCGGGGCACATCCCGTGACGTTTGAAAACGTGAAGGGGACTCGATTTACGGTGTGGGCGCCGAACGCTATCGTGGTCAGCGTGGTCGGGAATTTCAATGATTGGGACACGCGCCGTAACCCGATGCGCGCTCGCACCGGCGGGGTCTGGGAAATCTTCATACCGGAGGTAGGTCCTGGCACGCCCTACAAATACGCCGTGAAATCGCGATTCAAAGGCTATAGCCAGATGAAGGCCGATCCTTACGGATTTGCGATGGAGACTCCGCCAAAATCGGCTTCTGTCGTCGCCCAAATGGATACCTACGAATGGCACGACGAGCAATGGATGGAGCAGCGCGCGAATGTGAAATTGCTCGATAGCCCGGTGTCCATCTATGAAGTACACCTGGGCTCGTGGCTAAAAGGCGAGCAGCACCAGCCGCTCACGTACCGGGAACTGGCAAGCAAACTGGTCGCCTATGTAAAGCGCATGGGCTACACGCACATTGAGCTGATGCCGATTGCCGAACATCCTTATGCTCCCTCTTGGGGTTACCAGGTAACCGGCTATTTTGCGCCAACGGCGCGCTATGGTGCTCCTGAAGACTTCATGTATTTCATAGATTCCTGCCATCAGGAAGGCATCGGCGTAATCATGGACTGGGTGCCGGCGCATTTCCCGAAAGATGCTCACGGGCTTGCGTATTTCGACGGGACAGCGCTGTACGAGCATGAGGACCCAAGGCTGGGCGAGCACCGCGATTGGGGAACGCTGATCTTCAATTTCGGCCGGAATGAAGTGCGCTCGTTCCTGATATCGAACGCCATGTTTTGGCTGAAGAAATATCACATGGATGGTCTTCGCGTGGATGCCGTAGCGTCGATGTTGTATCTCGACTACTCTCGGAAAGCAAGCGAATGGGTCCCAAACATCTTTGGAGGCAACGAGAATCTGGATGCAATTTCGTTTCTTAGAAAAGCGAATGAGTTAGTCCATCAGGTTCCCGGCGCGGTTACTATTGCGGAAGAATCAACCGCATTCCCCGGCGTATCACGCCCTGTGTATCTGAACGGCTTGGGATTCACTATGAAGTGGAACATGGGCTGGATGCACGACATGCTTGCCTACTTTTCAAGAGATCCGATCTATCGCCGTTATCACCAGAACGACATCACGTTCAGCATGATCTATGCGTTCACTGAGAATTTTGTGCTGCCCATCTCGCACGACGAGGTCGTCTATGGCAAACGAGCGCTGTTGGACAAAATGCCGGGAGACGAATGGCAGCGCTTTGCAAACGCTCGCGCGTTTCTGAGCTATATGTATGGCCATCCCGGCAAGAAACTACTGTTCATGGGCTCCGAGATTGGCCAGACTGCCGAATGGAATTCAGAAGGTGAAGTCGAGTGGTGGCTGCTCGATTACGAGGTTCACCGGAGATTTCAAGCGTTTAATGCTGCTCTAAATCAGCTCTATAAGAACGAGCCAGCGCTTTATGAAATCGATTTTCAAGGGTGGGGCTTTGAGTGGATCGATTTTCATGACAGCGAGAACTCTATCGTGTCGTTTGTGCGCCGGGCAAAACGGCGGGACGATTACCTGATCTTCGTTTGTAACTTCACTCCGAAGCCGCATTCGGACTATCGAATCGGTTTCCCCGAAGCGGGTGTGCATCGCGAGATCTTCAATTCCGATGCCGAGGCCTACGGCGGCAGCAATATGGGAAATGGGGGACAGATAGTTGCAGAGGCAACACCCTCGCACGGGCGACCAGCTTCCGCGAAACTCGTGATTCCACCGCTTGGAGTGGTCGTGCTGAAACCAGCAAGACCCTTGCCGGACTTGGTTCCGGCAGTTCCGGACCACGCCTGATTTAGTACCAAAACCGGCAGCATTCACCTTACACGCAGAATTACGGTTACAGGCGCGAGAGGCTGGCGTCTAACTGGCGAGAGTCCGAGAGACTTCGTATCGTTGTCCGCCCAACATTCAGTGATACAGGAGGATTAATGAAGTTAAATGTGAGACAGATACCAACGAAGAAGCACGTGCAAGCGGTTGTAGCGATTGCGGCACAGGGGCTACTCGCGGCGACGCTTGTCATGGCTGTGGAACCCAATAGCCGGACATTCAGCGCCGGAGAGCAAGTGAAAGTTCAAGGCGTCATCATCTCGCGGAATGGCGACGTTTTGAAGCTGCGCGGGGATGACGAGGCAATCGGCACAATCGATTTGACGAGCGACACAAAAATTCAGATGAAGCGTAGTTTCGGTCGCAAGACGGCAATGCAGATCGATGCTTTGGTACCAGGACTTCACATCGAAGCGCAAGGGAAGGGAAATGACAAGGGTGAGTTGATGGCGGATAAGGTGACGTTCGACCCGAATTCCATGCGAGCGTCGAGGCAGATTGATACGCGTGTGCATCCGCTCGAAGAACGGACCGGCAGTCTTGAAGGGCGCGCTGGACAGCTTGAAGGCCGGGCGGGACAGATGGAAACGAGACAGGGCCAGTTAGAGGGTGAAGAAAAGCAGACGGAGCAACAGGTCGGACAAGTGAAGACGGAGGCGGATCAAGCGAACCAGGGCGTCACGGACGTGAATGGGCGGGTTTCGAACCTTGACAATTACAAAGAAGAACTCACAAAGACCATTTACTTCCGATTGAATAGTGCGGCTCTCAGCCCCGACGACAAGAAGGATTTGGACGATCTAGCGCAAAAAGCGCTCAGTGAGAAAGCCTATATCATTGAGGTTGCAGGATATGCTGATTCGACCGGCAAAGCCGCCAAAAATCAGGTTCTGAGCGACAGGCGCGCGAATGCTGTTATTCAGTACCTGGAGCAGAACTCCAACGTCGAGCCACGCCGGATTCTGACTCCAGCTGCCATGGGAACCTCGCATCCAGCGGCGGACAACAGCACGCCCGATGGGCGCAAGCAGAATCGACGAGTTGAGGTGAAAGTGCTGGTGAATCAGGGCGTAGTGGCGGGATCAAACGCGTCCAGTAACGCTGGTTCGAAGCAGCCCGGAGAATCCAGCCAAGAATAATCTCGGTGTCCCATCGCTCCGGGACGAGAGGCCGAATGGACTTATGTGCCGTTCGGCCTTTCCTTTTATGGTTCGCCGGGAACGATTGCGGCCGATACGTTCCCAGGCCCTGTTCTGAAGAGGAGCGGAGCGAAGGCGATGAGGTTTCGCCGCCACACCATCCAGGTATGCATGCCGGGAGTCTCAATCTGCGTCAGGTGAATATCTTTTCCTTTGAGCCAAGTTACGAGCTCACGATTCGGTGCGATCAAGCGGTCATCAGTTCCGCACGCGATCCAGAGTACGTGGATCTGTTGATTAGCGGAAGCGCCGAGCTGGGGGAAAGCGGCCGCGAAATCATTCCCCACACCGCCTGCGCTGAATGATCCTATCCACGAAAACTTATCCAGCCGGTTGAGTCCGGTCAGCAGCGATTCAGCTCCTCCCATTGACAATCCCGCGATGGCGCGAGAGTCTCGATCAGAGGAGACTTTGTACATCTTTTCGACCGCTGGGATCACTTCATCAATCAGAGCGTCGCGAAAATTGTTGACGTTTTTGTCGTGAAGAGCTGCCATGCGAGCTGAACCGGGTCCTGCAGCTCGCTGGAGAATTTCCGGCGCGCCATAGCCAAGCGGCATGACAACAATCATGGGCTTGGCTTTGTTCTGCGCGATCAATGAATCGAGAATAAGATTCGCTTTGCCCACCGCTGTCCAGGCGCTCGCGTTATCGCTGAAGCCGTGGAGTAAATAGAGGACCGGATAAAGTGTGTTCGCGCGGCGGTCATAACCGGGCGGAGTATATACGTAAAAATCGCGGTTGTCTCCGATGATTGCCGATTTGTAGAAATGGTGGCGCACAATACCATGTGGGATATCGGTCATCTCCCAAGGAAGAGGCGATTGTCCGGGCACGTGGACGACATTGCTCAGGCCTAACAAATTGGGCTTAATTTCGACGTTGGAAGGATCCAAAAGATGGACACCGTCGGCATCGAAGGAATAGCCGTACAGATCGGGCGCGAGTGGATCCGTGATGGCGGTCCAGACACCCTGCGCATCTTTGTTCATCTGAAGCGGTCCCTTCGCGCCTTCTATGTTTACAACCACCTTCTGCGCGTTTGGGTCGCGGAAACGGAACGTAACACGTCCGTCGCTTTGGACATCTGGTGATTGAACAGGAGGAGTCTGTTGGGCAAAGCTCACACTCACGGCGGCGAAACAGAATAGTATTGTCTTCACGATGAGTCTCTGATGAAAAGCTATGAACAGCTTATCTCTTTGTTGTCCGGCGCGCCCGGCAGACGATGACCGCTGCTGAATTCACTCCCATCGTTCTTGGAGCAGCTGTGATAGCCGGATTCGTAGGCGCTTTGACGGGTCTAGGCGGAGGCGTGATTGTTACACCGGTTCTGACCTTATTCTTAGGCGTCGATCTTCGCTATGCAATCGGAGCAACTCTGGTGTCAGTGATTGCGACATCCTCCGGAGCGGCGGCTGCTTATGTACGTGACGGCTATTCGAGCATTCGGATCGGGATGTTTTTGGAAATCGCGACTACCTTGGGCGCTTTGTTTGGCGCATATCTGGGGCCACACGTTCCGACGAGCGCTCTGAGCGTCGTATTCGGCATTATTCTGCTCCAAGCTGCGTGGCAAAGCAGCCGTGAGCACAGATCGCGGAAAGTGCCGCTGCCCCCGGATCGCGTGGCAGAACGGTTGAAGCTGAGCGGCTCTTATGAAAGTGCGGGGGTGACGAATAGCTACGAAGTGCATCGGGTCAAGACTGGTTTCGGACTGATGTTTGGCGCGGGTACGCTGTCGGGGCTCTTAGGAATCGGATCAGGCTCTCTGAAGGTGATTGCGATGGATCAGGCGATGCAGATTCCGTTTAAAGTGTCGACGGCGACCAGCAACTTCATGATCGGTGTAACAGCCGCCGCGAGCGCGAGCATTTATCTTAGCCGTGGATACATAAATCCCGCGCTTGCGATGCCGGTGGTGCTGGGTGTACTCGCCGGGTCGATGCTCGGCGCGCGTTTCCTGGCCCGCCTTCCCGTCCCGCTTTTGCGCAAGGGGTTTGCTGTCGTGGTGGGTGTCATAGCACTCGAGATGATCATGAGCGGGTTAACTGGCCGGATATGAAGCCGCGAATGACGGATCGAAGCATTGAGCGCATGGTGAGCGTTCTGCTGCTGGCAGGTGTGTTGATTTCCGGTTCCGTGGTCCTCGGGGGAGGCGTGTATTATCTGGTGAGACACGGAGGGGAAGCCGTGGGTTACAGGACCTTTCAGGGACAACCGAGCATCGATCGGATTGTGAGTGAGATTGTCAAAGGAGCGATCGCACTACGCGCCCGGTCGATTATCCAGATGGGGATTTTGCTTTTGATTGCGACGCCAATCGCGCGCGTCGCGTTCTCACTCGTGGGGTTTGCGCTCGAGCGGGACCGGACTTATGTTGTGATTACAGCAATCGTGCTTGCGGTGCTGTTAGTGAGTCTGATTACCGGCGCAGTACAAGGATAGACGTAGAGCGACTCAGGGGCTTTAGAAGCAGTCACGAGGGATTTGAAAAGTTTAGAGGCCATCGACAGGAAAGGAGGGGCTAGTATCGGATTGCGGAAATTCGCGTTCCCGTACGCTCCCTCACGGTCGCGGCTCTGTGCTGATAGTACGGCCGAAGGTCATGGACCTCAGGCCCGAATTGGTCCCATAGCAATATTCAGCGCAGTTGTCTTTCGAGATCCTCAAAGCGTTGCTTAAGGTCATTAAAATCGGATCGAAGCTGCTGCAGCTCTGCTTCAAGTTGGGCGATCCGCGTTGGCGGACTCGATGTGACTGTATCGCCCGGCGATCCGATACTTGGCTCACCGGAGAGCAGATGTGAATAACGCGCCTCCTTCTGGCCGGGCCCTCGCGGAAGTTTTTTGACCAAGCCTCCGCCAGGCCAATCGGCGAGTTTCTCGATCACCGTTTCGGCCTCAGAAAGATCAGCAAAGGGAAACATGCGCTCGCTGCGATCTTTGATCTCGCCGAGAGTTTGGGGGCCGCGCAGCAGAAGCGTGCATAAGATAGCCACCTCGCGCCTGCCCAGGTTCAGAGTTTCTGAAATGCGCTGAGCGTATTTGTTTACACGACCGCTTCCGGTAACGGTCAGCGCCAGCTTCTTTTCGCGAAGCCGGTTCACCGCGTCATAGACAGTATCTTCGTCATAATCGACCACGGGATCGCGGTTCGACTTTTGATTGCACGCATTGACGAGAGCGTTCAGCGAAAGAGGGTAGTACTCAGGCGTGGTGGCTTCTTTTTCGAGCAGCGCGCCGAGTACGCGTACCTCAGCGGGATCGAGGAGTTCCATAGGACTAACATTGCACCGAGTACAGTGACGTTGTCTACAACCGCATTGCAGCTACCCCAAGGCCTTAGAGCTAGACTATGTTGCAGAGCCGATGCTGGGCTTCCGAGAAGTCAAATGAGAAACATAGGAATGAGTGTTAAGAGCAGCCTTGCTAGTGCTTTACTTTTGACAATTGTATTCGGGCTGCAATTGCCCGCGGCGGAAGCGGAATCAAGGCGGAAGGTGTTTGCCCATTACCTGGTTACCAATCAGGATTACCAAGACAACAGCACCGGTGAGGCGAAAGTGCGGGCTTACATGAAAGAAATCCAGCAGGCGCAGGCTATCGGCATCGATGGTTTCGCGCTCGACGTGGGAAGCTGGCTGAGTTCTGGTGCTGGCGCCGAATATTACATTGCATACTCGTCCCAGATGTTTGAAGCGGCAGCGCGGCTGAATAGCGGGTTTAAGCTCATGTTCTCCGCGGATTTTTGTTGCGGCAACCAGGCCAGCGACGCGGAAGACATGATGCGCCGGTTCGTCAACTACGACCGGTTCGCCGACGTTTATTTCCGGCACGACGGCAAATACGTACTGACCACTTTTGTCGGCGATGCACTCGGCACAGCGACATGGCAGAAGATCAAGTCGGACCTGGCAACCGGCGCGAATCCCTCGACGGGAACGGTTGATCCTTCATGGGCACCGACGACCATTGCCGTAACGGGTCCGCCAAGCACGCTCCGGTCAACATCTTCCTGGTTCCCGCTTTTTTTGGTGCTTTGGTGAGAACTTCCGACGCAGTCCCAGATACAAAACGGATTCAACACCTGAGACGGTCGTTGATGGTCTGTTCTACTGGGGTATGCGGCGTGCCGGGTTCTGGCGGACCGCTGGACCAGATTCCCAGCAGCGAAGCCTACGCTTCCGTTCTGCACAGCGCCGGTAAGCTCTTATGGCCCCGATCGCCTTCCAGTTTGGTGCGGATGCGGCTCGCTATTTCGAATACAGCGGATACCAAGGTATGCGGGACCTGTGGATGAACGCGATCATGTCACTCATCCCGAATGGGTTGAGATCATCACTTGGAACGACTTCATCGAGGTACGTATGTAGCCCGATCGATGACCCGAACAGTTCCCTTCGCGAACTTCCTTGTGCAAGCGGACTGCCAACGCAGCCGGCCCGTTGCGCTACTTCCACAGCCATATCGGGCTTGGCGCTGCTGCCGTACTTCATTGAGTGTACAAGACCGGCTCTCAGCCGCACATACAAGAACTCCGTCTTCTGGCCTATCGCACGCAGTCCGTCAACGATAAGGCAGCCAGTGGTATCCGGGACACTCGGCCAAGCGGACGAGATACGTGACGGCAACGGGCTCAGCCCGACGCTACCGTACTCCACGCTGACGACGATTCATCTCGGCCGGAGCACCACGTGAAGCGCCGTTTATGTCTCTCTCACTCACCCACCCACCCCCTCCAACCCACACTACCCCCACCCTCCACACAACTACACCTACCCCCGCAGAGCCAACCGTGCGGAGAGAGCGTCGGCCCGGTTATCAATTAAAGATCAATTGGGTTTTGGAGCGTGAAAGTCAACCGCGTTTCAGCCGGCACTTTGACCTTCTGGCCTGAAGTGGCGACCTGAGCGGCGGTTCCGACGGCCGCTCCTGAGCCTGCGCCGATGGCAGCGCCCCTGCCTCCACCGGCAGCTGCGCCAATGATCGCGCCAAGGGCCGCTGCGCCACCGATTACTTTTGCGGAGCGTTGGCCGCGAGATGCGCTGGCCTCAGAAACACCGGTCGTGACGATGTCGTAAGCGCGGCCATTCACGGTTACGCTCTTCAAATCGATGGTGAGAACGGTTTTGCCCTCAATTTTGCCGGATTTCTGAGCATCCGCGAGCGCTGCAACTACATCGGCGCCGCGCGGAATGACCGTCTGGCCGTTAACCACAACCGGCTGATCGACGCTGGCGCGGTAGGTCTGGCCCAGAGTATCTCGTTCAGAATTGACGGAATCGATGAGACGGACAACGAGCTGGGTGCCAGCCGGAACCTGGATGCCCAGAGGGCCGTTGCTGGGCGGCGCGCTCGCAGGAGCAGAGTAGCTGTCGGGAGGAGTTTGCGGGGGCGGCGGAGGCGGAGGCGCGTTAGACGCCTGAGGGGCGTTGGGAGGTGGGGGAGCTGTCGAACTCTGAGGGGCATCGGGAGGTGGAGGAGCGCTCGATTCTTGGGAGGCGCTTGGAGCCGTAGGACTGGCTGGGGTGTCCGGAGGATTCGGGGCGGGGGCATAGGTTTGCGACCCGCTGGTGAATTTGATGGAATCGATGTCGCTCAGATTGTAGCTATTGACTTGATTGCCAACTGCGAAGCGAATGGAACCGTTATCGCCACCGATGAAACTGCCGTCGACTTTTGAGCCGTTTCGCAGGGTTAAAGTGTCGGCGCTTAGCATCGCCGCAGTCGCAACGAGCGAGAAGACTATTCGTTTGGTCATGATAATTCCGTTTGGCACGCCATCATTCTAATGGAATGACGTGACGCGAAAATTCAAGTTACGCAACTACCGCGGAATTACCAAAGCTGGTGAGCATGTGGTGTATGGGACGGGCAGCTATGTCCACGCGCCAAAAACCGGCTTGGGACATAGGCGGCCCGTCCCCTTGGACAGCTCAGGCGAATTGGGCGGCGACATGGCGTCGCAGCTCGGGGCGCACAACGGAAGCCATCTTCTCTGGATGCTTAACCTGCTCAGGCCCCAGAAACGCCGCGATTTTTTCGACCCACGCGGATGGATTCTCGACGAGATCCGGATAGTTCACCACGAGAAGCTCGAACGGCTTGGCACGCTCGAGGAGCGCCAGCGCCGCTTGCCGGTGCGCTGAGAGCATGGCCATCATCCGATCCTGGTCGAGAGCCGGCGTGTGCTCGCCTCGGTTCCCGATCATCTTGAACTGCGATTTCACGACCTCTTCCACTGGCCGATCCATGAAGATGACCTTGTATTGGTGCATTCGCGGGAGCGCGGGCACAAGCATCGAAACCACCTTGATTGCTTTTCCTTCGGCTTCGCGCAGGATTTCCGGCTTGCGGCCCAATTGTTTGATGGCTTCCCATTCGAAGTACCCATCCGGGTTGTCATCATCGGCCTTGCGATGGCGGTCGGTCATGACGGGAACGCCCGCAGCATCGAGCATCCGCATCATCAGTGACGTTCCTGAGCGCGGAAGTCCGGAGACAATGGTGAACTGGCAACGCGGAGTCTCCTGGGCGCCCGGCTGCTCGGATTCGGGCTTCTCGGAAATCCCCTCGCCATTTCTGCTCTGTGCCCTGGCTTCGGCCCGGTCGATGGCACGGTGACGCGCCTGCTGCTGCACCTCTTCGAGTTTCCGCAAACCTTTCCTACGGTTCAGCGCTATCCTCCGCATGGCCGCGCGGTGCCGTTGCGCATCTTCTTCACGGCCCGGTATGTCCGAAAAAAGCATTGCCAGCCACCGGTGTGCCGCCGGCAGGGGCGGATGGAAGGATAGCGCGGTCTCGAATGCCTGAATGGCTCGGTCTTTCAGTTCCAGCCTGGTGAGTGCGACGCCGAGCCAAAAATGGGACAGCGGCAGATCGTGTTGATACCCGACCGATTTGAGTGCGTGGTCCGCAGCTTGCTGCCACCGACGCTGCCGCAGATAAACGAGCGCTAGCCCCTGGTAAGCTAACGGGCTGTGCGGGTCGATTTCGAGCGCCCGCCCGAAAGCCCGCTCGGCTCTTTTCCACTTCCGCAGCTTCAGCCAGGTGAAACCGATTCGGACGTGCAGATCCGGCATCGCAGGATTTGCTTTTTCGGCTTGCTGCAGATGGCTGAGACTGTCGTTGTAGTTCCGCCTCTCAAACTCGACTCCACTCAGTATGAAATGGGCTTCCGGCGTATCGCGATGGTCAGCAATGGCTGCTGCGACGGTTGCGCTCGCCTCTTTGAGTAAGCCGACCTGCTGCTGGCATCGCGCGAGCGCCAGAGCGAAATCTCCGCGTTCGGGAACTGCATCGTGCAGCTTTTCGAGTACAGGGAGCGCTTCGTGAAAACGCCACGAAGCCATGTAGACCTGAGCGAGATTCCAATCTTGTTCGCGTTCGCAATCCTCACGAGCGGCCTGCAGGTCCTCCTTTGGCTCGTCCACATAGCCGAGCGCGACAAACTGCCGCAGCAGCAGGTAAGCGTCTTCCGGCGGCATTTCGAAGTCGGCCGGATGCATCCCGCTTTCCCCCGGCATTTCCTCCCAGGTCGGAATGCGATCGAGACTGGGCGTCTCCTCGAACGCTTCCAAAAGCACCCTGCCTGGCATGTCCTGCCCCGCTGGGAGGCCAAATACTGCAAGCACCGTTGGCGCGACATCGAGGAGATTCACAGAGTAAATCCGTTCGTCGCGCCGGATACCCGGCCCTTTCATGCAGAAGATGCCGAGCCGGCGATGCTGGACCGCGGGACCGCATGGAATGTTCGGGATGTGCCGGGGCCGCAGATGATCGCTGTGGAAGCCGTGATCGGAAAGCAGAATGACTGTGGTGTTGTCGCCTGCGAGTTGCAGCAGACGCGCCAGCATCAAATCGTGCAGCCGATAGCCGCTATTCACTATGTCGTGATAGAAGTCGAACAATTCCTGATCTACCCATTCCGGTTTCGGGGGGTGGTAGTGCATGAAGGCATGGCTGAAATGATCGATGGACGGATAATACACGGCCATGAAATCCCACGGTTCGTGCTGCATGACGTAGGTCGCCGCGGCATGGACGGTTAAACATTCGGACTGCACCTTCACAAGTGTGTGGAGCGGCCCGCGTTTGTCTTCCGGAATTTCATTTACTCGCGGGACAAAAAGCCGGATCAGCTCGCTATCCATTTCGTCCGGGCGCACCCGAAGCTCTTCCATCACAGACGCAAGCCTCTCCGGGTATACGGTTGCTCGCATCAGAGGAGTCCACGGCTGTCCAGCTTCAGGCGCTCCGCGCGCAAGCGCATCGGAAACGCAGACACCGCGGATCGGTTCCGCAGGATGGCCGCCAAACCAGTGAATTACGTTAGTGCGCAGCCCGTTCTGCGAAAGAATGTTCCAGAGCGCCTTCACCTTGCGCGAAGTACTGCTAACCGGCCTGACGTGACCGCTGTGGCGGTCGATCTCCGTGAAGCCCAGAATGCCGTGCTCATCCGCGCGTTTCCCTGTGGCAATGCAGTTCCACAGCATGGGCGAAAGTACTGGATCGAGCGTGATCATGTCCGCCATCACGCCTTCTTCGAGGAACCGCGCCAGGCACTGCATGCCCCCGCTTTCAATCAGTGGATGAATGACCTTCCAATCGGCTGCGTCCCATCCAACCAGCAGCACCTTGGAGGTCATCGAACTGCCTGAGTGGCTTACGCCATTTCCGCCCGCTCGGATTTCGCAGTGCGCGAGGATCTCTTCCGGCGATAGGCCGCCAGACCGGCTGCCCCAAGCGCCATCAAGAGGATGGAGGCAGGCTCGGGCACCGGCTCGATTACGATTGGCTCATTCGGGATGTTGTCATACGCGAACTCATTCAACGTGATCGAATAGTCCGAATTCACCGTTACATCCGCCCAGCCGTAGTACTCGCCGCCAGGCCCGGCGAACTCAACACCGACGTATCCCGTTTCCGGCACCGGTTCGAACTTGCCGGAGACGAAGGTTCCAATACGGTGGTGGGAGACGGTGCTAAAGCTTGACCCCTTTACTGCGAGATCCTGAAATGGAAGGTTCTGAAAATTCTTCGTAGGTCCTACGGCTGCGCCCACGCCTAATTTGGAAGGATGAGCGCGCGTGATAAGTCCATTTGAAGTAGTCGTGCGTGTCCCGATAGCGCCTTCGTGAGCTCCCTTGAGGCCCAATTCCGCCCCATGCAGGAGTCCATTTGTAAAGGTGCCCGAGGATCTGAAAAGTGAGAAGCGGCCAGCCGACGGGACCCCGGTGTGGTTGACCGCTCCGGTAAAGAAATTGAAATACAGCAGTGTCGTTGAACCTGTTTCGCCATGCCCGCTCCAGAAAATCGTGCTGCCCTGAGCCTGCGGTGCTATTGCTGCACCGGCAATAGCCAGCGACATAGCGCCATACTGCTTCAGCCGCTTATCGAACCCCGATTCCGATGCGTGATCTGCCTTGTTCATCAGTTTTTCCCCCTCTTGCGGCGATAGGCCGTCAGACCGGCTGCCCCAAGCGCCATCAAGAGGATGGAGGCAGGCTCGGGCACCGGCTCGATTACGATTGGCTCATTCGGGATGTTGTTGTACGCGAACTCATTCAACGTGATCGAATAGTCCGAATTCACCGTTACATCCGCCCAGCCGTAGTACTCGCCGCCAGGCCCGCCAAATTCGAGACCCAAATAGCCCCTTTGCCGCACGGGTTCGAACTTGCCGGAGGTGAAGGTCCTGGTAGGATTGCCAAGGGAGCTGAAACTTGTCCCCTTCAGAGCGAGACGCTGACCGGAGAGGTTCTGAAAATTCTTCGAAGGGCCCACGGCTGCGCCCACGCCTAATTTGGAAGGATGAGCGAACGCGGTAAGTGAAGAAATACCCACGCGTGTTCCGATAGCGCCTTCGTGAGCCCCCTTCAGACCTAATAGAGCCTTATTACTAACTTCGTTGGTAAAAACCGGATTCGTGCCAACAGATCTTAAGAGTGAGAAGCCACCGGTGGCTGGGACTCCCGTCTGGTTAACCGCTCCGGTAAAGAAATTGAAATACAGCGGCGAGGCGGAACCTGTTTCGCCATGCCCACTCCAGAAAATCGTGCTGCCTTGGGCCTGGGGTGTTGCTATCGCCGCGCCGGCTATCGCCAGCGACATAGCGCCGTACTGTTTGAGCCGCGTCTCAAACAACGGTTCCCGTGCACTACTCAATTTCCCCATGACATATCCCCTCCATGTCAGGCGAGGCGCCAACCTGATGACTCAAACGATCATCGGATCAGGCATCTGAGATTTGTCCATTATAGCCGTAATGCGGGAGACACGCGTCAGGCGAAAATTACGAGCGAACAGGGGTGGAAAACGTCTGCTTAGCGGCGTGGGCAGCATATTTGGCAGCGAGATCCGGACGGAAATAGCTCAGGATGCGTGCGGCGACTTTCTTGCCTTGCCGGAACGCGTCCGCATACAAGCGATCACGCTCTTCGCGCGTATATGTGAAACCGATGCTATAGAGATGATCAAAGGAGAGACCCAGAACCTTCGTGCCCGCGTAAGCGACCGCAGCTTTCGCGATGAGGCCGCCCCCAAACGGAATTTTCCCGACGAGCTGCCGCGCCAACGCGCGCCAGCCGAAAGCGCTTCCGATGACTGTCGCGATCTCTGATTTCTGCTCCACATACCCGATTTCGCGATCACTTGCAGCTGCGATCAGAAAGGCCATTCGAACTTGGTTCATGGTCAGGAATGCAGTATCGGAAGCAAATTCCGCAACTGCCCAGGGCAATTCAATGAAACTAGGAATAATGTCAGGCAGGGCGGTCGTTACGGAAAAAAGCGTGTTTTCTCTGCAGGTTTTTGCAATTACCCTATGTATAAATGGCCGGCGAAAGGGAAGAAACGCTCGGGCCAAAGGAACTCCCAAATCCGAGTGCGTGGCGAGAGCCTTCTGGATGAAGATGTGCGGTCTGTCAGCCTCGAATACGAGGGCATCGTGCGGTGCCGGTATACCCTCGTCGTACACAGCCAAATCGTAACCCTGGGCCAACACGGGAATGGGAGCGCGCGTTACCAATACGGCTGATTCGCGACGCCGCGCGGGACTTAAGTCTCGGAGAAGGAAATTTTCCATCCGTTGATAGGATTCCTGACTGCCTGCGTGAAGCGCTATATGTACGGAGCGTTCGCGCATCTCCCGGACCTGCTTGGGATTCAACGTGCTCAGCGCTTTTTTAATATTGACAAGACCCTGGATACTCATTGAGGACTCCTGTGAGATATGGGAGCATCCGCTCCGTTGAGGCGTAACACTACTTTAAAATGCTGCTGCCAATCTGAATTGATGCCAACCCGTTCGACTTCTATCTCCGGCGAGAAGTAACGAAGAATCGCAGTGTTCGACGGGTGGAAGGATATAGCCGGGGCGATGAGCAGCAGCTTAGGCGGTTTTCCCTGCAACGGAATATGTGGAAACAAATGTTGGAGCTCAGCGCGCGCGGCATGCCAAGTAACGCGCATCCAGTAATCTAAGGCTTGTAGAGGCAAGTGAATGTCTTCGGAGACTTTCAGCTCGAGGACCGCGAGCCGACCGGAGGCAGAGACCGCGAGGAGATCGATGAGATCACGGTCACCGGCCGCAAACGCCAGAACCTGCGCGTGAATCGGAGTGTTCAACAGGCACGGGTCGATTGTCGAGACGCTTGCCCGGACAGATGATTCGAGATAACGCTCGGAAGATTTGTCGCCGCGATATGGGATGCTCGAAGGCCTGCCCCGGTTCGGCAGTATGGCAGTTTGCAGATTGCCCAAATCGCTCGCGTCTACTTCTCCGGCCGAGCCATGCGCGTTGAAACGGAAGAGTGTGGTCTGGAGGGCTTCCCGATCGAGCCATCGAAGTCGATGCGAGGTCAAGTTGCCTCCGGTGTCCGGCAAGAAGAGGCAAAGGGAGGTATGCATGGATTTGCCAGCGCGGGCGCGCAGATGGTCGAACCAGATCAGGGCGAAGGTGAGCATCGCAGGCTCGTCCTGAATGCTCGGGCAAGCCATGGCCGCGATCTGGTGAAGCCCTCGAATGAGGTGCGCGCGCGGAAAAACCGGCGAGAACGACCGCTGCAGGTCCATACCGCACCCAAGCATCGGGATCTCCCAGCCGGGGAAGTGGCGGAACAGCATGCGGCGAAATTGCTCGGCGAAATTCTGACGAATGCCACAAAGAGATCTGTGCGCCGTCTGCGGACGATCCAGATCCAGAAAGCTGAGCTTGCCGGGCGTTCCGCCGAATTTTTGAATCGTGCAATCGAGCACGCCGGTGGCATGCCGCTCGATTGCGAGAATTCGCCGGGAAATGCCGCGGGTTTCACCCCAAACCTCGATCCAGAGCCGCCCAGAACGGATATCTAACGCATAATGTCCGGGAGTAAGAGCGATAATCTCCTCGCCATATTCGAGGAGCGCGGGACTCCTGCACGTGGCGAGAAAGGTCTCGATAGCAGCGAGCAGCATCTCGGGCTCGATTGCAGCGGAGGAGATTGGGGTGCTTTTATGATGGAGGTTTGCCAAGTGATGAATCCAGTTTTCGAAGCCGGCTCGATATCGTGGAAAGCCGCATCCAGCAAGCGGTGCAACAAAGCGGCCGGAAACGCTCTGAAATAACACTAGTGGCGGTCTCGAAGAAATTTTCTGCGGAGAGGATTCTGGAGGCGTACGAAGCAGGGCTGCAGGATTTCGGCGAAAACTATGTTCAGGAGTTTGCCGAAAAGCGGGGCGCACTGAGCGGGTTGAGCGGAGCGCGATTTCATCTGATTGGCCATTTGCAGTCGAATAAAGCACGCCTTGGGTGTGAGCTCTTCGATGTGATTGAGACGGTTGATTCGGCGAAGCTTCTGCGGCGGCTCGACGTGGCGGCAAAGGAGCGCGGCCGGACTATGGAGGTGCTGTTCGAAATTAAACTCTCCGCCGAACAGGCAAAGGCGGGAGCGCGCCCGGAGGACTTGCCGGGACTGCTGGATGCGGCTGGAGACTGCAAGCATCTGAAAGTCTCCGGGCTGATGACCATGCCGCCCTGGTCGGACGATCCGGAGCAGTCGAGACCATATTTTCAGCAGCTCGCGCAATTGGCGCGGCAACAGGGGTTGCCCAAAGTTTCAATGGGCATGTCGGGTGACTTTGAGGTAGCAATACAGGAAGGCGCGACTCTTATCCGTGTGGGCACGGCGCTCTTTGGCCGAAGGCCGAAACCGGAGACGACTCAAGCTTCGCTCCTCTCATGAACAGGCACCTTCGCTGGGATTCCGCCGCAAGCCCCAACTTGTAGGAATCAGCAACCGTGCCGAAACCCAAACCGCTTGCTCACGCGCGCGGCTCAGCAACGGCGTCTGAGAAAACACCGCCAGACAGCGGTTTACGCACACGTCTGCAGGTTCGCACTCGCTCTCCTGATTTCAGCCCTTTCAACCGGGCAAGTCATACCACGAGGTTCTCCGTCGCAGAACATGCAAGGGCAGCTTGGGCTTGTGGTCCCCATGCGTGATGGTATTCATCTCGCAGCGGATCTGTTTCTGCCGCGTAGTGGCGGGCGATGGCCAACCGTGCTGGTTCGAACCCCGTACAATCGCAAAGCTGCCCCGATGCGCAGCTATCTTTTCTTTGTCCGGCGAGGCTATGCGGTGCTGATCGAAGACGTGCGCGGGCGGTATGCCTCACAAGGAAGCTTCGGGCCTGCGAGCCAGGAAGGACCAGACGGATACGACACCATCAACTGGATTGCTCAGCAGGCCTGGTCCAACGGACGTGTCGCGATGGCGGGGAGCTCTTATCTCGGGATCGCCGAGTGGTGGGCCGCCATTGAAGACAATCCGCACCTTGCAACTATCTCGGCAATGAATTCAGGAGACGACGAGTACCTGGACAGATTCTATTCGACTGGTGGCGCTCTTCAAGCCGGGCATCGGCTCCTCTGGCTGGCCGAAAACCTCACGCCACCGGCGCAAGTGCGACCGCTTTTCAATAGCTATATCGGCCATCTGCCGCTCCGCACCGCCGATGTGATAGCGACTGGTTTGGTGCTGCCGCGGTGGAGAATGGCAGTCGATCATCCCTCTTACGACCAGTACTGGAAAAACTTCAGCATTCGAGAGCACCTCAGCAGCCTCGATGTGCCGGTTCAGTCATTCGGTGGCTGGTTCGACAATTATGCCGAGAGCGACTTGGATGTGTTCTCGCGTCTTTCGCGCCAGCATAAAATGATCGAGACCTGGATTGGACCTTGGGCGCATAATCCGAGGTGGACGTTCCCGACGCGAGACTTCGGGCCGCAGGCCACGATTGGGATACGGCTGAAGCAAGCGGATTGGTTCGACCGCCGGCTGGGGAAATCTACGGGATCAGAGCAGAGCGAACCGGAAAGTCCGCTGCTGCACATTTTTGTCATGGGCCCAAACGTCTGGCGTGAGGAGCATGAATGGCCTTTGACACGAACTCAGTACACGCCGCTCTATTTGAGCAGCGGTGGACATGCGAACTCGATTTCCGGAGACGGGGGGTTGCGCTGGGAACCGGTGCGAAAGGCGCAGCCCGACATATTCACCTACGATCCAAAAAACCCGGTACCCACGATTGGTGGCGCGATCTGTTGTGAGGCGAAGATTCTTCCGCCGGGACCGCTCGATCAAACGCCTGCTGAGATTCGGCCGGACGTTCTTGTGTATACCTCCGCCCCTCTCGCGGAAAATATGGAGGTGACGGGGCCGGTACGCGTGGTGCTCTATATCGCGACATCGGCTAACGACACAGATTTCACGGCAAAACTCGTGGATGTGCAGCGCGATGGACGGCCACTGCTGGTGACGGACGGGATTCAGCGGTTGCGGTACCGGCTTTCGCTAGAGAAACCGGTATTCGTAAAACGCAATACCGCTTACCAAATCAGTATTGATGCCGGTGTAACGAGTTATGTGTTTGCGGCTGGGAACCGAATTCGCGTGGAAGTTTCGAGCAGCAATTTCCCGCGTTTTGATCGTAATTTGAACTCATCGCGGCCGAACGGCGATGAAACAAAAATAACGAAAGCCCGCCAGACGATTCTGCATGAGAAAGGCTACCCTTCCGCTGTGATCCTGCCGGTCATCTTCGAAAAACGGAACCCTGCGCGAGGGGGAGATCGTCGTCACACTTCGGGCTAGCGCTTTTGGTTATGCAACCCGACAATCGCTCCCTCTGGTCGCGGCTCAGTTATTTAGCGTTTTAATCCAAAGCGACGGTGATCGCTCCGGCAACAATGAGAGCAGCGCCCAGAGTTTTGCCCCAGGTGAGTTTCTCGCCCAAGAAAAGCGCGGCAAACAAGATAACGAGCGCCACGCTGAGCTTATCGATGGGAGCGACTCGCGAAGCGGGACCGATCTGCAGAGCACGGAAGTAGCACAACCAGGACAGGCCTGTGGCAAGCCCCGAGAGTGTGAGAAAGAGCCAGGTTTTATTTGATGGCGCCTGAAACGTTGATGGTTGCCGGGCGATATAAGCGAACAACCACGTGAACGCAACGACCACGGTTGTGCGGATGGCGGTGGCGAAGTTCGCGTCCACGCCTTCAACGCCGACCTTGGCCAGAATAGCTGTTGCCGCAGCAAAGACCGCAGAGAGCAATGCCCAGATGAGCCACGTCATCTCTCCAGTTTGCAAGAGCAGGTTACGGTAGAGATTAGTGCGAGACGAAGAACTGTTGGCGCGCGCCGAAGAGCAGCTAAGTTGTATGCGCATTCCGGAAGCATTGCGGCTGTTTCGTCTGGCCGAGCAGGCGGGTTGCGATCCGGATTCGTGCGCTGCCGGGCGTTGGACATGCCACATGCTCGCGGGCGAGTTTGAATCAGCGTGGCAGGAAAGCGACGCCATAAGCAATCGCGGAAATCCGGATCCGCATCGATTTTGGGATGGCAGGCCTTTACGGGGCCGCAGCATACTGCTTCGTTGTCTGCACGGGTTGGGAGACAGCATACAGTTCATCCGCTATGCGCCGCTAATTCGCAGGGAGGCTCGCCAGCTGGTGATAGAGGCACAGCCTACGTTGAAATCGTTAATTCAGGAATCAGAGCTTGCGGATGACGTGATCACCTGGGGCGAGCCAGAGCCGTATTGGGATCAGCAGATAGAAATTATCGAGCTTCCGCGCATTTTCAGGACTAGTGTGGATTCGATACCGAACAACGTTCCCTATCTACATGTGCGTTCGGTGTTGCCGATCGGGCGATACGACGGGTCTCGCTCATTGCGCGTAGGGATCGTTTGGGCCTCGAGCGTCTACAACCCCGCGCGTTCCATTTCGCTGAAGGAAATGGCTGGACTATTCAAAGTTGGGGGCGTTTCGTTTTTCAGCTTGCAGGCGGGGCCGGAGCGCGCGCAACTCGAGCCATGGTCGAGGCAAATTGTGAATCTCTATGACGAGTCTGGCTGCGTGATGAAAATGGCCCAGAATCTCAAGACGCTCGATCTGGTGATAAGCGTGGATACGATGATCGCTCACCTGGCGGGAGCGATGGGACTGCCGGTCTGGACGTTGCTCCCGTACGAATGCGATTGGCGGTGGATGCTGGATCGGGATGATTGTCCGTGGTATCCGACTATGCGCTTATTTCGCCAACCCCGGCGAGAAGATTGGGATACAGTAATTCAACGCGTGCAGCTGGGGCTTGAAGAGCTGGTCTTTACTGGTTCGAGACGGTCTCCTGACCATCTGGACGGACGGCCCCCTCTGGGATCGGGGCATCTGGTCCGGGGAGTGTAAAGAAGAACGTAGAGCCGGCGGACCCTGAAGATTCCGCCCAGATCCGGCCGCCGGCCCTGGTCACGATCTTTTTACAGGTAGCCAATCCGATCCCACTTCCCGCGATTTCCATTCCGTGAGCGCGCTGTAAGGGTTGGAAAACTCGTTCAAGCCAATTCGGCTCAATGCCGATCCCGTTGTCCTCGACGGCTATCAGCCACATCGAGTCTTGTCGCGCAGCAGTCACCTTGATCATGGGTGCGATGTCAGGCTGTCTATATTTCATCGCGTTGGATAGTAGATTCTGAAACAACTGCGTCAATGCCCGCGGTTCGATGCATAGTGCAGGTAACTGGTCCTGTGTAATAACTGCTCCCGATGTTTCAATATCTCGACGCAGATTCTCGATTGCGATTGCGAGCGCCTCGTCCGCGTCGGTGCTTTCGGAAGAGCCGATGGGAGTCATTCCGACCTGCGCATGCGCCAAAACTCCTTCCACCAAATCGTTCATCCGCTCCAGCCCCATCGATATCTGCTTCAAACACTTGTGCCCTTCGTCATCAAGCTGTTTGGCGTGACGCGTCGAAAGCAAATCGACCAGCCAGCGCGTGCTTGTAATGGGGGCACTCAAATCGTGAGAAGCTATCCGGGCAAACTCTTCCAGTTCTTTGTTCGAGCGCTCGAGCTCGAGGGCCATGCGTTTCGATTGCTCGTGCGCAATCTCCAACTCCCGCTGTACCTCGACGCGGGCTGTTATGTCTGTATGCGTCGCGATAATGACGGGAGGTTCATCGGGTTTCGAAAGAAGCACCCAGTGTGCGGAAACAAAGAGCTGCCTATTATCCCGGCAGACCTGGTGGAGCTCGCCTTGCCAAGACCCTGCGGCGAGAAGTTTGCGCTCAATTTCATCCACGGATTCCGGGAAGGTTGTGCTTAGGAGCTCATGATCGATCTGCCCGACGGCTTCCTGGGCACTCCAGCCATAAAGAGTCTCGCATCCACGCGTCCAGTGTTCGATTACTCCGCCCAAGCGCCGGATCATGACGATTGATTGCTGGAGGGCGCCAGCCAGAGCCCGTATTTTTTCATCGGCGTTCCTCCGCTCAGTGACATCGCGAAGCACCTTACCGAAACCTAGAAGGGTTCCGTTCCCGGCACGCAGAGCTATGGTTGTACCCTCTACGAAAATGCGCTGGCCGAGCTTATTCACCAACCAGCGAGTATCCGAGGCGCGCCCGTTTCGCGCCGCGTTCTCGAGCTCACGCCTGCCGTCACCTTTAAGCCTGTCTTCCTGCGGCAGCAAGACTTCCAGGTGCTGGCCTATGAATTCTTCTGCCGTGTATCCAAACTGATGCTCCACACCGGGGTGCCACGTGGTGAAGCTTCCATCGGTATCCAACAGAACCGCCACGTGCTCGTGTAGAAGCGAGACGAGCAGATCCAGGAGGTGTTTACGGTTGGGCTCTGGTTCTTCCGGCATTAGACGGGATCGTTACCTTATTCTCGCCCGTAAGTTTGGTTGATACTCCGGATACGCGGTTCTCCACCATCGAGCAATACCTCGCTCACGGACGCGGGCGCGACTTCCAGACGCTGAATGTGATCGAGTGACATACCGAGCAGCAAGATCAATAGCGCGCGAATTACATCGCCGTGCGTTATGACGGCCACCGTAACATCCTTCGAATCCGAATATCGCGAGCTGATTTGACGCAGGGTGTTCCAGCTCCTTGCTTGCACTTCCATCATCGACTCCCCGCCTGGAGGGCTGGTTGTGGCTCGGAGCTGGTTATAGCGAATCCATTGATCTGAGGTGGCGAGTTCTGAAAAAGCTTTGCCCATCCACGAGCCGAAATCAATCTCATTAAGCCCATCATCGATCAATATGCTGAGATGTTGGGAATCAGCAATGGGGCGAGCGGTTTCGAGCGCGCGCTCGAGTGGGCTAGACCAAAGTCCGCTGAGCTTGTAACGCGGTTTCAACTCCTGCGCAAGCGATTCCGCCTGATCAACTCCTCGAGCATCCAGATGAATATCCGGCATGCGTCCGTAGAGAACACGGCCGAGCAAAGCAGTATTTCCGTGGCGGATGAGTAGAATACGAATCATAAAAGGCAAGAAAGGAGTGTTCTTGGCAAATAGCCTCAGCGTCGAGGAGATCGAAACAAGAGTAAGAGAGCTAGGCCCATGGTTTCACAATCTAAATTTATTCGGCGTGCAGACAGCGCCAAACCACTTCCTAGGCGATTATCCATCGACTAAGTGGCAGAATTTCCAAGACGCTGTTCCGAAAGATCTGGCAGGGATGACGGTTTTGGACATCGGATGCAATGCCGGGTTCTATTCCATAGAGATGAAACGGCGCGGTGCGAAACGCGTGCTGGGTGTTGATCACGATCAAGACTACCTGGAACAGGCGCGGTTCGCCGCGCGAGTGCTCAACCTGGACATCCAGTTCGAGCAGATGTCGGTGTATGAGATTGGCGGGCTGCGGGAGCGCTTCGACGTGGTTATCTTCATGGGCGTCTTCTATCATCTGAGGCACCCATTGCTTGCTTTAGATTTGATTCGCCAACATGTCGCGAAAGACCTATTTGTTTTTCAATCGATGTTGCGTGGCAGCCGCACGCGTCCGGCGATCGGCGAGGATTATCCGTTTTGGGAGCGAGCGATTTTCGACCAGCCGGGTTTTCCAAAGATGCACTTCATCGAGAACAGCTATTCGCAAGACCCGACAAACTGGTGGATACCCAACCGCTCCTGTGCGGAAGCCGTTTTGCGAAGCGCCGGATTCAAGATTGAGAGCATGCCCGAGCCTGAGGTTTTCATTTGCAGGTGCGACGAGGGAGCGTACCTTTATCCCTTGCCTTTGAGCTTGGGATGAGCACGCGACCCAAACGTTATGATCAACGCGGTGATGCTCTGGAACGAGCCCAACAATCTTTCGCACTGGGATTTCGAAGTGGATCGGGACTGGTCTATTTACGCCGAGATGGTGAAGCTGGCCGCAACCGCAATTCAGGCAGAGAATCCAAAGCTGCTGAAGGTTTTGGGGGGGATCTCGCCTATCGACCCCGCCTTTGTCATCCGAATGCAGGAATTCGGCGCGTTGGATCACGTGGATGTGGTTGCGGTCCACGGGTTCCCGCTTGACTGGAATCACTGGACCATCCACGAATGGCCTGACAAATTGGCGGAAGTTCAAGCGGTCACCACGAAATCGATTTGGGTGTCGGAAGTCGGCGCATCATCGTTTGGAGCTGAAGAAGTGCAGGAGTTTGGGTTGAAGAAGACGGCTGAGCTTCTCATCCCGCGTGTTGATCACGTGTATTGGTACAGCCTCCTGGATTTGCCGAGAGCCTGGCCCGCGACCACGCGGCACCGCGAGAGCGAAGGCTCCTCGTATTACCGCCATTTCTACATGGGCCTTTTTCGCGAAGACGGAAGTGCGAAGCTGGCGGCGCGGAATTTCTCCGAATATTCGCCTTCGCTCGGCATCTGCCAGTGGTTTCATTTCGAGGATCATCGGCTCGAATTGGCGGTTAAAGCACTTCGTGATTTGGGGGTGAAGCAGTTGCGCACTGGCTTGAGCTGGGCGGATTTTGACCGCCCTGGAGCCGAGCGGTGGTTTGACCATCAAATGCGCCTGCTAGAGCCCTTCGATGTCACTGTGACGTTCTGTTTTACGCCCGAGCGATGCGGGGTACGGCCGCATCACACGAGTCCGCCACGCGACCCGCAGGAGTATGCGGAATTTTGCGCGGTGATGACGAAGCGGTACGCCTCCTAGTAGATTTACTAGGGCTCCCGCCAACCCCGAACGCACAGAGTGTTAGTGTTAGAGGTAAGTAGAAACAAAGGAACTGACAACGCTTCTTATCTGTAACAGCGATATGTACGTCGATTTATGAGCGACGAAGTGCCGCATCGAATTGATGGTTGCATAAGCAAAACCCACCACGATTCCCCCGTTGTAATGCCCTTAAGTAATAGCAGGACAAACCCCTATATCAAAGGACAAACCCGACAATGAAAGGAACCGTTCTCATCACAGGCGGCGCCGGTTTTATCGGTTCGCATGTGGCTACGGAATTATTGAAGGCGGGCTATCAGGTGCGCGTGCTGGACAGCCTGATCACACAAGTTCACGGCGAAAGCCCGGAGCGTCCGGGATATCTGCACAAGAACGCGGAATTTATTCTGGGCGATGTGCGGAATCCGGAAATTGTGGATGAGGCTCTCCGCGGAGTCGAAGCCGTCTACCATTTTGTAGCTCTGGTCGGAGTGGGCCAGAGTATGTACCAGATCGCGGAGTATACAAGCGTGAACAATCTGGGCACGGCTGTACTGCTCGAGCGGCTGGTCAAACATCCAGTCAAGAAATTGATCGTCGCATCGAGCATGAGCGTATATGGCGAAGGGCTGTACTTGACGCCGAGCGGCGAGCCTTACAATCACGCCATCCGCAGCACGCGCCAACTGAAGGCGCACGAATGGGAGATGACGACGCCGGATGGTTTGCCTCTTCGCGCCGTTCCGACTCCAGAGACAAAACAGCCGTCCCTCGCATCGGTGTACGCGCTCTCAAAGTATGACCAGGAGCAAATGTGCCTCATGGTGGGAAGGGCGTATGGCGTCCCGACAGTCGCCTTGCGGTTCTTCAACGCTTATGGTCCGTTTCAGTCGCTGTCGAATCCGTACACAGGCGTGCTTGCTATTTTCGCGTCACGACTACTGAACCGGAAGCGGCCCATCATCTTCGAAGACGGGCGCCAGCTTCGAGATTTCGTCAGCGTATATGACGTCGCTCAGGCATGCAGGCTGGCCCTGCAGACGGACGGCGCGCAGAATTTGGTTTTCAACGTGGGTAGCGGGCAGACGATTAGTGTCAGCGACGTGGCCAGGAAGCTGGCAAAGGTGCTCGGGACGAGAATGGATCCGGAGATCACCGGGAATTATCGAGTCGGCGATATCCGGCACTGCTTCCCGGATATCAGCCTCGCCCGCAGTGTGCTCGGCTATACGCCGGCGGTGAGCTTAGAAGACGGAATGCGAGATTTGGCCGAGTGGCTGGAACAGCAAACAGCGCACGACCGCTTCAATGAGATGCAGCAAGAGCTCGCTTCGCGCGGGCTGGTGGTCTGAGGAGGCCATTCGGTGCAACGGGGCTACGTTCTCATCACCGGCGGAGCGGGGTTTATTGGAACCAATATCGCGCGCAGCTATCTGGAAGAAGATCAGCCTGTTCACATCTTCGACAATCTGAGCCGGCCGGGCGTCGAACAGAATGTCGCTGAGCTGCAGCAGCGCTATCCGGGAAGAATTTATTTCACGCGCGCCGATACACGTGAAAAAAGCGCGGTGGAGAAAGCAGTAAGTACCGCGATACGGGTTTATCATCTTGCCGCGCAAGTTGCGGTAACGACCAGTTTGGAAGATCCGCTGGAAGATTTGGAAACCAATCTGATGGGTACTCTGCGCGTGCTGGAGGCGATACGGAAATCACCGGCGAAGCCACCGCTTCTTTTTACGTCAACAAACAAGGTTTACGGCCGGCTCGCGTCGGTGCCGCTGCGCAAAAACCCGACGCGATATGAACCGGAGGATTCCGGTATTGCGAGTTCCGGCGCAGGTGAGGATCAACCGCTGGAATTCTTGTCGCCATACGGGTGTTCAAAAGGCAGCGCAGACCAATACGTGCTGGATTACGCCCGGTCGTACGGAATTTCTGCAACAGTCTTTCGTATGAGCTGCATTTATGGGCCATACCAGCTTGGCTCGGAAGATCAGGGATGGGTGGCGCATTTCGTGCGGCAAGCGATGAAAGGCGAAGCAATCACAATTTATGGCGATGGCCGCCAGGTTCGGGACCTTTTGTTTGTCGAAGACCTGGTTCGCGCGATGCGCCTTGCTCAGGAGAACACGCGGATCGCCGCTGGAGAGGTGTTCAATATGGGCGGGGGAGCGCAAAACAGCACGAGTTTGCTGGAGCTGATTGATCAGCTTCGCGTTCTGACCGGCAGCTCTATCGAGATAGATTGGGGGCCGCAGCGGCTGGGGGATCAGCGCTGGTACGTTGCGGACACGTCCAAGATTCGCAAGCTTCTTGGCTGGAGTCCGCGAGTCAACATACAAGACGGACTTCAGGCGCTTTATGAGTGGTATCTGAGCAGGCCGGATCTGGTGCCGCAATCGGAAGTGCAGGTGGCCTAATGCGTTTCGCACTGATCAATCCGCCGTGGAGCTTTGAAGGCAGTATCTATTTCGGATGCCGCGAACCTCATTTACCTTTGGAGCTTGGCTACTCGAAAGCTTTGCTGCAGCAGAGCGGACACGAGGTGATGCTAATTGATGGGCATCTGGACGGCCTGACCTACTCTGAGATATTTGACGCCGTAAAGGCGTTTAAACCTGATGTGATGGCGGTCACTACCGCTCCCACTTACCTGTTCTGGCGTTGCGCGCCTCCGGAAATACGAGTTCCTCAAGAAATGTGCCAGCTGCTCCGGCGGCTTCCCGGAAAGCTGGTGATTGTCGGACCACACGGCTCGACGACGCCGCGCGCCATTGTAAAAAAGCTGGATGCCGATGTGGTGATTCTGGGGGAGTGCGAGGAAATACTGCCGCAATTAGCCGCCGATCTCACGAACGTTTCGTCCATTGCGTTCCGCGAGGGCGACAGGATTGTTGTTCGAGGGCCCAATCGCGCTGCTGACATGAAATCTCTTCCGGCGCTTAGCTGGATGGATACGACAATCGCGAAACACAGCCATCATCATCACCGGTTTGACGCTGAGCCGACCGGGCCCGGCGCTGAAATGGAGGCCTCGCGAGGCTGCCCTTATCACTGCACGTTTTGCGCGAAAGACAATTTCCGGAACAACTATCGCAAACGGCCGCTGTCGATCATTCTGCAAGAGCTGGATGGATTCGTAAGCCAGGGTGTCGAGTACATTTACTTTATTGACGAGATCTTTTTACCGGATGCGGCGCTTCTGGCCGCTCTGTCTGAACGGAAGATCAAAATCGGCGTACAAACTCGAATTGATCTTTGGAACGAGGATTCTATAAAAGCGCTCGCCCGCGCCGGATGTGTTTCAATCGAGGCCGGCGTAGAAAGCATTACTGAGGCTGGACGGGCATATCTCGACAAAAAATGTAAGCTGTCTACGGATGAACTTAGCCAACGCTTAATCTTTGCGAAAACGTTAGTGCCCTTCGTGCAAGCGAACTTACTCGCGATGACGGAAGATGATACGGAAGAGATCGAAATTTTTCGGCATCGATTAGAAGTGAACGGGGTGTGGGCGAATAAGCCAGTGCCATTGTTTCCGTACCCCGGCTCGCCGGAATACACGAGAATGTGGGGACCGGCGGACGATTTGGCGTGGGAAAGAGCGCACGAGTTCTATCTGAAAGGTTTCGATTCGTTCAGTGATATCCAGGAGCAGCGGCCACAACCACTGATCGAACTGGAAATAGCGGGACATGGACGATAGCCCGGCGGAGCCCGCGCATAAATCACTGAAAATTCTGATGACGGCCGACGCCGTCGGCGGCGTGTGGCGATACTGCGTCGACCTTGTCTCCGGCTTGGTCCGGAACAGCGCTGAGGTGATGCTGGCCACTTTGGGTCCGCGACCCTCGCTGGAACAGAAAAAGGAAATCCTCGCGCTCGGGGGAGTGACTCTGGCAGAGAGCGATTACGCACTCGAATGGATGGCCAATCCGTGGGGCGACGTCGATGACTCAGGCAAGTGGCTTTGTGATCTCGAATCTCAATTTCAACCCGATGTGATTCATCTGAACGGCTATGCTCATGCGAGCCTGCCGTGGCGAAGACCGGTTCTGGTAACAGCGCATTCGTGCGTTTACTCCTGGTGGCGAGCGGTTCATGGATGCGCTCCCGGCGAGGAATGGGAAGAATACAGGCGGCGCGTAACCGCAGGCTTGGAAGCAAGCAATGCAGTGACAGCGCCCTCCTGCTACATGGCCGGCGCGCTCGAAAGCGAGTACGGGATCAACCCGGACAAGATCCAAGTGATTCCGAATTTCAGTCGTGCTTCGCGGTTAGCCGGCAGAGAAAAGCAGCGTTACCTTCTGGCCGCCGGGAGAATGTGGGATCCCGCAAAGAATCTCGAATTGCTTTATAAGCTTGCCCCGAAGCTCGAGTGGGAGATACGCGTCGCGGGCAGCGAGGGCTCTGGTTTGGCCGATAAATTGGTTCGCTTCTTAGGACTTCTGCCGCACCGCGACCTGCTGCGGCAAATGGAGACATGCAGCATTTTTGTACATCCGGCTTTGTACGAACCGTTCGGGCTTTCCGTTTTGGAAGCGGCGCGTGCAAGGTGCTGTCTGGTTTTGTCCGATATACCGAGTCTGCGCGAGATCTGGGAGGGCGCGGCGGTGTTCATCGATCCTCGGGATTCAGAACAATGGATTTTTGAACTGAATCGGCTATGCAACGATCCGGGCGCTCGCCAGGTGCTCGGCAATCGCGCGCACCATCACGCAAGTAAATACCGCGCCAGCACGGCTGTTAAGAAGTACTGGAATCTGTATCATTCGCTTTTGCGGTCCAAACAGCGCGAGATGAAGGGAGTGGCTGCCTGACGATGCGCGTCGCGATGTTTTACCATTCGCTTGTTTCGGACTGGAACCATGGCAACGCGCATTTTCTTCGTGGCATTGCCGCTGAGTTGCAGGCGAGAGGGAACGACGTTAGCATTTTCGAGCCGGAAGACGGCTGGAGCAGGACGAATTTACTACGCGAGCACGGACAGAAAGCGGTCGAAGCGTTTCACCGCGCATTCCCGAATCTCTCGAGCAGCAGGTATGATCTCGACCAGCTTCATTTAGATGAATGGCTGGGCGAAGCAGATCTGATTCTCGTGCATGAGTGGAACGATCCGAAGCTGATCGCGGCCATCGGGGAATATCGCCGCCGCAATTCTGACGTCAGACTTTTTTTCCACGACACGCATCACCGTGCGCTCACCGCTGGAGAAGAACTGGGAAGTTTCGATCTCAGAGATTATGACGCCGTACTCGCCTATGGAGCTTCTCTCAAGGAAACCTACGAGCGACGCGGCTGGGGGAAGCAAGTCCACGTTTGGCATGAAGCGGCGGATATCCGCACGTTCTATCCCCGGGAGAGCGACGGCACTCCCGGTGATGTTGTCTGGATAGGAAATTGGGGAGACGAAGAACGCAGCGAGGAATTACGCGAGTATTTCATTTCCCCGGTGAAGCAGGCTGGGTTGAAAGCTGAGGTGTACGGAGTTCGATATCCCAATTCGGCCGTGCGCGAACTGGAGCAGGCTTCGATTGGATACCGCGGGTGGCTGGCAAATTTCGAAGTGCCGGAAGTGTTCGCGCGATTCAAAGCCACCGTTCATGTTCCGCGCAGGCCGTACACGCGACAGCTGCCCGGAATTCCTACCATTCGGCCGTTTGAGGCGCTTGCTTGTGGCATCCCGCTCGTTTCTGCTCCCTGGGACGACACGGAGGGACTGTTTCGGATAGGCCAGGATTTCCTAATGGCCCAAAATGGGGAGGAAGCGCGAAGAGATCTGGAAAATGTCATCAATGATGGAGCGCTCGCGCGCAGCTTGTGTTCGAGCGGCCTCGAAAGAATTCGAACGCGCCACACGTGCGGTCATCGCGTTGAGGAACTGCTCAAGATTTACGATGGCATGAAACCTGCTTCGATGAGAAAGAAACGGCCCGCTCCCATTGAGGTTCACGCATGAAGATTGCGTTCTGGGGATCGAGTCTGGTTTCCGCCTATTGGAACGGAGCGGCCACGTACTATCGCGGAATTCTGCGCGCTCTGGCGCGCCTGGGAAATGAGATCACGTTTTTCGAGCCCGACGCCTATGATCGTCAAAAGCATCGCGATATCGAAGACCCGGAATGGGCTCGCATTGTGGTGTACAATGCCGAAAATCCCATGGAAGTGAACCGCCATCTCGCTGCTTCCGAGTGCTTTGACGTAGTCGTGAAGGCGAGTGGAGTGGGAGTACTGGATGAGTTTCTGGAGGCTCGTGTCGCTCGGATGCCTCCCTCGGTCTGCAAAGTTTTTTGGGATGTGGATGCCCCCGCCACGCTTGATCGCCTCGGATCAAATCCGAACGACGGCTTCCATGCTGCGCTTCCAAGCTTCGATATGGTCTTTACTTATGGCGGCGGGAAGCGCGTGACCGAACGATATCGCGCATTTGGCGCGCGGGAATGCATTGCCATTTACAACGCGTTTGATCCGGATGTTCATTTTCCAGTTCCTCCCGATCCGCGCTTCGAGTGCGATCTTTCATTCCTGGGTAACCGGCTGCCGGATCGCGAGACCCGTGTAGAGGAGTTTTTCCTCAGCGCCGCTGGGCTTGCGCCGAAGCAGCGCTTTCTCCTCGGCGGCAGCGGATGGGGCGATAAGCCGCGCCCCGCAAATGTTTCATATATCGGTCACGTTTACACTCGCGATCACAATGCGTTTAATTGTTCCGCGCGAATGGTGCTCAACATTAGCCGTGAAAGCATGGCGCGATACGGGTTTTCTCCCGCAACGCGAGTGTTCGAAGCGGCAGGAGCGGCGAGTTGTTTGGTCACAGACGCATGGGAAGGTATCGATTCATTCCTGCAGCCGGGGAAAGAAATTCTTGTCGCACACAGCGGCCCCGATGTTGCCCAAATAGTTCAAGAGCTCGGCGATGAGCGCGCTCGCGCTATCGGAGAGGCCGCGCGGAAGCGGGTCCTTGCCGAGCATACCTACGATCGCCGGGGAAAGCTGGTCCATTCCAAATTGCAGGAAGCGCTGGCCGGCATTCCGGCTGCCGTGATGGCGGTGAGGCCTTGAGCCAAGCTCAGCTCGATTGCGTGTTTCTGGGACTTTCCATTACTTCGACGTGGGGTAACGGGCATGCCACTACATATCGTGGATTGCTGAAAGAGCTTTCCAAACGAGGGCACCGCGTAACGTTTCTTGAGCGCGATGTGCCCTGGTATGCCTCGAACCGCGAATTCGAAGAGCTGCCGTATTGCAAAGTGGCGCTTTACAGCAGCGTGGACGAGTTGAAAGATCGCTTTGCGAGTCTGATCCGGACAGCGGACATCGTCGCGGTCGGCTCCTACGTTCCCGACGGCATCGCCGTAGGACAGTGGGTGACTTCAACGGTCAAGAATGTGGCGGCGTTCTATGACATAGATACTCCCGTGACGCTTGCAGCCGTCAATAAGGGCCAATGTGAGTATCTATCGAGAGAGCTTTGCCGCAACTATAAGCTGTATCTCTCGTTTACCGGCGGTCCGACACTCGATTTCATCGAGGAGAAACTCGGCGCTGAATGCGCGCGGGCGCTTTACTGTTCAGTGGATCCCGCGCTTTATTACCCCGAAGCGAAGATGGATCGATGGGAACTGGCTTATCTCGGCACTTATGCCGAGGACCGCCAGGCTGCACTCGATCATCTTCTACTCAACGTCGCGCGGCAACAGCCTGAGAGTAGTTTTGCGGTGGCTGGCCCGCAGTACCCGGAAAACATCGTCTGGCCGTCTAACGTAGAGAGGATTGATCACCTGCCGGCAAGAGAACACCGGCAATTTTATAACTCGCAGAAGTTTACTCTCAACGTGACGCGGCATGACATGGTTCGAGCAGGATATTCGCCGAGCGTTCGCCTTTTCGAAGCGGCTGCGTGCGGCGTGCCGATCCTTACTGATGAGTGGCCGGGATTGGACGCGTTTTTCCGGCCAGGTTCAGAAATACTGCGAGTTCGCGAGACATCGGATGTTACGTCTTACTTACGGATGTCCGTTGACCAGCGTCTCGAAATTGCGGAAAAGGCTCGCAGCCGCGCCCTGCGCTTCCACACCGCTGCGGTAAGGGCCAAGGAGTTTGAAGCATACGCAATTGAATCTTTAGAGCGGGCTAGCTGCTCAAAAAGAGGGAGGGCTGCGCTGAAGCAGTCTCCCACCGCGGCGTTAATCTAAGCGGAATCCAAGAACTTTAGAAAAGCAAAATTTATGAAGACCAGCAAGACCTTTATGGCATTCGCAGCCGTGTGCCTCGGCGTTGCACCGGCGTATCTTTTCGCCAGACAGCAATCAGCGGAACCAGGCGTTCCAACCAGCATTGTGGTCACACTCGAGCCAAAGCGTGGCAAGTCTATTCCACCCATTGAACAGCAGGACGTTGTTGTTAAAGAAGGGAAGGACCGCAGACCTATTACCGGATTTCAACCCTTGCAGAACGGAAACGGGAATCTGCAACTGATGTTGTTGATTGACGATTCCGCGAGAACGAGCTTCGGTACGGAGATAAACACGCTGAAGCAGTTCGTAAATTCGCTGCCTCCCAACAGCGAGGTTGCGGTGGGTTACATGCGTAACGGTATGACGCAGATCGTTGCGAACTTCACGCGCGATCATGCCGCAGCGGCGAATTCTATCCGTTTAACCATGGGACCTGGAGGGGCCGACGTCAGTCCATACGACTCGCTCACAGACGCAATTAAGAAATGGCCAGAGAGCAGCGCTCAGCGGAAGGAAGTGGTGATGATCAGTAGCGGCATCGAGGGTTTAGGCGGGGGTTACATGCCTGATAATCCCTACGTCAATGCGGGGATCCAATCCGCTGTTAAAGCGGGCGTGGTCGTATACACAATTTACAACCCGAGCGTCGGGCACTTGGGCCACAGTTTTTGGCGCAACACCTGGGGTCAGAATTTCTTATCGCAGTTGTCTGACGAAACCGGTGGAGAGTCTTACATGATTGGTTTCGGATCCCCAGTCTCGTTCCAGCCGTTCCTCGACCAAATTTTGGAGCAACTGAAACATCAATACCTGCTTACGTTCAGTGCACGCGCTGAAGATAAACCAGGTTTCCAGCCGATCAGAGTAAGCATTCTCGAAAAGGACGCGAGCATCGCTGCGCCGGACAAGGTGTACGTCCGAGCAGGCATGTAGAAGGAGAAGATTTCCATGAGTGTGGACACGAAAGAGCGGGAATCGCGGACCACGGATCCCAAAAAGCAAGGCCCAAAGCCGCCGTTCGAAGAGAAGAAGCAAAATCCTCCAGGCCAGTCGAAGGACATGGAACAGAAGCCGGACTATGGAGAAGACTCCTACAAGGGATTCGGGCGGCTCAAGGACAGGAAAGCGCTGATCACAGGCGCGGATAGCGGAATTGGCAGAGCTGTTGCTCTTGCGTTTGCGCGTGAAGGCGCAGACGTGCTGATCTCATATCTCAACGAAGATGATGACGCGGAAGAGACCGCCCGGTTAGTAACCGATGCCGGCAGGAGGGCGGTTACAGCGGCCGGAAGCATTGAAGACGTAAGCCACTGCGAGGAACTAGTAGACCGCGCGTTTGAAGAGCTCGGCGGGCTTGACATTCTGGTCAACAACGCCGCATTTCAAATGACGCATGAGTCGATTGAAGAACTGACTCCGGACGAGTGGGACAAAACATTTAGAACGAACATTCACGCGATGTTCTATCTGTCTCGCGCGGCGCTTCCCCGAATGAAAGAAGGCGGGAGCATCTTGAATACCACTTCCGTACAGGCTTATCAACCCAGCCCAATGTTGCTGGCGTATTCGAGCACAAAAGGGGCGATAGTGACTTTCACTAAATCGCTTTCGCAATTGGCGATCAAACAAGGCGTGCGAGTCAATGCGATTGCGCCCGGCCCCGTATGGACTCCGCTCATTCCATCCACGATGCCGGAGGAGAAAGTGAAGGAATTCGGCAAGAACAGCGCAATGGAGCGGCCTGCACAACCGGCGGAGCTTGCGCCCATTTATGTGTTTCTCGCTTCTGATGAGTCGCGCTATATCACTGGTGGAGTGTTTGACCTCACCGGAGGCAAGATGCTTCCCTGACCCGCTCTTGAAGACGGAAATACCCGGCAAAGCGGAGTGCTGCGCCGGGTATTTTCGTTTGTTGCGGGGACTCAGCTAGTAAGAGTGCCGCTGCCTCTGCTGACAGGCTTGTCCGATTTAGCGAAATCGGCTGCCGCTTCGCCGGTCGAAGAAATATCCTCTGCTCCCGTTTCCCGGAGCATCTCCTTGGCTTTGGATGTCCAATCGGCATCATCGCAATGTACGGATAATAGAATGCCGCCTTCTTTGATGCGGCCTTCGTAGCGCTTGGCTTCGTACTCCGGTATCCCCATTCCCACCAGTGCGCCTATGATTCCGCCCACCACGCCGCCCGAACCGATTCCGGTCAATGCGGCAATGATAGGACCAGCGGCAATCAGCGGTCCAAGCCCCGGGATGGCCAGAATACCGATTCCGGCCAGAAGGCCGATGGTCCCGCCGATGGCTCCGCCTGCAACCACGCCGGCGGTAGTGCCCTCGGGAGCCTTCGTGTGCTTCTCATGGGCGAAATCTTTCGTTCCGACATTGTCCTGCAATAAGACTGAAATGTCCTCATTGCGGAAGCCGGCCGCCTTCAGTCTGTCTACTCCGTTCTCTGCCATTTCCCGGCTCGCATAAATGCCGAACGCGGCTGTATTCTTTCCTGCCATCACTACCTCCAAATGGTCTGTCGCTAGTGAGACTACCGGGGCAGCGGCTCGTTTCGAACGGACGCTGTATAAAATCGGCGTATGCTCGCTGGCCCCGACATCCTGCTGAAGGAAGCGGCCGTGACGCTGCGCGCACTGAGGCGTGAACCAGCGTTCGCCGTGATGTCCATTCTGCTGCTGGCGCTTGGAATCGGCTTGACTTCCGCGGTGTTCGTTCTTCTCTGGCAAGTCGTTTACGAACGATTGCCCGTTGCCGCGCCTTCGCGCATCTTCGTGCTCGATACGAATGTCACGCATATGGGGCGGTCTGAAAGCGATTCAGAGGCCGCGGTTTTTAGCGCGCCCATGTACCGCTATCTGGATCGCCATTTCACTGGTGGAGCAGCGGCTCGGCATGGCGCGCTGGTGAACATCGAAACACCGGAAGGACCCAGGCATTTGCGCGCAGAGCTTGTCTCGGGCAATCTTTTCGGTATGGTCGGTATTAAGCCGATCCTTGGCCGCGGTATTCTTCCCGACGATGACTTGGCCGCTAATCCTCGGTTCGTTGCAGTTCTCTCGTATGCATTTTGGCAAGAGGCTTTCGGCGGGGAGATAACTGCCGCGAATAGCACGATTCGCGTAAATGCAATATCATTTCGGATCGTTGGCATTGCGCCGCGGAATTTCACGGGTCTCATAGCCGGACAAACGCCTCAGGTTTATCTGCCGTTGTCAGCTACGCGGTTTATCAATCCGGGATGGAACGAATCGAACGATTGGAGCGTCCGGTGGCTCAACATATTCTTCCGCCTGCCTCTGCAACGCTCCGCGAATCGGGCAGAAGCTGAGCTCAATTCCATATACAAGCAGGGTGTACGCGAAGAGTTAGCCACGGAGCCTTCCCAACCTGCCGATTACATGCGCGAGCTCTCGCATGAGCACGCATCCCTTATACCCGCTTCTCAGGGAATTCACGGAATGCTCGATCAGTGGCAGGAGCCGTTGAAAATACTGCAGTGGCTCACCGCGGCCGTTTTGCTATTGACCTGTATCAACGTTGCAGGTCTGACCGTCGTCAGAGCTGTCAAGCAAGAACAAGAGATCCTGGTGCGCTACGCGATGGGTGCGAGTCGCGGAGCATTAGTGCGCCTGTATCTGATGCAGGCTTTCACTATATCTCTGGCCGGAGGCGCAGCGGGTCTATGGCTCGCTCACTGGGGCGCAATGTTGCTCATGCATTTGGGCCGGGTTGACAGAGGTGGCGCTCTAGTTTCGAGTCTAAACAGCTCCGCCCTTGTTTTTCATTGGCTGATAGCTGTAGCAGCTGGCCTCGTGATTGGCGTTTTTCCAGCATGGCATGCGGGGCGCGTTAATCTCGCGGCCGGTCTCGCTGCGAGCGCATCTACACATTCCGCAAGCCGGTCGCACGCTCGCATGCGTCGCGCGGTGGCGGCGGTGCAGATTGCTCTCTCGCTGGTTCTTCTGATTGCTGCAGGGCTGTTCGCCAAGAGCCTTAATCGCCTGGTCTCGGTTCCGCTCGGTTTTAATCCTGATCACCTGATGCTGTTTTCGTTGGATCCGAAGCTCTCCGGCTCCAGTACTCAAACTACGCGGCTGCTCTATTCGAGTATTCAGCGAAGATTGGAGCTAACGCCTGGTGTCCAATCCGTAACGTATGGAACCGGCGGCCCCTTTCCGCAAAGCGCTGACTCGGCCGTTTTGATTCCCGCCGGGAAGGCGATGCAAAAACATGCAAGCGGGATGGCGTCGATCATCGGGCCTCGCTATTTTGCGACGTTGGGGATCGCGATGCTCGCTGGTAGAGAATTCGAGGACCGCGACCGCGCCGGCACGCCTGGGGGCGTAATCATAAATGAAACGCTCGCGGGGAAACTGTTCGGCAGCGAGAACCCGGTCGGGCAGGGCGTCACCGTCTTCAACGGGCTCGACGCGAATTGGCTCGCCACAATCATCGGCGTCGCCGCCGATTACCGTCTCTCCTGGAGGCGCTCACAGGCACCACTTATTTACACTTCCGCGCAACAGGCCCGCCGGGTTTCGGATATCACGTTCTACGCGCGAACTACGGCAGATTCTACTCTCAGCGAACAGGCAATTCGAAGCCTGCTGCTTCGCGTGACCCCACTGCTGCCCGCTTACGATGTGCAATCCATGTCGAACAGAATGCGGGAATTCGCTTCCGGCGATCGCGCGATGGCTTTGCTGATCTCCGTATTCGCCGGGCTGGCTCTGGTGATTTCTTTAGTCGGCGTGTATGGCGTCATCGCGTACAGCTCTTCCCTCAGGGGCACGGAATTCGGGGTTCGTTTCGCGCTCGGCGCACAGCGGCAAGATGTAATGTGGCTGGTGCTTCGCGAGGCGATATTCATCATTGCGGCCGGTCTGATATTAGCGTTGCCCGCTGCGTGGTTTGGTCTTTCCTTCGTTCGCAGCCAGCTCTATGAAGTAACTTTGCACGACCCCGCGGTTTTCTTGATCGCCATTATCGCGCTGGCAGCGTGCAGCTTATTGGCCGCTCTCGCACCAGCGGCGCGCGCGACGAGGGTAGACATCCAAAGCGCGCTGCGCCACAATTGAGTCGCGTGTGATATTGCGATCCCTCGAAGCAGAAATCCAGACCCGAGATCAGCACTGGAACTTCGTCTCGCCAATCTGGAACAGCGCGTTATTGCTTTGGAACTCGTTAGCATGGTTGAGTGTTCACCCAAAGAATCGGTTTCGTTCTCTTCTTCCTGGCCGCAGCAGCGAGCGCGGAAGTACACTCACTCACGTTAGAGCAGGCACTCGAACTTGCAGCGCGCCAGAATCCTGATGTCACTCTTGCCCGGTTGGACGAACAGCGCGCCGAACAGGGCATCAGGGTAGCGCAAGATCCATTCCGGCCCAAGATTTACGGCGGCAGCGGGCTCGCGTATACATACGGTTACCCAAACAGCATCGAAGGCAATGCGCCCAGCTTATTTGAGGTGAGAACGGATATGGCGCTGTACAACCGGGCACAAAGTTATGAACTCGCCGCCGCAAAAGAGACAGCGCGCGGCTCGCAGTTCGGCGCGCAATCGAAAGCCGACGAGGTGGCCTATCAGGCCGCCGATTTATTCCTCACAGCAAGCCAGATGGAACATGAAGGAGAGACGGTATCGAGCCAGCTTCCAAGCCTTGAAAAAGTGGTTCAGGCGATGAACGCAGCGGTAGAGGAGGGAAGCGAGTTACCGCTTGAACTGAAGCGGGCGCGGGTAAATCTTGCGATGTCGCAGGAGCGCTTGGGAGCGAGCCGGCTGGATCAGGATTACTACGAAATGATGTTGGCCGTAGTGCTTGGATATCCAGCGACAGATCGAGTGAAACCGGTCGACTCTGAACTCCCCTCGATGCTAGCTCCGGCCAGCGAAGACGAAGCCATGGATTCGGCGCTGCGCAGCAATCGGGAACTTCAGCAAATGCAATCGAATGTCTTGGCGAAGGAGATGGATCTGCGCTCTTTTAAGGCGGCACGCCTGCCCAAAATCGATCTGGTGGCGCAGTATGCTCTATTTGCGAAATACAATTACCAACAATACTTCCAAAAATTTCAGCGAAATAACTTTCAGATAGGCGCCTCGGTGACCATTCCGATCCTGATCGGATCAGCATCCAGCGGACTGGCGATGCAAGCCTACACGGACATGCAGAAGATCAAGATTCAGATGGACCAATTGCGGAATCGCATCATCACCGATACGCGGCGCAGTTACGAACAGTGGAAGAAAGCTGAAAGCATTCGCGATCTGGCTCGAATGCAACTCGATCTGGCGCGGGAGGATTTGACAGTCCTGCTCGCGCAGAACGGGGAGGGCCGGGTTCCGATGAGACAAGTGGAGCAGGCGCGCTTGGAAGAAGGCGATCGCTGGATTGCGTTGTATGATGCCGAAACGCAAGTCACCCGGGCGAAGCTTGCTATTTTGCGTCAGACTGGCAACTTGCTTGCTTCGCTGCGAGCGGGAGAAGGAGCAGCCCACCCCGAATGATCCCCGGTTCGGAAGGCCAAACGAACGCGACCAGCAAGGAGCTGCCGGAAAACAATGTTCCCGCAATCGAGATACACGATCTGCAAAAAATCTATAACGGCTTCCACGCAGTTGACGGATTGTCGGTAACAGTGCCCCAGGGGTGTTTTTTCGGTTTCTTAGGTCCGAATGGCGCAGGCAAGACCACGACCATCAAAATGCTCATGGGTTTGGCTCAGCCGAATGGCGGCACAATGCAGGTGCTCGGCATGTCCATGCCGCAGAAATCGCTCGAGATTCGCAGGGAAATTGGGCTGGTGCCGGATGACACGCTGTTGTTCGACTATCTTACCGGCGCAGAATACATCGAGTTTGTGGCCCGTCTATATGGGCTGCCACGGCCGCTTGCGAAAGAACGCGGGGGTGAGCTGCTGGACCTGTTCGAGCTAAACGAAAATCGGCGGAAACTGATCGGAGAATATTCGAAAGGGATGCGCAAGCGTCTGGCAATGGCCGCGGCCTTGATCCATCGTCCTCGGCTGTTCTTGATGGATGAACCTTTCGAGGGAGTCGATGCGGTCGGAGCGCGGCTGATGAAGGATATTCTGCTGGAGCAGGTACGCCACGGCGCGACCGTTTTCTTGACCTCGCATGTGCTCGAAGTGGTGGAGAGGCTTTGCGATCAGGTCGCGATCATCAATCGAGGGAAGGTCATCGTGCAAGGGACTCTCTCTGAGCTGCGAGAGAAGGCCGCCTCAGGCGCGGGCACATTGGAAGATATCTTTGTCAGCCTGGTGGGCGCCGAGCGCTACACCGAAAAGTTGGATTGGCTTTGAACATGTGGCCACAAATCCAGGCAATTGCCTGGGCTCAGTTCCGCACCATGCGGAATCATCTGCCGAGAACGAGTGTAGGCACCGTCCTCGTCTGGTTCCTCTCACTGCTGTGGTACGGCATGTATGCCGGCTTCGCTGCTGCTATCGCAATGCTGCTGCCTAAACTTTCGACGGCTGATCTGCGAGAGTGGCTGCCGGTAGGGTTTCTCGCCGTGTTCTTGTTCTGGCAAGTTATTCCGCTGTTCACGTTGAGTACAGGATGGTCGCTCCAGCTTAATAAGCTACAGATCTACCCAGTCAGTAATGACGCGCTTTTCGGAATCGAAGTTTTGCTGCGGCTGACCACTGCCCCCGAGATGATCCTCGTTCTTGCGGGCACTCTGGTGGGGCTTGAGCGGCGGCCGGACACTCCTTTGCTGTCTGCGATTTTTGTCTTTTTGTACATTCCACTTAATCTTTTTCTCTCGCTCGCTATTCGCGAGTTCATTCTTCATTCGTTCGAGCGGAATCGCTTTCGGGAGCTCTTTGCCATTCTGCTCATTAGCATCGCCGTGCTGCCGCAACTGGTTCTACGCACCGGCCTGGGACGGAGATTCAAGCCATTTTTCATGGCGGTCTCGCAGAGTACTGCAACACCCTGGCATGAGATCGCAAGACTTAGCTCTTCCGGGTTTTCATTGATCGATTTCATTCTGATATTGCTGTGGAGCGCGGCCTTCTACGTTCTTGCCCGCCGGCAATTCGAGAAGACGTTGGTTCAGGACGAGACCTTCCGGAATGGTTCCGCAGTTCTCAACATTCGTCATGCTCAGACAGAAAAATTTAACGGCCTCCAAAAGCTTTTGGATCTGCCCACCCGCCTTTTCAGGGATCCCCTCGCGGCGCTCCTGCAAAAGGAATTCCAATCGCTGGTTCGCATGCCTCGTTTTCGGGTGATGTTCGGAATGGCGTGTTTCTTTAGCGTTGTGATCTTCCTACCGGCTAGCATGCGGAATCGGGGTGGCAGCGGTTTTATCGGCGACAACTTTCTACCCGTCGTGACGCTGTACGGTCTGCTCTTGCTTAGCGACGTTCTTCTGTTAAACATTTTCGGCTTTGACGGCCGAGCCGCCCAAATCTACTTCGTTACGCCGGTTCCGTTTAAGACTGTGGTGAGAGCGAAGAACATCACAGCTATCGCGTTTATCATTCTGCAAATCATTACAGTTTTGGTTATCGCGACGCTGATGCGGCTGGGGATAACTGTCCTAAACGTCGTGAACGCGCTTGCGGCTTCAGCGGTGGTCAGCATTTTCTTTCTTTCGGCAGGTAATCTGATATCCGTCAGCATGCCGCGAGGTATTAATCCAACGCAGACGTTCAGGAAACAGGCTGGCGGGAAGATGCAGCTTTGGTTTGCCGCTTGCAGCCTGGGAATGTTTCTCTTGATGGGCTTCGCCTTTCTAGCTCGGTGGGCATTGGAAAGTAACTGGGCGCTTTTAGGCGTGCTTTTACTGGAGTTTCTGATCGGTTTGATCGTGTACCATGTCGCGACAGAATCCGCGGTAGAGCGCGGAATACGCGATCGCGAGAAAGTTCTCGAGGCGCTTTCCAGGGGGCCGGCGCCGGTTGGTCTCGGTCTCTAGATGGCAACCGGCGGCTTACTCGACGCGCAAAGTTGTCATCGGATCGATTTGGGAGGCCCGGCGGGCCGGGAAATACGATGCGGCCAAAGCCACAGAAACCAAGAATGCAGTTACCGCACAGAACACCAGCGGATCGGACGCGGACACGCCATACAGGAGACTCTGCATTAGCCGAGTAAGAAACAGCGCGCAGCAGATTCCGACGATGAGGCCGACGAAAATAATTTGAATGCTTTGTTTCAGCACCATGCGTAATACGTCGTAAGGACGAGCGCCAAGAGCCAAGCGAACTCCGATGTCTCGAAACTTCCCTCGCGTCAAGAGTGACATTACGCCATAAAGACCCACGGTCGCCAGTACGAGACCGAGTGCCGCAAAGCACCCCAATAGCACCGCGGCGAGGCGTGGCTTCGCAACCGATTGGTTCAGGTGCTGGTCCATGGTTTGCATCCCGATGATGGGTTGCTGCAAATCCAGCCGTGCGATCTCGCTTCGCAATTCAGGCTCGATGTAAGTGGGAGTGATCGCGGTACTCACCAGAATTCCTACGTCGCCGTCGCTGTTCATCGCCCCCACTTGCGAATAGGGGAAATAGATGACGGGCTCGGGAGGGGACACCAGTCCGGCGGTCCTTACGTCGGCGACAACTCCCACGATCATGCTCCATGGATCGTTTCTTTCGAGATGCAGCCTCTGGCCGAGTGGATCTTGCCCTTGAAAATTGCGCCGCACAAACGTTTCGCTAGCGACGGCCACGCGGGGTCCGGTGCTGTCCTCTTCGGAAAAGCCGCGCCCTTTCAAAAGCGGAATTTGAAGCATGCGAAAGTAACCGGGACTGACGGCATAGGATCTGGCAGTCGGCTTGTGGCCCTCGGGCTCTTGCGGCCGCCCTTCAATGCGAAAGCCGTTCGTGGCATGGCCCTCGCCGGGAGGCAGGTTGCCCACCGCAACCCCTTCTACCCCGGGCATCACGCTCGCGTTTCCCAGGAACCGCCGAAGAAAAAGCACTTGCGCAGCAGTGTCCGCGTACTTTGCTCCGCTGAGATGAAGTTGTGATATCAGCAGATGTTTGGTCCGGAAGCCCAGGTCGCGGTATCTGAGATTCCAGAAGCTTTGCAACATCAGCCCGCCGCCGCACAACAGCACAATCGCGATTGCTACCTGCGTGGAAGCAAGCGCATTCAGGAGCAGTTGCCTACGCGCGCCGAGAAAAACAAACCGGCCCTGCTTGGCAAGGCCCTGGGAAATCGGGGCAGCGGAACTGAGCAGAGCAGGTCCAAGTCCGAAGGCGATGGCGCTGAGTAAGGCAGTCACGAAAGCGAATGACAGAACCCGCCAATCAAGAGCAAGTTGTTCCAGCCCGGGCACGCCTTGCGGCAAAAGGTGGATGAGGATTCCCCGGGTACAGTAAGCAAGCAACAGTCCCGCAAAACAGCCGATCATGGCAAGCACGATGCTTTCGACGAGAAGCTGCTTCATCAAGCGCGCGCGTGAGGCGCCGAGAGATGAACGGATTGCCATTTCCTGCTGTCTTGCTATGGTTCTGCTGAGCAGCAGGTTCGAGAGATTGGCACAGCTCAGTAACAGGAGGAAGCCTACCGCATACAGCAGCGCGAACAGGGATGTCCGCAGGCTCCCGACGAACTGCGTCCGGAGCGAAACGACCCTAACTGTAACTCGTACCCTGGGCATGAACGAAGGTGGTGCAATGTGCGACTGGAGAGCTTCCATTTCGGCGCGAGCCCGCTCGAGGGTAACTCCAGGCTTTAGCCGCGCAATGACCTCATGCACCACTGTTACTGCATTGCCACGCTTCATTTCCGTGTTTTCGTTCTTGGCCAACGGAGTGACCACATCCACCGAGCCGCTGGAGGGGAAGAAGAACACTGGCGGCAGCACTCCGATTACTGCGTACGCGCGGTCATCGAGCGTGATTGAGCGGCCGAGGACGTTCCTATCGCCCCCGAAGTTTCTCTCCCAGAGATCGTACGAGATGAGCGCAACTTGATCGCTGCCCTTGCGGTCTTCTTTTTGCGAGAAGTTCCGGCCAAAAAGCGGCTGGACCTGTAGCAAAGGGAGCAGGGTCGAGGATGCTTTGGCTGTGTGCAGTTGTAAAGGCTCACCGGCGTTGCTTAACGTGCGTGTCATGAGGTTGAACGCAGCCATTGCCGTAAATACGGTATTGCGATCTCGCCACTCCAGAAAGTCTGGCGTCAATGTCACTTCATCGGTTGAGTTTCCCTTTAGCGTTTCGCCGATCCATACCAGGCGATCGGCCTCTGGATAGGGCAAAGGCCTCAGCAAGACCGCGTTGATCACGCTGAATATTGCCGTATTTGCGCCCACCCCAAGGGCCAGGACGGTAAGCGCAATGAAAGTGAAACCGGAAGCGTTGCGAAGTTGGCGGAGCGCATATTTTGCATCCTGAAAGACGCTCCCGATCCATAGGAGCCCGCGGCTTTCGCGAACGGATTCCGTCATTCGTTTCACTCCTCTTACGACACGAGCTTCTTTACTTCGCGTTCAATTGCCTCGCGCACGGCGTCCCGGGCTGCTTCGTCTTGATAGTGCCGGCGCGGCCAGAAAAAGCCCTTCAGCCCATCGCGGCGTTTGCGCGGAACGATGTGGATGTGAAGATGCGGCACCGTCTGGCTTACTCGGTTGTTGATTGCAATGAACGTACCCTCGGCTTGCATCGCAGATTCAACCGCTTTCGCCAAAAGCTGCGTCGTCGTAAACATTGGACCAGTGAGGTTGGCCGGCAGATCCAGCAACGTTGCGTAATGCTCGCGAGGGCAGAGCAGGACGTGACCGGGGAACAGAGGAGTGCTATCCAGAAACGCGACGGCCTCCGAATCTTGGTACACAATCGCAGCTGGCAAGCTGCCGCGCGCGATCTCGCAAAACACGCATCGCTCCGTTTCCACGTTCAATATGTTAATGCACCGGCTGTGCTAATTGCGCGGGTTCAACACTGCCGACGCGATTGACTTCGACTCGCAAATCGCCATTCTGCTCTACTTCGAATGCGGGCGAGAACTTCGCGCCCCATATGATTTCGTCATACCGATATGAAAAACGCGCCTGTACTGTCTGGCCGAAAGTGTCGTCGAAGCCTTTCATCATGATCATCACTTCGGCTTGCAATCCTTCCAGATCTTGATGAGTCTTGCCGTATAGCGGGCTCTTCTCATCAATTGGATGCACAACAGTCCAGGTCAGGGGGAAGAATAAGACCTGATTCCTCTCCAGATCCAGTTGCATATATCGGCGTTGCATTCTGTCCCCCATCGGCTCAACTGTCATGAGCAAAACGCGCGCCTCCAGATCAATCAGGTTATTAGAGCGGCGATTCACCACGCGAAATTGAAGACTGACGCCGTTTCCATACGGCGCAATCACCATGGTTTGGCTGAATCCGATGCGAGCCGAGGGACGGGAAAAGCGCCCGAACAGCAGCCCGGTCGCGATAGCAAATGCCATCAGTCCGGCGAGAGCTTCGAGCGCGGCCACCGTGTTCGCCGCCGGGCCGCTCGGATACATGTTGCCGTACCCGACGGTAGTCAAAGTATGAGCACTGAAGAAAAAAACGTTCAAGAATCTCAATGCCGGGGTCGGCGCTTCCGTGCCCTTAATGTTGTCGATTCCAACCGCCGCGTAGGCTGCGGCAAAGCCTGTGTTCACGACAATAAATACCGCCAACACAAGCGCAATAAAAAGCGGCCAGGAGGCGTTAATCAGAAACAAATAAGGATGAAAATCGCGCCAGGTGACTCCCGCGCGGCGCACGTTGAACTGCCCGTTCTTGTTTATGGCGCGTTTGAGAACGCCAGTGTACTGCTGGGTGAGACCGGGATCGAAGGTCGGCTTATCCATACGATGAAAATGATACGCTTTGCTGCGATCTGCTCTTGGCGCGTTTCACGGCTTTCGGTCTCTTGCCCGGAACTCCATGAATGCGAGGAAACCGAAACCGGCGGCTATCACCAGTCGAACGCCGATCAACCAAGCTTTATCGCGAACCACAATGTGATCAATCGCGAGTAAAGCAAAGCCGATTGCAATGGCACAATACCACCACGCCATCCATCGGAACCGCTTCCGCCGCATGCTTCACCGTTTTACCTCATTTCAAGGGCACAGGGCAGTGGGGTGCCCGTTGTGCCGGGTCAAACTAAATCGTCGCGGTTGATACGCTGGCGTTGTAGAGCGGAGGGATATGGCACGCACAGAATCGACGATGCTGGCTATCGGCACGCCAGCGCCGGATTTTCAACTGCCGGACGTGGTTTCCGGCGAGACGATCAGCCTTGAACGCTTTCGCGGCAATAAGGGGCTGCTGGTCATGTTTATCTGCCGGCATTGTCCATTTGTGAAGCACGTGCAGAAGGAGCTGGCACAGCTCGGCAGAGATTACGCCGGCAAGTCCGTCGGTGTGGTCGCCATATCTTCCAACGACGCAACTGCTTATCCCGATGATGCACCCAGCAGCCTTCGCGAGATGGCTCTAGAACTGGGATTCAATTTCCCGTTCTGCTTTGACGAGACTCAGGAAGTCGCGCGAGCTTACGATGCTGCTTGCACGCCGGACTTCTTTCTGTTTAATGCCGATCGCAGCCTGGTCTATCGCGGCCAGCTCGATGGCAGCCGTCCGGGTAATGGCATCCCGGTGACCGGGCGTGATCTGCGAGCCGCGATGGACGCGCTGTTGAATGATCGGCCGATTGATGCCAACCAGAAGCCGAGCATCGGCTGCAACATCAAATGGCGGCAAACATAAGATCTCGTTTCGATTCCGTGCTTCGACAGCATGGGCTTGGCGTTCTTCACAGAGCCGAAGTTTCCACGCTTCAGGTGAATGTCGGAAAGATCTGCAACCAAGCTTGCCAGCATTGCCACGTCGACGCCGGGCCGAAACGGACGGAGAGTATGTCACCGGAGACAGCAAACCGGGTTCTGGCGATTTTGCACGGCAGCAATACGATTAGAACAGTCGATATCACCGGCGGCGCTCCGGAACTGAATCCAAATTTCCGGCGGTTGGTTGAGGAAAGCCGAAGGCACGGGCTTCACGTAATTGACCGGTGCAATTTAACGATTTTGCTGGAGGCAGGGTTTGAAGCTTTGGCGGGCTTTCTGGCTGAGCACGGCGTAGAAGTGACGGCGAGTCTGCCCTGCTATACGCGCGATAACGTTGATAAGCAGCGTGGTCGCGGCGCATTCGATAAGAGCATTCAAGCTCTCCAACTCCTGAATCGTCTCGGGTATGGTGAAAATCCGGAGCTGCTGTTGAACCTTGTGTATAATCCGCTCGGCGCGTCTCTGCCCCCGCCGCAAGAAGCTTTGGAAGCCGACTACAAGCGGCGCCTGGACGAGGATTTCGGCATTCGATTCAACCGGCTGTTCACCATCACCAATATGCCTATTAAGCGCTTCGATGATTATCTAGTCCGCATAGGCAAACGGGACATTTACATAAATCTCTTGTATGACCGGTTCAATCCGCAGACCGTGGAGCATCTGATGTGCCGTTCTCTGGTGAGCGTGGGCTGGGACGGGCAATTGTACGACTGCGACTTCAATCAGATGCTAGAAATTCCCGTTTCCACGCGTCTTACCATCTGGGACATTGATAGCTTCGATGAGTTGGCGTTTAAGAGCATTGGTACGGCTGATCATTGCTTCGGATGCACCGCGGGCGCAGGCTCCAGCTGCGGCGGCAAGCTGGCGTAAGAATCTGAAATACTTGTTTGTTATGCGCGGTAACGTTCTCGCATTCTACTGGATCGCTGGCTTACTTTGTTTGACGGGCACGGCTGCGGGGCAGGGACATCAACCCACTCAACCAACTCCCGCTCAGCGGCCGCAGGTTACGGAGGACGAGGGCGCAGTGGGGCGCGGGCGCTCGGAATTTAAATCAAGTTGCGGATTCTGTCACGGAAACGACGCGACTGGATCACGCGCACCTGACCTGGTTCGTTCGGCGATAGTGAACCACGATGATCAAGGCAATCTGCTCGGGCCTGTGATTCGCAATGGCCGGCCGGACAAGGGCATGCCCAGTTTTTCCACGCTTCGCGACAGCCAGATCGCTGACATCGTCGCGTTTCTTCATCATCAAGCCAGTGCAGCTCTCCACAGCGCGCACGTTCCCGGAAATTATCCGATAGCCAAGCTTCTGACTGGAAACGCCGATGCCGGTAAGGCCTTCTTTGATGGGGAGGGTGGGTGTACCAAGTGCCACTCCGTTACGGGAGATCTGAAAGGAATCGCCAAGAAATATGCGCCTATCGATCTACAGCAACACATGGTTTATCCATCGAGCAGAAAAGCGTATAAGACTGCGGTGATCACTCTGCGTGATGGAACAAGCTTCGAGGGTAAAGTACTGCACGAAGACGAATTCAACATCGGCGTCGTGTGCCAGGACGGTTGGTATCGATCATGGCCTATACAAGAGGTGAAAGTCGAAGTCCGCGACCCATTAGAGGCGCACCGTGAGTTGATGAATCAGTACACGAATGCTGACGTACACAATCTGTTCGCCTATCTGGAGACATTGAAATAGCCATGACCAGATTTGCTTGTTTGACGTGCGTGTTCGCTTTTGCGCTTTCCTGTTTCGGCGCGGACGAAGGATTAGACCCGCTGATTTTGTTAAAACCACTTTCGAGCGATTGGCCCACTTTCAACGGCGACTACTCCGGAAAACGCTATAGCAGCCTTTCGCAGATAAACCAGAAAAACGTTCAAAAGCTGACGCTGGCCTGGGTTCTGCAACCGCAATCGGTGGACATCAAGTCATCTCCGCTGGAGGTGAACGGTATTTTGTATTTCACGACTCCGGACAACGTCTGGGCGGCGGACGCACACACGGGCCGTATTATTTGGCATTACTACCGCGAGTCTCAGGGCGATCACATCGGCCAGCGTGGCGTCGGAATGTATAAAGACTGGCTGTATTTCGAAACTCCGGATTGCCATTTGATTTCTCTGAATGCAAAAGACGGCTCGGTGCACTGGAACATTGAGCTGGCTGACCCGAAACTTGGTTATTTCGCGACCATGGCTCCGCTGGTTATTCGCGACCACGTAATAGTTGGCGTCTCCGGAGATGTTACGGACATTCCTGGTTTTCTCGAGTCCGTTGCGCCTGACACCGGGAAAGTGGAGTGGAAGTGGAATACAGAACCGCATCCAGGTGAAGCTGGCGCTGAAACGTGGCCGCAAGGGTCGGACGCAATCAGCCATGGCGGCGGCATGACCTGGATGACCGGCACCTACGATCCCGGCCTGAATCAGCTTTATTGGGGCATCGGCAATCCCAACCCCGTGCTCAACGGCGATGTTCGTAAAGGCGACAATTTATACACGTGCTCGATTGTTTCGCTGAACCCTGATACCGGGAAACTGAACTGGCATTTTCAAGCCTCGCCGCATGATACGCATGATTGGGACGCGGTTCAGACGCCGGTCGTTTTTGATGACGAGTATCACGGAGTGCATCGCAAACTGCTTGCGCAGGCGAGCCGGAACGGCTATTTCTTCGTGCTGGACCGCACAACGGGCGAGCATATTGTAACCGCGCCGTTTATCGCGACAGATTGGGCGAAAGGAATTGATTCCCGAGGCGAGCCGATCCCGAACCCAGCCAAGGAGCCGAAGCCCGACGGGACGCTGGTCTCTCCTGGATCGGATGGCGCGGCAAACTGGATGGCGCCCAGTTTCGATCCGAATTCAGGATTCTTCTATGTGAGCGCGCGCCGGCTGTGGAGCATCTTTTATATGACGGCGGAAGGCAAGCCGGAGGGGTGGGCGGGCCGCGATCGGAATTTGTGGGCGAATTCGGTGCTTGAAGCCATCGATTACAACACGGGGAATGTTCGTTGGAAACACGAGATTGGGGACGGCGAAGGTTTAGCCGGAATATTGACAACGGCGGGGAAGCTTTTATTCACTGCAGATAATTCGAATAACCTGCTCGCGCTAGATCCTGAAACAGGCAAGACACTTTGGCACGTGAATCTCGGTGCTCGCATGGCGGCCGCGCCGACCACGTATGAATTGGATGGCACGCAATATCTGCTGACGCCAGCCGGCGGGATGATTTTTGCGTGGGTCTTGGCCGAGAAGTAGCCCGATTCGACTCGCGCAGGAATATACATCGAGATGAACCGCCGGAAGTTTCTGAAGAAGTCGGTTGCCACGGGTAGCAGCGCTCTACTCGCCAGCGAGAGGTTCGCCGCTCCTGCTTCTTCTCAGACGCAGGTCCCAGGTGCTATTGCACCGTCTGAAATAAACAGCGCCCGCTTCCCGAGCGGATTTCTCTGGGGAATGGCCTCTGCCGCCTATCAAGTTGAAGGAGCGTGGAACGTCGATGGAAAGGGCGAATCCATCTGGGATCGTTTCTCTCACACGGTCGGTAAGGTCAAAGGTCAAGCCACCGGCGATGTTTCTTGCGACCAGTATCACCGCTATAGGGGAGACATCGCCATCCTCAAGCGCCTGAATCAGAAAAGCTGCCGGTTTTCGACTTCATGGGCGCGTGTCCAGCCAACCGGAACCGGTCCGGTCAATCAAAAAGGCCTCGACTACTACAGTCGCCTCACGGACGCATTGCTCGAAGAGGGCATACGTCCGTTCTGCACGATTTATCATTGGGATCTTCCGCAGGGACTCGAAGACCGTGGCGGCTGGCCGAACCGCGATCTTGCGGGCTATTATGCCAATTTCGCAGGCATTCTGGCGAAGAACCTGGGTGATCGAATCACAACCTGGGCTCCCTTCAACATGCCCTGGACCTTCACGTATTATGGATACGGTATCGGCGCCTTTCCTCCGGGCAAGGCGGATTTCGATCAGTTTCTAAAAGCGGCACACACGGTCAACCTCGCGCAAGGCGAGGCTTTCCGGGCGATCAAGGCAGCCTCATCGAATGCCACGATAGGCAGTGCATACGGCATGGCCCCGGCTTATCCGAAAACCGCGAGCGAAGCCGATCGCGCTGCAACCGCGCGCTATCATGCCATGAACAACGTCTACTTCCTCAACACCGCAATTCATGGCGAGTACCCGAAAGCTTTCGCCGGCGAAACGCCATACGAGGCGATGGGGTTCAAGGCTGGTGATGACAAGATCATGAAGGTGCCGTTGGATTGGGTGGGATTTCACTATTACACCCGTCGCATCGTTTCGAATGCAAGCGGCGGTTCTCAGCCGGGCAACAGCGGCCATTTTGGCACCGAAACCGAGGGAGAAGGAGGCACATCGAGCCGCGATCCCCTAACACAAATTCACGTGGAGATGCCCACCGAAGGTCCGCTGACTGAAGCGGGTCTGGAGATATGGCCCCGAGGCATTTATGATCTTGTAATGCAGATTTCACGCGAGTACAACTACCCCATCATTGAAATCAGCGAAAATGGCTGTTGTTATCTTGACAGCCCCGACGAGACTGGCCATGTTCCTGACATGCGCCGTATCGCCTTTCACCGCCAGCATCTGGCGGAGTTGGCGCGCGCCATCACAGACGGCGCCAAAGTGCGCGCGTATCACGCCTGGAGCCTGGTGGATAATTTCGAGTGGGCTGATGGCTACACGCAGCGGTATGGGCTTACTTACGTGGACTTTCGCAACCAGAAGCGCACAGTGAAGGACTCCGGTCTGTGGTATGGGCGTGTGGCTGCCACGAATCGCTTGGATGTGTAATGCGGCGGATGGGCTCCCCGAACGCGCGTCAAGTCACCTCCTTATCTCAGCAGTTCCGACTCTCTCGTTTTTGAAATCGCACACTGCGAGGCGGAGTAAGGACCACTTGCTTTCGGCGGGCACATTTACTCTAACCTTCACCCGCTTCTTTACTCCTGATTGAAACGTGACGGCAGAAATTCCGCCCTGATAGACCTTGAGATGCGAGTAAAGCAGCTTAGGGCCGGCAAACTCCGCAACACCGATCATGACGGTAAAGCGCATTTGGCCATCGGCGGCCGCATCCCACTCCAAACCGTCGCCGTCAATTGCAACATCCAGGGCTGAGTTTGAGTTGCCGTCTCCAGACGCATTCGTCATCCAAACTGCGATTGCTTTGTAGTCCAGCGGAGTTACCAGAGCCCGCTTGGTCTCGAGAGTGACGTCTTCGTTCGTTGGAGGCGGGGGCTCCGCGAGCGCGTAGTATCCATCCCGCGTCCGCGCCGTAAGCCCAGTCTGTTCAATCTGCACGCGGATTTTCCGGAACTTGCCGTCGTCGTTGGTGTTGGACGGATAGTACGAAAGTGTGTAGAACACATGGCTCTGCACCATGCTGGTCGCCACCAGATTATTTACATCGTTCCGGCCGTAGAACGCCCTACCGCCGGTTTCAACAGCTAACCGTTCCAGCGCGAGATCTCCAAACGCGACTGAATTGGCCTCGAGCGATCCGAGAAACGCATTCATTGCCCGGTTTTCGCCATTGCTGACAACTCCACGAGGATCGATGCTGTAAACAGTCACACGGGACCGGAGCAGTTGATCGGACAAACTGCGCAGCACATTTAGTACCTCCCGCGATTGATCCGCATTCAAATTGAACGGTGTTATCACCGGAAACCCCGGGCTCAGCCAGATGATAGTCGTTCGCTTGCCCGAGAATGCGCTCGCCCGTGCAATCTGTTTCAATGCGCCCAGCGAAATGTTCAGGCGATCGGCCAAGGCCGACTGACCGCCCAAGCTCAGACGGAAAGGAAGCCTGCCCGGCAGTCGTTCTAGGCTGCGAAGAAGATCGGACCCGTCACGCGTGTAGTCATGCACCACATCGAGACCATGGTCAGTGAGCGCCAGCAACTCGGCCGGGCCATCGAGTTCACCGGAGTTTCGCTTCAAATACTTCTCCAGCGACCAGCGCGCATACGCGATATCGACGAAATGAGTATTCAGCTCATCGAGGATGATCACTGTTTGTGACGGAGATTCAGTCGCCTGCCCCGGTCCGGTTGGCTGGCGCGCTTCAGTCGCCGAACTTTCAAATGAGGCGATGCTCTGGCGCGCTCCGTCCTCCAGCACCACAAAGTCGTTCTTGGTAAGGCCTTTGACTGGATTCCCGTGCTGATCCGTTACGGTGACATCGAGAACTACTGCACGTGTGGTTGTGCGTAGCAGCGGCGTCTCCTGGGCGAAGGCACACATCGAGGCCAAAACGATCACACAGAAATGAGCTAGGTGACGCATGCTTGCTTTGATTGCCAGCTCAGAGACGGGGCTGGATCAAGCTGGTCGCAAATAACATGATATTCCGAGGACAGGCGCGTTTCTTGCAGCGGCGATGATGGGAGCATGCCATCTCCGGCTAGTGATTTGCTGAACATTTTGAAGCAAGCTCCTCTATTTGGAACGCTTGCCGAATCAGAGCTGTCTTTATTGGCAGCACGAGCCAGGTATCGTCGATATTCTCCCAACGAGTTGCTTTTTTCCGAGGGTGAGCCGTGCAAGGGTCTGTACGTGGTTGCGAGCGGATTGATTCGAATCTTCAAGGTTTCTAAAACAGGCCGAGAACATGTGCTCTCGCTGGACGGGCCTGGAAACTCTGTAGCCGAGCTGCCGGTAATTGATGGAGGTCCATATCCCGCATCTGCTTCTGCTCTCAAGGAGTCGGAGCTCGTTTTCCTTTCCCGGGATAACTTTCGTTCTCTTTGCCTCGAACATCCGCAGGTTGCCCTCAAACTTCTTGAGGTTGTAGGCGCGCGTGTTCGCCGTCTGGTTGGCATCATTGAAGAACTTTCGTTCACCACCGTGCGCCAGAGACTGATCGGGTATTTACTGAGGAAAGCAAAATCGGAAGGACGCCAGGAACGGTCTGGGCGTGTGTTTGCCCTGGACAATCATCAAGCAATTGCCGCGGAGATTGGCACGGTTCGAGACCTCGTCTCCCGCAACCTTATGCGATTACAGGCCGAAGGTCTTTTGACGATTCAGGAACGTGAGATTACCATTCCTGTGCTTGAGCATCTCGAGCGGGAGCAAGAACCATAATCGAATCCGCGACAACACGCAAGGACTAAAGTCGTTGCCGAATATCGGCGTGCCTTAGTACGCTAACGGCTGCACATGCCGCCCAGATATCCGGAACAAAACCTACCGCAACAACTTAAAAAAACGAGCCTGCTCGTCTCTAAAGGATGGATTCAAGCCGTCGCCGTTGTCGTCCTATTCGGCTTCTTCGTCATGGGGCTGCTGGCATATCGTACTTATTCGAGTGAGGCCCCGATTCCGGCGCGTGTTGTGGGACCCGCAGGTGTTCTATTCACTCGGGGAGACATTCTCGCGGGCCAGCAGGTATTTCTTCGGAACGGCCTGATGGAATATGGTTCCATCTTCGGTCATGGCGCATACCTGGGGCCCGACTTCACGGCTGATTATCTACGCCGGGCAGCCACCAGGGTGGCCAACTCTTACGCTCCGCGAGGCACACCGGAACAGGCGCGAGTTCAGACCGCGCTAGAGTTCAAAACAAACCGGTACGATGCAGCGACAGATACGCTGGTTTTCACTCCCGCTCAATCGGCAGCATACACCGAGCTCGTAGCTTATTACGGCGGGTTCTTTTCGGAGCCCAGCACCCGCTTCGGTCTCCGGCCCAAGGCGATTAGCGATCCCACTGAAATCAGACAGCTGACTGCGTTCTTCAGTTGGTCAGCGTGGGCCTCTGCGGCCCTCCGGCCTGGCCACAACTACTCTTATACGAACAACTGGCCACCGGAACCACTGGTCAACAACACCGTCACCGCTGACATGATCGTCTGGAGCATGCTGTCCCTCGCCGTTCTGCTGGGAGGAATTGGCGCGCTCTTCTTCGCGTTCGGTCGATGGAATTTCCTGGGTTGGCATGGCCGGGAGCATCAGACGCTCACCTTCCGCGCCCCGGGTGACGTTGCGCTAACGCCGGCACAAGGCGTCACAGCTTGGTTCTTCCTGGTTATGGCGGTTCTGTTTTTGATACAGACGTTCGTAGGAGCCGCATCTCAGCATTACCGCGCAGACATAACCAGTTTCTTCGGGGTGGATCTGGCGCGGATACTCCCCTTCAATCTCGCGCGAACCTGGCATCTGCAACTCGCGATTTTCTGGGTTGCTACTTCTTTCCTCGCAGCCGGAATCTTTTTGGCTCCTATGCTGAGTGGCCGCGAGCCGAAGATCCAGAAATGGCTTGCAACCGGCCTGTTGGGAGCGCTTGCCATCGTCGTTTTCGGAAGCCTCATCGGCGAGTTCGCCGGGATTCACGGCTGGATCCAGAAATATTGGAGCTGGTTCGGCGACCAGGGTTTTGAGTATCTTGACCTCGGGCGCTTCTGGCAAATCTTGCTCACACTTGGTTTATGCATGTGGGTGGCGATGCTCTACATCGGATTGCGCGGCCGGCTGCGGACAGAGCACAAAGGCAACATGCCCTGGCTGTTCTTTTTCTCAGCACTGTCAATCCCGGCGTTCTATGCCGTTGGCCTGCTCGCGAGACCGGAAGCTCACTTCACCACAACGGATTTTTGGCGTTTCTGGGTGGTACATCTGTGGGTCGAAGATTTCCTCGAGCTATTCACCACCATCATGGTCGCGTGCATCTTCGTCCTGCTGGGCGTGATTGCCGAACGTGTCGCCCTCACTGTGGTTTATTTGGACATTGTGCTCTATTCCGCCGGCGGCGTGATCGGCACGATGCATCACCTGTATTTCTCAGGCACCCCGGCTGAGCATATGGCACTCGGCGCGTTCTTCTCGGCGGCAGAAGTGATTCCGTTGACCTTCCTGACGGTAGAGGCTTGGAGCTTTCTCCAGTTGGGGGCGCGTCAAGAGGCAAAGTCCCGAACTTCTTTCCCACACTATTGGGCGGTCATGTTCCTGGTGTCGGTTGGTTTCTGGAACTTCTTAGGCGCCGGAATTTTTGGGTTCCTCATTAACTTGCCCGTCGTTTCCTATTATGAGATCGGAACGGCGCTGACCACCAATCATGGGCACGCGGCCATGATGGGCGTTTATGGCATGCTCGCGGTCGGATTGGCACTCTTCTGCATTCGGTACATGATTCCCGAGGACCGCTGGTCTGAGCGCGCAGCGAAGATCAGTTTTTGGTCGCTAAATGCAGGGCTTGCGTGGATGGTCTTTGCAACTTTGTTTCCGCTCGGCCTCTTGCAGCTTTATGAAGCCGTCAATCACGGGTACTTCGAGGCACGCAGCTTGAAGTACATCGGCAATCCCGTGAATGCTTTCATTGAATGGTTGCGCTTTCCGGGCGATGTGATCTTTATCATCGGAGGTGTGCTGCCCGTTGTTTATCTATGTTGGCTGGCCGTTCGGTACCGCGTGCCAAAGACAACACTTGAAGAACCAACAGAGATTTTGTTCACAAATATCACCGAATCCGCAGTGTGAGACCTGAAGTGATCGGCCCACTTCACATTGAGCCGGTGTTGGCGACGGCATATGCGGTCGTATTGATGGCCATTGCTGCCGGATTGGAGTGGCTTGCTAAACACTCGCATCGCCGAGCGGATCAGTACCACACCGCGGGTTTCCGGTTCCATAGAGACCGGGACATCTGGGAGTGTCCAATCGGTATAGCTCTGATACGGTCCGAGATCGATCATGACCGGCAGATCGTTCGCTATCGCGCACCGGCTCATACCTGCAACAGTTGTCAAATCAAATCCCGCTGCACCCATTCGGATCAAGGGCGCGAGATCGTGGTATCGCTCGATCCTTGGGTGCAATCTGCTTCCTTGCGATTGCAACGCGGCATTTCCCTGGTGCTATTGACGTTGGCCTTATTCATCCTCGTTCTCGAGCTGTTCCGGTATGGCCACGGAGCAGAACAATACCTTATCGCAGCCGTGTTGGTTACAGTTTTGCTGCGCTTTGTGAAGCTCGCGAGCCGTTTACTATCTCAGCAATCTTCCGATTCAGCTTAGTTCGCGCAAGTCCGTCGACTCTCCTTGACCGCCTAGGAGAGATTAGCTATTATCCTCCTAGAAGGCCTAGGAGAGAAATGGGCAAAGAAGTTAAGCTTCTGCTCGAAACGTCTGCCGGGGAATTGTGATCGTGGCCGCTCGGATCCGCTCCTGGTGGAGGGCGGTGCGCTCGCGCTCCCGGATGGAGAAAGACATGGATGCCGAGTTGCGCTTTCACCTCGAGGCCTACACTGACGATCTGGTTCGCGCGGGAGTACCTCGACAAGAAGCGCTTCGGCGGGCTCGTGTGGAGTTCGGAGGCGTGGAGAGCCACAAAGAAGAGTGCCGCGAGTCTCTGGGGCTGCGGTTGTGGGATGAGTTTCGCGCAGACATTCGTTACGGCTTTCGCGTGCTTCGGCAGAGCCCTGGTTTTACAGCAGTGGCAGTTCTATCGCTGGGCTTAGGCATCGGAGTGAATACTGCGATCTTCACTCTGACCGAAGAAGTTCTTCTCAAGACGCTTTCCGTGCCGCATCCGGAACAACTGCGGCTTCTCTCCTGGGTCTCTGGGCGGAAGCTCGCTATGGACGGTATTAACGGACACTTTTCGCAGACCCCGTCGGGAGAATCAACCAGCCCAGCGTTCTCATATCCGGTTTTTGTACAGCTTCGGCACCGGAATCGAGCGTTCCAGGATTTGTTTGCCTTCCAGAATATGAGCCAGATTACTGCGACCGTGGACGGGTATGCCGAGCCTGTGGCGGCCGAGATGGTGTCCGGAAATTTCTATCGAGACCTTGGAATTCGAACGGTTGCCGGCCGGGGGATTAGCCCGGCTGATGATACCCCGTCCGCAGCTTCAGTGGCGGTAATTAGCGATTCGTATTGGTCTCGCCGGTTTGGGCGTTCCGCAGCCGTCATCGGTAAAGAGATCGAACTGAATCGAATACCGGTTACGATTATCGGAGTCAATCTACCTGCTTTCACTGGCGCGGAAACGGGGCGCTCGCCCGAAGTATTTCTGCCGATCAGTCTCCAGCAACAAGTACTTCCTGACGCGGATGGCTCCAGGCTCGTGAATGCCGATCTTTGGTGGCTGCAGGTTATGGGGCGATTGAAGCCGGGCGTTACGGATAAGGCGGCACAAGCCGAGTTGAGCGTTCTGTTGGAGCAGGCAGTTAAATCGACGCTTCCCAATAAGAAGAATGTAGATATGCCCCGCATCCGGCTCCTGCCCGGAGATCGAGGTCTTGATTCCTTGAAGGGTGAGTTTGCGAAGCCGGTATACGTGCTGATGTCTTTGGCTGGTGTTGTGTTGTTGATTGCGTGTACAAATCTCGCCAATCTGCTGTTGGCCCGATCGGCAGCGCGGCAGCGCGAGATGAGCGTGCGTCTGGCGATCGGCGCCGGGCGCTGGCGGATTCTCCGGCAAGTGTTCACTGAAAGCATGCTGCTGGCAGTTCTCGGCGGGGCACTGGGCCTTCTGCTCGGTTATTTGGCCCGAAACGCAATTCCGGCTCTTATGGCGTCCTCGTGGAGTTCCAAACCTGTCGATACTCCGTTTGATCTGAACATATTCGGGTTCGCCCTTGGGATCTCGCTATTCACGGGACTACTGTTTGGAGTGGCGCCCGCCTGGAGAGCTACGCAAGCGGATGTAAATGCCGGGCTTGCAGATACAGGACGGATGACAACAAGCCGGTCGAAGGCGTTGGCAGGAAAAGCTCTGACGGCCGTTCAGGTTGCGTTATCTGTGCTTCTGGTAATCGGCGCTGGATTGTTTATTCGTACTTTGTTGAACCTGAAATCCGCACAGCTTGGTTTTCGTCCTGAACATATTTTGCTGTTTGATATCGACGCTCCCCGATCGCGGTATCCAAGCGCGAAGAGAGTTGCCCTGTATCGCGAACTCGAAGAGAAGCTGTCGGGAATCGCCGGGATTGAATCATTGGCACTCTCAAATGGACCCTTGGTCTCTGGAGGGGTTGGGATTGCTTCGTTTCATGTCACTGGGCGTCCGGAGCGTAGAGAGGACCGGGCTTGGATAAATTGGGTGGGCTCACGGTTCTTTGAGACCATGGGCATTCCGATACTCTATGGGCGCGCCTTCAGCTCTCGCGACACGCAGAATTCACCCAAGGTCGCGGTCATCAATCAGCTTTTGGCTCACCAATTCTTTCCAAAGAGCAATCCGATTGGCAAGACTTTCCGACAAGATAAGGACACCTTCCAAATTATCGGTGTCTGCGGCAACACAAAATACAACGATCTAAGAACGGATCCGCCTCCAACGTTTTACCTGGATTACGCCCAGCAGAAAGATGCGCCGTCCATGACCTTTGAGGTGAAGACGGCTGCCAGCACAGGCAGTGTTGTGCGGGCCATTCGCGAGACTGTCCGCTCAATCGATAAGGATCTGCCGCTGATCGACGTGCGAACGCAGGAAGAGCAAATTGAGGCAACACTTTCACGAGAACGGATGTTCGCGGCGCTAACCAGCGGGTTTGGCATTCTTGCGCTGATTCTCGCGAGCATTGGCATTTACGGTGTAATGGCGTATAGCGTGGCTCGCCGCACGAGCGAGATCGGAATCCGCATGGCACTCGGCGCGCAAGCTCGGCAAGTGCTTTCGATGATACTTCGGGAAGGGCTTACGATGGCGAGTGTCGGCGTGATTGCCGGTGTAGCAGTTGGGCTTGCACTGACACGCCTCATTAGCGCAATGCTCTACGGCCTTAAGCCGACTGATCCAGGAACGATCTCGGCCGCAGCCTTGTTACTGCTGGGGCTGGCTGTCCTGGCGGGTTGGGTTCCGGCTCGAAAGGCGTCGCGCGTGGATCCAATGGTTGCCTTGAGGCATGAGTAGTTAGGAGTGCTTCCAAGCCGCTGATTCACACCTCCAGGCCGACAGCGCGCATGAGCTCGAGAGCATTGCTGTGCGCCACGATACCGGGCCGCAATCGATAATCGAATTCGATAAGCCCGTCGACAATCTTGTCGTCGAAGTGAACGTTGGCCGCGCCGGAGCCAAGATCCTGCTCAATATTTGCGAGCGCAAGATCGTGCGTGGTGATGAGTCCGATCGCGCCGGAATGAACGAGCCCACGAACAATTCCTGAAGCGCCAATGCGGCGGTCGTGCGAGTTTGTTCCGCTCAAGAGTTCATCGAGCAGAAACAGAACAGGACGGTCCGCCTTGGTCAAATCGACTATTTGCCGGGTACGCACGATCTCGGCAAAGAAACGGGAGCGGTTATCCTGCAGTGAATCGACCACGCGGATGGACGCGCCGGCCTGAAGCGCGGAGATTCGCATATGTTTTGCGGCGACGGGCGCGCCGGCCCAGGCGAGCACGCAATTCAACCCAACCGAGCGCAGAAGCGTGCTCTTGCCGGACATGTTTGAGCCGCTGACGATGAGCAGGCGCAATTTGGCATTGAGGGCGAGGTCATTTGGAACGCACTTGGCGAACGGCATGAGAGGGTGACGCAAGCCTTCTGCTTCGAAGCACGGCTCGGAGTTTTCTATCAGAGCAGGGAACGCCCATTCCGGGCGCTCGAATTTGAGCGACGCCAGAGACGAAAGCGCTTCGAGTTCGCCCACGGCTCGAAGCCAGCGACCCACATGCGGTCCGCTCTCGCGTCTCCAGGCCTCAATTCCCATCGCGACTTGCTCGTTCCATAAAACCAGTGGTCGAATTACACGGATCAGCAGATGATCGCTCGAATCGAGTAGCTCAATCCAGCGCCCGAGGCGCGCGATGCGCTTTGATGCGGGAAATCCATGCACGTCCAAAACTGCGCGAAGCTCTTGCAGCTTTGGAGCTTCGAACCTTTCGCCTTCCAAACGTTCGAGCAGCAGCGATAGGATCTGCAGGTCTTGCGGCGAAGTTCCTATCGCCTCGACCACACGAGCGACTCGCTTGCGCACGATCGCAATGAATATAAAATCGCAGGCAAGAATTACGAGGAAAGGCCAGACTCGTAGCGCGCCGCCCAGAAAGGCAGCGAGCGTGCCCAGGCCGGCGATAACCAGGATCACGGCGAGGACCCGCAATTCGGGTCCGAACAAAATCGCCGGCGCCGATCCCCACTCATCCAGCATGTCCGGATGAACTCCAGCACGGACGTCTTCTCCGAGCAGCGCGAGGTCTTCACGCAGATCCAAACGAGCGGAAAGCTCCCGAACTGCTTCCTGCCGGGCCAGTGCTTCGTCGCGAGTGGCAGGGGACAAGAACCAATTGGCGAGAATTTGCTCTCCGGCCGCCGTGCGAGCTGATGCGATGAGCTGAAACAAAGAGCCCTTGCCAAAGACGTCCAGGTCTTCGGCATAGACGTGCGAGGCATTGCGGAATTCATCGCCAGGATCCCCAACACCAGACCAGCGATCTTCAAGCCGAGCCAAGCCATGTTCGTAATACCGGAGCGCACGTTCGGCAAGCGTGCGGCGGCGCACCACGCGTTGGTGCCAAACCACAAGCGCAATAAAAGCGAGCAGCGGAGGCAGGAGGAACCAGGCAGTGATCAAATGAGCGCCGAAGACCAGCCAGGCCAATCCGGCTTCGGCGACACCGATCGCGAGACGCCAATTGCCCAGGCGTATGAACCGCTGATGAAGAGCAGCCTGCTGAACTCGCCACCCCTCCCAGTGCGATCTGTACTCGTTCAGCGGGTCCATGCAGTTCACAGCATAAACCGGGCGCCTCGCTTCCGGGTTTTTGCGGGGAGCGATTATTCGTAACGGAGGGCTTGGACCGGATCGAGTTTTGCGGCTTTGCTTGCCGGCCAGATTCCAAAGAACAGGCCAACACCGATCGAGACTGCGAGTCCAAGAATCGCCGCCCAAGCAGGGACCCTGGTCGGTAGAGAGCTGAAGATCAGTTTGCTCGCCTCAGCGATCATCCAGCCGAGCACGAGACCGAGCAACCCTCCCATCGCCGTCAACACGGAGGCCTCGAGTAAAAACTGGATGATGATGTCGATGCGTCTCGCGCCTATGGCCTTGCGGATTCCGATCTCGCGCGTGCGTTCCGTGACAGATACCAGCATGATATTCATAACGCCGATACCGCCGACCAGAAGCCCGATGGAACTGAGCACAATCATCACGAGGAAGGTCATGGAAGTGATCTGGCGGAACTGCTCTACCATCTGCTCCGCTGTCGACATGTCGAAATTGTCGGGCTTGTTCGGAGGAACGTGGCGCTGGATCCGCAGGATGGTTCGAACTTCGTCCGTGGCGCGAGGCAACATGCCGTCCTGGGCCGTGACGATTAAGGCCTCATCCTGCGCGTTCGGGTAGGCCTTCTTCATTGAAAAAAACGGCACCAGGACGCGGTTATCGGAGCTGTCGAAGAACGTGGCGCTGGGCCGGTACAGCGTGCCAATCACCTGGAACTGCTGGCCATCGACGATAATGTATTTCCCGATCGGATTCTCTTCGCCGAACAAGCCCTTTTCCACGTCCGCTCCGATGACGGCCACGGGCTCACGATGCCGGTCTTCAAACTCGGTGAAGAACCGCCCGCGATGGAGATCGATCTGCCCGGTTTCGGCGTAGGACTCTTCAACGCCCCGGAGCTGCGCCTGATAGATAGCGTTGCCTTTGTACTTAGCAACAACCGGAAAATGATTTGGCCACAACATTGCGGAAACGCGCAAGCAGCTCACGCAATTCTCGCGGATCTCTTCCGCATTCTGATAGTTCAGCTGCTTGCGAGCGCGCTGTTCCGGCGTGAGATCGCTGGTTTGAAAGGCCGGTGTACGAGACACAATGAGTCCGTTGGGCCCAAAACTTCGCAGCACATTTGTAACCGCGCCATCAAAGCCAGTGAGTATGGAACCGACACCGATGATAGTTCCTGTTCCGATGATGACTCCAAGCATCGTCAGCAGCGCCCGCAATTTATGCGCCCGAATCGTGTCGAGGGCGAGCATCGTGTTGTTGCGAAGCGAAGTGAGTGTATTCATTCGTCACTCCGTGTGCAAAGCCACGATCGGATCGAGTTTTGACGCTTGCCGAGCCGGGTAAATGCCGAAGAAGAGTCCTACTGTGGCCGACAGGCCTACTCCGAGAATCACCGAGATCAGAGGCATTTCCATAGGAAGGGGTGTCACGGCGCGGACCAGAACGGTCAGGAGATACGCGATAACCACGCCGATAAGTCCTCCGGATGCCGCCAATACTGCAGATTCGACGAGAAACTGATTGAGAATGTCACTCCGGCGCGCGCCCAGGGATTTGCGAATTCCGATTTCATGGGTTCGTTCGGTGACCACGGCCAGCATGATATTCATGATGACGATTCCTCCGACGACTAAGAAAACCGAAACGATCCCGATGGCCATAGCTGCAATCGCGCCGGTGAGATTGTGCCAGGCCTGAGCGAAAGTATCGGAGGCAAAAATCGTGAAGGTATCGTCCTCGCCCGGCCTGAGATGGCGATAGGCCCTGAGCAGCATTCTCACTTCATCTTCAGCCTCATCAAGGTGCTGGGGGTCGATGGCCTTGGCCACGAAGGCGAGCTCGTTATGCGAAGCACCGTAGGTCTTGAAAAATGAGTAGATCGGCACCATGACGAATTTGTCTTGCGATTGGCCGAAGACGCTGCCCTGCGCCTTGGCAACGCCTACGACTTCATAGGGAACGCCATCGATTTCAATGCTTCGGCCGACCGGATCGCGCCCTTCGAAGAAATGCTGGCTGACATCATTGCCGATGAAGGCGACTGGCGCATGACGGCGTACTTCACTTTCCGTGATGGCACGCCCGACGCCCACATCGATGTTCTTGAGGCTCGGCATGTTCGCGGTGATCCCGTTGAGGTCAACCGACTGCATGGTTTGTCCGCCGAAAGAGATGGTGGCGCTTTTCCAGCTTTCCATGCCGAGATCCTGCAGCATGGTCGCGTGCGTGCGAATGAATTCGTACTCATCGGACTTGAGCTGCGGATTCCGGCGCTGCATCTCGAGAAACTTCTTGGGATCCCAATTACCGATGAACGCGATTTTCACGACACGGAAACCGTCCGATCCCATATCTGACAGCTTCGTCGAAATATAGACGTTCATTCCATTCACGAAAGACATGACGGCGATCAGCGTGGTGGTGGCGAGAATGATGCCGAGAAGAGTGAGAAAACTGCGCAGTTTACTCTTGTTGAGGGAGTCGACAGCAATCCGCGCCGCTTCCCAAAACGACGCACTCGGGCGAAATTTCCGTTGGCTCACTGGGTTGATCTCCTGGGAAGACGTCAGTTTACTGGAGTTTGTTCCTTTATTATGGCTGTTCGAGGCTCCCCTATTCTGCTGGAAGGGTAGCTATGCGGCTTGGGCTGAGGTGTTTGGATGGTTTGGCCGAACGAGGTCGTTAATGACGGCCTGTGTTGACGCGTTTTCTAGCCCGTGCTGCGGAACGAAGCCATGGGCGTGGAGACCGCTTACTTCGTGCGCGGCTCTGTTTGGGCGTTTCGAAACGAAGCCAGGGGCCGGGCATGCCCGGCCGCTACGAAGGCGGAGCAGGGTGGAAAGGGCTTTGTGGAAGGCGTGGTCGTGGGTGGTCTGATAGCGGAGGAAGAGAGCTAGGCGCTTCTCATCGACGCCATTTTCGCTAAAACATTCATTCTGAAAGCGGAGAGCACGCTGAGCCAGCCAGTAGGACTGCGCCATTTCATTGACGAGGAGCTCTTCAGTCGGGCTGGAGGGCCGATATTCGTCCAGCAAATCGCGCAGGAGGGTTTCGAAGGCGTCGGGATCTTCTCCGGGAATGATGACTTTGCCGGAAGCAAGACCATGTTTTAACGAATTACCAGACGAAGCCAGCTTTCCTTCGGGGCTCTTCGGTCCCGTAGAGTGCAGCGCGTTGGCGCGATTGATTTGCGAACGTTTTGACGGTTCTGGCACGCTGTGCGAAACGAACCCATCCACAGGCTCGAGGCCGGCATTTCGATGGATGCGCTCGCGGATCGCGTTGGCTTCAATCTTTAGCTCGCGTGGAAACTCGTTTTCCAGGTCCGGGTTGAAATGCGCCAGCGGCTTAGTGGTTTCGACGCTCTGTGCTGCGTTGAATTGACGGTTCGGGGATGTCGCGGATTTTCTGGCGAGTTTCGCCTGTCTGCGCTCTTCGGCGCGGCGGCGAGTTCGAGCTTCGCGAGATGTCATGAGAAATACCTCCAACGAAAATGGGCAAAAGCCGCGGATGGCCGTGATTGCCGGTCCGAGGGTAGCATGCGGGACTGAACGGGCTAGAGGAAAATCCAGGCGTAAGTTGTTGAAGAGAAGAGCAGAGGGTTTATCTGGTTGGGGCGTCAACGGGGTTGCAGTCGACAATGATACTTAGAGCGGCTTGCGCGTTGAGGATGACCACATGAGCGACTTCTCTGAGACACAGCCAGAACCGCCCCAATTCGACGCGATCTCGGGCGAGTTTGTCACTCAAATGTTCGACTACGACGATGGGCGGCCGGTCACTGTGTATCTCCCGCCGGTTCCGCCCGAAGCCATCGTGTTTGCAAGTGATGGTCAGATGATCTCTCAATGGGGAAGGTCTCTTGAAGCAGCGGACGTGCCTTCGACCATGATTGTTGGCGTGCACCGCGTGGGTGACGAGACGCTGCGGCTCCACGAGTATTCACCCAAGTTCGATCTGGAACGGTTTGCCGCACACGAGAGATTTTTCGTCGAGGACGTCGGCGGCTGGGTGCGATCGCGGTTCGGCGTAACGCTGCCCTGCGAGCGCACGGCCGTGTTTGGTGTTTCGGCAGGTGGGGAACTCGCGCTTGCTCTTGGGCTTCGACATCCCGAGTTTTACGGTGCGATCTTCTCAGCGTCGCCCGGCGGCGGATACCGGCCACCCGACGCAATGCCGAGTCGAGTGCCGCGAACGTATCTTGTGGCCGGCACGCGAGAACCTTTCTTCCTTGACAATGCGGCCAGGTGGGCGGCCGCGTTGCACGATGCAGCTGCGGATGTCGCGATGATCGAGAGGGCCGCGGGGCACGACGCCCAGATGTGGCAACGAGAGTTTCCGTTGATGATCCAATGGGCGTTTGGCCGAAGTCCAGCAGGCATCTAAGCGTTCAGGAGTAGGTCGGAGCGATCAGTAGAGGAAGGGCCCGAAACTTGGCACGGCGGAATCAGCAAACAGTACGCCGTCAGGCGCGGATCTATCCTGTTGGTACCTTCTCCAGTTTGCGAGTAGCGGGTCAAGAGCCTGACACTGCAACCGCGGTAGTTCGTCACCAAATCGCTAGGCGCGTTTGTGCAGTAAGCCGCCCCCGTGTGAAGAGCACAGCGAGAACACCAAGCGTCCAAAAAGCAAAGGCAATAAACATTTCCGGGGAAGGGCGTTCGCGAGTAAGAGTACCGTCGAGAAAGGGATCGATGAACCTGGATGAGGCATTGAACGCAGAGTGCATAAGGATGGCTACAACTACCGCGCGCCCTGATGAATTAAACGCTTGTGCCATCAGTATTGATAATCCAACCACGATGAGGATGTATGTCGACGGTGAAGAACTGCTCCAGCTTGAAAGGAAAAGCGGTGCATGCCACAGGGCCCACATGACTCCGACACAAATTGCTGCGACCCAGGGCGGCATCATACCTTGCAAATGGACCTGCAGAAATCCCCGCCAGCCAAACTCCTCGAAGAGCGGACCACCAAACAGGTTGTAGTTGAACATCGGAAACCACAACCCGAGTAAGACGGCGGGATGCCAATGCCAATGTGTCGGGCTCCCTCTTGAGACGAATGCTGGAAAGACGAGAAAAAAGGCCATCAATACGAGAACCGGACCTAAAACGAGCCACAGCCACCCCTCTGGACGAGCAGGAAAGAGACGAACGGCTCTCCAGTTTCCGGTCTTCAGGCGATGTGCGATAAAGCAGCCCAACAATGGCCCTAGAGTCGCGATACAGGAAAAGAGAGGAAGAGGCGCACTTATGTGTACAACCTTCAGCCCGTCAGATCCTAAAACGACAGGAGACCAAGCTAGCCAAGCCCACCCACAGGCAATCGCATAGTAAACAAAGACCAGCCTCCATGTTGACCGAAATACCGCCGGCTTTGATTCAGGACTCGTCTGCATTGGCGAGACCATTTTAATCCGTCAATTTCTCATCTCAGTCGAGGTTCGATGAACCACACAGGCGCGTCAATCCTTCCATTTAGCGAACGGTCAGCGATCCGTACACAAATCAATCCGCAAGAGCGATAGATCGCGGGTAGTCCGGAAGGGTAGATCTATTCTTCGTCCGTTTTCAACTCGCCGTATAACGCGCGTAAACCGTAGATATGTGCCTCGGTGCGGGTAGATCATGTGTGACGCTATGTGTAGAGCGAACGATTCCCATGGACACGTAGTTGTTAGCCTCCTCGTGCTCCAGTATCAGAGATTGGCAATTCAAAATGAGGCAATCCGGGCCGCTTCCCAAAACGACGCGCTCGGGCGAAATTTCCGTTGCCTCACTGGCTTGATCTCCTGGGAAGACGTCAGCTTACTGGAGTTTGTTCCTTTATTATGGCTGTTCGGCTCCCCCTAACCCTGCTGGAAGGGTAGCTATGCGGCTTCGGCTGAGGTGTTTGGATTGTTTGGCCGAACGACAGCCTGTGTTGAAATCTACTGTTCCCGGAGCAGCGCTGCCGGATCAATGCGCAGGGCGCGTCTCACGGGACCGGCGACCGAAAGTGATCCGGTGAGCACCATGGTAAAGGCAACGGAGGCAAGCACAAACGGCTCCTGCGCCGAGGCTTGATAGACGATGGCTGAGAGTAGCCGGCTGGCGGCGACGCCCAGCACCAGACCCGCGACAGAGCCGGTCGCCAGCAGGATCAGCATACGACCAAGCGCCGTCGAGAGGATCTGCTTCGCCTGCGCTCCAAGCGCGACACGAATACTCAGCTCGCGCAGCCGCTTACTGACCGTATAGGAGGCGAGGCCGAAGGTCCCCGTGATCGAGAGCAGCAATCCAAACGCGCCAAAGAGCCCGAGGGCGACGGTAGCGACCTGGGATGGAAAGAGACTCAGTGCAAGCTGGCTTGTCCAGGCGCTCGATTGCCAGATAGGCACGGCAGGATCTAGATCTCGCACCACTTTGCGAATGGTGGCTGCCATTTCGGCCGCCTCGCGCCGGGTCCGCACGACGAGCGATGTCTGAGCAATTCCTTCCTGCGAAACCGGGAAAAACGCTGCGGCTTCCGGATCTTCACTGAGCGTGAAATGTTTTCCATCTGCCATGATGCCGACAATCTGGATCAAGACGCCGGAACGGTTTTTGAAATTGCGGCCGACGGCGTGCTCGGAGTGGAAGAGCCGCCGGGCGAACTCCTGATTCACAATGGCAACGGCTGGCGTCTTCGCAGTGTCGCTAAAGCTTACATCGCGCCCCGCGAGCAGCCGCGTTGCAGCGGCCGTCAAATATCCGGGTGAGACGTCGTAGTGATAGGCATAAAACGCTTCTTTCGAGGGTCTGAAATCGGTAGCTTGTTGAGAAAAGACAGCAGAAGCCTTTTGGTAACCGGAGAGGGGTGTAGTACTCGCGTAGCCCGCTGCTTCTACTCCTGGGAGTTGCAAGACCCTTTCCCGCACCTGACGCTGGAACTGATCGGCGGCAACGCTCGAATACCCGGCCTGGCTCAGATCGAATTTTGTCAGGACAGCATTCTTCGGATTGAAACCCATGTCCATCGTGATTACTTTGCGCAAGCCACGCAGCGAGACAAAGGCAGCTGTGACAGTGACGCAGCAGAGCGCGATCTGCGCCGCGAGCAGGACATCGCGAAGCGCCCAGCGGCGTCCTGCGAAGGATTGGTTTCCACCACTCTTAATGGCGTCATTCGGATCGGTCTTGAATATCTGTCGCAGTGGCATTAAGCCGAACAGAACGCCGGCGGCAACCGAGATCAGCAGAGCAACCAGGATTAACGATGGCTGCGGCAGTATGTGGAACCTGATAGGAAATTCGGTGGGTGGGCGCCAGCTAGCCAGGCCGGTGAGGGCCATCCACGCTAGACCGCAGGCGCATGCGCCGCCTGGGATCGAAATGACAAAGGCCTCGATAACCATCTGGCGGAGGATGCGCCAGCGGCTCGATCCAATGGCCATGCGGATGGCAATCTCACGCGTGCGGTCTGCCGTCCGCGCTGCGAAGAGGCTGCCGAGATTGGCGCAGGCGGCGAGCAGCACAATGCCGGCCAGCCCCATAACCCCCGCGAGAAAGGCGCGCGCCGGCCGGCCGATAAAGTCGCCAACCAGACCAGGACGAGCCAGCTTGAATCGCAACCCCTCTTCATCCTTCGGATGCTCGCGGGCAACACGAGCAGCAATGGTGTTCAATTCAGCCTGCACCTGGGGCATGGCAATCCCGTCCTTGATACGCACGATGGAAAAGATATTCTTATGACTCCGCGACTCCAGCCAGTCGATGCCGTCAAGCGATGCTTCATTCGCCATGGGAACGAAAATGTCAGGCTGCGCGATTACTTCGGTCCCGTAAAAGCCTTCCGGGGTAACGCCAACGATGGTGTACGGATGCTTGTCAATGCGGACCGTCTTTCCCACGATGTTGGGATCCGCCCCAAAATCACTCTTCCACGCCGGCCAGGCAAGCACCGCAACTTCTGAGGCTCCGGGATGGTCGTCATCGGCGCGCCGCAACAGCCGCCCGAGGAACGGCTGGATAGCGACGGCCTCAAAGTATTGCCCGCTCACTTCGTATCCCCAGACGGGACGGGTGACACCGTTGGCTTCCAGGCCGAAATTCTGGATTTCAAAAGCGGCAACAGCCGAAAACACTGTATTGCCGTCGCGTATATCGCGCACTTCCGGATACGCAAGAAAGGGGCCACCGTCTTTCGGCTGAAGCGTCATCACGCGGTCTCCATGAGGCAGATCCAAAGGCCGCAGGATCAATGCCTGCAGCACGCCGAAAACGATGACGTTCGCGGCAATGCCCAGCGCCAGGATGAGGACAGTCGTGATGGCAAACCCAGGAGAACGGCGCATCTGGCGAAAGGCGAAGGCAACATCCTGCCAGATACCAGACATCCAGGTGACCGACAGTCCTGCCCACCTTCGCTCGTCCCGGCAGCCCTCTTTCACTTGCTCGGCGCCACCGAATTCCCGCTTCGCCATCCACATCGCCTCCTCGTGAGAGTGCCCTTGGCGCTCATACTCCGCCGTCAAATGGTGCAGATGATGTGCAAGCTCGCGCTTCAGCTCGTTCTCAGTTCTATTCCACGGGAAACGCACGATTCCTCCTCGCTAAGACTCAAGCACCAATGCGACCGCGCCAGCATAGCGCTGCCACTGCGCTTGTTCTTCCTGCAAACTTTTCCGCCCTGCGGCTGTCAATGAATAATATTTCGCCATCGGCCCGCTGCCGGACTCTTTCCACTCGGATTTGAGCAGCCCTTTACGCTGCAACCGGTGCAAGGCCGGATACAAAGATCCCTGCTGGACCTGCAATATCTCTTTCGAGGTTAAAAGGATCCGTTGCGCGATTCCATACCCGTGAATCGGCTCATGCGCAACGGTTTTCAGAATCAGCAGATCAAGCGTGCCTTGGATGAGATCCGTCTTCTTGTTAGGCATACTTGTCTAGTATGGCACTCTAGGTAGGTAGCTTGTCAAGGTACCGGGCGATTGGTTAAACGCGATACTGTGGAACCAGAATGGCGTTCGCGTGCTGCTGGCTGATAACAGTGCTCTGTTCGCACCTTTCTAATGTGCCGGCACAGGCGGAGACCGGCTTACCGCAGATGAATATGTCTGGCCAGGTGATGGAAACGCAGAATGAGATGCCACCCGGCGAATTGCCGGTGCCGCAGAGGATGACCGGTATAGGCAACGCGCAAATGCAGATCACCGCGACCGATGAAGCGCAAATGTGGTTCAACCAGGGATTGAATCTGCTGCATGACTTCTGGGATTACGAGTCGGCGCGCGCATTCGAACAGAGCATTCGAGTAGATCCGCAATGCGCCATGTGCTATTGGGGATTGTACACGGCAGAGTCGTTCTATCACAGCACGGCGAAAGGCTATGCTGGTCAGGCGTTGGCTCAAGCCATCCTTTTGAAGAGTCACGCAAGCAGCCGCGAGCGCCTTTACATCGAAGCGACTGCGGCGCAAGAAGAACCTTCGAAATCCGGGGCCGACCCAATTCACTCACATGCATTGGATCTGTGGCGCAAGCTTGTGCAGCAGTACCCGAAGGATACTCAGGCACAGATCTTCCTGGCGCAGATGGTTGATCATACGGAATGCCTGGCGATCTTGCAGTCCATTCTGAACGAAAGGCCCGACGATTCAGCCGCAAATCACTATTACATTCACGCGCTGGAATCGAGTGAACACCCTGAGCAGGCGCTTCATAGCGCCGAGATACTGGCAAGCCTCGCTCCGGCCTCCGGACATATAGTCCACATGCCCGGACACATTTTCTTTCGCCTTGGCGATTACGCTCGGGCCGAGCAGGCGTTTACGGCGTCCATGCAGGTGGACGAGCGCTACATGAAAGAACAGCACGTTCAGCCCGATAACGACTGGAACTACGTGCACAACCTGATGTATGAGATCGCAAATCTTATGGAGGAGGGCAAACTGAAAGAAGCGACCGCGCTTTCCGCGAAGCTCACTGCGGCACGCGGCAAGCTCGAATCCACGCTTTACATTTATTCGACGCGGGACTCAATTACGCGGCTCGATCCGCAGTTGCCGGTCGCGTTGCGAACGGGGAATTGGGAGCAGGTTATTGCGCTGCTAGAGGCAAGCGCTCCGCCCGGAGGACGCCCTAACCTTGACTTTCTTGCGCGGCAACTTGCCGCCTTTGCCGCCGGAATGCAGGCCATCGAAAACCACGATCTCGCAAAGGCCGAAGAATCGTCGGTTCGATTCGATGCTCAGTTGTGGCGCATGTCTCAGGAACTGAAGGCTTCGTCCGGAAGGGAAAGAGTGCCTGAAAATGCCTCGACTTCTGGGGAGCTGCCGAAGCTGCAAGTCATGCCGGATGCGCTACTGCAGCCGCTTATCGACAGCTTATCGGTCATGTCACTGGAACTGCGGGCCTCGTTGCTGACATGTCAAGGAAAGACTGGCGAGGCGAAAAGCCTGTTCCAGCAAGCTGCGCAACAGGAGAAGGCTCTGGGCTATCATGAGCCTCCCAATTACATTCGACCAGTTGGTGAAACGGAAGGAGCGGCGATGATCACAGTTGGCGATTGGATGGATGCCAAAACTGCTTACGAACAAGCACTTCTGGAGCGGCCACGATCTGGTTTTGCGCTTTACGGTATTGCGTTTGCAAGCGAGAAGTCCGGCGATAGCGAGGGTGCCGCAAAGAGATATGCGGATTTTCTCGCGGCCTGGAAGGAAGCCGATCCGGCTCTCGATCAATTGCAGCACGCCCGCGCTTACCTTGCTGAGCATTCAGCGGTCGCCCTGGGCCGAAGATAGGCTGAAGCTCCCGGGTCCACCCTGTCGCCCAGTTCGGTGTCCTTACGTGCGTGACGGCCCGCGCCGAACGATGCTACAAAGCTACGATGAAAGGAGAGTATAAAAAGATGGCAAATCTCGACTGGTCCCAATGTTCCGCCGTGGAGAGTATTCCCGGCAAGCGCAGTGGCGCATGGGTATTTCGTGATTCACGGACGCCGGTTTCCGTTGTGTTTGACAATCTGGAAGTGGGAGCTTCAATTGACGAGATTATCGAGTGGTTCCATTTGTCCCGTGAACAGGTGGTTGCCGTGATCGAATTTGCAGCGCGAAGCCTTGACGCTCCGCAACCTCCGCAACAACCCGTTCCAGCAGTTGATGCTCATACTTTTTGATAACGGCACCCCCGCACCGCTTCGCTATGCCCTCAAAGCCCACACCGTTGTTGAAGCAATCGAACGCGGATGGGACCGACTTGTGAACGGTGAATTGATAGCGGCGGCAGAGGTGGCGGGCTTTGAAATTCTGCTGACCACCGACAAAAACATGCGCTATCAACAAAATCTGAAAGGTCGGAAAATCGCGTTTGTGGTTATCGGCAATCAACAGTGGCCCACGTTGCGCCGCTACGTTGAAAGGGTTCTCGCCGCGGTGAATGCAGCCACGCCGGGGAAGCTATACCGAAGTAGAAATTCCCTTCCAGTAAAGACGGCGCGGTTCCCGATGAACGACCGGGATATTTAGCCGCCGTCAGAGCGACACCTGTACCTTCGGTGGCTCTCCGCGCGAATTGACGCGACCCGCGCGCTTTCTAACGCCAGCGGAACAGCTTCAGAGCCAGCGTGAAGCACAGGATCAGCCATACCGCCAGCACTGCGATCTGAGGAGTGACTTGCGCGAAGCCCGCGGCCTGCAGCATGTTGGCGCGCAATGCGTCGATTAGCGCAGTGAGCGGCAGCGCCTTGATGATTGGCTGCAGAACATCTGGAAATCGTTGCGATGAGAAAAAGACTCCGGAGACGATCCACATCGGCATCATGACCAGATTCATCAGTCCCGAGGCGGCTTCGATGGTCTGCGCCCGGGAAGCGATCAGCAGGCCGAGAGCTGCGAACGAGAGAGAGCCAAGGACACACAGAGCGGCGAGATTGAGTGGAGAACCGCGAAGCGGCACGTGAAACGCCAGTACGCCGAAGCCGAGCACTGCGACGACTTCGATCACCAGCATCAACAGCCGAGAAAGCAAGAATGAGAGCAGATAGTAGTGCTTCGGCATGGGTGTCGCGATCAGGCGTTTTATGAGCTTCTTGCGCCGTGCGTCAACGATGGCGAAGCCCATACCCCAAATGCCGCTTCCCATGAGATTCATTCCGAGGAGCCCCGGGACGAGGAAGTCGATGTATCGGGAACCCGGCTCGCGCATGATCTTGTCAGTCGCGGCAACTGGATCAGCGCGTCCGGCTGCGCGTTGAACGGCGCGATCGGCCAGCATTCGTGCCGTGCGTCCTTCCGAATTGGTGTCGTCGTACTCGTACTTCACTCCTCCGCCTGGAGCAGGCTCAGCCAGCAGTGCGACTTTGCCTTGGACCAGCGCTTGCCGCGCTTGTGCCGGCGAAAGCTGCTCGGTGTCAAGAAGCTTCTCCTGCGCCAGGGCTTTCGCCAATTGCGGAGTAACGGCCGCAATCTTGAGCACTTCGGCGGGTCGGTTGCGGAAGGCGATCCCCAAACCGGCAGCGAGCAGGATGGGAAAAATGAACACCCAAAAGATGGCTTCGGGCTCCCGGAGGAACTCGCGAAAGCGCACCAGAGTCAGTTGGACGAGCGGATGTTCGGCGAGCCTCGCGCGCGGCGGAGATTTCGCCAGATATTCACGAGGACGCGCCGCAGTGACTTCACTCATCGCGCAAGTGCCGTCCCGTCAAAGTAACGAAGACGTCCTCCAGTGTTGCGGAATGTGTCCGCAGTTCAGTGAGGCGAACACGCTGGCGGCCGAGTTCTTCGAGGAGCGCCGGCATGGCCAGGTGCAGCTCGGCCACCTGCATGTGTATGCCGCCGTTTTCGGAGCGAACCTCCCTGACTCCGTCGATATGGTGTAGCATCTGGAGCTCGATCGGCGCGGCGGCGCTTCCGGCTGAGAATTCGACCACGTGCTCTACGCCCAGAGAGGCGATCAGTTCGCGCGGCGTGCCGAGCGCAATCACGTTGCCGTGATCCATGATAGCGACGCGGTCGCAGAGGCGTTCGGCTTCATCCATATAATGCGTTGTAAGCACTATCGTCCGGCCTGCGCGCTTGAACTCCTCGATGAGTTCCCAAAGCTGACGCCGTGCCTGCGGATCGAGTCCGGTAGTCGGCTCGTCCAGAAAGAGCAGTTCAGGGTTGCCGACGAGCGCACAGGCGAGCGCCAGCCTTTGCTTCTGCCCGCCCGACAGCCCACCCACGCGCGAATTGGATTTTTCCTCCAACTGGACCAGCGAGATTACCTCGGAGGCTGGCGGCCCCTGACGAAAGAAGCTGCGAAAGAGGCGGACTGTTTCAAGAACCGTGAGCTTCTCGGAAAGCTGCGTCTCTTGCAATTGAATGCCGAGCCGCTGCCGAAGCTGGCGAGCATCGGCGGCCCAATTCATGCCAAGGACTTCCACCTCTCCGGAATCGGGCGCGGTCAGGCCTTCGCATATTTCAATGGTCGTGGTTTTGCCTGCGCCGTTTGGTCCGAGGAGACCGAAGCATTCGCCTCTCGATACGTGGAGATTAAGCTGGTCAACTGCAACCACGTCTTTGTATCGCTTGTGCAGTTGATGAACGCGAAGAGCGGTTTCCGGCGCGCGTTCACCCATAGGCTCAGTATCGCCGAGGGCAAAACCGGCTAGTGGAAATTCATGTACTCCTGAGGGTTCGTGATCGCGTCGAAGATAAAAGCTATGTGCAGGCGATCTATTTTCGTGCAGGGAATAGTTCTTACTTCTATGGTGAGCGTGGGCCTCGCGGTCGCGGGTTCTTCGTGGCAAAAGGACGACCCATCTCAATGGACCAGTGAGGACGTGTATCAGATACTGAACAACTCGCCCTGGTCGAAATCAGTAAGGGTGAATAGCGCTTCCAGAGGTTCAGGTTATGGCGACCAGGGCGGAGGCGGCGGAAATGGCGGGACCTGGGGCGAGGGCGTGCCGGGAGGCGGCATGGGTCGCGGCGGTGGAATGGGCGGTGGCGGCATGGGCGGCGGTGGAATGGGCCGCGGCCGTAGAAACGGCGGATATCCGCCTGCCGAGCAATCGACCACGGTAACCGTGCAGTGGGAAAGCGCGTTGCCGGTACGGCTGGCCCAGGCCAAAATGAGCGGCGGCGCTGTCGATGCTGCTGCCATGAAGCCCCTGAATGAATACGTCATCGCGGTAATCGGATTGCCCAAGTCGGGATTCGGATCACGCTCAGCGTCGAGCAGCTCGGGCGATGATTCCGATGATGCCAGCCTTGCGGATCATTTGAAGGTGATCACGGTTTTGTCGGTTGGGCAGGAGCGGCTGAATCCTACCAAGGTCGAGCTGAATCAGGGCCGGGACGGACGAACCATTTTTCATTTCGAGAAATCAGAACCCATCACGCTACACGATAAAGATGCGGACTTCCGCATCACGGGCGACCGTATGGAAATCAGAAAGAAATTCGCGCTGAAGGACATGGAGTATCAAGGCAAGCTGGAGTTGTAATGTAAGCTCGTCTCACAATACTCGGAGTAGCATCTGCCGAAAATGGGAGTGTGCCGCGTAAAAGGGATACAGCACACGCGAGTTCGCCAGCCACTTCCAATGACGGGTAATGAGATCACGCTCGAAATAGACGGGCAGCACGTAAAACTAACGCGCCTCAGCAAAATTCTATATCCGGCAGCGAGATTTACGAAAGCGGACGTCATCGACTATTACGTTCGCGTAGCACCGTTCATCTTGCCGCATTTGAGGAATCGCCCGGTCACGCTGAAGCGATATCCCGATGGCGTGACTGGCGAAGCTTATTGGGAAAAGGATGCCCCGAGCTTCACTCCCGAATGGGTTGAAAGGTTTCCTGTTCCTCGGCACGCCGGCGGACCGGATATCCGGTACGTGCTCATTCAAAACACGGCGACGCTCGCATGGACTGCCAATGCGGCAGCGCTCGAATTGCATCCCTTTTTACATCGAGCGCCAGCGATCGGGAGCCCGACGTCGATCGTATTCGATCTCGATCCGGGCACAGGGGCGGATATTCGCCAGTGCATCCAAGTCGCGCTTCTAGTGAAAGAGGTAATCGAGCAGCTCGGCCTGAAGCTGTTCCCGAAAGTGTCGGGTTCGAAGGGTATTCAGTTGTACCTCCCGTTGAACACGGCTTCAACCTACGACATTACACAGCCGTTCGCACGCTCTATCGCTCAACTGATCGAAAAACGGGAACCAAAGCTGGCCATCTCTGAGATGCCTAAACAGAAACGCGCAGGTAAGGTCTTCATCGACTGGAGCCAGAATACGGATTACAAAACAACGGTAGGCGTTTACTCGCTTCGGGCAAAGCAGCAGCGGCCATTTGTTTCGATGCCCGTTACGTGGGATGAGTTGGAACGGGCGCTGAAGCGAAGCAAGACTGAGGACTTGTACTTTGAACCGAAAGCAGCCTTGGCGCGGCTCGATAGCGTTGGCGATGTGTTCGGTGATGTCCTGACTTTGGAACAATCGTTACCCGCGGATCTCGCGCAAGTAATCGAACAGCAGAATAAACGTTCAGGCCGGACGAAGAGAGATCTCCATGAATACGGCAGCAAACGGGACTTCTCGAAAACCGCCGAACCCGCCCCCTCTGCTCCGCAAAGGAGCGCCCAAGGAAGCCGCAGACGCTTTGTCATCCAGAAACATGCTGCCGGCCACCTGCATTACGATTTCCGCCTGGAAATTCACGGCGTGCTGAAGTCATGGGCTGTGCCGAAGGGAATTCCGTATGAAGTGGGCGTCCGCCGGCTGGCGAGTGCAACGGAAGATCATCCAATCGATTACCTGGAGTTTGAAGGCATTATCCCGCAGGGCCAATACGGCGGAGGGACCGTAATGGTGTGGGATATCGGCACGTACGAAATCGTCGAAGGCAATTACTGGAAAGGGAACCTTCACATTTCGCTTCAGGGCAAAAAGCTCAAAGGCGAATGGAGCGTTCGCCGCGACCGCGCGAAGCGGCAGAATGCCTGGCTGCTGGAAAAGATCGGCTCAGACATGAAGCCAATCTCGGCCAAGAAGGATGATCACTCTGCGCTCACCGGACGAACGATGGCACAAATTGCCGAGGCAAGCGACGCAACCTGGCACAGCAACAGAACCTCGGTACCGGGTTTGGACCTGGATAAATTTCAGCGGAGCGAAATGAAATTTGTCGAACCGATGTTGGCCAAAGCAGTTCCGGAACTGCCCGAAGGCGCGGAGTGGCAGTACGAGATCAAGCTTGATGGTTACCGCGCACTTGCGATCAGGGACAAAGGAACAGTGCGGCTGCTATCGCGGCGAAATAACCTCCTGAATGACAAGTTTCCGTTGATAGCGGAGGCGCTTAAACAGCTCGAAGATGGCTTGATTGTCGATGGCGAGATCGTCGCGCTGGATGCCGAAGGCCGTCCGTCATTCAATTTGCTTCAGCATCGTAAAGAGAACGCGCAGGCAGTCGTCTTTTACCTGTTCGACTTGCTTGCATTTCGCGGGCGCGATCTTCGCGAACTTCCTCTCCAGCAACGCCGCGAGCTGCTTGACGAAGTATTCGCAAGCGCGCACGAGCTCCTCCGCAAATCCGCGGTTCTTGATGCAGTACCGAAAGACCTGATTCCAGCCGTTAAATCGCAGGGGTTGGAGGGCATCATTGCCAAACGCTCCGGCAGCAGATACGAATCGGGCGAGCGTAGCGGCAATTGGGTCAAGTACCGAGTCAACAAAGGGCAGGAGCTGGTGATTGGTGGTTATCGGGCTGGAAAGAATTACTTCGACAACCTAGCGGTGGGCTACTACGACGAAGCGGGAAAGCTGATCTTCATCGCAAAAATTAAGAACGGGTTCACGCCCGAGGTGAAGAAACAGGTGTTCGAGGGTTTTCGCGGCCTGGAAACGAAGCTCTGCCCATTTGACAATCTGCCGGAGCCCAAAACTGCGAGGCGGGGCGAGGCACTTACTGCTGAGGCGATGAAGAACTATAGGTGGGTGAAGCCGGAGCTTGTTGCAGAAGTGGAGTTCACCGATTGGACGGCCGCGGATCATCTGCGCCACTCCCGTTTCGTAGGCTTACGGGAAGACAAAGATCCGAAACAAGTGCGTAAAGAGGTTTAGAGCGGACCTCACACCTGCAGCGTCGCTACATCCACGGTCGATTGGTGCCCCTCAATCACCACGATCCCGCTGTCCGTTACGTGATATTTCCTTTTACGATCTTTCTCCAGGTCGACGCCAACTTCCCCTCGTTCGGGAATCTTCACGTTCTTGTCGAGAATGGCGCGGCGAACCGTGGCGTGACGCCCGATGTCGCAGTTGTCGAAAATGACGGAATCTTCCACCAAAGCGCCCGTGTGTACTCGCACTCCGCGGCCGAGCACAGAACGCTTCACGGTTGCACCGGAGACAATCGAGCTTCCCGCAATGATGGAATCTACCGCTGTCCCCCGGCGTCCGTCTTCGTCAAAAACAAACTTGGCCGGCGCGTCAAAATATCCAGCCGTGCGCAAAGGCCATTGCCGGTTATACAAGTTCAACTCGGGCGAGACCGCGCGCAGATCCATACTCGCTTCGTAATAGGCATCCAGAGTTCCCACGTCGCGCCAGTATTGCGGTGAGCCGATCGGGTCTCCCGGAATCACGTTGGTCTGAAAATCGTAAGCGTACATGTCCACGCGGCCAATAAGCGAAGGCAAAATATCTTTCCCGAAATCGTGTGAGCTCTTCTCTTTCTTGGCGTCCTCGTACAGTTCCCGAAGCAGCAGATCAGTGGAGAAAACATAGTTACCCATGGATGCGTATACGCGCGTCGGGTCATCAGGCATGGTCGGCGCATCTGCCTTTTTTTCGTGAAACCCAACAATATTGCCGCCGCCCGTGGTCTCAATGACGCCAAATTCGGAAGCCAGCTCCCTTTGGACGGGAATCGCCGCCACGGTTACGCCGGCCCGCTTCTCTATGTGGTACTCGATCATCTGACGAATATTCATCCGATAGATATGATCTGCGCCAAAAATCACGACCACATGCGGGTCGGCTTGCTCAATCAGGTTGACGTTCTGCGATATTGCGTCAGCTGTCCCGCGATACCATTCCTCATTTTCCGAGCGCATCTGGGCCGGCACCGGGATGATGAAATTGTTTTTGAGCAGGCCGCTCACCTCCCAACCTTCCCGGAGGTGCTGCAATAGGGACTGGCTCTTAAACTGAATCAGGACATAGATGGAATAGACCCCGGAATTGACCAGGTTGCTGAGTACAAAGTCAACAATCCTGTAGCGGCCTCCGAAAGGAACTGCTGGTTTGGCGCGTTCCTTTGTCAGCGGATAAAGCCGGGTTCCCTTGCCACCGGCCAGCACAAATGCGAGGACACGAAGCTGCATGCGCAACACCTCCGGCGATTAGCATACTCGATCATTTTAAGTGACGTTATCAGGGGAGAAACATTACTCGCCTGCTGCCTGGAAGACTTTCAACAGGAACAATGTAGATCTGCATTGGCTTCGGGTTGGCGGCCATGTCAACGGTCGTGACAGTGAAAGCGACCATCTTGCCGCCCGGAGACAGCTGCGGCTCGTCGATGCGGGCGATCTTCATCATGGCATCGAACGTGAATGGAGACTTTGCGGCGGAGGATGCAATTGAAGCGCAGAGCGCGCCAGCGAGCAACCCGCACAGCGGGGCTTTTCGCATGACTCTCGTTCTAGATCGTAGCTAATCACGCCATCCCCTCGCTTACGCTCGGGGTTCCGTAGCAGCGCGCGCAGATCGGGCGCGAAGGGTGTCCAGCGAACGGAGTCGGCTGGACTTTCGGCCTGTTTAGGCAGCCTTTTCTGCTCGCGCTGCGCTGTTTTCGGTGAGGGAAGCGCGGCGGTTTGCGAATTCCAGCGTGGAATTGAGCAACAATTGGTGATCTACCTTGGCTTCGGCGAGTAAAACGTCAATCCGATGCAGGTCCTGCTTGCGTTTTTCGACCGATTCCTTGCGCGCTTCTTCAGCTTCTCGCTGCCTCTGCCGTTCGAACCCAATTTCTGCTCTTCTCTTTTCGGCTCTGAGCTTTAGAAGATCGCTCAGGCACTTATGGAAGGCGCGATCGTTGGTGATTTGGTAGCGCAGGAAGAGAGAAAATTGTTTCTCGTTGGCGTCCGCCAAAGCGAGATGCTGCAGGCGTTGGGCGCGCTCTCCGAGCCAGTGATTCTGCGCCATTTTTTCAACCAGAATGGTTTCGGTGACGGTTTTCGGCTGGTGCTCTGCGCGAAGACCTAAGAGAAGCGTATCGTAATCCTCCTCATCTTCGGAAGGAAGAACCGTGAAAGCACCACAAAATCCCCAGCGGAAATTGTTGAGGCAGGAATTGGCTTTGCCTTCTTCTGTAGTAGGACCCGTACTGTGCTGCGCGTTCGCCTGATTGGCCGCGATTTGCTTTGCGGTCGACATGAGTGAAAAACTCCTTCTGCTTTGAAAGATAGAGAAGGAGAACGGCGGATTGGAGGGCAGCGGTGCCCAGGCTTACGCAGGGGATAGCCGTAATCCGATGAAACAAGGAAACTTCGGGTTAGGGAGGGGTGGGGCGAGAAGCAGTTCAAAGTGGCGTGATCGTATGAGAGCGCTGCCCTAGATGCTTGAGCTGAACGCGATGCGATCAGCGTTCCGGGCTTATAAATCCCAAAGGAGGTACGGCAGCAAGGAACCTTTTTGTCGGTTTACCTTGGTCATTCTGTCCGCAACGCCTGCATGGGATCTATGGATGCTGCGCGGCGGGCAGGAACAAAACAGGCAATCAGTGTAGCGACGCAGAGAAGAATGGCAACCATAACGAATGTCAGCCAATCCGCAGTCCCGACGCCATAGAGCATGCCACGTAGATAGCGGGTAAGCGCAAATGAGATCATCAGACCGAGGACCAGCCCCAAGCCCGCAAAGTGCAAACCTCGTCCCAAGACTTGGCGAAAAATGTCCCGCTTGCCTGCACCGAGCGCCATGCGAATGCCGATTTCATGAGTGCGTTGCTTCGTGGCATAGGCAACCACACCATAAACTCCAATGGCAGCGAGGATAAGAGCCAACAGCCCGAATGAACCTGCGAAGGCTGCTGCGATGCGCTCAAAGGCATTCCCCATCCGCATGTTCGCGGCGAGCGTGGTCTCGTTGAAGAGCGGCAAATCAGAATTGAGTCCGTGAACTGTTCGTTCCACAGCAGAAGCATAGGCCATAGGATCACCCGCTACACGCACATATAGAATCTGGCCGGTCCTGTAACTCTGCAACATGGGAATCAGCACCAGCGGCGCAGTATCGTAAACCAGGCGCCGGTACTTCCCATTGGCGGCCACACCAACCACTGTCGTCCACTGCCGGGCAACCTGCAACCGCTTGCCGATCGGGTCCTGTCCCTGCCAATAGCGATCGGCCAATGCCTTGTTGATAATCGAGACCGGCGGCGCGCTGGCATTGTCCCTGTCGGTAAAAGTCCCGTCCCGCCAGCAAGGCTGTTCGTACCGTGCGCAAGTACTCCGGCCCCGCCACACCCCTGTCGACCTCCATGGACTCGTTCTTCCCGGGCACGTAGCCTTCAGGCTGGATAAAATCCGTATGAATGGTGTAGCTCAGCGGCGAGAAATCTCCCAGCGTGACCGACTGGACGCCAGGCAGCGATTTCAGGCGCACGAGCATTTGTTTGTCAAACTCAATGCCTTGCGCTCTGGAATAGCCCGTGGGTTTCAGATCAAAGCTCGCAAGAAACACGTGGCTGGGGTCGAACCCCGGATAGGAATCCTGTGCTTTCTGCTGGCTGCTGACTAATAATCCGGCACAGACCAGTAGCAGCATCGAGAGCGCAATCTGTCCGACGACCAGTCCTCCTGCCAGGCGCGATTTGTGGATTCCTCCGGAGGTATTGAGTGCTTCGTCCTTCAGGGCAGACACCGGAGCGAAGGCGAGGCGGGAAGCTCGAAGCGCCGGCAAAACACCAGACACCGCGGCAGTGAGAAGCGAAATCATAATGGCCGCCAGTAGCACCGTTCGGTCAACGCGTCCATTCAGCGTAAGAGGAAGTGTCGTGGGCGGCAGAAACGCAGACAATCCGTGTGCCGTCCACTTAGTCAACAACAGCGCGAGCCCGGCGCCTGCCAGAGCGATCAACGCATTCTCCACCACCAACTGAAGCACCAGTCTCCAGCGGGTTGCCCCTATCGACAGGCGAATGGAAAATTCGCGCCGGCGCGCCACCGAGCGCAGCAACAGAAGATTCGCCAGGTTGGCGCAGGCGAGCAGTAAGAGCACCAAAGCCAGCGCGAAAAGAATGGGCAGCGTTCCATAAAGATAGACATTCACACCAAAGGGCGACCGCCACAGCGGATCGGAAGAGATCGTGTTTGGTCCCCTGTGCGCGTCCGGAAACCGCTCCGCGAGGCGTTGCATCAGGATATTCAGCTCGTTTTCAGCCCGGCGATGATCAACTCCCGGCTTGAGCTTGCCGAGCACGTTGAGCCAGAAGACGTCGCGATACTTGATTCGTTCAGAGCCCGAAATCTGCGAATCCATGCCAAGCGGTATCCATAGATCAGACCGTAACCCGCTTTTGCAGCCTTGGAAGCCCTCGGGGGCGACACCAACAATCGTGTACGGATGCAGATTGATGTGAACGATCTTTCCAATGATCGAAGGATCCGCGCCAAAATGGTTCTGCCATAAGCCGTAACCGAGCACCGCTTCCGCTGTACCCAGCCGATCATTCGGCGCAGTCGGTCCAAGCGACCGGCCTAGGATCGGGCGCACACCGAGTACCTCAAAGTAATTCGACGACGCCACTGTCCCATAAATGCGCTCGGGCTTGACCGAATCCGTGATCGCCATGTAGTCGTCGTGATAAGCGAGCAACCCGGTGAAGCTCCGCGTGCTATCACGAAGATCCGCGAAGTCCAGGTACGAAAATGGAGGCGTTGGATGCTCGCTTCTCTCGCCCCGCATGATCGTGATCATGTCGCTCGTGTGCGCGATCCCGGGAATGGGGTCGAGTAGAGTCGAGTTGATCCAACTGAAGATCGTGCTGTTGGCGGCGATGCCCAGCGCAAGGGTGACGATTGCAATGGAGGCGAAGCTCGGATTTCTTATCAGCTGACGAATCGCAAATTTAATATCGTGGAGCAGATTGTCGAACCATACGATACGGCTTCTGAGATAGAAGCGTTCTTGTGCTGTCTGCGCGTTGCCGAACTCGACTCTTGCCCTGCGACGCGCCTCTTCTTCGCTCAAGCCTTCGCTCTGTAACTCATCGGCTTCGAGCTCGAAATGCGATTGATCTCCTCCGCAAAGTCGTCTGCGCTTCTTCTGCGTCGGAACATGACTAGATCTCCCCGCTGCTCGGTCGACCATCCAGAATCAATCCCATCGCTCTCGTCAACCGCTGCCATTCGCTGGTCTTTTCTACGAGCTGCTGGCGTCCCTTGGCAGTCAGCGAATAGAAGCGCGCCTTACGGTTGTTCCCGCTAACGCCCCACTTGGCGCTGATCCACTTCTTGTCTTCAAGGCGCTGGAGAGCAAGATAGAGCGAACCATGATCAACGAAAAAGACCTCTTCCGACTGACGTTGTATCGAGCGCGCTATGCCTTGCCCGTGACACGAGCCGAGCACGAGGGTTTTGAGAATGAGCAAGTCGAGCGTGCCCTGCAAGAGGGCGATGCGATCGTCGGGATTGTTTTGGGAAGGCATCCGACCTAAACATGACATTATCTTGGGTCGGATGTCAACAGGAATTGGGAGGGCTTGCAGTGTATCTGGTCTTAGCCGTCGGCGTCTGGCGGCACCGATTCTGGTCTAAATTTTGTTCTTGACATGGGCAGCGCTCTCATAGATGACTGCGTTGCAATCTGCCCGAGCGTTGCGTCAGTCTTCGCCGCGAGGCCACAGCCCACAAAGCAATGAAAAGAGCGCCAACGCCAGTGCTTATGCCGCTGAGTGGTTCTGGTGAAGCCTGAAGCTGTTGCGCTTGCGAGAAAGTATTTGTACCGTTCAACGAAAAAAGGATCGGGCCTGTAATAGGCTGAAACGTCGAAGCCGGAGAGCGAGCGTCACTCTTTCGGCCTTCAGAAGTGCCTCCGATGAACCGGTCCATCATTTAGGTCTCAATCGACCACCCGGGGGTTGGGTTCGCAGGCGCGTACGCCGGATAAACATCGCTGGTGAACAGAACGACTGGGTCAGTTTGCCTGTTCTTGCTCTTGACCGCCCCGGCCATCCTGGGATACTAGAGGCATCATGCCTGAGCGGTCAACAAAGCGTCCACGAGACCCCAATCAGCTCGCCTATCGCGTCATTCAAGAAGCTACCGGCCAGGTGCCCAAATACGAACCGGGCAAGGAGCAGAAGCCGACAGATCCTTCCAAGAATCCCCATGCCGTCGCACTGGGCCGTCTGGGAGGCGTAAAGGGCGGTCCAGCAAGAGCGGCTGCGCTCAGTGCCCGCAAGCGGTCCCAGATCGCAGCGAAAGCGGCAAAGGTGCGATGGGGCAAAAAATGACAGACGAAGACTTCAGGCCGTTCAACCATCAAGTTTTCACTGCTCTGCGAAATATCATCACGATGCAGGACAGTATCCTGCAAACCAATATTGCGGCACTCGATGCCATCAAGACTGTTTTGTCCGCTGACGATAACTACGCGGAGCGCCTTCAAAAACAGATCGCGGTTGAGGAAAATAAGGCTGAGCGTGAGATAGAGCTATTGCAGCGAGGTTTTGCCATGCAGCTTGCAGAACTTCAAGCATTGCGAACAGGTCTTTCCAAGACTGTTCAGTAGTACTTTGCCGTCTTTTCGTTTGTTCATTTTCCACGTAACTTTCAAAAGTTGCCAAATCGCGTTAAGCTCGGAGCACTGATGGGCAAGGCAATTTTCACATTCGGCGTAATACTGTTTGGCTTGCTGTTGCTGACCCAGTATCGCCCTGGGTATTTTAGAACGGCTCGAACGGATACTCCAATGACAACGCCCATGGTCACAAGCGAGCGCCCGTCCGGGCATGTACCCAGGCATGTGCCTGGGGTGCGGGCTGCTGCGACGGAAACCGAGGAGTTCCCGGATCCACCGCAACCGACAAATTCGTCGCATATGACAAGCGCGGATTGGAACCTTAGGAATATGCTGGTCGGTGAACGTAGCGCAATCATCGGGCAGTTAAGGACTGACGAAGAACTGCTTCGCATCCTATCGCCTGTCCGTTCATATGCCGAACGCGCTCATCTGTACTGTCTATATCACCTTGGCAATAGCACAGGTTTTCTCGCTGGTCGGTCACTTGAGAAGTTGCGGGCTAGATATCAATCGTTGCTGGTAGAGGAGCCGGAGACTGCGGAAGGAGAACAGCAAAGGCAAATGAAGCTACAGGTAGTTACCGAACAAATCGCTGGCTATCTGGGCGATCTTCAGACCTGCGAGGGACTCCTGGTGAACGGCTATCAACAACTGCATACTAACGATGAAATTAGGGATGCAATCAGCAGAGACAAGGCACGGATTGCCGAGATCGATCACACCCTCGTCTTAAACGGGCAATGAAGGACTACTACGGCTTTGACCGCTTATGATTCAGTAGGTGGGCAAGATCATCCCTTTCAAGTGTCCGAACTGCGGAGGCAAAACGCTCAAAACGTTTGCCAAACCGGGGAAGGATCAGGATTTGATAGCAGTCGAGAAAGCGTTTCATGGTCGCGTTAACTATGCCCAACTCGTGAAGATTTACGGTGAGACTTCCGAAGCCCAGAAGCGATACAGTCCGGCAGAATGCGTCGGCTGCCAACGTCATGTAATCGATGGCTACCCCAATCCCGCTCACATCAGTACGAGCTATGCCGAACGCCAGAATCTAACGATGTGAATGTCGATGCGGAGATTCACGCGGCTAACCAATGCTTTTTCTAAAAAGATCGAGAACCACGTCGCAATGGCTGCCCTGCATTGCATGCATTACAACTCCGCCAGAATTCACCAGACCCCGCGGGTTACTCCGGCAATGGCTGCGGGTATCACGGAGCGGCTTTTGGTCGATTACGGACATTGTCACCTTGCTTGAGCCTAAAGATTCCAGTGCAGGCCGGTTGCCAGCATTGCCTTAAGCACTTGATCTTCTTTGCTGTAGGCTTTCCAATCACGCCGCATACCTCTTGCTACTCCATTAAAGGCATCTAGACATTCCTCAAATTCGGGATCAGTCAACTTATCGTCTGTCATCGCATGGAGCAGCCTGCGTGCACTTACGTCGAACAAATAAGACCGGCGCGCCAGTTCGGTAAATCGGAATGGGTCAACGTCCTTAATCGATCCGTCGTTTTGCATTGCTAAGAAGCGCGAGGCTCCGCCGCAGCCTGGAACGTGATTCTTAACCTTCTCTAGCATGTGCGAGGCCAGCAGCATCGCTTCTTGCTCTGTTCGTTCCTGGTTGAGTGCTGGACCCATTATGTATTGGGCTAGCTCCTGTCCAATGCCAATACACTCGTGGCCGGTAACTTCGTGCGAGGTATTTTCGTGGGTTGCTAACAAGCGAACCGTTCCTTCGGCATATGACCATAGAGAGAGCAAAAACCAGTACGAAATTCGGACCGGATCGCTTGAGTAGCTTGGATGATCGAAGACTACGCGACGATATTCTTCGCTGAGTATGCGCTCGACTTCACTGGAGACTTCAGGTGGTGGGATATCCGCAACGTGGCGCTTGCATTTTTGAATAGCGAAAAGAGCGAACGCTGTAGCACCCGCTATTGCGAATGCAATCCGACCACCTGGGCAATCAAACCAGCCCATTTTGGGGCCGTGTGTCTTGATGGCACCGAATTCTATTTGGGTATCCGAACACAGAAGGATACCGTCGTTATGGATTATGCCCGCCGCAATGGTCATCGGCCTGTCCTTGGGTTTCCAAGGATATCGCACTTGCTTGGGCGGCTGGGGTTTGGCAAGGCACCCACGGAAGTCGGGCCGATGCAACGTAGGAGGTTTGCTGTCGATAGCTAACATTTTTCAAACTGACCCACTACTACAGAACGAGCTTGCCGTCGGGCGACAGGTCATATTATCGGTCTCGCTCGGGACGTTCGTGACGGGCTTTGGATCAGTGCCGTCAGGATTCATGGACCAGATCTGAGAACCATTGCTGCGATTCGAAACGAAAAAGATCCGCTTCGAATCAGGCGTCCAGCGAGGCCGCGTGTTAGAAGCCCCATCATTGGTCAAGCGTTGTGCGTTCCACCCTTCTTCAGGAGCGATTCCAATCCATCGCGAGTTGAACGAACGATCTCACTGCCACTCCGGTTGGACCCTTGGAAAGCCATGACTTGCCCTCATCCAGCCACGCAGTCGATGCGATATCTAGGTGTACCCACGGAGTTGGATCAGCAAACTCGCGCAGAAACCATGCCGCTGTAATGGAACCGCCATACCGGCCGCCGATATTGGGCAAGTCGGCGAATGCGGACTTCAGGTAGTCTTTGTATTCTTCATCCATCGGCATTTGCCAGGTTTTTTCTCCCGCGATTCGAGAGGCAGCCAGAAACCGGTCCAAGAAGGCCTGATTGTTGGTAAATGCGCCTATATTGTAGTGGCCCAGAGCGATCCCTATTGCCCCCGTGAGAGTGGCGGCATCCACAATGTGGGTGGCCCCGTTCCGATGAGCATATGTGATGGCATCTGCCAGGATGAGCCGGCCTTCCGCGTCGGTATTCAGCACCTCAATTGTCTTTCCCGAGAATGACGTCACAATATCTCCGGGACGCTGCGCATTCCCGTTCAGCATGTTTTCCACTGTGGGAACGTACGCGGTGACCGGGATCGCGGGCTTGAGGTGTGCGATCGCTTTCATCGCTCCGATTACGGCAGCCGCACCGGCCATGTCGTACTTCATCTTTTCCATGCCATCGGAGGGCTTAATTGAAATTCCGCCGGTGTCAAATGTCACGCCTTTTCCCACCAGCGCAAGGTGATCCTCGCTCATCCGCAGGGAGGGACGATATTTCATCACGATCAAGAATGGAGGATTGCTGCTGCCCTGTGCGACGCCGAGCAGCGCTCCCATTCCCAATTTGGCCATGGCGTCCTGATCCAATGCTTCATACTCGAGTCCGTGCTCGCTGGCCATCTGTCTGGCCGCATCGGCTAATGCGCTGGGCGTGAGTTTGTTAGCCGGCTCGTTTGCGAGATCGCGAGTGAAGTTCTGAGAGTCCGCGACAATCTCGCCGCGCCGCACGGCTTCGCTGATCGAGCCTGAGCTATCGCTGGAGAGCGCAACTGTAAATGAAGTGATTTGCCCCTCGTTCTTTTTTGGATCCGATTTATATTTATCAGCCTCCCAGGCGCCCAGCGCAGCGCCTTCGACTGCGGCCGTAATAAGCTCGGCCGAATCTTGCCCGTCCAAAGATAGAACGATACTACGAGTTCCTTTGCCTTTCAGCGCGCGCACCAGTGTTCCGGCGATTCTTCGGGCCTCCACGGTCGTAAACTTATCGCGTTTGCCTCCGCCGATGATGACCAGTCGCTTTGCCGCAATGCCTTCCGGCCTGTGCAAAATGGCTAGTTCGTAGACTTTTCCGGTGAACTCTCCGACTGCGCGCAAATCCGCCAGCCAGCCTGATTGCGCGGCGATCTCCGGATCGGGAATGCTCAGAGGCGCAACCGCGGGAGCTTCGGCCCGTTTGATCTCGTCAGCTTCAAAACAAATGACAGCTACCGCGTCGGCAGCTATTTTCTCGATGGGTGAAGTTTCAAATTGAATTTGCATGAAATCTCTCTAGAAGAGGCAAAAAAGGCTGGGGAACCCGGTCATTCGCGCGCGCGTCTTCGAATAGCGGCTTTCGCCTCCGCTTGCATCTCTTTGGCCTTTATCGCCTCGCGTTTGTCATGGAACTTTTTGCCTTTGGCAACGGCAATCTCAACCTTAATCCGGCCAGCCTTGAGATACAGCCTCGTGGGGACCAGCGTGAGCCCCTTTTCTCGGGTCTCGACACGCAGCTTGTCGATTTCGCGACGGTGCAACAGGAGCTTCCGCTTCCGAACGGGCGGGTGGTTCATGATATTGCCGTGCGAATACTCGCTGATATGCGCATTCATCAGCCAAGCCTCATTTTCACTCACTTCTGCATAGCTTTCCTTCAGCTGAATCTTTCCGGTCTTCGCGGACTTCACTTCCGTACCGGTCAGCACGAGGCCGGCTTCGTACCGTTCCAAAAGATGAAAGTTGTACCCGGCGGCGCGGTTATCGCTCAGAATTTTGATGTCGCTGGATTGGGACACGCGGATCCGCAGCCTTCTTTCTCAACTAACTACCCCCCTTTGGCTTTGCGACTTTGCACGGGCCGCCCTCCCGAAACGTCTTCCATTCGAACAGGAGAGGAATATATTCCCCAAGGGACAGTGTTTCTATACACAGCAAGGCCGGAACTAAATGCCAAATCGCGGGCTCTCAGGCGTTTGCGATTAGTAGTCTACCACAGGGCTGGGTGCTTGTAAGGTGAACGATCTAAAAAGGTTACGGACCTGCGCCGCATTCGCATGTGCCGCCACGCTGCTTGTGCCGGCAATCCAGGCGCGCACCAAACAGGGTGATAAATTTCTGAAGCTCGGGGCGAAAGCCGAAGCTCAGAAAGATTATGATACTGCGCTCAATTACTACGATAAGGCCATAGACACCGATCCCCGAGAGCCTGCATATCTCTTACCAGAGCAGAATGTCCGGGTCAAAGCCGCCGAAGCGCACCTGACGCGCGGGCGCCAGCTTCAGCAACAGCAGAAACTGGATGAAGCCCTGGTCCAGTTTCAGAAGGCTTTCCTGGCGGACCCCTCGTCGCAGATCGCGCTGCAGGAGATTCGTCAGACAACGGGAATGATAAGAGAGCGGGCGCAAGCGCCTGCCGGTACGCCCATCCTGACTCCAGCCGAAAGAGCGCGGCAGGAAGTCGAGAAGCGCATCGACTCCCTCGAAGGGCCGCCGGCGCTTCGGCCGATAAACAACCAGATCAGCAGTTTAAAGATGAACAACCAACCAGCGCGGGTGCTTTACGAAAGCGTCGGCAAGCTGGCGGGTATCAACATTCTCTTTGATCCATCGGGCATCGACACCACGCCGGGCAAGAACTTCAACCTTGACCTGAATAACGTGACCCTCGAAGAGGCGCTGAATTATGTGGGCCTCGTAACTCACACGTTCTGGAAACCCATCAGCCGAAACGCGATATTCGTTACGCAAGAGACTGAACAAAAGCGAACGGAATATCAAGACGAGGTTATTAAGGTTTTCTACGTCCAGAATGCAAGTACCACAAACGAGTTCACTGAGATTTTCAACGGTGTTCGCACGGGCGCAAAGCTGACGCAGGGTGTCTTCTCAGTTCCCAGCCAGAACGCGATCATCGCGCGCGGCACCCCGGACACCATCTCCCTAGTTGAAAAGCTGGTTCACGATCTGGACAAGCCGAAGCCGGAAGTGGTGGTCGATGTAATCGTCATGGAAGTGGCGAGGAATAAAACGACTACGCTCGGAGCGGCTCTTGCGGGACAAACCGGCGGATTGAATGTTCCCATTAATTTCACTCCGCGCAACTCCATAGCAATCGGAGGCACGACGGGCACCACGACTACAACGGGTAGCACAGGCACGACGGGCACGACAGGTACCACGGGGACTACGGGGACAACAGGCACGACAGGGCTAACGGGGACGGGCGCTACTAACGGGACAACGACCACGGGTAGCACAACCGCCACCACAGGGGCTATCTCACTTGCCTCTGTGGGCCATATCGCAAGCAGTGACTTTTCCCTCAGTTTGCCCGGGGCCCTCATCCAGGCGCTACTGACGGATGCGTCCACCCGAGTTTTGCAGCGCCCGCAAGTCCGCGTGACAGATAACGGCAAAGCTTCGCTAAAGATCGGCAGTAAAATTCCGTACGTTTCCGGTTCTCTTAATTCAGCGATTGCAACACCGGGTTCCATCCCTTACGCGACAACGCAGTTCCAGCAAGTGGACGTGGGTACGAATATCGACCTCGAGCCGCATGTAAATGGGCCGGACGACGTCAGCATGCACATCAAAGTGGAAATTTCGAGCGTGCTCACAACCGAGACTATTGCCGGCGTTCAGCAGCCCATCATTGAACAAAAGATCAACGAAGCTAATATCCGAATGAAAGACGGAGAGGTCAGCGTGCTCGGCGGGCTCTACGATGACGAAAACACCAGTTCGGTAGCGGGTATACCTGGTGTCACGAATATTCCTCTGCTTGGCTATCTGTTTGGAACCAAAACGAGAACCCACAACAAAGATGAAGTGCTGATCGCTTTGATTCCGCACATCGTGCGGGCGCCCGATTTGACCAATATCGGCAATGAAGGCGTGCTCGCAGGCAGTGAGCGAGTCATAAGAGTCTCGCGCCGGCCTGACGGCACTGCGGTGTCATCTGGTCCGTTCCCGGTCACTCAGCCGGATACCGTTCCCATTGCTCCGCCTGCGCCGCTCGCCCCTGGGGGCAATGCCGGTAATACATTGGTGCAGCCACAATCCCCGGCGATTCCAGTTCAGCAAGCGCCCCTGCCGGCTAATTCTCCTTCCCAAGGAGTTCCGATCGTCAATCCGGCCCTGCAGCAACGGCCTCTGAGGAGAGTTCTGCCTCCAGGAGCGCCAGTTCCCGCCAGCAATCCTCCAGAGCAACCGAATCCCTGAGGATGGAGAAAGTTATGGATGCGCGATGTGACGAATGCCTGGCCTTGCGCAGACGCCGCAAGACCCAGGCGGGGCTTACACTAATCGAGCTGATCGTCGCTTTCACCATTCTCCTGATTCTTAGCTCGATGGCGGTTCCCGCAGCCAGATATCAAGTGCGCCGGGAAAGAGAGAAAGCGCTGCGCCGGGATCTCGAGGATATGCGTAACGCAATCGACAAATATAAGGACCTTTGCGATCAGGGCAAGATCCGATCTGAAAACGCTGACGCATACTGCTATCCGCTGACTCTGGAATCGCTGGTCGAGGGCGTGCAACTGGCGAATACGATCAGCGGCAACGGGCAAAGCGGCAAAATTCGTTTTCTGCGCCGCATTCCCAAGGATCCGATGACGGGTGACACGGATTGGGGAAAGCGCAGTATGCAAGACGACCCGACGTCTACTTCTTGGGGCAGTCAGAATGTCTTCGACGTTTACTCGAAAACCACGGATAAGGCGAGCGACGGGACGCCCTATTCGGAATGGTGACTCAAGCCGTGGTTAGGAACAGGATGATCAAGCTGAAGCGCGCGCTGCGGGGGTTCACGCTGATTGAATTGATGGTGGTGATGGCCATCATCTCCGTTCTGCTCGCGATCGCGCTTCCGATTTACCAAAAATCGATCATCCGCTCGAAAGAAAGCGTGCTTCTCAACAATCTTTTTACTTTGCGCTCCATGATTGATGAGTACACGATCGACAAGCAGAAGGCTCCCGAGACTCTGGAGGACCTGGTGTCAGAGGGATATTTGAGACAGGTCCCGCAAGATCCGATGACCGGCTCCAGTCAGACCTGGAGGCTGACCATGGAAGATACGCCCATAGGCGGAAGCACCAGCACTCCGGGCATTTGGAATGTGCATAGCGGCTCCGATAAAATGGCGCTCGACGGCACCGCATACGCTGACTGGTGAGCGTAACACGGCCTTGTTAAACTGGGTTCGCAACCAATCCCCGATCGTCTAATGGTAGGACAGCGGCCTTTGGAGCCGTTAATCGTGGTTCGAATCCATGTCGGGGAGCC
>CAVWUV010000002.1:0-219915 GCA_963758245.1 uncultured Acidobacteriaceae bacterium | reverse complement strand
GAGTCCGTAGCTTAATGACCTTAATTCCGCGGAAAGAGCCGCAGAACCTCGTCATAGAAAAGATAATCCCAGCGGTTGTAGTGCTCAACAGCTTTACGAATTTCTTCTTCATTCACCAGGGGTAGGGGATTTGCGGTTCGATTAGTTACGCCTAAATCGCGCTTTGCTTTCCAATCGAAAAGGCCCTGCAAAACCGCGTACGACTGCTCGGCACATTCCTGATGGCCCACGAACGCAAAAGCGGTGCGAAGGGAATGAATTGCGCGGTCGTATACTTCCTGGTCCACCATTCCCGGAGGTACGTCCCGTTCATCTACCCCGCTAAAACAGCGCACCATCGCGTTATCCAAGTTGACCGTACGCTTTTGCTCCAGAGCTGCCTCGAGGCTAAGCAAATGCTCGCCCTCTGTCAGGAGCGATGGCCGGGTCCGGGCAATATCAAAATACTGGGAAACGACTCTGGCAAAGGGGTGCCGCACAACCGTAATGTAAGTCGATTTCTGCGGAAGCCAATGCTGTATTCCGTATTGAAAGTGGCCGACTACAAGACGAAAGCGGGACCGTTGATCAACCGGGAGAAGGCGCAGGTCATCAACCAGGAATCCAGGCGGGTCGGGATACAGATAGGCAATTTCTGCCTCTTTGTAATTTGCGATGATCGCTTCACGAAACGTTGTTCCTGCGGTTCTCGGAATATGCATAAACAGGACCGTCGGCGAGCGCCGGGGACCAGAGGGCGGAATCACGGCCTGCATAGGGCAGTTTATAAGCGATTTGGGATCAGAGAGCCGTACCTCGACGACAGCTTGGGTCTCCGCCGCGCAATAGCCGCGCAGGTCGACGTAAAATCCGTGTCGTCCTGAACAGCTCAAGTTCGCGGCAACATCAGGACGATAGTAAACCGCAGCTACTTCAGCTACCGGTTTGTGATTCACGTAAACGACCACGTTGGCTGGAGAAGACGGATCATCAGCATTGAATGCCCAGCCGTATGCCTCGCCGTCGATTACCCCATCCAGCTGTCCGAGGATGCCGATTTTTCTCCGGCTCACTTCCTCCCGATAAGCCTCAGCTCGTATTCTGGCCGAAAGCTTTCGCGTGACGATGTGGGTACCAAGCACGAGAACACTAAACTCAACGCCGATACGGAAAGTCGAAGGATCCAGGTTGAGAGCAAAGATCGGAGGGATGTAAAAGAAGTCGAGGGTCATCGTCGCGAGGATAGCTGCCGCGATTCCCGCTAAGAAGCCGTATAGGGCGGTCGAGGCCACGATGGCCCCAGCGAAGATCAGGAACACGGACGATCCCCAAATGGCTTGTGCAGAGCCAGTCAGCACAAGAGCTATCGCAACGAACCCAAGAGCCAAAACAAAACGAAACCTGCCGCGCCGAAGCGGCCGTAAAAGCCTGTCAAAGGCGGAGTTTAGGGCAACTGCCGCGCTCACCTGCCGGCCCGCTCCGCGGCATCGAGGCGCGCCTGGGCCTTCCCCATCCCGCGCAAGGCTGCGTCGGACTCGCGGCTGTCGCGCGCCTGTTTGAGCGCCTCCGTTGCCTGTTCCAGGTCCCGACGCGCGCGGTCCACTTGAACATCTTGAGCGAATTCGGCGTGATCTGCTAATACTCGGACATGGTTTTCAAACACTTCAACCAGACCGCCATCGATGGCCAGAATGCGCGCCCCGCCTCCGCTGTTGAAGGTCAGGACGCCAGCTCCCAATGCGCTAAGTAATGGCGCATGCCCAGGCAGAACACTCATATATCCGTTTTTGGCGGGCAGTTCGGTTTCACTGACCTGCTCGTCTACAAACAGGCGCTCGGGGGTGGCTACCTCGAGTTGAAAAGTATCGGCCATGTGAGTAGTAGCTGCGCTATTTCCCCTTCATTTGCTGGGCAGCCTCGAGCACGTCATCAATACTGCCCTGCATGTAGAAAGCTTGCTCCGGCAGCGCATCGTGCCTGCCTTCCACTACTTCTTTGAAGCTTCGCACGGTGTCTTCCAATTTCACGTACTTGCCGGGACGGCCGGTGAACTGCTCTGCCACGTGGAAGGGCTGTGATAAGAAGCGCTGAATGCGGCGCGCCCGCGCAACGACCTGCTTGTCCTCATCACTCAGCTCGTCAATGCCGAGAATGGCGATGATGTCCTGCAGATCTTTGTAGCGTTGCAGCGTCTGTTTTACGCGCTGCGCAATATCGTAGTGCTCCTGACCGACAATATTCGGGTCGAGAATGCGAGAGGTTGAGGCCAATGGATCGACTGCGGGATAAATGCCAAGCTCCGAAATGGCGCGTGAGAGGTTAGTTGTCGCGTCCAGGTGAGCGAATGTAGTCGCGGGCGCAGGATCAGTGTAATCGTCGGCAGGAACATAAATAGCCTGCACGGAGGTGATGGAGCCACGATTGGTCGAGGTGATGCGCTCCTGCAGATCGCCCATCTCCGTCGCTAGATTCGGCTGATAGCCCACCGCGGACGGCATGCGGCCCAGCAGCGCGGATACTTCAGAGCCTGCTTGCGTAAACCGGAAAATGTTGTCGATAAAGAGCAGAACGTCCTGACCTTCTTCATCGCGGAAATACTCGGCAACCGTCAGGCCAGTCAGCCCTACTCGCAGGCGCGCGCCAGGCGGCTCGGTCATCTGGCCATAGACCAGCGCGACTTTCGATTTGCGCCAATCGTGGGGATCGACAATCCCCGCTTCCTGCATCTCCAGCCAAAGGTCGTTGCCTTCACGGGTGCGTTCACCGACTCCGGAGAACACTGAAACGCCGCCGTGCTTCATGGCGATGTTATTGATCAGCTCCTGAATGATGACCGTCTTTCCGACGCCCGCGCCACCGAACAGCCCAATTTTGCCGCCCCGCAGATAGGGCTCGAGGAGATCGATGACCTTAATCCCTGTTTCGAACATCTCGAGATTGGTCGCTTGCTCTTCGTACAGAGGAGCGGGACGGTGAATGGGAGCTCTGTGCTCAGTCTCGATCGGACCCATATTGTCGACCGGCCGTCCTAGCACGTTCAGCACGCGACCGAGCGTTTGCTTACCGACGGGAATGGTGATTGGCTCGCCAAGATCAAAGGCCTTCATGCCGCGAACCAGCCCATCGGTGGGTTCCATGGAGATCGTGCGCACGCGGCCTTCGCCGATGTGCTGGGCTACTTCCGCGGTGATGTCGATCTTGAAAGGCACATCAAAGCCTTCGCTGGTGACATTTATGGCGTTGAAGATTTTCGGTACGTGACCTTCCGGGAACTGCACTTCAATGGTAGGACCGGCGACCTGAACGACGTGACCTTCTACAGCTTCGGTGGGCATAAATAAGATTCCTATAAAGCGGCCGCGCCGCTTACTATTTCAATAATCTCGCGCGTGATGTTGGCTTGACGAACGCGATTCAGATTCAGCGTCAAATCCTGAAGCACATCGCCGGCGTTAGAAGTGGCAGCATCCATGGCCGTCATGCGCGCCGCGTGATATGCGGAGATGGATTCGAGCATGGCGCGATAGATTGACATTTCTATGTAGCGGGGCAAAAGATCGGTCAGAAGCTGATCCGGCGGCTGCTCATAAATGTAGTTAATTTGCTCGCCCCCTTGCGGCACTTCCACCGGAAGAATCCTTTTCAATACCAGATTCGGGGCCATAACATTCTTGAATTCGTTCACAGCGATGTAAACGGCGTCGACCTCGGCCTTCCTGTACAGATCGATCATTTTGTCCGCGATCTCAGCCGCCTTGTCGTAGCTGGGCTTATCCACGATTCCGACGTACTCGCCAGTGATCGCAAAATTCCGCTTACGAAAATAATCGCGTGCTTTCCTGCCGATGGCTTCCACACGCAAGTCAGCCTCCCGGTGTTCGTCCACAAACCGTTGAGACAAACGAAACAGGTTAGCGTTGAACGCGCCGGCCAAGCCGGTATCGCTGCTTACGACGATCATTTGGATCCGCTTCTCTTCCCGTATCTGGAGGAGAGGCAACTCTGCCACTCGATCATTGCCCGCGGCAGCAGCAGCGACATTGGATAATATCCGGCCCATCATGTTCGCGTACGGCCGGGAGGCTATCGCGTGTTCCTGAGCTCGGCGCAGCTTTGCCGCGGAGACCATTTTCATGGCCTTCGTGATCTGCTGCATGTTCTTGACGCCGCGAATGCGACGCCGGATGTCGATTAGACTCGGCATCTAATCAGACTTTGGCTGCCTCTCGCGGTTTCGCGTTGGCCTCTCGAGGCTGATTTACGTTCGACTTTGGAGGAGCGGGGCGGCTTCCATCCGCGTTCTGTGCCTGGCTCTTCCTCTCGTCCTGTTTCGGTTCGGCCTTCTGCGATTTTGCGCTTTGGAATCGTTCTTTGAACTCCTTCAGAGCGGCGTGCAGCTGGCCCTTAATCTCGTCGTTGAGCTCCCGCTTCTCGCGAATGGCCTGCAAAACTTCGGGCTTGCTGTTATCGAGAAAACGATACAGTTCGCCCTCAAAGCGGCGCACATCCTCGACGGGCAGGTCGTCAAGATATCCGTTACCGGCAGCGAAGATGATAGCGACCTGCTTCTCCATGGGAATCGGAGAGAACTGGCCCTGCTTCAAAACCTCTACCCAGCGCTTGCCGCGATTTAGCTGGTCTTGAGAGGCCTTGTCCAGGTCCGATCCAAACTGCGCGAAGGCAGCCAAATCGCGGTATTGAGCCATTTCGAGACGCAAGGTGCCTGCGACCGCGCGCATTGCTTTCACCTGCGCGCTTCCGCCGACACGGCTTACCGAGATGCCGACATCAATCGCCGGACGGATGTTGGAGTTGAACAGATCGGTCAATAAATAAATCTGCCCGTCGGTGATGGAGATGACGTTGGTTGGAATGTATGCCGAGACGTCGCCGGCCTGGGTCTCGATGAACGGGAGAGCAGTAAGAGATCCTCCGCCCTTTTCCTCGTTAAGCTTCGCGGCGCGCTCTAACAAACGGCTGTGGAGGAAGAAAACATCACCGGGATATGCCTCGCGGCCAGGCGGACGGCGCAGCAGCAGAGAAATCTCACGATATGCCGCGGCATGCTTGGATAAGTCGTCATAGACGCAGAGCGCGTGCCGCTTCGAATCGCGGAAGTACTCGCCTATACAGCAACCCGCGTATGGAGCAATGTACTGCATCGGAGCAGGATCGGAAGCGGTGGCTGCCACTACCACCGTGTAATCCATGGCCCCGTGCTCTTCGAGTGTTTTTACGACCTGTGCAACAGTGGAGCGCTTCTGGCCGATCGCGACATAGATGCAGATGACGTCCTGGCCTCTTTGGTTGATGATGGTGTCGAGAGCAACGGTAGTTTTCCCTGTCTGGCGGTCACCAATGATCAACTCGCGCTGGCCGCGGCCAATCGGCACCATGGCGTCGATCGCCTTTATGCCCGTCTGTAGCGGCTGTTTGACAGGCTGTCGATCTACAACGCCGGGGGCCAGGCGTTCGAGCGCATTGAACTCTTTAGTGTCGACCGGGCCTTTGGCATCGATCGGTTGTCCTAGCGCGTTAACCACCCGGCCAATCATCGCTTCCCCGACCGGGATCGACATGATGCGCCCGGTGCGGCGCACCTGATCTCCCTCTTTGACATTGCCGAAATCGCCCAGGAGAACCGCGCCGACCTGGTCTTCTTCCAAATTCAGAGCGAGGCCCACGGTTTGCGGCCCAAATTCAATCAACTCGCCGGCCATGACGTTTTCGAGCCCGTAAATGCGCGCGATACCGTCGCCCACGCTGATGACGGAACCTGTTTCGGCTACATTCGTGACCGCGTCAAAATTCTCGATCTCCGATTGAAGTACACGTGAGATTTCATCTGCTCTGATTTGAGCCATACTTTCCCTTCAAATTCGTTTTAGAGCTGTGCGACCAGGCTCTGACGCATGCTGTCCAGCTTGCCTCGCAAAGTGGCATCATACTCCTTGGAAGCTACGCGCGCTCTTATACCGGCGAGTATGGCGGGATCAACTTTGTAATGCGCGCGAATGAACTTCCCCAGTTTCGTGCCGAGGACACGCTCGATCTGCTCCCGCTGCTGGGCGTTTAATTCTCTAGCCGACGTGATTTCCGCGGGAATCCAACCGAGCCTTTCATCCACAACGAGGTCAAACTCCTGGCGAATGGCTTGAAGCTGGCCTATTCTCCGGTGAGACACGAGCACCAAGAGAAAATTCCGAACAATTCGATGCAGCCCTAACTCGCCGGCCAGTGTCGAGATGATCGCCTTTTTTCTGTTTTTGGTTACAGCGGGAGAGAGGAGCGCCCGCTGCAGATCCTTCGATCCTGAAACCAGGGATTCAGCGGAGCGAAGCTGCACGACAGCATCTTGCGGGGATAAACCTGCATTCGGAGCAAATACTGCATCCGCAAGGGCACGAGCGTAATGCGCGGCGAGAGCGGTCCCCATTTACTCTAATTCCTGCCTCGCTCGACCAAATGCACGAAGTCCTGCAGTATCTCGTCCGGCTCTCCGGAAGCAAATCGGTTTTGAAGCTGCCGCTCGGCCAAAGTCAGAGCCAGTTCAGCAGTATGCCGGCTGACCTGGCGGGTGCCTTCCATGCGGAAGGCCTCAATCTCCGCGAGTACGTTGTGATGGATGTGCCCGATCTCTATTTCCGTCTCGTGGCGCAGGCGCTCATGCTCGCGCTCCATCTCAGCGGCGGATTGGGCGCGCAGTTTCTTCACTTCCTCGGCAAGAGTTGCCATTTTCCTGTCGATCTCGGAATACCGGAATTCGGCCTCGATTTTTAGACCCATAGCGTCCTGAATCGCCTTCTGAATGTCGGCCGATCTGGCGTTGAAGAACGCCGGCGCGTATTTCCAGACGAGATACCCGAGCCCAATCGCGAATAGAACAGTGTTGACGATTTTGCGCCATGTCACGGCATCCAGAGCGGCGGTTACCTGCTGTTGCGTTTCTTGCGCGAACGCATGAGAGGAGGCGATGAGGATTAGCATCGCGGCCCAGAAGCAGATCCAGATTAAATTCCGGCCGCGCGCGCCAATCGCGCTTCCAAGGGCCGATAAATCGCTTCGCGGCACTACGCAGCTCTCCGCCGCAAAAGCGAGCTGACGATCCGCTCGCTCAGCGATTCGACGCTCGCGTTTAGATCCGCCTGAGCCCTTTCGGCTTCCTGACCTATCTCGCGCTTGGCCTCTTCGATTTTGGCGTCAGCTTCGGCGCGCGCTTTAGCTATAGCTTGGACCTGTTCCTCTGCCCATTTGCGGCGTAAAGCTTCGTGCTCCTGATGGATTTCCGCGCGAGCCAGCTGGAGCGCGTGCTCAAACTCGGAGTGTTTCTTTTCCGCCGCTTCGAAAGCTCGCTGCGCCAGCTCACGGACGCCTTCGGTGGCCTTCTTCCGCTCCTCCAGAATCCTTGCGAGGGGCTTAAAAAAGACATGCTTCAAGTAGGTATTGAGAAGAATGAAAAAGATGACCGTCGGAATCGCTTTGATCAGCAGGTCACCTAGGGCGTGTAACGTCTCGTCCATCTAATTTTCTAACTTGGAAAGGAGAGCATGAGTCCGGGCTCGCGAGCCGAGCACAACACGACCGTCGCGGACTTTCCCTACTGAATTTACGCTAGCATAGGCAATTTTCATGGGTCAATTGATGCATACCGGACCGCACGCTTTTAGTTGCTGTGCAGTTCGCGCCAGCGCTGGACGAGATCGCAACAGGCGCCGCGCCAGTTGGGAAAATGGAATTCAAATCCGGCGTCGAGAAGACGCCGTGGCACAACCCGGCGGCTCTTCAGAACCAGTTCCGTTTCCGTACGCAGAAGAACGGCGCCAATGGAAAGCATCCAGCTTGGGGCCGGAAGTCCGAAGTAGCTTGTACACCAGCAGTGCCGCAGGCACGCCATGAACTCGCGGTTCGTGACAGGGCACGGCGACGAGACATTTACCGGACCGTTCAACTCTTCGTGCGCGATCAGAAACTCGATCGCCCGAATGAAATCGACATCGTGGATCCAGGAGATGTATTGCTTTCCCGAACCGGAAGCGCCGCCCAGACCCCATCGAACGAGGCGCAGAAACGCATCGAAAACGCCCCCGCTATCCGGACTCATCGTCATTGCGCTGCGGAGGGCGACTTTGCGCGTCCTGGGTGTGTCAGCTACAAAGAAGGCCCGCTCCCACCCGCTCGCAACATCGATGCTAAACCTCCACTTGGATGGGACATCCGGCTCATTCCCGCCTAATTCGCCTGTAGCCTCGTCCATGGCGCGATCGATGGAATGGCGATAAATGGTCGCCGTGCTCGCATTAATCCAGAGCGGCGGCGGATGGGATGCTTGCGCGACCGCTTGTCCAATCAGGCCTGTGGAGATGATTCGAGAATTCTTGATTTCGCGGCGATGGGTGGAATCGTAGCGGCAATTTACGCTCCGCCCCGCAAGGTTGATCAGGACGTCGGCGCCGTCGATCGCTTTCGCCCAGTTCCCCAGGTTTTCAGCGTCCCAAACCAACGTTTGCCATTCCGCAGGTTTTTGATGGCGCGCGATGGTGGTGACCGAGTGGCCTTGCTCGTGGAAATGCCTGGTCAAAATGTGTCCGATCTGGCCAGTGCCTCCTGGGATTACGATGCGAAGGGGGCGCAGAGAAGACATTCAGCGAATTGCCTTGAGCGATTGTCCCATGAGTCTTGCGGCAAAAGAAAACGCGCCGAATCACCCGCCCTGGCCTGCGCATCGGCCCTAGTGTGCGTTCTTGCGAAACGCCAGCACAGCTTTTTCGTGTTCCGCCAAGGTGGATGAAAACTGATGAGAGCCGGAACCATCCGGCTTCGCGACAAAGTACAGATAATCTGTGGCTGCCGGGTGGAGCGCGGCCTTCAGCGACGATGTTCCTGGATTAGCAATGGGCCCGGGTGGAAGGCCGGCATGTGTGTACGTGTTGTAAGGATTGGCGCTGGCCAGATCGGATCTGCGGATTACGCCCTGGTAGCGGTTCTCGAGCAACGCCGCATAAACGGTTGTGGGGTCGCACTGCAGCGGCATATTCAATTGCAGGCGGTTAGTGAACACTGCGGCGACGAGAGGCCGCTCCGGGGCAATCGCGGTTTCTTTCTCGACGAGCGATGCGAGTGTAACCACCTTATGCGTATTTGCCATCTGCGCTTTTCCGCCCAGTGCCAGCCACTGTTTGCGAAACTCGGCCGTCATTATGCTGCAAAGCTGCTTGCCGGTGGTTTTGTGCGTGAGCCGGTAGGTCGAGGGGAAGAGATAGCCTTCCAGATCCGGAGCTAATGAATCGAGATCGCGAATGCTGGTGGTGTCTTTCGCAGCTTCTAAGAATTCATCGGGGTCGACAGTGTCCAGCTGATCGAGCAGCGATGCGATATCGAAAATATTGCTGCCTTCCGGAACAGTGAACTCCTCATAGAAAACCTCGCCACGGCGAATCTTGTCAAAAACCTGCCAGGGTGTCTGAGCCGAGCCGAAGCGATATTCTCCCGCCTGGAGAGTTGCACGCGGATGGATCATCCGAACCGCGAGAAATGCCCAACGGGAGCGAACGACACCTTGATTAGCCAGCTCGCGGGCGATCTCCTGTGACGACGTCCCGCGCTCAATTTCAACGAACGTCTCGTCGCCGAAGCCTCTGAAGGGTCCAAGGTACCAGTAGCTGGCGATTCCTAGACCGGCGATTACGAGAATTGCAAGCACGAGGAACCCGAACAAAAAAATCCGGCCCAGGGTTCCGCGGTTCTTAGCCAAGAAAACTCTCCTCTTCCAGGCTTCTTGCGTTTCGCTGATATTCCAAGTAACTCTCCAATAGAAGCACTGCGGCAATGCGGTCGACAGCTTTCTTCCTTTGTTCGAGAGAAGCCCCGGTTTCCCTCAAACTACGTTCTGCTTCGGCGGAGGTGAGGCGCTCGTCCCAGAAGACAACTGGAAGTCCGAGATAGCGGCTCAGCCGCTCCGCAAATTCGACGGTGTACTCGCTCTGACGGCTCTCGGAGCCGCTCATATGCAGCGGTTTTCCTATGAGAAGAGTGTGCACGCTCCAGTGATGGACGATTCGCTTCAACTCCTCGAGATCATCGCGAATACGGCTGCGCTGCAGCGTTTCGATGCCTTGAGCAGTTATTCCGAGCTCATCGCTAACGGCGAGACCGATTCTCTTTTTCCCCACGTCCATCGCAAGCACACGACCCCGGGGCTGGTGCTGATTGGAGGTCGTCAACTTCGGATTATACGGGGGCAGCGGCTGTGACGGTTCAGCCCCTCGGAGGGAAAGCGCCGCTCGACGGCGCAGCAGGCAGGTCCTCTTCGAGGATGGCGCGGTTGTAGGTGCAGACTTCACAATCGCAGCCGCCGCGCGCTCGCGCGAGGGACTGCCGTAGGACGCGGTGGATTGTCCCCGCATTTGCCAGTCGTGCCGCACTCGACAGGCTTGTCGATCGCTGAGAATGATGCCGTAACCCTGCCCTATTGCAAAAGGCTGCCACTGGTGTAAATCCGCCGATCCCCGCCTGGAACTGGTATAAAATGACTGCATTGAGGATAAGGCATGCGTAACATTCTGGCAGCTTTAGCTTTCGCTTTGACTGTTTGTGCGGTTCCAAGCTTGGCGCAAAGCTCGCACACGGTGCGCGAGGCGCAGCAGGCACTCAAGGATAAGGGCTACGATCCCGGTCCTATCGACGGCATAAACGGCCCCAGAACCAAAGCCGCCCTCCGGCAGTATCAGGAGAAGGAAAACATCAACGACGACGCCATTCTGGGTCCCAAAACGCTCGATAGCTTAGGCGTGAAGAATGCCGGCGCAGGCACCGAATTCAGCGAATCTGGCGAAAACTTGAAGCATTCGTATTCGAAAGGTGGCAAGGAAATCGGCCACGGCACAAAGGCCGCGGGAACGGATCTAAAGAATGGCGAGGTGGTCGACAGCGCCAAGGATCTTGGTAAAGGCGTCGGAAAGGGTGCCGCCCACATCGGCGCGGGTACCGGACACGCTGTCAAGAACGCCGCGAAGGGCGTGAAGAGCGCTGTTACCGGCGATACTGGCGCCCCCAAATAACCCAGCTTCGCCTACAATCCGCCCAGTTCAAACTAGCCTGCCCTTCATCTGAGCGAGCTTCACGTTGACTTGGTCGGCTCCCCACTTGTGAATGGGCCTTATCGGTCTCAGAAATACCTCGAACCACCCTGTTCAGCTCCATTCAACAAATCGCCGTTCGTGAGCCTGTCCAACGTTGCTGCGACGCGCTTCGGACTGCAACGAACCGAACAATGGCCGATTTGCTCGCGGCGCTCGAGGTCGCGAGCAGAAAGGGATCGGTATGCGCCGGTTTGTGTGTAGAAAACGGGGAACAGGTGGACTGTCCCCATATTCCATATTCCCATATTCCCCATATTCCCCCCGGGCTGGTGCTAATTGGAGGTCGTCAACTTCGGATTATACGGGGGCAGCGGCCGTGCCGGTTCAGCCCCTCGGGGGAAAAGCGTCGCTCGACGGTGCAGCAGGCAGGCTGAGGCCCCTTGCAGGCTCAAGCCTTGCCATAAAGGCTTAGCTGCGCCACCGGCGGGAGATTTCCTTGATGCGCCGGGCTGCTTCGATCAAATTTTCTATTGAATTCGCGTAGCTGAAACGAATGTATCCTTCGCCGTGGTCGCCGAAAGCTCCACCGTTCAGACATGAGACGCCGGCTTCTTCGAGCAGAAGATCTGCTAACTGTTTTGATGGAATCTGAGTCTCCTGCACATTCGCGAAGGTGTAAAACGCTCCGCCGGGCAGAGCGCAGCGGAACCCCGGCACTTGGCTCAGGGCGACACAAAAGGCTTCGCGCCGGCGGCGGAACTGGTCAACCATCGTGTCGACATCTGTCTGCGGTCCGGTCAGCGCTTCGATGGCGGCCCGCTGCGTAAAGCTCGCCGTGCAGGAATTGGAATTGACCATCAGCTTGTTTACTGCATTCACTAGCCATTCGGGCATTACTCCGTAGCCTATTCGCCAGCCAGTCATTGCATACGTCTTTGAGAATCCGTCTAGAATGATGGTCTTCTCGAGCATCCCGGGAATGCTCGCAATCGAGAACGGCGGCTCGGCAGTGTAATAGATGCGCGAATAGATCTCATCAGAGAGCACAATTAAGTCGCGATCCCGAACTAAATTTGCGATTTCCTCAATGTCCTGCTTAGGGATCACGCCGCCGGTGGGATTTTGCGGCGAATTGAGGATCAGCAATTTGGTGCGTTCTGTAAGGCTGTCGCGCAGGAGATCAAGATCTAAAGAGAAGCCGCGATTCTCGATCAGAGGGATGGGCACGGGCTTCGCCTGGAGGAACCGGATCATCGAGTGGTAGATCGGAAAACCGGGATCGGGATAAATGACTTCATCTCCGGGCTCGAGCAAAGCCAGCATGGGGAAGAAAATGATTGGCTTGCCGCCGGGGACGACACACACGTGCTCGGGTCCGACGCTGATTCCGTGCGTCCGCGAGATGTAAGCGGCAATGGCGTCCCGGAGTTCCGGCAAGCCCTGCGTCGGCCCGTAGTGCGTCCAGCCCTCATCGAGAGCGCGTTTGGCTGCCTCAATGATGTTGTGAGGCGTGGGGAAATCAGGCTCTCCGATTTCAAGATGGACGATGCTGCGGCCTGACGCCTCCAGTTCCTGCGCTCTCACCAGAACATCGAAGGCGGATTCAACGCCAATCCGCTCCATTCTTTCGGCAAGTTTCATGGACGATTCCTCTATAAAGCGAAAAGGGAACCTTTCGGCTCCCTTTTGTCGCGTCGATCGTGTTCGACCCTGGAGTTGTGACTAGTTGGTCCCCTTCGCATCGGGGCACTAATGAGTATAACGTCTTCTTAGCTGAGTTTTTCGGCGATGGACTTGGCCTGAACGAACTGCAGCAGGTAATCGGGGCCGCCCGCTTTCGAGTCGGTTCCCGACATATTGAATCCGCCGAATGGATGCGCGCCGACCATCGCGCCGGTGCATTTGCGATTGATGTAGAGGTTGCCCACGAAGAATTGCCGTTTGGCTCGTTCCGCTTTCGCGGGATTGGAAGTAAAAACCGCGCCGGTAAGCCCATACTCAGAATCATTAGCAAGCTGCAGCGCGTGATCGAAATCCCTCGCTTTGGTAACGGCTAACACCGGTCCGAAGATCTCTTCCTGGAAAATACGGGCTTTCGAATCCACGTCGGCAATGACGGTCGGCTTGATGAAATAACCTTCGCCGCGAGCAGCCTCGCCGCCCGCGATCAAGCGGCCTTCTTTCTTGCCGGCTTCGATGTATTTGAGAATCGACTCTTTCGCTCGGGCATTGATCACCGGACCCATGTAGTTGCTCACGTCGTCGGAGGGGCCGATGGTCAGAGTTTCAGCTTTGGCTTTCAGCTTATCGAGAAATTCATCATAGACCGCTTCGTCCACAATGGCGCGAGAACACGCAGAGCATTTTTGACCCTGATAGCCGAACGCCGAGTAAAGGACGCCAACGACGGCCTGATCGAGATCGGTTTCGCGATCGACGATGATTGCGTCCTTGCCTCCCATTTCAGCGATGACGCGCTTGATCCAGAGTTGCCCTTTGGGCGTCTTAGCAGCGAGCTCATTGATATGAAGGCCCACATCGCGAGATCCGGTAAACGAGATGAAACGGGTCTTAGGATGCGATACCAGAATGTCGCCGATGGCTGCGCCGCTACCAACCAAAAGAGAAAAGCTTTGGGCGGGAAAACCGGCTTCGAGCAACACTTCGGCAAATTTGGCGGCTATGGTCGGCGTATCGCTCGAAGGTTTAATGACGACGGTATTACCCGTGACAAGCGCAGCCGTCGTCATGCCGACCAGAATGGCGAGGGGAAAGTTCCAGGGTGGAATAACGATTCCTACACCGAGGGGCAAATAGACCATCTCGTCACGCTCACCGGAGAGTTGAACAATCGGCTCGGGATTGGCAAGTTTGAGCGCCAATCGGGCGTAATATTCGCAGAAATCTATGGCCTCGGACACGTCGGCTTCGGCTTCCGCCCACGTTTTACCGGCTTCTAGAACAAGCCAGGCGTCGAACTCGTACTTGCGCTGACGGAAGATCTCGGCGACACGCAGCAGGCAGTTTACGCGGTCGGTCATAGGAACGGCGCTCCACTTCGGGAAATAGGCATATGCGCGTTCCACTGCATCGCGTGCGTCCTGCTCTGATCCTTTCTGGTGAATTCCAACTATCTCGGAGGGCTTGGAGGGATTCAGAGACTGGAGTTTTGAATCGGATTTTCTGCGATCACCCGAGATCAGCAGATCATATTCTTTGCCGAATTCAGAACGGACTTTGGCGAGGGCAGCTCGCATCGACTCCGCCTTTTCGGGCTTATTGAAGTCGGCGTAAGGCTCATTTGAGAAAGGTGCAATTTGGGTTGGCGGAGTGGCGACGGCAGACATATTTTGAAGACCCTTGTTGGATGCGTACGCAGGAATTTAGATGCGCTCGTCGATGGTCTTCTCGGCGATTCGCCGGCCACGCTCGAACAGCTCGGCAGCCTCTTCGGCAATCTCGCGGCCACGTTCGTACAATTCGCGTCCTTGCTCGAAGATCTCCTGGCCGGATTCCAGGATGGTTTTTCGGCCGCACTCCGCTTGACTGATTAATTTGCGTCTCGTACCGGAACCCGATTCCGGCGCTAATAACAGCGCGACCGCCGCCCCGAGAACAGCACCGCAGATCAACCAGCTAATGGCATTACTACGTTCCATATATTTCCTCCGTTCTCATTCTATTCAGCGGAATGTCTGTATGTCGACCTTGTCGCCATCGGTGCGAAATGTAATCAGCCCGCGCAGATCGGTGCGAAAGGTGGTCGTGTGATGCAGCGCGAGGCGCTCGAGCACTTCCGGATGCGGATGATGAAATTGATTTTTGTACCCATCGGAAATGAGAGCGAACTGAGGTGTTAGCTGATCGAGGAATTCTTCGGACGAGGATGTCCGGCTGCCATGATGTCCAACTTTGAGCAGAGTGACCGGATGGAGCTGTCCGCTCTTGACCATGTCGTCCTCAATTGGGCGTTCCGCATCGCCGGTCAGGAGAATGCTGCGCTGGCCATACGTCACCTCGAGAACCAGAGAATCGTTGTTTATCGGAATGTCGCTGGCGATGTAGTCGGGAGAAGGCGCGAGGAAGCGCACGCGCGCTCCGCCAATGGTGAGTGGCGCGGACGCGCAGGTGAGACGGCAAATCCGGACGTTGTCGATAGCGGCGTGCTGCTCAACATTTTTCCACTCGCGAGTCTCGGGTTCAGAGCCAATCCATAGAGCGCGGGGTCGAAAATTGTCAAGAATCGCCGGAAGGCCGCCCATGTGGTCGGAATGTCCATGTGTGAGCACCGCGTAATCCAGCCGCTTTATGCGGCGGCTCCATAGATATGGAGAGACCACGTCTTCGCCGACGTCCATCTGCGGCTTCCGGACCATTCGCTCCATTCCAGGAAAGCCTCCGGCGTCTATCAACATCGTTTCTCCGTCAGGAAACGCAAGCAGCAAACTATCCCCCTGGTTTACATCGATTGCCGTGAGTTCCAGAATTCCGGGTTGGATTTGCGGTTTCCAAGGCTGCCAGAAAAGTACGGCAAATAGCCCGAGCGAGCAGGTGAGAGCAGGCGCGATCCAACCGCGTTTGAGACGAATCGCCAACGCGAGCAGCACAAGCGAGGCTGCGAAAGTAATCGCTAACCAGAAGGGCACCGCAGCGATTCGCCAGGCGGGTTCAAATTGAACGTGCCAGCCCGCAGCCAGCTCTGCCCAATGCAGCAGCAGCTTTGTGAACAGCGCAAGAAAATGCCAACCGGTGAATATGGATGCGAAGCCGAACGGCACGACAAGGCATAAGAGCGGGATGACCACCACATTCGCGGATAGCCCGGTGATCGAGAGTCGATGGAAATAGCAGGCCATCGGCAGCGCCACGCCGAATTGAATGCAGGCGGATATGATCACGGCGTCCTCAGCGAAGGCGGTGACGCGAACGCCTTGCGCCATGAGGAAATGCGTGAATCGGTCGGAGAAGCCGGTCCACGCGCGAATGGTCTCGGCCAGGAGTCGCAGCTCGACTCGCCACTGCGCGGCCCGCGAATCCAGTTGAGGATCGTAGCCCCTTTGATCAAAGCGCTTTACTGAACTCCTGAGCGGATCACTAAGGCGTTGCATCAAGGGAAGCGCGAATACGGCGATAATCGCGACCGATAGAAATGAGAGCTGGAAACTCGGGTCGAATAACTGGTCGGGTTCAAAAGCCAGATAGAAGATCCCGATTACTGCCAGCAGGTTCAGCGTGCGCGCTTTACGAAAACAGCAACTGGCCAGGAGGAACAAAGAGAAACCAGCGGCCGCCCGAACGGCTGGCGAGTTGAAACCGGAGATGGACGCGTAGAGCCAGCAAGCAACGGCGGCAAGGCACAAGGCAGGAACTCGTCTCATGCGGAAGATCCGGAAAATCCATAAGAACGTGAGCGCCACGGCCGAGATGTGCAGGCCAGAGATGACCAGCGCATGGTAGGTCCCCGTGAGGCGGAAATCGTTTGTCCAGCGGCGTTCCACATTGGTGCTGTCCCCGATTAAGGTCGCCTGCAATAGTCCGGCTGTTTGGGAATCGTTCGGATAGAGGTTAGCCAAGCGGCCGAGTGCCCATATCCGGAACGAATAAATCCAGCCAAGGACTCGGGAGCCGCAACTGCCTGGAATCACACGGACGCCGTGGGTGCCCGAAGCCGATCCGCTCCAATATATATGTTGCGCTGCCAGATAGCCCACGTAATCGAAGGCATCCGGGTTTTGGTAATTTCGGGGCAGACGGAGCTTCGCGGCCACTTCGACCTGCTGCCCGTATCGTAAGGGGAGTGTTTCCTCGGGTTTCAGGCTAACGGAGATACGGGCCGCTGCTCGAGGAGCTAAGTTCATCGTGAATTGCTCGCGATTTGGAGAAAATACCGGCGGATTCGTAACGCACCCGGAGAGCAGGACCGTCTCGCCATCTTCTGCATTCAGCTTCGGCGCCCGGCCCTGGCGGTGAGCAACTTGCGTCGCCATTCCTGCGAGGGCCAAAGCAGCGCAGCCGGCGGAAAGGAGCATCCGGCGGCCGTTTCTGGTTGCAAACGCCAGCGCGAGGGCGGTAAAGCTCAGGAGAGCTGGAAGAACGAGATCCGCGAGCTGGAAAAAGAAGAAATGCCCGACCAGGACTCCCGAAGCGAGGGCAATCGCGGGAAAAACGAGAGGTTCACGGCACACACTACAGTGGTGGTCTGATTTCGAGCGTTCTTCTCAGGTGATCAAGTTTCACCTTGACAGCGCGGCAATAGTGCCCCATACTGAAAAAACTTTAATACAGCATTCAGTTCATTGTGCCAGTGCCCGAATGGGCTGCCGTGAACAGTTCTGATTTAAAAGCTTTCGTCAGCTTTCTCCTCCAACCCAAACTACGTCGGCTGATCGGGTTACACCGATCAGCCAGTTTTTTGCCAAGCCGAGAATGGCACGATTTGAAATCGACCCCCTCGCGTGGCATGATTGTTTCCATGGCGGTGAAAACCCCACATCCCAGGCAGATTTGGGTTTATGCAATCGTACTGGCGTTGTGCGTACTTGCTGTCGCCTTCGAGCTCTGGAACGGCCTACTACGCGGTCATTGGAACGCGTTCGGTTTGTTGGCCGTGGCCGCGGCCGGTCTGAATATGGCAATTCAGCTTCGGAACGGCTTGCGCAAGCCCCCGCCCAAAAGCCTAGGAAGAATCTGAGCCACTACCCTCTTTAGCGGCCGGTTGACACGCGCTACAATTGGCCCGTAAACTAAAGAGGTTTGGCGAGTTGATTCTTCGGCTTCCGCGCTACCGTGTCTAAATAGGCATCCGGCCGGAAGTCGGGCCCCGCTGTCGGACCAATAAGCTGTTCGAGTTATCGAAACGGTGACATTGAAAATCGGCATGGGCCATATCCGAAGCAGTTACCCTCGCGTTTGAGGCTGGTGAAAACGCTATACCGGCCTTCTTGGCAGTATCAATTTGCAGCCGACAGTGTTCGCGCCTGCTCGGTAGCCCTGAAAAGGGGCAGTTCAACATTTAGAGGCTTTTGAGAGAGGAAATTCGTGCCGACGTTCAACCAACTTGTGCGTAAGGGGCGTAAAGCGACCCGGTACAAGACAGCAAGTCCAGCATTGCAAGCTTGCCCACAGAGGCGAGGAGTCTGCACGCGCGTGTACACCACGACACCGAAGAAGCCCAATTCGGCTTTACGGAAAGTGGCTCGCGTACGGCTCACCAATGGCATCGAGGTGACCACATATATTCCTGGGGTTGGCCACAACCTGCAGGAGCACTCGATTGTATTGATCCGCGGCGGCCGTGTAAAGGATTTGCCCGGGGTGCGATATCACGTGGTTCGGGGAACCCTCGATACCGCGGGTGTTTCGAATCGTAAACAAGGGCGCTCGAAATACGGCGCCAAGCGTCCGAAGGGCGGAGCCGCTGCGGCACCCGCCAAAGGCAAGAAGTAAGGGGAGAGATCGAAAATGCCACGTCGCAGACGGCCTGAGCCAAGAGAAGTTGTTCCCGATCCGCTATACAACTCCACACTTGTGGAAAAGTTTGTGAACTCCATGATGTGGGACGGGAAGAAGACGACGGCGCAACAGATCTTCTATCGAGCTATGGACACCCTTCGTGAGCGTTCCGGCGACGATCCATTGAAGGCCTTCAAGAAGGCAGTCGAGAATGTCAAGCCGCTGCTCGAGGTGAAGACGCGCAGAGTCGGCGGAGCCAATTATCAGGTGCCTGTCGAAGTTCCGCAGAACCGGCGGACCAGTTTGGCGCTGCGCTGGATTATCATCAATGCCCGCGGGCGGCCGGATAAAAGCATGGCCGAGAAACTGGCCAACGAATTGAACGATGCCTCCAACATGCGAGGAGGCGCAGTAAAAAAGAAAGACGATGTTCATCGCATGGCGGAAGCGAACAAGGCTTTCGCGCACTATCGCTGGTAAATATTGAACTGAAGTTTTGAAGCTCTTATGCCTCGCACTGTACCTTTGGAAAAAATGCGCAATATCGGCATCATGGCGCACATTGATGCCGGTAAGACCACTACGACCGAGCGCATTCTCTACTACACCGGCCGGACGCACAAGATCGGTGAGGTGCACGAAGGAACCGCCACCATGGATTGGATGGCGCAAGAGCAGGAGCGCGGCATCACGATCACTTCGGCAGCGACTACCTGCCAATGGCGCGACGTAACGATCAACATCATCGACACGCCCGGGCACGTCGACTTCACGGCTGAGGTGGAGCGCAGCCTGCGTGTGCTCGACGGCGCATGCGCTGTGTTCGACGCGGTTGCGGGAGTGCAACCTCAATCAGAAACTGTCTGGCGGCAGGCTGACAAGTATGGCGTTCCCAGAATTTGCTTTATCAACAAAATGGACCGGGTGGGCGCGGATTTCTATCACTCCGTTCTTACCATTGCCGATCGCCTGAATGCGCGTCCCGTTCCGATTCAGCTTCCGGTTGGCGCAGAAGATCAGTTCAAAGGCGTGGTCGACCTGATCACGATGAAGGCCCGCATCTGGCGCGATGAAACACTGGGCGCGGAACATGACGATGTTGAGATTCCGGCCGATCTCATCGAAAAGGCGAAGGAATATCGCGAGAGGCTGATAGAAGCGGTTGCCGAGACCGACGATACCCTGTTTGAAAAATTCGTCGAAGGGCAGGCGATTACAGAGCAGGAGCTGGTTGCGGGGATTCGCAAAGCCACCATTGCCCAGAAAATATTCCCGGTGATCTGTGGCTCGTCATTCAAGAATAAGGGCGTTCAGAATCTGCTGGACGCAGTTTGCGACTACCTGCCATCGCCACTAGACATTCCGCCGATCAAGGGCACGGCAATCGACAATCCCGAAGAGGTGCTGGAGCGCAAGGCGAGCGATTCCGAGCCGTTTTCCGCCTTGGTCTTTAAGATCATGACCGATCCTTTTGTCGGGCAGCTTTGCTTTATTCGCGTCTATTCGGGGAAGCTCAACGCAGGCGATTCGATCTATAACGTAACCAAGGGCAGGCGCGAACGAGTCGGGCGTTTGGTGAAGATGCACGCCAACAAGCGTGAAGAGATCCAGGAAGTGCTCGCGGGCGACATTTGCGCGGCGGTTGGATTGAGGCAGGTTGTCACGGGCGATACCATCTGCGATGAGAAAGCGCCCATTCTTCTCGAATCCATCGATTTTCCTGCTCCGGTTATCCAGCTTGCGATTGAGCCGAAGACGAAGGCTGATCAAGAGAAGCTGGGCATGGCGATACAGAAGCTGGTTTCCGAAGATCCGACCCTGCGGGTGAATACAGATCCCGAAACCGGCCAGACGATTCTTGCCGGAATGGGCGAGTTGCACCTCGAGATCATCGTCGACCGCATGCAGCGTGAATTCAATGTCGGGGCGAACGTAGGCAAGCCGCAAGTCGCCTACCGCGAGACCATCCGTCAACAGGCTGAATACGATTACACGCACAAAAAGCAGACCGGCGGCAGCGGCCAGTACGCTCGCGTGAAGCTTCGCGTCGAACCGAATCCGCAGGCTGATTTCGAATTCGACAACGAAGTCCACGGAGGGAATATCCCGAAGGAGTTCATCCCGGCGATCGAAAAGGGCGTGGTCGAAGCTTTGGAAGGCGGCATCCTGGCCGGCTATCCATTGAACAACGTTAAGGTGACGGTGTTTGACGGCGCTTATCACGAAGTGGATTCGTCGGAAATGGCTTTCAAGATCTGCGGCTCCATCTGCGTGAAGGAAGCGGCGAGGAAGGCGAAGCCGGTTCTGCTCGAACCGGTGATGCGCGTCGAAGTGACGGTTCCGGAAGAATACATGGGATCGGTGAACGGCGACCTGATTTCACGGCGTGGGCGCCTCGAAGGGACAGAAATCGCCGGCGGCACGCAAATCATCAAGGCGATGGTGCCGTTGTCAGAAATGTTCGGTTATGCGACCGAGCTCCGCTCGCGAACGCAAGGGCGCGGAAGCTTCACCATGCACTTCGGTCAATACGAAGAAGTGCCGAAGAATTTAGCTGAAGAAATTATCAACCGCAATAAGGGCGGGGTCGCAATAAGGTAAATGACAGGGAGACGGTAAATGGCGAAAGAGAAATTTGACCGCAGCAAGCCGCACGTAAACATTGGGACGATCGGGCATATCGATCACGGCAAGACCACTCTGACGGCTGCTATCACCAAAACGTTGGCGAAGCACAATCCCAAAGTGAAGTTCCGGAGCTTCGATTCGATCGACAACGCGCCGGAAGAGAAGGCGCGCGGGATTACGATCGCAGTGGCGCACGTGGAATATGAGACAGCGAACCGGCACTATGCGCACGTAGATTGCCCCGGCCACGCTGATTACATCAAGAACATGATCACCGGCGCGGCGCAGATGGACGGCGCGATTCTGGTCGTTGCTGCGACGGACGGTCCGATGCCGCAGACACGCGAGCACATCTTGCTGGCGCGGCAGGTGGGTGTGCCGTACATCGTAGTGGCTTTGAACAAGGTCGACATGGTGGACGATCCGGAGCTGCTCGAGCTGGTGGAACTGGAAGTACGCGAGCTGCTATCGAGCTATCAATTTCCGGGTGATGATCTTCCGGTAGTGCGAGTGAGCGCGCTCGGAGCGTTGAACGGCGAAGAGAAGTGGGAGAAGACAGTCGACGAGCTGATGGCGAAGGTGGATGAGTACATCCCGGTTCCGCAGCGCGCGATTGACAAGCCGTTTTTAATGCCTATTGAAGATATTTTCTCGATCCAGGGCCGCGGCACGGTGGTGACGGGACGCATTGAGAAAGGCATCTGCAAGATCGGCGAGGAGATGGAAATTGTAGGGTTCCGCGATACGCGCAAGACGGTGGTCACGGGCGTCGAGATGTTCAAGAAGCTGCTTGACGAAGGGCGCGCCGGGGACAACGTCGGGTTGCTGCTGCGCGGAATAGAGAAGGACGAAGTGGAGCGCGGGCAGGTGATTGCCAAGCCCAACACCATCAAGCCGCACAAGAAGTTCAAAGGTGAAGTGTACGTGCTGTCGAAGGAAGAAGGCGGGCGGCACACGCCGTTTTTCAATGGCTACCGGCCGCAGTTTTATTTTCGGACCACCGACGTGACCGGGGTAGCGAAGCTGCCGGAAGGTATGGAGATGGTGATGCCGGGCGATAACGTGTCCATTGAAGTAGATCTGGACGTCTCGCCCATCGCTATGGACAAAGGTCTGCGCTTCGCCATTCGCGAAGGCGGACGGACCGTGGGCGCAGGAACCGTTACGGAGATTGTGGAGTAGCGCCGGTAACTTAAATGAAAGAACGTATTCGTATCCGGCTGAAGGCGTACGATCACCGCATTTTGGATCAATCGACGGGTGATATTGTCGATACGGCCAAGCGCACGGGCGCAACTGTAGCCGGTCCCATTCCGCTGCCGACGTTGAAGAATCGCTACACGGTTCTCAGGTCGCCGCACGTTGATAAGAAATCGAGGGAGCAGTTTGAAATTCGCACGCACAAGCGGCTGCTCGACATTCTGGAGCCAACGCAGGACACGGTGGATGCGCTCATGAAGCTCGATCTGCCGGCTGGTGTGGATGTGGAGATCAAAGCCTTCGGGAAAAAATAACAGGAAACAAACATGAGTCCAGGAATTCTCGGCAAGAAGCTAGGCATGACGCAGGTCTTTAATCCTGACGGGCAAGTAGTCCCTGTAACACTCGTCAAAGCGGGTCCTTGCATAGTCACGCAACGCAAAACGCCCGCTCAGGATGGCTATGACGCCGTGCAGCTTGGATTAGTGGAGTTTGCTAAAAAGCAGAACAAGCCAACCGCGAAGCACCTGGCGAAGTCGGGGGCGGAAGGCGTCCGATTTCTGCACGAGTTCCATCTGGGGCAGGGAACCGGCGATCTGAAGCAAGGCGATCGAGTGCTGGCTGAGGAATTCAAGCCGCGAGACGTCGTGGATGTGATCGGCACGAGCAAAGGCCGGGGTTTCGCCGGCTTGGTCAAGCGCCACCATTTCCGTGGCGGGCCCGCCAGTCACGGTTCGATGTTTCATCGCGCTGCCGGCTCGATTGGCGCGTCCAGTTTTCCATCGCGCGTTTTTCCCGGAATGAAAATGGCAGGGCGCATGGGAACGCAGCAGGTGACCATCCGCAATCTTGAAATTGTGAGCGTCGATCCGGAAGACAACGTGATCGCTGTGAAAGGCGCGATCCCCGGACCAAACGGCGGTTACGTGATGGTCCGCAGAGTGAACCGGTAAGGCAAGGAATCAGGACAATGCCGAGTGTAGATATTGTGGATCTGAACAATGCCACGGTGGGGTCGATAGATCTCTCCGATGCAGTGTTCGGCGTTGAGGTGAACGAGGCGCTGCTGTACGAAGCGGTGCGGCAGTATACTGCTGCCCGGCGGTCCGGAACGGCGGCCACCAAGACTCGTCACGAGGTTTCCGGTTCGGGCAAAAAGCTGTGGAAGCAAAAGGGAACCGGCCGGGCGCGTATGGGTTCTATCCGCTCTCCTCTGTGGCGTCACGGCGGAACGGTTCACGGGCCGCAGCCTCGCAGCTATGAGTACAAGCTGCCTCGAAAGATGCAGCTCGGCGCGTTGCGCTCTGCTTTATCGGCTAAGCTTCGCGACGGTGAACTCAGAGTGATAAGGACATTCGAGCTGGCTGATCACAAGACGAAGAACATGCTGGGCGTGCTCACGAAGCTCGAGGCGAAGAAAACGGTTCTTCTGGTAGAGGGAGCCGAGAACGTCAATCTCACGCGCGCATCACGGAATCTGCGGGGTATCAAGCTTGTGCCGACCAAGGACGTGAACGTTTACGACTTGCTGAAGCATCAGGAAGTGCTGCTGAGCGAAGCAGCGGCTAAGAAATTATCGGAGGCATTGGCCTAATGACCGTGTATGATGTGATCCGGCGGCCGCTCATCACTGAGAAGGGCCACGCCAAACGGGAAGCCGAGCGAACCTTGTGCTTCGAGGTGCATCCCGACGCCAATAAGATCCAGATCAAGCAGGCAGTCGAGACTGTGTTCCGGGTGAAAGTGGCTGAAGTTCGAACCAGCATCAATTCCGGCAAAATGCGGCGGCGCGGGCGCTTTACGGGCTACGCTTCCGATTGGAAAAAAGCTTACGTGCGCCTGAAGGCCGGCCAAAAAGTGCCCGAATACGCAGAGATTTAGAAAGGAAGCGATCGGGCCATGCCGATTAAAAGTTTTCGACCAGTAACGCCGACGCGGCGCTTTCAGACTTATCTCACGCGCGATGAAATTACCAAAGACAGGCCGGAAAAATCGCTGGTCGAAGGGAAGAAGCGCACCGGTGGCCGTGAGGCGCGAGGTCAAATCTCCAGCCGTTTTCGCGGCGGCGGGGCAAAGAAGGCCTATCGCATTATTGATTTCAAGCGCGAGAAATTTGCCGTGAGCGCGACGGTTGCCGCTATCGAGTACGATCCGAACCGGTCCGCACGCATTGCTTTGCTGCACTACACAGATGGTGAAAAGCGGTACATCATTTGCCCGGTTGGCCTCGAAGTCGGCCGCACTGTGAACTCAGGACCAGAAGCGGACATTTTGGTCGGAAATGCTCTGCCATTGAAGAATATTCCCGCAGGCACCGTGGTTCACAACATCGAGCTGAAGCCGGGTAAGGGCGGTCAAATGGCTCGATCGGCCGGCGCCCAAGCGCAGTTAGTTTCGAAGGAAGGCGGCATTGCGTTGCTGAAGTTGCCTTCCGGCGAAATCCGCAAAGTGCAGGTCGAATGCATGGCGACGGTGGGTCAAGTCGGCAACGTGGAGCACGAGAACGTATCGCTTGGAAAAGCGGGCCGCAAGCGATGGCTGGGCCGCCGTCCGCATAACCGTGGCGTTTCGATGAATCCCGTCGATCACCCGCACGGCGGAGGTGAGGGCAAGACTTCCGGTGGCCGGCACCCGGTCACGCCCTGGGGTCAGCCGACGCGCGGTTTCAAGACGAGGAACAATAAGCGCACGGATCGCTGGATTGTGACCCGAAAGGCAAAGAAACGATGATCCGGGGTGTCGGAAAGCCGCTCCCTCACGGTCGCGGTTCTGTGCAGATGGTGGCGACACAGAACCGCGCGCGTCAGCAAGCGGCTGGAGGTAGGAACGAAAAATGAGTCGATCGCTCAGAAAAGGGCCGTTCACGGATGACCACCTGTTGAAGAAGGTGGGGGACCTGAACGCAAAAAACCAGAAGGTCGTAGTGAGGACCTGGTCGCGCCGTTCGACCATTGTGCCAGACTTCATCGGGCATACGCTCGCGGTGCACAACGGGAAGAAATTTATCCCTGTGTACGTGACGGAGAACATGGTGGGCCACAAGCTCGGTGAGTTCTCGCCGACGCGGATTTTCAAAGGTCACGCGGCGAAGGCGACCGAAAAGACCACGGCCAAATAGGATAGCTCGAGACAAAGAATATGGCGGATCTAGCGGGAAGTTTAGCGAAGGCGGAAGCGCGTTACGTGCGCATCTCGCCGCAAAAGGCGCGTCTGGTGGTGGACATGATCCGCGGCCAGCAGGTCGGCGAGGCTATCAGCATTTTGAAAGCGACAAACAAGCGTATCGCTCCGGCTGTCGAAAAGGTTCTGCGCTCCGCTATAGCGAACGCCGAGAATAAATCGCGGGATGTCGATGTCGATCGGTTGTTCGTGGCTGAAGCGCACGTGAATGAAGGTCCGCGCCAGAAGCGGATTCGGCCTGCGCCGATGGGGCGTGCGTTTCGTTATCAGAGGCGGACTTCGCATATCGCGCTACAGCTTGGCGAAAGAGAGCCAGAGCCGGAAGAATAAGAGGAATAAGATGAGGCCGCGTTTCTGTTTGGGTCTTCGCCTCGCTGAGAGGCGCGGGCTCATCCGAGCGAGCCGAAGACAGGAATAAACGATGGGTCAGAAAGTACATCCTTACGGGTTCCGCTTAGGCATTACCAAGAACTGGCGTTCGCGGTGGTTCGCCAAGCAGGATTATTCGAAGCTGCTGCATGAGGATCTGGAGTTAAAGGAATCCTTGCTGGCGCGCCTGAAGGCGGCCGGCGTGAGCTCTATCGAAGTCGATCGGCCCGGCAATAAACTGCGAATCACGATTCGGACTTCGCGTCCCGGCATTATCATCGGCCGCAAAGGCGCTGAGATCGAGAAGCTGAAGAGCGATCTCGCGAAAAAGACCAAGCGCGAGGTCTTTATCGATATTCAGGAAGTGCATCGGCCCGAGCTCGATGCGCAGCTGGTTTCGGAATCGATCGGCTTGCAATTGGAGAAGCGCGTCGCGTTTCGCCGCGCCATGCGCAAAGCTGTGGATTCCGCGCTGCGCTTTGGATGTAAGGGGATCAAAGTTCGGGTTTCAGGGCGCTTGAATGGCGCTGAGATCGCGCGTAGTGAGTGGTATCTGCAGGGACAACTGCCGCTGCACACTTTGAGAGCCGATATCGATTACGGGTTCAGCGAAGCCCACACGACTTACGGTGTCATCGGCATCAAAGTTTGGATATACAAAGGTGAAGTGCTGGATGGCGCGGGCCGCAGGGACTCGTTGCGCAATGAAGGCGAACCCCGCCGGCGCCGCCGCGACGATCGTGACCGTGAACGCAGACCGCCAACCCAGGTGCCCGAAGGCGGTGGGCCAGTACTGCAACAGCCGCCCGCGGAGATGCCGAAACCTGCGTCCTCGCCCATAATCCCGCCGCTTGCGCCCGTCACGCCGGCGTGGAAACAGGAGCAGCTTCGTCAGGATCAACCGAAGGTTAGTCCTGCGGCTGAGCCGGCGCCTGCGGGTGAAGCTCCGGCCGGGAATGAAAAGGAGCCGCACGAGTAAGCATAATCGCTTGCTAGGAGGAGACTACTGCTATGTTGATGCCCAAAAAAGTCAAGTTTCGCAAGCAGCAGCGCGGCCGCATGACGGGCAAGGCGTGGCGCGGCTCCGAGCTTTCATTTGGAGAATTTGGCTTGAAAGCTCTCGGCTGCGGCTGGGTAACTAACCGTCAGATTGAAGCCGCTCGTATCGCTATGACGCGGTTTATCAAGCGCGGGGGGAAAGTGTGGATTCGGGTGTTTCCCGATAAGCCCATCACCAAGAAACCACCGGAAACACGTATGGGTAAGGGCAAAGGAGCGCCCGAAGCCTGGGTCGCGGTTATTAAACCCGGGAAAGTGTTGTTTGAGATGGAAGGTGTATCGCTCGAAACGGCGACTCAGGCCATGCTGCTTGCGGCCAGGAAGCTGTCTGTTCCAACCAAATTCGTGGCTCGCAACCAACCGGCTGAAACCGCAAAGGCAGGATAGAAGGAATTATGAGAGCAGCCAAAATGCACGGCATTGACGCGGCGGATTTGCAGCGCCAGGCCCAAGACGCCCAGGAGCAGTTGTTCCGGCTGCGCTTCCAGATGGGCATGGGACAAAGCGAAGGCTTGAAGAAGTACCGGAATCTGAAAAAAGATCGTGCGCGCATGCTGACCATGCTTCGCCAAAAGGAAGCGAATGGAGAAGTTGCGGCGCAAGCAGGCGGGCAGAAAGCTGCGCCGGTCGGCAAGAAGAAACGCTAGTAAAGAAGAGATCTGGTTCGAAAAATGGCGGCATCCACACAAACCGAAAAGAAGGTCGGGCATAAGAACGAGAAAGTGGGCGAAGTCATTTCGACCAAGATGGCGAAGACCATCGTGGTTGAGGTGACGCGTCGCGCGGCGCACCCCGTCTACAAGCGAATCGTCATGAAGCGCAAGAAGTTTTACGCCCATGATGAAAAGCAGTCGGCGCAGGTAGGCGACGTGGTGCGCATTGTCGAGTGCCGCCCGCTGAGCCGATTGAAGCGCTGGGAATTGGGCACGGTAATTCGGCGGGCCGTCCTGGTTGGCGGCGAGCATCCGGCGCTCGAGGCCAGCGCTGATACGCAAGTGAAGAAGACCGTCAAGAAAAAGTAATCTGATGCCCCGCGAGGACATAGGAGAAACGTCATGATTGGAATGCGAACGATGCTGGAGGTAGCCGATAATAGCGGCGCGCGCAAGCTGCAATGTATCTTGCCGCGCGGCGGCGATCTCGGGCTTCGCGCGGGTTTGGGCGACGTGATCACGGCCAGCGTGAAAGAGGCTGCGCCCGATTCCAATATCAAGAAGGGCAAAGTGGTTCGTTGCGTGATCGTGCGGATGCGCAAGGAGACGCGACGGAAGGATGGCACTTACATCCGGTTCGATTCAAATGCGGCCGTGCTGATCAGTGAAGTCGGCGAGCCGATCGGCACGCGCGTGTTTGGTCCGGTGGCGCGCGAACTCCGCGATAAACGTTTTATGAAGATTGTTTCGCTAGCACCGGAGGTGATTTAAACCATGGACCCGGAGGTAATTCAGACGATGGGCCCGGAGGTGATATAGCGCATGCCGAAAATTGCATATCAGCGCCGCCAGCAGAAAGGCGAGATGCGGCCCGTCCGCATGAGGATCAAGAAGGATGATCTGGTTCGAATCATTGCCGGAAGGGATAGGGGCAAAACGGGGAAGGTGCTGGAAGTCGACCGCTTCTCGCGGAAAGTTACCGTTGAAGGCGTGATGGTCGTGAAGCGCCACACCCGCCCGAATCCGTCGCAACAGATCAAAGGCGGTATCGCCGACAAGCCGATGCCGATTAATGTGTCGAACGTGATGATCCTCACGGCAGGGGGCGTGCCAACCCGGATCGGCTACAAGGTAGACGCGGTTGGCGGAAAAGTACGGCGCACGCGCATTGCTCGCAAGGGCGGCGAGACGCTGGAGAAGAAGTAGCGTATGGCAGAAAAGAAAGAAAAAAAACCCGCTCAGCAACAGCAGCAGCAGAAGCCGGGCAAACAAGCCAAAGGCAAACCGGAGGCCGCCGCGGCAGCCGAGCCGAAGCCGGCCACCCAAGCTAAAGCGTCGAGCGGAGGGAAGGCTCGATTGCGAGAGCAGTACGTGAAGAATGTCGTTCCAGCGCTAACGAAAGATTTCGGATATAAGAATCCGATGGCTGTTCCGAAGATCGAAAAAGTATCCATTAACATCGGCCTGGGTGAGGCATCGGGAAACAGCAAGCTGATGGATGGCGCGGTGAATGAATTATCCGCGATATCCGGCCAGAAGCCCGTGATTACGAAAGCAAAGAAATCAATTGCGGCTTTCAAGCTGCGCGAGGGGATGTCGATCGGGTGCATGGTGACGTTGCGGGGCGACCGGATGTACGAGTTCCTCGATCGTCTGATGAATGTGGCGCTCCCGCGTGTTCGCGATTTTCGGGGCGTTTCGCCGAAGTCGTTCGATGGCCGGGGAAACTACACGCTTGGGCTGAAGGATCAGTTGATCTTCCCCGAAATCGATTACAACAAGGTAGAGAAGACGAAGGGTATGAATATCAGCATCACTACTACCGCGAAAACAGATGCTGAAGGGTTGGCGCTCCTGCGCCAGATGGGCATGCCGTTCCGTCAGTAAAGGTATTCATGGCAACTACAGCAAAGATCGCTAAAGAGGTAAAGAAGCTCAGTGAAATCGCGAAAGCACGCGAGAACAAGACCGTGATCAAGTTTCCGACGCGGCTGCGAAACCGTTGCAAAAACTGCGGGCGTCCGCGCGGGTTCCTGCGAAAGTTTTCGTTGTGCCGGATCTGTTTCCGTAAATTCGCTCTCGCCGGCGAAATTCCCGGCGTGACTAAGGCGAGCTGGTGAAAGGGAAGAAGTAAATGACAGCAGACCCCATTGCCGACATGTTGACTCGGGTGCGCAACGCTCTGATCGCCCGCCATCCCAAAGTGGACATACCAGCGTCGCGTCTTAAGAATGAACTCGCCCGAATCCTCAAGGAGGAGGGCTACATTCTCAACTACAAGCTGACGGAAGAAGGCCCGAAGAAGTACATCCGTTTGTATCTGAAGTACACGCCATCGAACCTGCCCGTTATCTCGCGGATTGAGCGTGTATCGCGGCCCGGCTGCCGTGTGTATGTCGGTAGCAAGGAGATCCCGCGCATTCTCGGCGGTCTCGGTATCAACATTTTGACCACACCGAAAGGCATCATGACAGGCACAACCGCTCGCAAAGAAGGCGTCGGCGGGGAAGTGCTCTGCCAGATCTGGTAAGGAGCTTCCGTTATGTCACGAGTAGGAAAGAAGCCCATTCCGCTGCCCCAAGGCGTAAAGATCAACATCGGAGAACGCCTTGAAGTGGAAGGACCCAAAGGCAAGCTGAGCGTGCCGATTCCGGCTGGGATCAGGTTCGAACAGAAGAATAATCATTTGGAAGCAGTTCGGGAGAACGACAAATTGGCCGCATTGCACGGGCTGACTCGCGCGCTTGCGGCTAATGCGGTGCAGGGCGTTTCGACTGGCTTCACGCGCGAGCTGGATATTGTTGGAACCGGTTATCGGGCGGACGTGAAAGGCAAGGTCGCTACGTTCACGCTGGGATACTCGCATCCGATCGAGTTTATTTTGCCGGGCGGCGTTGATATGAAAGTCGACAAGCAAACCCATTTGGTCCTGACCGGCTATGACAGGCAGGTAATCGGACATGTGGCTTCGCAAATCCGGGCGCTGCGGCCGCCGGACCCTTACAAGAATAAGGGGGTCCGCTACACTGGCGAGGTGCTGCGGAAGAAAGCCGGGAAGACCGGCGCTGGAGGCAAGTAGTGGCCCGGGATTCAAAGAACGATATTCGTGTTCGCATTCATAAGCGAATCCGCAGCCGGGTCGCCGGCAGTCAGGAACGTCCTCGTCTGGTCGTATTTCGCAGCCTCAACCATATCTATGCGCAACTTATCGACGATCAGCAAGGGCACACGCTGGTCGCGGCTGCTTCTACAGAAAAGGATCTGCGCGGCAAAGGCGGTAATACGGAAGGCGCGAAGCTGATTGGCAAGGCTGTTGCCGAACGCGCTAAAGAAAAAGGCATAACCAAGGTGGTGTTCGACCGCGGAGGTTACCTGTATCACGGCCGCGTGAAAGCGCTTGCCGATGCTGCCCGCCAAGCGGGACTGGAGTTTTAAACTACATGGCATTAATCGGAACGGCCAAACGCCTGGACACGCGGAACCTGAACCTCAAAGAACAGGTGGTCAGCATTAACCGCGTGACTAAAGTTGTCAAGGGCGGCAAGAATATGAGTTTTTCGGCGCTGGTGGTTGTCGGTGATCCGAGCGCTAAAGTCGTGGGATACGGGACCGGAAAGGCGAAGGAAGTTCCTTCCGCGATCAAGAAAGGTATTGAGGCGGCGAAGAAGAACCTGCGCAAGGTGAACGTGCTCGCAACCACCATTCGACATCCGGTTTTGGGGCGCTTCGGCAGCGGTCTCGTTTTGTTAAAGCCGGCTCCGGAAGGCACCGGTGTGATTGCCGGCGGTCCTGTGCGCGCGGTCATTCAAGCCGTGGGCATTCCCAACGTACTCACGAAATCAATCGGTTCGCATAACGCTCACAATGTCGTGAAGGCCACCATCGACGCTCTGGAACAACTTTGCGACAAAACGGCCATCGCTGATATGCGCGGTTTGCCTGTGGAGAAATTATAGGAGCGCACTATGGCTGAAGGAAAAATCAAAATCAGGCTGATACGCAGCCCCATATGCACTCCGCAGAAGCACAAAAATATTGTGAAATCGCTGGGACTGCATAAGATCAATCGCGTGGTGGAACGCCCGGATACGCCGGGATTCCGTGGCATGGTGGCGAAGGTGCCGCATCTATTGGAGATCGTGAAAGAGTAGGCTCACAGGAAATGAACTTAAGTAATCTGCGGCCTCCCAAAGGCCAAAGACATAAAAAACGGCGGCTGGGGCAAGGTATGGGTACGGGGCGCGGCAAGTATTCGGGCCGTGGCGCGAAAGGCGCAAAATCCATTTCCGGTTACAGCAAGATGCGGGGCTTTGAAGGCGGCCAGATGCCTCTTCATCGGCGGCTCCCAAAACGCGGCTTCACCAACATCTTTCATAAGGATTACGCTATCGTCAATGTCGGCGTGCTCGAGAAACTTGACGGCGATATATTCACGCCAGAGTCTCTGGTCGCCAGCGGAGTCGTTAAGAAGTTAAACTCGGGACTGAAGATTCTCGGGAATGGTGAATTGACCAGAAAAATCAGCGTAAAAGCTCACGTGTATTCGAAATCCGCGCTGGACAAAATTCAAAAGCTTGGCGGCGCCGCCGAGGTGCTGGCAAAGCAGCCTGTTACAGCGGAAGCAGAACGGAAATAAGTAAGCTCCTCGAAGAGCGTGGAATCAAGCAATCATGACTAAGTTTTTTGAAGCTCTCGGCAACGTATTCCGGATCCCGGATCTGAGGAAACGTGTCCTCTTCACCCTGGGCCTGCTCGCTGTTTACCGCATCGGGGCCTATATTCCGACTCCCGGAATCGATACCATCCGCTTCCAGGAGTTCTTCCAGCGAAGCGCTTCTGGCGGGTTCCTAGGCTACTTCGATCTGTTCAGCGGTGGCATGTTGAGGCGCATGACCATCTTCGCCCTCGGCATTACGCCGTACATCACAGCTTCCATTATTTTGCAGTTGTTGACCGTCGTAATTCCAACGCTCGACAAGCTGCAGAAAGAGGGTGAGCTCGGGCGGCGCAAAATCACGCAGTGGACCCGCTATCTGACAGTTGCACTGGCAATTATTCAGTCGATCGGCATCGCCTTCGCTCTTCAGAATTCTGATGGCAATTTCGTTCTGAATCCCGGCTTCTTCTTCCTCTTCATGACCACTCTTACCTTCACAGCAGGATCAGCGTTCATCATGTGGCTGGGCGAACAGATTACCGATCGCGGGATCGGCAATGGAATGTCGCTGATCATTTTTGTCGGCATCATCGTTGGTCTTCCGCAGGCAATCGCGAGCATCTATACAAACACGTTCGTGACTCACCAGTGGCCGGTTCTTCAGATGATAGCCATTCTGATCGTGATGGTGGCAGTGGTGGCATTCATTGTTCTGGTAGAGCGCGGCGAACGCCGAATTCCGGTTCAATACGCGAAACGCGTGGTTGGAAGGCGCATGATGGGCGGCCAATCCACTCACCTTCCATTGAAGGTCAACGCAGGCGGTGTGATCCCGATCATCTTTGCCTCTTCACTGCTGGCCATTCCGCAGACCGCGCTTCAGTTTCCGGTGGTCAAGAATAGTCCGTGGTTGAGCAGTATGTTGGGCGCTCTGGGCGGAGCGGAACCGGTTTACTATCTCACTTTCATCATTCTTATCGTGTTCTTCTGCTTCTTCTACGTTTCGATCATTTTCAACCCGAACGAAGCAGCGGACAACATGCGGAAGTATGGCGGCTTCATACCGGGCATTCGGCCAGGCAAGAACACTGCCGATTACATGGATAAAATTCTGTCGAAGATTACGGTGGTCGGCGGCTTGTATCTGGCTATTTTGTCGATCATTCCGCAGATCATGATCCAGGGCATAAAGCTGCAGCGCCTGCCGCTGGTCGGCAATTTCATCGATGCGCATTTCCCGCGCTTTCTGCTGGACGGCCTGGGTGTGAACTTCTACTTCGGAGGCACCTCGCTGCTCATCGTGGTCGGAGTCGCGATGGACACGGTGAACCAAATTGAAGCGCAACTGATTATGCGCCATTACGAGGGCTTCACTCCACGTTCTGGACGCATCCGCGGCCGGCGAAGCACGACTGCTTAAACTCTCTTGGATGCGAACATCACAAATGCGCCGGCGCCGTCCGTGATCCTGTTCGGATCGCCCGGGTCCGGTAAAGGCACGCAGGCAAAGCTTTTGCGGCATTGCTTGAACGGGCCGCATATTTCGACGGGCGATATGCTGCGAAGCCATATCGACGGCAAAGATGGACTTGGGCAGCAAGTAGTTACGCTCATGAAATCCGGAAAGCTGGTCCCGGATGAGCTGGTAAACGAATTCGTGGAGCGCAGGATTGCGGAGCCGGATTGCCGGTCGGGAATGATCCTGGACGGCTATCCCCGTACGCTGAATCAGGCGGGTGTTCTGCTTGAAATGATGGCTCGTTACAAATTTCGGGCCGCCGTGGTACATTTAAGAGTCGACTCGGATAAGATCGTAGCTCGCCTGAGCGGCCGTCGGCAGTGCCCTGTTTGCGGAACCCTTTACAGCTTGAAAACAAATCCGCCTAAGATTGCCGGGATTTGCGATCTTGACGGGGCTACGCTGATTACGCGCGAAGATGATCGCGAATCGGTTATTCGCGAACGGCTTCATGAGTACGAATCCCAGACGCGCCCGCTTCTGAACTACTTCCAGCAGGCGGGTGTTCCGATGTTTGAAATCAATGGTGCGGGAGGCTCGCCGGAGCAGATCATGCGGAATATCTGCGATTCGCTGGTTTCCTCCGGTCTGATCGGGCCGGCCGCAGTTGAGCAGAGTGCAGCGGTTCCGGCTGCAAGTGTTACGCCATGATCGTACGTAGAAGCGCAATGGAACTCGAGAAGCTGCGGCGCAGCGGCTTATTGGTGTACCGGATTCTCGAAGATCTGAAAGCGATGGTAGTGGAAGGCGCTACCACCCAGGATCTGGAAATTGCAGCCGAGAAGATGATCGGCGACGCCGGAGCAAAACCGGCGTTTAAAGGTTATTACACGCAGGCTTCGGGTACGAAATATCCGTACGTCCTGTGCACTTCCGTGAATGAAGAAGTGGTCCACGGTATGCCATCGGCGAAGAGAAAGTTGAAATCGGGCGACATCGTATCGATCGATACGGGCGTTCTGCTCAATGGCTATTACGGTGATTCGGCCACGACTGTGGCAGTTGGTCAAGTGAATGATTCGGTGAAGCGGCTGTTGAAGATCACTGAAGAGAGTTTAGAGCTGGCGATTGAACGGGTCCGATCTGGCAATCGCTTGTTTGATGTGTGCGGGACGGTAGAAAAGCATGTTGTTTCGAGCGGCTTTTCGATCGTGCGGGAATTTGTTGGGCACGGCATCGGAACCTCGCTGCACGAGGAGCCTCAAATTCCGAACTATGTCGATCGGAGGGGCGAAAATCCCCGGCTGAAGCCCGGAATGGTTTTGGCTATAGAACCTATGGTGAATGCGGGTAAGCCCGATACCAAAGTTTTGCCCGACAAATGGACGGCGGTGACGCAAGACAGATCGTACTCGGCTCATTTCGAGCACATGGTGGCGGTGACCGAGAACGGGCCTTGGGTTCTGACGCGCCCATGATTGATCTGGCGAAGGGTTAACAGGATGAAAGTACGAGCATCGGTAAAGAAACTGTGTGACAAGTGCAAGGTGATCCACCGCCACGGCGTGGTGCGCGTTATCTGCACGAATCCGAAACATAAGCAGCGGCAGGGTTGAGGGGAAAGTCTATGGCGCGTATAGCGGGAATTGATCTACCGGCGAGAAAACGGGCGGCGATTGGGCTGACTTATATTTACGGCATCGGGCGGACTCGCGCGTTGTCGCTTCTGCATCGTGCCCGTGTGGATCCGGACAAAAAAGTTGCGGATCTGTCGGAAGAGGAAGTAAACCATCTCCGCAATCTGATCGAAGGCGAAGGCGCGATTGAAGGCGACCTGCGGAAGGAAGTCTCCATGAACATCAAGCGCCTGATGGAAATGGGTTCTTATCGCGGTTTGCGTCACCGTCGGGGATTGCCGGTTCGCGGCCAGCGCAGCCATACTAACGCGCGCACGCGAAAGGGTCCTCGCAAGGGCACTATCGCGAACAAGAAGAAATCAGCGTCCAAGACCTAATCGGGAGATTTGAGCTAGATGGCGAAGGCACCTGCGAAAACCGCAAAGAAGAAATCCTTCAAGAAGAAGGAAAAGAAGAACGTCCCGTTTGGAACGGTACACATCCAGGCGTCGTTCAACAATACGATCATCACGTTCACCGATCCTTTGGGCAATGTGCTGGCATGGTCCAGCTCCGGCTCGCTGGGGTTCCGCGGCTCGCGAAAAGGCACGCCGTTCGCCGCTCAGCAGGCTTCCTTGACGGCTGCAAACAAAGCGAAGGAATCCGGTCTGCGAGCTGTTGAAGTTCGCGTTGCCGGTCCGGGATCAGGCCGGGAATCGGCGGTTCGGGCGCTGTCTACTGCAGGTATCGAGGTGAGGTCGATCCGGGACGTCACGCCGATTCCGCACAATGGATGCCGTCCGCCGAAGAAGAGAAGAGTTTAGCGAGAGAGCGTAACATGAGTGCGAAAAGCATAGCCGTGTACGTTGGGAGGTTTTGAATTGGCACGTTATAGTGGCCCGGTGTGCCGGCTCTGCCGCCGCGAGGGCATGAAGCTGTTCTTGAAAGGCGAGCGCTGCCACACGGAAAAGTGCGCTATCGAAAAGCGCAATTTCGCCCCTGGCCAGCACGGGAAGGATAAGAAAGCAAAGCTCGTCGGGTACGGTCTGCAGCTTCGTGAGAAGCAAAAGGCGCGGCGCTATTACCGTATTCTCGAAGGTCAATTCCGGAACCTTTACGAGAAGGCCGTGAATCAAAAAGGTATCACCGGCGAATTGATGCTGGCGATGCTGGAACGCAGGCTGGATAACGTCGCATACCGCATGGGTATAGCCACGAGTCGCGCACAGGGACGACAACTTGTCCGCCACGGGCATATGACTGTGAATGGCCGTAAGGTGAATATTCCGTCTTTCACTGTAAAGCCGGGAGACGTGGTGGAGGTCCGGCAGAGCAGCCGGGACAATTCCGCTATTCTTTCCGCGCGCGATGCCACCGCACACACTCCCAGTCCCTCGTGGCTGGAGGTGGATCGCGATGCGCTGAAAGCGCGAATTTTGCAGCAACCCAAGCGTGACGAGTTGGTGCAGATCCAGTTGAATGAACAGCTCATCGTCGAGCTGTACTCGAAGTAGAATTCTTCGAAAATCGACGAAAAGGATTGAAAACAGAAAACTATGTTTAAAGGATTTCAGAAGCCCAAACGTTTAGTCGCGAATACAGAAACGCTCACGGAGCGATTCGGTCAATTCACCGCACAGCCGTTCGAGCGTGGATTCGGGTCCACTATCGGGACCGGCCTGCGGCGTGTCCTTTTGAGCTCCATCGAAGGTGCCGCGATAACCGGCGTTCGAATTGATGGCGTTTCGCACGAGTTCAGCCCCATTCCGGGTGTTGTCGAGGATGCCACTGACATCATCCTCAACCTCAAACAAGTCCCGTTCAAAATGATCGGCGAAGGCACTCGCATCGCGCATCTTCGGGTGGAAGCTCCGGGCGAAGTCATGAGCAGCCAGATCCAGACTGACAACGATGTTGAAGTGCTGGATCGCAATCTGCACATCGCGACAGTCGGCGAAGGCGGCAAGCTCAATATAGAAATGCGGATCAAGAGCGGGCGCGGCTATGTTTCAGCGGACCGCAATTATGACGAAGATCTGCCGATCGGCTACATTCCGATCGACTCGGTCCACTCGCCTGTTCGCAAGGTGAACTATACGGTAGAGGCCGCTCGTCTGGGCCAGAACACGGATTACGACAAGCTCACCGTCGAAGTCTGGACCAATGGCGCAATTTCTCCGCAGGACGCCGTAGGCCAGGCATCCAAGCTGCTCAAAGATCATATGACGATCTTCATCAACTTTGAAGAGACGCCGGAGATTTCAGAGGAGCCGGCCGAGCGCGCGATTAACCAGATGAATGAAGTGCTGAACCGCTCGGTCGAAGAGCTGGAGCTCAGCGTGCGTTCCTACAACTGTTTGAAGAACGCTAACATTCAGACTATTGGCGATCTCGTTCAGAAGAGCGAATCGGAGATGCTGAGGACCAAGAATTTCGGGCGAAAGTCGCTGAACGAAATTAAGGAGATCCTCTCCGGGCTCGGACTTTCGTTCGGCATGAAGTTCGACGCGCAGGGCCGGTTAGTCGGCGGCGCACCGCCAGCTTCCCCCTCGGAATTTGGTAGCGAAACCTACGCCGGAATCGAGGAATAAACGTGCGGCACCGCAAGGCCGGAGTAAAGCTTAAGCGTGATACGAGCGCCAGACGCGCCCTCCTGCGCGGGCTGGTGACGAACGTGATTCAAGAGGAGCGGATCACAACCACCGTTCCCAAAGCCAAGGCCGCAAAGCCTCTGGTCGAGAAGATGATCACTCTTGCAAAAGAGGACAGCTTGCACGCCCGGCGTCAGGCTGCGGCGTTTCTCATCGAGCCGGACGCGGTCAAGAAATTGTTCGATAAGCTCGGCCCGCGATTCAATCAGCGGCAGGGCGGCTATACACGCATCGTGAGGCTCGGATGGCGCAAAGGCGATGGCGCGGAAACCGCTAAGCTCGAGCTGGTTGGGTCCGAGCTGGTGAAGCGCGCTGCCGAACGCGCCGCTCGCCGCGAAGAGCGTGCGAAACAGGTTCGCGAAGGCAAGGAAGAAGCGGAAGAGAAAAAGTAGCCCCGCTTATTTTCGGCTAACCGTCGTTGACCTCCATCTCAGTTCACGGTGAACGTTCCGTAGAGATTGAGCCCGCTGTTTTGGGCTTCGTTATTCACTCCGTATAGGCAGATACTCTGCTTTCCGTCAAAGCTGGCGTTAAAGGTGATGTTGAAGACTACCGTCAGCGTGTTGCCGGAAGTGGAAACGGACGACCCGGAAGCCGAAAGAGTGCACTGGGTATTGGCCACCGTTCCGGTTCCATTGGGAGTGAGACCAGCCGACCAGGTGCTCCCGCCATTGTTCAGCAGTTCCAACACTCCCGTTCCCACCACGTAGCGCACATAACACCCGTTTCCGGCCGTTTTGCTGCTGTTGATCAGCATCCGAACCTCGCTTAGGTCGGATGTGCCGTTAGCATCCGAATATGCGGCGGTGAACTGCTGAGAGTCGCCGGATCCGGCATTCGGGCTCACTGAAACAGTTGCAGGCCCGGGCATGGAGCCTGAGGCCGTGAAGGTGCCTCGCAGGTTGAGTCCGCTGTTCTGATTTTGGTTATTGACTGCATAGAGCCAGATGTTCTTGCTTCCAGTGAAGCCGGTGAAGGTGATTTTGAACACTACCGTCAGCGCATTGCCGGAGCTGAAAACCGACGACCCGGAAGCAAACAGCGTGCATTGGCTGTTGGCAGCGCTTCCGCTCCCGCCCGGTGTCAGACCGCTGGACCAGGCGTTGCCTGCATTGTTCAGCAGTTGCAACTGCTGCGTCGCAACCACATAGCGCACATAACAGGCGTTGGTGGGCGTTGCACTGCCGTTGATCAGCATCCGAACATCGGTTAAATCCGCTGCTCCGTTGGCCTCCGAATATTCGGCCGTGAACGCCTGAGAGGAGCCGGATCCATGACTCGGGCTAAGCGAAACAGTGCTAGGCGCCGTCGTAGAGGGTACCGCCGTGAAGCTGCCGCGCAGATTGAGTCCACTGTTCTGAGTTTCATTATTGACTGCGTATAGCCAGATGTTCTTGCTTCCGCTAAAGCCGGTAAACGTGATGTTGAACACCACCGTCAGGTTATTGCCGGAGCTGGAAACCGAGGACCCGGAAGCAAAAAGGGTGCACTGGCCATTGGTCGCGCTTCCGCTTCCTTCGGGAGTGAGGCCAACCGACCAGGGACCCTCGGGATCGTCCAGCAACTGCAATTGCCCCGTCCCAGGCACATACCGCACATAGCACGAACCCGAGGCCGTTTCAGAGCCGTTTATCAGCATTCGCACTTCGCTGAGATCCGACGTGCCGTTAAGGTCCGAATATAAAGCGGTGAACTGTTGAGAGGAGCGGGATCCCTTATTCGGGCTCACCGAAATGGTGGTGGGGGGCCCGATTATCGTGAGCACGCCGCAAATATTCACGTCGTCTTCGCCGGGACAGGTAGATCCGTTTGTGTACGGAGCGGGTGAGCTGCCGATGCCGGATTGGCCGGCAGCGGCCGCCGTGCTGCCGCTGAAGGTTAAGCCGGTGCCTGTGGCGGTTGCGCCGGAATAAACGAAAATCGCTCCGCCCTTGCCCTGGCCGCCTGTGCCGCGGTCGGTTCCGCCGCTGGCAGAGTTGCCGGTAAACGTGTCATTGCTGAGCGTAAGCGTGCCGGCGTATTGGAAGATCGCTCCGCCAAAGCCAGCGCCGCCACCGGTGCCACGGCCGCCGCCGAATCCGCCAGCGCCGCCTCCGCCGCCGAATCCGCCAGCGCCGCCTCCGCCGCCGAATCCGCCATTGCCGCCGAATCCGCCATTGCCGGCACCAGCATCCCGGCCGCCGCCGCCGCCGAATCCGCCGTTGCCGCCGGTCCCACTGTCGGTTCCACCGCCGCCTGCCCCCGGGCCCCCGCTGCCGGCAGTTCCGCCTGAGCTATAGAGTCCGCCGACACCGAACAGATCCCCGCCGCTCCCTCCGTTGCTGCCGCTCGCGTTCCCGCCGAATCCGCCACCCCCGTTACCGCCGACGTCAGCATTTCCACCCTGGGCCGTGTTCCCGCTAAGGACGACGCTACTGATCGTCAGCTTGCCGCCATTCTGATAAATCGCGCCGCCCATGCCCGCACCGCCGCCCCCCAAGTTGCCAGCGCCGCCCTGGCCGAGACCGTTCTGCAAGGTCAAATTGCTGATTGACACGTTGCCGTTGCCGATGAAGAAGATGCGGGTACCGTTGCCGGGATTGGCTGCGTTGCCGCCGTCGATCGCCAGATTCGCCGCGCCCGGTCCGTTGATGGTGAGCGAGTCATCGATGCGGATCCGGCTCGCGAGCGTGATAGTGCCTGAGAGTGCGGTCAGGTTGATCGTCGAACCCGCGCAGGCGTTGTTCACCGCATAGCGCAACTCGCCCGCAATGCCCGTGTCTGTGTTGAGCGTGACCGCAGGGTTGGTGGTACAGGCCCCGGTCGTTACGTTGAAAACCTCGGTGTTGGTTCCGTCGTTCGCCGTTACAGTAAACGATCCTGCATTGCCGTTGGCCGTCAGTTGCGGAGAAGTCGCGTAGCCTTGCGAATCGGGGGTCACATTGACCGAATTGGCGTTGCCAGGGAACGTTCCACCCGCATTCCCGTTCGGGACCACCGTAAAAGTCACCGAAGCGGCATTATTGCTGGTCGAAACGATAAACGGCTGTGGCAGCGTGCGGGTCGTCACGCCGGTCTGATTGTTGCCGGAGTAAATCCCCGAGGTGTCGCATTTGCCGTAGCTGGCGGCCGAGATGATGCTGATGATCTCGCTCTGCGCCAACGCGCGCGAATACACCGTCGCTTCGTCGATCAGTCCGTTAAAGGCGTACCAGGCGTTGTTGCCGGCCGGCCAACTGGCTGTATACCCCGTGCCAAGCTGATAATACTGATCAATCTGCGGGCTCGACCCGATGATTTGCGGACTTCCGAACGCAGCTCCATCCAGATACGCCATCTGCTGGCTCGTTCCGTCAAAGGTGACCGCGACGTGGTGCCATTGCCCGTCGTTCACCGCGTACGAGCTGACCGATTGCGTGAATCCTGTACTAGAGCTGTAGAGCGCTTGCATGTACAGCTTGCCGTCCGTGCCGACGTAGATGGCAGGCGTGTGCGATCCCGGCGTAGCAGTCGGCGCGGAGTCCTGATGACCGAGAATGACGCCGCCGCTCGAGGTCTGGAACCAGGCTTCAAAACTGAAGGCGCCGCCAGCCGCTGGAAAGGCCGCCGCCGGAAGTGCCACATAAGAGCTGGCGCTGCCATCGAAGGAGAATGCCTGCCCGACTTTGCCGGTGGCGTAGCTGAGATCGCCGCCGGAGGTTCCGTTGTACTCGCCGGTGACATCGTTGGTATTGCCCTCGGCTTTCCACCAGGCGGTGAGATTGGCGGGCGGAGCGTCGCAGGAAGTAGCTGTGGTCGCGGGCGTGATAGTGACGCTGGCGGTTGCTGTAATGCCGTTCAACGATGCTTCCATCACGCACGTTCCGTTTGCGCCATTGACTTGAACGCTGCTTCCCGAAATGGCGCACGGGCCGGACAGGACCGACAAGGTTGCGCCCGAGGTCGCGCTAGGCGTGAAGCTGGACCCATAAGCTGCGGATGCCGGAACGTTGTCGATCTGATCGAGGACACCGCAGATGTTCACATCGTCTTCACCGGGACAGACGCCCTGCGCGTAGGACGAGCTGCCGGTGCTGGCCTCATTCGCATTCTGTGCAGCCGTGCTGCCGCTGAACGTCAGGTCGCTGCCTGTGGCTGTTGCGCCGGAGTAGATGAAAATCGCTCCGCCTTTGCCTTGGCCGCCGCCCCAATGGTCGCTTCCGCCGATAGCAGAGTTAGTGGTGAAAGTGTCGTTGCTGAGCGAGAGCGTGCCGGCGTACTCGAAGATCGCGCCGCCAAAGCCTGCACCGCCGCCGCCGCGATTGTCTCCCCCGAATCCGCCCTTGCCGCCATCTTCGCCGCCGCCGCCGCCGAATCCGCCATTGCCGCCGAAGAAGTCGCCCCCGCCGTAGCCGCCGCCGCCGAATCCGCCATTGCCGCTGTTCGAAGTTGCGCTTCCGCCGCCGCCTGCGCCAGGGCCGCCGTTACCCCCGCCGGAGAGCCCGCCGACACCGAACAGATCACCGCCGCTGGCGCCGTTATCGCCGCTCGCGTTTCCGCCGAATCCGCCGCCGCCCGTGTCCGCGCCGCCGCCGCCCCCCCGGGCTGTGTTTCCGGTAAACGTGACGCTAGTAATCGTCAGGTTCCCGCCATTCTGGTAAATCGCGCCCCCCATGCCGGCTCCTCCACCATTGCCGCTGCCCCCCTGCCCGAGACCGTTCTGCAAAGTCAAGTTGCTGATCGAAACGTTCCCGTTGCCGATGAAGAAGATTCGCGTGCCGTTCCCGGGATTGGCTGCGTTGCCGCCGTCGATCGCCAGATTCGCCGCGCCCGGTCCGTTGATGGTGAGCGAGTCGTCGATGCGGATCCGGCTTCCGAGCGTAATCGTTCCGGAAAGCGCCGTCAGATCGATCGTCGAACCCGCGCAGGCGTTGTTGACCGCATAGCGTAACTCGCCCGCAACGCCCGTGTCTGTGTTGAGCGTGACCGCAGGGTTGGTAGTGCAAGCGGTCGTCGTAATGTTGAATACCTCGGTGTTGGTGCCGTCATTCGCCGTTACGGTAAACGATCCTGCATTGCCGTTAGCCGTCAGTTGCGGAGAAGTCGCATAGCCCTGCGAATCGGGGGTCACATTGACCGAATTGGCGTTGCCAGGGAACGTTCCACCCGCGTTGCCGTTCGGGACCACTGTGAACGTTACCGAAGCGGCATTATTGCTGGTCGAAACGATAAACGGCTGGGGCAGCGTGCGGGTCGTCACGCCGCTCTGGTTGTTGCCGGAGTAAATCCCCGAGGTGTCGCATTTGCCGTACTTGCCGGCCGAGATGATGTTGACGATGTCGGACTGTTGAAGCACGCTTGAGTAGACTGTCGCTTCGTCGATCAGCCCGTTAAAGGCGTACCAGGCGTTGTTGCCGGCCGGCCAACTGGCTGTATACCCCGTACCGAGCTGATAATACGGATCAATCTGCGGGTTCGACCCGATCGTTTGCGGACTCCCGAACGTCGCTCCATCCAGGTACGCAGTCTGGTTCGTGCCATCGAACGTGAACGCAACGTGATGCCACTGCCCATCGTTCACCGCGTACGAGCTGACCGACTGCGTGAATTGTGTGCTGTTGCTGAATAGCGCTTGCACGTACAGCTTTCCATCCGTGCCGACGTAAATCGCTGGCGTATGCGAATTCGCCGATCCATACGGCGCGGAGTCCTGATGACCGAGAATGACGCCACCGCTAGAGGTCTGGAACCAGGCTTCAAAACTGAACGCAGTGCCGGTGGTTGGAAACGCCCCCGCCGGGATCGCCACATACGGGCTTTGCGTGCCATCGAAGGAAAACGCCTGCCCGACTTCGCCGCTGGCGTAGCCGAGATCGGCGCCGGAGGTTCCGTTGTATTCGCCAGTGACATCGTTAGTGTTGTTTTCGGCTTTGTACCAAGCGGTGAGATTGGCTGGCGGGGCGTGGCAGGATGTGGATGTGTTCGCGGGCGTGACGGTGACGCTGGCGGTTGCCGTTGCGCCGTCCAACAATGCTTCAATCACGCACGTTCCGTTCGCGCCGTTGACGTTAACGGAGCTTCCCGAAATGGAGCAAGGGCCCGACAAGACCGATACGGTTGCGCCGGTCGTCACGGTAGGCGTGAAGCTTCCGCCGTAGGCCGCCGATGCCGGAACGTTGTCGATCTGATCGAGAACGCCGCAGATGTCCGCATCGTCTTCGCCGGGACAGCTAGATCCGTTCGTGTACGGTGCGGGCGAGTTGCCGATGCCGGGTTGACCGGCAGCGGACGCCGTGCTGCCGCTGAAGGATAAGCCGGTGCCTGTGGCGGTTGCGCCGGAGTAGATGAAGATCGCTCCGCCTTTGCCCTGACCACCGTTGCCGCTACCGGTTCCGCCTACAGCAGAGTTGTTGGCGAAGGTGTCGTTGCTGAGCGAGAGGGTGCCGGCGTACTCGAAAATCGCGCCTCCAAAGCCTGCGCCGCCCCCGCTGCCGTTCTCGCTTGAGCCGGCTCCGCCGCCGAAGCCGCCGTTGCCGCCGCCGTTGTTGCCACCACCGCCGCCGCCGCCGAATCCGCCGTTGCCGCCGTAAGCGTCCGAGTAGTACGCGGCATTCCCGCCGCCCCCGCCGAATCCGCCTATACCGCCCTGCTGGTACCCCACCCCACCGCCCGCCCCCGGGCCGCCATTGCCGCCGTTTCCGTTAAAATTCGCGAGTCCACCAACACCGAAGAGATCGCCGCCGCCGCCGCCGTTGTTGCCACCACCGCCGCCAGCGCCGAAGCCGCCGCCGCCACTGTGGTACGCGTTGTTGCCTCCGCTACCGCCGTGCGCCTGGTTTCCGCTGAACGTCACCCCGGAGACAATCAGGTTGCCGCCATTCTGGTAAATCGCGCCGCCCATGCCGGCTCCGCCGCCGCCATAGCTGCCGCCCCCCTGTCCGAGACCGTTCTGCAACGTCAAGTTGCTGATCGACACGTTGCCGTTGCCGATGAAGAACAGGCGCGTGGCGTTGTTCCCGCTGATCGCGAGATTCGCCGCGCCCGGTCCGTTGATCGTGAGCGAGTCATCAATCCGAATGCGGCTTTCAAGCGTGATCGGGCTCGCCAACCCGCTGTGAAAAGTGATAGTCGAACCCGCGCACGCGTTGCTCACCGCGTAGCGCAGGCTACCCGTATCGCTGGCGCTATCGCTTGTGTCGGTCACGGTTAGCGGACCTGCCGTACATGCAGCGGTGGTCACGTAGAACGTGACCGTGTTGGCGCCATCGCTCGCCGTTACCGTAAACGACCCTGCGGTGCTGTTGGCCGTCAATTGCGGCGAAGTCGCATAGCCCTGCGAATCGGGCGTCACCGTGGCGACGGTGCCCGAGTCTGTGATGGTGGGCACCGGGAAACCGTTGATGGGCAGCCATGTTCCGCCCACGCCGTCACTCGCAACAATCGTGAAGGTGACCGAAGAGGCGCTGGTCGAAATGATGAACGGCTGGGGCAGCGTGCGAGTGGTTACGCCGGTCTGGTTGTTTCCCGAGTAAATCGACGTCGCCATGGCCGTAGCGGAAATCGCAAGCGCCAGGAGCGCCGCCGAGAGCAGGTTTCGAGTGAGTGGACGAACCATATGGAATAGGTGCCTTTGTATAGGTAATCGAAAAATCCTGGTTTCGGCGATCATGAAAAAAGAAAAGAACCCCGAGCGTCACCGACGGGACGCCCCTTCCTCACGGTCGGGGTTCTGTCGAAGGCACTCCCGGCGTTACTGGCTTACGGTGAACGTTCCGTCGAGATTGAGCCCGCTGTTTTGGGCTTCATTATTCACTGCATACAGCCAGATACTCTGGTTTCCGTCAAAGCTGGCGTTGAAGGTGATGTTGAAGACTACCGTTACCGTGTTGCCGGAGGTGGAAACGGACGACCCGGAAGCAGAAAGAGTGCACTGGGTATTGGCCGCGCTTCCGCTTCCGCCCGGTGTCAGGCCGCTCGACCACGCGCCGCCTGCATTGTTCAGCAGTTCCAACATTCCCATCCCCACTACGTAGCGCACATAACACCCGTTGCCGGCTGTTTTGCTGCTGTTGATCAGCATCCGAACCTCGCTGAGGTCCGATGTGCCGATAACATCCGAATATGCTGCGGTGAACTGCTGAGAAGAGCCGGATGCATGAGCCGGGCTGACCGAAACCGTGGCAGGCGCAGGCATAGAGCCTACAGCGGTGAAGCTCCCTCGCAGGTTGAGTCCAGTGTTCTGATTTTCGTTATTGACTGCATAGAGCCAGATCGTCTTGCTGCCACTGAAGCCAGTGAAGGTGATATTGAACACCACCGTCATGGTGTCGCCGGAGGTGGAAACAGACGAGCCGGAAGCAAACAGCGTGCATTGGCTGTTGGCAGTGCTTCCGCTGCCGCCGGGTGTCAGGCCGCTGGACCAGGCGTTCCCGCCATTATTCAGCAGTTGCAACTGCCCCGTTCCAGGCACGTAACGCACATAACAGGCGCTGTCGGCAGTCGCCGTGCTGTTGATCAGCATCCGAACGTCGCTGAGATCCGCTGCTCCCCTGGCCTCCGAATAGAGGGCCGTGAACCCCTGAGAGGAGCCCGATCCATGACTCGGGTTCACCGAAACCGTGGTCGGCGCAAGCGTGGAGGGTACCGCCGTGTAGCTCCCTTGCAGGTTGAGTCCGCTGTTCTGGCTCTTGCTGTTGATTGCATAGAGCCAGATGTACTTGTTTCCACTGAAGCCGGTGAAGGTGATGTTGAAGACCACCGTCAGGTTGTAGCCGGAGACGGAAACGGACGAGCCGGAAGCCAGAAGCGTGCACTGGCCATTGCTCACGCTTCCACTCCCGCCGGGAGTCAGGCCGGCCGACCAGGGGCCCTCGGGATCCTCCAGCAACTGCAATTGCCCCGTCGCAGGCACATAGCGCGCATAGCACGAACCGTTGGCCGTTTCTGTGCTGTTGATCAGCAGTCGCACTTCGCTGAAATCTGTGGCGCCGTATCCGTCCAAATAGACGGCCGTGAACGCCTGCGAGGAGCCGGATCCCTGATTCGGACTCACCGAAATCGTGATGGGCGGCCCGACCGGCAGCGCGCCGCAAATATTCACGTCGTCCTCGCCGGGACATACGCCCTGGCCGTAGGAATTGTTGCCGGTGCTGGCCTCACCGGCGTTCTGCGCTGCCGTGCTGCCGCTGAACGTTAAGGCCGCGCCGGTGGCGGTTGCGCCGGAATAAATGAAGATCGCCCCGCCTTTACCTTCTCCGCTTTGATTGCCGGTTCCGCCAATGGCGGAGTTGTTGGTGAACGTGTCGTTTCCGAGCGTGAGCGTGCCGCCGTACTGGAAGATGGCGCCGCCAAAGCCTGCGCCGCCGCCTCCGGAGCCGGTTATGCCGTCCCCGCCCCCGCTGGCCGCACCGCCGCCGAATCCGCCGGAGCCACCGCCGTAGTTGGGCACGATACCGCCGCCGCCACCGGCGCCAAATCCGCCGTTGCCGCCACCCCACTCGATGCCACCGCCGCCACCAGCGCCAAATCCGCCGTTGCCACCTTTGGTTACGACTTGGTTCGGGCCAGTGCTTCCACCGCCGCCTGCGCCAGGGCCGCCGACGTGGCCATATCCGTTGGAGTTATCGAGTCCGCCTACACCGAACAGATCGCCGCCGCCCGCGCCGTTATTACCCGCCGCATTCCCGCCGAAGCCGCCGCCGCCCAGCCCGCCGTTTTGGCCGCCACTCCCACCCTGGGCCGTGTTTCCGCTAAAAGTGACACCGATAACGGTCAGGTGCCCGCCATTTTCATAGATGGCTCCGCCCATGCCTGCGGCGCCGCCTCCCTTATTGGCGCTGCCCCCCTGACCGAGGCCGTTTTCGAGCGTCAAGTTTCTGATCGACACGTTGCCGTCGCCGATGAAGAAGATGCGGGTACCGTTGCCCGGATTGGCTGCGTTGCCGCCGTCAATGGCTAGATTCGCCGCCCCAGGGCCGGCAATGGTCAAGCTATCGTCAATGCGAATGCGGCTTCCGAGTGTGATGACGCCTGAAAGTCCCGTCAGGTCAATCGTCGATCCTGCACAGGCGTTGTTAACGGCATAGCGCAGCTCGTCCGCAACGCCGGTATCTGTGTTGAGCGTAACCGCTGGGTTACTCGTACAGGCCGTCGTCGTCACGCTGAATACTACAGCCGGTTCACTGCTGTAGGTCGCGGTGACGGTGAACGATCCTGGGTTGCCGTTGGCTATCAACTGCGGAGAAGTGGCAAAGCCTTCCGAATCCGGCTTCACCTGCGCCGAGCTTGTGTTGCCAGGGAACGTGCCGCCGATATTGCCATTCGGGACCACGGTGAACGTGACCGAACTGGGATGGTTGTTGGTCACGATGATAAACGGCTGCGGCAAACTGCGCGTGGTGATGCCGGTCTGGTTGTTTCCGGAGTAAAGGCTCAAGTCGTCGCACTTGCCGTTGTTGCCCGCAGCGGCGATGCCGATAACCTCGCTCTGGGTCAGGGCGCGCGAATAGACGGTCGCTTCATCGATCAGCCCATAAAACGTGTACCAGCCGCCATTGCTCGCCGGCCAGCCGGATGTATAGCCCGTGCCGAGCTGATAGTACGGATCCGTCTGCGGGTTCGACCCGATCGTTTGCGGGCTCCCGAACGCAACTCCGTCCACGTACGCGATCTGATTCGTTCCGTCGAACGTGACCGCCACGTGGTGCCATTGCCCGTCATTCACTGCGTACGAGCTGATGGATTGCGCGAATCCTGTACTGCCGCTGTACAGCGCTTGCACATACAGCTTGCCATCTGTGCCGACGTAGATCGCAGGCGTGTGTGAACTTGGGGATCCATACGGCGCAGAGTCTTGATGACCCAGAATCACGCCGCCGGTCGTGGTCTTGAACCATGCTTCAAAGCTGAAGGCAGCACCACTGGCTGGAAACGCTCCCGCAGGCAGTGAGACATACGGGCTCTGCGTGCCGTCGAACGAAAACGCCTGTCCGACCTCGCCGGAGGCGTAGCTGAGATCGCCCCCAGTGGTTCCGTTGTATGCGTCGGTGACATCGTTGGTGTTGCCTTCAGCTTTCCACCACGCCGTCAGATTGGCCGGAGGAGCGGCGCAAGAGCTGGCAGCACCAATCGGCACGCTCAGCGTCGCCGTTTGCGAGGTCCCCGACCACGTGGCCTGGAGCACGCAGGTTCCGCTCGCGCCATACACACTGACCGTAGTTCCCGAAATAGAGCACGGCCCGGCGATCACGTTCACGGTCGCGTTTGTACTCATTGTGGTAGTCACCTGGAATGTTCCGTTATATTTTGTCGTTTCCGTTGTAGTGCTGAGCGAATACTGGGTGAGTACACCGCAGATATTCACGTCGTCCTCGCCGGGACATACGCCCTGGCCGTAGGAGTTGTTGCCGGTGCTGGTCTGGTTCGCGTTCTGCGCCGCCGTGTTGCCGCTGACGCTCAGGTTACCGGCTGTGGCGGTTGCGCCGGAATAAATGAAGATCGCTCCGCCTTTGCCCTGGGCGCCGCCGCCCTCCGTATCAGATCCACCGATAGCAGAGTTGTTGGTGAAAGTGTCGTCGGTAAGCGAAAGGGTGCCGGCGTATTCGAAGATCGCGCCCCCAAAGCCAGCGCCCGGACTGCCGTGACTGCTACTCTCGCCGCCGAAGCCGGCATTGCCGTCGGCGCCATTCCCGTAGGCGCCGCCGCCGCCGAATCCGCCGTTGCCACCGCGGAAACTGGGGCCGAACCCGCCAAAGCCTGCCCCGCCGCCGGCGCCGAACCCGCCATTGCCGCCCGCGGGATTTCCCTCGCTGCCGCCCGCGCCGGGGGTACCGCTTGCGCCGTTGGTAAGTCCTCCGATACCGAACAGATCGCCGCCGCTTGCGCCGTTAGAACTGCCGCCGTTCCCTCCGAAGCCGCCGCCCCCACTGGTGTTGTTTTTGAAAGCAGCACTTCCGCCGTCGGCTGTGTTGCCGCTGAAGGTGACACCGGTAATAGCCAGGCTGCCGCCATTCTGAAAAATCGCGCCGCCCATGCCGGCTCCGCCGCCGCCGTAGCCGGCGTTGCCCCCCTGGGCCAGACCGTTCTGCAAAGTCAAATTGCTGATCGACACATTGCCGTTGCCGATGAAAAACAGCCGCGTAGCATTGTTGCCGCTGATCGCTAAATTGGCCGCGCCCGGCCCGCTGATGGTCAGGCTATCGTCAATACGAATGCGGCTTCCCAGCGTAATCGTGCCGGAAAGCGCCCTCAGGTCAATGGTCGAACCCGCGCAGGCGTTGTTGACTGCGTAGCGCAGCTCGCCCGCGACGCCGGTATCGGTTGTGGCCGTGACCGCCGGGTTGTTAGTACACGCCGTCGTGGTCACGTTGAATACCTCGGTGTTGGTACCGTCGTTTGCCGTTACCGTGAACGATCCTGGGTTGCCGTTCGCCGTGAGTTGTGGAGAAGTCGCAAAGCCTTGCGGATCGGGCGTGACCTGCGCCGACGTTGCGTTACCGCGGAACGTGCCGCCCGCATTCCCGTTCGGGACTACCGTGAACGTGACCGAAGCCGGATTATTGCTGGTTGAAACGATAAACGGCTGCGGCAGCGTGCGCGTGGTTGCGCCGGTCTGGTTATCTCCGGAGTAAATGCCTGAGCTGTCGCACTTGCCGTAGCTGGCGGCCGAAATGATGCCGAGGATTTCGCTTTTCGCCAGCGCGCGCGAGTACACACTAGCTTCATCAATGAGGCCCGTGAACGTGTACCATGCATTGTTGCTCGCCGGCCAACCGGCGGCATAACCCGTTCCGAGTTGATACTGAAATGCTCCCGAGCCGTTCCCCGCTTGTGTGAAAGACGTCTGGGTCCCGATGGACGCGCCGTCGAGATACGTTATTTCGTTACTTCCGTCGTAGGTAACGGCTACGTGATGCCATTGGCCGTCGTTAACGGCGTACGAGCTGATGGTCTGGCTAATGGCGCCGGTGTAGAACACTTCGGTGTACAGCTTCCCATCGGTACCCACATAGATGGCAGGCGCCCAGCCTTGAAGACCGGACGCAGTGGCGTACGCGGCGCCGTTGTTCTGCTGCCCGAGAATGACGCCGCCCAAGGAAGTCTGGAACCAGGCTTCAAACGTGAAACTGCCGTTGCTGGGTTCGGACGGAAATGCGCCTGCCGGAATTGCCACAAAGGGACTCTGCGTGCCGTCGAATGAAAACGCCTGCCCGACTTCACCCGCCGCGTAGCTGAGATCGCCTCCGGCTGTTCCGTTGTATTCGCCCGTGACATCGTTGGCGTTGCCCTCGGCTTTCCACCAGGCGTTAAGGTTGGCTGGAGGCGCGACGCAGGAAGTCGCTGTAGCGGCGGGTGTGATCTTGACGCTCACCGTTATCGCAACGCCGTTCCACGCTGCTTGAATGACACAGGTTCCGTTTGCGCCGTTAGCGCTAATGCTGGTTCCCGAATTCGAGCACGGACCGGCGGAAACGGTAACGGTCGGCGTCGCGTCGGTGCTGGACGTTGGAGTCACCTCGAAGTTGCTGCCGTAAGCGGCCGTGGATGGGCCGCTCAACGAGACCTGATCGACCACGCCGCATATGTTGTTGTCGTCTTCGCCTGGACAGGTTGCGGTGTTCGTGTACGGGGAGGCTGAGTTGCCGATACCGGCTTGACCTTCAGCGGCCGCCGTGTTGTTGCTCAGGTTCAGCCCTGCGATTGTGGCGGTTGCGCCGGAGTAAATGAAAATCGCGCCGCCTTTGCCTTGGCCGCCGCTGCCATAGTCGGTTCCGCCGACAGCAGAGTTGTTTGTGAAAGTGTCATTGTTGAGCGAAAGCGTGCCGGCGTAGACGAAGATCGCGCCGCCAAACCCTGCAGCGCCGCCGCCATAACCGGGCGCCAAATAGGAGCCCAAGCCGCCGCTGTCACCGCCGAATCCGCCGGAGCCGACGGATCCAAAACCGTCGAATGCGCCGCCGCCGCCGCCGCCGAAGCCACCACTGCCGCCATTACCGGACTCGCCACCGCCCCCGCCGCCGCCGAAGCCGCCACTGCCGCCGTTGGCGCTGCTGTACCCACCGCCTGCCCCGGGGCCGCCGTTGCCTCCATTGTTAAAACCGGGGATACCGAACAGATCGCCGCCGAAGCCCGAGGGCGAGGTTCCGCCGAAACCTGCGCCTTGGCTGACGCCAGTGCCGGAGCTGCTTCCGCCCTGGGCCTTGTTCCCGTTAAAGGTCACGCCAACGATGGTCAGATTGCCGCCATTCTGATAGATCGCGCCACCCAGACCGGCTGCGCCGCCGCTGCCGGGATTTCCATTGCCCCCCTCGCCCAGACCGTTTTCGAGCGTCACATTGCTGATGGAGACGTTGCCGTTGCCGATAAAGAACACGCGCGTGGCGTTGTTGCCGCTGATCGCCAGACTGTTCGCGCCGGGCCCGGTTATGGTGAGGTTGTCGTCAATCCGCAGCCGGCCATTGGTGAGCGTGATGGTACCCGACAATCCCGTCAAGTCAATGGTCGAAGCAGCACAGGCGTTATTGATGGCAGAACGCAGGTCGCCCGAGGTTCCGGTGTCTGTGTTGAGCGTCACCGCGGGGTTGGTGGTGCAGGCACTTGTACTCACGTTGAACGTCAATATGTTGCTGCCGTCGTTCGCGGTTACGGTGAACGATCCGGCCGTGCTGTTGGCCGTCAATTGGGGAGAAGTCGCGTAGCCTTGCGAATCGGGCGTGACGGTCGCCACGGTGCCGTTGTCCGTGATCGTCGCCGTCGGGAAACCGTTGATGGGCAGCCATGTTCCGGCCGCGCCGTCACTCGCAACAATCGTGAAGGCGACCGAAGAGGCACTCGTCGAGATGATAAGCGGCTGCGGCAGCGTGCGCGTGGTTACGCCGGTCTGATTGTTTCCGGAGTAAGTACTAGCGCAGATACCGTCTGTGGCCGTGACGCATAGGGCAAGCGCGAGGAGCGCCGCCGAGAGCAGGTTTTGACTTAATGGACGAACCATATGGATGAAGTGCCTTTATACAGGTAATCGAAAAATCCCGGTTTCGGCGATCATGAAAAGTAAAGAATTCGCTGTAAGCGAAGCGCGAGTCGCTATAATTGCGGTAAACAGCCTTCTCAATATGGGGTCAGCGCAGCCTTCCGCTGTCCAACTAACCCGCATCCTGAATGATTGGAGCGCGGGTGATATTTCCGCGCTCGAGCGGTTAACGCCGGTCGTGTATGCAGAGCTGCACAGACTGGCGGAGCGCAGCCTGGGACGTGCAAAAGAGGACCATCTTCTGCAGCCCTCCGCGCTGATCAATGAGGCTTTCATTCGCCTGATGGGAGGCGCGCCTGTCGCCTGGGCCAGCCGTGCTCACTTCTTCGCTCACTCTGCGTGTCTGATGAGGCGAATTCTCATCGACTTCGCTCGCGCGCAGCATAGCGCCAAGCGTCATGCCGATGGCCCGCGCGCCGATTTTTCAAACATCGGCGGTTGCGGCGCCACCCAGCCCACACCGGTCGATTTTCTGGATCTTGATGCTGCGCTGAACGAACTAGCTGTGCTGGATCCGCGGCAAGAGCAGGTTGTGGAGCTGCGCTACTTTGGCGGTCTGGACAATGCGGAGGCAGCCGCAGTGCTGGGTGTGTCGGAACCCACGGTGGTGCGCGACTGGCGGATTGCGCGGGCCTGGCTGTTCAAACGGCTCCAGTCTGGCGTCATCACGGGAGACCATGACGCCGGAAGAGTATAAGCGCGCGGGCGAACTCTTCCACCAGCTCCGCGAAATGCCCGAGCGCGAGCGCCGCGAGGCTCTCGATGCCGCCTGCGAAACTGATTCTGACCTGCGGGCTCACATTGGGCTCCTTCTCGAAGGCGACCGCGAGGCGGCTAAAGGCTCCTTTTTAGAACGTCACGCCATCGAAGACGCGGCACGACTGCTAGCCCCGGAAGCTGGGAACCTGCCTCCTTCGGGTACCGTGGTCGGGCATTATCGTCTGAACGCGCGTATCGGCGCGGGCGGCATGGGGGTGGTGTATGAAGCCGAAGATCTGCACTTGCCCCGCCGCGTAGCGGTCAAAGTTCTGCCTATTCCGTTTGCCGCGCAGAGCCAGCAACGCATTCAGCGATTCCAACGCGAAGCGCGCGCCGCCTCTCAGCTCAACCATCCCCACATCGTGTCGATCTTCGATGCCGGTTTTGACCAGGGCTGCTACTACATCGCGATGGAATTCGTGGAAGGCCGGACTCTGCGCGCGCTCATGGCCGCTGACGCCCGCTTCATCGATTCCAAGACGGTGCTCGAAATCGTCAGCCAGACTGCTTCGGCTTTGAGCGCCGCCCACCAGGCAGGCATCGTGCATCGCGACATCAAACCCGAGAACATCATGGTGCGTGGCGACGGATTCGTGAAAGTTCTCGATTTCGGTCTGGCCACCATGCTGGAGCCAGCCAGCAGCAGTAGGGGAGAATCGGAGCTTCGAACCCGCCCCGGCCATCTCGCCGGAACTATTCAATATTTATCTCCCGAACAGGTGCTCGGCAAACCGGCTGGCGCGCGCAGCGACCTGTTCAGCCTGGGAGTAGTTGCTTATGAGCTCGCGACGGGAGTGCGCCCGTTTGAGGGACCCACAGATGGCGCAATCTTCGATGCCATTCTGCACCGGGATCCGGAACCCCCCTCTGCGGTTCGTCCATCGCTCGGCACCGAACTCGACAGTCTGGTTACGTGCGCGCTCGAAAAGGACCCCGATCTCCGCTACCAGACTGCCGCTGACCTCCGCAGTGCCTGCAAGCGCCTCGGGCGTACCTCCACCCCCGCCGCTACGATTCCGGTTCCGCAAATCTCGACGAGAGGCTCGGCAGGCCGGGGGATCTCGGTTCGACCCGCGCGAGATCGGCAATTCCCCTGGCGCATCGGCCTGCCTATTCTGGCCATCGCATTGAGCGGGACTCTCTTCTGGCTGACGCGCCCCCTACCAATGCCGCGTGTGGTGGGTATAGCGAGGATTACCAGTGACGGGCTGCCCAAGGAGTACTTCGTCAACGACGGCACGCGGCTGTACTACGCAGCCGGAAATGGAAATGCCGAACTCAAGATGTTTCAGGTAAGCACCAGGGGTGGAGATCCGGTTCCGATGCCGCAGCTCGATGGTATGGTCCCCCTCGATATCTCGGCCGATGATTCGGAAATGTTGCTCGGGCAGCGCTCAGTTGAATCAGGCGCTCCTTTAGCGCTTTGGGCAGCTGCCACAGTCGGCGGCCCTCCTCGACGCCTGGGCGATTTGACAGCCGTCGATGCGCGCTGGTCTCCCAAAGGGGACGAAATCCTCTATTGCGATCAAGCGGAGTTGCGGATGGCTCGTAGCGACGGCTCGGAATCGCGGCTGTTGGCCCGAACGAAAAGCGACGAGCTGCGGTATCCGGCCTGGTCCCCCGATGGCCGCAAAATTCGCTTTACTTTGTATCGAAAGAATGTAGTTGGCTTATGGGAAGTGTGGGCGGATGGGAGTCATCTGCACCAGCTTTTTTCGGAGCTGGGCGACTACCCGCGTGAGGACGGCGTATGGACGCACAACGGGAAATATTTCCTTTTTTCGGCCGAAGAAGCCACTCACGACCTTTGGGCTGTCCGCGAGAGGTCTCGGTTCTTCATCCGGAGTGGTTCGAGTGTTCTGCGGTTGACCAACGGGCCGCTGATCGCCGATCGCCCCCAACCAAGTCCCGACGACCGCAGTGTCTTTTTCCGTGGCCAACTGAATCGCGGCGAACTGGTCCGATACGACGCGAAGGCGGATCAATGGAATCCGTATCTGCAGGGGCTCCCGGCCATGCAACTCGACTATACGCGGGACGGGAAATGGATCACTTACGCTTACACCAGCTACCCGGAGACCTACATTTGGCGATGTGCCGCCGATGGGAGCGACCGCATGCAACTTACCACAACTCCGCTGCACGCGATGAATCCCCGCTGGTCGCCGGATGGAACACAGATTGTTTTCTACGGCGGACCACCTGGAAAACCGTCCCGGCTGTACCTGGTGCCTGCCCGAGGCGGCGCAGTCCGTGAAGTGACGCATGGCGAGGCCGGACCGGGCGGAGATGAAGATGGAAGCTGGTCCCCGGACGGTGCTTCGCTCGTCTTTGGCCCTCAGGGGGGAGACAAGTTGCCCAACCAGCCGCAATATTTGCCTCTGGCCGTCATCAACTTAAAAACCGGACGCGTATCGAAACTGCCAGGATCGGAGGGGCTGTGGTCGCCGCGCTGGTCGCCCGACGGCCGATACGTCGCAGCACTGGGCTTACCGCAACCCACACTCTGGCTTTACGATCTGGCGACTCACGAGCGCAGGCAACTCACGACTACGGGCGCATCCTGGCCCAGCTGGTCACCGGATAGCCATTACATCCAATTTTCAAACAACGGGTGGTTTCGCCGTATTCGGATCAGCGACGGCAAGGTAGAGCGCCTTGCCAGCTTAAACGGGCTGAAAACGGCCGATGGCAGCTTCGGCTGGATCGGCGTAGCTCCAGACGGTTCTCTGATTTCCACGCGAGATGCGGGAAGCACTGAAATCTACGCGCTCGATTGGAAAGCGCCGTAACAAGCAATTATTTTCCATGAAGAGATCGCTTATGCTTCCGGCTCGGAATCTGGTCAGGAACTTTTGAAGCGGTTTCTGGCGGACCGATCTTACTCAAGATCCGGTCGTGAATCCAGTGCTCGTCCCACCACTCTTTCGGGTCTACCTGCACGCCGGCGATCAGCATGCTGAAGTGCACATGATCTCCGAACGCCATTCCGGTTGATCCGCTAACGCCAATCTGCTGCTCCTTCTGGATCATGTCTCCGACTTTCACGCCGATTCTACTCATGTGGCCGTAGAGGCTTTCGAGAGAATAGCCGTGATCGATGATTACGCAATTGCCGTAGATCCCAAGCCGGTCCGCGTAGATCACTTTCCCTGAGTTCGCGGCTTTGACCGGCATGTTCGTAGTTTGCGCGAGATCGTAGCCGAGATGAACCTGCTCATCGACTTTCTTGCCGTTGTAATAGTAGCTTCGCTGATCGGCGAAATACGATTCGCGAGCGCCTTTCACAGGTATGAAAGGGCCGGACCAAAGGATCCGCTTTTCGCTGTTGTTCCGAAGATCGTAAATCGTTTGAGCGTTCGCCCGGCGCATCTCTCGATTGAGCTTTACGAACCGTTCAATCAAGCTGCCGGTTCCTTGCGGATCGAGCTCGCCTACGACTTTTTGAAGCTCTCTATCGTTGAGCTGGATGTCGCTCCGGCGGAATTTTTTGGGAAAGACTTTCACCCAGAACGTGGTTGTGACTTCCGTGCCAGCGCCGTTGCGGGCAAAGGCGAGCGGGACGGCGTCGGGCGAAACGTTCCAAGGAAACGGAAACAAGGAAAAGCGATTACTGCTGTTGTCCGGCTGGCCCGGCATGGGGAACGTTCCTGCCGAGTAGTTCGCGACTCGCACTCCGGCGTCGGTCCAATTGCCGCCCAGGTCGAGTGTCGCAAGCTCGGCTCCGCCCTGGTTTATGTAGTGCTGCCGGCCGTCGGCCACGATTGTCGGCGGGCGCAGGACAACTTGAATGTCCTGTGACAGGGTGGTCGTGCTGCCTCGGAGATCATTTGAGCTGCCCTTCATGATCAGCTTGGCCGGTCCCTCGCTCAGAAATGCCGCTTCTTTTTTCCCGGCTGAGAAGCTGTAAATGCGGCTGGTTTGCTTCGATCTGGTCTTGTCCTGATAAACCGTCTGGCTTTGGCCGTTTTGTTCGACGGAGGCTGAGAACGATTTCAGACCGTGCGGACCGTCCGCCTGGACCCGGATCGGGGTATCAGTGCCGATCGCCGGGACTGCTTTTACCAGCTTGAGCTCGACGTGCTGGCCCAAGAACCAAACGAACCCAAAAACGATCAGGATCAGACCAACGACGACTGCGAGTACTCGATACAGCATTCGATTCATAGGCATTCAGGTTTTGATGACTCGGCGTCCCTCGATACGGTAGTTGCCTTGAAGGACCCAAGCTATCGCTTTGGAATAGATTTTATGTTCCTCGACCAGGATTCGGGAAGAGAGGGTTTCAACTGAATCCGTGTCGAGAACTTGGACGGTGGACTGAAGAAGAATGGGGCCGGCATCCAGGTTCTCATCCACGAAATGGACGGTGCAGCCGGCGACCTTCACGCCATGGACTAAGGCTTGATACTGAGCATCGAGTCCAGGGAAGGCGGGCAGCAGAGACGGATGGATATTAAGGATGCGATAGCGAAATTGCGAAACGAACTGGCCGCTCAGGAGCCGCATATATCCTGCCAAACAAACCCAATCCACTCCATTGCCTTTCAGTAAATCAACAACTTGCAAGTCAAAAGCGGTGCGCTCCAGGCCTGCCGAGTCGATTGAGCCGCAGGGGAGGCCCAGCTCACGAGCACGAGCGAGGCCGGGCGCGTTGGGCTTATTTGAAAAAACGAACCCAATCTCGCAATCGAGCCGCCCAGCCAAAACATTGCGCGCGATGGCCTCGAAGTTTGAGCCTCGGCCGGATAAAAGGATGCCGAGCCGGGCTCGGGAAGAAGCGCTCACAGGTAAATGACCTTTGGCTGCTTGCTGGATTTGGCGCGGATCACGTGACCGATTTCGTAGAACCGTTCCCTAAGCTTCTTCAGCTCTTGCGAAACGAACCCAATCTTCTTTGGCGAGACGACGAACACCATACCGATACCCAGATTGAAGGTCCGGCGAAAGTCCTGTTCAGGAATGCTGCCGAGGCGCTTGAGAAGTTCAAAGATCTCCTGCTTGGGCCAGGATCTCGGATCTATTTCGGCGGCGCAGCCCTTGGGCAGCACACGGGGAACATTATCGGTCAGGCCTCCGCCCGTGATATGAGCAGCGCCCTTCAAGAGATTGGCCTTGTGGAGCGCCTGAATAGGCGTGAGATAGGATCGGTGTATTTTGAGGAGTTCGTCGGCGAGACTCTCGGAAACGATCGGGAAGTAGTTTCCGGGCAAGAGAGTAGCCGTTCGTGTGGAGTCCCTGGGACGGAAGGCCCAGAAGGAGATCCCCGGGTTCAATAGCTGCGCCAGTAAGCATGTTTTTGCGCTCGACTGCGCCCACGATGAAGCCGGCGAGATCGTATTCACCTGCGTTATACATCCCGGGCATTTCGGCGGTTTCACCACCGATAAGCGCGCAGCCGTTTCTTTTACAACCGCGGGCGATACCGGCGACGACGCTGGCGCAAACTTCCGCCTCAAGCTTGCCGACGGCAAAATAGTCGAGGAAAAAAAGCGGTGTTGCACCCTGAACGGCGATATCGTTAACGCAGTGATTCACGAGATCTTCACCGATTGTGTCGTGTCGACCGGTGGCGAACGCGATCTTCAACTTGGTGCCGACTCCGTCAGCGGAACTGACCAAAACCGGGTCGCGCCAACCCTTGAGTGAGAATCCGGCGCCGAAGCTGCCGATAGAAGTCAGGACGTCGGGCGTGAGAGTTTTTCGAGCGTGGCGTTTGATAAGGGATACCGCGCGATTAGCTTCATCGATATTCACGCCAGCATCGCTGTAGGTTGTTTCTTCCGCCACGAACGATTCAGTTTAGCGGATGAAGGCTGGCGGGCAGCGCCCGCCAGCGTAACTACTCCTGAGGAAAGGTGAAATCGGGGTTATACGCTTCGCCTGCATCTTCATACAGAGCGGGAGGATCTACCGGTTTCGATTCAACCGTAGGAATTTGCTTGACAGTTTTTGCATTCGCCTTATCGAGATCCACAAGCTTCTTAAGAAGAGGCTTGGTAACGGATCCCTTCCGGCGTCCATTGGAATTCATGCGGCGAGAGTAGCATCGGGACTGCCGCGTAGTTGAGGCGGAAGAACGAAACCCCGGCGAATTTCTCGCGCCGCCAAGTAACTGTGCTGCAACAGAATGCCCTGACGCGCGACAGAATTGGAAATTTTGTCGGGTTTAGTGACTGGATTTCGTTGACATTTCGTCGATTCCGTTTAAGTATAAGGGCAGTGAAGCAAGAGGCGCCATTCTTTCTCTCGTACGCTCGACGCGATTTGGCTGACGTCGAGCGTTTTCGCTCGGTTCTGGAGCCCCTCCTCAAATCATCATCCCGGTTTCAATTTGGAGAATGGATTGACCATCAAATTTTGCCCGGTGAGTATTGGCGCAGGGAAATTGAACATGCGCTGGAGCATTCGCGCTTCGGATTGCTGTTGCTTTCTCCCGGTTTCGTAGCCAGCGAATTTATCACGGGAAACGAACTGCCGTTTTTGCTGGCCAAGTCCATAGTCGTTCCAGTCGAGTTACAACAAATTCTGTTTGACGGAACGATGGACCTGAAGGGCCTGGAACAGCGGCAAGTGTTCCGAGATTTAAAGGGCAGATCATTCGATGCATGCTGCACCGCTCCGTTGCGCCGCGATTTCGCGCGGGGGCTGTTCAGCAGCATCGTTACGCTTCTGGAAAAGAATCCATGCTGACCAAGGTTGCACTGCTTCGGACGGCCCCGCAGGTGCGAGCTCGAATGGGCAAGAGCGCCGAGGAATTCGACAAACTGCTGGCAGTAATGGCGGATGATGGATCGGCCAATTTGGCAGCCGTTCTCCAGGCGATCTATCCCGATGCCCAGCGTGACCGGGCGCTCGCTAAACTCAGGCAATTGCGGCTGAGCGTGGAGAAGGCTGCGAGCAAGGCTGGAGTGTCACTGCAATTGTCCGGCGATAAGAAAACGCGAACGCAGACCGACAAAAGGCTCGTCTGGTTCAACGGCGACGACCAACTAATGGAAGCGACCGAGCAATGGGTGAGGCCCAACCTCGATGGACCGCATCGTCTGGCGCAGGATGCCGTCAAGCTCGGGCCAGTCCGCTTATATGTCGTGTATGCGGACAGGGATGCAACAGACGCGAAGAAATTACTAGATGAGCTGCGGCCACATTTCCTCACCGCCGGCATAGAAACCTGGACTCACACCGGCATTCTTCCCGGCGAGAATCCGGATGCGGAGCGCGCACGTGCGCGACAAAGCTGCGATTTGACGCTCCAGCTTCTAAGTCCGGAGTTTCAGGCGGCGGGACTCGGCTCCGAAAAGACAGCCCGTGTGGTTCCGGTTCTCCTCCACCAATTGGCTTCTGAGCCAAAGAAACTGGAAGTCTTCCGATACCGTGGCAAGAGCTTCGACAAATCGAAGTCGAACGCCAGAGATTTTGCGCGCGAGCTGTTCCTGAAAATTCAGGCTGTGCTCGGACAGAGTTTCCGAACTCTCGAGGACGATCTTCGCGCTCTCGCCAGGCATGACGCGCAATTCGTGGCGAGCTCAGCCAGCTCGGTTTCACTCCGGCGGGAAATCGAGACGCAGGAAGCCGTAACGAACCGCTGCGATGCGTTGACGTTCCTCAATGAATGGCTCCTGGATCCCAAAGCTCCGAGTTATTGCGCGCTGCTCGGCGAATTGGGCATGGGCAAGACCACGACTGCGAAAGAATTTGCCAGACGGCTGTGGGAACGCCGCAATCAAGGAGAACACGTACCCGTTCCTGTATTTCTTGACTTACGATACGTCGGCGACTTTGCCATTCGAGATCCTGATCTGGATGAGATCGTCGGGCGGATTCTGAAGCAGAATTGGAAAGGAGGCCCACGGTCCAAGCCGCCGGAAGCAGCGGAAATTTATCAGTTGGCGGAACAGGGAGCCCTCGTCATTTTCGATGGGCTCGACGAAGTGCTGGTCCACCTGACTCCGAGCCAAGGACAGGCATTCACGCGGCAGTTGTTCCGCATGACCCCTCCGGGAGTGAGGCGCGGACGGCTTCTCATCACATGCCGCACCCACTATTTCCGCACCTTTAAAGAGCAATCCTCGCATTTCACCCTGGAAGATCGCGACTCGATGCCTGCCGAAAGCTACCGAGCCCTGGTCCTGCTGCCCTTCGATGAACAGCAGGTTCGCACGTACTTGAAGAACTCGCTTCCGGACCGCGACGTCAATCAGGCATACGCGCTTATCGAATCAGTACACAACCTCCCGGAGCTTGCGCAGCGGCCGTATACGTTGAGCCTGATCACCCGGCAACTCCCCCGCCTTGAGGAATGGAAGGCAGCGGGAAAACAGGTTACAGGGCTCACGCTGTATCGCTTCGTCGTGGAAGAATGGCTGCTCCGCGATGTAGGCAAGCACCAGTTCAATCCGGAACATAAGCAGATGCTCATGGAGCACGTTGCAGCGGAGCTTCTGCGGTCAGGCGGGCGAACCTGGTCGGCCAAGCACTTGGAACAGTGGCTGATGGATTTTCTAACCTCGCATCCCGGGATCGCTTCTCATTACGAAGGCGTGAAGCGCGACCTGCTGAAGGAAGATCTGCGCACCGCAACGTTTCTGGTTCGTGATGATAGCGATCAATTCCGATTCGCCCACACGTCGCTCCAGGAATATTTTCTTGCGTGCTATTTGCGCCGAGCGCTGGAGGAATCGGCGTTTGCGAACTGGAGGCTTCGGGGGGTCAGCCGGGAAACGCTGGACTTCTTGGGACAATCTCTGAAGGAGCAGCCATCCGAACGCGCCCGAAGGGGTCTCATCTCTCTCCGCGACAGCTACCATCCTGAAGCCAGCGAACTGGCGTTTCGTTATGTGCTGTTGGCGGGATCGAAGAATTACCCAACGCCGCCGCCGCTCGGTTTTCAATTGCCATATGCTGATTTGCGGGGACTGGAGATAGATTACTCCGGTCCGGGCTTGCTCGACTTGGCCAGCTTGAACCTGACAGGTGCGCGTGTTTCCAACACATTCTGGCGTCGTTGCCGGCTTTCGGAAGCCGATTTTTCCTCAGCCGACGGAGCCCGTAGCGAATGGCAGGATTGCGATCTGTCGGGATCTCAGTGGCATAGGGCGAATCTGGAGGCCGCTTTGTTCCGGCGATGCGCGTTGGCAAACGCGGATCGTTCTGATGCCCAGATCTACCGGTCGAAATGGTTACACTGTTCAGGCATAGCTGCCTTAGATCAGCCGCTGGTCTCCCGGAACGCCATGCCACAGTTGCAGATTGGCCATTCGTCTTGTGTGTCTGGCTGCGCCTGGTCGCCGGACGGCCGCCGCGTGCTGTCTGCATCTTGGGACGAGACTCTGAAGATCTGGGATGCGGCCTCGGGCGATTGCCTGCTGACTCTCTCCGGCCACTCCTCTGATGTGTCTGGCTGCGCGTGGTCGCCGGACGGCCGCCGCGTGCTGTCTGCATCTGGAGACCGGACTCTGAAGATCTGGGATGCGGCCTCGGGCGATTGCCTGCTGACTCTCTCCGGCCACTCCTCTGATGTGTCTGGCTGCGCGTGGTCGCCGGACGGCCGCCGCGTGCTGTCTGCGTCTTGGGACGATACTCTGAAGATCTGGGACGCCGCCTCGGGCGATTGCCTGCTGACTCTCTCCGGCCACTCATCTGAGGTGTCTGGCTGCGCCTGGTCGCCGGACGGCCGCCGCGTGCTGTCTGCATCTTGGGACGAGACTCTGAAGATCTGGGATGCGGCCTCGGGCGATTGCCTGCTGACTCTCTCCGGCCACTCAGATTATGTGGATGGCTGCGCTTGGTCGCCGGACGGTCGCCGCGTGCTGTCTGCATCTAGAGACCGGACTCTGAAGATCTGGGATGCAGCCTCGGGCGATTGCCTGCTCACTCTCTCCGGCCACTCATCTTCTGTGTCTGGCTGTGCCTGGTCGCCGGACGGCCGCCGCGTGCTGTCTGCATCTGGAGACGAGAGTCTGAAGATCTGGGATGCGGCCTCGGGCGATTGCCTGCTGACTCTCTCCGGCCACTCCTCTGATGTGTCTGGCTGCGCCTGGTCGCCGGACGGCCGCCGCGTGCTGTCTGCATCTCGGGACGAGACTCTGAAGATCTGGGACGCCGCCTCGGGCGATTGCCTGCTGACTCTCTCCGGCCACTCCTCTTATGTGTCTGGCTGCGCTTGGTCGCCGGACGGCCGCCGCGTGCTGTCTCCATCTCGGGACCGGACTCTGAAGATCTGGGATGCGGCCTGGGGCGATTGCCTGCTGACTCTCTCCGGCCACTCCTCTGATGTGTCTGGCTGCGCGTGGTCGCCGGACGGCCGCCGCGTGCTGTCTGCATCTTGGGACGAGACTCTGAAGATCTGGGATGCGGCCTCGGGCGATTGCCTGCTGACTCTCTCCGGCCACTCCTCTGATGTGTCTGGCTGCGCCTGGTCGCCGGACGGCCGCCGCGTGCTGTCTGCATCTTGGGACCGGACTCTGAAGATCTGGGATGCGGCCTCGGGCGATTGCCTGCTGACTCTCTCCGGCCACTCCTCTGATGTGTCTGGCTGCGCGTGGTCGCCGGACGGCCGCCGCGTGCTGTCTGCATCTTGGGACGAGGCTCTGAAGATCTGGGATGCGGCCTCGGGCGATTGCCTGCTGACTCTCTCCGGCCACTCAGATTATGTGTCTGGCTGCGCCTGGTCGGCGGACGGCCGCCGCGTGCTGTCTGCGTCTTGGGACGAGACTCTGAAGATCTGGGACGCCGCCTCGGGCGATTGCCTGCTGACTCTCTCCGGCCACTCATCCTATGTGTCTGGCTGCGCTTGGTCGCCGGACGGCCGCCGCGTGCTGTCTGCATCTTCGGACCGGACTCTGAAGATCTGGGATGCGGCCTCGGGCGGTTGCCTGCTGACTCTCTCCGGCCACTCGTCAAATGTGTCTGGCTGCGCCTGGTCGCCCGACGGCCGACAGATCGTCGCTTGCTTCTCTAATGGGTTCGTCAGTATCTTCGATGCCGAAACGCTCAGTGAGACAGGACCGCGCTGCTATCATCTGCAGCCGCCGCACAGCGGGCCTACTTGGGCATCATTTGATCCCCTGCAAAGCCGCATTTTGGGTTACGGGGAGGACGCGTGGCGCTCTGTAGGTTACGTGATTCCCGACGAAACAGGAATGCCGGTATGGCTACCGATCGATGCATTCTCAAATTCCGCTGACGGCTTCTCAGATCCGTTGAGATGACCGCCCGGCATCTGTTACCTGGTGATGCGCCGCACTGTGACACAATAAGGAAATTTATTCTGGATTTGTGACTAAGAACTCATGCCTATGAAACCTCTGTGTCTTTTGGCGATGCTGCTGCCCGCAGCGGCGAATCTTAGAGCAGAAGTTCCATTGCCCGTGGCAATCAAAGATGCTCATGTCGTGACCGTCAGTGGCGAGGACATGCCTAAAGCAACAGTCGTGTTACGGAACGGGTTGATTCAGGATGTCGGGCCGAACGTTAGCATTCCGGCGGACGCGTGGGTCATCGATGGAACGGGGCTGACGGTATATCCGGGATTCATAGATGGCTTGAGCACTTGGGGAATTCCAAGCGCAGTTCCAACAACGAGCGGAGCCGCGAGAGCGGGGGCAGGAACGGGGCAGACTTCGGCTACTCCGGCGGCGGCAACACCGCCGGAACCGCGATCTCACGGGCCGGAAGATCGACCGCAAACGTATTCGTTTGAAAGGGCGGCCGATTTGGTAAATCCGACGGACGCGAGACTCGATGCTGCGCGGGCAGCAGGCTTCACGACAGCGGCGGCGTTCCCGAATCGAGGCATTTTCGAAGGGCTCGGAGCCATGGTCGATTTAGCGGGAGAGCGGGGCCGGGACATGGTGATTCTGCAGCCGATTGGGCAAGAGATCGTTTTTCGAACGGGCGGATTCGGGAGCCGCACAGGATTTCCGTCGTCGCTGATGGGCAACATCGCCTACGTGAGGCAGCTTTATTTGGACCTTGGCCAGTACAACGAAGCGAAGCAGATCTATGCCTCGCACCCGACGGGAAACCGGCGGCCTGAATACGACCACGATCTGGAAGGGCTGGCGGAATCGCCGCGCATTCTGCTGCCGGCCGGCGAAGCGCAACAGATCGACCGGATGTTGAGTTTTGGAAACGAATTGAAAACGCCATTCGTTCTATACGGACTGCACGAGGCATACAGACGTGTAGATCAACTGAAGCAGGCAAACGTGCCGCTACTGGTGAGCCTGAAATGGCCGGAGAAGCCAAAGGACGCAGACCCGAACGACATCCCAAATTACCGGGAACTGGAGATGCGCGAGAAAGCGCCGGCTGTTCCAGGAATGTTTGCGAAAGCGGGCGTGAAGTTCGCTTTCTATTCCGATGGAGTAGATACGGCGCCGGAACTGAAGAAGGCGATAAAGAAGGCCATCGATGCGGGATTATCTCGAGCGGATGCGGTTCGAGCTTTGACGGTGAATGTAGCGGAGATGTATGGCGTTTCCGACAAGCTGGGGACCATCGAAAAAGGCAAGATCGCAAACATCGTGGTTACGAAAGGGGATGCCTTCGAGGATAAAACGACCGTTGAATATGTGTTTATCGATGGAAAGGAGTTTAAGCCGTCGAAGGAAGCTCAGCAAGGACCTCCGCGGGGAAGCGGCGGAGAGCAGAGGCCGAATCCAACGGATCAGGATGCAAGTGATGGGGGTAACAACTGATGCGGGGGATGTGGATAGTCCTCGCGCTTGCGGCGGCTGCCGGCTTGAGCGGAGCGCAGACGATTCTGATTCGTAATGCGACGGTTTTGACGGTGACGAAGGGCACGGTCGAGAACGGAAGCGTGCTGATTGAGAACGGCAAAGTTGCAGCGATCGGGACAAACGTGAGCGCTCCTGCGGATGCGACGGTTGTCGATGCGACCGGCAAATATCTAATGCCGGGCATTATCGACTGCCATTCGCATACGGCGATCGAGGGCAGCGTGAATGAAGGAACGGTTTCGGATTCCTCAATGGTGAACATCAAGGATGTGATCAATCCGTACGACATCAACATTTATCGCGCGCTGGCCGGAGGATTGACTGTATCAAACGTGTTGCATGGTAGCGCGAACGCGATCGGCGGACAAACGATCGTGATCAAGCTGCGGTGGGGGAAAACTGCTCCCGAGATGCTGTTTGAGGGAGCGAAGCCGGGAATTAAATTCGCCTTGGGCGAGAATCCGAAACGGCAAGGGTATCCCCAACAGAATTTCTTCAGCCAAGGGCCGGCGGTGGAACGGCGATATCCGGGCACTCGCATGGGGGTTGAAGAAGTGATCCGACAGAGCTTCACAGAAGCCAAGAACTACGAGGCGGAGTGGAAGGAATATAGGGAGCGCGTGGCGCGCGGAGAACACCCGATTCCGCCCAGGAGGGACTTGCGACTGGAGCCGTTGGTGGAAGTGATGGAAGGCAAGCGTTATGTGCATGCCCATTGCTATCGGTCGGACGAGATTTTGATGCTGCTGCGGGTAGCGGACGAGATGGGATTCAAGATTCGAACCTTGCAACACGTGCTCGAGGGGTACAAGGTGGCGAAGGAGATTGCGGATCACGGGGCGGGGGCCTCAACATTCAGCGATTGGTGGGCATACAAGATTGAAGCGTATGACGCCACCCCATATAATGCCGCGATTATGACGCGCAAGGGCGTGGTTGTATCGCTCAATTCGGATTCCGACGAATTGCAGCGCCATCTAAACCTGGAAGCCGCGAAGGTGATGCGGTATGGCGGGCTGAGTGAAACGGAAGCGCTGGCGATGGTGACGATCAATCCGGCGAAGCAGCTTGGAATCGACGACAAAGTGGGATCGATCGAAGTGGGCAAGTCGGCTGATCTGCTGCTTTACGATAAACACCCGCTCTCGAACTATTCCAAAGCGCTGAAAGTCTGGATCGACGGGCACGAATATTTCGACCGGGATAAGGATCTGGAAACGCGGCCGAAATTCGAGCAACAGAAAAAGGAGTTGCTGCAGAAAGAGAATGCGAGCAAAGCAAGGCCGGCGATGGGGGTGAATCGGTGAGGGCTTCGAAAAAGGCCACTTGCTTACGCGCGTGGTTCAGTGTGGGAATTTTATTGACCTCCGCTCTGGGCGCGGCGGAGAGTAACTCGGTCTTGATTCAAAACGTGACGATTCATCCGGTCACTGCGCCGGATATTGAGAACGGCGCGGTTCTAGTGGTCGATGGAAAGATCGCAGAAATAGGAACGAAGGTTGAGGCGAGAGGCGGAGCACGCGTGATAGATGGCCACGGGTTGCAACTCTATCCCGGGCTGATCAACGCGGCGACGAACGTCGGGTTATCAGAGATATCGTCTCTGAGAGATACGGTGGACCTGGATGAAGTCGGGCTTTTCAATCCGGAATTGAGAGCCGAAATTGCGTTTAATTCGTCGAGCGAGCACGTCGAGGTGACGCGAGCGTCGGGCATTACCAGTGTAATTAGCCTCCCGGGCAGCGGTGGCCGCGGCGGGTTTGGGGGCGGCGGCGGAAGCGTAATTACCGGACAAGGCGCGTTGATGCACCTGGAGGGTTGGACGTGGGAAGAGATGACTGTCAAGCCAAGCGCCGTTATGGACATGTTATTCCCGGAGATCCAGACCGTGCCACGACAATTCGCGGCGCTTACCGGCAGGCCGGCGCGCACGTACGCGGAAGAAGAAAAGCAGTATAAGGAACAGCTGAAGCAGGTTAGCGAATTCTTCGAGCAGGCGCGACGCTATGACAAAGCAAAGGCCGCGGGTGGGCCGGATTTCAGGAGCGACGTGCGACTTGAGGCTATGATTCCCGTTATAAATGGGAAGCTGCCGCTGCTTGTGCGCGCCGAGAAAGAAAAAATGATCAAAGACGCGGTGGAGTTCGCTGATAAGGAGAAGGTGAAGGTCATTATTGCGGACCCGCGCGAAATTGGGAGCACAGGTTCTCTACTGAAGGCGAGAAACATTCCGGTGGTGCTCGGGAAGACCTTCCAATTGCCGATGCGCGACGACGATCCCTATGATGCTGCCTACACATTACCGAACGATTTTTACAGGGCAGGCGTCAAGATTTGCTTCGGCACGTTCGATGTGGAGTTTGCCAGAAACGTGCCGTTCGAAGCGGCGCAGGCGGTTGCGTTTGGGCTTCCTCACGACGAAGCGTTGAAGGCACTGACGATCAACAGCGCGGAGATTTTGGGCGCTGGAGACAAACTAGGATCGATTGAAAAGGGCAAGCTGGCGGATCTGATTCTGACGGATGGCGACCCGATGGAAGCAAAGACGAATATCAAACAAATGTTTATTGCGGGACGCGAAGTGAATCTGGAATCACGGCACACGCGCGAGTACGAGAAGTGGATGGGGAGATAAATTCCCTCACAGCTGGGACGAGCGCGGCTCCAGGTGGTCCGCGTATCTTCGGTATTCCTTAGGACGCAATCGCGCGACGCGATCTAGGAGTTCATCAAGCTTGTGTTCGCGCTCGCAGTTGCTGCCATGCTCTGTGCCCTCGGGCAGCGCGAGAAATTGCTCCAGTGGCAGCCTACGTAGTTAACAATAGAATGTAAAATTCGTACGCCGCTCATGACCCAGACCGCAATTCGCAGGAGATCGCCGTTTGCTCTGATCAGCGCGCGTCTCGTCGCGTTCGTGGCAGTACTAGGCCCTGGGTTCATTACGGCCAATGTCGACAATGATCCGGGCGGGATCCTTACCTATTCGCAAGCCGGCGCGCAATTCGGATATCAACTGCTGTGGACGTTGATTCCCACCACCATCGCCCTAATCGTGGTGCAGGAAATGGCGGCGCGCATGGGCGCGATCACAGGGAAGGGATTGTCGGACCTGATTCGGGAAGAGTTCGGCCTCCGCGCCACATTTTTCACGATGCTGGTGCTTGGCCTCGCGGACTTCTTCAACATCGTGTCCGAGTTTGCGGGGCTCGCTTCGGGCATGGGCATCTTCGGCGTCAGCAAATACATTATCGTGCCGATTGGCGCGGCACTCGTTTGGATCGTCATTGTGCGTGGCCGGTACAAGCCCATAGAACGGATTCTGATCATCGCATCGCTGATCTATTTCGCGTATCCTGTTTCCGCTTTTCTCGCAAAACCCGATTGGGATTTAGCCTTGAAACAGACGTTCGTTCCTGTTTTCAGCAGCAACCCTGCATATGTGGTTATGATCGTCGGCCTGATCGGCACTACCATTACTCCCTGGATGCAGTTCTATCTGCAGGCGGCCGTCGTTGAGAAAGGGATCGACCAGCGGAATTATGGGATTTGCCGCCTCGACGTGGTCACCGGATGCATCTTCACCGAAGTAATCGCGTTCTTTATTGTGGTGGCTTGCGGCGCGACCATTTACCACACGAATCATCCTGAAATCACCGACGTTGCCCAGGCCGCCATCGCCTTGGCGCCGTTTGCCGGAAAGTTTGCTTCTCTTCTATTTGCCGCCGGGCTGATTAACGCCGCGTTGCTTTCCGCCGCAATCCTCCCGCTCGCGACTTCCTACAACATTTGCGAGGGGCTGGGCTTCGAATCGGGCGTTGACAAGCGCTTCTCAGAAGCGCCCATCTTCTACTGGCTCTACACTCTCTTAATCGGAGGCGGTGCGGCGGTGGTGCTCATTCCAGGTCTGCCACTGCTTCGCTTCATCATCTACTCACAGGTTGCAAATGGAATTCTGCTGCCCTTCGTACTGGTTTACATGATTCTGCTGGTGAACCGCCCTCGCTTGATGGGCAGCTTCAAAAACAAAGGATGGCAGAACCTCGTTGCGTGGACCACGGCGATCATCATGATCGCGCTAACCATCGCACTGATTTATACGAGCATTGTGGGATAAAACTGACCCTGAGAACCGAGCTTTGCGAGGCACCTATTTTGCGAGGTTCTTATGTGCCCCTGCTGCCTCTCGAAGCATGTACGGCAAGCGCACCTTCGCTGGCGTGATCTGCCTCTGCTGTTCATGCACGTGAAACCATTCAGATGCATGGCTTGTTATCGGCGCTTTTACGCATGGCCATGGCTGGAGATACCGAGATTACGCGCGGTATCGGGACACAGAAGAAGCATGCTTGCGCGCTTTGAGTCCCGGATACACTGGCGGGCGCGCGTTCGAGCAGTTCACTGAAACGGACGGTTCCCATCTTAGGCTTTCTTTCTGGTACACTGATACCCAGCTAGCGGGGTATCTATGTCCAAAGCTCCTAACGACCGGCTCCAGGGCACGCTCGATCTGCTCATCTTGACAACTCTCAACCGTTCCGGGCCACTGCATGGCTACGCTATGGCGAAGCAGATTCGGGAACGGTCGGGTGACGCTCTCCGCATCGAGGACGGGTCGCTCTATCCCGCCATTCATCGCATGGCGCAAGAGAAATGGGTAAGCGCCGAGTGGGGCGTTACGGAGTCAAATCGACCGGCACGTATTTACAAACTCACTGCGCTCGGCCGCAAGCAGCTTCAGAAAGAGGAAGAAAAATGGCTGCAGCTTACGGCCGCCGTGGGCCGCGTTCTACAGCCCGCGTAGGAGTTTGTCATGTCCTTGTGGAATCGTCTCTGGAACACCTTCCGGAACTCGCAAGTAGATGCCGATCTGGCGCGCGAAATCGAAACCCATCTTGCTGAAATGCGGGATGACGCGCTGAAGCAGGGCCTCGGACCTGAACAAGCCGGTCGCGCCGCGCGCATGCAGTTCGGCAATCCCGCTTCTTTTCGCGAGCAGACCCGGGAACGCAACCTCCTGGCCTGGCTGGAAAGCTCGGTGCAAGACATCCGATACACCGTGCGCCAGCTTAGGCAATCGCCCAGCTTCGCGATCCCTACTGTGCTACTGCTTGCACTGGGCATCGGCGTGAATATCGCGATTTTTACGCTGCTCAATGCCATCGTGCTCGCTTCGCTTCCGCTGCCGCAGCCCAATCGTCTCCTCATAATGCTGGATCGTATGCCGGATGGCGGCGACAGTCCCCCTTCATGGCTGGATCAACGGGATTTCCGCGAACAGAACCACGTGTTCGTGTCGCTCGGCGCTTTCGACTATCGCAACACGGTTCTGCTTCAGGCCGGCAATGAGACACTTCGCGTTTCGGGCAGCCCTGTTACACCGGATTACTTCACAACGCTCGGAGTGCAGCCACTTGCGGGCCGCCTCTTCACGCCCGCTGACGCGTCAGCCGGAGAAGACAACATCGTTCTCGTGCGTGAAGATTTCTGGCATTCCCAATTTGGCTCGGATCCGGGAATTCTTGGCAAAAGGATCGGCATCGATGGCCGCAAGCGCACGATTATCGGCATCCTGCCGCGATCCTTCACATTCCCCAGAGACAATACCGTTGTGTGGATTCCGCTGGTTCCCACTCCCTTGCAGCGGGATGATCGCAGCTGGCATGGGTTCCCGATGATTGGCCGCCTGAAGGCCGGCATCACGCTTGCCCAAGCGCATTCAGACCTGGATGCAATCATGCTGCGGCTTTCGCGCCAATATCCGAAGGAAGATACAGACCGCACAGCGGTGCTCTTGTTTCCATTGCGCGATTGGACCGTGGGATACACGCGCGAGCGGCTGCTGATTCTCCAATATGCCGCTCTGGCTGTTTTTCTCATGACCTGCGCCAATGTCTCGAGTCTCGTGCTTGCTCGTTATTCAGCGCGCCGCCGCGAGTTCGCGATGCGCGCTGCCTTGGGCGCATCCCGCTTCCGGCTGATTCGTCAGCGCCTTACCGAAGCTTTCGCGCTCTCCGCTATCGGTTGCGTTTCGAGCGCCGCTGTCGCATGGGCAGGCGTCAAGTTTCTGATTTATCTTTATGGATCTTCGCTTCCGCGCGCAACTGAAATCGGGCCAGATCCCCGCCTGCTATGGTTTGCACTCGCAGTTACGTTGGCCGCTGCTCTTCTGCTCGGGCTGACCACTGCGTGGCAGGAAGAGCGGCATCAGATTGAATCGATGTTGCGGGAAGGCGCAGGCGCATTTGGAACCCGCCGCAGCACACAAATCCGCAAAGTTCTGGTGGGGCTGCAAGTCGCGTGCGCGCTCACTTTAGTATGCGGCAGTTTTGAGCTAATCGAAAGCTTTCAAAATCTTATGCGGGTCAATCCCGGTCTGGACGCTTCACATCTGCTTACTCTCCACGTGGCACTGCCTGAAAGCCGTTACCAGGACGGGACGCGCTGCAACCATTTCTTCGCCACGCTGACTGATCGGCTCAACCACCTTCCCGGCGTCGAAAGCGCCACTTCCATTAACATGCTTCCCGTTCAGGAGGCGGGCTATAACGGTGATGTCGAAATTCCAGGCTTGCCGCCCCATCCTTCAAGTTTCTTTGCCGAATATCGCTGGATTACCGGTGATTATTTCCGCACGATGGGCATCCCGCTCGTGCGTGGCCGCGATTTTCTTCCAGAGGAACTTTCCGGTGCCAACCGTGCCGTGATCATCAATCAAACTATGGCCCGCACGCTTTGGAACGATCGCGATCCGGTCGGCTGGACTATTAAGCTGAACGAGTCGGATGCGTTGAGGGATCTACCCTACACGGTAATCGGCGTAGCGCAGGACGTGCATCAATCAGGCCTCGATGTTCCTGCGCGCTCCGAGATAGAGTTCCCGCTCTCGACCATGCCCGAACCACTCACCAACCAGGTCATTGTAGTCCGGACCGTGCTTCCCGAGGCGACGATCGTCGGTTCTATTCGCCAGGAATTGCAAAGGCTCGACTCCGGCGCGGCCATATTCGATGTGAGCACTATGAATAAAGTCCTCGTCGCCTCTTATTCTGTTGCTTACACGCGAATTCTGTCGCTACTACTCTCAACCTTTGCCCTACTCGCGCTCTTTATCGCTGCTTTCGGCCTATACGGCGTCACCTCGTATATGGTTACGGAGCGCCTTCGCGAACTGGCTATCCGGCTCGCGGTCGGAGGTTCCCGAACCCAGATTATGAGGCTCGTTCTAGGTCAGGGCGTTCCCATGCTGGGCTTCGGTCTGATCATGGGCGCGGGCGGCGCAGTTCTCGCCAGCCGCTCGCTTCAAAGCATGCTTTTCGGTCTGAATGGCCTGCCGATTTTCGCGCTGTGTTTCGCCATATCATGCCTTGCCGCGGCTGCGGCCCTCGGAATCGCAGTGCCGGCTTTTCGCGCCACGCATGTTGATCCAGTAGAGATCCTTCGGCAGGAATAGATCGATGACGTTTATGCCGGTCTGATCGCGAGGCTGCCTACACCAGGCCTAAACGAGTGCTACGATCAGGTCGGAGACAGCGTTTTGGACCTGAAACTCGAAGCGTCCGATCTAGCCACTGTTTCACAGGCGACGCCGCAAAGCCTGTCGCTTCCGTTTGAGCCGCTTCCACAATTCCGGCGCAACGCGCTAGAGGAATCGCCGGAGCGCGCGGATAACCGCGGCAAACGGATCGGCATCTTCATCGTCGCCTACAACGCTCTAACGACCCTGAGCAAAGTGCTGAAGCGGATCACGCCCGACGTTTGGCGCAATGTCGAGCAAGTAGCAGTCTTCGACGATGCCAGCCAGGATGAGACGTATGAGCTGGCGGTCGGGATCCAGGCCATGACCGACCTGCCGAAACTCCGCGTCTTGAAACATCCTAAGAACCTGGGGTATGGCGGAAATCAAAAAGCAGGCTACCGCTATTTCATAGAGCAGGGTTTCGACATCGTGGTGCTGCTCCACGGAGATGGCCAATACGCGCCGGAACTGCTGTCGCACATGTATGCACCGCTCGTGCGCGGAGAGGCTGACGCGGTTTTCGGCTCCCGCATGATGAAGGATTTCGGCGGGCCTCTCAAGGGCGGGATGCCTCTGTACAAGTACCTCGGCAACCGGCTGCTGACGGCATTTGAAAATCGCGCGCTCGGGTTGAATTTAACCGAATTCCATAGCGGTTACAGGGCATACAATTTGCACGCGCTATCACAGGTTCAACTGGAGAACATGACCAATGATTTCCACTTCGACACGGAGATCATCATTAAGCTGCACCATCAGGGCTTTCGCATTCTGGAAGTGCCCATTCCGACTTTCTATGGGGACGAGATCTGCTATGTCAACGGTCTCAAATATGCGAAGGCCATTGTTCGCGCGGTGAATCGCTACACCGCAACTTCGAGAGCGGTACGCCCCTATCCCGAGTATGAAGAATACTTCGTGCCATATGCCATTAAGCGGAGCCTTTACTCCGCCCATTATTACGCTGCCCGGCTCGTAGGAAGAGACCAACGAGTGCTGGAAGTTGGTTGCGGCGACGGCATGTTCGGCAGAGAGCTGGCACGCGCGGGAAATCATGTGGTGAGCGTGGATGCGAAACTGCCCGAGGTTTCCGGCCAGGAATTCGATCGTATCGTCATGTTTGACGTTCTGGAGCATTTGCGAAATCCGGCGAATCTCCTGAAGAGCTGCAGGAATCTGCTAGCCGCGCGCGGCAAATTGATCGTTTCCGTTCCGAATGCCGTAAACCTGACGGTCAGGCTGATGATCCTGTTTGGCCATTTCCGGTATAGTGATCGCGGCATTCTGGATTGGTCGCACCTGCGCTTCTTCACGGCGAGAACGATTCGCGCACTCCTCGAAGAGCAGGGATATCGGGTGACGGACCGCCGCTATACGGTGATGCCTGTCGAGCGAGTGATCCCGATGCGTCCCGACAGCGCGCTTCTCCGCCTCGCCAACAGGCTGCTACACGTGCTGACTGCGATTGCTCCGGGCCTTTTTGCGTATGAGATCGTGATGGTGGCCGAGCGGTAGAATTACTGCACGGCTAGCCCGAGGCGGGCGACTACCTGCTGAACCTGCTCTGCGGCGGTGACGGGCAATTGAATCTGCACGCGGCTACTTTCCTCAACGTCGATGCTGGTACCCAGGATCTGCATTTCGCGCAGAAAATCAGGGTTCTGCCAGACCGGGCTCCATCGTTCGAGAGCGAATGCATAATAATGACCGGGCGTGACATTGCGGATTACGAACGTCCCGGCCGCTGAAGCGCTTCCAAAGATGATTCCAGAGCCATCCGGCGCCAACTGATCGGGGGTCAACACCGTAACCAGCGATCCACTTCCGGCTGGCTGGCCGGGCACACCCGTCGCGGGAGCCTGGTCTTCCGGGTTGAGAACAGTTACGTCTACTTCGCCAGCTCCCGATCGCAGCACGACATCGATTTCTCCCGATCCTCCTTGCGAAAGATCGAGGGCTGCGCCGGTAATATCCTGGCGATTGAAGGAAACCGATTTGACGTATGTCCCGGGCGGGTTACCTACAACGCGAACGACATACTGGCCCGGATCAACGCTGTCGAAGTTGAATGTGCCGTCGCTGTTCACCGCGACATTTTGGAAGCCGCCTACCGCAGTCCCTCCAGCGGGCGTCAGATTCACGCGCACTCGCGAAAGATTGGCATTATCACTGCCGTCGAGGGCAACGCGACCAGTAAGAGTGATGGGAGGAATGAGGGCGAGTACGACTCCATTCACGTCGCCCGCCGTGACATCGATATCCTGCCGGGCCAAGAGCCTGTTATGGGATGACCCTCTGGCATTCTGGGGCGGTGTTCGCGTATCGAGGCCGGTCAGCGTCAACGTGTAGGCGCCCGGCGCGACCTTCTGGATGTCAAACGTTCCGTCATGATTTACGGGCACGATTCTGCCTATCACGTCGGAGGCCAGAGAGTTTCTCGGAGCGAGAGAGATGTTCAAACTTCGACCGGGATCGATGCCGGGAGATGCTGCGATCTTGCCCCGCACCTGGTAAGTTGTAATTCGGCGCAGTTGTATGTTCGTTTCGGCGAGCGTCTGGCCGGCTCCAATTTCTATGGGGGCTGCGTTCTCGAAATCGAGAGCCTTGGGATAAAAGGTGCGAATGAGTTCGGGGCCAGACGGCTCGGTTTCCTTCGTTGCGGGAGGACTTTGGCCGCCAGCGGCGTCGCGCACAGCCTCGGGCGTGGCACATTCGGCAGGAGCGACCTTCTTGGAATCACTGGCCGGTTCCGCTGCCAAATAATACGTTCCGGGAGGTAAACCTTTGAGTTTGTATTCTCCGGCGTCATCCGCGGTTGCCGCAGATTTTCGGCTCAATTGAGCTTTCCCGCGATTTGAAAATGTGGTGAGAGCCTCCACACGCGCGCGCGGCACGGGATCGCCGTTTTCGTCGATGATTTTGCCACTGACAATCGCTTGCGGATTCAACAGAACAGAAACATTAGTAATTCCCTGCCCAGCGGCCAGTGAAATGCGCTGCGGAGGACCATTGGGAGCAGGGTCGACGAAGCCCTCACGGCTAGCGGAAACGAAGTAAGTGCCCGCCGGAACTGCCTCAAACTGGAAGCCACCGTCTGCTTGCGATGTGGCTGCCTGCGGCTGGTGCAAACGCGTCGGGCGCGCGGCCCCGCGGACAAAAAGTGGATAAAGGTGCAGACTGGCTCCAGCGATGGCATCACCGGTTTGCGCATTGGTAACACGGCCCTCGACAGACCCGGTGGCTTCCTGTGGGGTTGTGTTCTGAGCCAGCAACGTTAACGGAAGCAGAAGAAAGAGAGAGCACCTGAACATCACGTCGCTACCTTGCAAAATTACTTCGGGTTGGCGGCGGAGGGTCAGTGTGTTTGATGGCGCGCCAGAGGACGGCGTTCAGCTCGTCGTCATCGACGAGATCGGCGTTTGAAAAATCCATGCGGGCGGACGCGGCTGCGCCGACAGCATTGCCGGCATTTCGCTCAGTTAGCGATCTCTTCGGTTGGATCACCGTGTAGGGCCGCGTGTCAGGCTGCTGGCTGAAACTGCCGAACATCGGGCGGGCGGCTGCATCGAAGTGAGTCAGCGGGCGAAGACCGACGATCAGCTCCATCGTGCGCAGAATGCTGGTCTGGTTGTACATGGTGGAATCCACCGCGCCCACGTGCGTATAGGGCGAAATAACCCATGCCGGCGCGCGATGAGAATCCACGTGATCCGGGCCGTTCTGCGCGTCATCTTCGATGATGAAAATCGCGGTGGAAGGCCAAAGCTTACTGTGAGAGACAGCATCGACCACCAGGCCCACGCTGTAATCATTCTCGGCTGCGTAAGAGAGCGGGGTTAGTGCTCCGGGCCGGGTGCCTTGCGTGTGGTCATTCCCCATGCGCAGGATGATCATTTGCGGCGCTTGACCTTTACCGTCAAACTCTTTCCATTCGCGAATAAATTCGTTGGCACGATTCACGTCGGAATATTCCAGATCGAAGCCGCGGTAATTCATATCCACATAGGGCTGCAAGTTGGAATCATTTACTTTCTCGACCTGGCGCAGACCGGTAACTGATTTCAAAGGAATGTTTTCAACCCACTCACCGTAATCGCGCACCGTAAGCCCGGCTTGCAGTGCGTTGTCCCAGATGTAACCAGCGGGCGGAGTGTTGGCGGGCTCGCCGCCTTCAAAGTCGTAGATGCGGCTACGATGTCCATATTCATTCGGCCACAGCTTTACCGTGTAATCGGGAGCAATCGCCGCGGAGGCCCAGTTATGGCCCTCAGCGCTTACGTCTGCGTTCTCATAGAAGTTGTCGTAGAGGATGAATTCACGGGCGAGCTGATGCAGATTTGGTGTTATCTGCTCCCCAAACAGATTCAGCGACTTGTCGCCGTTGCCTTTTTCGACGTCGCCGAGAACCTGATCGTAGGTTCTGTTTTCCTTGATCACGTATATGACGTGACGTATGGGCGATTCGTGCCCTTCCGTGCGGGAGAAATAAGCCTCTTGCGCATTGTCAATCGGACCGTAAATCATCTCGTCGCGATAGGGAGAGTCTTTTAAAACGGTGCCGCTGAACACGGCGAGCTGCTCTTCAGTGGGCAACGGCAGAAACGCCGCAGTGCCGGTTTGGATGTGCGCGACATATCCGGGAGCGACGACCGGACCACCTTGATAGAGCGGCTCATTGCGCCGGGTCGGGTTGGGTCCATCGGGATTGGCTCGACTGCCCAGGCCTTTGCCGTTGAGCATCATCATCTCATCGTTGAGAACGCGAACTGCCGTGGGATACCACCCGGTCGGAATGAATCCGAGAACTCTGCTGCGCGGGCCGGAAATGTCCGCGGTCGCAATGGCATTCGCATCGGAGCAGGCGATATAGAGACGAGTTCCCGCATCATTGACCGCCAGCGCCGAAGGGGTCATTCCCAGCGGATGCATCGGGGTCATGGAAACATTGATGGATTCGAGCAGATTGAGCTGGCCATCCGGCGTGACACCGAGCGAATAGACGTTATTCGTGTTCGAGGCCGCGACAAAGAGCCGGGCAACGTAGCTCGATTCATTTGACTCGGTTGGCGCAGGCTTGTTGATCCACAACATATCCGTCGGATGGGCGCCGATGCGCGTCTTCCCGAGTAGCGCGCCACTGTTCGCGTCGTATTGGTAGACAGCCGCATCCGCCCAACTGCTCACAAAGATTTGCCGGCTGTCGGGAGCAACCAGAATTCGATACGGCCGCCGGCCGCATTTCCAGCGATCGATCAGACGCCCCGATTGCAGGTTGATAACTGCAATGCTGTCGCTATAGAGATCCGCCGCGTAGAGGAGATGAGCATCGGGTGAAACAGCGACATCGCCAATGAAAGCGACTCCCTTCCGGCTCAAATCCGGAACTGCCGCGAACTCACGAGTGCGGGTCAGTGTGCCGCTTTCAAGGTTGAGCGAAAGCTCGTAAATTTTGGCGCTGCTTCCTCCGCCGACGTAAACCAGGTGATTCCTCGGGGCGACCGTCAGGCCGAGCCAGCAGTCAGGCAGTGGTGTTCGTCCGACTTCGTGTTTTTCCGCGATGTTGATGACGCTGATAGAGGGCGGATTGTAACCGGCATTCATCACCAGCAGGTATTTGCCGCCTTCGGAAACCGCGCTGCTCATCGGAAAGGTATCCACGGGCACCTGTTGCCCCGCCGGTCGAATGGTCCACCCGCTGTTTAAAAGGAACCCGCCATCGGCCAGCGGTCCGACGCGCTCCTGAGGCGCCTTCTGTAAGCCGGCATCTTGCGTGAAGAGAAGCCCGGCGAGCGCGGATATTAAAAACGTCAGAGATCTCATTCCGTGAACCTATGGGCAATCGGGAAGCGGCGTCCAACACCAAACGCCTTGGCTGTGATTCGCAACCCTGGCGCAGCTTGTTGGCGCTTGTATTCGTTTCGATCGACTTTCCGAACGATGTCGCGAACCAGCGTTTGAGGAACATTCAGTTTGGATGCAATTTCCGGCACGGATTCGTAACGCTCGATGTAGCTTTCGAGAATCGCGTCCAGCACATCATATTCAGGAAGGCTGTCGGTGTCCCTCTGATCGGGACGAAGCTCGGCGGAAGGCGGTTTCGTAAGGGTGCTTTCGGGAATGGGACCCGAAAGGCCGCTCCGTTCATAGCGCGCGTTTGCAATGCGGGACAGCCGGTATACCATCGTTTTCGGCACGTCACTTATCACGGCGAGGCCGCCACACATATCGCCGTATAACGTGCAGTATCCAACCGCGATTTCGCTTTTGTTCCCCGTGGTCAGCACGAGAGAACCGAATTTATTCGAAAACGCCATCAGCGTGAGGCCGCGCAGGCGCGCTTGCAGATTCTCTTCAGTGGTGTCGGCATTGTGACCGGCGAATAGAGGACTCAACGTGCAGATGAGGGCGTCATAGCCACACTTAATAGGAACGACTTCGAAGCGGATTCCTAAACGGTGCGCGAGACATCGCGCGTCGGTGAGGCTGTGTTCAGACGAGTACGGCCCGGGCATGCCGATGCCGACGACGTTCTCCTTACCTACAGCTTCAACGGCTAGAGCCGCGACAAGCGCTGAATCGATGCCTCCGCTCAATCCGACCAGGACGCTTCGAAAGCCACATTTTCGAATGTAGTCTCGCGTGCCGAGAACCAGCGCCTCGAAAACAGCTTCATCTCCAACGAGATGGTTCGAGTGATCATCGCCGTTGCCCGTCACGGAATCAAAAACAACCAGGTCTTCCGCGAAAGATTTGGCTTTGGCGGCCAGCTCGCCTTTGGCGGTCATAGCGAAGCTCGATCCATCAAAGATCAGTTGGTCGTTACCGCCCACCATGTGCGCATAGATGATGGGCAGCCCGAAGCGCTGCGTGGTGGCGTGGAAGATGGCCTCCCGCTGCCCGCGTTTGCCGATGTTCCAAGGTGATGCGTTGATAGAGATGATCAGCTCCGCGCCTTTCTGGACCAGCTCCTCAATCGGATCGCGGGAGTAGCGGCGCCGCTCCCAGAATTGCTTGTCATTCCAGGCGTCTTCACAGATGGCGAGCGCGACCTTGACACCGCGAATCGTGCAGATGTCTTGCGAAGCGGCCGGCTGAAAATAGCGCGCCTCATCAAAGACGTCATAATTCGGCAGCAGCATCTTCGATTGCTTGAAGATGAGACGGCCTTTCTCGATCACGGCGGCGGCGTTTTGCGCCCGTATCGGGGAGTTTTCAGGCGACCGCGCGACGTACCCGATGATGAGCGTGACGCCGAGGTTCGCCGATTCCTTGACGATGCTCTCCAATGCGGCTTCCGTGCGATCCAGGAACGAGTGTTTCTCAACCAGGTCTCGGGGCGGATAGCCGGTAAGCGCTAATTCGGGAAATGCGACTACTTCCGCGCCCGCCCGCTCACCCTGGCGGGCAAAATCGAGAATCTTCGCGGCGTTCGCGTCCAGATCTCCCACCGTGTTGTTGATCTGGGCGAGAGCAATACGCATGAGAACTCCCATTGTATCGGCGCGATTTTATTGACGAGCATCAGAGGCATAAGTATAATATGCCTATAGCTATAATGCCTAATAATGTTACACCTTCCGGCGCACTCACAATGTTAATCCTGCGGGTGCTGCAAACCGGCTCGCTACATGGATATGCGATAGCGCAGAAAATCCATGTGCTTTCAAGTGAAGTGCTCACCATAGAGGAGGGTTTGCTCTATCCGACACTGCAGAAAATGCTCTTGAAAGGTTGGGTGACCGCCGAGTGGGGCATTTCCGAAACTAACCGTAAGGTTCGCTTTTATCAATTGACGCGTGAGGGCCGCAAGCAGCTCAAGACCGAGCTGTCAGAGTACGACCGTGTTACGCAGGCCATCCAGAGTGTATTGCGCACCGCCTAAACGAGAATACGTATGCACGAATTTTTCCGCCGTCTTCGTTATCTGTTGAACCGTCGCCGCTTCGACCGCGAACTCGAGACCGACATGCAGTTCCATCGCGAGATGGCAGCGCGTGAGGGCCGTACAAATTTTGGCAACGTGCTGCAATTGCGCGAAGACTCGCGTGAAGCATGGGGCTGGATCTGGATCGATCGTCTTGCGCAAGACTTACGCTACGCGGCCCGCATCCTGTGGCGCTCGCCGGGGTTCACGGTTACGGCCGTGCTGGTGTTAGCGATTGGCGTCGGCGTGAACGTCACGGCGTTCAGCCTGTTCAATTTGATGGCACTGAAGCCTCTACCGGTACGGGATCCAGATTCGATTGTGCGGCTCCAGCGCCGCAGCCCTGAAAACATCACGAGCGAAATGCCTTATCGCTCGTTCGTCTTCTATCGCGAGCATGCGAAGACGCTACAGGCGGTAATGGCTACGATGGGTGCGCCGCCGATGGAGCTCGAAAACGACGCCCAGCCCGCAACCGTCAATTTTGTGACCGCAAACTACTTCTCCGAGCTAGGAACAGTCGCTTCCGCCGGAAGACTACTGCAGCCTGCCAGAGAAGATGCCGCCGATGCGCCTCCGGTTGTCGTGCTGAGTTACGGATTTTGGCAGCGGCGGTTCGGCGGAGATCCCTCAACTGTTGGCAAGATCATCCATCTGAACAAGAAACCGGCGACGGTGATCGGAGTGACCCCTTACGCGTTTGCGAGTCTCGATGGGCAATATTCGGACATCTGGCTGCCGCTTTTGCAGCAGCCCTATTTTGTCGAAGGCAGCACAACCCTGACCGACCCTTCCAGTGGGGGCGTTCGAATGTGGGGCCGGCTTGCCCCAGGCGTGACGTCGAAAGCTGCCGGGCAGGAGCTGCTCTCGCTGACGAATGCGCTGCGCAAAATCTATCCAAAGGTGATCTGGGACAAGGAGTACATTCGGGTCGATCCGGGCGGCCACCAAACGGTAATGCAACCGGAGATGTATCAGGTTGCGGCGATGGTCGGAGGGCTTGTGTTACTGATTCTCGCCGTTGCGTGCGCGAATCTTGGTGGGCTGATGATAGCGCGCGGAGTGACACGCGAGCGTGAGATCGGGATCCGCCTTGCAATTGGAGCGAGCCGGAAACGCGTTTTCCGGCAGCTCTTTACGGAAAGTTTGCTGCTGGCCCTGCTTGGCGCAGCGGCAGGCGTGGGTTTGGGCTGCGCGGTACTCCGAATCACTCTCGTAGTTGCGCATGCCCCGGAGTGGATGAGTGCTGCTCCGGACTGGCGCGTGCTGCTGTTTGTCTTGGGGATGGCTTTCGCCGCAGCCGTCTTCTTTGGATTGGCGCCAGCCTTGCAAGTTGCCAGACAGCGTCACCGAAAAACGCTCGCAAGGCAGGTGTTAATTGGAGCCCAACTCGCCGCAAGTTGCATCCTGCTGATTGTGGCCGGACTGCTCGTGCACGCGGTACATCACGTGCTTTATACGGATCCGGGCTTCGGGTACGAGGAAGTGCTGGGCATCACACCGGGTCTTGACACTCATGGCTATGCGCCAGCTTCGGCGCGTACCTATCTCAATGCGTTGACCAGCCGTTTGCGAGCAATACCCGGCGTTGAGTCCGTCGGGTTGTCGAAGATACCTCTGTTCGGCCATGGCCTGACTGCGTACATGACGGTGGATATTGGTGGACACCCCATCAACATCTATCCGAACTGGGTGGATCCTGAATTTTTCCGGACGATGAGCATACGCATCTTGCGTGGGCGCACATTCTTTCCTGGAGAAAGAAACGCGGCAATTGTCAGCGAGTCGCTGGCGAGAAAGCAGTGGCCAGGCCAGGACCCGTTGGGCAAGCCATTATGGCGCGACGGCACAAGCAAAGACACGATCGTCGGGGTGGCACGGAATGCGCGGGTGAAGTCCATGAATGACGGCGATGCAGTGGAAGTGTATTGGGCGGCACAAGCAGACGATATGCGGGCAATGACATTATTGGTGAAGACTGCAGGTGCGCCGGACGCGATTGTACCGAAAATTAAATCTATATCCGACAGCCTCGATGCGAAACTATTCCCATCCGTCTGGCTGTTGAAGTCGGGCTTTCATGAAACTGCACGCGATCTGGAAAACATCGCCATCGTCGTGAGCTTGCTGGGAATCGTCGCAATTTCAATGGCGGGAATCGGCATCGTCGGACTGATGTCTTACGTAGTTGCGCAGCAGAGAAAGGAAATTGCGATTCGTATCGCACTGGGGGCAAGACACGCACACGTGCTGGCGACAGTCCTTCGGCAATTCTCCTGGCCGCTAATTCTGGGTCTGCTCACCGGATTAGGGATCACGGCCGGATTATCGAAGGTGTTGCGGAAGACTCTATATGGAGTTAGCAATTTAGACCCGGCGAGCTACGTTGCCGCCGTCATGGTTCTCGTGCTAGTTGCCGGAATTGCAACGCTGATGCCGGCCAGGCGGGTGTTGCGACTTAATCTCTCCAAAACCTTGCATTACGAGTAATGGCCGCCGGTTTTCGGGGAGGTGAGTAGCGATCACGGCAGCGCCATTTTTTTGCCGCCGGTCTCGGGGAGGTTTCCCGCTGCGAGCGAGCGGCTGGTAGACTGTGATCTACCGTATATGGGAATTGCGGAGAGCGTCACGGATTGGCTTCATCTGTGGCGCGCAGGCGACGATCTCGCGATCGAGCGAGTTACCGCCCTAATATACAGGGATCTGCGCTGCATGGCGGCATATTACCTCTCTGGCGAATCCAACGCGAACACTCTCCAGCCGGCCGCAATGCCCGCCCGCAACTCGCTTGATATATGCCGCAGCAAGGCTGAATGCCGATGGAAGCTTTTCCGTGGGTGCCGGAACGCAGGATCTGGGAACTGGCACGTACACGATCATGACGCAGGTTGCCGCTGATACATTTTGGGCTGCCCGCGAATAAGGTAAGATTCCGGCTGGGCGACACGCTTCTGCCACAGACTCCGGTTTCGGGCGGTTCCCAGACAACGGCGAGCAGGGGCTCTGCGGTGTATCTTGCCGGACAGGCTCTTCGCGAAAAGCTGATCCAGGTGGCGATCAGCGATCCGCAATCGCCGGTATCAGGAGCCAACACGCAGGATGTCGCCTTCGACAGCGGGCGTATGTACTGGCGCGCGAATCCATCCAAAGGCGAAACGTTTCAGGCATTGATAGCGAGGAGCGGGCAGCCGCACATAGAGGCCCGAGTTGAAGCAAAGCCCGGCGCGGAGAAGGAGCGCTACTCGATGTATGCTTTTGGCGCGCAATTTGCCGAAGTTCGAGTGGACGCGGACCTCGGTCAGATAAAAGTGTCGCGCATGGTCGGTTGTTTTGGAGCCGGCAAAATCATGAATGCCAAGACCGCCCGCAGCCAATTCATGGGAGGCATGATTTGGGGCATCAGCATGGCGCGTTATGAGCACGCCGCGGTAGATAAGAGGCTCGGCCGGTGGGTGAACAACAATCTGGCGGAGTACCACGTGCCTGTGAATGCTGATGTTGGTCAGATCGAGGCGTTATGGATCGACGAGAAGGATGATCATGTGAACCCCATTGGAGCGAAAGGCATTGGAGAGATCGGGATTACCGGGTCGGCTGCAGCAGTCGCCAATGCGGTCTTTCACGCGACGGGAATACGCGTGAGAGATCTGCCAATTACTCTAGATAAGTTGCTGAAGGTTTGAGGCTGCGTATTACTTCTGAGCCGATTCGTACGGATGTAGACTTGCTTGCGTCGGCGGCGCAATCGCGGGCTGAAGTACCGGGCCGCGACGACAGCCAGCACAAACACGAGTGGCATGAAATTCCGCGTCTCCCGAAGCCAGCCGAAGAACAGGCTGGAAACCCACAGGACTGGAAGCAGATAAAACACCATACGTTTGAGCGAAGCCGGCGTTTTTTTCCACCCAAGAAAAAGGAAGGGGAAATATACCCCCACAGTCATCAGAAACGGCATCGGCCAATCGGTTTGCCAATTCGCTACTACGTGATAAAGATCGACTCCGCTGGCTTGCTGATATGCCATCGTGCCGTGCAATACCAGGCCCGCACAGCGAAAAATGTAGCCAAGCTCGCCGCGCACAAGACGACCGCTTTGATGCTGTAGCGTTTTTCTCGACGGCAGAAGAGGACGTAAAAGCCGGAGAGGGCAAGCACCGTCTCCTTCGCGAGCGAGCCGATGATGAGTGTCGTTAGTAAAAAAGCGAAGTCCTCTGTTTCGAGAAAAATGAATGCGAGGACGAACGAGAGGTGCGAAAGCGGATCGGTGAGTTGTCCCGCGTAGTGTTCGAAGCTGATGGGATAGACCAGCGCGACAAGCAGAAGGGCTAAGATCGCGGCCGCGTAACCTGTGTACAAACGCGCGTAACGATAGATCGAGTAAAAGAGCAGCAGCCCGAAAACCAGCCGATAGATATCGCGCGCGGCATCAAAGCGTACCCTGCAAAGCTGCATCCAGAGCACAATCCCATTTGGAAGGAATCGATAGGAGTGCGGCACAACTGCCGGGGAGAGATTCGTGACGGCGATTTGCAGCCGTTCTTGCCAGACGGTATTTGTGGGCGACGACCAGTCTGATGCGCGGTCAACGTGAGTATTGTGTAGGTGATTCGTCAAGCCCGTAAGCAGAATGATCAGAATTACCAATGCAATCGAGCGCGACCGGCTGAGCCGCCGTAACTCGGTTCGATAGAAGCAGTAGCAATAAGCCCCGCGATGGCGTACCCCAGCCCTGTTCCGAGCTCCGTCCTCCATTCAAACGCGATCAGAATCGGCCGCCGGCGAAGTACGGGCCAAACGGCGAACGCTGTAAAGGCCCAGACCAGCGCGAGTATCCATTTCCGCCTCCGCGCTATGTTTACAAACGGCGCGTGCTGGGCCATTCGAGAGTTGTTCATGGCTTAGCGCGAAGCCACGCTGGTAATAGGGATAACCGCGAAATCGGCTTCACATCCGCTTCCCTGTAGCGCTCGCACTTCAATCTCGTGCTTTCCCGGGGCAAGCCGGCTCATATCCACGAAAGCACTCCAGCCTTTGCGTTTGTCTGGCCAGTGTGGATATAGCAGATCGACGTCGGGACGCATTACATTTAGTTGCGTGGATTGCTTAAGCGAGCGGTCGACATAGATAAGTATGCGTTGGATCGGCTCGAGCGCCACCGCCCAGCCACCTATCGCTGTAGGCCCAGAAATCTGAGCGTTGGGAGCAGGCTGATCTACGTTGCCGAGGGGCAAGGTATGACACAAGGGACTTCTCTTCACTAATGGCATCACCCATGGGGGCGGGTATATGGGTATGTTCACCAGAGTGCCGGGAGCTGCAGCTGCGAATCTGGCCGCGTATTCTTTGAAATGAAAATCTGTATACGCCGGGTATTCCCAATCCTTCACGATTCCGATCAACATGGAAGCGAGCGCGCACGCGGCGGCGACCCGAACGGGCTTTGCAGTCGCAGAAGCTGCGCACCAAATCAGAGCCCAAACGAAACCGATCATGGGCAAGAACCAATATCTTATGCCGGGGGAGTCGCTTAAAACCTGCCACTGCGGGGTTGTCATGCTGGCCATCGGGCTCTTCAATGAGGCGGCAAAGACTAACGCGCAGAACAAGAGAAAAAGTTTTCGCTCCAAGTTTGCGTACACGGCGCAGTAGATGACGAATGCAGTTCCTAGGATCCCCGCTAAGGCCAGGGCGAGATGGCCCTTGTGGGTGGGCGAGCTAGTTTGTCCAAAGAGTGCCCCTAGATATATCTGCCCGGCCAAGAGCCTCACGAATAATTGAGGAGTGGCACCCAGAGGCGCTTGTCGCCGCGTTGCCGAAGCAGTTGTCACGATCGCGGAAAGTTGAATGAACGCCGGCAACGTTAGCGCAGAGATCACGAATATTCGCCAAGGCTCTCGCCGTATCCACCCAAAAATAAGAGCGACTGGTAACAGCATGAGACAGAACGGGCCGCTCAAGCCGCTCAGCAGAATCAGCACGATATCGGCTATTCGCCATACGTGCCTTTTGGGAGGGGACGCCAGAACCAAAAGACATACGAGCAAAGCCAGATGCCACTGGGCTTCTTCAACCGTTGCGTTCAACTCCATGCTGTTAGGAAGAGCGATATAGGCCACGGCCATGAACGCCCTGACGAGAACAGGAGCCCAATTAGAGAGGCGCGCAGACAAGAGGACATTTACTGGCAGGATCTGGAAAGTGATCCCAATCAGATTCATGATTAGCGGCGCAAAGTGCAGTGGGACCAACAAGCTGAGAGAAGCTGCTAGTCGAGGAACGGTTTGAAAGTATCCGCTTCGCGAATAAAGCAGGGAAGTGAGCCACCCGAATTGGTACGCTTCTCTGTACCACACCGCGCCATCTTCACCGAAAAACTGGGGATTGAAAATTGCGTCTGGCCTGCGCGAAACCACGGCGGCAGCGGCAATGAAAAAGATCAATAGCTGCATACGCCAGCCAATACCTGCCGCCAAGCGCACGGGCAGATTCTGCATAGGCGGAATGTAATTGCCATATGCGGGCGTGCGAAAGCGGATCATTATCGCCGGTGTCTAGTGACGTCGAGGAACACCTTATTCTAGTGGGTCGGATCACTTGGCGAGGTGAGTTATATCGATACTTTGGTGTTAGGATTTAATGATGTTCGGTTCAGGAAGTAAGAAAGGCGATCGACTCACTCGCGAACAGAAGCGGTTTTGGAACGAGAACGGATATTTAATTCTTCCCTCCTTCTTCGAGCGAACGGAAGTGGACGCGGTGAATGCCGTTGTGGACCGACGCATGGCGGACCCGAGCTCGTTTGGACGGGCGACGGTGGATGCTCTTCACGGGCAATATATCGGAAAACGATTCCGAGCAGCAGAAGCGCCGCGTGAGGTTTTTGAAGGGCCCATAAAGATCAACGACCTGTTTTTGGACGAACCGGAGGTGCGGAATTTTGCTCTTAGCGAGCGGCTGACCAAGGTTTTATCGAGTCTGCTGGACGGCGCGCCACTGGTCTGCAATTCGCTGAATTTCATTTGGGGGAGCCAGCAGCCGGATCACGTGGATAGCTGGTTCATGCCAGCCCCGGTGCGACCTCAGCCACCACCGACTGGATTGTCGCGGTTCCGAAAATCGCCGCAACCTCTGGATTTCAACGATCATTTAGCGGTGAGCTCCATCTGTCTGGAGGAGGTGGACCAGGGAGCCGGACCACTGGTGTATTACCCAGGCAGCCACAAGATTTCACCGTACAGGTTTCCAAACGGTGGCTTCGCCGCCCTACAGGATGGCACATCAAAATCGACAGATTACGTGCATGCGGAAATCCAGAAAGCGGGGCTTCGGCGGGAGGAGTTTCTGGGAAAAGCCGGCGACGTTTTCCTGTGGCACGGGCAACTGGTGCATGGCGGATCGCCGATTAAAGAACCATCGCGCACACGCAAAACGCTGGTGACCCATTATTGGCGGGCGGCGGACGTGGAACCGGCGAGAGCCCTCAAGGTACACGAGACTGGCTTTTATGAAAAACGCGATCATCAAGAGCTGACGAAATGAATTGAGCGAGTGAGCTATCCATGTTCACTGGATCATCGGGAGCAAGGTCAGCGGCATTCGCTCGGCGATCCAAGTGCGGTCCACTGGCCATAATTCCGCCCCTGATCTCGAGCACTTACGCGCAAGCGCTTTACCCCTACGTCCAGCGGTACACGCCAGAATTCCCATTGCAAGTCGGCGTCCTGCATGGGAATGCTTTCGACCAATTTGCCTGTATCAGCGTCTTCGATTTGGGCAGACTGGCCCTCAACCGAAGGCCCGTGCAAAACCGGCAGAATCATACACCGATTCGCCGGAGCCGGGAAAATAGAGGAGACCATCTGGCCTGTATTTGCGTCGTTGCCACTCCAGCTCGAGTAGATAGGATTTGGCGGAGGAGCATCGAATCGCGAAGGCGGAGGATATCCGTCCAGTGTCCAGGCAGCATCCCGTTCCCAATCAACTCCAGGAATGCGCAAACCGAGGTTCTCCAACCCGGCAGCTTCGATTGTCGGAACAGGCAGAGATCCAGGAATCGGGAAAAGACCTTTTCGACGCGGGTCGACAACATAGATCGAGAAAGATCTGGTTTTCACGTTGAGGTTTACGAATCCGGCCCAGGCCAAGGAAGGAGGAGCGTGCGGGGAATGCAGCTCGGCCGGAAACCCGGCGGGAAGCCGCTCGCCAAATCCGGCGATCAGACCGAGCTCGTTCGTGAGAACAACCCAGTTATATTGAGCCCCGCGGGAGGACAAATCCGCCCAGCCAACCACTTCAAATCCCGAGCGGACGGGGAATGTATACGCCACTTCTCCGGATGCAGGCGTCGCAAGCACGCGCGAGAAACGATCTACAGGCACTCCCAGCCATTTCTGCCGGCTCCTGTAGAAGAAGGATAAATTGTCCTTGCGAAGTTCTGGAAGGCACCGGAAGACAAGGCTTGGGTCGGGGAAGATTTTCCGGATTAACCCGGGATCCGTTAGACCGTCTTCGAAACCGAGAGCGGCCAGTTGTTCATCGGCAAACATGTTGTTGCCCCCCTGGACCCACCATTTCAATTTCAGAAAACCAATCGCCATGAGGATTATGACCAGCAACGTGATAACGACAGGTGACACTATTTTCCAGCGGCACCTGGATGCGATCCATAATGCGAGGGAGATGAACACCCCCCAACTCATCAATGGAATACTCAGGTAGCGTTCCGCCTTGGCGCTCGTGAATCCCGGGTCCGCTGGGTCCATGCGTCCAGCGGCGGTCATCAGTGCTGTTAATAGAGTGAACGAATATGCTCCGAAGAGCACTATTCCGGGCTTTGAAACCAACAGGCGGTTTCGCGCAGCGAACACAAATAGCACGATGACAATAGAGAGACTGATCAGGCCGACATACGTGCCGAACTGAGGGGATTTCATGCCTCCGAAAGGCATGCTCAGGTAAGCTCCCACATAACCGACCAAGTAGAAAGGATGCGAGACCAGGTTGCCAATGTTCACATGGTTTAAGAAATGGTAGCCCACGAAGTAGAAGCCAACGGACGCGCAGGCGGCGATTCCGAGAATTGTCATTTCGCGTTTGGTGAAGCGCAGTAACATGCCCGCCGCCAATAGCAAAGGCCACAGCAACAGCGCGTTTGAGGAGGAATACGTAGCAAGGACGCCTGAAATGATGGCGAGGATCAGGTAAACATTTGCACGGCCTTCTTTTACTCGAACGAGGAAGGCGAGCGAGAGGAAAACACAGAGTTCCATCAGGGTCCATTGCAAGAGAAATGGATCTGCCAGGACGATCGCGCTGCCTTTCCAACCGACCGCTATTCCCGCCAGCAGGACGGCGACGGTCTGAACCGGCGAAGGAAAGCGTCGATCCGAAAACAGCGTCCAGGCCAAAACGAGCCACGTGGACAGGTAACAAAGAAAGCTAACCGCAAGCGTCAGTATCTGGCGGCCGTGCCACGTTAGCATGTCTAACGCAAAGATGATCTCGGGAAAGAGGATCCGATGCTCGTTGTGCTGGACCCAAAGAACGCGGAAATCCATCGCTTTATAGCGCGGCACATTGAGCGCAACACGCCAATAATCCTCGAATGGAACGCCAGAGTAGCAGTGCAGAATGCGCTCCACAGTCTGAAACCAGTTGAAGGCCAGCCAGGCGACAAGCGAGAAGAATATTATGGAAGTGATAGCAGAGCGGTAAGTCCCGAGCACTGCCTGAACACGCGCCCAAACCGATTTCCTGTCACTGGAAACTGGATCGGACGAGCCGTCCGTTTCGCCAAGGTGTTCGTCGTACACGCGAAGTTCGGAGTGTAGCAGGAATTCGCTTGAGACTGGCGTGCCGTTACGCGAACGCTCGGCGAAAGATCTCTGTTCCGATAAAATCGTTTTTAAGTGGGAAAAAATGCGCTAGTAACCGGTTCATGCGGTCTGATCGGGTCCGAAGTCAGTTTGCACCTGGGCCGGAATGGGTTTCGCATCTTCGGAATCGACAACAACGAGCGGGCCGTCTTCTTCGGGCCGGAGGGAGATACAAGCTGGTCCTTGCAGCGGCTTCGCGATAACCTTCCCGATTACAGACATTACGATGTGGATATTCGCGACCGCGAACGCATTCTCCGTCTGATAGCGGAGGTGAAGCCGAGCATCATTATTCATACCGCGGCGCAACCGTCGCACGACCGCGCTGCTGCGATTCCGTTTGATGATTTCGATACTAACGCCGTGGGGACTCTCAACCTTCTTGAAGCTGCCCGGCGCGCCTGCCCAGAGTCGCCGTTCGTGCATATGTCCACGAATAAAGTTTATGGCGATCTGCCGAACACGATAGCGCTCCGGGAGCTAAAGACTCGCTGGGAATACGACGATCCGCAGTATGAGAACGGGATTCCGGAAACGTTTTCAATCGATCAATCGAAGCACTCCATCTTCGGCGCCTCGAAGGTGGCGTCTGACGTGATGGTGCAGGAATACGGGCGCTACTTTGGTATGCCCACCTGTTGTTTGCGGGGCGGCTGCTTGACGGGGCCGAATCACTCGGGAGTCGAGCTGCACGGTTTTTTGAGTTACCTGGTGCGCTGCAACATCGAAGAACGCGAGTACAAGGTTTTCGGATACAAGGGTAAGCAGGTTCGAGACAATATTCACTCCGAAGATGTGGCCAGTTTCATGCTGGCGTTTTGCGGCGCGCCCCGCTGCGGCGAGGTGTACAACATCGGCGGCGGCAAGGAGAATTCGTGCTCCATTCTCGAAGCTTTTGCCATGGTCGAGGAACTCACTGGGACGCCGCAGAAACATACCTATGTCGACCAGAACCGCATTGGAGATCACATCTGCTATTACAGTGATTTGCGGAAGATGAAGGCGCACTATCCGGGTTGGGAAATCAAGCGGCGCTTGCAAGATGTGTTTCGCGAAATCGTGCATTCGTGGCATGTACGCCTCAATAGACCTTCGTACGTGGCAACCAGCGTTTCGGGATGAAGATCCTCATTACCGGGATCTGCGGATTTGTAGGCAGCAACATTGCGCTTTCGCTGTTGGAGCGGCTGCCGGGCGCTGACATCACGGGTATCGACAACCTGCTGCGGCCCGGATCGGAAGACAATCGAGGTGAACTCCGTTCAAACGGGATCAATTTCATACATGGCGATGTGCGAATGCGCAGCGACGTGGAAGCGCTCCCCGCCTGCGATTGGGTGATTGACGCTGCCGCGAATCCCAGTGTTCTTGCAGGAGTAGACGGGCGATCCAGTCCCCGGCAACTGGCGGAACACAACCTTTCGGGAACGCTGAATATTCTGGAATACTGCCGCGAGAAAAAGGCCGGACTTGTTCTTCTGAGCAGCAGCCGCGTGTATTCGGTAAGGGATCTCGCGGGGCTGCCCATCCGCGAACACAACGAAGCTTTCGTTCTGGACACCCACCATCGTTTGCCTGAAGGCGTAAGCGAACCGGGAATTGCCGAACAATTTCCAGTGCGCCAGCCGATATCGTTATACGGAGCGACGAAGCTCTCGTCCGAGATTATGGCGATCGAGTACGGCCTCACTTTCGGCTTTCCGGTCTGGATAGATCGTTGTGGCGTGCTGGCCGGCGCGGGCCAGTTCGGCACCGCCGAGCAAGGCATTTTTTCCTACTGGGTGCATGCGCATGCCGCGCGGCTTCGATTGCGATACATCGGCTTCGGCGGGCGAGGATATCAGGTGCGCGATGCTTTCCATCCCGATGATCTGGCGGAACTGGTTTCCATTCAGATGCGGCGTGACCCACCCGCAGACGCCGTGTATAACGTGGGTGGCGGTCCAGCGAATGCGATGTCGCTGGCGCAACTGACTCGATGGTGCGATGAGGAACTCGGCAGCCACGAGCCTCAGCCCGATCTATCGCCGCGTCCTTTCGATATTCCGTGGCTGGTGATGGATTATGGGAAGGCCGCGAAAGATTTTGCATGGGCGCCGAAACGGCGACTGGTTTCTATCCTGAATGAAATCGCCGGCCACGCGCGGAAGAATCCCGGCTGGCTTTCACGTTGCGCAGCCACATGAAAGCGCGATTATCGCCTGACGAAGGGCGCGAGCCGCTAAGCCTGCTCAGCATCGTGATCCCGGCGCGGGACGAGGAAGGATGCATCGCTTCAACAGTCGAACACTTGTATGTTGAATTGCGATTGCATGCGGTTCCACATGAGATTGTGGTCGTGGACGACGGCAGCACAGATGCCACCTGGAAAAAGCTGCTTGAGCTACGGGAGCGCGTGCCGACTCTGAATCCCGTGCAAAACGAAGTGCCGCATGGATTCGGGCGAGCCATTATCCGGGGCTTCGATCACATGAAAGGCGATGCCGTGGTGGTGATGATGGCGGATGAATCGGACGACTGCCGCGATGTGGTGCGTTACTGGAATCTTCTCAATGAAGGCTGGGATGCCGTATTCGGCTCGCGCTTTATCAAGGGCGGAGGTGTCATCGATTATCCATGGCTCAAAATGCGAGTCAACCGTCTTGCGAATCTTTTCATCCGGTTGATGTTCCGCATTAAGCTGAACGACACAACCAACGCCTTCAAGGCCTATCGCCGTTCCGTAATTGATGGCTGCCGGCCTTTGCTTGCGCCGCACTTCAACTTGACGGTGGAACTGCCACTCAAAACCATCGTTCGCGATTACACCTGGACGGTCATTCCAATTACCTGGCGCAACCGAAGAACCGGCACGCCGAAGCTCAAGATCAAAGAAATGGGTAGCCGCTATCTTTTTATCTGCCTGTATGTGTGGCTCGAAAAGTACTTCAGCGGCGGGGATTATCGAAAAGAAGCGTGAGGTGGAAACTTATTCACCTGAACCTGGCTGCCTAAACTCATTGCGTCATAGACAGAAACTCTTCCACAGAATTGGCTGCGCCGAACGAATATCCCTGGGCAGTAGCATCCCCGGCTGTTAGGGGCGCGGCCAGCACATAGAGATTCCAGCTTCCGCTTGATTCGGTAATCGGCTTCCACGAGGTCAGCTCGTACCGCTCGCCATTCCAGGAGAACGAGAGCCTGAAGCCACTAACCACGCCAGACTTCTGAAACCCGTACCCGGCATATGGAGAGACCGAGAAGAGAAATCGCCCATGTCCCGGAACCGATAGCCAAATCAGCTTGCGCGCGACCCCTCGGTCTGCCACGACGCCTTGAGGAAACTCTGCGCCGTTCACTCGCAATGAAGGTCCGAACATGTGAAGAAGCACATCGGAAACCTGGAAATCTCGGGCTTCAGCTTGGCTCGGCGTACCGCTCGTCGGTTCGTAGGACACTTCCATGTAGTCCACCACCTTTTGGCCCGTGGCCGCATTTGTCAGTACGTCAACAGCAATAGCCTGCCCGGACTGAAACGTCTTGGCCGGCACTTGCGGGCTTGGAAGAGCCCGGAACTCCGCGATATTCGGGACGCGAATGGGACCTGTTCCGGTATGATATTCCTTCGGCAATTGATCGGCGCGGAGGGTGAACGGCTTAAACCTCAGTCTGGCTATGCCGATCTTGTCCGTCGGTTCCACCTCGACGTCGTATCCCCAGTAGGTCTGGGCCTCCGGGTCGACAAAGAATCGATGAAAAGTATCCGGTCTGCCATCCTTCGCATCCGTATGCATCACATCCGTCCAGCCTGCGATGCTGATGTGCGGGCCGTGGGGCAACGCTGGTTCCACGTAGTAAGAAGCGCTGAACTTCCAGCCATCCCTGCACCAGGTACCGGCCGATCCCAGCAATCCACGCTGGCCATAGTCGGACGCCATCACGCATGCGGCAACCAGGACAGTAAACAAAATCTTTTTGTTATTGATCATCTCGAATACTCCTCACTACGCGTGGTCTAATTTGGCGCACAGGTTGAAACTCTTTGAACGTAAGGGTCGCTATTCGCGGGCTTGGTTCTTGGCCTGCCGGACAGTCGCGATAAACGATGTGCTCTCGCGCGACCGGCACTTCAACACGGTGGCTCTGGACGATCACGGAGGGTCGCCGGAAGTTACGGCCGGCTACTGCTCCAATCAAGACGAGCAAAACTGCGGCGAATATTCCAAGTGGCCATGGAATGGCAACGGGCCGCAATAAGAGCCGGCGCCAATTTCGCGGCTTGACCATATTCGCCTGGTAAGCACGCAACGCGCGCGCCGCCAGGTCCGGCCTCGGCTCGGGCGCATCACTCTTTGCTTGTTCAAGCAAAGAATTCAACTCGTCGTCATTCAATGGACTCATAGACCAGTTCCTTTGGGTAGAGACATCCGGACGTGACTCCGGTAGGGCGCGAGGCTGCGGCGCAGGCCCTCGCGCGCGCGGTAAAGCCGCGATTTGAGCGTGCCCACGTCAGAAGCCACAATTGCCGCAGCTTCGTCGAGCGACAAATCTTCGAACTCGCACAACACAATGGCTTCCCTCTGAAGCGGCGGCAAAGCTGAGATAGCGGCCTGAACCACTGCGGCTAATTCGACCGAAAGCATCGGGTCCGGATAGGCCGGTGCTGCAGACTTTGGAGCGTCTTCGACATGATCGTCCCAGTAAACTTCACGGCCGTTCGCCTGTTGGCGCTGCCGCACAAGATTCCTGACAATCCCGTATAGATATTGGCGTAGCGATGCGCGCTCGTGATCGAATGTAGGGGCTCGCATCAAGCGAAGAAAACATTCCTGGGTGATGTCCTCAGCAGCATCCACAGAATTGGTAAGGCGATACGCAAAACGGAACATGGCTGCATGATGCGCTTCAAAGAGCTTTCGAAACGCCTCCGTCTCGCCGCGGGCAGCCCGCGCGAGAAGCCGGGCTTCTTGTTCACCTGCCATGCAAATCTCTACATGCTATTCAATGGCAGCACCGAAAAGATACGGTGGCCGGCAAATTTCTTGGTCGCGACCAGGGTGTTTTGCGGCAGTTAGCGGCTGGCGAGCAGCGAACTATCCTGCATCGCTCTTAACGCTGCTTGAACCTGAGGATCGTGTTGAGCCTGGAGCTCGTCAGCTTTGGCTACTCCACGCGCTTGCGTGACGATTTCTTCCTTTAAGCGAGCGCTGATCCAGGGGCGTTCCTCACTCCACTCAGCGACGCTTGGCTGAATTTGCCGCGCTGACAAGAAGACCTTAAGCTCGTCCATCAGACCTGGTGTTACTTCAAAAGAATCCGGCAGCGGCGAGTGTCCCGGTACCGATAGATATTGTGTCGCAAACGCAGTAACCGCGCCGCTCGATTCGAGAACTGCTTCCAAACGCGTCAGCACTTCAGGGTATGCCCGCACGTCGGGCTGAATTCCTCCGCCACCGGTGACAAGGCGGCCATCGTCAGTTTTATATGTGGGGAGCTTTTCTGAAGCGTTGAATGTCTCGGACAGCGCGGAATTTCGCAAGGGCCGCTGAATGGAACGGCCGCTGGGCGTGTAATAGAACGCCGTCGTGATCGCGAGTCCAGCCCCGCCGGAGAGTGGCAGGACACTTTGCACCAGGCCTTTTCCGTAGCTCGGCTGTCCCACGATTACGGCACGATCGTGATCCTGCAACGCTCCCGAAAGGATTTCCGACGCACTGGCTGTTTTTTCATTGATCAGAACCGCCAGCTTGAATTGATAGGGGACAGCATTCTTGGGAACGTCAGCGGTTTCGACTTCACTCGTGCGCCCTTTGGCCGTGAGGATTCTTTGCCCGGGATGCAGGAACATGGCAGCCGCATCCAGAGCGGCCTTCACCACCCCGCCGGGATTATTGCGCAGATCTAAAACCATACCGCGCAACGAATTCGCGCCGAGTTGCTGAATGGCGTCATGCAGCTGCCTGGCGGTTTGCAGATCCCAGCTCGTGATGCGAACGTATCCGAACCCCGGCTTTATCAGGAAGGCTCGGTCGACACTGGGCGAATCCACAAGTTCCGGCGTCAGCGTGAATTCCAGAAGCTTTGCAGAGCCCTGCCGCCGAATGTAAACTGAGATCTTCTGCTGGCGCGCCTCGGTCAATAGCTGGATGATCTGCTCCGGCTCGAGCGATCTGATACTGACGTTGTTTATTGCAACCAGCTCATCTCCGGCCTGAATGCCCGCTCTATTCGAAGGAGTGCCAGGAAGTGTCTGCAGAAAGATGACCTGCCCGGGCAGAACCGACACTATGCTGCCGAAACCCTTCTGCTCGGAATCTTCCATTTGTCTGAGCTGTTCAAACTGCGACGGATCGAAGAACTGAGTATGCGGATCGAGCTGCCTGAGCATGGAAGGGATAGCGCCCTCATAGATCAGCTTGTCGACTGGCTGCCCTTCCGCGGCCTTGGCCTGAACAGTCGAAAACACGTCAATAAATTGTTGGAGCAGCGGAACCAAGTCCTTTGCCGGATCGCCTTCACGGCCAGAATTTTCCGCGGTCTTGGCTGCGGTTCCTAAGGGGGTGTTCGAAGCCGGATTGGGGAGTGTTGCCGGGTTTTGCGCCGCGCAGAGGCAGATTGCGGCGATACCGCACAAGATCTGGCCTGAAACAAATCTGAGCATCTTCTTCTTTACCGCGAATACTGAATGCCATGGCGCGCCTGAGCGCGTTTCAAGGCCAAATCAATTAGCCGATCCAGGAGTTCCGGATATTGGATGCCGCAGTATTCCCACATCTTGGGATACATGCTGATGGAAGTGAATCCAGGAATGGTGTTGATCTCGTTTATGAAAAGCTCGCCGGTTGCGCCGTCCATCAGAAAATCCACTCGCCCCATTCCTTCACAACCTACCGTCTCAAAACACGCGACGGCCAAACGCCTCATCTCGGAACTTTGATCGGCAGTGAGCTTAGCGGGCAGTTCGATCCGCGCTTCGTCCAGCAGGTACTTGTCTTCATAAGTGTAGAAATCCTGCGATGGGATAATCTCGCAAGGCATGGATGCGATTGGCTCATCGCCCCCCAGGACGGCGCACTCGAACTCCCGTCCCTGAATGCCTCGTTCGACAATGATTTTCCTGTCGAACTGCGCCGCCAATTCGAGCGCCTGCTTCAACTCCTCACAATTGTTTACCTTGCTTATACCTACCGAGGAGCCCAGGTTCGCAGGTTTCACAAACGCGGGGAATTCGAAGGGTAGACGGGTACATTCGGAGTGGAACTGATATGTCGTTAACACGATGTACTCGACCACCGCCAGTCCAGCTTCTTTGCAGAGGCGCTTCGTCATGGCTTTGTCCATGGCGACTGCCGAGGCGAGCACGCCTGCGCCGATGTATGGCAGCTCCGCAAGTTCGAGCAGCCCCTGCACGGTTCCATCTTCGCCAAACGTGCCATGCAGCAAAGGGAAAGCGACATCGATGCCTGGATTGCCGCGAGGTTCCGGCAATAAAGGTCCCGGACGCCACTTTCCATCCTTGTTGATGAAGTATTCAGAAATTTCGTACTTAGCCGGATCTAGCGCGTTTTTTACAGATTCGGCGGAGCGAATTGATATTTCGTGCTCACCGGACCGGCCACCATAGATGAGTGCGAGGCGCAGCTTGCGCTCTGTTTTCGAGTTCAACTTATCATTGTCTCTCGACAGGCGGGGGCGCACATAGAAAAGCCACCCGGCCGGCTAGCAGCCAGGTGGCTCGAATAGACGAATTGTAGAATCGGCTACTTGCGGGAAGATTGCCGATCCAAGGTGTGGATGAAGGTTCTTGCGGCTGCCGGCACGTGCAGGCTGGTGCTGCTTAGAATCTCTTTATTGCCAAGCTCGCTGCCGTACAATTCACGATTGGATTCCTTATCTTCGGTAACGGCGGCTCCCGCGAGGTCAAGACCACCGAACAGTCCGCGAGACCGCGAGTAAGTCAGAATCTCGGCGTGCAACTCAGCGTCGGTCATGGCTGAAGAATCGCGTCCCAGCTGGCCCTGCCGCCGCTGATGCTTCACCGCCCAACTGGAATTTATCGCTCAATAGGTGTTCCATTCCGGTTTGGTTCATGACCAGCATAATGACGTCAGTTTCGGCTCCCCCAATGAGAAGCCCGAATTTGCCTCCAGAGATTCTAACCGAGCCAGGAGCACTCCAGCCGACTCCGCTGCTTTTCCGGCAGCGTGAAGAAACCCTTTCCATACTCGGCGCCGACGATGAATCCACCCTTTTTCAGGTTTGGAATGACCACCACGCACGTAGCTTTGTTCAACAAGTCTTGAGGGATGCCCTTGTCGGACGCATTCATCATCGCGTTCAAATCTTCCGTTGCGGCCTGTAGTCTCTCGGACGCGGTTTTTTGGGCAAACGCCGGCACAGTAATTAAGGCGGCCAACAGTGCTCCCAGAACAACTTTCATGATTACTCCTCCTGCTATTTTTTTGCTTATCTTTTTCGAATGCGTATCTTCGCTCGCATTTATGAGACTCCCATTGCGCCGAAGATTAAACATGCAGATTTGACTTAAAACAGCGATCTTTGGTGAAAATCTGTTCAGGAATCTAAACGCGGCTTTTCACGTGTTTCGCTGTTTCTTTGGCCATTCGAACGCAGTCTGGAATGCCTACGCCGTCATACGCGCTGCCTATCAGATACAGGTTCGGGCATGTGTCCAGCAGGCTGAATATGCGTTCACGCCTCTGCCGGTGTCCAACCTCGTACTGAGGCATGGAATTCGGCCAGGCGTGGACGGCAGAGAACATTGGAACTGTCTCAATTCCCATTAAGCGGCGAAGGTCTGCCCGAACGAGGCCGGTCAGTGTTTCGCTCGGGAGGCTCAAAAGCTCAGTAGCTTGCGGCTCGACTATAAAAGCCCTTAACGCAGCCATATGTGAGGGCGTCCTGCTAGGAAATTTCGTGCTTACCCAGGTCGCCGCCGCAAGGGTTTGGCGCTCCTCGCGCGGCACCAGGAAGCCAAATCCATCCAATGTGTGCTTCAACTGCGATGTTTCGTATACCAGGTTGACAAGAATCGCTGATGCATACCGAATCGCGCTCAATTCGGAAGCAAGTGAAGACGCCACTGTTTCAATCAGGCGTGCGCAAACGTATGCAGGGCAGGCAAGTATCACCTGCTTTGCGTCGATCTGGTCGTTGCGGGCATGAATACGCCAACCTTCAGCACATTGCTCGATTCGAGTCGCCTCGGCATGGATGAATTGCATGTGATTGGCCGCCGTGCGAGCGAGCGAATCGGTGAGTGTTTGCATGCCGCCGCGAAAAGACAGGAAAAGGCTCTTGTGTGATGCCGCTCGGTAGTCGGCGCGTACTGCTCTGATGAGACTTCCTCGACTCCGCTCGTACGCGAGAAATCGCGGCAGAACGCTTTCAACACTCAGATGAGCCGAATCGCCGCCGTAGACGCCGGAAAGCAGCGGCTCCGCCACGTACCGGAGGACTTCTCTTCCGAAGTGATCGATCACGAATTGTTCGACAGAAGCGTCATCCTTCCGTTCCATCGGCGTACGAATCGTTTCGGCAAGAAAGCCTAACTTGGTCTTCAGACTGAAAAGCGGGGAACGAATGACAGGCGCCCATCGCGCCGGAACCATTATGACCATACCCCGGGGCATGGGCACGAGCTTGCCTCCGCGAACCACAAAAATACGCCTGCGGGCATCGTTTGAGCCGATGACCTGATCCCGGAGATCGGGCAGTTCTTGCGCGAGTTCCGAGACCGCGGGCTTCGCGGCTATATAGCTGTCCGGCCCTGCTTCGAGCTCACATCCAGACACAACATCCGTTTTGATCAGACCACCCAGCCTATCCGTTTTCTCGATCAGCGTGGAACGAATGCCGCTCTTCCCAAGGAAATAAGCGGCGGAAAGGCCGGATACGCCGCCACCGACTATGACTACATTCGCCGAAGCCACTGTTTATCGATGGAAGTCGCGGACGATCTGCACGACTGCCTTCACATTTTCTACAGGAGTTTCGGGCAGAATGCCATGTCCCAGATTCACAATGTGACCGGGACGCCCGGCGGTGCGCCGCAGCAGATCCGTGACCTTAGTGCGAAGCTCGGGCAGGGGAGCGAACAGAGCCACTGGATCCAGGTTGCCTTGAATTGCTGAGCGATAACCAATATCCATCCACGCCTGATCGATGTTGATACGCCAATCGACTCCGATGACATCACCCCCGGCTGCGTGCAATTCGCGCGTGAATCCTGCAGCGCCGGTCCCGAAGTGAATGACTGGCACCGTAGCTGATCGAATCCGTTCAATGAGCGCTCGGGAATACGGCTGAGCGTAGCGGACATAGTCTTCCGGGCTGAGCGCGCCGACCCAGCTATCGAATACCTGGATCGCGCGCGCGCCGGCGCTTATCTGCAATCCCGCGAAATCACCTAAAACGTCCACGAGCTTGCCCATCAGCCTGCGCCACATCGCCTCATTTCCAAACATCAGCTTCTTTGTTTTCAGGAAGGTTTTGGATGCGCCGCCTTCCACCATGTAACTGGCGAGGGTGAAGGGAGCGCCGACAAAACCGATCACCGGAATCCTCCCGGAGAGAGCCTCTGTAACCAGTCGAATCGCCTCGCCTACATATCCAAGGTCATCCGTGTGGTCGGTGGATAAATCATCGACATCTTCGGGTTCTGAGATCGGATTTTCGATGAAAGGCCCTTCGCCGCTGACAAATTCGAGCTTCAAGCCCATCGGTTCGACGGGCAGAAGAAGATCCGCGAAAATGATCGCCGCATCGACATCCAGGATTTCGATTGGTTGGAGAGTGACAGTGGCGGCCAAATCGGCTCGTTTGCAAATTTCCAGGATTCCGTGCTTTGCCCTGATATCTCGATAGGGCTTCAAGTAGCGGCCGGCCTGGCGCATGAACCAGACTGGGCGGACGTCGGTAGCGCGCCGGCGGCACGCTTCGAGAAACCTGCCACCGCCGGAAGCTATGCGCATATTTTGCGGAATAGCCCGGCTCAGCTGGCTGAGTGTTCCTCGTCACGAGGACGGCCGCGGCGAACACGCTTCAATAGATGCTCCATCCTGCCGGTCACGGCTGAAGAAATGTCCGGCTCAAAGTGCAGGTCGGGCACGCGATAGAGATTTAGCCTTTCAGCAAGCTGGCGTCGCAGGAAATGGCGCGCGCCATCCAGTGCTCGAATGGTTTGCTCTTGAGCGCTCACATCCTCGGAAAGATGCAGGCGCACTTGGGCGTGTTTCATGTCCGGAGACACCAAAATCTCGGTAACGGTCGCCTCGCCGATTCTAGGATCTGAGAGTTCATAAGCGATCATCTCTCCGAGTTCTTCGAGCAATGCCTGCGAAACCCGCTCGACTCGGTGCGTATCCATTCCCGCCTCCCCTTTTGAGTGTAATGGTCTCGTGACGGGCCAATTGTAGCTGTCGCCGCGCGGCCCATGAGGACAGTTGTTATTTGAAATTCAGGACGTCTCGTTTTCCTGGAGGCGCAGGGCTTCCAGGGAGCAGTCCTGGCTCTTCTTGGAATTGCCAGTTAGCTGGTAACAACTGCTGAGGGCCAGCAGAGCTGCGATCTGCGCCCGCGCATTTCCGGTTGTGCGCGCAATGTCGAGCGCTTCTGTATCCGCTTTTATCGCCTCATCCCACTCACCGGCGTTGAAGTGGAGCGCACCGACTTTCAGGTAGCCCGTGGCCTCGTCCGGTTTGTCTCCCGCTGCAGGACTGGCGGCAATCGCGTCCTGATAAGCCTTCCCGTAACTTTCGATAGCTTCGCGTTTCCGGCCCAGCCAGAAATAGGAATCGCCAAGTCCCCACCAGGCACACGCCTCATTAAAACGATCGCCTGATGTTTGTGCGAGGGGCAGCGCTTGCTGGTAAGAAGCGACAGCCTTGTCCAGCGCCTCCGGCCGCTTCAGAAGATTGTTTAATTGTCCGATGCGAATGAGAGCTGTCATCTCTCCGCGTTGATCATGGGCGCCCCGAAACAGGGCGAGTGCCTGCTGGAAGGATTCGAGGCCGCGTGCGAGATCGCCTTTTCTCTGGTAAACGTTGCCCTCCGATTGAAGAATTTGCGCTTCGTTGTTTTTCTCGCCCAGCTGTTGCCACACCCCGCGGCTTTGCGCGAAATAATCAAGGGCTCGATCTGTTTCCCCCAAACTGTCATGGATAGTTCCAAACATGCCGAGCACGACTGCTTGCCCGGCGCGGTCGCCAGTTTTTCGCGCGAGATCCTGCGCCTGATTCAGCGCGGTAAGGCCCGGCGCGGATTCATGAAGATAGAAGTGAGCCCACGCCAGGCCAAGCAGGCCGATGAATTGCCCGCCCGTGTCTCCGTTTTTTGTTGAAAGCGAAACCGCCTGGTTGTACGTATCAATCGCCTTATGCAGAGCATCCGGCGTTCGCTGTGTGAGCAGTTTCTGCCCTTCCGCAATCAGCGTCGCGGCTTGGGCGCGGTCACCGGTCTGAGCGCTCGCCAGGCGACAGATCAAGACCAGGAAAGCAAGAATCAGCGCGGCGGAAACTCGGCTCGGATGACGCATGGATCAGTTTCGCCGGAGAGCGGACATCGGATCAATACGCGAAGCATGGCGCGCGGGAACATAGGAACCGAGCAGTGAGATTGCCAAAAGGGCGCCGGCCGCAGTCCCGAAGCTCAGCATATCGGTTGGCCTCACTTTGTAAAGCATGCTGGCAATAGCCTGCGTCGACTCAGTCGCGGCGATGCCGCCAGCCACGATGCCGAAAGCAGCCAGACGCGTGCCATTACTCAGCACCAGCCGCACGATATCGCGCGCTTCAGCGCCCACGGCCATGCGGATTCCAATCTCATGAGTTTTAGCCGCGACCGATTGCCGCATCACAGCGAAGACGCCAAGTGCAGCAAGCGCGAGGGCCAAGCCGGAAAACGTAGCTACCAGCCAGGTCTGAAAACGCCTTTGTACTTCCTGCTGATCCAGCAGTTGTTCCACGGTCTTGATTGAGGAGACTACTGCTGAGCTGTTCACATTGCGAATCAAGGTGCGGACTTCAGAGGCGATTCGTGATGGCTCAACCGACGTTCGTATCACGAGATTGCCGATCTGCTCGCCGCGCTGCGACTGGACTTCATAGATTTGCGAGAACGGCGCTCGCTCGAGACCTCCGCTGCGGGTATCTTTCACGACTCCTATGACCGTCAGCCAATCATCATTTCGGCCACGCGGGTCGAAGCCTTTCAGATGTTTGCCCACGGGATCTTCACCCGGCCAATAGCGTCTGGCGAGCGTCTCATTCACGATCACGACGGGCGGCGAATCAGGATTGTCTTTCGGATTGAAGAAACGCCCATGAAGCAGGGGGATGCCCACTGCCTGGAAGTAGTCGCCCGTAACTTGCGTCCACACGAGCGGCTTCCAGAGTGATTTCGGTTCCGGCGGACGGCCTTCGACCAGTCGTAGAGCATGATTGCGGGTTTCATCGAGGAAGAAGAGATTGCTCACTCCGCCGACCGCCTGCACACCCGGCAGGCCGGCCATTCGCTGCATGACATCACGATAGAACTGCGCAACTTGCGACGGAGAGCTTGCATCCGGGAGATTCACTTGCACGGTCAAAACATTAGCAGTACGGAACCCGACATCAACGCGGAGGACAGCGACAAAGCTACGGATCAGCAAGCCAGCTCCGGTGAGAAGGAGCATGGCTAGTGCGAACTCGGCGGCAACCAGAAAGCTTCTTAGCCGCTGCGCGCGGTGTCCAGCGGCGGCGTAGCGGGTAGCGCCGCTGAGGGACTCGCCCAAATCTCGCCTGGCGATGTGCCACGCAGGCACGATTCCAAGCAACACCCCCACTGAAACGCTCAACAATAGAGCGAAAACCAAAGAGCGTGTATTCATGGTTACGCCCGCAAGGAGCGGAGTGCCAGCCGGGGACAGCGCCTTCAGGACCGGCACGAAGGCAGTAGCGCCGAGCGCACCCAGCGCACCAGCGATCGAGGAGAATGCGATTCCTTCAGTAACGAGCTGCCGCAAAAGCCGGGTCTGTGCGGCCCCCAAGGCGCTGCGAATGGTGAGTTCGCGCTCGCGTTCCGTGGCTCTGGCAAGCATTAAATTAGCCACGTTCGCGCAAGCGATAACCAGGAGAAACGCGACTGCAATGAAGAGTACCAGCAGAGGCTTTCGAACGTCGCCAGTGAAGTGCTCGCGCAGGGGAACCACGCGAATGCTGTTGGGGTGGAACTCGGGAAGCGCCGCTCTCAATCCCTTTTCGATGGAATCGACTTCTGCTTGCGCTGCGGTCAGGGAGACACCAGGTTTGAGGCGGCCCATGACATCCCACCTGGGGCGCTCCGGAGGATTCGTCTCCTCGGTGTCGTTCCAGCCGGGATTCGAGAGAATCGGCGCCCAAAGTTGCGTGTCGAGAAACGGGACCTTGAAATCGGCTGGCATCACGCCGATCACGCGCCAGCGGGCGTGGCCAATCTCGAGATCCTGGCCAAGCGCCTGTGGCGATGACCCGAACCGCTGTGCCCAAAGCGCCTGGCTAATTACCACAACGCGCTCAGCATGCAAATTCTCTTGCGAGGTGAAACTACGTCCGATGATGGGAAAGCGCCCGAACATCGTGAAGAGATTGGGCGAGACAAAGGCTCCCTGCATTGGAACCGGCGTAGCTCCGCCGGTGAGTACCATCCGCGACCAGCCTGTGCGAAACGTGATTGCCAGATCGGAGAACGAATTGGTTTTCGATTTGAGCTGAAGGAAATCGTCGAACGAAAGAGAGCCGTTCGAGTCAAACGGAGGCCGAGTGGCGTAGGCGGTAAGTGTTACGAGGCGTTGAGGATCGCGGTAGGGCAGCGGCCGGAGCAGAATGCCATCAACCAAGCTGAAGACCGAAACGCTCGATGCAACACCGAGCGCCAGAATTCCAACCACAAGCGAGAAGAATCCGGGCGACTGGCGGAGCGTTCTCAGAGCGTATCGAAGATCGGAGATGATGGTGTCCATAGTAAATTCACTGACCTTGTTACAGGGCTCTTCGGCAAAGTGCGAGATGCATAATGAAGATGCCCCAACAGATCGCCCATAGTATTCACAGTTTAGTCTTCCTCAGATCCATTCAACGCTGGTTCCGGCGAGTGCCCCTCCCAAGAGATTGGCCGCGTGTGCTTCTACGGCCTGCAGAATCTGTTCCGCGTGAATGCGATCTTTAGAGACGGTGACTGCGGCTATAACAGAGTTCTGCCACGAATCGAGGAAGTCAATTTCGGCTACCGAGACGTTGAAGCGGTCTCTCAGCCGGTCTTTTAGACTCTTTATAACGTGGCGCTTCTCTTTGAGGGAGTGCGACTCTTCAACGTGGATTTCGAGCGTCAACACTCCGATTGAGGCCATAAGCCAGCGCCACTGGATGTGTTCTAATGCACGACCGGCAATTCCGGCGCAATCCGCTCCATGGTGAACGCTTCGAAACGGTCGCCGATCTCGACGTTATTGAAGTTGGCAAGCGAGATGCCGCATTCGAGGCCGTTCTTTACCTCGCTCGCATCGTTCTTGAAACGTTTCAGAGCATCAATGCGGCCAGTGTGCACGACGTCGCCATTGCGAAGCACTCGAATCTGACTGTCGCGCCGGACAACGCCATCTGACACATAGCAGCCGGCAACGGTTCCGACTTTGCTGATTTTGAACGTTTCGCGAACTTCAGCGTGCCCTTGGACAGTCTCTTTGTAGACGGGCTCCAGCAGACCGGTCATCGAGAGCTTCACTTCATCGATTAATTCATAGATGATGCTGTGAAGCCGGATGTCTACTTTCTGTTGCTCCGCTGTTGCTTGTGCATTGCGCTCGGGACGAACATTGAATCCGATGATAATGGCGTCTGACGCGGAAGCCAGAAGCACATCGGTTTCCGTTATAGCGCCAACGCCTGCATGGAGAACTCGAACACGGATTTTCTCGTTAGAGAGCTGCTGCAAGGTGTCGGACAGGACTTCCGCTGTGCCGCCCACGTCCGCCTTAATGATGAGATTGAGATCCTTAAGATCGCCTTCTTTGAATTGACGATGCAGGGAATCGAGCGTCGCCACGCGAGCACCCTTTGCCATAGCTGCGTCACGGGCCTTCGCCTCGCGATAAACGACGATTTGTTTGGCCTTTGAAGTGTCGGAAACCGCCTGGAACGAATCCCCCACTTCGGGCAGGCTTTCGAGACCGATAACTTCGGCCGGCATGGACGGCTCGGCGTCTCTGATGGAGTTTCCACGATCGTCAAACATGGCGCGAACTTTGCTGAAGAGCGCTCCACAGATGAAGAAATCGCCGACATGGAGAGTTCCGTTGCGCACCAGCATGGTTGCGACGGGGCCCCGGCCTTTATCCAGTTTCGCCTCGAGCACTGTTCCGAGCGCGGGCCGATTCGGATTCGCCTTCAGGTCTTGGATGTCGGCCACCAGCAAAATCATTTCGAGCAGCAGGTCGAGATTCTGCCCAGTCTTTGCTGATACCGGAACCATAACCACATCACCGCCCCAGTCTTCCGCCAGAAGACCGCGATCAGCCAGTTGCTGCTTCACTCTCTCGGGTTGCGCATCCGGCTTGTCAATCTTGTTTATCGCAACGATCATGGGGACGCCCGCGGCTCTTGCGTGGTCGATGGCTTCGAGCGTCTGAGGCATCACGCCATCATCGGCGGAGACAACCAGCACGACAATATCGGTCACTTTTGCGCCTCGGGCGCGCATGCGGGTAAATGCCTGGTGGCCCGGTGTGTCAATGAACACGATTTTCCGGCCGTTTTTCTCGATGTAATAAGCGCCGATGTGCTGTGTAATGCCGCCCGCTTCCCGCCCCGCGACGTTGGTTTGGCGGATGGAATCGAGCAAGGAAGTTTTCCCGTGGTCGACGTGACCCATGATGGTCACAACCGGAGCACGTTTTACGAAATCCTTGGTTTCTTCAGCGAGAACGATATCCTGAGTACTCTCTTGCTCGTAGCTGACCTGATTGGTCGACGCGCCAAATTCGCGCGCCAGTTGTTCGGCCATCTTCACGTCAAGAGTCTGGTTAATCGTGGCGAAAATCTTTTTCTCGACCAGCTTCTTGATAACGAGATTGGCTTTAACGCCAAGCTTCTCGGAAAGCTCCTTAACCGTGACGCCTTCGGCAACCGTGATCTCACGATCGATGGGGGGTGGCGCCTCCACTGCCGCGCGTTTTGAAATGCGCTGGCGAAGGATTCCTTCTTCGAGATCCTCGCGTTTCCGGGCGGGCTGGCGCGCGCTTGGTTTCGCCTGATGACGGCGCTGCTGCTCCGTCGGCAAGGTCGCAGGCTCGGCGCGCAATGGCGTCGTGGCGTGCGGCGGACGCATGCCGGGCCGCCGCAATCCGGGTTGAGTAAGCCCGCCCGGAGCCCCAGGTCCGCGCATAAGAGGCTGCCCGGGACGCACGGGGCCGCGATAAAGAGGCTGCCCGGGCGTGGGTCCTGGGCGCGCCGGCGTGCCTGGCCGGGGCGCTCCGGGCGCAGCTGCCGTGGGGCGCGTCTGAGTCTGTTGTTTGAGGCGCTGAACCAAATCGGCGCGGGGGGGAACCACCGGTCTGGCCGATGGCTGGCCGGCCAACGGAGGCCGCGCGGCAGGAGGTCGAGGTGCAATTGGAGCACCCGGCGTGAGGCCCGAAACTGAGGGGCGCGAGGGGGCTGGACGAGCAGGAATGGGCGCGCCGGGGACCGCCGAACCGGGTGCCGGGGGCGTAGCCCCGGGAGCAACCATGTGCGTTGGCGCTTGCTGCTGCGACCGTGTTTGGGGCGGCGGCACTGCTTGGGCAGGCGTTGCCGTTTGCGCAGGCGTCGGAATAAGAGGTGTCCGGGCCGGCTCAGGCGGCAGAGGCTGCCGTGGACCCGATGGCGTAATTCCAGCAACTGATGAGCTGGCGCTTGGCGCGGTTGGCGCAGGTCGCGCCGGAATAGAAATGTTCCGATTTACCGGACCCGGCTGTGTTGCTTGGCCGGTCGAGTGTGCCAGTGGCGGATGGATGGCGCCGCCCTTTCCTAAGGGCGGCCGCAACGGCTGGAACTTGGGAATTGGACGTTCTGCTTCTACGGGAGCCGGCGACACCGGCTCGACCGCTGATTCCGACGGACCAGATTCCATTGAGGCAGGCGGCATCGCGGACGCGCTCGAGGGCGGCGCAGAATTGGCTGGCGCACTGATGCTGAGGTCTGAAACCGCTGGCCGCGCGGGTGGATGAATCGGCGTTTGGATCGGTTTGCCGGAAGCAATCTGCGATTCTTCGTGATCGGCAGGTGTTTGTTCTTCAGCGACCGCAGCCGTTGTCGCTTCCCGCGTGCTGGGAGTCTCAGTGTCATGCGGATGGCCGTTCTCGGAGAGCGATGGCCCGCCTAAGCCCGCGAGGCGCTGCCGCAGCGCAACTGCGACATCTTCATCGACCGAGCTGGAGTGCGTCTTCTTCTCTTGGACACCAAGTTCGGGCAGCAAGTCGAGTATGACGCCGGGCTTCACTTCAAGCTCGCGCGCCAACTCGTTAATTCTGATTTTCTTCATAGAAGAGACTGCTGGATAACTCCTTAAATAACTGTAACTTGTGGCCTATCGCTCGGATTTTTCCATGGTATCAGATTCATCGATTTCGGCGCTTTCATCCGGAGCAATGATGTGCCGCAACGTGGAGGGCGCCGCGGACAAGCCTTCGACCTTCCCCAAATCCAATACTTCACCTTCATCTGTCTCGTCCAGAAGCGCCGCCTCGTGTGTGGCTAAATCATGCTCGAGCACACCGGTTTCGATGTTTTCAAAAGCTTCCGGGGCTTCTGATTCCGCGAAATCATCGTCACCTGGGGTTTCCGTGTCTATCATCGTCGTGTCGATTGCCTCCTCGATACTCTCGGCATCCGCAGGAGCCTCTTCGCTCTGCTCCTCTTCATATTGACCATAAAACGAGACTACCGACGATTGGATCTGACTCACAGTGCTTTCGTCGATCTCCGGGATAGCCTCCAATTCTTCAGGCGTCATGGAGCCCAGCCGTTCTACTGTTCCAATGCCTGCGCCCACCAGCTTTTCAACGATCGCCTCGCCCAAGCCATGATCGATCAAGACTGAAACGGGCGCACCCGAGATAACCATATCCGCCATACGGGATTCGAGCTCGCGGCGCTTCTCTTCCTCGCTCTTAATATCAATTTTCCAGCCAATCAGCTTCGCCGCCAGCCGAACATTCTGACCGCGCTTGCCGATCGCAAGCGACAGCTGCAAATCATCGACGACCACTTCGATGTGCTTTTCCGCCGGGTCGGCGATCGTAACGCGCGAGATCTTAGCCGGGCTCAGAGCCTTGGTCACATACTGGATAGGATCATCGGAGTATTCGATGATATCGATCTTCTCCCCGCGAAGCTCACGAATGATCGATTGTACGCGCATGCCCTTCATTCCGACGCATGCGCCCACGCTATCCACATCACGATCGCGGCTGAAGACAGCGATTTTCGTTCTCTCACCAGCCTCGCGCGCGCAAGCCTTGATGGAAACCGTGCCATCATAGATTTCCGGAACTTCCTGCTCGAAAAGCCTCATCACCAGTTCCGGCGCGGCTCGCGAAACGATTACGCCGGAATTCTTTCCCCCGCGCTCCACGCCCTTAATCACGCACCGCACGCGATCGCCGGCGCTAAAGCTCTCGACCCGCGATTGCTCTTTTTTCGGAAGCCGCGCCTCGGTCTTTCCCATTTCGACGATGTAGTCTTGGATTTCCAACCGCTTGATGGTGCAATTTACGAGCTCGCCCTGGCGCCCCTGAAATTCGGAAAAGACGCTATCGCGCTCCGCCTCGCGGACCTTTTGAAGAATGACTTGCTTGGCGGTTTGAGCGGAGATGCGCCCCAGCGCGTCAGTCGGTTTGGCCTCCCTGATTTGCGAGCCGATTTCAGCGCCCTCGTCGATGCTTTTCGCTTCCGGCAGGCTGATCTCTTTCAAAGGGTCTTCCACCGCTTCGACCACCTGCTTGACGCTATAAATTTGTATGTTTCCTGTATTCTCGTCCAGGTCCGCGATCAATTCTTCCTGGGAGCGGAAATGCTTGCGCGCGGCGGCGAGCATGGCATCTTTTACCGCGTCCAAAACGATTCGCGGATCTATGCCTTTTTCCTTGCTCAGCATCTCAATGGACTGATAGATCGAAGCCACGTGAAAACCTCTTCAAATTTGAAACCGGATCTTTTCGCCTTCGTGAAAATCCGAAGGCTACCACTCAAACTTCAGGTTCGCCTTTTGCACCTGTTGCAGCGGAACATGCACCAGTTGCCCCGGTGCAATTTCAACTGCTAGCGTGTCGCCTGCGAACCGGGAAAGCTTGCCCTCAAAGCGCGTCTGGCCCTCGATGGGGTCCCGCACGGCCAGCCGGATCTTCTGCCCAACCACCCGCTCGAAGTCCCGTGGCTTTGACAACTTTCGCTCAACGCCAGGGGAGCTGACCTCGAGCGTGTAACGCTCACCCGGCACTGCATCTTCCTCGTCGAGCCGCCTGCTTAATCTTTCCGAGATCAGCTCACAATCGCCGTGGGTAATGCCGCCCGCCTTATCAATATAGACACGCAGCAAACGGGCCGGTCCGGCGCCGCGCAATTGAACCTCCGCGATTTCGATTCCAGTGCCCATTGCGGCCTGCTCGCACATTTCGGTGAGCTTTTGGACGAGCTCGGTTTGTTCTACGGCCGGCATTACGATTCCAGGGTGCAATAAAAAAGTGGGCGTTTCGCCCACTTTTCATTCGACGTTACACCTCTATTAAAGCACTTCCCAGGGCAATACTGCAAATTCGGGAGCGCGTTTTCAGGTAGTAACACGACTGTAATTTCAAAGTGCGACACTGCCGTTGCCGGGCAACCTGCCCAGAGGAAAACACCGAGTGGCGCGCACATTCAGACCGGGCTCGCTAGGCCTATCGCTTGCGTTGCTGGCAACTGCGGCCGCGCTAAGCGCAGAAGTGTTATTGAACGCGACGGGTGCGACATTCCCGAATCCGCTCTATTCCAAGTGGTTCCACGAATATCGCAATACTCATCCCGGCGTTCAGATCAATTACCAGCCGCTAGGTTCTGGAGCAGGAATTAACCAGGTCACGGAAGGCACGGTCGATTTTGGCGCTTCTGACGGCCCCATGACCGACGAGCAGATTGCGGAATTCCGCCAAAAGCATGGCTTCGGCATTCTGCATTTTCCGACCGTCGCCGGCGCTGCGGTTCCGACCTATATGCTGTCGGGCGTCAAAACGGGACTCAAATTCACTCCAGAGGCCTTGGCGGGCATTTACCTGGGGAAGATTACGAACTGGAATGATCCCGAACTGACGAAAGTCAATCCGGGAGTCAAACTGCCCGACGCGGTCATACAAGTGGTGCATCGCGCAGACGGTAGCGGAACAACATATTGCTGGACGGATTATTTATCCAAGGTGAGTCCCGAATGGAAGACCAAAGTAGGCCGCGGGACTTCGGTGAACTGGCCGGTGGGCATTGGTGGAAAGGGCAACGATGGCGTGGCGGGGCAGGTAGGCAACATGCCGAACTCCATCGGGTACGTGGAGCTCATTTACGCCATTCAGAACAAAATGCCATATGGCAGGGTTCGGAATTCAGCAGGAGTGTTCGTTACGCCGGACCTGGCGAGTACCACCGCAGCCGCGATCGACGCTATAAAGAGGATGCCGGATGATTTCCGCGTCTCCATTACCGATCCAGCCGCAAGAGATGCATACCCAATCGCAACGTTTACCTGGTTATTGATTCCGGAACACATCAACGATGCAGCGAAATTGCGAGCCATCAAAGATTTTCTGAGCTGGGCTCTGACGACCGGCCAGGGGTTCGCGGAATCGCTTAATTACGCAAGACTGCCGGCTGGCCTGATCGCAAAAGAGCAAACAGCGCTAGCAAAGATCAAGTAAGTAGCATGCCGACCCTTGCTTCCGCGGAACAGATTGCGCCTGCTCCATTAGGCGCCGCGGGTCGCTTCCGATTCACAAACGCTCTGGGTTATGTCATTACATTCGCGGCGGCGGCCGCGACAGTCGCGATCACATGCCTGCTCGTGTATGAGCTATGGGTGAATTCGGCGCCTTCGCGCTCGAAGTTTGGATGGAGTTTTCTGTGGAATCAAGCTTGGGATCCCATCGCCAGCCGGTTCGGAGCCTTGCCGTTTATCTTCGGAACGGTTGTGACCTCCGCGCTCGCGCTTGTATTCGCAATTCCCTTAGGGTTGGGCGCAGCGATTTTTCTTGCGGAGCTTGCGCCGCCGCGCCTTTCTGATGCACTGACGTTTTGCATCGAGCTGCTCGCCGCGGTGCCTAGCGTGGTGTACGGGCTAATTGGGATCTTCGTGATGATTCCAATATTGCGAAGCGTGATCGATCCACTTGAACCGGTGATCAGATGGTTGCCTATCTTTTCGGGAACCTTTTATGGCGTGAGCATTTTTACCGCCGGAATCGTGTTGGCCGTCATGGTGGCGCCGTTCATCATTTCGATTTCGCGTGAAGTGCTGCTTGCCGTTCCACGTGATTTGCGCGAGGCGGCGCTCGCCTTGGGCGCGACGAAGTGGGAATCGACCTGGCAGGTGGTGATTCCGTTTGCGCGGACGGGAATCGCCGGCTCTATTTTTTTGGCTTTAGCGCGCTCGCTCGGGGAAACCATGGCGGTCACGATGGTGATCGGAAATACGCCGAAAATTCAGGCGTCACTGCTCGCCCCGGGTTACTCGATCGCCGCAGTCATCGCGAACGAGTTTTCAGAAGCCACCGGGAATGTGTACCTGAGTGCGCTGATAGAACTGGGTCTGGCGCTGTTTGCGCTGACCGTTGTCATTAATGCCTTGGCCCGCATTCTGATACTTGCGACAACCGCGAAAGGCGCCAAATGACCGGCGAGCTGGCATTCAGGCGAAGAGCTGTAAATGCGGTTATGCTGACCGCGACGGGTTTTTGCACCCTTTTGGCAGCCGGAACACTGGTGTTCATCCTCGCTTTTCTGGTAATACATGGCGGCAGCAGCTTGAGTTGGGATTTCTTCACGAAACTGCCTGCCCCTGTCGGCGAGAGCGGCGGAGGAATGGCTAACGCGATCGTGGGAAGCGGAAAAGTGCTGTTGATCGCTACCCTCTTAGGCGTTCCGATCGGGTTCCTCGGAGGCGTGTATCTTGCGGAGTACGGAAGAGCCAGCGTCAATGCTGCAATCCGGTTTACGACAGACCTGTTGAACGGCGTTCCTTCGATTGTGATCGGGATATTCGCTTATGCCCTGATCGTAATCAAGACGAAGCACTTCTCAGCTTACGCGGGAGGCGCAGCGCTGGGAGTGATGATGATTCCCATTGCACTCAGAACAACCGAGGCATTTCTCCGCGCAGTTCCGCAGCCACTGCGCGACGGCGCGATGGCTTTGGGCGCCAGGAAAGAAGTTGTGATTATCACGGTTGTGATTCCCGCGGCTATGCGTGGCATCGTTTCCGGGATGCTGTTGAACGTGGCTCGCGTGGCCGGTGAGACAGCGCCGCTTCTCTTTACGGCATTGAACAATCAGTTCTGGAGCCCGGGCTTCGAGCAGCCGATTGCAACACTTCCGGTGATGATATTCACCTACGCTATTGCGCCTTACGCCGACTGGCATCGGCAGGCGTGGGCGGCCGCATTCGTATTACTGATGCTGGTGCTAACCATAAACATTGTGGCGCGCTGGGCAATCGCGGCGAACACAAAGACGAAACGGAGATTATTCTGAGTTCTCCCATTCAGTCACCGGAAACGAGCAGCCGTACGGAAAAGGAAAAGGCGTCCCCGAAATCGTCCGAAAAGTTGAAATCAGTCGGTTTGAATTTCTTCTATGGATCGTTTCAGGCGCTGCACGGGATCAGCCTCACGGTTCTTTCGCATAAAGTGACGGCGCTCATCGGACCCTCTGGTTGCGGCAAGTCGACGTTTTTGCGAACACTGAATCGAATGAATGAAACCATCCGGAGCACGCGCGTAGACGGGGACGTGCTGCTGGATGGCGAAAGCATTCTGAGGATGGAAGTGTCGCAGCTGCGGCTTCGGGTCGGGATGGTGTTTCAGAAATCGAATCCATTTCCCAAATCGATCTTTGACAACGTCGCCTACGGACCCTGGGTGAACGGCACGAGACGCAGGCAGGATTTGAGAGAAATCGTCGAACGGAGTCTCCAGCGAGCGGCGCTCTGGGAAGAAGTCAAAGACAAGCTTCACGATTCGGCTTACGATCTCTCGGGAGGACAGCAGCAGCGGCTTTGCATAGCGCGCGCTCTGGCTGTCGATCCGGACGTTCTTCTGCTTGACGAGCCGTGCTCCGCGCTAGATCCGATCGCGACAAGCAAGATTGAGGAGCTGATTTTCCACATCAAAGAATCGTGCACGGTGGTGATCGTGACACACAATATGCAGCAGGCTGCGCGCATCGCGGATTACACGGGGTTCTTTCTGATGGGCAAGCTGATCGAATTCGACCATACGCGTACGATTTTTAAGACTCCGTCGAGAAAGGAAACAGAGGATTACGTTACGGGACGGTTTGGCTGATACGGTGGGAACAGTGCGCCATTTTGTTGGAGAGTTAGAGCAGTTGAAGCAGCTTCTGCTGGAACAAGGCGCGCTTGTCGAATCGGCAATTTACCGCAGCATTACCGCGGTAGTTGAACGGAATGAGGAGCTAGCGCGCGAGGTTTTGACGAACGAAGCGCGAATCAACCGCCTTGAGCTGGAGCTGGACGATTTCTCGGTCAACTTGCTTGCGCTTCAACAGCCGATGGCGAGCGACCTGCGCCGGATCGTTGCCTCCTTGAAAATCAACAACGACCTCGAGCGCATGGGCGATCTGGCCGTCAACATAGCGCATCGCGCGCTATCGCTCATTCATCAGCCGAGTATTAGTCCGGCAGTTGAGATTCCGCGCATCGGCGCGATGGTGGAAAGCATGGTTCGGAAGAGTCTCGATTCATTTATTCGCTGTGATGCGGATGGGGCTCGCGAAGTGCTCGCATCCGACGATGACGTAGACCGGCTCCGAACTGCCATTGCTGGTAAATTGCTCGGCTGCATGGAAGAGGACGCGCGGAATATCCGGCCCGCCGTGGATCTGTTGTTCGTGATAAAGGACCTGGAGCGCATCGCCGATCACGCGACCAACATAGCGGAAGACGTTGTATTTTTAGCCAAGGGAATAGACGTTCGGCACCACGCCGAAGAGCGGCAATAGGGAGATCGCATTTCGCTTTAGAATGAAATGTTGGCGGCTCGCCTTTTTCTTAAACTGATTCTTGCTGTTCTGGTGGTCTTGGCGCTTGCGTTGACCAGCGTCAATTTCCTGACCCGCAGGCTTGCGGAACGCATTTATACAGAGACATTGCGGCGTGATCTGTTCGAGAAGGCGCGCCTTATCGCTTCGCTCGATCCGAATGCCGACCGCCAGGCAGTGCGAATAGCGGCGGGTGTGGGCGCCGCGCGCATAACGATCATCAACCTGGACGGTATGGTGTTGGCTGACTCGGACGCAAACCCCGACCGGATGGAGAATCACCGTCAGCGGCCGGAGTTCGCATCCGCTCTGGCGGGGCATGATGGCTGGAGCGTCCGATTGAGCCCGACCCTTAAAGTGCAGTTTCTTTATGTCGCTGTTCCACTCCGTGGCGGTGCGTTGCGGCTGGCGATCCCGTTATCCACGATTGCGCGAGAAGTGGATCGCATTCGGAAACAGCTGCTTGCTTCAACTGCATTCGCTTTTCTGCCGTCCATATTGCTCGCCGCCTTCTTTGCGAAACATGTTGCGGCCCGGATGGGCGAAATAGTGGCCTACGCAGGACGGTTGTCAGATGGCGATTTTCGCGATCGGCTGAGGGAGACCGGCAATGGTGAGCTCGGAATGCTAGCGGCGAAGCTTAACGAGACCGGCTCGAAGCTGGAGCGAACGTTCAATCAGCTCGAGCAGGAGCATAAAGAACTCGAACGGTTGGAGCGGGTACGTAAAGATTTCGTTATCAACGTCTCCCATGAGCTTAGAACTCCGCTCGCGTCGATTCAGGGATACGCGGAAACGTTGCTCGAAGGCGCTATCCACGACTCACAGGTCAACCTGAAATTTGTACAAATTATCCTGCAGAACGCCCAGCGTTTAGGGCGGTTAACGGCAGATCTGTTGACGCTTTCGCGCATCGAGCTGCAGCAAAAGACCTTCCAATTTGCGCCCTACAGCATTAATGCGCTATTAAACCAGCACGTTGAGGCGATCCGGCCGCTGGCGGAACAGAAACACATCGAACTCTCGGTTGACCCTGCGCCGCCTGACACGGAAGTCTTCTGCGATGAAGAGGCGATGCACCAGATTCTAACGAACCTGGTCGATAACGCGTTGAAATATACGCCCGAGGGCGGAACCGTGCGGGTGGGCGCTCGTCCGATTGCGGATGATCGGATAGAAGTTTCCGTTCGTGATTCTGGTCCCGGTATTCCAACGGAGGAACAACCCCGCCTGTTCGAACGTTTTTACCGCGTCGATAAAGCGCGTTCTCGCGAGCTGGGCGGCACGGGTCTCGGGTTGGCGATCGTGAAGCACCTGGTTCGCGCCCAGGGCGGAGAAGTAGGCGTAGAGAGCACGCCAGGGCTGGGGTCGCGTTTCTACTTCACTGTTCCCACGCAGGATCTTGGGATGCCCGAGGTCCAGCCGGCGTACGCAGGATCAGCGGCGTTGTAATCCGGCTGTAACAGATCTCTGATTACAGTAAGAGTAATGAAGAAGATCATTCTAATCGAGGATGATGCGGATCTCTTCGCGCTGGTTAAGTACAACATCGAGAAAGAGGGCTTCGCGTTCGCGGGTTCGCACACCGGTCGTGGGGCTTTGGAGCTATGCCAACGCGAGCGTCCTGATCTGATCCTGCTGGACATCATGCTCCCGGATTCCGATGGCCTCGATATTTGCAAACGCATTCGGGCACACGCGGATCTTGCCCGAATTCCAGTGATTTTTCTCACTGCGCGCGCTTCTGAAACGGACCGGATTGTAGGCCTGGAGCTCGGTGGGAACGATTACATCGTGAAACCGTTCTTTGTCCGCGAACTGATCGCTCGAGTGAAGATTCAGTTCCGGGGCGTTGCGGCGGCTTCCCGCAAAGTGCGAGTTGGCGGCATAGAACTAGACCGCGACACGTGCCGCGTCCATCTGAATGGGCAGGAGATCACGCTCACAGCCACGGAGTTCAAGCTGCTGGATTTTCTGATGAGCAGGCCCGGGATTGTGTTCAGCCGGGAGCAACTCCTTGACAGCGTTTGGGGCTACGATCGCGCCGTGACGGATCGAACCGTGGACGTTTATATTCTCCGGTTACGGCAGAAAATCGAAGCGGACCCTGCCGCTCCGGAGTCGATCCGGTCGGTACGGGGATTCGGCTACACGCTCGAGAGAAAACCAGTCGAGGTCAGCTCCTCAGCGATGTCTTTGACCCTCTGATAGTGGCGGCGGGTACCCCGCCCATATGTACTCCAGAGCCTCGGGTAGGGTTTGCAGTTTTACCGCGCGGTCGGTGTGCCCGGCGTTACGCGCGAATACAAATTGGTAGTGATAGCCCTTAGCGGCTAGCACTCGCGCCATGTTCTCATTGGCGAGCACCCAGTCATGCATGTTGTCGCGCATAACATTCGGGTTGAGCAGGTCTCGATCACCAACTTCCATCCAAATGCGTAGAGGCTTCGGCGGAGCATTGGGAATCAGGTGCTCATGGAATTCCCATGCGCCGTGGGGAGTCTCCGGATTCGATGGCCACTGCTGGTTTACGAAGGTGCCCGAGTAGGTGAGAACGCGGTGGTATAGCTCCGGGTGATACCACGCCATGATCAAGGCGCACGACCCGCCGGAGCTGCCCCCCATCGTCGCCCGACCCTCGGGATCTTTGGTCAATTTCACCTTGCATTGCCTCTCGACGACAGGCAATACCTCTGTCTCAACGAACTCGGCGTAACGACCTGACATGGTGTCGTATTCCAGGCCGCGTTCGCTTCCCTGTGCGTCGCCCCCGCCGTTCCCAATCGAAATACCAATCATGACCGGTATCCGGTGCTGCGCGATCAGATTGTCCAGCGCTGTGAACAACACTCGGTCAGGTCCGTCGGCCCCGACGATGAACGGCGTGACAGTGCCCGGCATGTATTGTTTCGGGACATAAACAGCCAGCTGACGAGTATAGGGAGCGGGGCGGCTGGTATTGACAACCATTTTGGCGGGATCGGTGGGGTCGGCGCTACCGAAGGTGTCGGCGTCGCGCGCGATGCCCGGATAGATCTTGCTGTCCCTGGAATCCATGGTGAAAGTGAACACCGTTTCCTGCGGCACGCCTTCGTGCGCAAGCGTCTCCGGGGCGGGATTGTGGGTCGGGCCGAGAATGAAATTTCCATCGGCGTTTGCCGGAGGATTGACGCCGTCCGGTAACTCCTTGGCCGTGACATAACCGGGCATGTGGGGGTCACGAGTCGGTGGCGTCGGACGCGCTGGGCGTGCAGCAACCGCCGGAGCTTGGGCCATTATCGGATCTAGGGGAGTTGCGGGACTGAACAAAAAAAGTACGGTTAAAAGCGGCACCATTGGGATGCTGTCGCGCAAGAGCGGCCGAATCTCAGTCGCAACGCTGGTACCCACAGGAGGCGCCTCTATTTCGCCGCCGGCTGAAACAGCGCGAACACCGCTCCTTGCGGATCTTTCAGAATGGCCATACGGCCCACGTTTTCCATATCGAGCGGTTCCAGCAAGAATTGCGCGCCCATCCCGGCCGCCTTGGAGCCGAAGGCGTTGCAATCGGAAACCAGGAAGTAAATCAGCCAATGCGGCGGGACGTGCGGGTTACGGCGAGCTGCTGATTGGATGCCACCGATGAACTCTTCGCCATTCTTGATATGGATATAACCCGAGGGATCGTTATCAGCACTGATCTGCCAGCCGAAAAGCCCGCTGTAGAACTTGCTGGCCGGTTCGGTATCCGGAGTGCTCAAATCCGCCCAGCAGACCGAGCCGTCCACTCCTTGTGCGAGCGTAACGCTCTGCTTCTTGGCTTGCCAGACGGAAAAGGTGGCTCCTGCGGGATCGGCGAGCACCGCCATTCGTCCCATGTCACCCACATCGAAGGCCGGAGCGCAAATTTTGCCGCCGAGTTCCCCTGCCCGGCGCGCCGCCTCGTCGGCATCTTTCACCGCGATGTAAAGCATCCAGTTCGGCGGAACCCCTCCGGACCTTTGCTCGGGCCGCAGCGAGTATGCCGCTCCCACGTCTTTCCCTTCCAACTGGAACATCGAATAAAACTCTTCGCCCATGGGCATATCGTTCACTGTCCATCCGAACAATGATATGTAGAACTCTTTGGCTGCGGCTTGGTCCGTCGTCGCCAGTTCAAACCAACAAAATGAGCCAGGTTTGTAAAGGTCGCTGGTAGGCATGCAGAGAGTATATATCCCCGCACGCCCGCTAACACACGGCGCTTGGGTTAGCTTGTGGCGCTCTTGAACGCCTGACTGACGTGCAGGACGGCGGAAATGGCTCGACTGTAGTTCATTCGCATCGGCCCGAGCACCGCAACGTGAGCCTCGAGGCCGTTTGGCAGCCCAAATCGGACGCCGATCAGGGAAAGCTCGCCCATGCTGGGGTGAACGTCTGAAAGCCCCACTTGGATGGCAAGTTCCCCGTCACGTTGCTCCAGGAACTGTTCGAGCAATTGCAGGACACGCTTCTTTTCTTCCAGCGCACGAAACAGCTCGCGCATGCGCTCTCGGGTTAAATGAAGATCCAGCCCGATGAGATTTTCCGCCCCTTCAAAGTGCACCTCCGGCATGAGGCCGAGATCCAGCAGACCCTTGGAATAGAACAGACTCACTCGCTTGAGGATGGCGTCATAGGTGGCGCTCTCCAGCTCGAAGCGGCGCTTCAGCTCGCGATGCACATTATGGAGCACCCAGCCGCTGAAATTGTAATTAATGTAGTTGCGGATCGAGGCCAGCTCCTCGTGCGACATATGATCTTCCACGCTGATGACCTTATTCCGCACCATGCCGTCGCGCGTCACCACCACCATCAGGATGCGGCGATCGGGAAGCGAAAGCAGCTCCACCTGATCGAGAGTCTGGTTCTCAGTGGGTATCGCGGCGGCAATGCCAAAATTCCGAGTGATCTCAGTCAGTAGCTTTGAGGAGCGCTCGATGCGGCCCTCGACCGAACTGGCTCGCTGAAGTTCCACATGAAGCCGATCCAATTCCGCCTGAACGATCCGGCTGCCCAAAAGCGTTTGCGCATAGCTCTGATATGCCCTCTCCGTCGGCAAGCGGCCAGCCGATGTATGGGGCTGTGAAAGATAGCCCTCTTCCAGCAGATCCGCCATCATGTTGCGAATCGAAGCAGGACTCATCGGATACTTTTTGGCGATCGTCCTGGACGCAACTGGTTCGCCGGTTTCGATGTAATTCTGAACGATCGCGTGCAAAACGTCAAAATGACGTGGTGTGAGCGTTCCGAGATGATTCATCTGTTTGCCACTGGACTCACCTATGCCCCTTTTGAGCGCAACAGGGAAGAAGATTGTTGGCTACCGCTCGTCTTGATTATAGAGCCTGCACCATTAAGTGGCGTATTGTCAATACCACTGGGGCGGAGAGGGGAAAGGATAGGGGTTATGCGATGGCCGAGGTGTCCACCAGCTTGGCGTGTCGCCAGAGCCGCTCGAGGTTGTAATATCCGCGAGCAGTCTCGGAGAACAGGTGGACGATAAAATCGCCGTAGTCCATCAAGATCCACTCGGCAGCATCGTAACCCTCGATGCTGACCGGCAGTTCACCAATTTCTTTTAACTCTTTGGAAATCTCATCGCAAACTGCGTGTCCCTGGCGCGGATTCGACACCGAACAGATGATGAAGAAGTCCGTGAAGGAGGTGATTTCCCGAAGGTCCAGGACCCGTAAGTCCTGCGCTTTCTTAGATTCTGCGGCTTTACAGGCCGCCAGCCAGTTAGGCACTTCCTGAGTGGTTGCGGCAGGCTTGATGGAACGGTGGGGCAGAATGCTTCTAAACGTTCTCCTGCGCCTAGCGTACTACACTGGCAATAGATGCGTAAATGCTCAAAATGGCGGGCCGGAGGGCTGCTGTTCTGCCTCTCTGGCACGCTTTTGTGGGTAACGCAAACGATTGTAGCAGCTGAAGTTCCCGCCTTAACGTACAGCGCGCTTTCGACCACGCTGGTCGAACGGGCGGAAAACGAAGTCGCGCGGATAAAGGTGCTCGTCGATCAAGGCACCCTGCCGAAGACCAGGCTTGAAGAAGCAGAAGCCAGGTTGGCGGATGCTCAGGATGAAGCGATCCTGGCCCGCACGCTCTACGGCCAAACTCGTATCCAGGATATGACCGCCTCCGATGCTGAGGCCATGATGGCCGCCGCACAAAGGCGCGTAGACCGCCAAACCCAGATTGTCAAAGATCGTAAAAATCTACTCGATACCGGTATCTTGGCGAGCGCGGAGTTCACGGCTTTTCAAGATGAGCTGGATTCTCGCAAGCGGGTGCTGGAACTTGCTCAGAACCGAATGAGGTTACTAGAGGAGTTGCGGCAGATGGCAGAGGTCGAGTCGCGGCTCGAGCGCGCCGCGCAGAGCGGACAATCCGGATTGAAAGGCGTGATGATCCGTTACGACGGTAACGGCCTGTTCAATCTAGACGATTTGACCACCATCTCCGCCGAGTTCCAGAAGCATTTTCACCGGGCGCTGCCGGTCAGCGCATTAGGCCAGACGCTGGTGCATCAGTCCATGGGATTGGATCATCGCAATCGCGTGGATGTCGCTCTGAACCCGGATCAGCCGGAGGGCGTTTGGTTGCGGCAATTACTGGAAAAACTGCGCGTCCCGTACCTGGCCTTTCGTAGCGCGGTCGCAGGCGAGGCGACCGCACCGCACATTCATATCGGAACCGGCAGCACCCGTCTGAAGCTGGCTTTGAGATAGTTTCCAGAGCATTCTGAGCTGTTGGGCCCACTTTGATGCCGAACTTCCGGGTAGGCGGAACAGTTATGATCGCTGGTATGAAACCGCATGTGCTACACATCAGCGAGGTCGAGCTTGTCAGAGATGTACGATCCATACTGCAACGAGTGCAGACCGGCACTGAAGTCATCATCGAGCGCGATGCGCAGCCGGTTGCGGTTTTGCGTTCTGCTATTCCGGTCCGCCGCAAAATTTCGGAATGTATTGCCCTGCTTCCTGCTGATTCCACTGCGACTATCGATCCCGACTTCAGCAAGGACGTAGAAGCAGCGATAGCTACCCATCGCGAACCGCTGGAGCCGCCGGTTTGGGATTAGTGCTCGACTCGTCCGCTGCGGTTGCCGCTGAGCGCCAAAACAGGAATGCAAGACAACTGCTCGAAGCTGTCGCGCTTGAAACTGGTGATGACGACATTGCCGTTTCTGTCGTGACCTTGCTCGAACTCGCACATGGAATCACCCGAGCCGACACGAGGGAGCGCCGCGACACACGCCAACGGTTTCTGAGTGAACTGGTGACTGCGATACCAGTTCATCCGGTAACAATGCCAATAGCTATGCGTGCCGGTCAAATCGACGGACAAAGCCAAGCGCGAGGAATTCGCATCCCGCTTTCTGATCTTCTGATCGGTGTGACGGCTCTAGAGCTCGGCTATCGAATTGGAACTCGTAACGTTCGCCACTTCAGCTCATCCCCGGCCTGGACATTATCCCGCTGTGAGTCGCCCGGCTCTCATTCTCGACTGCCTTCCACGTGACCGCGCCAATCCAGATAGCCGTCTCGGCGCAGGAGGTTAACATCGCAGCAATGCCATCTAAAGCCGCCCGTGTCCTGATTTCATCCGAGCAGATTCAACAGCGCGTTCGCGAGATGGCCGAACAAATAGATGCCGATTATCCCGAAGGGCCGATCTATCTGATTTCGGTGTTGAAAGGAGCGTTTATCTTTCTCGCTGATCTGGCGCGAGCCCTGAAAAAGCCTTCCGTGCGCATCGAGTTCATGGGTATTTCGAGCTACGGCAAGGAAAAAACCAGCTCGGGACAGGTGAAGGTCACACGGGATCTGGATGTGAACATCGAAGGCCAGCATGTTCTGATCGTGGAAGACATCATAGATAGCGGAGTCACTCTGAGCTATCTCAAGCGGCTTCTGGAACAGCGAAAGCCGAAGTCTCTGGAAATTGCGACACTGCTGGATAAACCGGAACGGCGAGTTCAACCCGTCGAAGTGAAGTACGTCGGTTTCCGGATTCCCGATGAATTTGTGGTGGGATACGGCTTGGATTACGCAGAAGATTATCGCAATCTGAGCGATATTCGCGTGCTTAGTGAATAGGCGCCGCGCCGCTCATAGAATGATGCTGGGCGCGCGCTCTTCGATCCCCGGCCTGGGGATCATATTGTGAAGGAGATCTAGAAACATTCGCCCCCGCGGCCGGCCATTCTGGCTCTGCTGCCCAATCCTATGCAGAAACACTAAAATCGCAAGAAGTTCGGCATTACGAACCGGCGACAAGCCTTGGCGCTCCACCCTTTCTTTCTGATAATCCTCCAGCGACGCTGAGAAGGACCGCTGCACGGAAGCCGCAATACTGTTCTCAGCCCTGGTTTCATAGACGAGCCCCGATTCAAGGGTCTGGCGCGTTTGAATTAACGCCGCCAATGCAGCGATAACATCTGTATCCACAGCTCCGGGCGTTCGCAAGGCCGCTCCCAGCAGCGAATAAATGCAGAAAAGCAAGAGCTCTTCATGGGATTCCATGAACTCTTCCGTAACGGCGATATCCGGATTCGAAACTTCTTTCTCGGAGATCGGAATCGCCTTCTCGTGCCGATGAGCCTCCTGCAAATATTCACATTCAAGCGGGCAGGAAAGCGAGACTTCGCGCTCGGTACCGCAGCAGAGCGTGCAGATATCTCCATGGACCGCCGGACACGGGCGTCTGGCGCGGCGCTTGCCGCAGATTTTGCATAACGTAATCTCAGGCATCAGCTACCGAGTATTATCGGATCAGAGCACATGGAGCGGGTCGATCTATACATCAAAGTGTCGGTAGAACTCGAGAAGCATGAGAAGCCGGAACGTGTTGCCGCTGAGATCTGCCGTCAAATCGAGAAGATGTACCCGGTGCGTTCCGCCGAGCTATCCAATGCAGTGCCTCGCGAGTAACTTAACCTAATAATTCCCTGTAAACGCGCATCAGGTAGGCATCCGTCATGCCTGCTATGTAATCACAGACCAGGCGATGGATAGGTACCCCGTTCAAACTTTCGCGATATCCGGCGGACACCCGGTCCGGATGATCGACAAGGAACGCAAACAGCTCGCCCATTTTGCTCACGGCGGCGCTCCGCTGTTCCACCAGGTGGGCGTAAGAATAAACGCGCTTTACCAGCAGCGCTTTCATCTGCGTATTGATTTCAGCTGCGTCTGGCGCAAGCCGGGCCAGCCGGTGACCAAGCGCCCGAACGTCCTCGATGGTTTTTACTCCCGAAGATTGCGCTGCATCTACCGTTCCGTTTATGAGACCCCCCACGAGCAGATTGATAATGCGGCGCTGAATCTCCCAAAAACGGAGCCGATCGGAAGCTCCGGGAAACTGCGTGTCAACCTGTGCCTGGAATTGTGAAAACGCCGGAATAGCTTGGGCAATTTCGTCCATGGAAAGGAGTTCCGCCGAGTACGCATCGTCAAGATCGGCTGTGTTGTACGCGATCTCATCCGCCGGGTCAATCAGTTGTGCCTCGAGCGCGGGGCGCTGGCCCGGAAGAAGCTCCTGCAGCTCCGTTTCAGAATCGGCGCTTATTTCGCGGGAATGTTTGATGATGCCTTCACGAACTTCGAAGGTGAGATTGAGGCCGTCGAACAGAATGTATCTCTGCTCCAAAAAATCGACAATCCGCAGCGAATGCCGGTTGTGCTCGAAGGAACTGCCAAACCGCCGCATTTGGCGGTCGAGTTCCTTTTCTCCTACGTGAGCGAAGGGCGGGTGACCGAGATCGTGCGCCAGCGCGAGCGTCTCCGTGTACTCCTCATTCAACTCGAGCGCAACGGCGGCTGTCCGCGCAATCTGCGCGACTTCCAAGGTGTGCGTGAGCCGGTTTCGAAAGTGATCGCAAAAACCCGCGGCGAAGACCTGCGTCTTACCTTCCAATCGCCGGAACGCGCGGGAATGAATGATGCGATCGCGATCCCGCTGAAAATCGTTCCGGTACGGATGCGGCGGCTCGGGGAACCTGCGGCCGCGCAGATTCTGCGGACCAAGACGGAGTCGGCCCAGCATTATTCTGGCGGGCTATTTCGTAAGTTGAGTGGACAGCTGGTCCACTGCCCGGGTGACCGCGGGATCCTGGCTCGGTGTCTTTAGAGACTGCAGAATCTTCTTCGCCTCTTGCGGATTGGTTGTCTCGTCGAGCTTCGCAAGCAGGATTTGAGCCTGCCCTTTGGAGACAAGATCAGCCGGCTTATTCACAATCGAGCGCAGAAGCGCCTGTGCTTCCGATACTCTGTTTTCACCCGCGTAGAGCTGCGCAAGCGCAATCTTCGCCAGGACGGCGCATTCGCTCCTGGAATCGGCAACCGCTCGAAGGTCCGATTCAGCACCTTTCACATCATTCTTTTGGGCTTTCAACGTGCCTAGGTAATATTGAGCGATCAGGCCCTGACGGCTTCCTCCGTCCCTGGCCACCACACCAGCAAGCGCCTTGATCGATGCCTGCTGCTTTGCATCCTCAGTGGGGAATGTTTTGGAGTACGAGTTTGCGGGACCGACCGGCGTCTCCACGACGTCGAAAGCGTTTTGTAAATCTTGCTGCCGGGCCGCATTCCTGTACGACGAATACCAGAACCCAACTCCAGCCAGAACCAAAACCGCGATTACTGCAATGACCCACGGGAGAAGCCTCCGCCGGTTGGAGAGGGCGTAAGTAAGGACATCGGAGACCGCATCCGTAAAATGATCGTGCTGGAGCTGCTCCTTTAATTCATGGCGGGTCAAAACAGAATACTGCCTTTCTCGTACAAAACGCGCCGACAGGCGCAACTTGTACCGGGCTTACTTGCGTAAGCAACCAGTAGCGTATCACATTTGACCCCGGCTAAGCCCTCATATCCGCTAAGTCCCGTCTTATTGCGAACTTCACCAGTCCGGCAACATCGTGGATGTCTAACTTCCGCATTAGGCTCGACCGATACGTGTCGACGGTTTTTGGGCTGAGCGACAGGCGAGCCGCAATCTCCTTGGCGCGAATCCCTTCTACCAGCAGGGAGAAGACCTGAAACTCACGGCTGCTGAGAGATTCGAGCGGATCGTCTACCTGTTTGCGACCGCTCCCTTCGAAAAGCGACATTACTTCAATCTGGGGCGAGACATAAATGCCACCCTGCGTAAACTGGCTGAGCGCATCTGCCATCTGTTCTGATGTCGAGCTCTTCAACACGTACCCGCATGCGCCGGTTCTCAGCACCTCGAGAACCGTCTTCCGGTCTTTGCGGATTGAGAACACGGCGCAACGTGTTCGAAGCCCCTCTTCACGAACTCGCCGAATTACTTCTGTAGCTGCCAGATCCGAAAGGCCGAGGTCCAACAGAGCGATGTCGGGCCCCGCCCTTTGTATTTCGGCCAGGGCGGCCGCGGCCGTACCGACCTTCGCCACTACTTGAAACCCGGCAATGGAGTTGCAAAGAGCAGCCAGTCCTTCGCGCACCAGGGTTAACTCATCGGCAATGAGAATCCCTGTAAGGCGCGGTTCAGGCGAACGCAAAGCTACAGGTTGGGCGGCAGGCATAGGATGTAGGGATGTTGAAGTCAACACGCGTGTAAAGAGACAGTGCGTTCCCGCCAGCACTTATCTCATCCCGCGTGCAGCGTTTGTCAGCCCTTCAGCCAGGCTCGCCGGCGAAACGAAATACTAACTGAAGCTGCGAACCGCTTCCGCTTCGTCGTCATAGACTTCGAAAACGGTATAGAGCTTGGTAATTTGGAGCAGATCCTTCACCCGCTTGGACAGGCCGACCAATTTGAGCTGCCCTCCATTGTTTGTGACAGTGGTGAATCCCGAGACCATCTCGCCGATTCCGGAGCTGTCGATGTAAGAAACCTCACTCAAATTCAAAAGCAGCTTCTTGTTTCCTTTTGCCGCGAGATCGCGGATCATGTCCCGGAACGCGCTGGCGCCTTCCCCGAGGGTGACTCGGCCAGCCGCATCAATTACCGTGACATCGCCAACCTGGCGGGATGACAATTTAACACTCACTTCTGCCTCCTTGTGGATCAGATACTTCGGAAAACCAAATTATTACGATTTGGGTAAGTTCTTGACGAGACGAACTTCCGTACCCCCACCCGGTCGCGGATGGAGATCGAACTCGTCCATAAAAGCGCGTATAAGTAAGATCCCGCGGCCCGATTGGCGCATTAGATTCTCGGGCGACAACGGATCAGGGAGCGAGCTTAAATCGAACCCCTCCCCCTCATCCCCGATGGTCACCGCCAAGCTTTCGTTTGTCCGCTCGACATCCAGGTGGACCTTCTTTTTCTTACTGTACCGGTTGCCATGCACTACGGCATTCACCATGCACTCCCGAACTGCCATGCCAATCTGGTGCTGCTCATCATCTTCGAAGCCGAGCTTATCTGCCTCGCGCATAACGATCTCTTCCGCCTGGTCGACGCTCTGCAAGCTCGACTCAAGGGTTGTCTGCGTTTTTTCCATCTTGCCGTCGCTACGCCAGGCCATAAGTAAAAGAGCGGATATGGCGATTTTTGCCCCGCCATACCGAACCGCCACAATAAACCACTGAGTCGCCGGAAGTCAACAAATTGATTCAGTTGCCGACGAAGACAGGATATCCCGACCGTTCCCTAGCTTTCGCTGGTGATTCGGTCTGGCCGCCGAATCCGATACAATCGAACCCAACATGCGCGCCTCTCCATTGCTCGTTGTTGCGGCTGGTTTCGCGTTGGTTTACGCCGCCGATCTCTCGCTGCCGGTGCCTTCAAACCTCAAGCCGGACGGCCTTCCCGAAATCCCACATGCGGTGTTCGACCAAGTCAATCGCTACACGGAATCGCGGTCCGCGCTCTTGCTGGACTGGCACCCGACCCGCCGCGAGATCCTCATCAGTACGCGTTTTGGCGATGTCCCGCAACTTCATAGAGTGGCAATGCCGGGAGGTGACCGCCAACAGCTTACGTTTTTCCCTGATTCCATAACGCAAGGACTCTTCAATCCAGCAGACGGGGATGAGATCGCATTTACGAAAGATATCAGCGGAGGCGAGTTCTACCAGCTCTATTTGCAGGACCTCCATTCGGGCAAGATCACCATGCTGACGAGCGGCGGCCGCTCCCGCAACACCGGTCCCGTCTGGGCCAGAGATGGGCAGAAAATAGCTTATAGTTCAACGGCGCGCGATGGTCAGAACGCGGACATCTGGATAGTCGATCCGCACGATCCGAAGTCCGCGCGCATTCTTTGCCAGACAAACGAGCCAGGCTGGGTCGTAAGCGACTGGTCGCAAGACCGGAAGCAAATGCTTCTCACCCTGGTCCGATCAGCCGTGGTGAGGGAACTGTACCTTCTCGAAGTGAGTACGGGGCAAAAAACGAAACTTGGGCCTGCTTCGCGCGACAGCGGCTGGTTCAGCGCAAAATTCGCCAACGACGGAACAGGCGCGTACCTCATCTCTAATGCAGGAAGCGATTACAATCAGCTCGCCCATTTCGACTTCAAGTCGAAGAAGCTAAGCGTTATCCAGCCTGATCTCCATTGGGATGTGGGCGGGCTCGAGGTTTGCCGTGACGGCCGCTATGTCGCGTATCTGGTGAACGAAGAGGGCTATGAGAAGCTGCATATCTTAGATACGCAATCCCGCAAGGACGTTCCCGTGCCCGATATGCCCGCCGGCGTGATCGCCGATCTTCACTGGCGTCCCACGGGGCACGAGATCGGCTTCAGCCTCGACTCAGCGCACACTCCGGGCGACGTGTATTCGCTGAATGTGGATACTCATCAGATCGACCGCTGGACTCACAGCGAGACCGGCGGCCTGGATGCGAGCCAGTTTTCAGAACCTAAGCTCATTCATTGGAAATCATTCGACGGCGTGACCATCTCCGGCTTCCTTTACCCCGCTGCCTCTCGTTTCACGGGAGCGCGACCCGTCATTGTTGACATCCACGGCGGCCCGGAAGGTCAATCTCAACCCTCGTACATGGGACCCCGCAACTATTACTTAAACGAGCTTGGCGTCACGATGATATTTCCCAATGTTCGCGGCTCGACCGGGTACGGCAAAGATTTCCTCAATCTCGATAACGGCGTCAAGCGCGAAGATTCGGTCAAAGACATCGGCGCATTACTCGACTGGATCAAGACTCAGCCCGGTCTCGATTCAAACCGCATCATGGTAACCGGCGGCAGTTACGGCGGTTACATGACCCTTGCAACCATGACTCATTACAGCAATCGTGTCCGCTGCGCAGTGGAAGCAGTAGGCATCAGCAATTTCCGCACTTTCCTCGAGCACACAGAAGCCTACCGGCGGGATCTGCGCAGAGTTGAATACGGCGATGAGCGTGATCCCAAAATGCGCGACTTTTTCGAAACGATCTCGCCCTTGAACAATGCTTCGAAAATCACCAAGCCCATGTTCATCATTGCCGGCCGCAATGATCCGCGGGTGCCCTACACCGAAGGCCAGCAGATGACCCAAGCCCTGCGGAAGAACAACGTGCCGGTATGGTACTTGCTCGCGGAGGATGAAGGACACGGCTTTCGAAAGAAGAAAAACCGTGATTTTCTCGCCGCGGCGACTGTGGAGTTCGTAGATACGTACTTACTGGGAGACGGTAGCGGGGCAAAGTAACCATCTCGCAGTGACATGCTGAGATAGATGTCCCACCACGAGCCATTCCATTTCAAAGCCCGGATCCGCTTCATCGATACCGACGCATCGGGGCGAATCCACTACACGGCGATGTTCCGATATTTTGAATCGGCCGAGATCGAGTTCATGCGGACGCTAGGTGTTACGTATATCGGCAGCGACTATGCATTTCCCCGTGTCCACGTCGATTGCAACTTCATGCTCGCGATAACCCATGATGACCTGATTGAAATTGACGTATTGTTGACCAGACTCGGGCGATCCTCGATAGGGTTCGAATTTCGGACATTCAAGGATGGCAATCTGGCTGCCAAGGGATCTGTAGTGATAGTCTGCATGGACCGGAAAACTCAGCGCGCCGTTTCCATTCCGGATGAGCTTCGCGGTAAGCTCGCTGCCGCATGTTATGAATCCGCCGAAATGGCCAGCATAGGAGAGTAGTGATGGCGACAGCCCGAGCAGTGTCGCCGAACAGCAAGGGCGGGGCCTTTCTTATAGAAGAGAACCCGCCTGATGACATCTTTACGGCTGAAGACTTGACCGCCGAACATCTCGCGATCGCCCGGACAGCCGATGAATTCTGGGCGAACGACATCGAGCCGAACATTGAGGCAATTCGCCGCCAGGAGGCGGGCGTGGCTGTGAAGGTGCTGCGCAAGTCAGCGGAGCTCGGGTTGACCGCGATCTCTATTCCCGAAAAATTCGGTGGAATGGAGCTGGATCTTGCATCCGCCCTTATTGCAGAGGAGCACCTGGCGCGGGATGCTTCGTATGCGGGCTGGCACGGAGCGCATACCGGGATCGGTACGCTGCCCATTCTGTATTTCGGAACAGAAGAGCAAAAGCAGAAGTACCTGCCGAAGCTCGCGAGAGTCGATATGGTTGCGGCTTATGCTCTGACTGAACCTCATGCCGGGTCCGATGCGCTGGCCGCGCGCACGCGTGCCGATCTAAGTTCGGACGGAAAGCACTACATCCTGAATGGCCAGAAGATGTGGATCACCAACGGAGGGGCGGCCGATTTGTTCACTGTGTTCGCCAAAGTTGGCGGCGAAAAGTTCACGGCGTTTCTGGTGGAGCGGAGCTTTCCCGGTGTCACGAGTGGCGCTGAAGAAAAGAAGATGGGAATCAAAGGCAGCTCCACGACGGCTGTTTACTTTGAGAACGTACCGGTACCGGTGGAGAACGTGCTGGGCGAGATCGGACGCGGGCACGTCATTGCTTTTAACATCCTCAACATGGGGCGGCTGAAGCTTGGCGCCCTTGCTGTTGGTGGCGCGAAAGACGTGCTGGCGATCTGTCTGCGCTACGCCAAGGAGCGTAAAGCATTCGGGTCCGCGATTGCGGAGTTTGGCGCGATTCAGCACAAACTCGCCGAGATGGCGATTCGCATCTATGCGGCTGAATCGATTGCCTGGCGCGTGGTGGGGCTTATCCAAAGCCGGCTGAACGGTTTCTCATGGGAGCAGCCGGACGCTTCGCAAACGATGCTGAAAGCGATTGAGGAATACGCCGTCGAGTGCTCGATCGTCAAGGTCTATGGATCTGAGGCGCTGGACTACGTAGTGGATGAAGGCGTGCAGATCCATGGCGGCTACGGTTTTCATCAGGATTATGCGGTCGAGCGGGCGTACCGGGATTCGAGGATTAATCGCATTTTCGAAGGCACGAATGAGATCAATCGGCTCCTCATCTCGGGAATGCTGCTGAAGCGCGCAGCGCGGGGGCAGTTGCAGCTCCTACACGCCGCGCTGAGACTCATGGCGGACGTTCACAACGATCTCGGCAGTACTCGCGACGAGCTGATGCACCTGGTAAATAATGCCAGAAAAAGCGCGCTGTTGACGATTGCCCTTGCGTACGAGAAGTACCAAACCAAGCTGGAAGATCAGCAGGAAATAATGATGAATCTCGCCGATATCATCATGGAAGTTTTCGCAATGGAATCGAGCCTGCTTCGGGGCCGGAAACTCTCTCGTTCACGCCAAGCAGCCGTTACGGATGACATTTGCGCCGTACTTATACACGACGCCATGGCGCGAGTGGAGATAGCAGCACGGAATATCCTCGGCGCATGCTCGGAAGGCGAAGATCTGAGCAAAAAGATGTCCCTTCTGCGGCGTTTCGCTGATTACAATCCAGTGGATGCGGTAACACTCAGGCGCAACATCGCCATGCGGCTGCTTACCAGAGAACGATACGTCATTTAAGCGTATGAACATTCCACTCACGCCGATTCGATGTTTGTATCGAGCCGTGGATCTTTACGGAAACAAAGTAGGAGTGGTTTCGGGTGATCGCCGCTACACCTACGCGCAATTCGGGGAACGCTGTGAGCGGCTGGCCGCCGGTCTTCTTTCAGAAGGTATCGCTGCCGGCGATCGCATTGCGTATCTGAGCTTCAATAACAACCAGCTTCTCGAAGGCTACTATGGCGTACCGCTGATTCGGGCCATCGTCATGCCGCTGAATGTGCGGCTGACTGCTCATGAGCTAATTGAAATTTTGAATCACGCCCAGGCGCGCATTCTGGTATTCGAAAACGATTTCGAATACCTCATTGACGCTTTTCGCGCCGAGTGCCCCAGCATCAAAAGATATGTAGCAATTGACCGCGAGACGCCTCGTGCGGACTTCACGTTTGAAGAACTGCTTTCACGCGGGCGTTTCGAAAGGCCTGACCCGTTTTCCTTTGACGAAAACGAAATCGCGGAGCTTTTCTATACAAGCGGCAGCACTGGGAGTCCCAAGGGCGTCATGTTGTCGCACCGGACACTCTATCTGCATGCTCTAGGCGTGACCTGCAGCATTACGCAGAACGATAGATTTGTCGAACTGCACACGATTCCCTTATTTCATGCGAATGGGTGGGGACGCCCGCAGACCGCCACTATGAACGGAATCAAGCAGGTTATGGTTCGGCGCTTCGAAGCGACGCATGTCTTGCGACTGATCCAGGATGAACAGGCCACTGGAATGTCTCTTGTTCCCGTAATGGCGAATGCGCTTCTCAACTGTCCTGAATTGGGGCGCTTCGACACTTCAAGCATGAAAGAAATTCATCTTGGCGGGGCGGCGGCTTCGCCGGAACTGGTTGAGCGCATGGAGCAGGCATTCCATTGCCTCGTGATGGGTGGTTACGGGCTAACCGAGACCTGTCCGGTTGCCACCTCCGCCCGCACGAAGGGGAGCGTTCAATATGCGAGCGACGAAGAGCGCATTCGGCACATGGCCATGGCGGGTTGGCCGATTCTCGGCAACGAGATTCGCGTGGTGGATTCGCAGATGCGAGATGTGCCGCGCAATATGGACACTGTGGGCGAGGTCGTCATCCGCGGCGACAACGTGATGGACGGCTATTTTCAGGAGCCGGACGCGACGAACAGCGCAATCACAAATGGCTGGCTGCACACAGGCGACATGGCCGTTTGGGATGACGAGAACTATATCGACATCGTCGATCGTAAGAAAGACATCATCATCAGCGGCGGCGAAAACATCTCCTCTATCGAAGTGGAGAAGGCTATCTTCGCGCATCCGGCAGTGCTGGAGTGCGCGGTAGTCGCCGCGCGCGATCCGAAATGGGGCGAGATTCCCGCAGCTCTGGTAGTGCTCAAACCCAACCAGCAACTGCAGGCTGAAGAACTTCTCGAATTCTTGCAATGCCGGCTGGCAAAGTTCAAACTGCCGCGGCTGGTGCAATTCATGGAAGAACCGCTGCCCAAAACAGGAACCGGAAAGATTCTAAAGCGCGAGCTGCGGGAAGCATTCTGGGAAGGGAAAGAACGGCGGGTACAGGGAATTTGAAACGTGGGAGCTCTCCTTCTCTTTGTCGAAGCTCGCGAATGTCTTTCCGCTCTCCGCTAATCTCTTCAGAAGCGGCGCTGGATGCCACAGGTCTGGACCGTGCTGCCGCTCAAATTCTTCGATCCGAGTGAGAACGTTTTTAAGGCCCACGGTGTCGGCATAGAACATCGGACCGCCGCGCCAGGCTGGGAATCCGTAACCATATAGATACGTGATGTCGATATCGACAGCTCGCAGCGCGATGCCTTCCTCTAGAACCCGCGCGCCTTCGTTCACCAACGCGTAAGTGCAGCGCTCGATGATTTCTTCGTTCGAGATGTGGCGCCGCTCGATGCCTGCTTCACTCGCGGTCTTTTCAATGAGCGCTGCCACCTCGGAATCGGGAGACGGCTTGCGGTTTTCGTCATATTTCGACCAGCCTTTGCCGGTCTTCTGCCCGAAGCGCCGCATTTCGCAAAGGAGATCGGGCACGAGGGGCTGGCGAACGCCTGGTTTTTCGAAGCGCTTGAACTCTTGCCGAATGGCCCAAGAGACATCCAGGCCGGTCAGATCATCCATCGCGAGCGGCCCCATCGCCATTCCGAAGTCATAGAGCGCCTGGTTGACTTGCTCCACTGACGCGCCTTCCTCAACCAGAAAGTGAGCTTCCCGGAGATACGGGCCGACTACGCGATTGCCGATAAAGCCCCGGCAATTGCGCGCAAGCACCGCGACCTTATTCAGTTTCTTGCCCAAGCCCATCGACGTTGCTATAACTTCGTTGCTGGTCGATTTTCCGCGCACCACTTCCAGCAGTCGCATGACATTCGCAGGACTGAAGAAATGGGTGCCGACGACCATTTCAGGACGGCTGGTCGCCGCAGCGATTTCATCGATATCCAGACTAGAGGTATTCGAAGCGAGAATGCAGGTGGTCTTGGCGATCTTGCCGATTTCGGAAAACACTTGCTTTTTTACCGCCATGTTTTCGAAGACAGCTTCAACGATGATGTCCGCCTGATCGAACCCCTCGTAACCGAGCTGCGGCGTAACGAGTGCCAGGCGCTGGTCCATCGCCGTTTGCGAAAGCCTGCCTTTCTGCACGGTCTTGCTGTAGTTGTTCCGGATAGCAGACATGCCACGATCCAGCGCATCCTGAGCGGTTTCTTTGACGATCACGGGAATGCCGGCGTTGGCGAAATTCATGGCGATGCCGCCGCCCATGGTGCCCGCGCCGATCACGGCAGCACGGCGGATATCGTAAGTTTTCGTTTCCTTTGGAATATCCGGAATCTTTGAGACAGCTCGTTCGCCGAAAAAGGCGTAGATCAGCGCCTTCGATTCGGTCGAGAAGAGGCACTCATTGAAGAGCTCGGCTTCCCGCTTGCAGCCGTCGTCAAACGAGAGTTTCGTCGCGGCTTCGACTGCATCGATTGCAGCCAATGGCGCCATTTGTCCGCGCTTCAGCTTGCGAGCTTGCTCCCGTGCGTAAGCAAACATGGCTGGATTCGCATCGCTCAGCTTCTCATTCCGCTCGCGGGTCCTAGGAACGGGCTTGTCAACTACTTCGCGCGCAAATGCAATTGCGCCTTCAAGCAGATCACCTTCGATGATGCGGTCAACCAAGCCCAATGCAAGAGCTTCCTGCGCTTTGATAGGCTCGCCGAACGCGCACATCTCCGCCGCTTTCGCTACTCCGGCAAGACGCGGCAGGCGCTGTGTGCCGCCAGCGCCGGGAATCAGACCCAGCTTTACCTCCGGCTGGCCGACCTGCGCCCCGGGCGCGATTACGCGATAGTGGCCCGACATCGCCGTTTCCAAGCCGCCCCCGAAAGCCGTGCCGTGAATCGCAACCACGACGGGCTTCGGAGAATTTTCGATCGAATTCAAGAACGGCAGCAAACTCAAACGAGGCTTCTCGCCCGAAACGATCTTTCCGAACTCACGGATATCTGCTCCCGCGATGAAAGTCTGTCCGGCGCCGATTATCACAACTGCGCGTACCTGCGAATCTGCCGCAGCTGCTTGAATGGCGGCCTGCAGGCCTTCCGGAACGCCCGGACTCAGCGCATTCACGGGCGGGTTGTCGATGGTGACCACCGCCACCCCGTCCTGGCGCGTCAACTTGACGAGTTCGCTCATAGACTCCTTCTGTAGGTATATACTGTTGCGGACATGAGAGAGGCCGTTATTGTTGCCAGCTCGCGAACAGGGCTCGCGAAATCGTTTCGCGGCTCATTCAATATGACACGCCCGGAGGATCTCGCCGCACATTGTCTGAAGGACGTTCTCCGGAAAACACCACAACTCGATCCGAAAGAAATTGACGACGTGATTCTCGGCTGCGCCCAGCCGCACGGGATGCAAGGATTGAATGTCGCGCGAAGATCAGCCGTTCTCGCGGGGCTGCCTGTTTCGGTTGCGGGGACGACGGTAAACCGGTTCTGCTCTTCTGGGCTGCAGGCGATTGCGATGGCAGCGCACCAGATCATGAACGAAGGAGTGGATGCGGTGATTGGCGGCGGTGTCGAAAGCATCAGCCTTGTGCAACGAGATGTAAATCCGCATCCTGTGCTGGTCGAAAAGGCGCCGGGCCTTTATATGGAGATGGGCGTCACGGCTGAGGTAGTAGCGAAGCGGTACAAGATCAGCCGAGAGGCGCAGGACGAGTATGCGCTCGCCAGCCAACAGCGGACGGCGCGCGCGCAGCAGGAAGGTTTTTTCGCTGGAGAGATCGCTCCCATGAAGGCCAACATGGCGATTCTGGACAAAAAGACCGGCGAGAAGACGGGAACCCAGGACGTCTGTTGCGACCGGGACGAATGCAATCGGCCTGATACCACGATAGAAGGATTACGCGCGCTGAAGCCTTACTTCGATCCAAACAGCGGGCACGGGTCAGTGACGGCTGGCAACTCGTCGCAGCTTTCCGATGGCGCTTCGGCCACACTGGTGATGTCACGGAAACGAGCCGAAGAGCTTGGAATTTCTTACAAGCTGATCTTTCGCGGCTTTGCCGTCGCTGGTTGCGAACCTGACGAAATGGGCATTGGGCCGGTATTCGCGGTACCGAAGCTGTTGAAGCATCAAGGACTCGCGATCGATGATATCGATTTATGGGAGCTCAACGAAGCCTTTGCGGTGCAGGTGATTTACTGCCGCGACCGGCTCGGCATCCCGATGGAGAAGCTCAATATGAACGGCGGATCGATCTCGATCGGGCATCCTTTTGGCGTCACCGGATCGAGAATGACGGGAACGCTCGCGAACGAAATGGCTCGACGGCCGAACTCACGTTATGGAATCGTCACGATGTGCGTTGGAGGCGGGCAAGGCGCGGCCGGGCTGTTCGAAGCGGTTCACTGAGAGGCGTGCGACGTTTAAATCCGAAATGTGTCGCGGCAAGGAGGGTCGACATACGCGTTCAGTTTTTCGGAACTGGTGATGCGCATGTTCGCTGTATCCCACTCGATCAACTCGCCTGGAAAACGTTGCGCGATACAGCCTAGCAAAAAAGCTTCTGTGACTGGGCACTGTGATTCAAAATTGGCGAGCGGCGTGGGTCCACCCTCACAAGCGGCTATCCATTGATCGATGGCTTGGTCCCGCTCACGATGATCCGGTTGCACTTCGGGAGCGCGATACTTCGGGGATTCAGGGTAAACGCGAGGATGTTCGCCGTTGAATCCTGCGATCAGCAGGCCTTTATCTCCGACGTAGAGGATGCCCTCGTTGTCCTCGCCTCCCGTGAAGAGTTTCTGGTCCTCTGGCCGTAAGCCGCCTGGCCTTGGCGGATGCAGGCCGCCGTCGTACCAGTGCATGGTAAGGGCGGGCCGATTGCCATTTGCCGGAAAATTGAGATGGACCAGGGAGGCTTTCGGAAATGTCTCGCTGTATGTTTCGCTCGAGCTTGCTTCCACGGAAGTTGGCGGCGTGAGATTCAGAATGCTGAACACGCCGGCGAAGCTGTAACATCCCATATCGCCAAAGGAACCATCTCCAAAGTCGTACCAGCCGCGCCATACAAAGGGAAGGTAGGCGTGATTGAATGGTCGTTCCGGAGCGGGGCCCAGCCACATGTTCCAATCGAGACCCTCCGGGATCGGGTCGGCTTCTTTAGGGCGATCGATTCCCTGCGGCCAGAAGGGACGGCTCGACCAATTGTGAACCTCGCGAACCTGGCCGATCGCGCCATCGTGGATCCATTGCGCGATCAGGCGCGTGACGTCGGTCGATGGGTTGTTAATCGTGACCGAATTCGCAATCTTCATTTCTTTCGCAGTGCGGGCAACGCGGCGCGCATCGGCTATGCTATGCGTCATCGGCTTCTGGCACAGCACGTGTTTGTGTTTGCGCATTGCTGCGATTGAAATCGCGGCATGCCAATGGTCGGGAGTCGCCACATAAACGGCGTCCACGTCCTTTTCTTTTTCGAGAAGCTCGCGGAAATCGTTGTAAGCCTGGCAGCCGCTATATGAGCCTGAGCTCGAGCCTTTGCGAGAGCCGTAATAAGCCTCAACCAGACGGCGCGCCGGCTCGCGCCCACCCATCCCAAGGCTGGTTGAGAACTCGTGTGTCAGTTGCACTTGGCCGGGCGACGCCAAGTCCTCGCCCCAGTTTTCGTAGCCCGGTCCCAGCAATTTTCGCGCTGCGTTCAGGAGATCGTTATTCCCGTACTCGACATAGTTCTTACTGCCACGATTGCAATCGCAGACCGCCACAATCTGCACGTCTTCACGAGCTAAAAGATCCATCGTCACAGCCTGGCCCTGGCGACCCAGGCCGATCGAAGCAACCGTGATCTTGTCGCTTGGAGGAACGTAACCGGCCCCGCCGAGAACATGACGGGGAACGATCATGAATGATGTTGCTATGGCCGCCGCATCGGTGACGATTTTTCGACGCGAGATGCCACTCATCGATTGATCTAATCGCCGCCTATGGAGACGGGTGCTTCGGGCATATGCTCTTCACCGCGTCCATAGCGTGATCGGCCGCGACGGTCTCGATTTGACCCGGGCCATTCGATACGCAGATCCTGGCAAACTTCGTCCAGCATAGCGACGGTGGATCTCCGTTCCTCCATCGCGAACGTTGTGACGAGGAGATTGTCAGAGAGTAAATTGATCAGCCGGGGAATCCCGCGAGATCGTTTGTGAAGCTCTTCCATCACCTCGGGCGAGAAGACTGTCTGGTTCGGCATACCGGCTCGCGCCAGTCTCGTTTCGATATAGGCGGTTGACTCTTCCGGTCCGAGCGGATTTAACGAACACCGCAACACAATTCTCTGTTTCAACTGGCGCAGATCGGGCGCGTCAAGCTTCCGATCCAGCTCCGGCTGCCCGGCGAGGATAATTTGCAGCAGCTTGCCTTGGCGGTTTTCAAGATTGCCCAGCAAGCGGATCTCTTCGAGCACATCCCATGACAGGTTGTGCGCTTCGTCCACAATGAGCACGCAGGTACGCCCGCGCTGCGTCTGTTCGACCAGCAGCGTGTCGAGCGCAAAGAGCACATCGGTTTTGGACTTGCGATCGCAACGCAGGTCAAAATCGTAGGCCATCATCTCAAAAAACTGCTCGGGAGTGAGACGGGAATTGAAGACGAAGGCAAACTCGATGCGTTGAGCGTCGAGATAATCTCTCAGGCATTCGAGCATGGTTGTTTTGCCCGTCCCGACCTCGCCCGTGAGAACGATGAAGCCTTTCCGGCTGCGCACACCGTAAATAAGATTAGCTAACGCCTCTTCGTGCTGAGGACTACGGTATAGAAACTCCGGGTCAGGACTGATGTTGAATGGGTTTTCAGCGAACCCGAAGTATGCGTTATATATCGCGTTTTGCATAACTTAGCTCGACTTGCGAGGAAACGTGCAAAACAGAGCTGTCTTGGCCCGGATTGAGGGTGACATTCCTATCATACTGGAGTATCGGCAATTCAGCTGTCAGACTTGCGAATTCGCACAGGAGAAGTACGGAACGTACTATTACTTCTCCAACTCCAACCGAACCCACCCAGGCAAGGCGGAGGGCTGGTTGCCGAGGAAGACCACCCGGCGCGTTTTGGGAAAGGGAAGGCTCTCGCGTATAGCCTTGCCGATAGCCGGAACTGAACGCAGAATCTTCCGGTAGGATTCCTGCTCCGTATCGAGAAACCCTGCTTTGGAGATAAAGCCGCCGCCCCATCCGACGCATAGCAGACACGCTAATGGAGCAGTTTGCGCGGAAGTTAATTCTGTTTTCAGGTGCTGAAGATTGTGCTGGAGAGCAGGCAGCCCGGTGATGTCGGCGAATCGAGTATGCAGCTCCAATTGAGCGGCGGCGTACTGGTTTGCGGCATCCGTGAATGATTTTAGCTCCGGGACGGATCTCCAGCCCAAAGCGCGTGTTAATTCCTCATTTTGGAAGAACGTTCGCTCTTGCCAATCGCCCGTGAACGACGTGCCGGGGATAGCCATTTCAGCGAAAACGGGGGTTGCTTCCGAGCTGCGCTGAGGAGGAACACTACCGCGGCCGGCCAGCTTCCACGCAAGTTGAGGTTTTCCGCCCTGGCGCGTATCCAACGAGGCGACACGACTCAAGAAAATCTTGAATGCGGATACAGGCGCGGGCTGGCTGTCGACTATTGCCATTACCTTCACCTGCGAGGCTCCGGCGCTCGCTTCAGCAGCTTCACTCAGGCGCCGAGAGACACGGTCGCCGTCCAGAGAGCCAGCAATTCGCTCGATGGTATTGGCCGACCAGCGTGAAAATATGAGGCCTGTTCGAAGCGCGCCCTTTAGCGCCGAAGCGGGCAGATAAGCTCCTCGATAATTCGAGGCGAAGGTTGGAATAAACAAAGACTCAGAGGGAGCGGAATTCCAAAGGGCGGCAGATTCAGGGCTCTCGAAGGGTACACGGCGCTGTGAAAAGTTTTGCGCAAAGCCGCCCCAGGAAGCGAAATCGAGCTTAGTGGCCTTTCGCAGTTGGGTGAGATAGCTTTCGAGCCTTGGACCGCGGGACAGTAATTTGAAGATCCGCGGTTGATCGAGGACGTTCACCTGATCTTTCCAGACCATGTAATCGATGGGCGAAAGCTCGCGGCCATCTCCGACCAGGAGGGGCGTAAGAGCAGTGACCTTATATCTCATCGCTTGACTCCGCTTGCTCCGCTTGCTCACGCGCGCGGTTCAGTTCAATCGGCTCATCTGGGTCAGTAGGCGTTTCTATTGAGGGAAGCCTCAAAGCCATTGCGAAACCGGAGCGATATACGGGATGCGGGAAGTCATCGGGAGCAACGTCTATCGCCGCGCCGATGGGTTCCGCACTCGACGCGAGAACCGAACCTTCCGAAACCATTCGGACACTCTTCTTTTCCGCAGAGGGCGAAGCTGCGCTCTCGATGCGGCCACCGCGAACGGTGAGTTGGTAATCACCGCTCTTCCAATCAACCGCATCGGAGGAAGAGGGCGAGTATAGCGATAGAAGCCAGAACAGCCCAGGCTCAGCGTCGCCATTCAAGGTCCGATTCAGTTTCGGCATCAGCAAAGCGGGCCAGGAGCCTGGTTGAAATTGAGGTGCGTCTGCTCTTCCCCAGCCACTGCTCCGGCGCGCTCCGAATCCAGTATCCGCAAGCAGCCGGAACGCACCTTGCAGCCTGGCGCTCCAAGTGGATTCGGCATCGGCGTCGGCAAAGCGAGCGATAGTCCAGAATCCCGAACCTGGCTCAAACTCGACGCAGGCTGATGAGGTCACATGGGCCGCGCTTTCAGTGATGCGATCGACTGCCGCTGCGGTGCGCGTCAGCGCGCGAAAAGGACTGGAACTGGGCCGGTCACGGCGGAGAAGACAGCCACTCTCGGGGTCGACGATCCATTGATCGGCGAGAATGTTTTCGCCCATGAGAATGGATTCAATAAGACCCAATGGCACGAAGCGAGCGGCGGTCCAACGAAGCTTGCTTAAGAACACAGGGCTTGGCGCAGTCACTCGTGTCGAGGGCGGCGGCCATAGCGTAGCCGGCGGAGGAGCGAAAAGCACATCGGCCTGAAAAGGAAACAAGGAGCTAAACACAACGGCCGGCGTGGAGGCGCGCGCGGTTGCATCCAGCCACTCTTCGAGAAAGCCGAGTTGTCCCATGGCAATGGTCACGGCAGAGTACAGACGATCGCTGCGATAGAGGGCATCGACATGGTCCAATCCGCCTTCGCCCGGGCCGTATCGCCATGGCCCAACCGGCTGCAGGCGAATCAAAACTGCCGGCTGCATCAGGCGAGCTTCTCGGCAAAGTCGCCGTCGCTCGAGATCTGTTGCAGAGCGGCGAGATCCGCGCCCGAAAGAAGAGTGGATTCGGGAGCGCCTTTGGCGTAGTAGTCCTTACTGCGCCAGGTGAGATTCAAACCACCGAATGAGACGCGGCCATTTCCTCTGCTGCCGCCGCCTCCGAGCGCGTCGTCCTCGAGCAAGCGCAGAGCTTCTGCAACGCGTCCGAGGAGCGGTTTGTCCTCGGGACAAAGGATATCGAGAACCATGCGAAAGCGAAACCGCGCGCCGGCGGGGACGCGTTCCAAGGTGCGAGGATTGGCCTGGGATGTGATGCGATCCACGGCATTTTCGCTCTTCACTTCCGTGAGCTCGTCGTCCAGATTCTCGCGCATCTGAGGAGTAATGCTATCCACTAACAGAGGCGCGTCGTAAACCGTGAGGCGCGCCGGAGTCGCAGCCGCGCCTTCGATGGCATCTCCGCTCACTTTTTCCACCCGTCCTGGATTGCGTCCAAACAGCAGGCACACTTCGTCATCGGGGCGATCGCTTTGATGGATGCGAACCTCCTGTCCCTTGCGCTTTGATAGATAAATCAGCTCGTCGGGCGAGGCGAGACCGAGTGTCTGCTCGAGCAGCGAGCGAAGGCGGCCGCGTATGGAGCTGCCGGGTATGTAAGGAATGCCAAAGGCGTCTTTGACCACCGGATTATCAGCGCCGCCGATCTCGAGCGATCCTTTGCCCGCGCCGATATGCAGGCCAGTTTGACAGTGGATCTCGCCTTCAAGAATCACCTTTCCGAGGAAGGTCAGCTCGGTTGCCGCAGTATGAGTGCTCATGCGTGAATGTCCTGTTCGTAGCGTTATTCGTTGTAGGCGATTATGGCTTCAAATAAATCGCGGAAGCGTTCGTAGCCGCGCGTGTCATTCTTTCGCGTGACCTGTAAGAGCAAGCGCTCGAGGGCATCCAGGCTGCGCAGGGAATGCCGTGCAATGGTGTAAGCGAGGCGGGCGCGAACCATCACAAATTCGTGCTGTCTTTCTCCTTCGGGAGCGCGTGTGGCGCGCCGCACGGCGTTATAGAGGCGGCGCAACTGGCTCCTGGTTCCGGAATCCATGTCGCGCATGCGGCTGACCACGACATGAGCCTGATTGTCGAGATAAAGACTATCGGTAATCAACTTTTCGATGTCGATTTCCGGCGGCCCTTCGGGGCGCCGATCGCCAGGACCACGAAAACCACCTCCGCGTTGGTCCCGACCGCGATCTCCGGACCTGTCGCCCGGACCGCGATCGCCGCCGCGTCCTTCACCGCCACCGCGCTCATTGCCGCGCGGACCGCCGCGATTTTCCCGGTTTGGCCGGTTGTCGCCAGCTCGGCGTTCTTCTGATTTTTTCTCCTCTGTTTCAGCCATCTGGGTTCCTTTCTGGAGAGAGCCTAAGGTCTAATACCTGCTTGTGTACGATCGCACTTGCTCACACTCGTGGTTCTGAAACACTGCCCGCTCCCTTACGGTCGCGGTTCTGTGCTGATTGCCGGAGGCCAGGCGGGCCCATTCGAGACCGACGCGGGCGGATGGCCGAAGCTTGACTCCAGCGGGCTTTTTCCCCGCCAGACTGGCCATTACTGCGCCGCGCAAATTGTTTATCTCTTTTCCACGCGAGGGTGGGATTACACGCGAAAGCCGCAAATGAGTGCGCCACGGCTTCTCGGCTCGACAGCTTTACCGCGACGTGCCGCCCGAGCGGAGTACGCTTCGCGATAAACAGACGCCAAATCGTTAATGGCCTCGGGCGAGAGGCGAAGTTTCGCACCAGGCGCACCAGGTTGGCCTTCAATTCTTCGGCATCGGGGAGCCGCTTCATTCGAGAGCTCGCCCGAACAGATAGAACGTGCCTGCTTCTCCGGCTTTCGCGCCACGCAATTGCGCTGCCGCGTCCCGGAATGCGGCTGTAACAGGCGTGTCGATCTCCGGCGCATAGAAAGGGCCATGCTGATGCTCTTCCCCTCCAGGCCTGCTGTCGAGGGCACGTTTTGCTCCGTAAACTTCTCGAAAAGGCGCTGAATCTCGCGGGCCATCATTACTAAAGCGTCCCAGGCGCCTATCACCGCGAAATCGTCCCCGCCCCGATAGAGGATTGTGATCTTGCGCCAGAAATCCGGCAGCGTGCAGAGAAGCGCGAGCTCACCGGCGAAGAACTCTTTGTACAGCGCCGAGAGATGAATGTGCTCTTCAATGGTTGCGGCGCGACGCAGAAGCGTCTCAAATTGGTCAACATCACCGCGCAGGATGCCCCAACGAGGCGTGCCTTCGGCTCGAGCGGCCAACTCACTGACCGAGCTCGGCTTGCCGCCGACGTCATCCAGGGCGAAACGCCTCGGGTAAAGGATTGCGTCGTCATCGACCCGGGATTGCTCTTTTAACGGCCAAGAATATTGACCTTCATCCCAGGTGAGATGAGCAGGATTTTCTCGAGACCAGCCCACCTTCGATGCCGAGGGCAGATTCGCGGCAAACGAGGAGAAATATACCGCTCCCTCACGGTCGCGGCTCGGAAACGCGGTGAATAGAGCTGGTACGTCGGCGACGTCTGACAAAGGCGCTGAAGTCTTCGCTAGCAAAGCGTCGTCCAAACGCTTGCGCGCTACGGGCCAGGTACCGAGATTCTCGGTGGTGGCCCACACCAGGCGCAACGAGCCGTGAGACAGCTCGGCGATAGCATGTGCGGCTACATTCAAGAAGTCGCTCGCGCGTGATATGTCTTCTTCGGCAAGGACCAGGAGAAACTGTTCGGCGCTGCTCGATCCGAGGAGCATTCGCGAAAGCCTCAATTCGGACAGAAGCGCTCTTGGGAGCACTTCGCAGATGAGGCTTAGCCATGCGCAACGGCCAGAAAGATCCGCCATGTCGTCGGGCTGTGCAGATGTAGAAAAGGCCAGGAAATCTTCTGCGCCGAGTAATTGAGCTTGCAAAAAAACTTGCAGCGACATGACAAAAGGTCGTGGCGACCCGCTAGAGGAGCGGGCGTAGCGTTACAGCCGAGAACGCTCTCAGGCTAACACAAGGGGAGGAAGTCGATAGAGAGCGGGCGGAAGCCCGTGCTGGTGAAGCCGGCCCCACATCGCTCCTCCACGAGGATGGCTCGGTTGTAGGTGCAGATTCACGATCGCAGCCGCCTCGCTCTTTGGGTCGGGCAGATTGCCGCCGCAGGGACCGATGTGGCCGGAGGGATCGGCTTTTTCGGCGTCGATTACATCGAGCCAGGTATCAATCATCATACGCTGAATTCCCGCGCCGCCCGCGCTGCCGCCGATCCTCGTCTTCGTGGCCCAGTGATATTCGGGCGGAATGCCGTTGACGAAGTTCATTCTCCGGTACACCATTTCGGGCGGCGGTCCATGGCCTGGCCTGCTTTGATCAGCTTTTCATTGGAAGGGAACAATCGGGTCTTGGTCACGCCGTCTTCGACAGTGATTTCGATCCACTGCTCGAGGATCGGGATCTTACGCAGCTTCTTGGGATGTAATTGACCCTGAAAGATGGTCTTCGAGCGGCTGGGAGGAGCGCTGGAATCCTCGATCTGTTTCCCGATCCGATCGAGCGCTAGTGCGCAATTGCTTTTGCGTACTCTGCATGGCGGCAAGCGGCTCGGAAATGTCCACGTTGAGAGTGCGGGCCTCTTGGACGGCCTTGCTGATCGCCAACTCCTTCTTCGAATGGAGGTCAGACACCTTAAACCAAGCGTCATAGGTCTCTTTTTTCGCACTGCGGAGCTGTTTTTCCTGCTGGTCGATGCTCTTTCTCCAGGCCTCTACGTCATGCATGGCCCGGCTCACTGCTCGCTCGGCTGCGGTCTTATAGCGGAGGGCGAGCTGAATTTCTTGTGCTGCTGGTCGGTCCAGCCGGGAAAAGGGAATTCGGCAAGTTCGCGTTCAACTTCTTCGTACCTCCTGAGATTGCGTTGGAGATACCACTTTTGAGGATGAGCTGCTCGACCAGATCGGCGGCGGCGGGAGTGTCGGGCTCGCAGGCAGACATCCAGCGGTCATGTAGATTGTCGAAATCTTCCGACGCTCGCCGGGAAGAATAACGGTTTTGGAGCAGCAGCCGTGGATGATCGAGTTCTGGCTGGATGCGGATTTTCCGGCAAGCGAAGTGGGGCCAGTAGAATAACGGGAATTGCCGTTGCTGCGATCGCGCCCTTTCGAGGATTCATCCGGCGAGAAATCGAGATCTTCGTTCTCGCAGGTGAAAGTTTCCATTTGCTTCCCGGTGTGAGTATGGGCGCGCGGTAGTGCGGGGCGAGAGGGAAATTCATCGCAAGCTGTGGATTTCATTCAGAAAAATATTTTGGGGAGTTTTGAACAGAGCGCGGGAGGAGGGTCGTGGGCGCTGGTTTACGAAACGAAGTGGAAATGGGTTCGTTTTTTCAAATATGCTATTCGGGAGGTCCGGACAAACACGCGTTTTCTCGATCAATCAGCTGTCGAGAGCCGCTTCACGAGCTCGTACAAGAAAGTTTGTCCCTCATAGAATGACTGCACCGGCATCCGTTCATCGCGGCCGTGAGCGCGGACATCGTCGCGGTCCAGAAAGAAGCCTTGGATGCCATAAGTCGGAATGCCCGCCTCGCGAAGATAGCGGCCGTCGGTTGCTCCGGTGGACATTTCCGGAACAGTGATCACGCCCGGCCACATGGTATCCGTGATCTGTGCGAACGCCTTCATGATGTCGGGACGCATCGGCGAAGGCGGCGCTTTGCCCTCATCCGTTTTGATGCTGACGATCACCTGATCGTCCGCAACCACCTGCTTAAGAGTGGCAAGCACGTGCTCCACTGTGTCGTCCGGGAAAATTCGGCAGTTGATGTTGGCCGCCGCAAGTTGCGGCAGCGCGTTCGGCGCATGCCCACCTTCCAACTGTGTTGCAACACAGGTTGTGCGCAGCATCGAGTTCATGCCGGGCGATTGCTTCGCAACGCGCTCCATCGCTTTTTCATCGCCGCTGCGCAACTTGGGCGAGATCGGCTGCAAGTGGCCCCGTTTCGATCTTGGACAATTGGGCGAAGTAGGCGCGCGTGACATCGTTCAGTTGGAACGGAAAGTTGTAGCTGGCCAGGCGGTAGAGAGCTCCGGCCAAGTGGTAAATGGCGTTGTCGGGAACAGGGCGCGAACTGTGGCCGCCTTTGTTGCGAACTTCGAAGCGGAAATCGGCATACGTCTTTTCGGCGAGCCCGATTTCGTTCGCGATCCGTTTACCGTTGATGATTTCGCCCTTGCCGCCTTCGTTGAGAGCGAAATCGGCGTCGATCAAATCGCGGTGATTTTTCAGCAGCCAATCAACGCCGTTGTATGGTCCGCCGCCCTCTTCATCGGCGGTGAGCGCGACGATCAGGTCGCGGTCGGGACGAAAGCCTTCCCGCTTATAGCGGATCAGGTTCGCTACCCAGATCGCGGCCTGCGCTTTGTCATCCGACGTCCCGCGGCCATAGAAATAGCCGTCCTTCTCTATCAGCTGGAACGGATCCATGCTCCAGTCTTCGCGCTTGGCTTCGACGACATCGATGTGAGCGAGCAACAGAATCGGCTTCTGCGCGCCCGTGCCGTGATAACGGACGACCACGTTGTATTTGGTGGGGATGGCGCCACCGACGAAGATGTCGCTTTCCGGGAAACCTGCGGCCTTGAGCCTGGCGGCGACGGATTCTGCGATGGGAGTTGTCGCACCCGTGGTGAAGCCGGATTTGCTTTCGATCATTTCGGCGTAGATCTCGCGCGCGAGGCGCTGGTCGGGTTCCGGCGGGAACAGAGAAGCGGCCGGGAGCGACAAAGATCCGAGCAGCAAAAGAATTGAGAGCTTGAACATTTCCGCATTGTGGCATGACGTGCCGCGCATATTTTAATGGATTCGGTAAATGACGCAGGCCTACTTTCTGGATATTCGGGCGAGTCGGACCGCACCCGGCGCAGCAGGCAGCCTTCTCAAAATACGGGATGCGCGTTTTACGGCAACTTGAAGACCGACGAGGGATAGATCAACCCTTCGCGACTACACACGAGTTATCTGTTGGATTCAGTTCTCCGACTTGCCGAGCAACCGACAAGTGCATTCCAGATGTGATGCGCGTTTTCTCGCGACTAAAGTATCGATTGCGTCTGTTTCAATACTGCGAGCACATCGTTCTCTCCGTTGCGCACTGAATTATTCAAGCTGCTCATCGGCCCGCTCATCTCTTCTCGGACTTCAAGCGGGCGATCTTTTCTTCCGCATGCTTGCGCATGAACCTTTGAATTCGGCGTTGGGCGCCGGATAACGAAGCCGCTGGCGCGGCGGCCGGAAGAGCATTTCGGACGCTTGAACAAGTAGCGTTGGTTGCAGAGAAAGGAGTTCTCTGTGACCATACTTTTGCAGCGGATGCGCGAGGAACTCGTGCGCCGCACCTACTCGGAAACAACGATCCGTTCTTACCTGCATGCTGTGGAGGCATTCCGCCAGCATGTACAGAAGCGGCTTGATCATTTGGGGCCGGACGATCTTCGCCGCTATCAGGTGTATCTACTCGAAGACAGGAAACTGGCGAACGGTACAGTTGTCATCCAGATTTCCGCGCTTCGGTTCTTCTACATCAAGGTTCTGAAGCGCCGGGATATGAAGGAGGATCTGCCCTATCCCAAGCGCCTGAAGCAGCTGCCGGTCGTCCTCAGCCAAGAGGAAGTTTCCCGGCTGATCGACTGTGCCCGGAACCTGTTCCATCGAGCGATGCTGCTGACGATGTACGCAGCCGGACTCAGGCGCAGCGAACTGTGTCGCCTGAAAGTCAGCAACATCGATAGCCAGCGCATGATGCTGCGAATCGAGCGGAGCAAGAACGGCGTGGATCGCGATGTTCCCTTGAGTGCGAAGTTACTCGAGACACTGCGCGAGTATTGGCGGTGGATGCGGCCCAAGACCTATCTATTTCCGGGCACGCACAACGGCTGGCGTGCCGATAAGCCGATCACCCCGAAAGTCATCTGGGAAGCTGTTCAGCAAGCCGCCAAGCGCGCCGGCATTCAGAAACACGTCACGCCGCACACGCTACGCCACAGCTACGCGACTCATCTGCTCGAAGCGGGCGCGGACATTCGCACGATTCAGATGCTGCTCGGTCATGCCGATCTTACACACACGACGGTCTATCTGCACCTTTCGCAAAAGCACCTGCAAGCAGCACCGAATCCACTCGACCACGTTCAGGTTTCCAGTACCGCAAAACTGCAACGGTCGCGGAGGCTGCATAAACCCGAATGAGCCGCCCCGCCGTGGAGGTGGCCGATATCCTTCGCGCGCACGAGGCCCGCTTTCTGGACAAGAATCGATCCTGGCTGAGCTTCCAGCAACTGACCGTGCTGCGAGCCATCGCCCGTTGCCGCACGGCGGCCTTGGGCGGCCATCTCGATTCCTGTTCCCAATGCGGCCGTCAGGCCATCTCTTATAACTCCTGTCGTAACCGGCACTGCCCGAAGTGCCAGACGCAAGCGCGCCAACGCTGGCTCACGCCCGTGAACAGGAAGTGCTTGGCGTCCCTTATTTTCACGTTGTTTTCACTCTTCCGCATGAACTGAATCCGCTTTGCCAGCGGAACCAGACGTTGCTTTATGACCTGCTGTTTCGTTCCAGTGCCGCCGCGATGCTCGAAGTCGCAGCGGACCCGAAGCACTTGGGAGCCGAGATTGGCTTCCTCAGCATTCTGCATACCTGGGGTCAGAACTTACTCCTGCATCCACACGTTCACTGCGTGGTTCCCGCTGGAGGGCTAGCACCGGATCACCAGCGCTGGATTCACCCTAAGTATGCTTTCTTCCTACCCGTCAAAGTTCTCGGCCGGGTCTGCCGGCGCAAGTTCATTCGAGGACTTCGCCGCGCTTTCCGGTTGAAGAAGCTATACTTCAGCGGCGCAGCTGTCGCCCTCGCCGCACCCAAACAGTTTGCGGCGTTTGTACAAAAACTCCGCCGCCAGGACTGGGTGGTTTACGCCAAGGCCGCCTTCGGCGGCCCGGGGGCGGTCCTCCGCTATCTCGGCCGCTACACTCATCGCGTTGCCATTAGCAACCATCGGATCGTGGCTCACGAAGCCGACCAAGTCACCTTTCGCTGGAAAGATTACGCCCGCGGCAACAAACAACGGCTGATGACTCTGAGTGCCGAAGAGTTCCTGCGACGCTTCGTCCAGCATGTACTTCCTCGCGGCTTCGTTCGCATTCGGCAGTTTGGATTCTTAGCTAATGCTTGTCGGACCAAACTCATCTCTCTCAGCCGTCAGCTACTCGCCTTCACTCCAGACATTCCCGCACCCTTTCACGAACCCCCGACGAAGGTTGTTTGGAAGTGTCCTCATTGTGGCGCTCCCATGCATATCCAGGAGAAGTTCTCGGCCCTTCAACTCAAGGGGCGGTGCGGATTCATCGATACGTCTTAACAACTCGCCATTACAACTCGAAGCCGCGACGTGCTCACGCACGCCTTTGTCTACGTGTGCGCTCTCTCCGTAATCTGTCGCGCCTGCTTCGCTTGCGTCCAGCCCACAGCCGATTCAACAGCTACATTCGGGCTCTTCCGCTTCTCGTTCCTAAGCTGTCGGGCACCTTTCAGCCCCGGTCCACGCTTCGAGCCAATACTAAATCACGCTAGTAGCTCCATACTCGGCCCGCCCCGCCACCGGCTTCCTTCAAGTCTCGTTATCGAAAGTGCCTCGGCATCCACTTTGCCGCGTCTCCCCACTCTCCTCGCCGAGGCACTCCCGATCAACGCTAACGACTACACACGAGTTATCTGTTGGATTCAGTTCTCCGACTCGCCGAGCAACCGACAAGTGCATTCCAGACGTGATGCGCGTTTTCTCGCGACTAAAGTATCGATCGCGTCCTGTTTCAATACTGCGAGCACATCGTTCTCTCCGTTGCGCACTGAATTATTCAAGCTGCCCATCGGCCCGCTCATCTCTTCTCGGACTTCAAGCGGGCGATCTTTTCTTCCGCATGCTTGCGCAATGCAGCTTTGAATTCGGCGTTGGGCGCCGGATCTGTGGCCAACACCTGCAGACATTTCCCTTCCGCAGCCAGTGCCAGATCAGTCTTTTTGTTTGCTATGTACGCGTCGCTCAGGCTATCCCAGGTATTGGCTGACTGCGGGTACGCGTCTCTATTCAGCTTCAATAAGATGAGCCCTTCCGTCGGATCTCCCCTTTGTAGGCGGTCATATCCTAGCAAGTTCATCATGTATTCCGGGAACACAACGGTGTTGAGATCGCGCTTGCGGACGTCTTTGAACATCTGTTCGACTCGTTTCGCGTCACCGGGATGCGCAGCCAGTTTCCAGAATTCTGCGGCCTCCGTGCGGCGCGGAGTTAAACGCGCATTGGCCTCGACTGGCGATCTGACGAGATTCTCCTGAAAGAACGCTACGATTTCGCCCTCGAGTTCGGGATGACGTCCGAAGATTTCCGTGCGGTGTCCGCCATCTTTGAAGCCGACGAACTGATTGCGAGGATTTTCGGTCACTTCGCTAAACCACCGCATCAGTTCCGGGGCGCCGTTGACGTACTCGTCGTCAGAGGCGGCAGCGGTAAAGAGGGGAATCCACGGGTGCTCGACGAGAAAATTGATAGCCTGCAGATCAGTGCCTCCGGCGAGCAAAACCAGAGCCTTGATCGAAGCGTGACGTTCCGCGACGCCGATGGCGTTCATCACTCCACAACTGCCTCCGCCAACGCCAATGCGTGATCTATCGACGCCGGTTTGAGATGAGAGGTATTGATAAGCGGCGTCGAAGTCTGCCGGCCAGCTCTTCTGCATCTGCGCGGCTGCTTCTGGAGACGCGCCGTGAAAGCGGGGGCCACCACTCTCTCCAAAGCCGCGATTGTCGATCATGAGAGCGTTGATTCCCTGCGAGCTGAGCAAGGCCGCGACAGGATCCCACGATTTGCGCGTGGTGTTGCACATGTGCAGTAACAGGACGGCTGGTCCGGTGCGCTGGGCGGGATAGAAGGTGGCGCGCAGCTTGGTTCCATCGGTAGAGACGATATCCACATCTTTGTGAGACGGGAGTTCCGCGCAGGCAGAGGCGGAGTTTAAGACCAAGGCGAGCAAGCCCAGTCGACGCATAACAGATCATATTAAGCCCAATAGACGGAAGACGATCAAGCGCTGAGAGTTGCAGATCCACGGCGAGAGCACGGCAGATGAGCGCAGGTCGGCCCACTGATTGGGTTCAGACGTCGGCCCAGCGGCGGCAACCCGGAACTGTAAGCCAGATACGGAACGAAAAGTCCTCTTGTATCCGGGATTCGTTCGGACACCACTTGTCCGTCAAACGCGCGAACCATTCAATGATTCTGTAGTGTTACTGAAGTTGATCGAACGCATCGCTAAGTTCCGGCCGAAAGAAGTCGCGGAGCGTAAGAAGGCGAAGCTGGCTGCGGCGAAAAAGCGCTAGGCCGGTACCATGGCCGCCTGGGACTCGTTCCCCTTGCGCTCCGACAAGAAGAGGTATATTCTAGTGTCGAACGGCAAGGGGAGCTGCGCGCAAGGTGAGACAAAATCACATCGATCTTCCGCAGGGCACCTTGGATCTCCTCATCCTGAAAACACTGGCGTTCGGTCCACAGCATGGCTGGGCTGTATCCGAACGCATTCAACAAGTTTCAAGTGACGTTCTTCGCGTCAAGCAAGGCTCACTGTATCCCGCTCTCCATAGACTGGAGCGGCGCGGCTGGGTCAAGGCCCATTGGGGCGCTTCCGATAACAATCGCCGTGCCAAGTTCTACGAATTGACACGCAGTGGACGAAGGCAACTTGAGGACGACTCCGAAGCATGGCGGAAGCTGAGCGCGGCGGTCGCTGAGGTGTTAGGCACGGCTTAAGGAGTGCATGCAACCTGACCTCTTTTATCTTTTGCGGTCCGTTTTCCGGCGGAGCGCGGTTGAAGCAGAGATGGTGGATGAATTGCAGTTCCACGTTGACCGCGAGACGGAAAAATACCTGAATATGGGCATGTCGCGCGACGAAGCAACACGCCAGGCTAGGCTCGCCGTCGGCGGCCTCGATCAAGTGAAGGAAGAATGCCGGGACGCACGGGGCGTCTCGCTTGTCGAGAATACGGTTCAGGACCTGCGTTACGCTGCGCGCATGCTACGGCGAAATTCGGGCTTCGGTGCTGTAGTCGTGACCACGTTGATGTTGGGTATCGGCGCTAACACCACCATTTTTACGCTAATTGACGCTGTGTTACTGAAGACGGTGCCGGTGAAAAATCCGCGAGAACTGGTGCTGCTGCAGTGGACCACACCGACCGGAAATCCTGCGGGATCGAACTGGATGAATGGTGACACTTGGCAGGAACGAGGGCGAAGCGTCGGGACGGCGTTCTCCTATGTCACTTTTCGGGACATTCGCGCGCACAATCAGGCATTTTCAGATGTGTTTGCGTTTACCGGTCTCGGCGATCACATGAATGTCCTCGTAAACGGCGAAGCAGGTTTGGCCCACGGGCAGGCAGCTTCAGGGAATTATTTTTCCGCACTGGGCGTTCACCCTGTCTTCGGGCGAGTGTTCGTCGAATCGGATGACGAGTTGGGTGCGCCACCCGTTTGCGTGATCAGCCACAGGTATTGGGAAGGCAGATTTGGAGGAGATCGGTCGGTTGCGGGAAAAGCAGTCAGGATTGCCGGTGTTCCATTCACAATCATTGGCGTGGCTCCGCCGGAGTTTTTCGGCCTGGAACCGGGACACCCGACCGAAGTTTGGGTCCCTCTTTCGACGCAGCCGCTGGTCCTGACTACCTGGGATCCAAACGTTTCGCTCTTCACCGCCGCGGATCATTGGTGGGTATCGATCATGGGCAGGTTGCGACCGGGCATTTCGCAAGCTCAGGCGGCTATCGGCCTCGACCTAATCTTCAAACAAGGACTCGCTCTCGACGTGGGCGATCGATCAGATACTCGCCTGCAACTCCCGTCGCTTCAATTGACTTCCGGAAGCCAAGGCCTCAATCAATTGCGCCGGCAATTTTCGCGGCCGTTATTCATCCTCATGGGCATAGTCGGATTGGTGCTGCTGATCGCCTGTGCCAACGTAGCAAACCTTTTGTTGGCTCGCGCCATGTCACGACAAAAGGAGATCGGAGTCCGCCTTTCGCTCGGCGCCTCGCGCGGCCGACTGATCCGGCAATTGTTGACTGAGAGTACTTTGCTGGCGTGCATCGGCGGCGCGCTCGGATTGGTAATTGCGCAGTGGGGTAGCCGGTTACTAATTACGTTCATCTCACGTTCCAACAATCCACTTCAGCTAGATTTAAGCCCTGATGTTCGGGTTCTAGCCTTCACGGCTGCGGCTTGCCTCGTCACGGGATTGCTTTTCGGCCTGGTGCCCGCACTGCAAGGCACGGCTGCCGACCTCTCTCCTGCACTGAAACAGAGTTCGCCCACAGTCGGTGCCGGTCCCGTGCGACTCGGGTTAGCAAAGAGCCTGGTCATCGCACAGACGGCCATGTCGCTGGTGCTGTTGTTGGGCTCTGGCTTATTCGTCCGAACGTTAGTCAATCTGGAAAATACCGACGCCGGATTCGACCGACGAAATCTACTGCTCTTCGGCTTGAACCCCGCGAAGGCCGGCTACAAAACATCGGCGCTTAACGACTTTTATACAAGGGTGCAGCAGCGCGTCGCGGCTTTGCCAGGCGTGATCCAACCACTGCCTCTCTCCATCTCTTACTAGGCGGCAGTGTCTCGCGTGAGCAGCTTTTGGACGCCGGGTTACCTGCCGAAACCGGAAGAAAAGATGAATGTTGAGGTTATGCCCGCCGGCGGAAGTTTTTTGCCACGATGCGAATTCCCTTGCTGCGCGGCCGCGATTTCACGCAGCGCGACGATGAGCACGCGCCGAAAGTCGCGATCGTCAATCAAATGCTAGTGAAGCGCTATTTACAGGGACGCGATCCGATCGGCCAGCGAATGGCTGGGCGCCCTCACAAGCCGATATGGAGATCGTCGGCGTGGCCCGTGACGCGAAGTTCAACTCATTGCGGGAGGACGCACCGGCGATTGTGTATCAGCCATTCCGGCAGGCGCGGAATGTCGATTGGATGTACTTCGAGGTACGCACCGCGAGAGACCCCAAAAGCATTATTCCCGACGTGCGGCGCGCGGTTGCGTCGGTTGATCGGAGTGTCCCTCTCTTCGCCGTCAAAACGCAGGCCGAGCAGATTGATGGACTGCTGTTGCAGGAGCGGCTTTTTGTGAAGCTCTCGGCTTCTTCGGATCGCTGGCACTGCTACTGGCGTGCATAGGTCTGTACGGTCTGATGTCTTACGCCGTCCTTCGCCGCACGCACGAGATCGGCGTGCGAATGGCACTCGGTGCACCTCGGTGGAGCATTCTGAGAATGGTTCTGCGTGAGACTCTGATGCTCGCAATTATCGGTATAGCCATAGGACTTCCGGCCGCGCTGCTGGCAGCTCGGTGCGCGGCAAGCGTCCTTTCCGATCTGCTGTATGGGCTGAAAGCTACAGATCCGGCCACAGTTATTGCTGCTGCGGCAGTAATGATTGTGGTCGTCAATCTGGCTGGATTTCTGCCGGCCCGGCGCGCCTCACGTCTCGATCCGATCGCGGCTTTGCGCTGCCCATAACTGATATTGAACTGCACTAGGTGGTTACTGAGGCGGTCTATGTTCGGAAACCGCGCGCTTTCGGCGGTTTCCTCTCCGTAGCTGCTGCATTTCCGTTGACTTTTGCTCAAAATGTCGGAGTGCATCGTCCGCCCTATCGCGGTGTCAGCGTGCTGGTGGACGCCGCGCCCCAGGCCCCGGTTGCCATAGCCGACTTCATCCCTTCGCCATGAAAAGCGAACTGTCTCCCCATTTGCCTCCACGCAGGCGCAAGCTACTGATTCTGTTCAGCAAGGAATTACATCGAATCGGCCAAATTAAACGCGATCAGCAGATAACAGTATGAAATAAAGTACTTGGCGGAAGCCAGCGGCAGTCGAAAGAAGCGTGCCGCTCGTAGAATCAGCGAGTTACTGATTCTATGTTCCTCTATGTCCAACAGATCCTCTATATCTCTTTCCAACACTACACGAATACCGAACGTTGCTGAATGCGCGATGCGGTCGAAAGCTGCAGAGCGTAAACTGAAGGTGCATAGCCTACAGCGTTTTCGCCGTAGTGCCATGCCGACATGCTTCGGAGCGTTTTCGATCCGCATCGTCCCATATGACAAAAGAGCTCGCGGAAGGTATTCTAGCGCTTGACTTCCCAGAAGCAGATGTGGTGCGGGCTGACGAACTGAACGCAAAGGCTAATGATGGCACGTTAAGCGAGGAAGAGCAAGTTGAGCTGGAGGCTTATGTCAGCATTGCCGACTGCTCGCGTACTGGCAGTCGAAGGCTCGTTAGGTTTACGCCCGGCTTAACAGAAGAACTTGACGGCGCACGCTGCAAAACGTGTAAGTATTGGCGTAGGTCAATCCCGCTTCTTACTTTTTCGCCTGCGTGCAGTAGTACGCAGGATAGCAACGACCGACAACTGGACGAAATCGCGAATTTTATGTTGGGCCCTAGTCGGCGAGCCGTCCGGAACCAATCCTTCCGACGTTCCTAAATCCTTCGCACTATTCGTGTTTTGAGACCGTTGCCGACGATCCGGTAGGTGATCCGAAGAATCTGAATTCTGCTGGCTGTGATCGCTCGTTCGCTCCAAGATCTACCTGGCAGTACTCACGTTCAAAGCTACTCAGTTCGTAACGCGACGACCGGCTCTACTCGGAGAGCTTTTCGCGCCGGAATCGCGATCGCCGCCAAGGCCGTCAATATGAGGATGGCCGACACTCCGACGAACGTAAGCGGATCGGTTGGCTGGACGCCGAAGAGCATTTGAACCATCATCCTTGATAGCAGCACGGCTGCTGCGATGCCGGTCAAAATGCCCGCAATAGCCTGTCTCATACCTTGCGACATGACCATTTGCAGGATTTCGGTACGGCCGGCGCCCAGTGACATCCGAATGCCGATCTCGCGTGTTCGTTGTGACACGGCGTAATTCATAACGCCATAAATACCGACTGCAGCTAAAATCATGGCAAGCGCGCCGAACGATGCTAGCAACCACATCTCAAAACGTGGCTGCGCGGTAGCGAGACCAATAGCCTCGTCCATCGTTTGGACCTGAGATATCGGCAACGCCCGGTCAAACGACCCAACAACATGACGCACTTCTGGGATGAGGTTGGCTGGGTTTTGATCAGTGCGAATCACTACCGTAAGGTACGTCATGTGCAAGCCAATACCGCCTGATTCTTCGCCCATAAACTCAGGAGTTTGAAACGCTGCCAGATACACCTCTGGATAGGGAGGAGACACCATATCATCCAATCGAGCATTGGTTGTCACGCCGACAACCGTCAGCCAGTTCGGTCGGCTACCCTCCTCGGCGCCAAGTAAATGCAGTCGTTTCCCAATCGGATTTTCACCCGGCCAGAATCTCTGGGCCGCCCGCTCGTTGATGATTACGACTGCTGGCGCGTTCGGGCCATCACCGTATGTGATCGCACGGCCCTTCACTATCGGCAACTGCATTGTTTCGAAGTACCCTGGCATCACGATTCTGTAGACTGCATTGGGTGCTTCGCCAGGTCGCGGTTTGGGACGTCCGTCGATTTCCAAATTCCGATCCCAAAGATCGCCCGCGATGGGCAGGTGATTGATGCCACCGGTAGCCTCAACACCCGGCAGTGCCTTTAATTGTTCAAGCAGGGCTTGGTAGAAGATCCGGCGCCGGCCCGCATCTGCTTCGTTTGTCCCCGCAACTGAGACAACCATCGTCAACACATTGTGCGGATTAAATCCTGTCTTCACAGACTGCAGAGCGTAAAAGCTCCGCACCATTAGTCCCGCTCCAATTAACAACGTGAATGCTAACGCAAACTCGGAGGCCACTAGAAAGCCGCGCAACCGGCTGCGGCGTTTACCGGTGGAATCTCCTCTTCCTCCCTCTTTTAGGGTTTCGCTGAGGTTCCTCCTAACAGCCTGCATCGCCGGAGTCAGGCCGAATGCGACGGCCGTCAACCCAGTAACACAGATCAGGAAAAGTAGTACACGCGCATCGATTGTGACCAGTTCCACCCGCGGTACATCTGCTGGAGCTAAAGAAACGAGTGCCTTTATTCCCGCGAAGGCCAAGAGCAGTCCTGCACCGGCACCGAGAGCAGCCAGCAATAAACTTTCGGTAAGGAACTGAGCCACCAAACGGAGCTTGCCCGCGCCCAGCGCCGCTCGGACAGCAATCTCCCTTTGCCGATCAGAGGTACGCGCCAGCATCAGGTGCGCCACATTAGCACAGGCAATCAGGAGTACAAAGCCCACCGCGCCTAGCATCATCAGCAGCGGCGTTTCGACATTTCCGACGACGTTTTCCTTCAGCGGCCTAACCACGACATTGCGGTTGGAAGCAGGATATTCTTTTTCCAAACGGCCAGTCACCGCAGCCATATCTGCCCGTGCCTGAGCAAGAGTCATATTCGGCTTCAGGCGCGCAAAGACTCGGAGATGGTTCCCACCTCTCTCATGCATGGTCGCCTCGAGCGTAGCCGGCGCCCATAGTTCCGTATGGGTCGCCCAGAACGGCGCAAACTTGAATCCCGGCGGCATCACACCGATTACCGTGTAAGCCTCTCCGTCCAATCTGATCAGTTTTCCAAGCACATCGCGGTCGCCACCAAAGCGCCGCTGCCAAAGCGGATAACTTAATACCACCTCGTGGTTCGAACCTTCGCGATCTTCGCCTTTCGCGAACAGGCGTCCTAACAACGGCTCAACGCCCAGCATCGGCAGCATGTTCTGGGTGACTTTCAATCCAAAAAGATGCTCGGCAGGCCGGCTATCGGAACGATCATTGCTGGTGATGTTAAGACCCCAGTTATCGGCCGCACCCATTGCCTCAAACGCGTGACTTTGGTCACGCCAATCGATGTAATTAGCCGTCGCAACTGGTCCGGTCCCGTTATGCAATATGGTGACTAGACGATCTGCGTCGCGATAAGCCAACGGCTGCAATACCACGGCATTCACTACGCCGAAAATGGCGGTATTAGCGCCAATTCCCAGAGCAAGAGCAATCGTCGCAACAGCCGTGAATCCGGGTGTATGCAACAGACTTCGCCACCCGTACCCGATGTCCTTCAACAGATTCTCAATCCACAGGTAGGAGCGTGTCTCGCGGTGTAGTTCCTTTACGAACTCCACGTTTCCATAGCTTCGCCTGGCGCAGCTTCGCCTCAGCCGGTGATAGCCCGGTCTTCTCGAAGTCGTCCTGCAGAATCCGTAGATGCGACTCAATCTCACGCCGCAGTTCGTTTTCCGCATGTCTTGGCCCGAACAAGCTGGCAATCCGTTTGAAGAACCGGCGCATCGATCAAGCTCCTTCAGACAACAATCTCTCGACCAGCCCGGCCATCCGGCGCCAGCGCAACGCTTCCTGTTTTAGGGTCTTTTCCCCCGCCTTTGTGAGCGAATAAAACTTCGCGTCACGATTGCCTTCCGTCTTGCCCCAGACGCCCTTGATTCTGCCCTGCTGTTCCAGGCGAATTAATGCCGGATATAGAGTCCCCTGGTTCAGGCACAACAGATCTTCAGAGACCTGCTGTAAGCGTGTGGCAATAGCGTAAGAGTGCTGCGGACCCATCGTCTGAAGTGTCCTGAGAACAATCAGGTCCAGCGTTCCCTGCAGAAGCGCAATTCGTTCGGCGTCACGTTCACTTGGCATCCTAGTGCACCCGCTTTGAGAATACCCTGCGTTCACTAGGATGTCAAGTGCTGTCTCAGTCGAGGAATCACGTTAGACGAAGCTCTCCATCCCCTCATGTGTTTACTTCATTTTCCAGGTCTTACCTGCACGCTCGGCGATCCGGACAGTGGTGGAGAAACCGGTTGTCGGAAACTGGCCAACTCCGGGATAAATCCGCCCTAACGGCGAAAGGTAGATCTACCCTTCCGCGACAAGGGAGGATGTTTTGCAATCCCTCCGGAAGGCCGATAGACTCCTGGTTGCGATCATCAAAGGAACGTCACGCGAGTCGCTTCCCGCTTGCCTTGGGCGAAACCGGCACGCGCGGCGGGGGTGCGGGTTGCCGGATCCATCTGGTTCGTGCCCATTGCGGCCCGGGAATCGTCGTCCGGTGTGATCACCTCGACGCGACTGCCCTGCTTGCGTAGGGCCTCGACTTGGCTTGCTAGGTCCACGCCCCATTCCGGTGATCTACGCAGGCCCTCAAATTGGCCCGGTTCCGGTTGTGTCTGGCTCCGTCCGCCTAACGGCGAGAGCACCATGACATTCGCATAACCAGACGCAAGGTCGGCGTTGTCGGGGGAACGCACGCCACCGTCGATGTAGCGACGGCCGTTGATGCTGACGGTGGGGACCAGCCCGGGGAGTGCGGTGCTCGCGGTGACCGCGTCCACCAGGTTCACGCCCGAATCGCGGTCGAACGCAACCAACTCGCCCGTATGCGCGTCGACGGCCGTCACGATCATCGGCCTCTCCGGCCATTCAGGTCGGGGCAATCTAGCGGCGACGATTGCGCGCCGGTGTCCCGCCCCGGGTTCGAGTATGGAATCGCTCTCCAAGCCGAACGCCCCCATCGCACGCTGGAGATCTGCTGCCGACCTAGCGGCGGCGCCGATGGCCCTCATCCGCTCGAACACCGTGGTCATCGGCATCGACGGCAGCCGTTCCCGGTTCTGTGTAACGGGTTGCACCGGCGGGGAAAGCACCGATGACAGCAGTTCGGCCGGCCAGTATACCGCTGCGCACTTGCGCTGCGGCGGTGGCACCGGCCGAGGTGCCGATCACCAGATCGGCGGCCTCAGTCATATCGAGACCAGCTTCGGCCAGGCCCGCGATGATACCGATCAACCACGCATTGCCGGCAGCTCCACCACCACCCAACACCAAAGCAACGTTGTGAAGCACCTGACCGCCATTTAAGCCCATCGGGCACTCCCCTCCGCTAATTTCCGCTCCATGGTGAGGCGATAGCACCTCCGTTCCACCATTCTGTGACCCAGCAAGGTTTCGGATGAAGTTGACATGTCAACCAGCTTAACAGCTCCGGTTGTCATGTCAACTAATTCTTTGCTAATTTTAAAATCTACATGGCCGCTAAATCGCTCACCGCGCAAGAACTCCGTATTTGGCACGCCTTTCAAGACATGGGCGAAGAGGTTCGGGGGCGAGTAGGGCGAGACATTTCGGAAGCAACCGGACTGTCCGGGTCTGACTTCGGTGTTCTCTCGCGCCTCGTCGGAATCGGCAAGGGCGAAATGCGCCAACAGCAACTCGCCAAGGTGATGAAATGGGAAAAAAGTCGACTCTCTCACCAGCTGACACGCATGGAGGACCGAGGACTTATAAAGCGCGAAACGGCCGACGACGCCGTAGTCGTCGGACTGACGAAACTTGGCCATCAAAAGCTAGCCGAGGCGCTACCCGTGCGGGCCGAGTCAGTAAAACGACACTTCCTGCTACGACTCACCCAAGACCAAATCGATACGATTATGCAAGTCAGCAGTCTCCTAAGCGAGGGACCATAAACCGGCTTGGTCGTGGGGACCCCAACCACGGAGTGTCGATAACCACGGTCATGCGGACCTGACCGCAATCTGGTGCGATTGATAGCTTTGCTTCGACTATCGCGAGTGGTGGCGCCCACGTGCAACCAGAACAGGGCGGTTGCTGGCGTAGGCAGGCTGGTCGCCTTCGATGTTTGTGAAGCAGCCACTCAAGTCTGGCAATGGGGCTCCAAGCAAGCGGACATGAAGGATCACCTGTTACTTTCGTGTCCCCATCAACGGCCAAATATGGAGTATGCGGGCATTCTGACGGGAGGCGGCGCAGGAGGCGGCCCAGAATGCCCAAACACCGGAAGAAGAGGAAACCACCGAAGCGATCTCTTGCCCTACCCGATCTCGACCGGACCAAGTCTGCCGTACTGAACAGCCTGACTTCGAAAAGCGGCCAACGAACATACGGTTATGCGATCAACGAGTTGAGGTTACTTTATCCTGCCTGGAACCACGGCTTGCTTTCAATCGCACGGTTGTTCTTCGATACCGAATCCACTTGGAACAACGGCATCTTGCTCCGACAACGATTAACCTCCGCTTGGCCGCGGTCAGGCGGGTGGCGTACGAGGCGGCCGATTCCGGCCTCTCCTCGCCCTTACTGTCAGTTCCATTCAACTCCCCGAGAAGAGCACTGGGTGATTGCCAATCTCCATGGGAAGGCGGGTGCCCATTCGGAGGGCTCCATTCCTGTTCTGGGTGAAGGAGGCGATCGACCGGTGGATGGAGGCGAGTGGAATCAAAGTACGGTCGTCTGTTTAGAGCGACCATACAAGTCAGGTCAAATCTGGGGACACGGACGGATTACCCGTCCCTTCCTGACCAGGCAGGAGTTAATTCCCTCCACCGCTCTGGCAACTCTCAGCATCGGCGACAACCGGTCAATGTGGATACCGAAAGGCAGCGAAATCCTGCGTCTGTACGCATACCTCCGCCCTGCTCCCGGAACGATTCCCGAGATGCGACTCGACTTATTCGGTCTGCGGCTACACCGTTGCAATCAGCTAGAAATCGTGAAGGGCGGGTCCCATTTTCGGACACCTGAACCCCGAAAATCGACCACCGACTGACCTTACCGTTCAATAGAATCAAGCACCTACTTAGGAAGTCAACCTGCATCCAAAGGGCAGGAAACCACATGCGAGGCGTCCTTGAAGACCTCCGGTATGCGATGCGTGTCCTCCGCCGGACCCCGACCCTGACAGCGGTCGCAGTGCTTACTCTGGCGCTAGGTATTGCCGCTATCACGACCGTCTTTGGCTGGATCGACGGAATGGTCCTGCACCCGTTCCGCGGCGCCAGGGACGACGGACAACTCGCCGTGCTTGAGTCCGTCAGTGCCAGCGGCCTGCAGAATCAGGTTTCGTACGCCGACTCCCGGGACTTCCAGGACAGCCTCCGCAGTATTTCCGGATTGTTGCTGAACCAAAAGGGCCCCGCCTCGATCGGCGAGGGAGAAAAGCCCTATTCCGTGTGGTACGAAGGGGTCTCCGGAAACTACTTCGACGTCCTGGGCGTAAAGCCGGTCCTGGGTCGCGCGTTCGCTCGCGACGAATACGGCGACCGGGCCAAAGCGTTCACGGCAGTCATCAGCTATCGGCTGTGGAAGAACTATTTTCATGCCGACAAGTCCGTCCTCGGCCGCACCGTGCGGATCAACCGGTACCCGGTCACCATCGTCGGGGTAGCGCCTCCGGAATTTGGCGGCGATTTCCCGGGAGTGGCGCTCGACGTCTGGGTTCCAGCGCAGCTGGCCGGAGAACGCGAGCGCGATGCGCGGCACTTCAATGCCATAGTCAGGCTCAAACCCGGCGTCAGCGTCTCGGAGGCAAACGCCGAGGCGGCGACGGTTGCCGCGCGCCTTGCCCGTGGCTTTCCGAAGACCAACCAGGGGATCGGCGCCCGGATCGTACCGATCTGGAAGGCGCAGGAGGGGGCGTCGAGCATTGTGGCATGGCCGCTGGCCATCCTCGGTGCGGCGTGTGGACTCGTGCTGCTGATTGCATGCGCCAACGTCGCCAATCTTCTACTGGCTCGTTCCGCAGCCCGGCAGACGGAGTTCGGCATCCGCGCTGCCCTGGGCGCCAGTCCGGGTCGTTTGAGCCGCCAGTTGATTTTTGAAAGCCTGCTTTTGGCGGCCCTGGCAACGCTTGTCGGGTTGCCGCTGGCTCTGTGGCTTGAGAATGTGCTGATCTATTTCGTACCGCCCACAGGAGTGCCGGTGAGTTTCAACGTACAGCCGAGCGCCCGGGTGTTCCTGTTTGCCGCTCTGGTCTGCCTGGCTTCCGCGCTGATTTCCGGGATTCCGCCCGCGTTTCAGTTGGTGCAGCGCAGCCTGGTGGATGCACTGAAGCAAGGTGGAAGAGGCGGTACACGGAGCGGGCACGCGCAGCGCATCTCCGGGGCGCTGGTGGTAGCCGAAACGGGGCTGGCGCTCGCGGCTCTGGTGACGCTCGGACTGTTTGTTCGGAGCCTTTACGGGTTAGAGAACACTCCGGCCGGTTTCAATCACCGCAACGTGACGGTGTGCCGTCTTTTTCTGTCGACGAACAACTACACGGCCAGCGAGGAGCAGGAGTTCTCGCGGCGGCTCCGCGACCACCTGCTGGCCGCACCAGGGGTGACAAGCGCCGCCTATTCCGACTCCATCCCGCTCGGCTTCGGGCTGGGAAAGTGGAACAGCATCGTGGTGGAAGGGTATGCGTCGCGGCCCGGCGAGAACCTGGATGTGCATCACGCCTCGGTGTCGCCCGGCTACTTCGACTTGCTGCGGATCCCGCTTCTCGCCGGCCGCGATTTCCGGGCCGAGGATAACGAAACGGCGCCGCGCGTCATGATCGTCAACGAGTCTTTCGCACGGCGCTTTTTCGACGGGCGCGACCCCGTGGGGCACCGGGTGCAGATTTACGGCAAACCGTTCAAGATCGTAGGAATGGTCAAGGACAGCAAGTACTTCAATCTGTCGGAAGCGCCGCAGCCATACTTCTACATGTCCTTCGACCAGGTGCACTACGGCAGTGGCGAAAACGGAGTGGCCCTCTACGCCCGGACCGACCGTGACGCGCGCGATTTAGTCCCCGTACTCCGCCGCGAAATGTCGGCCATCGATCCAAATTCCACCGGCCTCACGGCCATGCCCTTGTCGGATTACATCTCGGCTGCCTGGTTTGGGTCGCGGATCGCCTCGTCGTTCCTCGCAGTGCTCGGCGCCATTTCCATGCTGCTCGCCGGGGTAGGTCTTTATGGAGTTATGGCTTACTCGGTAAGCCAACGGACTCGGGAAATCGGTATCCGCATGGCGCTGGGGGCCGACCCTGGGGGCGTGCTTCGGATTGTCATGAGAGAAGGCTTGCTGCTGGCTTTATTGGGGATCGCCGCCGGCCTCGCCATCGCCCTGGCAGCGGCGCCGCAGATCGCGCCTCTGCTTTACCAAGTCAGTCCAGCCGACCCTGTGAGCATAGCGGGGGCAGCGCTGTTCCTTATTGTGGTTGCGGTACTCGCGAGCCTGATCCCAGCGCTGCGAGCCACGAGGGTTGACCCGATTCGCGCGCTCCGCCAGGAGTGACCGGCTGCGCGCTGGTGGCAGCGCCAGCCGGCATTTGGCCGGTTGATCAAGAGAGCGCCTGCTGTGTGCACCCGGTTGCGTAACGCCCGACGATGAGAAGTGGCCGACGCCGGATTGATCCACGGTAACGGCCCAGTATTTACCAACCCAAGTTGACGTAAAGTCGGCGTTCCGTTGATTGGGTTCATCCGGGCGTGCACATCCAATATCCAAGGGAGTGCGTAGCGCGTTGTTTTTCAAGATAGGGGGAAACCGCGGAATCAGGATTTCCCACACAGCCCTATTACGTCAGCTCGTTGAGTGGTGCGATTCGCTGCGTTCCGATTTCCACCGCAACCTCCACCAGGGCCGATAACGCTCGTCTAATCAGGGGAACGGACTCCGGTTCGAATAGGGTGCGAACGGAACCGCCGCCTCCATCAAGGCACCTGAGGGGAGAGAGCTAGCGGCGAATCCTAAAGAGATCTTCAATTTCCTGAAACTGAATTCGGCGGCTGATTGATAAAGACCGCGTCATGCGTCTGAAACCCACTAAAGAACGGGTCAGGATCGTCTTTCAATCCCGCAGCCTCATGAAGCGTTTCTAGAATCGCAGCAACGTCTTCCCTGGCGCGCTCCGCGTTCTCACGAGTGCAGAATTTTTCCCCCACTCGCTCTTTCGAAATCCCCGAGTTTCTTGTCTAGGTGTTCATCAACTGGTTCAGTCGTTTCACTTGTTAGCGTCTGTGGCTTTCCGTGTGCAATGTCGTTTCTGAAGCCAAACAATACCTTCATGATCTGCCAAGGGCGTTTCCCAAAATCGAGGGATATGCCGACCTGATCCGACAGAAGCTCAAGCTTTTCTTTGGACTCAACCGTTCAAGGTAATGCCAGTGTGGAAACAGCTTGTCGCCTAACCAGTTCAAATAAGCCTCCAGAGCAAAAGCTGTAAAAACGAGGCTCACCATGAACTGATGAAATGACGCTTTCTCCTGCTCCTAGCCTCTCTCCAACAAACACCGGGACGTGTGCCAAAGATGCGCGTGTGTCCGCACGTCCCGTCCTTTTGTCACAGTCGCCATCTTCAATTCCATTTTTTTGGATCTTCCAGCCCGATCATAGCCCCGCAAACACAACTTACGCGAGATGTCCTAATCATGCTGTACTCATCTAAACGAATGGGCACGCAGAGAACGGCCCACCTTGACGGGAAGTCGGCGTTGCTGCCCGATGGAAGCTTCAGGCTGGAAACCTTGCTCGTGTCACTCGACATCTGCCGATTTTGGCGTCGCCTGTTCGCCCGGTTCAAACTGCCGAATAATATTCGTCGCAAACTTCTCCGAAAAACCAGCAACGAAACTCCAAAATAGGACCTTCGCGTAATTGGCCGCATCTGCGCAATGAACTTGAAAAAGGGTTTTCAGTCCTTCGCTGGAAGCACCCTGGCCATCCGCCACAAACAAGGGGAACATATTACCGGCCAACAGTCCGGAGATAAAAAGCAGATAGAGGAGTTCAGCGAGAATCGATCCCGCGATAGGCGAGATCACAATGCAAACCCACGACCGCCCCAGTAGAGTGAGATCCTCCGCAGGCAACGTCTTGAGTCGGCGCTGGAGTCCGACAAATCCACCGACAAAGCCGACAAAGAATACGGCTAGGGGTGTGGGAACCGGCGTGACCGCACCACGGAAGTAAGCGAAAAAAGATCCGGCAATGCCAATTGTCACGAGTACGGTGAGAGACCAAACCAGGCGATTGTTGACGTCGCGGAGCAATTGAATACGTTCGTTCAAAGATAGGCCTAACTGATCTACAAGTGGCAGCAGACCCATTAAGATATGGCATTCACTCCTGGCGTCCTCCGAGTATATAACCTGAGTGATGCCTCCTGACATGCAGTTCGAAACAACGTCGACCGTCGCAGTAAGGTTTTTCGGTCCTAACGGCCATGTGTAGAGGAATCCATTTGGAGGTAAAGTCGGCATTGCGCTGATTGAGCAGTCCGCGGCCGCATGCGCGTTAGATGTAAAGGTGACCGCCCCCATCGGATATGTCGGTGTGGACCGGCTCTGTATTTGAATAGCAATAGATGACTGCGTTCAATTCCGGCCATCGGATGTCACGAACAAACTCCGTGGCGATATCCTGGTCGGAAAAGAGCACGATTGCTTCTTGAAGAGTCGGGTTAGTGCCAGCACACCTGATAGAACCACTCACGCATTCATAGCGCGTTTGGGATTACTCACTCGTGCCGCAAAATAGACGCGGGCTCCAGCCTGACGACACGGCTGGCGGGCAGCAGGCAAGCGATGGCTGCGGTGACGGTCAGTAGAAAGCTCACGCCGGCCATGGTGACAGGATCACTGGCGCTAACCCCGAAGATCAGGCCACGCACGAGGCTTCCAATCGCTAAAGAGAATACAAGTCCGAACCCTAATCCCAGCAGAACCGGAATCAAACCAAATTTCATCATCAAGGCCAATAGCTCAGGGTAATTTGCCCCGAGCGCGAGCCGCAGTCCGAGTTCAGCTTTGCGCTGTTCTACGCTGTAGGACACAACGCCATAGATTCCGATAAGGGCCAAAGACAAGGCAGTCAAGCCGAATGTCGCGGCCAGTTGCATCTGAAAGCGCCGCTGCGCCGTGGCGGCCGACACGATCTCTGATAGTGTGCGAACCTCGGAAACCGTCAGGCTCGGATCAATAGACCAGACGGCGTGCTGGACCTTTCCGATCAGTGGTTTCGGGGTGCTCACCGTGCGGAAGACCAAGCTCGCTGAGCTAGGCGGGCGAATCCAGAACGGGACATACACGATCAACGTGGGCGGCTCATCCAACCGTCCGTTGTAAGTATCGCGCGCAATTCCCACCACTTGAACTTCGCCGACCTGCGACCCGGTCTTGATCTTCTTGCCCAACGGATCCTGGTCGCGCCAAATCTTCGCGGCCAGACGTTCGGAGAGAACGGCCACTTTTCTGGTACGGTCTTCCGGCTCAATAGAGCGGCCTTTGAGAAGCGGGATGCCAAGCGTCTGAAAATAGTCCGGGCTTATGAAACGCACATTCACCAGGATCGGCGCTTTGTTCGAAGGATCGATCCAGTCGGTCCGGGAACCCTCCAATTCGATGCCGTTGACCATGGTTTCACCGGTGAGTGGCAGCCCTTGGATAATTGCAGCAGATTGGATGCCCGGCAATGCGCTGACCTGGGCTAAAGCTCGTTCGAAAAAGCGAGCCCGGCTGGCCGGATCGGGATATCGTGTATCAGAAAGATCGATGTCAATCGCGGTGGCGCGCTTTTCCTCAAAGCCTTTATCCACGTGCAACAAGTTCAGGAGGCTCGCTACCAGGAGGCCGGCCAAGAAGACCAGCACCGTGCTGAGAGCCACTTCACATCCCACCAGAATTTGACGCAGCCGGAGCGAACGATGGCTCGCGGTGACAGCAGGACCAGCGACGCGCATCGCTTCCTGCAGATCGGATCGGGCCGCGCGGTAAGCGGGTAGCAGCCCGGAGATGCAGGCGCACAGAATGGTGAGGCCCAGTGAGAAAAGCAAGACGCGCGCATCGATATGCACTTCGGTCATGCGCGGCAGGTCAAAGGCGGTATTCGCTTTCAGCATCTTAAGAAACGTTATGGCGAGGGCGACGCCCAAGATGCCGCCAAGGGAGGAAATGAAGAGTGCCTCCGTTAAGACCTGTTGCATCAGGCGACTTCGTCCGGCTCCGAGCGCGGTGCGAATGGAGAACTCGCGGACACGGCTGTGAGCGCGGGCGAGCATCAGGTTGGCCAGGTTGACAGATACGATCAGGAGCAGGACCAAAACCGAAGCGAAAAGTACCCAGAGGCTCCGCCGGACGGAACCGCCAATCACATCCTGCAGAGACTTGCCAACCGGATGAGGTTTACTTTCCACCTGATGAGCCGTCGTGAATTGCTGTGTCAACACTGTGAGTTCGGCTAGCCCCTGAGACAGTGCTACGCCGGGGCGCAGACGCGCGAAGACGATGTAGTCGTAGTCGCCGTCCCATTCGTTGATGGGCGACTGAATGGGTTGGAAGATCTGGATGCGCTTGCCGAGCCCGGCAAGCTGCCCTAGATCATTGCCGGCAGGAAAAGTGAAGTCGGGAGATAGGACTCCGACGATGTTGACAGGCGCACTTTCATAAACGATTGTTCGTCCGATGATGTCCGGGTCGGCATGGAAGCGGGTGCGCCAAAGTGAGTCAGAAATAACGGCAACGCGAGAGTGCCCGGGCTGATCTTCTTCGGGCACAAAGCCGCGCCCCATTGCGAGATGTGTGCCCAGGAGCTGGAACAGTCCGGCGGTGGTCTCAACAGAATCTAGTTCGACGGGTTCGCCTGCACCGGTGAGCGTACCGCCTGAGGCGCGGAGAGCGGCCATTCCCTGAAAGGCCCGGCTGTGCGTCTGCCAATAACGGAAATGCTGTAAATTTACGGGCAGTGTGGGGTAGACGTGCGAAAGCGCCGGGACGAATTCGCGGATGTAAACAAGTTGGCCAGGCTGCGTGTAGGCAAGCGGCTTTAGGAGGATTCCGTCGACCAGCGAGAAGACGGTGTTGGCGGCGCCGATTCCAAAGGCCAGCGAGCAAATTGCGATGCAGGTAAATAGTGGCTCGCGGCGCAGAGCGCGGGCCAGATAGCAGATGTCCTGCACGAGATGCTCTAGCTTCGGCGGCACCCATTCCGTGCGTACGGACTCGCGCGTGAGAGTGAGGTTACCGAGATCCCGTCGAGCCGCGCGCCGCGCTTGTTCGGGCGAGAGCCCATCGTCACGACCGGCGTCTTCAGCCATTTCAAGGTAGGAGGCGAGTTCCTCGTGTAGGGTGTGTTCGCGCCGGCGCCGGACCCAGGGCAGGAGTAGAGGCAATCGCCGAAGCCAATTCTTCATTCAGCCACCGTTGGATGAAGCACGAGACCGATGGCGGCAAACTCTTCCCATCGCGAAATGCATGCCGTACCCGTGGGGTTCACCCATCAGAAGCGTCTTGAGTAGGAGCATTTCCAAAGTTCCCTGCAGGAACTCCAGGCGTTCGGTTTTTTCAGTTGCCATAGATAGCCGAACTATATATTCTAAGTCTATCTACGAGCGGCAATGCATAAAAGTTCCGCAAGGTGACCTCGCCAAACGAAGACGAGAGCCAACAAAAGCCTTGCCATCTTGAGATATCTACCCAATCCGCCTCCAGAAAAACGAGTTAATGCCCAATTGCGAAAACCGGTATTTGTAAAAACGTTTGAGTTGTAATCGCGCATGTTGACTCCGCGTATTGATTGAATTGATAAATGACCGAATTACCGGTGTGGCCTTGATGGTGATGTTGTACTCATCTGCGTGCCGAGGTAGTTGTTCAAAAGAGCGTAGACGAAGGGCTGCCCCGACACATTGAGACCGACCTCCAGCACGCCACGCTGCTAAACGAGGCAACCGTGGCAGGGCAAGCTTGACAAACGCGAACTCCTGGGAACATACTAGGTCACTTATCTAGTGGTAAAGGGGGATTCTATGTCTACGCAGTTGTACAAGTGTTTACGTTTCGCATGTTTGGCGCTGTTGCCGTGTATAGCGCTGTTGGCCCAGATTACGGCTGACGCCACTTTGGCCGGCATCATAAAGGACAGCAGTGGCGCGGTCATCTCCGATGCTCAAGTGCGGCTGGAGAGAGTCGAGACAGGAGCGTCTCGTGAGACCCGTACGAATGGCGAGGGTGAGTACCGCTTCGATCTCGTCGCACCCGGTATTTATAGCGTGACGATCTCGGTCACCGGCTTCCAGACCAAACTCATTAAGGACGTAGTCCTCGCTGTAGGTCAGACTGTGACTAACAACGTGACCATGGAGGTTGGCCAGCAGACTCAGACGATTACGGTAGAAGCGACTCCTCCGCTGCTCAATGTGGAGAAAACGGACGTCAGCACGACCGTCACCCCGCGCGAGATAGAAGATCTGCCCCTCGTCGGCCGGGATTTCGCCAATCTTGCGTATCTTGCGCCGGGCGTCAAAATCGCCGATTCATACGACCCGACGAAAAACCGCTACGCGATCCTGTCGGTGAATGGCGAGAACGGCCGCAATGTGAACGTGACGGTGAACGGAGTCGACAACAAGGACAACACGGTCGGCGGACCCGTGATGCAATTTCCCCTGGAAGCCATTCAGGAGTTCCATATCAGTACGCAGCGGTTTTCCGCGGAGAACGGCCGATCGGAAGGCGCTGCCATCAATGTGATTACCAAGGCGGGCACAAACGACTTTCACGGCTCCCTTTTCGGCTACTTCCGCAACGACGCGCTGGACACTGACGAGCAGGTACCCGATGGCCACGGCGGCAGCACTGCGGAGCATCCCGCTTATAGCCGTCAGTGGTTTGGCGGTTCGTTTGGGGGCCCCATCAAAAAGGAGAAGCTGTTCGCTTTCTTTGCCCTTGAGCGCGAACGGGAGAATCAGGCGCTGGCGGAAAGCGGAAGTTCATTTTCGGAGCTGTCGCTTGCCAAATCCGCCGGCCTCGCGGCTCAGCCGTCTCCTACCATCCCCCGTCCGTTCTTCGAGACGCGGTACACCGGCCGCATGGACTACACGGTCAACGACAAGAATACGGCATACGTGAGCTATAGCGCACAATCCAATAACAGCTTGAACGATCAGTCCGACGGCACCGGCGATCTGACCAATGGCAACTTCACGAAGAACCACCTGCTGCTGGCCAACTTCACCCTGAACTCAATTCTTTCGAACACTACCGTAAACCAATTCACGGCTGGATACCAATATTGGAATAACTTGATTGCCAGTAACATCAGCGCGCCGCTGGTTGTGTTCCCGAGCGCATCCTTTGGCACGAATACCAATGTTCCGCAACAATCATTCCAGAAAAAATGGCAATTCCGCGATGATATTTCGAAAACGGTCGGAAAGCATACGTTGAAAGCGGGGGTCGATTATATCTGGAACCCCGTGGAAGGCGGATTCTTCGAGTTCAGCTCGACACTGGAAATCGACTTTGCAGTCAATCCGAGCACCATTCTCGGCAACACAGCCTTATATCCACAGGGCTTTGCCACTCCGGGCTTGATCAGTGCCATGGCGATTGCGAACGGCGATCCCTACTTCGAAGTTGCCACCAAGCAACTCGGGCTCTACTTCCAGGACGACTGGAAGGTCACACCCCGACTGACCGTGAATCTCGGGTTGCGTTGGGACAAGGATTATAACCTGATCGGTGGATCGGATGTCAAGAATAGCCGCACTTACCAGGAACTGGTTGCGCTCAACAGCCCGATATCGAATCCCTACGTTAGCAGGCTTCCGCACGACGACAATAAGGATTTCAGTCCACGAATAGGATTCGCCTACGACATTACTGGCACGGGCAAGCACGTCATTCGCGGCGGCTTCGGACTCTACTATGGAAATGTGTTCCAGAACATTCCGCTGTTCATGGAACAGATGGCCAACCCCACCGTATTTCAGACGGCCATCAGCCTATCCTCTCCCACCGATATCGTTACCGGGACCGGCATTCCTCTGGGAAGCTGGCGTTATGGCGTCGATCCGTTGCCGGTTGTTCCGCCCCCGTCGACCCAACTTGCTTCTGGAAGTGTTGGCCGTTTAATGGACCCGAATTACCGAAACCCCGTGACCGAGGAGTTCAATGGCGGTTACAGTTGGGCGCCCACTCCGTCTGCAGTCATCGAGGCCGAATATACTCACGTCCTTGGTTTGCACGAAAACAAAACGATAAATATCGATCAAAAGGTGCCGGTCAACGGGGCCTGTTGTTTCCGTCCTCTTGATCCGGCTTTTGCCGCTTCCACTCTACCGGAGCTGGCGAGCGTTCGCGACGAACAGTCTATCGGCCGTTCACATTACGATGGCTTTAACCTCAGCTACCGCCAGCGGATGAGCCACCACTTCTCCCTGAATGCGAACTACACTCTGGCCTGGGCTTATGGCTACGATGCCGGCCAGCCGTCCTTCCGGGATTATCCGAGGCTTTCGACCAATCCTTTCGCGTCGTACGAATATGGACCAACGCCGAACGACGAACGCCATCACGTAACTCTAAGCGGCATCGTTGAGCTCCCATGGGGTCTGCAGTTGGCGCCCATCCTACAGTTCGGTTCTGCACGGCCATATGAAAATGGGACGGCAACTAGCATCAGCATCGGGAACTCTTCCAATACCTTGAATACGGGCGGGGGTACCTATAATGCGGTAGTTGTTCCGTCAAACAACATTACCGATTATCTTGCGTTCAGCGGCAACAACACCGCAGCTCAAAACTGTTTCTATGGCTTGAACGGCTATGCGCCGGGATCGTGCACGATCGCCAAGTACGACCCGCTCCGCGGCGATCCATTTTTTGAGCTCGACCTGCGGCTCTCAAAGACCATCAGGCTCGGTGAACGAATGAGGCTGGAGTTAATCGCTCAGGCCTTCAATCTGACCAATCGGGCGAATTACGGAAACGATTTCGGCAACAATATCGCCGATCCATCCACTTTCGGACATCCGATCGGATTCATCGCCCCGGCCAGCACCATCATCCCGCGCTCGCTCTGGAGCGAGTTCGGCGCGCGCTTCTCCTTCTGATTTTTTCAGAACGGCGAGCCCGTGATTCGGGCAGAAGCGCTCGTGGCAATGCGTCGGTTGGGTTGGAGGGCACTGGAGCTCAAAAACTCCCAGGGCAAAGTTCCTGTGTCTTACGACGGCGGGGCCGCCGCGCGAAGCGCCACAGGACGAAAGCCAATCCGCAAATGCCCACCGATGCGGCAGGCGCGGGTTCGGGTGTTGCCGTTAACGAGCCAAACAATCCATGGTCTTCCTTTGCGCCGGAACCCGAAATGCCAGCGGTGAAATAGAGCGAATCCAAGCCTTGGCCAAATGCTCCATTGCCGAAGCTCAGGCCCCACAATCCGTCAATCACAACGGGTTTCCCGTTTGGACTGTCCAGCGTGCCTTTGAATGCGCCGGTAATGGGGTCGTACGCATTGATGACGCCATCTCCGAAGTTGCCGATGAGGAGATCGGTAGACAATGCTCCGAATCCAGAGGGCGCGAGAGCAAGTCCCCAGGGAGAGTTAAGTGCCCCGTGTGATACCAGGTGCGTGAGCAGATTCCCATTCATGTCGAAAACGTCTACGAATCCGTTACCGGGTCCAGCTACATCGTCATGTTTGGCGGCGTCCTGCTTTGCGTAAGTCACATACAATTTTCCGTTGATGTTCTGAATGTCGAATGGGGCAAAGCCAGCCGGAATGCTGGCGTCTTTGAAGCCGCCCGAAACCGAGGTCACGCCAAAGCTGCTGTTATAAACATCCACTCGGCCGAGCCCGAAATTCGCGGCAAATAGCAAATTCCCAGAAGCATTGCTTCCGAGCGCTAACCCCTTGTATACGGATCCGGCCGGCGCCGTTGCCTTAAGAACCGCAGCGGTTCCCGAACTCCAACCGGAGACGGTTCCGTTCTCCGTATCGAAAATGAAATGCGAGCTCGCGAACCCGGAAGTGGAGTTGAAGACCACGCCCGTGGGCGCTCCCCCAGGGATAGTTACCACTAGAGGCGAACCCGGCGGGAACGCCACGCCGGAACCATTGTAGAGAGTAGAGAGGCCAGTCCCGTTGTCAGAAATCCAGAATGGACTGGTTGGTCCGGCGACGATGCCCCATGGATTTACGAGGTTTGCATCCTGGTGTGCTGCAGGGCCGCCTGGAATAGTGGGGTCATTGACCGAAAGGTCAGTCACAAGGTTCGTCTGAACGTATGCGTCCACCGAAGCGCAAGAAGCACCTGCGGCACCAATAGCCAGCCCGGCGAGCGCGGTAAAGATGTTCCTTAGCATAGTGGGTCTCCTTGAATGATTGGTTGTGCAATGAGGCGACGTACCCCAGTTTGCACAAATCCATCGCTCGAAGACGTGAGGAAAATGTAAATCATTTGTAAAACTGCTCAGTGATTGAGGAAGACGCGGGGCCTATGGCCCTTCACAATCGGAACTATTACGAGGCAGCCTGGCTATTGCGGGGATAGCGGCGAGATCTCATTCAGTAGCTGCGCTGGCCTGTTCCTTCCATCGTCGAACGTTCACGCCGAACACGAGCAGCCAGACGATAAGCGACAGTTCGCCGAGGGCGCCGGCGGGTTTCACAACGTAGGGGAACAGATAATTCGCGAGCGGCGGCGATAAAAAGAGCTGGTAAGACAAACCGGCGATGGCCATAAACACGCCCAGAATTCGAGGCAGGAATGTCGATCTGAAAATGAGGTAGCCGATCAGGAGGCAATACCATCCGAAAAACACCATGTAGATGCTGGAGGCCTCAGCACGCAGTCTAAGAAACATGAACGCCAGCGCCTGCAACTGGTCCACTTTAAAAGCGCTCAAGTAGTGCTCGCCTCCCAAAATGATTAGAGGGGCAAGATGAAAGAGACTGGTAAGGGCCTGAATGGTACACCCGATGAGGCTAAAGAAGGCGGCGAGCAAAGACACGCTCCTGTTCACTGGGCTGAACATGTCATAGAGGAGCAGCGTCACAGTGATATAGCACACCGCGGAAATAAGCTCGGCTGCGAAACCCAACCGATACAGCGCCTCGTGCGCCAGGATGTTGTGCGCCGTAGCCGCGGCGTCGCCATATATGACAAGCTTTCCGCGAACGGAAGTGTCGGCGAACGAGTAGGCCATCCCGCAGACCAAATAAAGGACACCGGTAATTCTGGCCTTGAGGCGCGGCGACGCTTCTGCGATTCGTTCCGTCAGCATAATCCGGGACACGCGACTTTATCCGTCATCACGCCGGGACCGCCTGATTGCGCAGCAAAGTTCCGCAGTAGGGACAATAGACATCATTTACGCCAACCACGCGCTGGCACTGCGGACAGCTCGGACTCAGTTTGTAGCTGCAGCGAGGGCAGAAGCTGAATCCAGGCTGCACGGCATTGCCGCATTGTGGGCAGGCGCTCCGCAGCGGCTGCCGCAGTACGAAATAAAGAATAATGCCCAAGCCGTTGGGAATAACAATGGCCACAATCGTCCAAAGGACCGGGCTCATGCCGCGACGTTTGGCGTCCCGGCTTATATAGCCGATGAACAACAGAAAACAAGCCACAAAGAGGCCGAGCACAAGGCCAAGTAAAGGCCGCGCCCATGCGGGCGGCCCGTTTGATTGCCGGGCCATCATAACGTTGAAGAGAACCGGCGCAACGAACAGTCCAACGACTGCGAGCGCCCATGCCCACCGAGGAACAATCTTGATTTCCCTCAGTCCAGTTTGAGTTTCGTCTTTTACCTGCATGAGTTTTTCAGCTTTCTTATCGCTAGTGCCGCGATAGTTCTCCGTTGTTGGTCAGATGCGTGCCACGGGCCAGCAACAAGACACCCACGACGAGTGCCGGCGCGATGAAGAAAAAGAGGAAGCCCGCTTGCCAAACCGGGGTCGAGAGTCCGGCCCATTCGCCGATCCATGCAAAGAGCCGCCACAGAAGCGGGACGGTCAGCGTCGTAGAAAGGCCTACGCCCAAACAAGCCATGGCTACCAGCCACAGGCGTTCTCGCGTTTCGCGAAGCCTGGCAGCATGGAAGCGCACGCGCATCTGCGTGGCTCGCACGAGGCGGGAATCAGCCATGAAGGCCTGGGAACGCAACGCGCGAATCATCCGGCCAGCGGCTTCGTTGTAATCACGGCAGGCTACGCACTCTTCGAGATGGGCCCCCAGCCAGGCTTGCTGCGCATCCGAGAGACCTTCACCTGAAGCGATCAGCTCCCGTGCCTCGTCATGTGCGTTCCGCATTATGCCTGCCCTCCTTTGAGCCGGGACATCAGCATATTTAATCCGCGATACAATCGCGACTTCACCGTGCCGAGCGGCGCCGCAGTCACTGCGGCAATTTCGTCCAAAGCCAATCCTTCCAGAAAACGCAACACCACGGCCTCGCGATATTCGGCCGGGATGCTCAGGAGGGCGTCGCTGACGCGCTCGGCTTCTTCGTGCTGCGCGACAACTTCCCACGCCATCGGGCGGGTATCGGCCGGTTCGAGCGGCGCATGCTCTCCGCTCTCCATCAGCCCATCCAGGCTGACAGGATTTTTCTTTCGCAAATAATCAATAGTCAGATTTCTGGCCACCGCGTAAAGCCAGGTGCTGAATTCGTGGCTGCCGTTGTACTGATGGCCGCGTTCCAGCACACGGACCCAAGTTTCCTGGAAGAGGTCCTCGGCCAATTCACGATTCCCCACCAGGCAAACCAGATAACGGAGGAGCCGGTGCTGATACTGCTCGATGAGACGGTCGAGTAAATCCGGATCACGACGCCGGAGACCGCGAGCAATTGCGCCGGCCTCGGATTCCATTGCATTCATAGAGCAATAAGCTATGGCGGTCATGCTACCCGTATATACGGGCGAGGAGATAAGAAAGATGCAGGACGGGAGACATTTTCGTTCAGCGCGCTGGGCTATTCATGTTCAGATAGATATCCAGGATCTGGCATGAGCGCCCTGGCTCGGTTATTCACACGCCTGTCATTCGTGGAGAACCTGCTGATCGACGTGCGTTATGCGCTGCGCGTGCTTGGGAAATCTCCCGCATTCACGGTGGTCGCCTTAACCACTCTAATGCTGGGGATTGGGGCAAATCTCGTCGTCTTCGGAGTGCTGAATGCGGTGCTGCTGCACCCGCTAGATGTGAGCGATCCACAGAGCCTCTATCAGATTCGCCATAAGCCCTGGATGAGCGGAAGGCTACTGACTACGTCGTACCCCGCGTTTGAGGATTTCCGGCAGCGCAACACCACCTTCAGTGGGATGGCCGGGATTTATGGATATTCTCATGCGGCACTGAGCTGGCGTAATGCGGTGATGAATGTCTCCGGCGATGAGGTCACCGGCAATTATTTCGATGTGCTGGGAGTGCAGCCGGAGTTAGGACGATTCTTTCACGGGGTGGACGAGCATGGGCCGGGTTCAGCGCCGTATGTGGTGCTGAGCGATGGTCTGTGGCGAAGCGCGTTTCAAGCTGATCGGCGCGTCCTTGGGACGACCGTGGAGCTCAACAAGCACCCGTTTACGGTGCTTGGCGTAGCGCCGGCGCGGTTCCACGGCACGGAGCGGTTTGTGTGGCCGGACTACTGGATGCCAATGGTGAATGAGGAGCAGGTGGAGGGCGGCGATTACCTGCATAGCCGAACATCCATAACTGTTACGGTGATTGGCAGGCTCAAGCCGGAGGTGACGCCGGAGCAAGCTACGGAAAATCTGAATGCGATTGCGGCCGAGCTGGCGAAAGAGTATCCGACGACCGACGAGGGAGTCTCGCTGCGGTTGATACATCCGGGACTCTGGGGGGACGACGGCGATGTCATTCGCGGGTTTCTTTACAGCGTGACCGTGCTGGCGCTGCTGGTACTGGGGGCGGCATGCGCGAACCTAGCAAGCCTGTTTTCAGCGCGCGCTTCGGATCGCAGCCGGGAACTGGCGCTTCGTGCGGCGCTAGGATCGACCCGCTGGCGGCTGGCGAGGGAAGTGCTGACCGAAGCGGTGCTGCTATCCATGATCGGTGGAGCAGCGGGATTGTTCACTGCGGACCTGCTGCTGGGCGTGCTGAACCGGTGGCAAAGGGCGGCAGAAGCGCACCTAGCCGCAATCGTGGATGGGCGCGTGTACCTGGCAGGTCTGGCATTCACAGTCGGAAGCGCGCTGCTATTTGGGATGATTCCGGCGCGGCACGCGTGGCGGAGCACTCCGTTGCAAATGATGAAAAGCGGACCGATGGATTCCATGCACCTGCGCGGGTTTGGACTCCGGGACCTGTTGTTGGGTACACAAATCGCAATCTGCACGCTTCTGGTGACAGCCTCTCTGGTTGCGGCCCGTGGCATGGTGCGCGCGCTGCACGCTCCGCTTGGCATCCAGCCGCAAGGGGCAATGCTGGCGGAGATGGACCTGAGCCAAGCGGGACAGACAGGAGACGCAACGCTCCAGAAACAGAAGGAGCTAATTGAGGCGGCGCTGAGCATGCCTGGCGTGACCGCTGCGGGTGCGGTGAATCGCACGCCGATGACCGGCGGATTGCATGCCATTCCAATTTACCGGCCCGGAACAACAGAGCTCAAAATGAACAATTATGCTCTGGCGCCGTACGTGTTTTCGATGTCGCCGGGATATCTGGCAGCGGCCGGCACTCGCCTTCTCGGCGGGCGGGATTTCTCATGGGAGGACACTGCAAAGACGCCGTATGTGGCGATTGTGAACCAAACCTTCGCGCGCAAGATGTGGGGCAACACGCGGGCCATCGGCCAGCGCTTCCTTCTGTGGAGCAACCTCAGGGAAGTGGTGGGCGTGACCGAGGACGGCAAATATCACGACATGACAGAGTCGGCGCATCCTGCGCTGTATGTGCCGTTGTCGCAGAGCCAGCAGAGCGCATCGGTTTTCGTGGTGCGGTCGCGGCGGGCGGCGAACGAGATGACGGCGGCGCTCGAACGTGCGCTGAGCCGCTTCGAGCCGAATACGCCGATGTCGCTGCAAAGCTGGCCCGATGCACTGGAATCTGAGTTATTCCCGGCGAGGGCGGCGACAGTGGCTCTGGGTGTCATGGGCCTGCTGGCGGCGATGCTGGCGGTAACGGGCATTTCTGGCATGGCCGCCTACAACGTGAGCCGGCGGATGAAGGAGCTGGGCATCCGCGTGGCATTGGGCGCGCGCAAGCAGCAAGTGATGAGCGCGGCGGTGGGACGACCCATAGTGCTGCTTGGGGTGGGATCGGCTGTGGGTCTGCTGGCGGGAATCTCCGGCAGCCGCCTGTTGGGGCAGATCGTGTATCAGGCGAATCCAAGCGATCCGGCAGTGGTGGGCGGCGCGGTGGTGACGATGGCACTGCTAGGCATTGCAGGGTCCATCATTCCAGCCCGGCGAGCGCTTGGCGTCGATCCATCGAAACTCATGCGGGAAGAGTGAAGCAGGTGCGCTATACACTCGCCGCACTCGCTGATGCTTATGGTTCCGTGCTGGATTTTCCTTTACGACTTGGCTGCATTCTGGCGTCGAGCTCGGCCCAGACCTCATTCACCTGGAGTGCCGAGCCGTTTCGCAGGCGGAGGGAATGAATGCGTTCGAGATTGTCGTTTTCTCGACTCCATTCCCAAGCTGTCCTGGATTCCGGATCGAACACAAAGATCTGAGGAATGCCGATACGGGCATAATTGCGGCATTTCTCAAACACTTTGGTCATCGGGTCGTCCGAGAGGACTTCCGCAACGATGTCGACCGGTTTCGTCGGGTAGGGTTGTTCGATTTCAAGTGCGGCCGTCACGTCAGGCCGGGGTTGCCAGTTCGGGTCAATTCGCAGGTCAATTTCAGACGCGCTGGCGTAGCCGAGCTTATGAAACAGGTCCCCCAAGATGAGTTGAAGCAGACCGTGTAACCAAGTAGGCTTTCCTTTCTGGACCACCTCTCCGAACCAATATTCGTAGCCGTGTTCGTGGGCGTACTGCGCGTTGAACTGTTCCAGGGTGAGCAGAATAGTTGCGGCTGCCATGGCTCTATTATTCCTGAGGAGTGGAAGGGTTTGTCCGACAGCTTGCGCCTTCTTAAATCGGAGCAGTGGGCGCGCCATTCAAAGCTCTAAGATGTTAGGAGATTATGCTCCGCTATCTGATTCTTCTTGCCTGTACGACGTGCGCTGTTAGCAACCTGGCAGCTCAACAACCGGCTTGGCAACCGGCGAGCGGGCACACTGAGACGCCGATCTGGCCTGACGGAGCTCCCGACGCAAAGCCCGCTGCTGGGCCGGAAGTCGACACCACAACGAGTAAAGATCCTCTCATTGCGGGGAAACCTGTGATCCGTCTCGGAAACGTTGCCACACCAACGATAACGGTCTATTCGCCAAAGGACAAGAACACGGGCACAGCGGTGATCGTGTTTCCAGGCGGCGGCTATACCATATTGGCTATCGATTTGGAAGGCACGGAAGTATGCGACTGGCTGACTTCAACCGGAATCACGTGCGTGCTTCTGAAGTACCGCGTGCCTGACTCGGGGCCGTACCCCAAGTCGGCGGCGGCGCTAGAGGATGCGCAGAGAGCGTTGGGGCTGGTCCGGTCCCACGCAGTTGAATGGCACATAGACCCGCATCGGATCGGCGTGCTTGGCTTTTCCGCCGGCGCTCATCTGGCGGCGGCCTTGAGCACCCACTTCGATCAACGTCTCTATCAGCCGGTTGATGCTGCCGACCAAGTTAGCTGCCCGCCGGATTTCGCAGTGATTGTCTATCCCGGTTATCTGGCGCTCGCGAACCAGAACTTCGCACTGAATCCTGAGATCCACGTGACGCGGGAAACACCGCCGACCTTCCTCCTTCAGACCGAGGACGATCGAGTGGCCCACGTTGAAAGCTCTCTTGCGTACTATGCTGCTCTCAAGAGCGCTAACGTTCCGGTAGAGATGCATCTTTACACGGAGGGAGTTCATGGGTATGGTCTTCGACGCACGGCTCTTCCAGTAACCGGATGGCCCCAGTTAGTAGAGACCTGGCTTCATACGATTAAGATGCTTCCGGATTGATGATGATCTTCGACGCAATGAGTGTATGCTCATCTAAGACCATGGGCACTCAATTTCCAAAAATCCTCGCGTTCACAACTCTGGCCGTTATGGCCGCTCCCCTTTTCGCGCAACAGCCGCCTGCATCTCAAACGGCGCGGCCTGAAGACACGGAAGTGTGGGAGCCGGTCCCTAAAGTGGTGACTCCCGGCGCCAACAACACTGCGCCTCCTTCCGACGCAATTGTGCTTTTCGACGGCAAGAACCTGGACGAGTGGGTGTCGGCCCAGGACAAGTCGCCAGCCAAATGGATCGTCGCCGACGGCGTGCTGACCGTGAACAAGGAGAAGGGCGTCGGAAACATCGAAACTAAACGGAGTTTTAAGAATTACCAGCTTCACGTTGAGTGGAAGGTTCCCGAGAATATAACCGGCAGTGGTCAGGCGCGCGGCAATAGCGGCGTGTTTCTGGCCTCGACTGGACCTGGCGATGCGGGATATGAGCTGCAGGTTCTCGATTCGTACAACAACAAAACGTACGTTAACGGCCAAGCCGGCAGCATCTACAAGCAAGCTATTCCGCTGGCGAACCCATGCCGCAAGCCCGGCGAGTGGCAGACTTACGATGTCATCTGGACCGCGCCAACTTTCAACGACGACGGCTCGCTAAAAACGCCGGCCTATGTCACGGTTTTGTTCAATGGCGTCCTGGTGCAGAATCACTTTCAGTTGAAGGGCGAGACACGGTACATCGGTCAGCCGTTTTACAAGAAGTACGACACCGCGCCTATTAAGCTGCAGGCGCACGGCGATAAAAGCGAGCCAGTCAGCTTTCGGAATATCTGGGTTAGGGAGCTCGATTAGCGCTCGGAGGAGGGGCAAGTAGCGATCATGCTGCCGGGCTGGTAATGCGCGCAGAGCTAGGAAGATTGTCAGGGTAACCGGCTGCTTTTCGTTAAAGGCTGGCGATCAGACCTGCTTCACGTCCACCTTCGGAATTGTACGAAAGTGACGGAGGTTGTGAGTCACCACTGAGTAGCCGAGTTCCAGTGCCGTAGCGCCTGTCAGGAGATCACTCCGTGATACCCGCGTTCCTTTCGCTTGCAGACTGCCGTCAATCTTGCCTGCGCGAAATGCGATAGGAACTGTGACGGGCTCAACGGGGATCTCATTCAGTAACTCATCGAGGAAATGTTCTCGAATGGTGCGTCGCTCCGCCGAGTTTGCCCGCTCGATGCCGTGAGCCAGCTCGATGACGGTAATGGCTGAAGGACCGCTTCAACGTCGCCCTGAGTGACCGTCATGTCCGCGATTACCTCACGAGGGTTTTTGCCAGCGCGCTCGGCTGCCATGATGACAGTGGAATCCAGGACAATTCCCACGGCAGTTTAGTCCCACTCCGGCGGCTTGAGTGGTTCGCGGTTCCTGTCGATGAATGCCTGCACATCAGCCTCGAAATGCGGGTCGAGAATCGCTGTGGAGTTCTCCGGCAGTGAGGCCATGATCTCGGATAATTTTCGCCGTTGCGGTTCGGCTGCCCGCAGCACGGCAACGGGTCTGGCGTTGCGTTCGATGACAACTTCGGCGCCGGATAACACACGATCCAAAAGAGAGGCGATATTCCGGGCCAGCTCCGTTTCCGTGATGTGCAGGACTGCCATGCCTTCGATCATACGTCCCCAACTTTGACGGGCTACCGGAATAATTGACGGAGCATCTGCAGTCAAACCACGATCCGACTCAGTTATCGCAGAACTTACCTCAGATCCAGAGCGATCTTGAGCGCGTGCTCCAGCTCCGCGAGTTTTGATGCCGAGAAAGCCCCCACGTAGTTGCCGAGATCAGATTTCCGGATGCTCACCAAGTTGTCGCACATGATCCAGCTAGAATGCTTGAGGCCCTCGTCAGCGCCGACGGCGATTTGGGTCGATAATCCTTCCCCGTTGCTATAAACAGGAGCGCAAATCACTGTAGAAAAGCGGGAATCAATGAGTGCTTGCCGGCTTACAACAGCGAATGTTCGCGTTCGGATACCTGGTACTCCAGGACTTCTGCAGCCTCGGCATTCAGCCGGTCCGCCGCCAGGTTGATGCGCTCCAGGTCGCGCTTATTCGCGTTTCTGCGGCTTCGCTCTCGAAAGTAGTTGCGCAGCACGCGTTCAATAAACGCCGAGCGCGAAACTTTGGAACCCGCCAGACGATCGATTCCTGCCAATACGTCCGGCGAGAGCGTTATCGAGGTCTTCTCTTTCATACTACTGACATCCTACCGCCCGGCGACAAGTCATAGCGCGGCAATGTTAAAGCAGTTGTCGAATTCTATTCTGGAACTATGATTGTTTTCGTCACAGGAGCGACGGCGGGGTTTGGGCTGTCTATCGCGCGCAGATTCTCCAAAGATGGCGCGAAGGTTATCGGGACAGGACGGCGGAAGAGCAGATTGGAGGAGCTCAAGCGGGAGTTGGGAGAGAATTTCCTGCCTCGGGCTTTCGATGTGGGCCGGCGCAATGAGGTCGAGCAAGCCATTGCAGAGCTTCCGGCTGAGTTCGCCGAGGTCGATGTTTTGGTGAACAATGCGGGAGGCGCGATTGGACTTGATCCCGCGCAAACGGCTGATCTTGATGATTGGGATGCGATGATCGACAGCAACGTCAAGGGTCTGGTCTATTGCACGCGGCTTTTGCTTCCTGGAATGGTGGAGCGAAATCGCGGGCACATCATCAATCTGGGATCGACTGCCGCTGAGTGGCCTTATCCAGGCGGAAACGTCTACGGCGCTGCGAAAGCTTTTGTTCATCAGTTCAGTAATAATCTACGAGCGGATTTGCTGGGCACGCGGGTGCGCGTTACCGATGTTCAGCCTGGCTTGGCCGGCGGGACTGAATTCTCAGAAGTGCGCTTCAAAGGCGACAAGAAGAAGGCCCAAGCTGTGTATGAAGGCACTCAGCCGCTGACGCCGGAAGACATCGCGGATACCGTGCATTGGGTAGCCACACGGCCCGCGCATGTGAATGTGAACTCGATACAGTTGATGCCGGTGTGCCAGGCTTACGGGCCGCTGGCGGTGAAGCGAGGAAGATAGAGCTCACGGGGGAATGGGACGGTCAGCTCTGTCCACGCGCCAAAAAACGGCTTGGGACAGAGTCGGGCCGTCCCACCGTTGGCGGTGAAGAGAGGAAGATAGAGCTCATGGGGAAATGGGACGGTCAGCTCTGTCCACGCGCCAAAAACCGGCTTGGGACAGAGGCGGGCCGTCCCGCAGCTTAGAAGCCGCGCTGGGGGCGATAGCCGGGACGCGCGCGAATCTTGTATTTTTTCATCGCGTCGGAGGTTAGATCGATCCTGATTTTACGGAAGCCTTCGTTGGGATTCGCTTGCGGATAATAGGTGACCGTATAGCTGTTGCCGAGATCTTCGCGAATGGATTCGAACGCCTCAATTTGTTTCTGCCAGGTCTTGGCGAAGTAGCTCTTTCCACCTGTATTGACGGAAATCTTTTTGAAAACAGTCGCGGAGATCGGATCCTTATTGACCTCACTGGTTGAGATCACATAAATCGGGATGCCTTCGTCTTCAGCGATAGCGCGGACATCATCCGGGGCCACCATGCTGGCGTTATCGGGACCGTTCGAGAAGACGATGACGACTTTTCTTCCGGGCACGCGGGCGGCATCGCGCAAGGTAAGGAGCAGGCAGTTGTAAAGCGCCGAATCATCTCCGGCAACGGCTTTGCGCAAACCGGCGATGGCCATGGTACGGTCGCGGTTCAAAAGCACAGCGCGGTTCAAGTTGCGGCTGTAGGTGTAAACAGCGATGGAATCGGCGCGGTCCAAGCCGCGGATGAAGTCGGCAATGGCATCCGATGCGTACACGAAACCGCGATACATGTAGTTGCTGGTATCGAAAAGCACGAAGACGTTTGTGCCGGCTGAGCTCGAGCGGAGATCGATGATATCCGGCCTGGGGGGAATACCGCCTGGACCGGCTGCCTCGCTCGTTCCGGCACGCAAAGGCCTAGTGTCGCCGTTATCGAGCACCTGCATGGGTGCGTGATCGCCCTCGGCAAATGTAGCGACCTTCTGAGGGATCTCATCCTCGTAGATTTTGAAATCCCTGGGCCGGAGCCCGTTCACGTACTTCCCTTTCTGGTCAGTTACGGTGAACCCAAGCACCACCATATCGACCTTGACATGGAAGGTGGTCTGATCCTGGTCCTGTGCGTGAAGCCAGAAACCTGCGGCTATGGCGAATAGCACTGAGCAGCCAGCGACGCGGAGAAATGTCCTCACAGTCTTTTCCTATTCCTCGGAGGCCCGCGCAGTCCCGCCTTGGGCGTGCTGTCTCACGGCATCCGCCGTGGTCTGGAGGGAGCGAAGCAATGCGGGCCAGTCTTCCAGATGCGTTGCAAATATGTTTTCTATTGTCGAACGATTCCACTCAGGCACATAGGCGTCCAATTGATCGGCGGGGACTCCGGTCTCATCGGCCAGGGCCGCATAGTAAAGGTTGTTGGATTCCCAGCTTTCGGCAAGAATCCGGCTCGAATAACCCATCAATGCGGGGAACGTACGGAGATAGAGGAGGCCGGGCTGATAAGAATGCGTGAGGGTGGGCTTCGGAGTACCGAATGTCCGTGCGATTGCATCCGGCGTTAGATCAGGGGCGTTCCGCGCGGCCATCGCGGCTATTTCGGTGGAGGCGATATCGGGCGAGACGTCTTTCAGCGCGGGATCGTCGGCTATCGCGTAAAGAACGGACGGTGGAATGCCAGCCACCGTTGCGCGGAAATCTCCGGTCTGCAGCTGGTCCTGAAGCGACTGTACGCGGGCGGGAGTTGCGAAGCGCCGATAGGATTTCATCACCGGCGGCTCGACGGAAGGACCTAAAGCGGCGGCGGCTAGAAGCGTGCGGCCGCGTTGAATGTGAAGAGCGACCCAGCGGAGTTGTTCGGGTGTTACGTTCCTCCATCTATTTACCGTCACGTCGACGATCAACTGAGGAACCAGGTCGGCCCAAATGAGGGCCTGCTCACGTTTGGGAGTCAGAAAGTTTTGCTCTGCCTCGGCTATGGCATACGGCAGCGCAACGAGGGAGCCCATAAGCCGCCCGCCACCGCTTTCAGGCCAGCCACTTCCGGCGATTTCGGTGTGACGCCACTCGGCCGGCGAACCTTCGGAGCCGATGAAATCATGTGCGCGGACAAAAGTCGGATTGGCGAGGAGCAGCTGAGCGCCCGCTGGAGTGTAATAGGAATACAACAGCCCGACGAGTGAGTCACGCAAGAACGGCGCAAGCAAACCGCGGGCGTCTTTTTTTTCGGAATTCTTGAGAACGCTATCCAGATTGAACTTGCGCTCCTGCTCGATGTGCCGCTGGCTCCAATAGCCGGAAGACAAAGAGTTCTTTTCTTCGGCGGAAAGTGAACCCCGCATCCATTGCGTTTCCTCGAGACGTCCCATTTGCTCATTGATGTTCTTGGCCGTTTTAGGATCGATGCTCCCTTTTCCGGCTCGATCCGCGACCATGAAAATGCTGTCCAGGGGGAGCAACCGTTGCGCATCAAAGACACGCAGAAATGTTTCGGCGGGACACGGCGGCGTGGAACCTTCCGAGCGCAATTTGCCGACCAATAACTCGACCATCTGTTCTTGACGCGAGCCAACGGAGCTAGCATTTGCGGCACTGAGCAGAACGTCCACCCCGGAACGGCCGGCCTCGAAAACCTCCGCTTCCTGCTTGATATGGCTGAAGGGCGCAATCAGCTTGGCGAATGTGGCGTCTTGCTCTTCCGGCGCTATCGAATTCTGCCGGCACAAGATTCCCCAGAGATCAATCAGCGATTGAAACGTGCCGATCGTATCCGCTTTCAGCAACACGTCATGTATGTTCGACGCCTGAACGCAAATATCTAGATAACGGCCAATAGAGGCTTCGCTCAGGGTTGGCGCGCTGGCGAATATGACATACTGCGCGCTGTAGGTTCGAAAACTACTCACCAGGCGAGACGCAAGCTCCGCGGAAATGGGCTTGGAGCGGCCGCGATCGATGTCACTGAGTGCCAGGAAAATTTTGAGGGGCTCATTTTCAACGGTTTTCCGGCTAAGCGCGAACAGCCCCTCGACGAGATCATCACTGGTGCGCCAACTGGCGGCTGAACGGGTGAGCCTGCCATCATATTTTCCGTGGGGATGATGTATGAACAGGTTGCGCCAGACCTCGAGGTCTCCGGGGACGTGCGGCTGTCCATTCGAATCGATTCGAAGAGATGTGGTGAGCAACATCAATTCAGTGCTGGAACGAAAAACGGGCCTGGCCGGGCCGGGGCTGGTGATCTTGCCTCTGAGCGCGTCATAAAAGCGCTTCAACCGCTCCGGGTGTTCCAGATAAGCGGCGGTGGGTCCTTGAATACGAGAAAGCGCGTCGAAATAGCTCGCCATCCATCCATCGTCGGTCGCAATCAGCTTTTCAAAGAAAGCTCCGGGGTTATTCGGCGAAGCTCCAACCATGGAAGCCCAGACACGAGGTGGGCCCGGAACAACGGCCACGCCGTTGCGAACCTGGAACATGGAGCCGAAGAAATCAAGCACATGCGCGTAGACTTTGAGCTTGGATGGAGATGTCTGCTTGCGTAGCACTTCGGCGGTGGCGCTATCGAGATGCGAAAGTCCAAGATACAAGCGGCAAAGCGAAGGATCTGAGAGGAATGCATCGATGAAATCGGGCTGGTTGCGCCCGAGAGCAGCCAGCCAGTAATCGGTGTTGTACAGCACAGGAACAACGGTAGGAGCGTAAGCTAATTCGAAGCGATGGTTGGCGCGCAGATCCTGTTCGAGCTCAGTGAGCGGGAAAGCTGAATCAACTGTCACGAAAGCGCGCGTCGCGTTTACGGTCTCGAGAACGATATCGCCACCGCAGGATCCACGCATGCGATAACCGAGAATCTTGAGCAGATTGCCGGTTTCTTCGCTGTCACAGGTAGCGATGCTGATTTTTCGATCTTTCCCCGCCAGGGCCTGCATCTCGCGAGCCTGTCCGATGTATCGGATGAGCAGCCGCAAATATTCGGTTTGCTGAAGAATTTCATTGCCGGAGGCTTCATATCCGTTCGTGACCACGTTGCGGGCCAGAGCGGGAAGCAACTCTTCCGGGGCTAAATCAGGCGCGAGCGCAGCCATTCTCGCGAAGGACGGGAGCGGCCCCGGGATAACAACGGTCGAGAAGGCGGCAGGCTTGCGATTTTTGGGGAGCGCTGTAAGATCGGCACCGCCTGCGGCGCGATACTGGCGCAAATCGGCGGTCAACTCGTCATCTTTGCCGTCCATGAAGTCGAGAAGAACGACTTGGCGAAGCGCGAGTTTCCGCTTTTCAGTGTCGGACTCGACAGAAGCCCATTTCAGGTACGCATCGCGACGACCCGCATCGTCATGGCGATCGAGAAACTCAGCGAGAGCTTCAGCCGCCGAACTGTTGCCGGGCCTTCCAGCCTCGTGCTCCAGAAGGGATCGAGCGCCGGCGAGATCTCCCGCTGACTCGTGCTGCAACACCTGCTTTGTTAAATCCGGATTCGAGCTTGAGGCAGCCGGCGCTAAGCTAACGGCTGCCAGGAAACCTACCAGCGCGAGAGAGACGAACGTTCCCCGGGCCGATCGCGCTTCACAAGGAATGAGAATCACCGTAGATCCCCCCAACTTCGGTTTCTTACTCTACCATTTGTTTTTCGGGAGTGGTGAAGTTGGATGCGGAATTACGGTATCGGTGTACGGGACGGGCAGCTCTGTCCACGCAGACAGGCGTTCCGGCAATATCAAGGTTGTCTATTTGGGACAGAGTCGGCCCGTCCCGAAGCGGAGCGTTGATCGGTGTATGGGGACGGGCAGCTCTGTCCACTTAGATAGGCGTTGCGGCAATATCAAGGTTGTCTATTTGGGACAGAGTCGGCCCGTCCCGAAGCGGAGCGTTGATCGGTGTATGGGGACGGGCAGCTCTGTCCACTTAGATAGGCGTTGCGGCAATATCAAGGTTGTCTATTTGCAACGCTCTATTGGACAGAGTCGGCCCGTCCCGAAGCGGAGCGTTGATCGGTCAAATGAAGGTTGTGGAGACTCAGCGCCTTATCAAAGCTCAGGATCTCCCGGCGTGGAATGAAATCGAATGTAGCATTTGGTTTGAGATCGGTCGCGCTTCCGCCCTGCAAATCGCGCGTGGGACTCAGGCCCCACGGCAAAGCCGGTTGCGCAAAACCCGGAACGATGGAGCGTTCGAAAGAGCCTTCGTCATACCGCAAGGTCATGGCGATAAAGCTCGGCCCCACGCGACACGCGACGGTCGTCATCGCCAGCGCCTGATAGCTATCGCAATGCCCCAGATTGGGAACCCAAAACGATCTCTCCGCCACAGGAACACTGGTCTGAATCTTGTCAGTCAGCAGCGTGAGGTGAAGTGAGCTCTCTATATTGATCTCTCTATTTTTCAGGGCATCGAGCATCGATACGTCTAAACCCATTCTCTGCCAATATTCACCCATGGACCTCTCGATGAACGTGGCCGGGAGCCAGCCGGGTTTGGGCCACGGTTTGCCGCCCACTTCGATCGTCGCCGCGCCGCTGCCTTCGAGCAGCGTGTCCGGTGGAAGCTCCACTCGAACAGGGAAATATAGTTCGATGTATCCATTCGATGGCGAACTGACCCATCGGCGAGGGCTCCCAAGGTCGTAAGAAATGTGAATGTTTGCCGGACCTTTGGATGGAACCTCGGGTTTTGGGCGTAAGCCCGGAACCTGCCGCGCCAGCGAGGACATCACTGAGATTGCTGACAGACCAACGAAGGCGAGCACAAGCAAAATCGCCCGCCCGGCGATTGTCTGCCGTTTTGCGTACTGCCAGAAAATGATCGAAAGTGCCAGGGCCACCAAGAATATTCCCTCAGACCAACCCGCGAACGAATAGAATGCTACGCCACCGTCGTAACTAGCTTTAGCGACCAGGCTCTGAGCGATCAAGCCCAGCAGAACAAGAAACCAGGCAAAGACGAACTGCGCGACTCCCCGAGTGACCGTTGCGATAACGAAGGAGGGCAAAATTAGTAACGCGCTCACAATAAGCTGCCGCAGCAGCAGCTCCGGAACGTTGCTGAGAACTGGAAACCCTTGCAGGCCGAGGATGAAGGCATCGGAACAGAACAGCGGCAGGTTGATAAAAAAAGCAATAAACAAAACCTTTTCCGCCAGTAAGCCGCCGCGCGAATAAGGCTTGGTCAACCAGAACTGGCGATCGCCCGGCAATGGCTCCTCGTAAATCGCGAGCGCAACCAGATACCAGATCGCGAGCATCAGAAGCAGCATCGAGATGCCCGAGAGGCTGTTGATACGGTGCTTGTCGGGGAGATCAAGAGGAAAGCTCAAAATCTCGAAAACGTCGAAAGCTACAAACAGTGACCAGGTCAGGAGAATCTGCGGCCACAAATGCCGCGCGTCTTTGCGGAAGATGTTGAAGATTTGACGCATGTGTAGCTCCCTCAGGCGGCTTTGCGCCTGGCTTTCGCAAGTGCAACAAAGATTTCGCGCAGCGGCATCGGAGTTACGGAAATGTCCGTGGCAGATGGGAAAAGCGAGTGAATCGCGTCGGCTGTCTGTTCTTTGTCAAACTGGCTTTCTACAAAACGCACTACGGCTGCGTGCCCGCGCCATTCGGGCCAATGAGAGCGTAGATGCTCCCCTGCGGAATCTCCAGATGCAAATGGTCAACGGCAAGCACGCGCTGGAACCGTTTCGACAGCCCTTCACAAACGATCTGTGAACTCATCGCCGCTCACGTCTCCTTTCCCGAACTGATTGCAGGCGCCTGAATTGTGTTGCGGCCTAAGCGCCGCCAATGTTGAGCGACGGCTTCCTGCACATCGTCCAGACTCATTCCGAGTTTCTTTGCCTCGACAACCAGCTCCTCCAACTCGCCTTTCAGCAAGCGTGACCGCTCCATTGCAGTTGATGGTCCGCGAACCGCCACCACCGTGCCAACCCCGACCTTCACTTCCAGCAATCCCTCGGCGATGAGCTGCGTGATCACCTTGTGCGCCGTGTTTGGGTTGATTTTCAATTCCCTGCTCAGCGCACGCACGGAAGGGAAGGGATCTCCCGGCCGCATCTGCCCGGAGATCACGGCGCGCTTGGATGCGTACACGACCTGCTCCGAAAGCGAGATGCCGGGCCGAAAGGTCAGCCGGAAAGGTATCACTGCCGTACTATAACAGGTACTACAGCAGCGTTAGGTCGCTTGAAAGCTGTCAGTACGGGCAAGAATCTGTTAATTCCTTGATGAGACTTATTTCGAACTCCGGACGGCGCACGAACGTATATATCGGGAAGAGGCCACATGAATTTCTGGCGAAACATCCGTCAAGGCGCGCGTACATTCAGAAAATCACCAGGTTTTGTTGTCACTGCAGTGCTAACAATGGCGCTGGGCATTGGGGTGACAACGGCGATTTTTAGCGTGTGCGACACGTTGCTTTGGAAACCTGTGCCTCTGCCGCACATGGACAGCCTGCTGATGGTCATGCAGGGAGACCCGCAGGATCCAACCGAATGGGATGATCTAACAGCCGCGGACGTGCAGGACATCCGCACGCGAAACCGTACGTTGGACGGTTTTGCAAGCTGGCAACAAGGGCTCGCGAACCTCTCGGGTAAGGAGTCGCCGGACCGAGTGTATCAGGCGCTCGTCAGTGCGAATTTTTTCCAAGTCATAGGCGTCAGCCCGGCCAGAGGGCGAACCTTTCGGCCCGGAGAAGATGAGCCCGGGCGTCAACAGGAGGTTATTCTAAGCGACGGGTTGTGGCGGAGCCGTTTTGGGGCTGCTTCCGGAATCGTGGGGCAAACGGTGCGCCTCGACGACCAGCCCTACACCGTAGTGGGAGTGATGCCCGCTAGCTTCGACTTTCCATTAGCGATCCAGATTTGGACGCCATTGGCCCTCACACCAACTGAGCGAAGCTCGCGCACTGCGCAGACGATGCAGATCATTGCGCGGTTGAAACCGGGCGTTACGATGCAGCAGGCCACCGCCGATGTGCGGGGTATTGCCGCGCAGCTGCAAAAGATATATCCGGATACCAACAAGAACCGCCGGTTTGTGGTTGGACCGGCGATCAAATTCATCATCGATCAAGAAACTCATCGTTATCTGATCATGCTGTTGGGATCGGTATTGTTTGTGCTTTTGATAGCTTGCGCAAACCTGGCGAACCTGCAGTTTGCACGCGCGAGCGGGCGGTTACGCGAAGTTGCTTTGCGCAGGGCGCTCGGCGCAGCACGCTTCACTGTTATGGGGCAACTGATCACGGAGAACGTTCTGCTGTCTTTGGCAGGCGCGGCGTTCGGCCTAGCGGTGGCGCAGGCAGGCGTCGTTGCGATTCGCGATGCTATGCCTCCGGAAATACAACGATACATTCTGGGATGGAAAGATATACATCTGGATGCGCGAGCGCTCTTATTCACCTTAATAGCCGCAGTGCTGAGCGGCATTATTGCCGGCGTGGCGCCCGCGTGGCAATGCTCTCAGCCGAACCTGGCAGAAGCGCTTCGGGAAGGTGGACGAAGCTCCTCGGCGGGAAGATCGCGCCAGCGCTTGCGCAATCTTCTGGTATCGGCGGAGGTGGCGCTAGCAGTGGTGCTGCTTGTGGGAGCAGGTCTAATGGTTCGCGGGTTCCAAGCGCTGGTCCGAAGCGGGAAGGCGCTCGAACCATCCACATTGCTGACATTGCAGTTAGCCATCACGGATCAGAAGTACAAAGAAAAGTATCAAGTGGCCAGCTTCTATCGGCAGCTGCTTGAACGCATACAAGCGCTGCCCGGAGTGCGTTCAGCGGCAGCGGTGTCAGCTTTGCCGTACAGCAATCATTCGAGCGGCAGGAACTTCATGATCGAAGGCAGGCAACTGGAGCCGGGCAATCATCCGACCGGGATGTATCAAGTGACCAGCCCGGAATACTTCAAGACGCTGCACGTGCCGCTGCGTGCTGGACGGCTAATCAGCCCGAGCGATGGCCCGAATGCGTCTCCGGTTGCGGTGATCAGCGAGCGCATGGCGGCCCGATGGTGGACGAAAGGCTCTCCGATTGGGCAGCGTATAAGAATCGGCGATGCGGATTCAAAGAATCCGTGGATTACGATTGTCGGGATTGTTGGCGATATGCCCCACAATCCATACGAGCGAGAGCCGCGCCGGACGATTTACGTTCCTTACCAGCAGGCGCCGGCGCTTTGGATGGATATCGGAGTGCGAGCGGCAGGAGATCCGCTGCGAATAGCACCGGCAGTCACGGCGGCCGTTCACGCGATTGACCCAGAACAGCCAGTTACTGACGTGCAGACGATGGAAAAATCCATTCACAATCAGGCGATCGGGTTGAACTACATGGCGTCGTTGATGGGAGTGCTCGGAGGGATTGCGCTGCTGCTCTCAGCAGTTGGCGTCTATGGCGTTATGGCGTATGTGGTGTCGGAACAGACACAGGAAATAGGAATCAGGATGGCATTGGGCGCGCGGAAGCAAACTGTGCTGCAGATGATTTTCGGACGCGGTCTGCTTACGGCAGGCGTTGGATTGGCGATCGGGTTGCCGGCTGCGTATTTGTTGGCGCGTTTGCTGGCTTCGCTGATTTATGGCGTCAGTGCGACGGATGCAGCGACATTTGCAGGAATTCCTCTGATTCTGATCGCATCGACAGCGCTCGCCATCTATCTGCCGGCGCGGCGTGCAATGAAAATCGATCCCATTGTGGCTCTTCGGTACGAGTGAGGCACGGTGCTTTCAGCTCGGCAACAACGGATGAAAATGTCTATATGCGAGGCACCTGTATCTATGCCGAAAGGGCGTCGCAAGCGAACCGGAATTGAAAGACGGCCATATCGATGGATAAATCCCTACACATCGCACTAGTCACCGGGGCGAACCGCGGCATTGGATTCGAGGTCTGCCGACAGCTCGCCGGTGCGGGGTTCGTCGTCTTGCTCACGGCTCGAGACGCAGCAAAGGCGCAAGCGGCAGCTATCAAACTTGCGAAGGTCGGGAAAGTTGAACCTCTGGTCCTCGATGTTTCCGATGCGGCCAGCATCGAGGAGGCAGCACAGGTAGTGAGGCGGCGGTACGGCTACCTTGACGTGCTCGTCAACAATGCCGGGATAAATTACGACACATGGGAAACGGTTGAGAACGCAGATATCGACGGCACGGTTCAAGAGACGATCGCGACGAACCTGCTCGGACCTTGGCGTGTGTCGAAGGCGTTTGTACCATTGCTGCGGAAGAGCGCGGCGGCCCGGATCGTGAACGTGTCATCAGACGCAGGGTCGCTGGCGCGGATGGGAGCGGGTCCGCCCGCCTATCAGGTCAGCAAGGCCGCCCTGAATGCGTTAACGCGCACACTGGCGGGTGAACTTCGCACTGCAGGGATTCTGGTAAATGCGGTGTGCCCGGGCTGGGTCGCAAGCGACATGGGTGGCTCCGGCGGGCGACCTCTGGCCGATGGCGCTGCTGGCATTGTATGGGCTGCAACCCTGCCCGAATCCGGTCCGACTGGCGGGTTCTTCCAGGACGGCAAGCCACTGCCGTGGTGATCGCCATTCTTAACCGAATGGGCCCAGTCTGCCCGATTCGCCGAAGTATCATCCCTCATCGGAGATGCTGATGAACTTCACCTCGAGTGGTCCAAAGGCGAGCCGCATCCGCGCAAAACCAGGTCGACTTTACAGAGCAGCGGGCGCAAGAGCGTGCGGCGATGTGTAGATCTACACGGGCCGACAAGCCGGGACCGCATAAGTTGCAGACGTCCTTCTGTGCGGGCTATACTGATCGGGCCTCTCGGGAGCGACATGACCACGACAGCCGTCCCAGAAGAAATCGCTCACCGGTGGTACGCGCGCCCCGTGCTCTTCGTTGCTGACGTTAGCCGTGCTCTTCGGTTCTACATCGACGTGCTCGGCTTCGAGAAGCGTTGGCACGAGGGCGGCGGCGCGGGCGGGGTCTGCCAAGTGAATCGCGCGGAGTGCGAGATCATCCTTTGCGAGGATGCCGGGCGAAGAGACAAGGCGCGCTTGTTCGTGGAACTGACCGTCGATGGACTTACTGCGCTTCGCCGTGAAATCGTCGAGCGCTCGATTCCGTACGAGAAATTCTGGTGGGGTTACGACGTGATCAAGATCGTCGATCCCGATGGAAATGAGTTGTTGTTTCCCACAGCCGAGCAGTCCAACCAGTGAGTGCGACGACCGAGTATCTTAAACGTTTGCGGGTCCGGCGAACAGCAGCAGGTTCCCGTCCGGATCCTTGACGATGAAATTCCTGGCGCCCCAAGGCTGCTTTTTCAGCGTCTGGTGAAAGGCAACACCAGCGGACTGAAACTCAAGAAAGAGCAGCTTGATCTCGTCTGGTGTAGCGACAGTCATGGATGCGGACAACAGTTCCTCCCGGTTACGGACAGTCGACTCGGTTATAGTTTGCTCGACGGACTTGAGATTGAGATGGGCCGCGTCGCGACCCACCTGTGCATAGTAGGGAGGTTTGCCGTAACTGAGTACAAGCGTAAAGCCTAACTTTTCACAGAAAAATTCGCATGATCTCTTGATGTCGGTAACGAAGAGTTGCGGCTCTGCGCCGGTAATAGTTGCTTTGCTTGGTGATGGTTTCACCTCGAGCGGCGTGTTTAAAAGTCCAGCTTTCAGGGATTGCCAACTATCGAAGCCTTGTTGTCTTGCCACTACTTCTTGCGCATCGCTGAGCTTAAAGCTCGCCGCAAGAATCTCGGAGTCTGACACATTCAAGAACCGAGGCAAATGCTCGCGGATTTGTGCAGCGACGGGATAGTGGCGTTCGCGATGCCAGCGCACTATCAGCTTCGCCTGTTTTTTGAGGTTTTCCAGGTTGGGCATATAGGTCTCCACGATGAGATCGTAGGTGGGCATAGCCCTTCGGCGAGCTGCCGTTGCATCCTACATGCGCAAATTGCAGTATCCGCAATTGCGTCAGTGGTTGTCAATTGAGGACGACGCCGCTACCGGTGCTTGCGCCGCACAGGAGCCCGCCCGGAATGCCCAGGCGAATTATTGGTCTCTCAGGGCGATCATCGGATCGACTCGCACAGCGCGGCGAGCCGGAATGTAAGAGGCAACCACTGAAACGCCAAGCAGAACGAGAGCCACGGCCCCAAATGTCAGTGGATCCGTCGCCGACACGCCGTAAAGCTGGCTCTCCATCAAACGCGTGAGCAGAAACGCGAAGACGACACCGATGCCCAAGCCAAAGAAGGCAAGCTTCGCGCCATGGCCCAAAATCAGGCCTAAAACGTCCCGCCGCTGCGCCCCGAGCGCCATGCGAATTCCGATTTCCTGCCTGCGCTGCGACGCCGAGTATGAAACGACCCCGAAAATTCCGACGGCGGCGAGCACTAGAGCCATCGCGCTGAACGAACCCAGGAGGAACGTGCGAAAGCGTTCCCGCGAGATGGATTGCCCCAGTGCGTTGGGGAAGGGCTCGACATCCGTGACCGGAAGGTCCTTATCGATTGAGTGAACCGCCTGGCGAATAGCGACCGCCACGCCCGATGCGCTCAACGAACTTCTTATAACGATCTCTCCCCCATACAGGGGCGCTTGCGCGAAAGGCACATACATGATGGGGCTGGGCTTTTGACTAAGCGCCACATCCCGCACGTCACCGACGACGCCAACGATTTCACGCGAAACGTTACTGTTCGGCGGAAATCCAAACGTCATTTGTCTTCCGATCGGATTTTGATGGGAGAAATAACGGCGTGCCAGTGTTTCGCTAATAATCGCCACCTTGGGATTAGACGGTGAGTCTTGTTGTGAGAAGAAACGCCCTCGGAGCAGCGGGATTCTCATCACGCGGAAATAATCGGGACTCACGGTGGCGTAATTCGCGGTCCTGGATTTGCCGCGCGGAAGCGGAGCATTTCCAACAATGCTGAATTCGAAGGTGGCTTCGCCCTGGCGGTCCATCGGCAGCGGAGCCGCGATAGCGAAATCATCGAAACCGGGCTGTGCATGAAGGCGCGCCAGTAATTCATCAGAGAAAGCCGTCCACTGCTGCGGCCTGGAGTATTGAAATTGCGGAAGCGAAATCTCGGCTTCCGTCACGTTTTGCGGATCAAACCCTGGATTGACGGACGTGACCAGAGCAAAACTGCGGATGAGGAGGCCACCCGCGACCAAGAGCACCGTGGCCAACGAGATTTCTCCAATGGCGAGAGAGCTGCGAAGATGCTGGCCGTGGCGCTGGCCTGTACGTTCTCCGCTGTCTCTCATACTCGTTTGTAAGTTGGACGGGTTCGCGAGGAGCGCAGGCGCCAATCCAAACGCCAGCGCGGAAGTAAAAGACAACGAGAGCGCGAAGAGCAGCACCGGGCCTCCGACGTGAATCGAACTGATCTGGGTCAGGTCGGATGGCAAGAAGGGCTGCAGAGTCCAAACAGCTAGCCACGCGAGAAGCACACCGGCAAGTCCGCCCAGCAGAGCTAATAGAAGGCTCTCGGTGAGTAATTGCCAGACAATGCGGGCGCGCGACGCCCCAAGCGCGACACGCACAGCAATTTCTCTCGCGCGGGAGGTGGCCTTCGATAGAAGCAAGTTCGCAATGTTGGCGCAGGCCATCAATAACAGCAGTCCAACCGCGCTCAGCAAAATCAGCAGCGCGGATCTCACGTTGCCGACCACTGCCTCGCGGTAGGGCTGAATCCGGACCGTTAACCCGGAATCCTCGTCGGCGAACTCCTTCGCGAGGCGCCCGCTCAAGGCCCCCATCGCAGCCTGAGCTTTCGCCAGAGAAATATCTGGCTTCAGCCGGCCAATCACACCCAGCAAACGCACGCGAGGCTGCGACGTCAAAGGCCCGAACAGGGGATCTTGCACGACAGAAATCCACACGTCCTGCCGGGGAGCTCCTTCGGGATAGCGAAAGGTTGCCGGCAGAATTCCGACAACCGTGAACGAACGCATGTCCAGAGCGATCGACTGGCCAACCAGAGCCGGATTGGAACCAAAGTGGCTGCGCCAAAGGCTTTCACTTACCACTGCTACCGCCTGCGCGCCTGGTTTGCCATCCTCCGGGAGTAACGTGCGGCCCGCCAGGGGTTTTGCGTTTAGGAGAGTGAATATTTCCGGCGTGACGTCTGCGGTGTTCACGATTGTTGGCTCGCCAGCTCCAGTCAACGTGAGATCGTGGAATGTATTTCCCGCAATCTCGCTAAATACGCTGTTCTGATTTCGGTACTCGGTGAAGTCTCTGTAGGAAATGCCTGCCGGCGCGTCGGGCCGTTTTACCGGGACATTGAACATTACTACGAGTTGATCGGGAGCGGGATAGGGAAGCGATCGGAAAAGCACCGCATCTACGATGCTGAAGATCGCGGTGTTGGCGCCGATGCCCAGCGCGAGAGTAAGTACGGCGGCAGCGCTGAAACCGGGCGACTTTCGCAACATGCGAACCCCGTAGCGTAGATCTTGGGCGAAGTCCTGAATCCGGTTCACGCCGCGAGCATCCCGGCACTCCTCTTTGGCTCGCTCAATCGCTCCAAATTCCCGCAAAGCTCTCGCGCGAGCTTCGGCCTCGCTCATGCCCTCAGCTATGGCCTGCTGCGTGAGTGCCTGGAGATGAATCTCAATCTCACGTTCAAGTTCCGTGTCGGCACGGGAACGACGCAGCACGGAATGGAAGCGCCGTCGGATGATCCGAAAAGTTCGCATAAATTGCCCCGTCACGCATTCTGTATAAGCAGCTGGACGGCGGAAGAGAGGCGGTTCCAACTTTTGAGTTCGCGTTCCAGTTGTTTCCGACCCTCGCGCGTTACAGAGTAGACCTTCGCAGGCCGTCCCAGATCCGAATCCTCCCACTTCGCGCAAATCCAGCCCTGATTTTCGAGCCGGTGGAGCGCCGGATATAAAGATCCTTGACCCACCGACAGAGCCTCGCCCGAGAGTGCTTGTATTCGCTTCGCTATTCCCCAACCGTGAAGCGGTTTGCGTGCAATCGTCTTAAGAATCAAAAGGTCGAGTGTTCCTTGCAACAAGTCTGAAGGTTTGGGCATATGGTCATGGGACGACTATCGACAATATACCTCGACTATCGACAATGAGCAAGCAGCAAAGTTATCCGGTTCAGGCGTGCAACTGTTCAGTTTCGCGTTCGGGCAGCGCTGCCGGCTGTCTGCCGCGCAACAAGATGAGAGCGCCCAGGATGAGGAGGGCGAGAGCGATCCATTGCGTTAAGGAGAACGGGCCGACGAGCGATTGTTCGTGCTCGCGGAAGAACTCGATTATGAAGCGCGCAGTCGAATAGAGAACCAGATATAACCCGATTACATGGCCCGGGCGATGGCGACGATTGAACTGCCGGTAGAGAATGGCGAAGATGAGGAGATCGGCCGCGGATTCGTAAAGCTGCGCGGGATGCAACGTTTTGTCGAGGGGAACGGGAGCGGCGAAATCAGAGCGGAAGCGCACGCCCCAGGGCAGATCGCACTCTTTGCCCCAACAACAGCCGGCGGCGAAGCAGCCCAATCGCCCGATCGCTTGTCCAAGCGCAACACCTGGCGCAAAGGCGTCCATAGTAAGGAACGCCGGCAAGCGCTGCTTTCGCATGTACAGCACAGCCAGGAGAAGCGCGACGATGAAACCGCCATGGAAAACGCCCGCGGCTTGCAGTGTTTCGAGCGTGAAGATCTGGCCAGGATTCCTGATGTAATCGCCGATGTCGAATAGAAACATGAAAAGCTTTGCGCCAACTATTCCCGCCATAGCGCAATAAACCGCCAGATTGGTGATCTTCTCCGCAGGCAAACCGGCGCGGCGCGCGAGCCGCACTGCGATTCCCAATCCCGCGAGGAAGCCGAGAGCTACCAGGACGCCATAGGTGGGAATGTAGAAAGAGCCGATGCTGACGAGTTTGGGAAACATTGTGCTAAAGCATGCCTACTTGTGCGCGAAGCCGGCGTTCTCCGGGAAGTGTTTACGCCGCGGCCGCAGAAGATCGATTAACAGCAAAATAGCGCCAATGGTGATGGCGCTATCGGCGACGTTGAACGCGGGAAATGACCATCCGCCATGGTAGACCTCAATAAAATCCGTGACCGTGCCGTGAAGGATGCGATCGTATAGATTCCCGATCGCTCCTCCAAAAATGAGCGAAAGCCCGAGACGAGTGATTGGTGCGGTGAACGAGCTGTCGCGACCCCACAAGGCAAAAGCGACCACGATCAACACCAAAGTAGATACACCAATTAAGACGGCGCTCCGCAGAAAGGGATTGCCTTCGGCTAAAACTCCGAACGCTGCGCCCGGGTTTTCGGTATGCACGATACGCAGCCAAGCCGGAATGATGGAGATAGTATCGAACGTGCTCAGCGAGTGCTGAACAAGCAATTTAGACAGGCGATCCGCGAACAGCACCAGCACCGATGCGGCCGCCGGCATCAACCGGGAAATAACATTTCGCTGACCTGACACTATGCCAAAAACTCCGGCAGCACGGCTGCACAGGCGGCGCAAACCGTGGCAAAATCCTGGTCAGTGCCGACGTCACTGGTGTATTTCCAGCAGCGTTCGCACTTATCGCCTGTGGCGCGCTCAACGCGCACGGTCAGACCAGGCGAAGAGCCATGTTCCAGCTCTACCTGCGAAACGATGAACCAAGCCGGAAGCTCAGGGGCGAATCTATCCAGCAGCGCGTACAGATCTGCGCCGGCTTCGAGCAGCACGGCGGCTTCGAGCGATGAGCCGATTACTTTGTCTTCGCGCGCGACGTCCAGCGCTTTCAGAACTTCGTCGCGCACCGGGACGAGCTGATCCCAATCAGCAGCCTGCTTGCGCTGCTCGGGCAACAATCCCTCGGTCAATTCTTCGGGTTGAGGGAAGTAAGCCATGTGCACGCTTTCCGAATCCGCAGTTCCGAATTTGGTGTGCCGCCATACTTCTTCGCAGGTGAAGGAAAGAATAGGAGCAAGAATGCGCACCAGCGCCAGATTCAAACGATAGAGCGCGGTTTGCCCGCTTCGCCGAATGTGAGAGGACGGCCCGGCGGTGTAGAGCCGGTCTTTCGATATATCGAAATAGATCGCACTGAGGTCCGTAGTGGCGAAGTCATAGACCGCGCGATAAACCTTGTGAAAAGCGTATTCGTGGTACCAGGCGAGGCAACGGCGAACGAGATCTTCCGCGCGCACGAGAATCCATGCATCGATTCCGGCGAGACGATTGCCGGCCACGCTGTCGCGCGCGGCATCGAAATCGCCGAGATTGCCGAGCATGTATTTAAAGGTGTTGCGCAGTTTGCGATAGGCCTCTGATAAGCGAGTGAGAATCAGGTCGGACATCCGGACATCTTCCATGAAATCGACCGAGCCGACCCACAGACGGAGAATATCCGCGCCGTACTGCTTGATGATCTTCTCAGGGCCAATGCTGTTGAGAGATTTCGACATGGCCCGGCCTTCGGCGTCGAGCGTCCAGCCGCTTGTCGCGCACTCGAGGTAAGGCGATTTGTTCTTCAGGCCGACACCGACCAGCAGAGAGCTCTGGAACCAGCCTCGATATTGATCGCCGCCCTCCAGGTACATGTCGGCAGGCCAGCGCAGGCCATTCTCGGGAGTCAGGACGGCGAGATGACTCGAGCCGGAATCGAACCAGACATCGAGAATGTCGTTTTCTTTTCGGAAGGAGCTGCCGCCACATTTCGAGCAGGCGCATCCGGGTCCCATCAGCTCTGCCGCGGTTTTTGAGTACCAGATATCGGCAGTGTGAACCCGAAACTGTTCGACGATACTTTCCTGGACGCGCTTGTCGGTGAAAGGCTCACCGCAGTTATCGCAATAAAAGACGATGATGGGCACGCCCCAGACGCGCTGCCGCGAGATGCACCAATCGGGGCGAGTTGCGACCATGTTCGAGATGCGCTCTTCACCCCAGGCGGGATGCCACTTCACAGTTTTGATCGCTTCGAGGGCGCGGGTCCGGAAAGATTCGCGAGCATTGTCTCCCGCCCCGCGATCCATGCCGATGAACCACTGCTCCGTGGCTCGAAAGATGACGGGATTGTGGCAGCGCCAGCAATGTGGATAGCTGTGGTCAAGCTTTTCCTCAGAGGCCAGAGCGCCACGCTGTTGAAGCAGATCGACGACGAGTGGGTTGATTTCCCAAACTGTTTTGCCGATTAATTGTTCGGGTAATGCACCCTCCGCTCCTTCCGCTGCGAAAATTCGACCAGCCGCATCGACGGGGCAATAGACCGGAATTCCATAACGCCGGCAAACCACGAAGTCCTCCTGGCCATGACCTGGAGCGGTATGGACCGCGCCGGTTCCCTGTTCCAATGTGACGTGTTCGGCGAGCAGCCCGATTGAATCCCGATCTATAAAAGGATGGCGGAACACAGCGCGTTCGAGCTTCGTGCCGGGAAATCGCGCGAGAACCGTTTTGTCCCAGCCGAGCACTTCCGACACCTGCGGCAGAAGACCTTCTGCAACGATGGCGACGCCCTGCGGAGTGTCGACCGCGACATATTCGAGCTTCGGGTGAAAGCAAATTGCGAGGTTAGCCGGAATGGTCCAGGGAGTGGTCGTCCAAATCAGGGCGTAGACATCGCGGCCGGCAAGAGCGGGATCGATTTTCGCGGGATCAGACGCGAGCCGGAAACGCACATAGATGGACGGACTCGAATGATTCTCATATTCCACTTCGGCTTCGGCCAGCGCGGTGCGATCCCGAATGCACCAATGAACCGGCTTGAGGCCTTTGTAGACGTAGCCGGCGTGCAAAAAATCCACGAATGCCTGCGCGATGACCGCTTCGTATTCGGCACTCATGGTGAGATAAGGATCTTGCCAGCGCCCCAGAATGCCGAGCCGCTTGAACTCGCTGCGGTGAATGTCGACAAATTTCGACGCATAGGCGCGGCATGCGGCGCGAATATCCGCCACGGTCATGGAAGCTTTGCGCTTTCCTAACTCCTGGTCGACGCGGAACTCGATCGGGAGGCCGTGACAATCCCAGCCAGGCACGTATGGCGCATCGAAGCCCGCCATGGTTCTCGATTTAATAACCAGATCCTTGACGATCTTGTTGAACGCGGTGCCGAGATGGATGTTGCCGTTTGCATACGGCGGACCGTCGTGAAAGATGAATTGAGGATGACCGGCGCGAGTCTCGCGAATGCGATCGTATAGCTTCATGGCCTCCCAGCGTTCGAGCATCTTTGGCTCGGCCGTAGGAAGGTTTGCCTTCATCGGAAAATCTGTTTTGGGCAGGTTGACCGTCTTTTTCAGGTCAACCGGGGAAAGATTCATGGACTAATTTCATCGTAGCGGACGGAGGGAAGGGCGGGCGGTTTTAGGGGATCGAGGAGGGCAGCGCCCCAGAAATCTTGCGGTTGCGAGCGGCGCGTCGGCACGGGCTGTGTGCGACTGCGTTGAATTTCTAAGCAGGTGGGGTTGATAGTTCCGGGATTGGCGAAGCCGTTCGCTGAGGCCCAGTTCCGTAAGCCAGCTGCGCGGCTCAGTCTACGATTTGCCGTGGCCGATGAGGCGCTGGAAGAACTGCTTCCAATGCCATTGCTTCTCCTGGCATTCGGGCGCGGGCGCAAAGCCTAACTCGTGATCGTCGCGTTGCACTGAGAGTGATTGCAACTCAGCGCCCTGGGCCTGCACGTTCACAGTCACGAAACTTTTGCAGCCATCAACGTTCGCGATCTGCCAAGGCGAAGAGATCTTCTTAGGCGGTCCCCAGTCTTCCAGGAAGCGTTGATAGTCGTAATTAGGGCAGGGATGCGCCGTCGTGCAGCCCCAGTCGCGATAGGCCTGCTGATATTGCGCGGAATTTACCTCGCCTAGGAAATGCTTGACGACCTGTTTTTCGGGATAGTTGTGGAAGACGAGATAGGCAGCCCAAGTTAGGAGCAGTATCGCGATTACCGACAGAACAATGATCTTTATGACACGGCTGCGCTTTTCGTCTCCGGCGCCGTATTGTTGCAGGTAGCTATCCATTATTTGGGAGGATATGCCTTATCGTACGCAGCAGTAGCGTCAGCGGTGATGTCCAGCGCCGGTCTGTAGTAAACCGTATTGGTTACATCCACGACAATGTCGATACCGCGTTGTTCCGCGATTTTCTTCACCACATCCGACATCTGACGGCCCGCGCGGCCCAAAACATCCTGCCGCTCCGCGTTCACGTCACTCTGTAAGTCCTCGCTTAAGCGCTGGAGTTGCTTTTGCTTCTGTGTCCCGTCAAGTCGCAGCTGTGCCTCCCGGTCAGGAGCGATGTTGGGAGCATTAATTTGTTGCTGTATATTCTGCAGTTCTCGCTGCAAGCTTTCAATGGCTTGTTGCCTGGGCTTATATTTAGCTTCGAGAGTTGCCTGAGCTTTTTTTATGTCTTGAGTGTCTGCTACGGCCTTCTGGGCATTGATGATCGCAACTTTGGCCGGCGGCGGAGCTTGCGCTCGAGCACTCGATATCGTGAATGCAATTGCAGACACAAGGAGCGAAATGCTCCGGATTTTTGAAAACATTAGCTTTTATGGGCTCCTACGATGAAATCAAACCCTGGTGCGCGGAGAGCCTGCAAAGGCCTGGCCAGGAGATGACGCCGATATCAGGCTAACATGCACGCGGTGAAGAAATAAGTGAGCGCCGCGTCCATCCGAACGGTCTTAGCTGGTGTACGTTCACCATGAATGTGGAGCTTGTGTCCAGAACAACAGCCGGTGAGTGGGACAGCTTGCTAGAGAGGGAAACCACCCGCGAGCCAGAGACGCGGTTCGCCCTCCTGGTTGAGCGCCAATCGCATTTCGTGTTCCGCATTGCGTATGCCGTGTTGCGGAATGTGGAAGACGCAGAAGATGTTGTGCAAGACACCTTTTTCAAACTATTTCGAACCGGAGCCTGGAAGCATATCGAGGATGAGAAGGCGTTTCTCGCGCGCATGGCCTGGCGCATCGCGATTGGGAAGAGACCGGTCAGGCGTTTCAGTCCGGGGAGGGAACTGACTGAAATTACGAACACAGAGACCAGCCCGGAGAAATCGGCGATTGAGACCCAGCGGAGTCGAACGATTCACCGCCTGATCGACGCACTGCCCGAAAAACTGAGAAGGCCGCTCGCGCTTTCATCTGTCGAAGAAATGACCACGCACGAGATAGCGGCTGTAATGGGCTTGCCCGAGGGTACAGTGCGGCGACTTCTGGCGGAGGCCCGGGCACTACTCAAACAAAAGATGGCGCGTATGAAAGGGAGCCGACATGCTTGATTCGCGGGATCAATTCGATCAAGAGCTGGATGACGCGCTGGCAACTTACGCGAACGCTCCTGAAAGTGAGGGGCTGGAACGGCGTGTGCTTGCCCGAGTTACCCAGAGGACAGTACGCAGGGGCCCAATTCTGCAATGGGCGGCAGTAGCCCTCGCCACAGTAGCAGCAGGCTGCTGGCTGTTCTGGTCTCAACCGCTAAATCCGCCAGCGCGAAAACAGCTGGTAGACAATGCAATTTCTGCAGCGCACAAAATTGAAGCATCGAAAACCGTGACACTTCCTCCCCGCCATCTTGCGATTGCATTGGCGAATACAAGAAAACCAAGAAGAATATTGAAAAGATTGGCAGAACCGAAGCTGCCGCAATTCCCGACGCCGTTCCCAATGACCGCCGAAGAAAGAGCGTTATTGCGACTGGCGAGGGGTGACCAAAAGCTTATAGCACAGGGGCTGACTCATCTCGGTGGTCCTGTCGAGCCGATCCAAGTGACGGCACTCGAGATCAAGCCGCTCGAATGAGGCTTGCAGACAAAAAGGAGCGAAACATGCGACGACTGATGATTATGGCTGGTCTGGCAGTACTCACGAACGTGACATGCTTGCCTCAAAGCACGGGAACCACAGAGAAGCAGCCGGTTTCGGCAGAGTCAGTGGAGAAGGCCGCGAAAAAGTTTTACCAGCTTAATTTCGTGGTGCGGGAACTCGAGAATGAACAGGTCATAAACAGCCGTTCGTACTCAATCATAATGCGCAACGACACCGACCGAGGCTCAATCCGGGCGGGCGAGAAAGTACCGTTCGCAAGCACCAGCGGAACAACTACTCAGTGGCAACAGATCGACGTCGGGGTAAACATAGACTGCAGGAAGTTGGAAGAAATTGGCGATCGTTTGTCGCTTTATGTGTTGGCTGAAATTAGCAGTTTGATCGAAAGTCACCCGGAAAACAGCGCTCCTTCTGCAGCACCGATCTTCCGAAATAATCGATGGGAGTCGACGGTGATTGTACCGATGAAGCAACCTACTATCTTATTCTCGTCAGATGATCCGGCATCAAAGCGAAGGATGCAACTGCAACTGACGGTGACGGTGTTCCGCTAAGCATTTTGTCTTCGCTCGACTCGCTACTTCTCCTGAATCCGCCCCTGGCTGTCAATCCGCAGGCGTTGATCGCGCCAGCGAACCTCCCTTCCGGCGTAAGACGAAACCCACAGGGCGAAGGAGTACATGTCCCACAAGGGAGCGAGCCAGAAGAAACTTGCGGCGATGGAACTGCGGAGGACGAACCAGCCGGTCAGCGCGGCGGACGTGATGCGTAGAGCCGCGACAATTGCGGCGGGCAGCCAAGCGCCTGTAGCAATTGCGAGCAGTGCCCACATACCAGCGTGGGTGATTGGCAAACCGGCGTGACCAGCGCCTTTGGTGAGCCGAATGGTTCGTGCCCAACGGAGCTGATGCGTCCAGACGCCACGCCAGGTTGCATCGGAGAGGGAGGTTTCAACGGTGTAGGTGGAGAGCAGCGCCCTTTTCCCGAGACCTGTGATCCGTTTGGCAAGCTGATAATCGTCGGCGAGGTAATCGGCAAGTGCAGCGAAACCGCCGGCTTGTTCGAGATCAGCAGCGCGGAAGGCGAGCGTAGAACCTAAGCCGAAATCACGCACCCCGATGAGTTGCGCGACCAGCGTGCTGGGCATGAAATCGGTGGCGATTCCGAGAGATTCCCATGCGGCAGGCAGGTTGTGCGCTTTCGCTCGATAGGGGCAGGTAACGACGCCGATTGATTTGTCTTCGAGAGGCGCAACAATCTTCGCCAGGTATTCGGAATCCACTTTGATGTCGCTATCATTGGCAACCCAAATGGGATAGCGGGCGTGGCGAGCGAGCTCCATCAGAACACCGACTTTGCCGTTGCGGGTTGCTTCACCGCCGATGATCAGGCGGATGGGAGCGTCTGGATGTTCACTTTGTAACCGGCGCACCTCAATGGCGGCGGCATCGTTTTCCTCCCGCGCTCCGAAAAGGATCTCGAACCTGGGATAGCGCTGGTTGATTTGCGAGATGAATGCTTCCCGTGTGTTTGGGTCGATACCGTGGAGCGGCTTCAGGACCGAAACGCCAGGAGAGAAAGCGGATGCAGTGGGACGCGAATGGCGACGTTTGAGGTGGCCCAAGGCCGCGAGAATAGCCAGGAGTTGATACGCGATTGCGGGAAGAAAGATCAGCCAGAAAAGGCGCACTAACGGGCGAGGAGCAATACGCCGCCTAGGACGAGCAAAGCTCCAGCCGCGCGGCGTTTTCCGACAGCCTCGTTTAGAACAAATTTGGCGAGAATCGTTTCGAGGACAAACGTGGCGGCAGAAGCCGGCACTGCGAAGCTGAGCGGAGCGGTCTGCACCAACGCCATAAACGCGAAGAAAGAAACGGCCATGCAGACAATCGCCAGGAACAGATATCTGCGGCTCACGATCATACGAAGCAAGCGTCCTAAGCCGCGGGCGTTTACACTTTGTTCGCCGCTCCGTTTCATCTCATAACTCTGCAGCAGATCGCTCAGAACGGTAGCGCACACAATAATCGATAAGAGCAGCCACTTCATTCCGGGGCTCCGATCGAGTGTGTCTGCTGCTTGGTTGTTCCGACCATCGCGGTGCCGACAAAAATTAGCAGAGTTCCGGTCCAATGGGACGGGGCGACAGATTCATTCAAGAACCACCACCCGAATAAAGCCGCCAAGACATAGCCGAGCCCGGTGAGTGGCAGCACAAAGCTTAAATCAGCCCAGCTCAACAACGCCATACGAGTGAGGAGCCACACGATGAGGAGAGCGATACCAAGAGCCACGAAAGGGTTCAACATCGCTCTCAAATAAGCGGCCGGGTTCAAGGAAACAGCTTCCGAAATGTGCCTCATGCCCCAAGCCAGAGAGAGATTGCCGAGCGCGTTCAAGAAAATGACAGCCACCACCAGCGTCAGTGTCTTAGATTTAGAGCGGCGCCGGGTTCCGGTTTGATATTCCTGCTGATCTTCAAGCCCCGTCAACGGGATCGTGTTCGCTGATGCCAGATCAATCTCCCGCGCTCAGAACCGCAGTCTGCTCCTTCTGATCTTTCTGCTCTTTCACGAACTGCTTGCGTTTTGAGCGCAGGGACAGGTATTCGCGGGCTTCTTTATAGAGGCGCTTGCGGTCCGCTTGATCGAACATCGCTTTACGGATGAGGCGGAAAGCGACTTTGGGTCTGAAGTAGAACTCACCGTAGAAACGCTCCACCCATTCCACCAGCTCACCTCGATCAAGGCCCGGATATTGGTAATTCGGAAGCTGGTGGCCGGCTTCATCGGCCATGACCTCGTCGATCGTGATCAATCCGTTCTTCTTGACGTGATCGTAAAACTCCGTGCCGGGAAAAGGATGGCCGATCGAAACCTGGATGGTTTCAACGTCCAGTTCTTTCGCAAAATTGATGCTCTTCCGTATAGTGTCCCGCGTCTCTCCAGGTAAGCCGACGATGAAGTCACCGTGAACCGTTAGGCCGAGCTTCTTGCAGTTGGCCGTGAATCGGCGGGCCATGTCGATGGTTGCGCCTTTTTTGATATTTTTCAAGATCTGCTGATCGCCCGATTCATACCCGACGATCAGCAGCCGGCAACCGGCCTCTTTCATTGCCTTGAGCGTGTCGTAATCCGTTGTTACGCGTGACGTACAGCTCCAAGTAAATTTCAGGTCCTTCAACTTGCTGCAAAGCTCGATCGTGCGTGCCTTCTGATAGTTGAAGGTATCGTCGTCGAAAAAGATCTCCTTCAGGCCCGGGAAGTTTTCAAGCGTCCAGCGGCATTCTTTTACGATGTCATCAGAGGATCGCAATCGCCACCGATGGCCCGAGTGGGTTTGCGGCCACAGGCAGAAGGTGCACTGAGCCGGGCATCCGCGAGTCGTATAGAACGAAACGTATGGGTTCAGCAGGAAGGGAACGTTATAGCGGCGAAAGTCCAGGTCGCGCTTGTAAACTTTCGTCACCCAGGGAAGCGCGTCGAGATCTTCAATGACGCCGCCTTCCGGATTGTTCTGAAAACCGCCATTTTTGCGGAACACCACCCCGGGAATCTCTTCGAGCGGCTTGCCCATTGCGAAGTCCCGGATCTGGTAGTCAAACTCGCGCTTGACTACGAAGTCGATAGCCTTCGATGCGCGAAGGCTCTCTTCCGGCCGCACGGTTACATGAGGCCCGACGAACGCCACTTTCAGCTTGGGGTTAACGTCGCGCATCATCTCCACGATTTTCAGGTCGACGTGAAAACCAGGCGTAGAGGTAAAGAGCACCAGAAGCTCGAAGTCAGACGCCATCGCGACTGTCTGGTCAATCGAGATCTTATGCGGAGGAGCATCGACCACCTTGCTCTCGGGAATCATGCCTGCCGGGTAACAAAGCCAGACCGGGTACCAGTACGATTCGATCTCTCTGGCAGCGGGCCAGCGCGAGCTGGCGCCGCCATCGAATCCTTCGAAAGAAGGAGGGTTGAGAAAAAGCGTCTTCATGAACTCCCTTAAGCGGTTAACCTTTAGGTTACTTGGTTTTGGGTCTGAGACTCAACTTGGATCGCGGGTGCAGCCCGAAGTATTCGCCCGTTGTTCGGCTTCACGTGTCCGGGGCCGCAAATTGCGACCTCAAGTTTTCGTTCTCTATGAGCCAGATGCGGCTTTCAATGAACGGGGCGGGAGCGGTGTCCGCACTGGGCGCTGAGGGAAGAAATGTCAAATTACCTGGAAACGGGCGCAACGACTGCTGATTCGCCCGCCGCCCGATCAGCACCTGTAAGGGGCGTGAAATTCGAGTAGAAGATGTCCAGCGCCACCCTGCCCACGAGATGAGTGTCAATGATGCTGCTCATATATTGCGGAACGGCGATCCCGTTTTCTATCGAATAGGCCCTCTCGAAAGCTACTCTTTTGAAGAAGATACTGGGATTTTTAACAAACCTGCCTTTCTCAAAAAGCGGCAGGTAAGTACTGGAATCCAGCCACATTTCGCCCTTGAATAAGCCCACCTTCTTCTTGCGCGGGGAGAGCTGGAAAAAAAACGCTGGGCGGCTATAGATCGTCTTCTCACCTTTGAACTTGAATTTGTAGTTCGCGGGTGTGATCGCCAGGTTTTGATCGCCTTGGCCCTGCTGCTCAGCTTGCAGATAACGGGCGATTACCTGGCTCTTGATTGAGTTATCTCCCGTGAACCCCAGGACACGATAAGTAATTTTACCTACGCTGGAGATCCTCCTGAGGGCACGCAGCTGGCCGTGCTCGTTCAAATTCGGCACAGCGGCGTTAATGTTCACCTCCATGGAAACATTGCGGGAAGCGTCATGTACTTGAGTCGCTGCCAGATACTTGCGAATTATCTCCGCTGAAGTCCCATTCGCTTCATCCTCTTTATCGTCGTCCCCCGTCGCTCCAGTTCCGGCAAATGGCAGCAGAAACAGTACGGCAAAAATGACTGGCAAGTTGAATTTTGAAAGCGCGCGCTGCATCTCGTCGGTTCCGCAGCCTCAAAGTAACATGGAAGCGGGTCGATCTAACTCATGCGCCGGGATTATCACAACTGGTACAGTCACAGGCTGGGCCGCAACATGGAACTGCTGGTTTACGGCCATGCCGGAATGCCTATACTGGTGTTCCCGAGCTCCCAAGGACGATTTTTCGAGTATGAAGACCGGGGCATGATTCACGCTGTCTGGCAGAAGATCGATTGGGGACATCTGCAGGTGTTCTGCGTGGACAGCGTGGATTCCGAGAGCTGGTACAACCGCCGCATTCATCCACACGATCGTGTGATGCGGCACAACGCGTATGAATCCTACATCATTTACGAAGTGCTGCCACTGATTAAAGGCCTTAACGGCGCCCAGCAGATTTGCACCACTGGTTGCAGTTTTGGGGCGTATCACGCGCTCAACTTTGCTATGAAACACCCCGAAGCCACCTCCGCCTGCGTGTCCATGAGCGGTTCTTTTGACCTGAGATCATTCATGGACGGGTACTACGACAACGACTTTTATTTCAACAATCCGATTGATTACATTCCGAATATCAACGATCCGTGGTTTCTCGAACGCTATCAAAAGATGAAACTAGTGTTGGGGGTTGGAGATCACGATATTTGTCTGGGCGCGAACTTCCAAATGGCTCATATTCTGGGCGCGAAAGGTATTCCGCACTGGTTGGACGTCTGGACTGGAGGCGAGCAGCACGACTGGCCACTTTGGCAGCGCATGGCGGTAAAATTTTTTCAGTAACTCGGCGACCGGAAAGGTGAGTTATGCCAAAAGTAGGGATTATCTACGGGATGGAAAACACGTTTCCATCCGCGTTGGTGGACCGTATCAACAGCAAGAACATTCGCGGCGTTACAGCGGAACATATTCGGATCGGCGGAGTCAAGATGGCCGAGCCGAGCGGATATCGCGTGATCATCGACCGGATCTCGCACGATATAGAGTTTTTCCGGGCTTACTTGAAGAACGCGACTCTAAACGGCACGATTGTCATTAACAATCCGTTCTGGTGGAGCGCCGATGACAAGTTTTTTAACTATGCGCTCGCCAGCAAATTAGGTGTCGCAGTACCTAAGACTGTGGTCCTGCCTCATAAAACGCATCCACCTGGGACGACAGTTCAATCCATGCGGAACCTGGTGTATCCGCTGAACTGGGAAGAAGTCTTCGACTACATCGGCTTCCCGGCATTCTTAAAACCCTTCAGCGGCGGCGGCTGGAAACACGTGTTTAAAGTGAGCTCGCCGGAAGAATTTTACAACGCCTATGATCAGACCGGCACGATGTGCATGACCTTGCAATCAGCGGTAAATTTCAACGAGTATTTCAGGTGCTATGTGGTGGGGCGAGAAAAGGTTCGAGTTATGAAGTATGACCCCAATCAGCCGCATCATCTGCGGTATGTGAAAGACGGAAGGGCGAGTTCGCAAGAGCTTTACGACCGCGTCGTCGAAGATTCGCTGACGCTCTGCAGAGCGCTCGGGTACGACTTCAACACGGTTGAATTGGCGGTAGAAGACGGGGTGCCGTACGCGATCGATTTCCTGAACCCTGCTCCCGATGCGGATGTTCATTCCGTAGGCGAGGCGAATTTCGATTGGGTAGTCGAAAATGTGGCGCAGCTGGCGATTGATAAAGCACTCAGCGACGAGCAGCCTCAAGTGCAATACCATTGGGGTCATTTCTTGAAGGGGGAGCCCGCAAGGAAGACAGCAGCGTCAAGATAAGGCATTACCCGTCACGCCTGCGCGTACTTCCTGAAGGGCACAGCCATGAGACCTAGCCTGACAATCGGCATCGAAGAAGAATATCAGACCATTGACCCCATCACGCGGGATCTTCGGTCGCACATCAACTCCGAGATCATCGCCAAAAGCAAATTGCTCCTGAAGGAAGCAGTGAAAGCCGAGATGCATCAGTCGGTCGTCGAGGTGGGCACTGGCATCTGCAGAGATATCAAGCACGCGGCGCAGGAGCTGAAAGAGCTCCGATTGCAGATTGTCGCACTGGCGAAACAGAACGATTTGCGCTTAGCTTCCGCAGCGACCCATCCGTTCGCGGACTGGCGGAAACAGGACATCTATCCCGATGAGCGATATCACACAATCGTGGAGGACTTGAAGATGGTGGCGCGCGCTAACCTCATCTTCGGCCTCCACGTGCACATCGGCGTGGAAGACCATGAAACCGCGATTCACCTGATGAACGCGGCTCGATATTTCCTGCCTCACATCCTGGCGCTGTCGACGAATTCGCCGTTTTGGCTGGGCATGGATACGGGGTTGAAGTCTTACCGCTGCAAGGTGTTCGACAAGTTTCCGCGCACGAACATCCCTGATTATTTTCCGAGTTACGGCGAATATGAGAGCTTCGTTAACCTGTTGGTGAAGACTAACTGCATTGATAATGCCAAGAAGATCTGGTGGGACATCCGGCCACATCCGAATTTTCCGACGCTCGAATTTCGCATCTGCGACGTTCCGCTGCGAGCCGACGAGACTATTGCGATTGCGGCGTTAATTCAAGCGACCGTAGCCAAGCTGTATAAGCTGCATGCGGCAAACCAGGGATTTCGCCTTTACCGCCGGGCCCTGATCATGGAAAACAAATGGCGCGCCGCGCGGTACGGCATCGAGGGGAAAATCATTGATTTTGGGAAGCAGACGGAAGTACCGGTACGCGACCTGATTTATGAATACCTGCATTTCGTCGATGATGTTGTCGATGAGCTCGACTCTCGAAACGAGATTAACTACATCCACCGCATTCTGGAGAACGGAACGGGAGCGGACCGTCAGCTAAGGATTTTTCAGGAAACGGGAGATTTAAGCAAGGTGATGGATTACATCATTTATGAGACCGAGGCCGGTCTAACGAGCGAGATAGGCGCTGGCGCAGCGAAATGAACCGCGCACTGAACGGCCGGCCTTTTGACCCGGAGCTTAAACCGGGCGCGCACAACGCGGTGTTTGTCTGTCTGAAAATTCAACCTTCAGAAAAGGTAACGTTGATCACGGATCGGGCCTGTGAAGAGATTGCCGCAAGTTTGGTTTCGGAGCTCGAGCAGTGCGGCTGCAGCTACGCCACGTTTTTGTTGGAAGATCTCGCGCCTCGACCATTAACGGACATGCCGCAGGTAATCCTGGACGATCTGGCCTCGAGCCAGGTGAGCATTTTTGCTGTGCAGGCCCAGGCGAACGAGCTGAAGACGCGCATGCAGATGACGGATGTAGTGAATCGCAAAAAACTGCGTCACGCGCACATGGTGAACATCGAGAAGAAGATCATGCTCGAAGGCATGCGGGCGGATTTTCTGAAAGTGGATGAATTGACAATCCGGGTGATGAACATAGTAAATAAGGCGCGAGCCATTCGCGCCGTGACCCACGCGGGCACTGATATTCACGCCGAAATGACGCCCAATTATAAATGGATTAAGACAAGCGGCATTATCAGCCCCGAGAAGTGGGGCAACCTGCCCGGCGGCGAAACCTTCACATCACCGCTCGAAGTAAACGGCACCTTCGTCGTGGATGGCGTTGTTGGCGATTATCTATGCTCTAAGTACGGCGATCTCGAAAAGACTCCGCTTACGCTTCAAATAGAACGGAACCGGCTGACGAGAGCAAGCTCGAACAACAAAGAGCTGGAAGACGAATTTTGGCGCTATACGCATCGGGATGAGAATAGCGATCGGGTGGGTGAGTTTGCGATCGGCACTAATCTGGCTCTTAACGATGTTGTCGGCAACATCCTCCAGGATGAAAAAATCCCTGGCGTGCACATGGCTTTCGGTGACCCCTATGGCGCTCATACAGGAGCGCAGTGGACCTCTTCTACTCACATCGACGTGGTCGGCAGAAAGTTCGACATCTGGGCCGACGATCACCAGATCATGAGTAGCGGCCAGTTTCTGGTATAGGCGCAGAGCCGAGTGGTACCTGAATTACGCCGGCGCTTCAATGAGCAGTGGTCGCCCGAACTGTACTCCGAGTTTCTTCGGCGCATTGACGAAGTCTCGGGAACTCACGTGGGGTTTCGCTGCAGCGAGACTCCTGTTTTTATTCCAAAGGCGCTACTCGACAAAATGATGCGGTACGGGCGTGAGCTGTATGAGCAGCTCGCTTCCAATCCGGACTACAGGACCGCGTCAGATTCCGCCATTCCGCCGCACTTCAGAGTCCCCAATGAGGCGAGCGATCCGCTTTTCGTTCAAGCCGATTTCGGTCTTGTCTTGGCAGAAGACGGAACCCTCGAACCGAAGTTGGTGGAGATACAAGGCTTTCCCTCTCTGTATGGTTTTCAACCCGTACTGGCGCAAGAATATGAGCGTGTTTATCGGCTAAAGGAGAAGGTTGACGGGCATCTCACGTCCTTCCTGGACGGGCTTGACGAACAGAGCTATATCGAGTTGCTGCGCCGCGCCATCTTACATGGGCATGACCCCCGCGAGGTGGTCTTGCTCGAGATCGACCCCTACGAACAGAAGACACTGTGCGATTTTCTGGTGACGCAGAAAGCGCTCGGGATAAGAATCGCTTCTATCGCAGAAGTTCAAAAGCAGGGCCGGAAATTGTATCTGAACGGAATAGAAGTCAAGCGAATTTACAATCGGGTGATTGTCGATGAGCTGGTAAGAAAAGCGTCCAGACTAGTTTTGAATTTACCGACGATTTGGACGTCGAGTGGGCGGGACATCCGAACTGGTTCTTTCGGCTGAGTAAGTTCTCCCTGCCTTGGTTCCGGCACGTCAGCGTGCCCGAAACGCGCTTTCTCAGCGACATCACGGAGCTGCCCGAGAATTTGGATCAATATGTTTTGAAACCGCTCTATTCATTCGCGGGGCTCGGCGTGACAATCGGGCCGACGAAGGACGAGATTGCGGTTATCCCGGAAACTCAACGAGGCAATTTCATTCTTCAGCGGAGGATGGATTTCATACCGACGGTTAATACGCCCGCCGGGATGACGAAAGTCGAGATCCGAATTATGTACGTATGGGACGGCGAGCTGAAACCGGTCACCACGATTATTCGGACGGGGCGCGGGAAGATGATGGGCGTAGACTTCAATAAAGATCTGGAGTGGGTGGGCGCCTCCGCCGGATTCTATATCCCTGACGTTTTACCAAAAAAGCGTCAAATTTCCCGTGATATAACTCTTTTCGGGAAAGCGTCTTCTCTGACAGTCATCCCCGGGAGGTTTAGTCATGTCATTTCCTCGAAAACTCAATCGAGGGGGTCTCGCTCTCCTCGCGTCACTGCTTGTTTCCTGCGTCCTATTCGCCCAGGAATTCCGCGCCACCATCATGGGTCGGGTGACCGATCCTTCGGGAGCAACCGTCGCCAATGCGGACGTACAAGCCGTTAATAAGGCCACTCAGCAGGCGTACAACACGACCAGCACTGACAAGGGCGATTACTTCATCCCATACGTTCTTCCGGGCACTTACACCGTTTCGGTGACTGCTCCGGGCTTCAAAACGCAGGTACAGGACAACGTACTTGTACAGGCCAGCAAATCCACGGGCCTTAATTTCAGCCTTGAGTTGGGAACCGCAACCCAAACTGTTGAGGTGACCGGCGCGCCTCCGCTGATCGAAACGGCCAATGGTTCTGGCGGAACCGTTCTCACTGAGCGAGAGCTCGAAAATGTGCCTCTGAACGGCCGCCAGGTTTACACGCTGTTAGGAACCACTCCGGGTTCGCAGTTCACCCAAACGCAATTCGGTGCGCAAGGCTACTCCGGCACGCGCGCTTGGGACGTCTCGAACGCTTACACGCTGGGCGGCGGGGTGCAGGGATACCAGCAATTTACTTTGGACGGCGCCAACGTCACCATGCAGGCGCATGGGTCGCAGGGAACCTGGGAAATTGCTCCCAACGTGGATGCCCTGCAGGAGGTCAATGTCATGACCACCACTTATGATGCACGGTTTGGGCGCACGGGCGGTGGCACGGTCAATATGGTCACCAAATCTGGCACGAACGGGTATCACGGAGACCTTTATGAGTACCTCGAAAACGGCGATCTCAATGCCAACAATTTTGAAGATAACCTGAACGGCATACCAAGGCAGAACCTGCACCAGCACCAGTTTGGCGGTACGTTCGGCGGACCCGTCAAGAAAGACAAAATCTTCTTCTTCGGAAGTTACGAAGAATACCTGGAGCACATTCCCTTTACCACCGTGACCAGCGTTCCTCCGGCTTACCTGCGGCCGACAAACGGTTCGGGTGTGAACTTCACTCAGAGCGGCTACATCGTTTACGATCCCTCAACTACTGTATGTACCGCGCCAGGCGGAACCCTCGGCAATTGCCCCGGTAATGCCTACGCGCGTACGGAGTTCCCGAATGACACCATTCCGGCGAACCGGATCAACCCGATTGGCGCAGCACTTCTGAACCTTTATCCGCTTCCTAACACGGGCGGCACCAATGCTCTGCAAAACAATTACATTGCGCAAATCCTGCAAATACAAGTACTGGCAGCCCATGGTTCGCGTCGATTACGATACCAGCGATAAGACGCGCTGGTACAGC
>CAVWUV010000001.1:0-324462 GCA_963758245.1 uncultured Acidobacteriaceae bacterium | reverse complement strand
TAACGCACGAGGGCGAACTGGGATGGCCCCGCTGGCTATTTCTTAGGATTTAACTGCCTCCGTCCGCATTTGCACATTTGCATTTGGGGACAATAAGGGAACTAATGGCCGATCCGAATAAACCAGTTCCTGACCCGCAATCTGTAAAAGATCTCGAGGCGTTGCTGCCGGACCCCGGGCACGACGGGTATGCTTTTTTTGAAAATGCAGACAAGCACCCGCTTGAGAAGACCGTTGATTTTCGCGACGTGAATTGCTGGTGGATGATGGAGATTTCCTATCTCGCGTACGCCACGGACGGCGCATACGCAACGGATCAACTTGAAAAGGTCAACCTGACAGGCGCTGTTTTCGGATTCGACAGAAATGAACCTCCACACATCCTGGTGGCGCACAATGATGATGTCATCGTCATTGCTTTTCGAGGGACGAGAGTACAGGACCTGCCCGACATACTTGCGGATATCGCTTTTCTGCCGGAATCGACGAATAGTGGATTCGTCCACAGTGGGTTTCAGAAGACTTTTCTCGCCGGAGGCGTGTGGGACCAGGCAAAAGAGCATGTGGCTGGAATCTCCGGACAACAGCTCATCATCTTTACGGGACATAGCCTCGGAGCGGCATTGACGACGCTTGCACGGCGCGCTTACCGAGATTCGAAGGGGCGCGAGGCGGCTCTATACACGTTTGGAAGCCCGCGAGTCGGGGACGAACTGATTTTCTGTCCCAGTTACCCGCCGAACGGTTATCGAATCGTCGACGACCAGGACGTAGTCACGCATGTCCCCACTCCGCCTCTGTATGGCCACGTGGGCGCTCCCTATGGCGTGAATGGCAAGCCTCTGGCGAGCAACGTTTGGGAGCAGCTCGAGCACCAGTTTTCGGATGCCGGAGCCGCGCTCGCGGTGTTCAGCCTTGCTTCGCGGAAACAACGCCTCGCCGATTACTTCGCCCGTCAACCGATTCAGCCGCTGATTGATCACGCGCCGAAGTCATACGCGACGAAGATCTGGAATTCGCTGTAGAGCAGCGTAGCGATGGCAGTCGAGAATGAAAGAGAGTGGCGGCGAAAATCGAGTCTTTAACTGCTGAAGAAACGGACCACCCATTCGCGCCGCTCGCAAATGCGCTTTTTCGTTCGCTCTGGATCGCATCGATAGCCTCCAACATCGGCACTTGGATGCAGAATGTGGGCGCGGGGTGGCTGATGACAGAGCTCAACGGCTCTCCGCTTTACGTGGCTCTGATTCAGACGGCAACCAGCCTTCCGGTCTTTTTGCTCGGTATTCCGGCCGGAGCTGCCGCGGATCTATTCGACAGACGCAAGCTGTTGGTGTTCACTCAGGCGTTCATGGCCTTCGCTGCGGGCGTGCTGGGCTGGCTCACGGTAATCGGGAAAGCGTCGCCGATTGCTTTATTGCTGGCGACGTTCGCGCTTGGAGTCGGATCCACGTTGAACAATCCCGCCTGGCAGGCGATTGTACCCGAGATTGTCACACGGAAGGATCTGCCGCAAGCGATTTCACTGAACTCGGTTGGATTTAACCTCGCGCGCGCCGTGGGGCCGGCGATTGGCGGCTTCGTAGTGGCGGCGTTCAATCCGGGCGCCGTATTCATCCTAAATGCAATCTCGTTCGTCGGCGTGATCGTCGTACTTTATCTGTGGAAGCGCCCGCGACAGGAGCAAAGCTCGACAGCAAATGAAAGCATCGTTTCGGCGACCTGGGCAGGATTGCGGTACGTGCGCTACTCGCCGGGAATCCGTTCCGTTCTAGTGCGCTCGGGAGCATTCGTTATCGGCGGCAGCGCGATATGGGCGATTCTGCCGATCGTAACCAAGACGGAGCTGAAAGGCACGGCAACGACCTACGGAGTTTTGCTCGGCTGCCTGGGAATTGGTTCGATGGTGGCGGCGTTGCTACTCGCCAAGTTTCGGCTGCGCTTTACACCTGATCAGCTGATCGTGTCGGCAGGAGCGGTTTGGGGCATTGTTACCGTCGTGCTGGGCTGGGTCGATAACTTCACAATTGCCGCAGGCGCGATGCTCGCTGCAGGTGTCGCATGGGTAACTGAGATGTCGAGCTTCAATGTGGCGGCGCAGACCGTGCTTCCCGGTTGGGTGAGAGCGCGCGCGTTGGCGGCCTATTTGTTGGTTTTCCAGGGAGGAATGGCGCTGGCAAGCATGTTGTGGGGAACTATCGCGGAGCGCTATGGCAATCGTGTCAGTCTCTATGCAGCCGGTATTACTTGCCTGCTCAGCCTGTTCCTGGTGAGGCGCTTTCCGATCCGGCTTGGCGAAGAAAGCGAAATTACGAAATCGGGTCATTGGCCGGAACCGGTGTTCAAAACGCCGCCCGATCCCGAACGCGGCCCCGTGCTCGTGATGGTGGAATACGACATCGATCCGAACGACGAGCGGGCGTTCGCTGCCGCAATGCGCGAGCTGGGAAGAATTCGGCTACGGGATGGCGCGATCCGGTGGGGCATTTTCCAGGACGCGGCGCTACCCAACAGGCACGTGGAAAGTTTTCTGGTGGAGAACTGGGCCGAGCACTTGCGTCAACATGACCGGGCCACTTTAGCGGATCGGGAGATTGAAGAAGGGGCGAAGCGCTTTCACCGAGGACCCACACCGCCCCTCGCCACGCACTGGCTGGCATCCCAGTGAGGCGATGTGTGCGGCGGAGGCTAGTCCCTGAGTAAAAGCAGACCTGCCTCTATAGTGAGGGGAATGGCTATTTATAGAACCTTAGTGGTTCTCTCCTGCTTGCTTGCGCCGTTCTTTTGCGGCACGAAATCGGCTCACGCGGCTGTTTCCCCAAAATCTTCCCGGACGAGCCGATCGGCGCTGCTTCGCTCACTGTCGCTCCACGATCGTATTGCGCAGCTGATCATTGTTCGCGGATATGGCGACTATCCTTCGAGCGAAAACTCGGAGTACCGCAATTTCGTGCGCTGGATCAAGGAGGATCATGTTGGCGGCTTCATTGTTGCCGGGCGGATTCGTGACGGCAATGTGATCCCGGCGCAGCCATTCGAGATGGCGACCTTTATCAATCACATGCAACGCATCGTGAAAACGCCGCTGCTCGTCGCTTCCGATTTTGAGCGCGGCGCATCTATGCGTGTCGCCGAAACTGCCAGATTCCCGTACCTCATGGCTTTTGGAGCTGCTCACGATCTGATTGCCACGAAGGATCTCGGGGCGGCGACAGCGCGGGAAGCCCGCGCGCTCGGCGTGACCTGGGTATTCGCTCCAGATGCGGACGTGAATAACAATCCGGATAATCCGATCATTAACGTGCGCTCCTACGGTGAAGACCCGCACGCGGTGGCCTCCGGAGTGTCCGCATTCATTGAAGGCGCGCATTCGAATCCAAGAGATTATGTTCTGGTAACCGCGAAGCATTTTCCTGGACACGGCGACACGGCCGAAGACAGTCACATGCAGCTCGCGAAATTGGAGCAGCCGAAGGAGAGGATCGAATCCGTTGAACTCGTTCCATTTCGCGCGGCCATAGAGCACGGAATTGATTCCATCATGACGGCGCATATGGCGGTTCCTGCTTTTGAACCGGCGGAGATGCCTGCTACCGTTTCACAGAATGTGCTTACGGGACTGTTGCGGAACGAACTTGGGTTTCAAGGAATAATCGTCACTGACGCGTTGGAGATGCAAGGCATCGCCTCTTTGTATTCCCAAGGCGAAGCAGCAGTGCGGGCGATTGAAGCGGGAGCAGACGCGCTTCTCATGCCGTCGGATCCGGAAGCTTGCATCCGCGCTCTCGTCTCGGCTGTGCGCAGCGGCCGCATTTCGCGCCAGAGAATCGACGCGAGCGCCGCGAAGATAATGGCCGCCAAGCAACGGGTCGGCTTGTTTCGTAGCCGGTTCGTAAGCGTTGACGCGATCAGCGACGAAATAGAAGATCCGAAGATCGATCAGCTCGCGCAGAATGTCGCAGATCGGGCGGTCACGCTGGTTAAAGATGATAAGCATCTATTTCCGATGCCTGCCGGAGATGGCTCGTGCCTGATCGTGATGGAAGAACGGCAGTTTTCGCAGCGCGGAGAAACGCTGGCCTCCGAATTGCACCGGACTGTGCCCGAGTTGAAAATCTATGTCACCGATCCGGTTATGCCGGATGACGTTCTTTCAGGAATTGCGGCCGACAGCTCGCGGTGTAAGCAAATCTACGTCGCTGCCTTTATCACGGTGGCTGCAAACCGCGGCAGCGTCGCGCTCGAAGGCGGGCTGAATGCGCTCATGAAAGGGTTGACGCACGGGACCGTTCCTGTTGCCTTGATTTCGCTAGGTAATCCCTATCTGCTTCGCGATTTCCCTGAGGTAGGGTCTTACGCCGCTACCTTCAGCACCTCGGTTACTTCCGAGATTGCTGCTGCGAAGGCAATTTTAGGCGAGATCCCCATTACCGGCAAGATGCCGGTTTCGATTCCGGGGCTGGCGAAAATCGGTGATGGTCTCGATGTACCAGCGAAAGGAAAGACAGCGTCTAACGGGTCGGAATGACAACTATCACCTGGCTTGGACATGCAACGTTTGAGCTTGGCTTCGATTCAGGCGAGGTCTTGTTGATGGATCCGTGGATTGAGGGCAACCCCGCGTATCCCAAGGATTACAAGATCAAGCAAGTAGATGCGATCGCCATCTCGCACGGGCATTTCGATCACATCAACGATGTAATCCCGCTGGCGAAAAAGTTCAAGCCGAAGGTCGTCGCCATATTCGAGACCTCCGCGTGGCTCGAAAAGAAGGGCGTGAAGAACACGATCGGGATGAATAAGGGCGGAACGGTAGATCTGGGGTTCGTGAAGCTCACCATGACGCACGCTCTCCATAGCTGTGCGATCAAGGATGGCGATGAACTGATTTACGGCGGAGAAGCTGCTGGATACGTCTTAACGCAGAAAGACGGGCGAGCCGCTTATTTCGCAGGCGACACGGCTTTGTTCTCGGATATGGCGCTGATTCACGAGCTCTATCAGCCGGAGCTCGCCTTTTTGCCGATTGGAGATCACTTCACCATGGACCCGCATCAAGCGGCGCATGCAGCGCGCTTGCTGAAGGTGAAGAGAGTTATTCCCATGCACTACGGAACGTTCCCGGCGCTCACAGGCCGACCTGAGGATCTAGCGGCGAAACTGAAGAAAGACTCGATTGAAGTTTGGACTTTAGAGCAAGGGCAGCCGGTGGAATGGTAGACGTTTCAGATTAATACTTCTGCACAATTACTTCACGGAATCCTGTTTTGCGCAGTGAGTCGCGCGTCGCGGAGAGATCGGCTGCATCCTGAATCGGACCGATGAGCACGCGATAAAGCTTCGTGCTTCCCGGTTTGGGAACGGCGTGCGCGCGGAATCCTTTCTTGTGGAGGACATCGGCGATTGCTTCAGCCTCGTCGCGCCCCACCGCCCCGACTTGTAGGAATTCCTGTCCGGCTTCCGGCACGAACCCATTCGGAGAGGCGGCCGTTAGCGAATCGGAATCCGGAGGATGGAAAGTCTTGCGCGCAGGTGAGCCGAGAGGTGATTCCTGCACCGGCTCTGGTTTACTGGCTGCCGATTTCGGCGTTGCCGACGCGCTCGTATCGGTCGAGTCAGGGGATATGGAATGTGTCTCGCCGCCAGCCGGACCGGGATTGCTCGACGACGCAACTTCATTGGGCACCGCAACACCAGCAGAGGACGCCTTTTTCGCGCTGGAGCCCCGGCCCATCATGTAGCCGCCGGTGAAAGCAACGCCGAGCAGAATCGCGACCACAAAGAATATGCCGAGCAATTGCTTGTTGCCAAGCAAAATTTCCGTTTCGCTGTCGTCAGTCCGCAACATTTCTACTTAGAATTGTACTTAAGATCTGAATCGCTGGAGATAAAATTTGACGCGTTACCCTACAGATAAGCGTATGCTTTTTTCATTCAGGTTGGCGCAGGCTGTGGGAGTAGGCCTTTTGGCGGGCGCTTGGGCGGTGGTTGCAAATAGCGGCAGTGGGCAGATCACAAGGGTTCATGCAGCAGCAAATGGCCTGGTAAAGCTCAATCTTCTTCCCGGAATGCCGCCGGTTTTGGACAGCAAAAATCTATATTCGGCGGACGGCTCAGGCATGCTCAGCCCTGCTGTAAAGAATTTTCCGGCGCGGGTCTACGTTCCGAATTCCAAGAGCGATACGGTCGACATTATTGATCCGGCAACTTACAAGATTATCGGCCACTTCGCTCTCCCCAAACACTCGAGAAAGCTGCTGGAACCGCAGCACGTAGTACCGTCCTGGGATCTTAAAAAACTCTGGGTGGCGCAGGATCTGGGTGATCAGTTAACGATGATTGATCCAGCAACCGGGAAAGAGGGCGAGACGATTCACGTCGACGATCCTTACAACATGTACTACACGCCGGATGGCAAATATGCAATCGTTATGGCCGAACGAGAGAAGCGTATCGATTTTCGCGATGCGCAGACGATGAACGTTGTGAATCGCGTTCCCGTAGGGTGCGAGGGCGTCAACCATGCCGACTTTTCAATGGACGGGCGCTACATGATCGCAACGTGCGAGTTTTCAAGCGAGCTGATCAAAGTGGATGTGGCGGCGCAGAAAGTGCTGGCGCATTTGAGACTGGAACCCAAGGGTATGCCGCAGGATTGCAGAATATCGCCGGATGGAAAAGTCTTTTACATCGCGAATATGGATTCCGATGGCGTGCACGTCATTGATGGGGACGCGTTCAAACAGATCGAATTTATACCGACGGGTAGGGGGGCTCACGGCCTCTATTTCAGCCGTGACGCGAAGTACCTGTACGTATCGAATCGGGGAGAAGGATCGGTTTCCTTGCTTGATCTGGCCACTCGCAAGGTTGCAACTAAATGGGTGATTCCCGGCGGGGGAAGTCCCGATATGGGCGGCGTCTCCCCGGATGGTAAATCGCTCTGGCTCTCAGGCCGCTACAACAGCGAAGTGTATGTCTTTGACACGTCGAACGGCAATCTGAGGGCGCGCATCAAAGTTGGCCAGGGACCTCATGGCATGTGTGTTTACCCGCAGCCTGGCCGGTATTCTCTCGGCCATACCGGAAACATGCGCTAATCGCTCTCATAGAACCCAAAATCCTGAGCCTGAAAAAATTAGATGATTATCGCTCTCGCCGGGCGGCGAATCGATGCGCCAGACGCCACTAATGCCAGCTTTCCGCCTGAAAATATCAACAGAGTCCGCGAAGCCATACGGGACGTGCTGGAAGGACACAACGCAAGAGCGCTGGTTAGCTCCGCCGCATGCGGAGCCGATCTGCTGGCTATCCAGACAGCGGGCGGGCTAGCGCTTCGACGGCGCATAATCCTTCCTTTTGACGCTCGACGTTTTCGCGAGACTTCCGTGATTGATCGCCCGGGCGACTGGGGTTCGATTTACGACCTCGCTATCGAAGACGCACAGGCCCGTGGAGATGTGGTGATCGTCGAGTCGCAGGGCAAGGGTGATGAAATCTTCGTCGCGCTGAATGTCTCAATTCTGGAGGAAGCGGACGCGCTAGCCCGTGAGTCGAAAGATCGGGTGCTGGCCGTTCTGGTCTGGGACGGCATCAGGCGCGAAGGCATAGACGTGACCTCGGCGTTTGCCGATGAAGCCCGCCGAAGAAGTCTCCCGATTTTCGAAGTAAAGACCTTATAAGCCTAACTGAGTCTTTGGCGAGCTTAAAAGTTAATCCGCGGTTAGAAAAGGTTAACTTCCCACGACAATCGTGCGAAATCGCAATGGCCAGCCCGCCAATTTACGCGGAAAATGAGTTATTTGCCGGATTTACGCTTGGCAGCGGATCCTGGCCTGTAAGTTGCTCTACTCAGAATCCAAAGGTGTATTCCCGTGCCGAGAGATGTGTTTATCAGCTACCGAGAAGAGGATCACGACGCAGCAAATCGCTTGTGCGCGGCCCTGGAGCGGGAGAACGTTTCGTGCTGGATCGCAGTTCGAGATATCCCGCCAGGCCAAGAGTGGGCGACCGCGATCGTCGAAGGGCTCCAGCGGTGTAGCTGCTTCGTTCTGATACTGTCGGAGAACTCGCGGAACGCCCGGCAGATATCCCGGGAAGCTGAACTGGCAGACCGCAGAGGGATTCCGATGATCGCATTCCGTATTGAGGACGTGCAGCCCCCGCTCAGCCTGTTGTACTTCCTCGGGAACGTGCAGTGGGTCGACGCGTTTAACGATCAGTTCGATTTAGCCGTCGCGCGCCTCGCACGAACGATACGTGAGAGTAACAAATACCCAGCACCAGCGACGGTGATACAAACCTCGAGCTCGGTCCGGGAGTCCGTCGCCGCTCCCGCGCTTCCGACCAACGTTCCCGGTTCGCATAAGAGAAGGTCCGCAATTCGAATGCTCGCCGCTGCCGCGGTTCTTTGTGCGTCAGTCGTGCTCGCCGGGTTTTGCCGTTCCGAGATGAACTGCAAGCGAGTAGCCCAAGCGCAGAAAGAGTTCGAACAAGGAAAGAAATACTATGATTCCGGCAACCTGCCGTATGCGCTCGCCGCATTCAACTCGGCGATTCGCACGAGCGGCAAATGCTATCTCGCGTATTCCTATCGCGCCATGCTGTTCCATGATATGGCCGAGGAACAGCGGGCGTTGGCTGACGCCAATATGGCGATCCATCTCAACCCAAACTGGCCCGTTGCTTTCAGAGTGAGAGGCGATATTGACCGCTCTCTCAAGCGATATAAAGCCGCGGTCGACGATTACAGCTCCGCCATCCGAATCAACAGCCCTGATCCGAGAGGAATATCGAACATCGTTCTTGCCTATCAGGGTCGCGCCCAAGCTCACCAGCGTTTGGGCGAAACAGCAGCCGCGAAACAGGATGAAGCGAGGGCGCGCTCATTGCAGCCGGCCAGCAAGATCGAATCGGCTACGCAGGTTCTTGCCCGGACTTGAAATAGCGAGCTTACGAGCTTTGGAAAGATAAACAAGACGACGGTACGCCCGTATGTTAGAGTTGACCGCGGGTGCCTTATATTTGTGGCTGAGAAAAGCCGTCACCGGGGGGCATCCTGCGAGCTCATGGCGCGATTGATCACCCATCTTATCTCTCGTCGGGCGCCATATATTTACGCGCGTGATCTCGGATCGCAGGCGCATCGGCCACATTCGTGAGCAGGTAAGCGTCTCCCGCTCCTGGCAGTCCTAACATCCAGACCAGATCTCCTGCGGCATTTTCCTGTTCTATAATGCCGAGCCAAGATTCATAAACGCTATTGCGCTCCGCTGTGGCCGGCACTCCGTACTCCTCGAGAATGATTGGTTTCGATGCGCGCCTCGCCGCGTCGATATGGTTTTGGATCCACATCTCGCCGAACGCCTCGGGATCTTCATTCTTCGCCCATTGATCAGGATAAAGATGGAAGGTTCCGAAGTCGATATCGGGAATGCCGAGTATGTCTTCTGTGCTGACTCCGAGCGATCCGTTAAACAGCCAATTATTATTCGCAAGCTGGTGATCGAAAAACCCCTCATCACCCGCGGCAATTAGCTGGCGAGGCGCTATGGAACGGATGAAGGCACTCATTTCAGTTAGCCAGTCTGTCACGACTTGGGTTCCTGAGGGATCAGCCGGGCAGCGGGGCTCGTTCGCGATTTCCCACGCCAGAATCGTAGGATCATCTGCATAGGACAGGTTCGTCAGCGTGTTTTGACGCGTGATGATGGCTTGTACCCAATTCTGAAACGCAGTCTTTGCCCCGGCATCGCGGTAGACATCGTTCAAGTTTGGCAACTCCAGCCAGCGCTGATACTGCGGCATGCCGCCGTAATCGGCATGATAATTCGTGAGCGTCAAAATCAGCCGAATCCCGCGGTCGCGGGCGAGTTTGATGGCGGAATCGAGACGTGCGAGTCCGAAAGCGCCGTCGCGCAGCTCGGGATCACTGGCGCCCGGGTTGAGAAACTGAAAGCAAACATCAGAATCACGCGGCACCGGCGGATTCGGTGCGATATTGATAAAGTCATTGAATGCCCAGATTCTGAGCACGTCGAACCCGAAATCACTGGCGAGATCGAGCAATCGCGTTTGATCCGCTTCCGTGCTGAAGGCGAAATAGTAAATGTTCGCTCCCGCGATATGAAACTCTTCATCGCTTACCACGAGCCGATCGGCTTGCCTTTGGACAAAGCTGTTGATGAGCGACATAGTCGACTATTCTAATCTTTTATTGGATCTGAAATGGCCCCACACCCTCGCATCTTCCGAACGGCATTGGCAGGACTCGCGTTTGCATGCACTTTCATCGGAATCAAAGGCCAGCAGAATACGCCACTGGCGGCATCACCGCCGATGGGGTGGAACAGTTGGGATTCGTACGGGCTCTCCGTCACGCAAACGGAGTTTCAGGCGAACGCAGAGTGGATGGCTCAACATTTACGGCGTTACGGCTGGGAATACGCCGTGGTCGATGAGGGCTGGTATCTCGAGAATCCAGACGCGAAGGCCGGCAGTTTCCGTTTCACCATGGATGCGAAGGGCCGCTACACACCGGCGATGAACCGCTTTCCACTCGCGGCACAAAATGCCGGCTTCAGCAAGCTCGCAGGATGGGCACACGCGCGGAACTTGAAATTCGGCATCCACATTATTCGCGGAATTCCACGTGAAGCCGTGGAGAAGAATCTGCCCATTGCCGGATCGCAATACCGGGCCGCAGATGCAGCAAACAAATTGGACACGTGCGCCTGGAATACTGATAATTACGGCATCAAGAATAATCCCGCAGGACAAGCCTATTATGATTCTGTCGGCTCACTCTATGCCGCATGGGGTTTGGATTTCGTCAAGATCGATTGCATCTCTTCTCCCTATCTGGGTGACGAAATTCGAATGTTCAGTGATGCTCTGCGCAAAACCGGCCGGCCGATTGTATTGAGCTTGTCGCCTGGACCTGCGCCGCTGGACAGAGTGGATGATCTCCGAAAGTATGCACAAATGTGGCGCATCTCGGGTGACGTGTGGGATCACTGGAAGCAATGGCCAAATCAGGACTGGTCGCAGGGCTTATTAGGACAGTTCCAATTGACGGCAAAGTGGGCACCGTATGTGGAACCAGGGCATTGGCCTGATGCAGACATGCTGCCGCTCGGATATATTGGACCGCGCCCGGGCGAGGGCAAAGCGAGGAAGAGCGACTTCACGCGTGAAGAAGAGAAGACACTCATGACATTGTGGTCGATCTTTCGGTCGCCGCTGATCGCGGGAGGCAATCTAACGCAGATGGATGATTGGACGACATCGCTCGTGACCAATGAAGAAGTGATAGCGGTCGATCAGCACTCGCAAGGCGGTCACCCGGTTGTGAATGACGGCAAGAAAGCGATTTGGATCGCGAAGCCCGACTCTGGGAAAGGAGCATATATCGCGCTTTTTAATCTGGAGGATGCGGCGCAGACAATCGAGTACCCGTTACAAACCGCCGGCTTGAATGGAACGTCTTTTCACGTGCGCGACTTATGGGAGCGGAGGGATCTCGGGAGTATGGACGTGCTGAAAGCAACCGTGCAGCCGCACGCTTCGGTGTTATACCGGGTCCAATAGTTCTGCATCAGCCTACTCCCAATGAAGCGCCTCAATGGGGTCGAGGCGCGCGGCGCGGCGGGCCGGAAGCCAGCTCGCAAATAGCGCGAAAGCGATCAAGGTAGAGATTGCACTGAGATAGGTGATTGGATCGTTACTCGCCACTCCATACAAAAGATTTGACGCAAGCCGGGCTAATAACAGTGAAGGCAGAACGCCGGCAATCACACCGATCACGCATAGCTGCATTCCTTCACGGATCACCAGATTGAGAATCTGCGCCGGACGCGCTCCGACGGCCACGCGAATGCCAATCTCGCGTGTTCTCTGGCTCATGGCGTACGCCATGACACCATACAATCCCAGCGTGGCGAGCAGAAGCGATACGAGGCCTAAGACCGTTAGCAGGTTCGCGCCGAGTTTTTGCGCGAAATACGAAGCGCTCATGTAGCTGAGGAACGGAGCAGTCCCGACGATGGGAAGGTTCGGATCTACGGATCGTATCGCGGAACGAAGAGTTTGATCGAACAGTTCCGGCTGGCCCTTGGTCCGCACTTCGACACCAATACTTCTGCTTGGCGAATAGAATTGCGCAAGCGGTAGGTAGAAGTAAGGCATCGGCGGTTCCGCCAATTCCCTATATTTGGCGTTCTTCGCTACGCCGATAACGTTAACTTCTTCGCCCCACACGTGAAATTTACGCCCGACTGCCGGACCGCGTCCGAAGAATCGTTTTACGAAAGTCTGGTTAACGATGGCGACCGGTTGGGAGGCGCGAGTGTCTCGATCGCTGAAATCTCTTCCGGCAACCAGCGGTATTTCGAGCGTCGCGAAGTATCCAGGAGAAACCAGATTGCGCCAGATTTTCATGCTTTCGCCGGGCTGCGGAGTGTAGCCGTTCAGATCGACTGTTTCCCAGGAGCCTCCCGAAAACCCAAGCGGAATATCTTCGCACAGACTGGCGTTGATTACTCCAGGCAGCGATTGGAGACGATGTTGAAGACGGCTGAGCAAAACGATCGACTGTTCAGTCGAAGAGTGGCTTTGCGATAGATCGAGGCCAGCCAGCAGGATATGACTCGGTTCGAAGCCGGGACTCGTGGTTTTTGCATTTTGGAAGCTCTTAATGAAGAGGCCGGTTCCGATCAGCGCGATTAAAGCAAGCGAAAGCTCGCAGATGACCAGCGCGCCACGAAGAGCTCGCGAGCGAACGCCTGCGGAGACGGATCGCCCTGCTTCCCGCGTGGCGTCGAGAGCCTCGCGCCGGAAAAGCTGCCAGGCTGGGGCGAGGGCGCACAGAATGGCTGTCGCGAAACAGAGACCGGTTGTGAACACGAAGCCGGCGCTTTGGAATGGCCCTCCGAGATTCGTAATGGGCAAATCGTTCGGCGGAATGAACGCTTCGATCCCACGCGACAGCCAGGCAGACGCCAATAAGCCGACGGCGGTGCCTGCGAGAGCCATTACCAGAGCCTCGGTAAACAGTTGCCGTAACAGTCGAAGCCGGCTTGCGCCGAGGCTCAATCTGATTCCGAACTCTTTCTGACGCGCGACTGCGCGCGCGAGCAAAAGATTGCCGACGTTTGCGCAGACAATTAGCAGCACCGCTGCCCCGACAGCTAATAGAACCTTGAGCAGAGTCCCCAATATGCGTTGAATGCCATCGGGAGAATCGGCGATTTTAACCACGGCGGCTCCAAGACGCCGATTGTTTTGGGGATACGCAAACTCGAGGCGTTTCGCAATCGTGCTCACCTCCGCTTCGGCTTCTTTCAAAGTGACGTTCGGCCGCAGGCGGGCCATGATGGCCAGGGGGCGAGCATCTCGGTCTGAAAGCCAGTCCCGGGAACCGGTGAGTTGCGATTGCATTGTTAACGGCACCCATAGATCGAAATTCAAGCCGTCGACGGTGCCTTGAAAACTCGCGGGCGTGACTCCGATAATCGTGAACGCCTGCCGGTTGAGCTTTATGGTCTGTCCGATGATATTCGAACGAGCCTTAAAACGCTGTCGCCAGAGCTTCTCATTGATCACGGCGACCGGCGCTCCACCTGGACCTTGCTCCTGCTCTTTACGCGAGAATGTCCGGCCCAGAATCGGTTTCACTCCGAGCACGTCGAAAAAGTTGCCCGAAACCATCTCCGACCAGACGCGTTCGAGATTCGGTGCATCGCCCAGGTACAGGGGCCGCTGTTTAAAAGCGATTACGCCATCGAGCGTTTTCGACTGGTCACGGAAATCACGGAAATCGGGATACGAGGAATCGAGCAAATCTCCATTCGGAGCAAGCGTCTTAATGGCGACGATCTCGGCTGCGTCTCGAACTCCCGGCAGGGGCCGCAGGAGAATCCGTTGCACCCAGGAAAAGACGGTTGTATTGACCGCGATTCCCAATGCGAGCGAGGCGATGGCAACAAACGTGAAGGCCGGGCGTTTGCGTAGAGTGCGAATCGCATAGTGAACGTCCTGCAAAAAGGAGCCCATGCGCTTATGTTCGCAAGTGGGCATCCAAAACGTAAATGGCGATGGCTGAGCAGTTTAGCAACTTAGGAGGAAGGGAGGCTGTCCGAATTTGGGACGGAACACGGGGTTCATCTATGATTCTCCTATGCCGGTCGCAGCGCCCGTGTTCGTCAGCTATAGCCACAAAGACGCAGACTGGCTTGAGCGCTGCCAGCCTTTCCTTCGCCCTCTTCACCGCGCAGGTCTGATCGAACTCTGGGACGACACACGCATTTATGCCGGTGACGAGTGGCGCTGTGAGATTCTGAACGCTCTCAAAACTGCGAGAGTCGCCGTGTTGCTGGTCAGCCAGAATTTCCTCGATTCCGACTTCATCCTCAAACACGAGCTCCCGCCGTTATTACAGGCCGCCGAAGATCGCGGTTTGAAGGTCCTATGGATTCCGCTTGGACACTGTACATACGAAGACACGCCATTAGAAAAGTATCAATGCGTCGGCCAACCTGATCACCCTCTGGTCTCATTGCACGAAGACGAAATGCAGCTCGCGTTAAAGCACCTAAATCAACGCATCCGCGAAATCGTCAATGTGCAGGTTCCCACGACGCCGGAGGGACAACGGATCTTTCTCGTTCCGTACGAACGAAACCCCGCTTTTACGGGGCGCGAAGATATTCTGGCGGAACTTGATAAAGCTCTGCTAAAAGGCTCCGGCGCGCTCTCACAAGTTGCTGCCATCTCGGGCCTCGGCGGAGTGGGAAAGACCCAAACCGCTGTTGAATACGTCTACCGGCACCGGGACCAGTACACCGCCGTGCTGTGGGCCGTCGCCGAAAGCGATCAGACACTCGCCCCAGGTTACGCAGAGATCGCGCGCCACCTGGGTCTAGCCGGTTCCGAAGAACAGAATCAAGCTACGATTCGCGATGCTGTCAAAGCCTGGTTAGAGAAGCATGACGGCTGGCTGCTGGTGCTCGATAATGCCGACACACCCGCGCTCCTCAAGCCCTACCTCCCGCGCCAGCATGACGGCTGTGTTCTCATCACTTCACGCGCGTACACGCTGCAAGAACTCGGCATCTTCGGACTCTTACGCCTCGATACGCTTCCACCGCAAGAGGCCAGCACGTTTCTTTTCACTCGCACTGGGCGCGATCCTTCGACGTCATCACAGGCCGAGCAAATGGCAGCAACGGACCTGGTCCAAGAACTCGGGTATCTTCCGCTTGCTCTCGAACAAGCCGCCGCTTATTTGGTCGAGACAGGCGCAAGTTTCTCCGCTTATCTCGCCAGCTATCGCAAGCGTCGTCTACAACTCCTAGAAGCGGGTAAAGCCAGAGAGCACCCGGACTCGGTCGCGACAACGTGGGATCTCAACTTTGCTGAAGTCGAGAAAACGCCGGCTTCTGCCGATCTATTGCGCGTGAGTTCGTTTCTTGCACCGGAGACTATCCCGCTTGACCTGCTTGCCGTTGGTGCGGGAGAGATCGAAGGGCCCCTCGGTGCAGAACTTGCGCGCATTGCCGGTGATCCTCTCGTTCTCGACGAACTCCTCGCTCCCTTGCTCCGCTATTCTCTAGCGAAACGAGAACCTGCTTCTCCCTCCTTCAGCGTGCACCGCTTAATCCAGGCCGTGGTACGGGAGCGACTGGGAGAAGAGCGGGGCAAATTTTGGGCCGAGCGCGCTATGTTGGCCCTGAACGCCGCCTTTCCATATATTGAACTTGAGAGTTGGCCTACTTGCGACCGCCTCATTGCCCACGCGCAGGTGCTCGCCGGATGGATCGAGCATTACACGCTTTACTCCTTGCACGGGCTCCATATACTAAATCAGGCCGGATATTATCTCTGGACTCGGGGCCAGTACACGGCCGCAGAGCTGCTGTTTCGCCAGGCAATCAGCATCCAAGAGGAGACCCTTGGCACCGATACTCCCAGCCTCGCAGACAGCCTCAACAACCTGGCTGAGCTACTCCGGGAGCGAGACAATTTCGACGGAGCCAAGCAGCTCCATCGCCGAGCCCTCAACATCCGCGAACGCGACCTTCCCCCCGGTCATCCTGACATCGCCCAAAGCCTGCACAATCTGGGCCTTGTGCTTACTCAGAAACGTGAGTTTGACGCCGCCGAACCGCTTCTCCGTCGTGCTGTGGCTATCTGCGAGCAGGAGTTCGGATTGGACCATCGCATTACGGCGACATGCCTGAACAACCTAGGCCGTTTGCTTCACGAGAAAGGCGACTACGAAGCCGCCGAGCCACTCCTCCGGCGCGCGCTCGCCATTCGCGAACAGGCGCTCTCTCCGAGAGACCCAGATATCGCCCTGAGCCTCAAAGGTCTGGCGCTCTTGGTCGAGGAGAAAGGCGATCTCGAAGCTGCCGAGTCGCTCTTACGCCGCGGACTTGTGATCCTCGAACAGGCGCTCGGACCCACGCATCCCAAAACGATGGCTACCCGGAACAACCTCGTCTCTCTCGTGACGGACCAAGGTAGAGCCGCAGAAGCCAACGAGCTTCGCTTAGCCGCGGAACAAACATTACGAAGCAGCTCGATCTAGGGAAAAATCTGATGCTTGGGGAACGCTGGGGAATGGTAGGCTGTGGAAGTAGCTGATGTTTCCGTGATTATATACTTGACGTAATCCTGATTCCCTGCTAACATCTACTTAGTGGCCTTCTTTCTACCAGTTACAGTATTCGACTTAGCGACTTGCGACTTAAGGTGCTTCACTATCTTGGGATGGAACAGATGCTTAATCGCCTCTTCGGTAGTCATGTCTTTCGGATGCTTTTTCTTAGCGGCCATATAGGAGCCTCCAGTGGATGTCAACCTGATTAGCCTGATCGAACAGTTTGGAGCCAACGACGAAAAGTGCCGAAAGTATCTTGAACATCTTCGCTGGCCGGACGGCGTTATGTGCCCACGCTGTAATTCGCCTGAAGTGTACCGGCTTGAAGATCGTGAGCAATTTCATTGCGTTAGTTGTCTGTACCACTTCTCTGCTACTGCTGGAACAATCTTCCATGACTCCCATCTTCCCTTGTGGAAGTGGTTCGTCGCTACTTACTTGATTGTCGAATCCAAGAAGGGCATGTCCGCCAATCAGCTCGGGCGAACCATCAAGGTCGCCTATAAGACCGCGTGGTATCTCTGCCATAGAATTCGCAAGGCAATGACCGAAGTTGGCCCGGACTTGCTCTGCGGCACGGTCGAATGCGATGCAGCGTATATCGGCGGTCGCCGTCGCCATGTCGGTAGCGGCTATGTTGACAACAAAACGATGGTGCTCGGTGCCCTTCAGCGCGGTGGTGAGATCAGACTGAGAGTCGAGAAGCGAAGCAAGAAGGAGACCAAAGAGACCGTACACGCTTTTATCAAAGAAACTACTGATCCGGCCACTGAGCGCATTATTACGGACGAATGCCCCGCCTACGAGGGAATCGCGGATGAAGACACGAAACACGAGACCGTCAACCACCGGATGGAAGAGTCGGTTCGTGGGTATGTTCATACAAACAGCATGGAAGGAGTGTGGTCCCTGTTTAAGCGCTCTATCGTTGGTTCGTATCATCAAGTAAGTGCGAAGCATCTGGACGCCTATCTGGACGAATTCGAGTGGCGGTTCAATCAACGCGAAAACCCGTACTTGTTCCGTGACACATTGCTTCGCTTATTAAGAACCGAGAAGCTAGAGTATAAAGACCTAACCAAAGATCCCACGGCCGCTTAGCGAAGACGATCCGCTATCTCCTTTATTGTTGGAGGGCACATCTCCGACGCTAACCAGGGCTGCATAGTACAGTGGTGCATTGCCCGATCCATTTCTACATCCGCGATCCCGGTAGTCTGCGTCCCGAGTGTCTGTACGGACTCCAGGAATCTGACAGCTCGTGGCACAAAATCGCCCATAAACTTACCGTCGATTTCTGTTCGCACCTGTTCTTGGATCTGATCGAAAGCTTTCATGGCATCGCCGCTGGTGGTCGCTGCCCCCATCATTTGATTTGATAATTGGGAGGATGCCTGACTCTTTTTTGCGAGTTCTGCTTTTTGAAAATCCGTCATGTCTTTCCATAGCTTCTCTCCTTCAATTTTGATGTCGCCAACACGTACGCTGCGATATGGCGTACCTGATGCTTGGTTTACTATCTTGCTAATTCCGTGCGCCATCTCTTTCAACGATTCGTCTGGACTGTGCTCTGCCTGCTTTCCTATCATCAAGCTGATACTTTGAAGCTGTCCCCGCATGTACTCTTCAGAAAGCCTACTCGCACTCAAATCGGTTTGGGCCTTGGATAAATCCTGCCCCATTTGCTTCTGTACTTTGTTTGCTTCCTGCCGGTCCCTTTGTGCATCTTGCTGCTCTCCATAATTCAATGAGCCAATAACCACCGTCAAAATGAGCCCGAAGGCCCCGAGAACCCAAAAAATTAGGGCGTGAAGGTGCCTGTTCTCGCCACTCGGCAAAGACTTAACTGATACCATGCCGCCCCAAACAGCAAACCCGATTTGTATAGCGCCAAGAGCAACGAATAGGACGAGATCCAGCACCGAGTAATCGTATCATATCTATTGCGTGAAGTATACGATCACGGATGTTTCGCTCATCAGCTACTTCGGACTGAGCTAGAAATCGATTTCGATCTTTAGCCTGGTTTGCCGACGCCTTAGGAGTAACAGGAGAACAGCCACAGCTAAGAGAGTCATTGGTAGACCCTCCTTTCTACTCCACTCGCAGGCCCCGCTCTTATGTAGCGGGGTTTTGCATTTAGGGTAGACCACTCCCTGACGGTCGTGGTTCAGAACCCATTGCTGCCGGCAATTACGCCTTGCGGTAATAGGCAACGCCGTCGCGATCTTCGACGAAGACGACGCGATCGCCGATATGAGCGCGCTCGTGCGGCTCTTTGCCGAGCACGCGAGCTGTGAGCCGGCCGCCGCTGTCGAGATCTACGATAGCGAGTTGATAGGGCGCATCGGAGGCGTACTGCTCGGGCGGAGAGTGAACGATGGTTTCCGTATAGATGACGCCATCTCGCGGTGCTGAGCTCGACATGCTATGCGGCTCCCAGGATCGTGACGACACAAGTTGCGCCCGAGCCCCCGAGATTCTGCGCTAAGCCGGTGCGATGCCGCGCAACCTGACGATCTCCGGCATCGCCGCGCAACTGCATCACGACATCGCAGATTTGGCCTACGCCGGTTGCGCCGACGGGATGGCCCTTGGATTTCAAACCACCGCTCGTGTTTATGGGCAAGGTACCAGTGATTGCTGAGCAGCCCCCAGCGGCAAAGGGTCCGCCTTCGCCCTTACGAGCGAACCCCAGATCTTCGCTGGCTACAATTTCGGCAATGGTGAAGCAGTCATGCAACTCGGCCAAATCAATTTGCCGTGGACCGAGGCCTGCGATCGCGTACGCTTTTTCACCAGCCGATTTGACCGCCGGGAACATTGTTATGTCCGATTTTGTATCAAGCGCGACGTGATCGGATGTCTGCGCGACAGCCAGCACGCGAGCGAAACGGGAAGTATACCGGTGCGCCTGATCCGCCGGAACGATGACCACCGCGGCGGCTCCGTCACTGATGAGCGAACAATCATAGACGGTCAGCGGCTCCGCTACGAGTTTGCCCGCGAGCGCCTGTTCGAGAGTAATCACCTTACGCATGTGAGCCAACGGGTTCTTAGCCCCATTCGCGTGATTCTTCACCGAGACAGCCGCCAATTGCTCGCGGGTAGTGCCGTACTGGTGCATGTGGCGACGGGCGATCATTGCGAAAAGAGCCGGGAACGTAGCGCCGGCACGCCCCTCGCCCGACATGTCGCCAGCCCCTGCAAGGATTTCGGTCACGCGAGGCGTGCTCTGGGAGGTCATTTTCTCGACGCCCGCCGCAACCACGACATCGTAAATACCAGCCGTAACGCCCTGCCAAGCGTGAAAGAACGCGGAGCCGCTGGAGGCGCAAGCGTCCTCAAAACGTGTACAGGGAATGCCTTCGAAGCCCGCTGCAGTTCCTATATAGGGAGCGAGATGGTTCTGGCCGACAAATGAGGGACCGGCAAAATTGCCCAAATAAAAGGCTTCCACCTTGGGGGCGGGGACGTTTGCATCGGCGAGGGCGTGCTCGACCGCCTCGACTGCAAGCGAGCGAAGATCACGATCCGGAAACGCGCCAAACGCCGTTTTTCCAATCCCAATGACGGCCACGGGTCTCATATATTCTTAAGATAGCGTTGATGTCCGGGCCGTCCTGCACGTTTGCGACCGCACCCCGTCATTCCTTTATAGGAGAATGCGGCTGGCGAAGAGCAACTCGGCAAGGGAAGCGGGATGGACGGGCATGCTGCAGTTCGCGGCGTTCACGGAGGAATTTGTGAACGAGCCGCTGCGCCCTATTTCCGATTCGCAGACACACGCCGAATCCGATGCGCAAACGCAATTCGTCCAGCAGAATCTGCGGCGTATTTTTCTGCTGATTTATCGGATCGTCGGGAACGTTGACGACGCTCAGGATCTGACGCAAGAAACGTTTATCAAGGCGCTTCAGCGGCAATCGCAACTTAAGGATCTGGAGAAAGCGGCGCACTGGTTGTCGCGAATCGCAGCGAACACCGCAATCGATTTCCTGCGGCGTAACAAGAAATTCGCGTTTACTGATGTAAGTGAGCTTTCCGAGTCGAGAAGCTCAAGCGCAGACAGTCCCGAACAGCTGTTGCTTCGCGGGGAGCGGAAGTTGCATTTAGATGGAGGCTTGGCCGTTCTGACAGAGCGCGAACGGATGGCCCTGCTATTGCGCGATGTCGAGGACATGCCGCCGGATCAAGTCGCGTTGCACATGAACTGTTCGATGGCGACGGTGCGTTCGCATATCGCCAACGCCCGAATCAAGTTCAAACGGTATCTGGAATCGAGGAAATCGTCATGAGGCCGGAAACCGTGAAGCCAGTGCACCCAAGACCGGATACTCTCGCTCTCTACTCGAGTGGCGATTTGCCGTTCGCGAGACGTCTTAGGACGCGATACCATGTACGGCGCTGTGCAGATTGCGAGCAACAAGTTTTCTTGTTTCGTTCTTCCAAAGTCGAGCTGAAGCGCGAAGCAAGCGGCCAGACACTCACCGGGTTTGAGGCGATTACAGACTGGACCCGGCTCGAGCGGGAGATGCTCGGGAACATCGGCGTGGGCGTAGCGGCGGCGCGATGTATCGATAAGGTGGGACGCGGTCACGCTGTGCTTTCGCGCGTCGCGTTAGTGGCTGGGCTCATGGGATTGTTTGTCGCAGGCTGGGTGACACATATCCCGAGAGAGCAGACCGAGCATTTAGCTGCCTCGCTGCGGCGGGTGGTCGGAATGGAACGTCCGCCGATGATAACCGGGACCGTGTTGCGGACCACGCCAGAGGGGATTGCGGTTCGAGCGCAAGGCGCGACGCTGACCATCATGCATCCGCCCTCAGCCGTCGTGTCTCTGTCGGGTGCGTCTGCAGTTTCGGCCAGATACGTAGACGAAGAGACGGGCCAGGTGACCATCACGAAGGTCTATGGCCAGTAGCTCAAAGCGATTCGGCCTTATCGCGCTACTGGCGGTCGCGCTTCCTGCGAGCGTGTTAGCCGACGACGCAAACGCGCGATGGCTGGATGTCGAGTTCCCGCATGACTCTCCGGTTTTGCCGGTTTCCTCGAATCTGGGGCTGACCACCGCGGGGGTTCGCGGCACGTCGATGGCGGTGGACCTGCATGCCTCACTGGTTCTGCGCAATACCGGAACGAAGGCGATCTCGGGATTGACGCTGCGCGTCGAGGCGCAAGACCTGACGCCTTCCGGCAAAGGCTCCGTCACGGTGCCGAGCTTGAACGTGATGCCGGGAGAAGTGTTCCCGGTGCGCATTGATATGGAGCTGTTGCGCCCCTTCACTGTATCTAGAACCGAAGGCGCGATTGTGCAAGTGTCGCTCGATTGCGCGCTATTTAAGGATTTCTCTTCTTACGGGCCCGATAAACTCAATTCGCGACGCGCGCTGGTAGTCTACGAACTGGAGGCGAGACGGGATCGAAGGTATCTCGCAACGCTGCTGCAAACCGGGAGACTGGCGCAATTGCGCGAGGAGTTGAATTTCGGATTGCAGGATTTCACTCCGCAGCAGCTTGGATTGGAACTACTGCGTGATCCGCGCGCAATTTCGACGCGGGAGCAGGCCCTGAGCGTCGGCGCAGTATCATTTCCCAGCTCGCCCGTACAAGCTATGGGCGGCGCCGCGCGCGTGTCCGGCAATGAAGTGAGAGCGCCGCAAATCGAGGTGAAGAATACGTCACAGAAGACGGTGCGGAGCATCGAAATGGGTTGGATTGTCCGTGACGAGCGGGGCCGGGACTTTGTCGCGGGCTCCATGCCGGCGTCCATGCAACTAGGCCCGATCCAAACCGGGACGATGACAGAATCGGGCACCTTGCGCTTTTCTCGCCCGACCGGACAGCCGATGGTGATTGACGCGCTGATGGCCTTTGTAAACGATGTCGAGTTCTGGGATGGCAAGTTATGGATTCCAACCCGGATTGACATTGATGAAGCCACGACGGATCCGGTGCTGCGGAGGGCGCTGGCGACATCTCCCGAGCAACAGAGATTAGCGGATATTTACCGGAGGAAGGGCATCAACGGTCTGGCGGAGGAGTTGAAAAAGGTGAACTGAAACGGCGCTCGCGGGATCGCTGTAATGCTTGCTAGACTGAAGAAGTTCGGGGCGTGGCTCAGCCTGGCTAGAGCGCCTGGTTCGGGACCAGGAGGTCGGTGGTTCGAATCCACTCGCCCCGACCAATTTCCCTCCTAAAATCAGGCTCTACGCACTTAATGGGGGCAGGCCGACCTCTGACTGACCTCAAGAACACATTACCCTAACGCGCAAACGGTAGTTTTGGAAGTTTCTAAAGCCATAAGCCTGGCGCTGCAGAACTTCCATTTTGGTGTGAAACCCTTCCGTGATTCCGTTGTTGCGGGTGAAGCGCCACATGCAGGCAATCTCCTCGCGCCAGGAATGGAGGGTGTGGCCGAGTTGTACCAGTGGCGCGAACCCGCAACAACGGAGCGCCGTAATATCACGCAGGAAGCGGTTCGCTAAGCGGCGACATCGTTTCTGGTTGTGGCCTTTCTCCAGCAGCAAATAACAGAGCCGTTGCTTGAAGCCGTAGATGGCCTGCAGTACCGGGTGCTCCCGGAGGTACGCCGACAGGCGCTCGTGTTGCGGGAGCGTCAGGTTATGCCGATGGCGTCGCAGGAGCGAGAGCAGACCGCGATTTTTTGCTCCCACGGGATCGATCTCCTTCCAGCAGGCTAGAAAGTGATGATTCACGGTGCGCACGACATGAAAACGATCTGCGACGATGCGCGCCTGCGGAAAATGCTTGCGCACCAGAGAGCGGTAGCTCGCCGCCAGATCCATGCAGACGACCTGCACCCGGTGCTTGCCCTCCAGCTTCGAAAGATAGCCTTCCAGGGAAGCTTCACTGCGCCCCAGCACCACATCGTGCACTTTGTGATTCTTCAGATCGCACAAGGTGGTCGCGTACCCGTGCCTTCTGGTGAAAAAGTGCTCGTCGATGCCTAGCACCTGTGGACAGTCGCCGCTGATCCGCTCGCCTGATAGCAGCCTCAGATACCACAGGAACCAGCGCTCGATGGTGGCGCTGGAGAGGCGCTCGCGTTGCGCCAAACGGCTCCGGCTGATGCCGTCAAAATGCTTCTGGCACACGCTGCGCCGGAACGGCTCGGTGGCGCGCAAGCGCGGCAGGATGCCGGGGAAACGCTGCCAGAAGCTGCGGCTGCAGGTCCGGCATATCCATTTGAACGTTTCCAGCTCCAGCGCACAGTGCCGTACACCCCAGCTCTCATGCCGCAGACAGCGTGTGCGCCGGTCCTTTCGCCGCAGCTTCTCTCCCCCGCAATGCGGGCACAGGATCCGGCCAATGAATCGCGCCCTAATCCGCACCTGTCCGGCTATTTCCTCTACTGCTGTAACCTCGTATTCGGGCAAGCCCAATATCGCTTCTGATCTGATCAAAACATTTCTCCACAAGTTTGTTTTATCAGTCAGAACCCTGGCTTGCCCCCATTAAGGAGCTAGAGCCGAAAATCACCAACTTCCGAATCCGGATCTGAGGCCGTTGCATCTGGCTTGGGGTCACTATGCCCAAAACTATGACCACCCCCGGCCGCTTGAGCGCGTTCGATTGCCGCGCGAACCGTCTCGGTTTGCGGATGAACGTAACGCCTGGTCATGCCGAAATCGCTATGCCCGGCAAGGTAAGCGAGCGTGTACGGGTCCATATGCGCGGCCCAGCGCGTGAGGCAGGTGTGACGAAACGTATATAGCGTGAAGGGCTGAACCTTCGCGAGCAGGCATGCGCGTTTGTGCTGCTTCTTCGGTGTCGATTTCTCAGCATATCCACTAGCTGTGTGAGCCGGGAACATCCACTCTGAGCTTGCGCATGATCGGCGCATTTCGAGTAGGGCCAGCGCTCTTTGCGTCAGTGGAATTCGGCGACGTGCGTTGATGGTTTTGCCGTACGCGATGTGCACGGCTCCGTCCCGTAGTTCATCCCAGCGGAGCCGAAACGCCTCTTCGGGCCTGAGGCCGCAATCGATCAGCAACGCGGTGCGATCGCGCAGAAGGAATGGGTCTTCCGGTCTGATCGGCTCCTGCCCTCGCATGGCGCGGATGCCTTCTAATGCGCGGCTATAGGCGTTTTCGATCTCCTCACCGATCATCTGGGCGGCTCTGAAATACTCACGCTCTTCCTCATGAGTCAGAACGCGATCCCGCCGTCGCTCGCCGGGAAGAAGTTCCACTTTCGGCGGAACTCTCTCCAATTTGCTCCATTCGACCGCGAGGCGAAGCATGCGCCGCAGGACTTGAAGCTCGCGATTGATCGAAGCGACCTGCAATCCTTTTTGCCGCCGGCTCGCGATGTAGGCCGTAATGTTGTCGCTCGTGATCGTGTCGAGCTTCGCCTGGTTGAGAGGCACGAAAGCCAGAAGGTTCTTGACTCCGTTTCGATAAAAGCCAAGTGTGTTCCGCTTATCGACGAAACGAGCGTCGACGAACGGTAGGAAATCCTTTGCCGCGAAATCGGCGAGCGTGGCGACCTGAACCTTGTCGCGAATTCCAACCTCGCCTTTCGCGAGCGCACCCTTATGGGCCGCTTCCATCTGCTCGGCGACTCGCTTATTCGTCTGTTTCGTACTTTCTCGAATCAGCTCGCCATTCCAGACGAACTTGTACCACCACCGGTTCGAGTTCTTTTGCTTGAAAACCATAGTGCCTACCTAGCCTATATTGAGCGATTTTCCTGAGATGTACAAGATCCTGTACACTTGAGATATGAAGACGTTGAACGTCAGTGATTTTCGGGAGCAGTGCCTGCAGTTGTTGGAAGGCCTGCCCGCTGACGGCATCATCATCACGAAGCGCGGACGGCCGCTGGCGAAAGTTACGCCCGTCCCTTCTTCCTGTTCCGATCTCATCGGAACCATGAAAGGCCTTGTATCGAATCCACAGGACGATCTCTTTTCAACTGGAGTTGCTTGGGATGCTGAATCTGGACACTCATATTCTGATCAAAGCGTTCGAGGGAAGTCTCACACCACACGAACGAAACGTCCTCACCGCAGATCCTGAATGGAGTATTTCGGCCATTGTTCTCTGGGAAATCACGAAGCTGCATCAGCTCGGGCGCATTGAGTACGGCCTCGACCATGATGCTTTTGCGGCTGCAGTGGACCGGGTACAGGTCTGGCCCATTACACGCCAAGTCTGCCTAAACCTTCGAGCGCTGGACTTTGAGTCCGATCCCGCCGACGAAGTTATTGCTGCAACGAGCCTGGCGCATAATATTCCGCTCCTGACGCGCGATTCACGCATTCGGAAATCGAAGGTAGTGAAACTGGCGTAAAAAACCATCAATCGCCGGAGCGCTTTGCGAGTGTGAGCGCACCGGGCGTGTGTTGTCCATTCTGCGCGGTCATGATGGAGCCGCCAGTGGGAAGCCTGCTCAGCCAATCATCCAATTGTTCGGGTCGATAACGCACCAGAGCGCCGACCTTCACAAACGCGGGTCCGCGTCTCTCCAGCCGCCACCGGCGGATGGATGCCAGGCTGACATTCAGTCGTTTCGCCACTTCCGTTTCCGTCATCAGGTTTGACATTTGTACTTCTCCCATCCGATTCGAGGGCAAATATCCCTCTACTATCAACGAGGGTTTCTGCAGGCGAAATCTGACAAGAAAAATGGCGTAGATTAAGCGTATGGCTGTGGTTACTGAAATCGGGACTCTGATCGATTCGCGACCCGGCCGTCCGTGGCAACCGGCCGAAGATCGCCGGTACAGGCATAAGCGTCAGCCGAATAGCCGGCTGGTACCGAATGGGCTTGACTCCCGAGGAGATCGCTCTCGAGTACCCCCATTTGACTCTTGCCCAGGTACACGGCGCGTTGGCGTATTATCATGCCAATCGCGACGAGATTGAGGCTGACCTCGCCCAAGAAGAAGCGGCTGCCCGCCACTCGCCAAAGCAACCCCATTGTCGCTGAGGCTGACTCAAGTGCGCTTACCGCGATTCGTCGATCGCTGCGAGAAATTGCGAGTACAGTCGCTCACCGATCCAGAATCCAGCGATTTGGATGATGTCATCCAGCACAGGCTTACACTGCTGCAAAAATCCCTGCTGTTTCCCTTCGGCGAGAACGCCCAGAAGTCCAAGGGGACGAAGATTAAATTCCGAGGCGACTCTCCGGGCTCGCCGCTCGTCAATGAGAATTCGATCTGCTTCCAGTTCAAGCGCAATCGCAATTGCTTCTGATTCGCCCGGATCGAGACGAAGCTCCAGTCGGTTAACGAGTCCGCCGTCCGTGGGCTCTCTTAGGAGCAGCCATCCCAAGGGGTGATGGTCAATGCCGTTTCGCTGCAGTTCAATGGCGACGGCAGGCGGAATCACAAGCTGGCAATACAAGCTCCTCAGAAGATCGAGGTGGCCGATTGCAGATAGGTTGAGAATCGGGGAGGTGTCTGAGACGACAATCAATGCGTCGGAACCCGCCCAACAGTCCGCAGATCTTCGTCCAGTTCCTGCGAGCCATAGTGAATCGGGATGCGGCGGAAAGCCAAGGCTTTCTGAAATTCCAGCTGCGTTTGGTCCGCAAGTTTTGCAGCCTGGCCCAGCGTAAGTCTCTCAGCCTGAAAAAGCGCTATGGCTAGTTCGCGCCTGAGTTCGTTTTCCGTGAGACCCGATGAAGCCAAAATGTCATCCGATATTGTGATCGACACGCCGAGCTCCTTCTCAAAGCTTATCGTGTAACAACCGTTTGTACAAACCGGCACGATCCGCGACCGAAAGATCGCTTGCGCTGAGGAACTCTCCCACGCAGTTGCACAGAATGCCGCATAAGCTCTATGAACTTCATCAGGCAATTGCATTGACGCAACTATGCCCAAACTATAACCACCCTGTGCGCTTCGGCACTAGTCCGCGTTCCATCCCCGCGCGAACGGCGCATGAACATCTCGCACTGACTCGGTGCCTCGAAGTGGCTGGTCAAAGCACGGGGCCCGGCCCGCTACTTGTGCGCGGCCTCGACCGAAAGCGCCTGCGGCTGCTCGAAAAATAGACTCCACCGGAAGTCCGAACAACCTGCCCAGCCTCAATGCCAGCGGGAGACTCGGGTCGAACCGGCCCGTTTCAATCGCGTTCACCGATTGCCGCGATACTCCCAACCGTTCTGCCAGATCTGCCTGGCTCCAGTTCCGCTCCGCGCGCAAGACGCGCAGCCGATTCGTCACTGATAGCTCCACTGCAGCAGCCGAAACGTGAGGCCCGTCGAGGCAAAGAACAGGTCGGCGTTCAGCAGCGCCAATGGAAACAGCCGCGAGTAGTACTCCATCAGCGCTCCGGCAACTGCGTCGCCCGCCATCGTCACCGCCAATCCCCAGAGCAGCGCGCGGACCGCGAGGGCGCGGATGAACTCATCCTGCTCAGCTCCGAGATACCGCCCAATCACCCAAATCGCAAAAACGACCGGCAGCACCGAGAGCCCTGCTACAAGCGCAAGCGTCCATGCCGCCGCATGCGTGTGCTGAAATTCGTGCCGTCCGAACAAGTTCACGGCCACCGTGAACGAGATTGCCGCGCTCAGTTGCCTCAACGAGCGCCGCTGCAGGGACGAAAGATTTTTTGTACAACCTAAGTTCAAGAGAGCCTCTATGAAAAGACAAGTTTACTCGGAATTATGCACTTGACATACCCGACATAGGTAAATACGATGAGGGCGACGTGACAGGCCGGAATTACTTGCGCTTCTTTGCCGTTTTCTTTGCCTTCGTCGGATGTGCCCCTGGCCGAGGCATATCCTTCGTCGGCCTCACCTGGAGTAGCGCTCTGACAAACTCATCTTCTTTGAGCGGGATGTGAATCTTGTTGCCGGGGCGTGGCACATTCCTAGTATTGCTGCTTTTCTTCATTGTGAAAAGACCTTATACTGAAGACTGAATGCGGCGGGCGGGATTCGAACCCGCACGGGGCTTTGCTTGAAGGCTGCCACCACTCGATTCCAAATCGAGAGCGTCTACCGATTCCGCCACCGCCGCGCAATTGAAGCCGAAGTATTTAAGCAGCCGTAGCGTTGTCTGGCTGTTCGGATTCGCTGCTTTCTTTTTCGTCTCCGCGCTTCATTTTTACGAGGGTTACGCCGGGCCAACCAGGAAGCCCCCATGTGTTTTTGGCTGCTCTTCCGAACCGGCCGCTTCTCGCGAGGATTGTGTAGAGATTCTGTTTTTTATCCTTTGCGGTGGTTCCACCGAGCTTCAGGCCACCTTTTTCGAGGCAGTTAACAATCTCATCAGTGCTCAGCGGATGATTGAGCATGTTCAAAAGATCCTCCGCCGCTTCGGGCTGCGATTTGTTGAAGAATTGCCAATCTCTCACGAGTGATGTGGGATCGCCGGGGTTGGCCTTTTTGTGGTCTTGCTCGTCGCGCCTGCCGGTTTGTGCCGAGGGATTCGAACTGTCACCTGACAGTGGGCCTGCATGCGAACCCATTTCGCCTTCGAGTTCCGCAATCATGCCTTGGTAAAGCTCGATCTTCTTTCGATACTTCGCGACCAACTCAGCAATTGTGGCCCTATCCATTAGGGTAAATACTCCTTCAATCCGATCATACAACGGGTTTTAGGCATAGCGCAAATACTTTTTAGGCGTTGCCTAATGCGTTGCCTAAAAATCCACAACCCACCACTTGCCATGAACGGAGACAGCGCGGATAATAGGAACATGCTCCCGGTAGGGGACTTGCAAACTTCTTTAAGGTTGGGGAAAGCTGATCTTGCCACGTCAGCACAGTACCTAGCTGCCGAGAAGGAGGTTGCGCCCCAATGGGTACTCAATCAGTATCCGTTCCTGCCGGGCACCGGGTCATTTTTAGGACCTGGTACACCGACAAGAACGGCAATCGAGTTTACGCCAAAGATTACGGGTTCAAGGCTTGGCGGCTTGTTGTTCCCGTTAAGAAGTAACTAAAGCGTAAGCGCAGGTTTCCCTACTGGGGGCAGTATACGCCGATTTTGAGCCGATTGAAAGGGCGATGAATCCGAAGGGGTACTACCCAGGATGAAGCGCTCTATTCAGCGTTCTTTGGCTGCTTCAGCATCAACCGCGTGCCCTCGGATTTCTTAAGTGCTAGGTCGATCCGCTTTGTGTCGTTCATTGGCCGAACGTTGTAGCGGAAATCGAACTCTCGCAAATACTGATCGAGGTAATGTTTCCCGACGTGGTGATAGATGCCATTGATGCCGCGCTTCAGAATGCTGAAGTACCCTTCAACCGTGTTGGTGGAGATTGTGATGCCCTCTTCGTGGCGTACGTATTCCTTAGCAGTGTGGTTCACCGTGCTGTGCTTGTGTTCCCTTGGAACGGACTGAAGCACTGTGCTTGTATCGGTCATGATGTGAGCCGAGGCTTCTACCGCGTCCTCGATCATCGGCCTTAAGTTTTCAGCGGTTACGCGCTCCACGTGTTTGGAGCGAACTTCGCCGTCGCGTTGGAGGATGGAAACCACCGCAGCCTTGTTGCCGCGCACGTCTGTACCCGGAAGCGGTCCTTGCCTTTTCTCTCGCTTCTCACCCTGCGGCTTATTCTGCGGCTTGTTGGTCGTCCTGATCCGTCCGCCGATATAGCATTCGTCGATTTCCACTACACCGGCCATCTTAGACGCTACTGGTTGCTGTCCGAACGCCCAACGAATACGATGGGCCATGAACCAGGCTGTCCGATAAGAGCCTGTCTGCTTGCCAGTCTCCGGGTCAACGTCCCACAGATTGCGCCACAGCTGATGTGCGCTGATGCCCTTTTTCGAGGAGCACATAAGATGAATCGCAAGCAGCCACTTATGAAGCGGAATATGTGAGTCCTCGAAAATTGTGCCAATGGTTACAGTAAACGGCTCACGGCATGACTTGCATTTGTAAAGACCCTTGCGGGTTGTTTTACCACCCAGTTCGTAGGCATCTCCGATGACGCCACAGTGCGGACAAACCGGGCCATCGGGCCAACGATTCGCTTCCAGGTACTCACGGGCCGCTTCCTCGTCGTGATACTGCGGGGCTTGAATCGTCGCCATACCCAATCGTCCCACTTTTACGTGGGTATGTCAAGTGCATAATTCCGAGTTTACTTTACACGCTTGGCGTGAGTAATGTCAAGCATCCTTGTCATGCCTGGGCAATAAGTCATCGAGTTTGCGAGACATGCCGCACCCGATCAGCGGGATCAACACAGATTTTGCCAACTGCTACAAAAGTAAGTTGGCGAATTTGGTTTCAACGACAGATCTCGAACAGCGAATCCTTGCTGGCGATTTGAGGGCGCTGGCGCGGGGCGCTAGTCTGGTCGAGAGCCAAACGGCGGCGGGACGGGAGCTGGTTGCGAACCTGTTTTCGCGAACAGGTCGCGCCATGATCGCCGGCATTACCGGTCCGCCGGGCGCGGGGAAGAGTACGCTGGCCGATCAGCTCGCCAAAACATTACGGCGCGCCGGCCAGAGTGTCGCAATTATTGCAGTAGATCCAAGCAGTCCTTATTCGCGTGGCGCAATTCTGGGTGATCGGATCCGCATGCAGCAACATCACGACGATCCTGGAGTGTTTATCCGCTCCATGGCGACACGAGGAAGGCTCGGCGGAGTGGCGCAAGGCACTCTCGACATGGCTTTGCTGTTCGATGCGGCCGGACGGGATGTTGTGCTGATCGAAACCGTCGGCGTAGGGCAGGACGAAATCGAGATCGCAAGGTTGGCGGATGTCACGGTGGTGGTCCTGGTGCCCGGCATGGGTGATGACGTGCAAGCGATCAAGGCCGGTATTATGGAGATCGCGGACGTATTCGCGATCAATAAGGCGGACTTGCCCGGAGCCGAGCGTCTCGAACAGGAAATTCGCGCGATGCAGAGTTTAGGCGAGGCAGAACAGCGCGCAAATGCCGCTCCGGTTCGCCGAGTTATTGCAGCCGAGGGCGCGGGAATGGAAGAACTCCTGAGGGTGATCCGGTCCGCGTTCGAGAACCGAGGACAACTGAATTCGCGCGTCGAGAGATGGGTTTTCCGATTGCGTGAGATGCTCAAGGATGCGCTGCTCGCATCGGTATCGGCGCCTGAGATCGAGTCTCATGCACAGCGAGTGGCTTCGAAGATTGAAGATCCATATACGGCAGTTGAAGCACTGCGGGCGCGAGTGATAAACGGATGAGCGTCGAGATCGATCATTTGGGCATTGCGGTTCGCACCTTGGAAGAAGGGCTTCGCTTTTATGAACAGGTGCTCGGGATGAAGGCGAGTCACGTGGAGTCAATCGGCATTGAACTGGTAAACGTGGCCATGTTGCCGGCGGGAACGGATGCGCACGCCTCGAGAATAGAACTGCTGGAGCCCAGCGACCCGGAATCAACTATTTCGAAATTCCTCGACAAGCGAGGGGCAGGATTGCATCATTTGGCATTGCGCGTGGATGATCTCGACGCCGCGATTGCACGTTTACAAAGCGAAGGGGCTCGGTTGCTGAATGAGCCGCGAGAAGGCGCGGGCGGCCATACATACGTCTTTGTACATCCGGCTTCGACGGGCGGCGTGCTCCTGGAACTCATTCAGAAATAGAAAGGCACACGAACCTGACATGGATCAGAGAGCGGAACTCGGTGTTATTGGCGGGAGTGGTCTTTACTCAATGCCTGGTTTTGCGGCCCACGAAGAAGTACATCTCACCACGCCTTTCGGCGAGCCTTCGGATGCGTACATTGTTGGAGAGCTTGAAGGCAAGAATGTGGCATTCCTGGCGCGCCATGGACGCGGACATCGATTGTCGCCATCAGAGCTCAACTTCCGCGCAAATATCTACGGGATGAAGATGCTCGGTGTGGAGCGCATTCTTTCTTTAAGCGCTGTCGGCTCTCTGAAAGAAGAACACGCGCCCCTTGATTTTGTGATTCCGAATCAATTTTTCGATCGGACCCGTGGGAGAATTTCTACGTTTTTCGGGAACGGCATTGTGGCGCATATCAGCTTTGCAGATCCCGTTTGCCCGCAGCTTGCGAGCGTTGTGCATAGCTCCGCGGCTGAGGTGGGCATCAACGGCAAAACGGGAGGCACATACCTTTGCATGGAAGGTCCGGCATTCTCCACTCGGGCAGAATCGAACGTTTACCGCAGCTGGGGAATGGACGTGATCGGAATGACAAATCTGCAAGAGGCGAAGCTGGCTCGCGAGGCCGAGATGTGCTACGTGACCATCGCCATGGTGACGGATTACGATTGCTGGCACGAAGAACACGATGCGGTCACCGTCGACGAGATCATTCGCAATCTGACGAAGAATGCAGAGAACGCGTGCAAGCTAGTGCGGCACGTAGTCGCGAGAATGCCGGAAGAGAGAAAATGCAAGTGCGGATCGGCTTTGAAGCACGCCATCATTACCGATCGCGCTGCCATTCCGGCCGCGATCAAAGAAAATCTGAGGCTGCTAATTGGCAAGTATACCGGCGAGTGAACTCGCACAGGAAATCCTTGACGCTTGTCTGAAGGATGGAACGTGGCCGGCTCGCGCGCTCGACGCTCTGATTGAGCGCGCCCTGGATGAAGAGGATGAGTTCGTCGCAAGAGCTGCGACACGCGCGTTGTTCAGCGTGGTAGTGGAGCGCCTTGGCGATCTGTTTGAACCATCGCTGTGCGAAGTATATGTGAGACTGTTCGCGCACGTCATTTCGCGAGCGCTCCCCGAGCATAATGCAAACGATTTGTTGCTGCGTTACAGGAATATACGGCAGGTGCGCCGTTTTCCCGGGGGCGAGGTGCGGCGCGTTTTCGTTCTTTCGCGGGTAACCCTGGGCGCGGATGTTGCTGTAACAAGTGTCGCGCTTGCGGCGGCAAAACTGCGTTTTCCTGATGCTGAAATTTATCTTATTGGTCCTGCGAAGAATGCCGAGATGTTCGCTGCGGACCCGCGAATCAACCCGGTAACGGTTATGTATGCGCGGTCAGGTTTGCTTCGGGAGCGGTTACTGGTTGCAGCCGAATTGCGAATTGCAGTTGACGAACGGAGCTCGATCGTAATTGATCCCGACTCGCGATTGACGCAGTTAGGTCTTATTCCGATCGGCGATGATTCGCGCTACTTCTTTTTCGAAAGCCGTTCGTTCGGGGGCCAATCGGACGCGAATCTTCCGAGATTGACCGCTGAGTGGCTCAACGAAGTGTTTGATACGAAGGATACGCGGCCTTATGTTGCACCCCTGAAGCAGGATAAAATTGCAGAAATCACGGTGAGTCTGGGGGTCGGCGAGAATCAGAACAAACGCATCGACGATGAGTTTGAATATGAGGTCTTGGCCGCTCTGGTTCGGAGAGGACCTCCCATTCTTTTGGACCGAGGGGCCGGCGGCGAAGAGGCCCTGCGGGTAAATGCGCTGGTAGAGCGATTAGGCTCACCCCCTCATTTGCACGTGCACGACGGCACGTATGCTTCATTTGCGAGCCACATTCTGCAGAGCTGTTTATATGTCGGTTATGATTCGGCCGGACAGCATGTGGCATGGGCGGGAGGCGTACCGCTGGTGTCCATCTTCACTGGATACGCGTGCGAGCGCATGCTAGCACGATGGCGGCCCAATGGCGCCGCATCTTACGTGGTTGACGTAAATGACAGCAATAGATCGAGTGCTCTTGACCGAACGTTGGGGGCTATTGCGGCGGCGGCGGTGGAGCGCTAGGCAGCGTCCAAGGATCGGATGTTGAGGTGGACTTCGCTGAAGTCTTAGAGGCCGGAGCCGTCGATGCAGGTGGATTCGCGGTTTGCGGGGCTGGCGCTGCGGGAGGCGGTTGTTCCTGAGTCTGGCTCTCGGGAAGCGGCGCAGGCGCCTTGGTGTCGTACGTGATGACTGATTCGGTGCCGAACTTCTTGTAGAGACGGAACTCGATTTCATTCTTCGTTTTCTCTCGACCGGCAGTCAGATATACGACAGCGACCAGTGGGCAGATGTAGGTCTGACCGCTTATCTCCACCTCGTCATAATCGAGTCTTTCGGTGGCTGCATTCACAGGGAAGCTTCTAGGGATGTCGACGGCTTCGAATGTGATCCGGGAAATGGTGCCGGTGTGCTCGTCTGCATACACCAGGCCCTTGTACGCAGTGATGATCTTCTGCTCGCCGTTGTAATCAATGGAATAATTGGAATGGCCGCTATCGATGAAGTAGTTGAAGACAGCCATTCGCTTGCCGCGCAAACTTGCCCAGTGGTCCCAGCCAAAATCAGCTTCACTCTTCGGTTCGAAGATGCCGCGCATCAGCGTACCGAATTCACCAGTTGAAACTGTTCCGCCCTTCAGCTGTTCCAGGCTGATATTCATCATCGGCCGGTTGTTCACGGATACCACTTCATACTTTTCGCGGCCTTCGTTGTAACTTAGCTTCGTAACTACGGTATCGATAATGCGGTAATGATCATCGCTGACGTTGGGGTCTACGTAACGGCGCGTTACTTGAGTGCAGATGAAATTGGGCAGATTCTCCGTGTAATTCATCGCATAGTCTCTCATTCGATCAAGAATCTGCTGCTGGCGAACGGAGTCAGGAGGGGGAAACACGGGCTTCGGCTGGAGTGAAACGGTCTTTGGCCCGGGACTCAGCGTGTTATCCGGGACTGTCGCGGGCGAGTAAGTCGCATCCTGTGCAGGAGGTTTCATCTTCAGCGTTTGATCCCGCAAATATTGAAGAGCCTCCACGGTGCGCGGACCAGCGCCCTGCGCTTCCAGATCTGTAATTGTTTTGTCGGTGAGTTTCTCAGTGAGCTGAATTTTTCTAATGTATTCACCGAGTTTCTTATCGGTTTGATGGTGCAGCGCCAGCTCCGATCGCACGAAATCCGCCAACTGCTGGACGTTCATCTGCATCTGCGCCTGAAGAGCTAAGGCGGAACAGAACAGCAGAAGGATAGTGCACAAAATCGGCCAAAAACCGGCTGCACTGAGGCGGAACTTCATATTTAATATCATGACGCAGTTGCGCGTTTCGAGGTTGCGGGCGAAGGCCCTACAGCTTTTCCTGCTTCTCTAGTTCGAGAGTGATGGTGCCGATCGGGAATCCGAGTTGAACACGAAATTGGACCGGCAGGTGATTGGGGTCATCGGTGACCCAGGCGAACAGGCGGCCTTTGCGCCTATAGAGCACGTTGTCGAACAGGAAGGCCTCGTAGCGCGTGCTCTGATAAGTCTTTCCTTCGATATTGACGTTCTCTTTCGCTTGGGCCTCAATTCTGGCGTTGACCATCTTCTTGCCGTTGGTGATCGGGAAAGTAGCTGATTTCCCGACATCGATATTCATGGTCCTAAGCGCGGCGAGTGCTCCAGCGATTTCGTATGTGCAAGGCGCAATGTCCAGCTCTTTTTTAACAGTTGAGTTCTTGAGCAGATCGCGCTCATCGTATTCCACTTTATGACGTGAATTCTCGAAAGTCATTCGAGTCACGGTGTGACGCTTACCTTCTTGCGCATCAAGCACCGAGTTTACAGCGCAAAATTTTTGATTGCCGACGACTTTGTAACTGTCGAGCACGCGATAAAGACGAGTCACCAGACCCGCACTCTCCACGTTCAGGTTAAACTGCCAATCATCCGAATTCTCGCGGGAGAGTTGAACCGTAGCTGATCCGGCAGTTATCAAGCGCCACTCCACGCGATAGGTGAGCTTCTCGGGGTAAGGAAACTTTGAATTTTTTGATGCCTGTTGCTGCGCTTGTACAAATCCACTACTGCAGAACAGAAAAGGAAGCAACGCGCAGAGAGAGCGCTGGATCAGTCGAGAACGGCACATTAACTTATCTGAGTTTGGCAGACCCGCCTTCGAAGGGCAAGGTTGCGGGGATGAAGCGAGATCCTGTTGATTGCGTGAGACTACCCTGAGTACCTTCGTGGCTTGGGCGGCACAGGCATCTCGATAAAGTCACAGCTCCCCGATTTTGCTGCGTCCAGTTTAGCCGCTATCGTGACGCCGTGGTTCCGCACGATGGGCCAGATATTTGAGCCAAGCACTAGAAGAGCGAGCTTTCGCCCCTTCAAATTTTGCTGGTACCGGATGTTTTGATCCGACGTGATTATGACGTCGAAAGCCGCCGCTTCCGCAGCTCTCAACAATTCGCCGTTTTCAAGCTGCGGAGGCCACTTCAGTTCGAATACCGTAAAGACCTCATGGCCAACCAAGAACCGGCGTGTGCCAACCGGGACATTCTTATCGAGCAGGATGCGCAAGGCGGTGATCCTGCGCGTAAGACAAGATAGCTTGCACGCGGTCTTGCGGAATTTCAAACTGCTCCGAAATTTCAGCCACGCTCACACCATAGTCGAAGTTCTCGACGATGGCATTTGCGGGCATGCGCGTGCCCCGCAGCACCGGAGCGCCGCTTTGTACGCGAGGGTTGATCTCGACCAAAGGGCATTGCGACCAGTCGACTCTTTGTTCCGCTGTCACGAAAACCCGTCCAGACACTATGATTCCATGCCGCGGCCAAAAACGCTAGGTGAAATCGCCGATGTGGGCTGCGTTACGAGCAATTCAGGCCCGCTGTGTCTCGAGTTCCTCTCTACGCTCAATCTCTTGCTCCTGGTATTGGAGCTGGTAGAGCTTCCAATAAATTCCGCGTCGCGCCAGCAGCTGTTGATGCGTGCCCATCTCGCGCAGCTGCGTTTTGTGCATGACTATGATTCGGTCAGCACGCTGAATTGTCGATAAGCGGTGGGCAATGACCAGCGACGTTCGCTCAAAAATCAGACGCGAGAGGGCTTCACGGACGCGCAGCTCGGTCTCTGTATCCACGCTCGACGTTGCTTCATCCAGAATCAGAATTCGGGGATTGTGCGCGAGTGCGCGCGCAAAGCTGATCAGTTGTTTCTGCCCCGTGGAAAACCCGTTGCCGCGTTCGCGAACGGGAGTGTCGAACCTGTCGGGCAACTCCTCGATAAAATCCAACAGATTCACCTGCTCAGCGGCGCTCCGCACTTCGGCAGAAGTGATGCGCGTAGTACCCAGCCGGATATTTGTCTCGACCGTACCGGTGAACAGATAGGCGTCCTGCAAAACGACGCCAAACTGACGGCGAAGATCGATCACATCGAAGCATCGAACATCGATTCCACCGATGCGGATGGCCCCGCGCTGGACATCATAGAACCGGAGCAGCAAATTCGTCAGCGTGGTTTTACCCGCGCCGGTGTGGCCAACAATCGCAACCGTCTCTCTTGCGTCAACGCGGAAGCTGACGTCGCGCAACACCCAATCTTCATCGTTGTACGCAAACCAGACGTGATCGAATTCGATATCGACGGGCCCTTCGGGAAACGGCTCAGGCGTGACCGGCGAAATGACGTGCGCACGCGTATCGAGCAGTTTAAAAATGCGTTCGGAGGCGGCCATTGCTCCTTGGAGAATGTTGTACTTCTCGCTCAGGTCCGAAATTGGACGGAAGAATCGCAGTCCGTATTGAAAAAACGCGACCAAAACTCCGAGGGTCAGGGCGCCATGCCGAATGCGGAATCCTCCGTAGCCGAGGAGCAGCGCCAGCGCGAGCATGCCTAAGAATTCGACGACCGGATAAAACCAGCCGTAGGCCGTAATGGAATCCTTAAAGGCGAGCATGTGGTCGCGATTGATCTTTTCAAACTCCTCTTTGCTGCGCTGTTCCCGATTAAAAAGCTGCAGGACGGCAATACCGGCGATATGCTCCTGAAGATAAGAATTAATTCTTGCGATAGCCACACGGATGCGCCGATAACTCTGGGACGCCGTGCGCCTGAATTGAATTGTGACCAGAACAACCAGCGGCATGACGGCCAGCATGAGCGCGGTCATTCCAGGGCTCAATTGAACCATGATGAGGATTACGAACGAGAGCATCAGAATATCGCCAACAATTGTTACCAGGCCGGAAGCAAACAAGTCATTTAGCACGTCCGCATCGGTTGTAACGCGCGTGACGAGGCGTCCCACCGGGTTTCTGTCGTGATAGGCGAGATCGAGGGTCTGGAGGTGAGCCATTAGCTGGCGGCGTAAATCGAACATGGCCCTCTGCCCAGTCCACTGCATGAGATACGTCTGCCCGAAGTCGAAGAAGAACCCGAGCGCGACCACCCCGCAGTACAATCCAGCCAGCTGGGAAAGGCCTGTCCAAGGATCTCGTGAGAGCCAGACATCGAGGAAGCGAAACGTGTGGGGATGTTTCACCGGTACCAGGTAACGGTCCACGGCAAGTTTCGTGAGGAGCGGTCCGATAATCTGAAGAAGAGAATCGAACAGGAGCAGCAGTAAAGAAGCCAAGACCACCAGCTTGTACGGCTTCATGTAAGTGAGAAGCCTGCGCATCAGGCGCGCATCATAGGCTTTCCCGAGTACCTCTTCTTCCAAATGGCTCTCCTCGTTTATCAGACTAGCTTAAGGTTGCTCAGCTGCGCGCTTAAACGGGATTCATGAACGGCCTCGTTTTGATTGATAAAGCTGCCGGTTACACGAGCCATGATGTGGTGAACTGCTGGCGTAGATTGGCGGGCACGAAACGCGCGGGGCATCTGGGAACGCTGGATCCGATGGCGACGGGGCTGCTGGCGCTAGTGACTGGAACGGCCACGCGCCTGGCGCAGTTCTTTGGCGACAATGAAAAAACATACCTGGCCGAAATCACCTTTGGGTTGGTGTCGGACACCTACGACGCGGAAGGGCAAATCACGGAAACGGGAGTCGATGTGCCATCGGATTCAGCGGTTATCTGCCCGGCTTTGGAGTATTTTCGGGGACGCTTCTTGCAAATGCCACCCGCGGTCTCGGCGAAAAAGATCAAAGGCACGCCGGCGTACAAGCTCGCCCGCAAACATTTGCCGGTCGAGTTGAAGCCCGTTGAAGTGGAAGTGAAGCGACTCGAGATGCGAATGTTCTCGGCGGGAAAAATCGAGCTGCTCGTTAGTTGCTCGGCCGGAACCTACATCCGCAGCTTGGCGCATGATTTAGGGCAGCGGCTCGGTTGCGGAGCGGTGCTGACGAAACTGCGGCGCACCGAGATCGGCGCATTTACAATTGAGCAGGCGAAGACCGTGCAGGAACTTGCGGAACTGGCTAGGGCCGGGCGACTATCCGAAGCTGTAATCAGCGCAGCGCGCTTGCTGCCGCATTTTCCAGAGCAGTACTGTGACGCTTCTGTCGAAGCTCAGATTCGTCAAGGCCGCGATTTCCGAACGTCGCCATTTGTTGTTCGCCCCGGTGCTCCCTATGTGAAAGCGCTCTCACATGCCGGAGAGCTGATCGCGATTGGGGAGTTAAAAATCCCTAATTTGTACCACCCGAGTACCGTTTTGTGAAATGATTCTCGTCAAAAAGCTCGTGGCTTGTGCTACACCGGTAAAGTCGAATCAACGTTCTATGCGCTTGTTCATCACGCTGCTGCTTTGGGGCGCGGTTCTGACGTGGGCGCAGACTCCCGGTGCTCCGCCGCCAGCCCCTGCGCGGGCGCAGTTCTTTGCCGGCACTGTTACGGAGCTGGACGAGCAGCACGTCACGATCTCTAGAGCTCTGGTAGGGCGAGCTCCCGAGGCCCGAACGTTTGCTATCAATGGCAAGACGAAGGTGAATAAGCTGGCGCTGAAAGTCAAGGCTAGGGTAACGGTACGGTACCAGCATCTTTCTCAAGGCGACGTGGCTCTCGAAATTCAGATCCACCCTCCGGCCCGGAGTTCGCGGCCCACGTAGTGGGTTGTATGGCCGCGTGTTAATCTGACGTGACGGCAGTCGCCTCAAGGGATTCGGATGCCCACGATTCGCGAAAAAAAACAGCTGATGAGCGCCTCCGAAATCGACCGCACTCTGGTGCGGCTTGCGCATGAGGTTCTGGAGAAGACCACTGATATACATCAGCTGGCATTTATCGGCATCAAACGCCGCGGCGCGCCGCTCGCGCAACGCCTGGCGGCAAAGATTGAGAGCCTCGAACGTTTAAAGATACCGGTTGGCATGCTCGATATCAATCTTTATCGCGACGACCTTTCTACCGTGTCCGAACGGCCGGTTCTGAATGCCAACCAAATCGATTTTCCGGTTGTCGGAAAAGATATCGTGCTCATGGACGACGTGCTCTACACCGGCAGAACGATTCGAGCCGCTCTCGATGCGCTGTTCGATCACGGCCGTCCGGCGCGGGTTCAACTGCTGGTGCTGATTGATCGCGGACATCGCGAGCTGCCCATTGAGGCACGATATATCGGGCGCATGGTGCAAACCAGCGACAACGAAATCATCGAAGTAAAATTCCAGGAAATCGATGGCCAGGAGAAAGTTCTTCTGGTGGAAAGAGTGGATGATCCGCCTGCGCATAACGCGCATTGACAAGAATGGCCGCTGGTCTACTTGACATAGAATCGCTCCGGCGCGAGGACGTTGAAACGATCCTGGCCCGATCGAAGGATTTTCAGCCGGCGCCAGGGCAGACGTTTAAACGGTTTGACATTCTTCGCGGCCGAACCGTTGTGAACCTCTTTTTCGAAGCGTCTACGCGAACGCGAACCAGCTTTGAAATCGCGGCGAGACGCCTGGGCGCCGAGATCATCTCAATTACCGGTTCCGCATCGAGTGTTTCCAAGGGCGAGTCTCTGGTGGATACGCTCAATACGCTCGGCGCGATGCGGCCGGACGCCATTGTCATGCGCCACTCTGCATCCGGCGCGCCTCACTTTCTCTCCCGCTATTTGCCCGTCCCTATTGTGAATGCAGGCGATGGCACTCACGAGCATCCGACGCAAGCACTGCTCGACGCACTCACGATTATCGACCGCCGCGGCAGCCTGGAACAGCTGCGCGTAGCGATTATTGGTGACATTGCGCACAGCCGTGTTGCCCGTTCCAATATATTTCTCTTATCAAAATTCGGCGTTCAAGTTGTACTGTGCGGCCCGGCGTCTCTGTTGCCGCGGGAAATGGGACGCATTGCGCCGGGAATCGAGCTTACATGCGATATGGAGCAGGCGATTCGCGACGTCGATGTCATCATGATGCTGCGCGTGCAGTTGGAGCGCCAGCACGAAGCGCCTATTGGCGCGAACGAATATTTTCAGTTCTTTGGACTTAGACCCGAGCACATCGCGCTCGCGAGACCTGACGTGATCGTCATGCATCCCGGGCCGATTAATCGAGGCCGCGAAATCTCCTCGGAGGTAGCCGACTCGCAGCGTTCCGCGATCCTCAACCAGGTGGAAAACGGTATCGCAGTTCGAATGGCAGTGCTTGAGAGGGTTCTGGCGCAATGAGCAAGCTTGTCATCAAGAACGGCCGGGTCGTTGATCCCTCACAAAATCTCGATCGTGTCTGTGACGTGGCAATCGAAGATGGCACTATCCGTGAGATCGGTAGCAATATTTCGAGCACCGGAGGCGATGAATTCAATGCATCCGGCTGGATTATCGCGCCAGGTTTCATCGACATGCACGTGCATCTACGTGAGCCTGGTTTTGAACACGCGGAAACCATCGAAACCGGATCGCGGACGGCAGCAGCGGGCGGATTCACCTCCATCTGCTGCATGCCGAATACCCAGCCTGTGAATGACAATGCTACGGTGACGAACTACATTCGAGACCAGGCGCGGCGTTTTGCCAGCGTGAATGTGTATCCCATTGGCGCGATTACAAAGGGGAGCGCTGGGGAAGAACTGTCGGCTATTGCTTCTATGAAGAAAGCCGGCATAGTTGCCATTTCCGATGACGGTCAACCGGTGATGAATGCTCGTGTGGTGCGCCGGGCAATGGAGTTCGCCCAAGCGCTGGATCTGGCGCTGATTGAGCACTGTGAGGATCTTCATCTGAGTGCCGGCGGAGACATGCACGAAGGGATCGAATCCACTCGGCTCGGCTTGCGCGGTATTCCGAGAAGCTCGGAGGATGTCATGGTTGCACGCGACATTCTTTTGGCCGAAGTTACGGAATGCCGTTATCATGTGGCGCACATTTCTTCAAAGAATTCCGTGGAGATGGTTGCGTTTGCCAAAGGGCGCGGCTTAAGAGTCACAGCTGAAGCAACGCCGCACCACTTCGCGTTGACCGATTCCGGCATGCGCCCTTATGACAGCAATTACAAAATGAAGCCTCCCCTTCGGGAGCAATGCGACGCGAAGGCTGTGACCGAGGGTCTCGCGAATGGCGCAATCGACGCAATCGCGACGGATCATGCTCCTCATCCCGGGGCCGAAAAAATGCAGGAATTCGAGCGCTGCCCGTTCGGCATCATCGGACTTGAAACGGCTATCGGGCTGGCGCTCGAGCACCTTTATCATCCGGGCAAGCTGAGCTTGTCGCGTCTCGTTGAACTTTTTACTCAAAACCCTGCACACATCATTTCTATTGATCGTGGAACCCTCCGCGTCGGTGCACCGGCCGATGTTACGATCTTCGGTCTCGATCACGAATGGACTTACGACGTGAACCGCTCGCCGTCGAAGAGCCGCAACACGCCCTTTCATGGACATAAGTTCCGCGGAGGGCCGGTGGCGACCATCGTTGGCGGACAGATTGTGTGGAGATTGGAAAGTTAGTTCGCCGCGGCGGCGCGAACGGCGGAAACCAACAATTCTTCTTCTTCATCCGCGACAGTGCGCATATCGAGGATGATTCGTTCGCGCTCGATCCTCGCGATCACCGGTACCGCCGCGCTTCGCAAATGCCTCTCGAAAGCCGCCGCATTCGGTACACATAGCTCCACAACCCAAGTGGGCAGCCTCTGACCGGGTGTTGAACCTCCTCCGATTGCGGACTCGCTTTGCCGAATTTCCACGTTGAGGCCGCTGAGGGTTTGTGCGATGCGTTGCGCGCGCTCTCGGATCTGCTCTGAGTCCGCGAAAATCATTCGCAACGTTGGAATGGCTTGCCAGTTCTGTATCAGCAGATGCAGAAGAGTTGCCTGCAAGGATTCGACAATTAATTTGTCCACGCGAAACGCTCTGTACATGGGATTCCGGCGAATCCTGCTGACGAGCTGCGCGTCCCCCGCAATGATGCCGCTCTGCGGACCGCCCAGCAGCTTATCGCAGCTAAACGAGACCAGGTCTACACCCGCAGCAAGACTGTCTGATACCAGCGGCTCGTGTATTCCGTACGGGCGCAAGTCAACCAGGCATCCGCTTCCAAGATCTTCGTACACCGGAATGGCACGCTCGCGTCCAAGCTGCACCAAATCGCTGAGTTCAGGGCGTGCCGTGAAGCCCGTTACCTGAAAATTGGAGGGATGCACGCGTAAGATCAGGCGTGTTCGCTCGTTGATGGCTTGCCTGTAATCATCGATCCGGGTACGATTGGTCGTCCCGACTTCATGAAGCAATGCACTGGAGCGACTCATGATTTCCGGAATGCGAAAGCCATCGCCAATCTCAATCAGCTCGCCACGCGAGACGATCACCTCATGTCCTGCGGCGAACTCATTCAGAACCAGATACACCGCGGCGGCATTATTATTGACGACAATCGCCGGTTTTCCCAGCAGACGTTCCAGCAAACCCGCGGTATGCACGTCCCGTTTGCCGCGTTTGCCGCTCTCCAAGTCGTATTCGAGATTCGAATAGCGCGAAATGGGCTTGAAGAGTGCGAGCGGCGCACGTCCGAGATTGGTGTGCAGAATAACACCGGATGCATTGATGACCGGGCGAAGCGATGGCTCAAGCAGCCTCTCTATACGCTCCTTGACAATCCGCTCAATCGGAATGGAGCTGATCTCTTCGTGCGCCAAAAACGCCCGCCGGCGTTCCGAAAGCACGGCGCGAATTTCATCTGTGATAAGGTCTTCGGGCAATCCGCCCACGCTCTTCAGGTTTCGGAGCACCTGATCGACGGCCGGCAGACTTCGAAGAGAATCCATTCAGGCAATAGCCCGTTGATCGAGTACTTGTTTCAAATACTTTCCGGTATAGGAATCAGGAACAGCGGCAATTGCCTCCGGAGTCCCCTGCGCGAGGACGCGCCCTCCTGCTTCGCCGCCTTCCGGTCCGAGATCAATGATCCAATCCGCTGCTTGGACGAGATCCAGATTGTGCTCGATGATCAGAATGCTTCCGCCGTTGTGAATCAGCCGCTCAAATGATTGGAGCAGCTTTGCGATGTCGTCAAAGTGCAGGCCGGTTGTGGGCTCGTCGAAAAGAAACAGCGTTCCCTCGCAGCTCGACTGCGCGAGGTGCGCCGCGAGTTTGACGCGTTGCGCCTCACCACCGCTCAGTGTTGTCGCGGACTGCCCAAGCCGCAGGTATCCGAGCCCGACATCTTCCAACACCTTCAGTCGCGATGCAAGTCTCGGTGTATCGGCGAAGAATGAAAGCCCTTCACGCACGGTCAGTTGAAGAACCTCGTGAACGTTCAACCCTTTGTAGCGGATATCGAGAACGCTGGATTTATAGCGCGTGCCTTTGCATTCCTCGCAAACAAGCTCCACATCAGCGAGAAACTGCATCTCAACGGTAACAGTGCCGTCGCCTTGGCAGGTTTCGCAGCGGCCGCCCGGTATGTTGAATGAAAAATGTCCAGCGGTATATCCGCGCCTTTCCGCCTCCGGAGTACACGCAAACAGATCGCGAATCAAGTCGAATGCTTTGATGTAGGTCACCGGATTCGAGCGCGGCGTTCTCCCGATCGGCGATTGATCTACCATAACGACGCTCGTCAACAAATCAGCCCGTTCCACGCGTTTCAGCGGCAGTTTTCGTGCCGCTCCCGTACTCTCGTCTCCTCTCGGAGTCAGGCGCTCTTTGTTTACCTCTAACTCGAGCGCGCGATAGATGACATCATGCACGAGGCTCGACTTTCCTGAGCCGGAAACTCCAGTGACTGCGACCATGAGACCCAGAGGAATGTCGACGTCGATATTCTTGAGATTATTCGCGCGGGCTCCGGTAAAACGGATTGTTCTTTTCGGATTCACCTTCCGGCGCTCTCGTCTGCGCGAGACCACCAGATCGCCGCGGAGATATCGGCTCGTTAAGGATGGGGCTGCTGAGGGAAGCAGAATCTGCCGGTACGTTCCTGCAAAAATAACCCGGCCGCCGTTTTCGCCTGCTGCGGGGCCGAGATCGAGAATGTAGTCCGCTTCACCCATGATCTCGGGATCGTGCTCGACCACAATGATCGTGTTTCCAAGATCACGCAGATCTTTCAGAATGTGAATCAATCGAGCGGTATCGCGGCTATGAAGACCGATTGACGGCTCGTCCAACACATACACGGCACCAACCAACCGCGAACCGAGACACGTTGCCAGCTGAATACGCTGCGCCTCGCCGCCAGAGAGGGTCGCAGAAAGACGATCGAGCGTGAGATATTCGAGACCTACATCATTCAGGAACTTGCAACGCTGGCGTATCTCCTCAAGAATTCGGTCGGCGATTTCCGATTCTTCAGGGCTCAACTGGAGATCGTCGAAGAAGCGTTGCGCGCAAGCTATGTTCATGTGCGAAACCTGCGCAATGTTGCAATCGCCCAAGCGCACCCAAAGCGCCTCCGCCCTGACCCGTGCTCCCCGGCATGCCGGGCATTCCGTGTAGGCCCTGTAGCGGCTCATGAACACCCGCACATGCACCTTGTACTTCTTTTTCTCCACTTCGTGAAAGAAGCGGTAGATGTGCCCGCGCACGAATTCCTTTTCTTCGGATTTCAGATCGCAGTAAGGAACGTTGAGCCGCAGCTTGCCGCGCGATTTCGGCTTCAGCTCTTCGTCGTAGTACCAGCTGTATTGCGGCTTCGTCCACGGATAAACAGCGCCCTTTTCGATTGAGAGGGTGGGATCAGGAATGATCAGATCCAGATCGTAATCGATGGTGTTGCCGAAACCCTGGCAAGTCGGACACGCGCCGATCGGATTATTAAAGCTGAATAGGGTGGGTTCAGGCGCTGCCGCCACCAAGCCGCACGTTTTACACGCGAATCGCTCGCTGAAGTGGACGGTTCGGGGCTCAGCTACGCCCGCCTCCTCGAAAAACACTTCGCCGCTTTCGCGATAGCAGATCTCGACTGTATCGACCAGCCGTTGATGTGAATCAGGATGGACAACGATTCGATCCGCAAGCACATATACAGGCTTCGCGAAATCTATCTCGAGTAGCGACTCTGGCGTGGAGAATTCAAACGTTTGCCCGCTTTGGAACAGGCGGCTAAAGCCTTTCTTTCGCAGATCGAATAGACGATCTCTCAGGCTTGAAGCGTCCGAGGCGGCTGCCTGCGTCCGGACAGGGAATAGCGCGTACCAACGTGATGCGTCCGGTTGCGCGAGCATGGCGTCGGCGACTTGATCCACGGTGTCGCGCTCGATTCGGGTGCCGTCATTTGGACAATACGTGCGCCCCGCGCGCGCCCACAACAATCGCATGAAGTCGTAAAGCTCGGTTGCGGTTGCGACAGTAGAACGTGGATTTCTGGTCTGGTTCTTTTGCCGGATCGCAATGGGAGGCGCAATCCCGAGAATTTCATCGACGTCCGGCTTCTCCATGCGCTCGAGAAACTGGCGGGCATAGGCGGATAACGATTCTACGTAACGCCTCTGTCCCTCCGCGTAGATGGTGTCGAAAACAAGAGAAGACTTCCCCGATCCGGATACGCCCGTGACAACCGTGAGTTCATTATGCGGAATGTCGACGTCGATGTTCTTCAGGTTGTGGACACGCGCGCCGCGGATCGCCAGGACGGGCTTGGCGGCCTCCGCCACATCTTCGGCTACAACCGATTCGCAAGAGGATAAGCTGGAACTTTCCGGCATTGGCAGAACGGACGGTGAACGCGTAAGGAGAGGGGATTCCCCTTCAGTATAAGATGTGCCGACAAGATGCTCTCCGACCCTGAAATCAAAGAATTTCGCAATCAGCTGCTCGCCTGGTTCCATACCCATAAGCGGGATCTGCCCTGGCGTCGCACGCGCGACCCGTACGCCATCTGGATCTCCGAGATTATGCTGCAACAGACACGCGTTGCGGCGGTAATTCCGTACTACGAGCGCTTTCTCGAGCGCTTCCCAGATTTTAATGCGCTTGCGGATGCGCCCGAGCCCGAGCTCCTGTCATACTGGGCCGGTCTCGGCTATTACTATCGGGCGCGGAACATGAAACTCGCTGCGAGCCTGATGCGCGATGCCGGTCATTTTCCAACCACACATGAAGGAATTCGCCAGCTTCCAGGCGTCGGGGATTACACTGCTGCCGCTATCGCGAGCATAAGCTTCGATCTGCCGCATGCGGCTGTCGACGGCAACGTGTTTCGTGTGCTCAGCCGGATATTCGATGATTCAACCGACATCGCCGGCAGCGGCGCGCGCAGGCACTTCTCGTTGCTTGCTCACGGGGTGCTCGACGCTCAACAACCCGGTGCATTCAACCAAGCAATGATGGAGCTTGGCGCAACACTCTGCCTGCCCAAAAATCCGCAGTGCCTGCTGTGTCCCGTCTCGAGCGTTTGCGAGGCGCGAAGAAAGGGACGTGAGAAGGATCTGCCCGTTAAGATAGCCGCTCAAAGGAGCGCGCGGGAAGAACGAGTCTTATTCTGGATCGAACGCAGCGGGAAAGTGCTCGCCTGGCAGCGTCCGCCGGAATCGCGCCTCATGCCCGGTTTCTGGGAATTGCCAGAACGGGACCAGTTGCCGGAAGCGGCGACAGGCCGAAAGTTAGGCTCGTTTCGGCACGGCATTACGTTTCACACTTACTTGTTCGATGTGGTGGAGGCGCCGATTCCGAGCGATGTTGGCCGGTGCGAATGGATGGCCATTGAAGAATTGCCCGCTATTGCGGCCAGTACGATCTTGAAAAAAGCCAGCCGGCTAGCCGCCAAATTCCGCGGGCCATGCGAGCAGCCTAAAGCGCTCGCGAGCGTTGCCAGCTAGACTGAATAAGAGGATTTTCTCATGCTCAAACGCCTGGCGCTTGCTTCTCTCGTTTCGAGCGCTCTTATGGTGGGCTTCGCCCAGAATCAGCCGCAGCCACAAAACCCTCCTGCGACGGAGCCCCAGGGCGGTTTTAAGCAGCGCGAGGAACCGCCACAAGGATCGTTCAGCGTACCCCCTGGCACGCACATTTTGCTTAGCATGATCAACAGCGTGAGATCCAAACAATCTGACGTTGGGGACCGTATTTACCTCGAGACCGCCTTTCCAGTGCTCTCGGGTAATCGGGTTGTCATTCCGCAAGGCAGTTATGTCACCGGCACGGTCACAGAGGTGAAGCGGCCAGCCAGAGGGAGGCGGCGCGGCGAACTGAAGGTGCGGTTCGACTCGCTCATACTGCCGAATGGGGTGTCACGTAACTTCAACTCGGCCCTGGGCGCGATCGATACGCGCGATCCCTTAAAACGCGAGCACGACAAGATCACCAGCTCAGAGGGCAACGGCGCGGCGGCTGTAACAGTCGCCGAAACGACCGCTGCCGGCGCGGGTATCGGCTCGGCAATCGGCACGGGAACCGGACATATAATGCGAGGTGTTGGGGTCGGAGCAGGAGCTGGAGCGGCGGCCGGGATGATTGGCGTTCTCATAGCGCGGGGAGCGGACGCCACTCTGAATAAGGGAGCGACCATCGAGATGGTATTGGATCGATCGCTGAGTTTTCAGGCGGACGAGCTGGATTTCAGCAACGTCCCGCCTCGCGCAGCTTTGAACGAAGGCGCGCCTCCGGCTCCACCACGCCGTGCCCGGATTCCCGGGATTCCCTATTGATCGGCAAACGATGAATGAAGACGATCCGGTGCAGATTCCGATCACCGACGTCTTCGATCTTCATGCTTTCGCTCCTCGTGACGTAAAACCGGCGGTAGAGGCGTATTTAGAAGAAGCTCATCGCCTCGGTCTGACGGCTCTGCGAATCATTCACGGCCGTGGAATCGGAGTGCAGCGCGAAATGGTCCGATCAGTGCTCAGCAAGACTCCCCATGTTCTGCATTTCGCCGATGCCCCGGCGGAGGCTGGAGGTTGGGGCGCGACGGTCGTGACTCTCTCCAACGATTAGAACTGTAGCGGCTCGCCCCAGTTTGTGCCAAAGACAATTTCGTTCAGCGGCTTACGCGTTCTCTTGGCAAGCTCGCTGTTCCGTTGCTGCTCAGTCAATCCATCCGGCGAGCCAAGATAGCCTAATGCGACGGCAGCTCCGAAATCGTAATCGTCCGGAATTGCCAGTTCTTTGCGGGCCCTCTCACGATCAAAGCCCGCCATGCCGTGAGCGTGAAGACCTAAAGCCGTGGCTTGCAAAAACAAATGGGCAAGCGCTTGCCCGGTATCATGGACCGCGTAGAGATTAGGCGAGCCATTGTGCGAGAATGCCCGCTTCGCAACCATGATCATCAACACGGGGGCGGATTTGGCCCACGCTTGATTAGAGGGGACTAGTAAGCCGAGAATTTTTTCGAATGCAGCAGGATCAGACTTCCTCGCGACGATGAATCGCCAAGGCTGCTCGTTGTAAGAGGAAGCGGCCCAGCGCGCAGCTTCCAATATTGTCCTTAGATCTTCGGTCGAAACGTCGCGGGCGGAGAAAGCGCGAGGGCTCCAGCGCGCGCGAATCAGCTCGTGAACGCTCGGGAGAGTGTCCGCGGATTTGTCAGCCGGCACTTTGATTATTCATCCAGCTGCAACTGCTTCTCCTCGGCTTCTGCCGGCAGCTCGGCAGCTTCCTCCGACTCAGTTCCGGGAGCGTAATAGTAGTTGTGATAGTAGGTGTACTTGCTGTACAGCTCGCCCCGGCGCGCTCCATTCACCACGATTCCGAGCACGTTGTTTTCGCAAAGCGATTGAAGCGCGCGAGTGACGGAATCGAAAGTTGTGGTGCCGATGCGAACAACCAGGATTGTAGCGTCACACATGGTCGCCAGCAGATTCCCATCTGCGGCAAACAGAAGCGGCGGACTATCCAGAATCACCCAATCAAAATGCTGCCGCACTGTCTCGATCAGGAGCTTGCATTCTTTCAGGTTCAACAGCTCTAACGGATTAGTGACAATCTCGCCCGCGGTCATCACGTATAAACGCGTGTCGCCAATTCTGCGGATGATTTCACCCATGCGGGCTTTTCCAACGAGGTAGTCACTGATGCCCGGAGAAGTCTCTATCTGAAAAGTCTTCTCGACAGTCGGACGCCGGAAATCGAAGTCCGCGAGCAACACGCGCTTATCAGCGAGTTGAGATTGGGTGACGGCGAGGTTAGTAGCAGTGAAAGATTTCCCCTCGGCTGGCGATGCGCTCGTTACGACCAAGGTGTGGAGCGGCTGAAGGGTTTGTAAGTGATTGAGGCGGGTCCGAAGAGTCCTGAATTCTTCGGAGGGAGCTTCGCGCGGCTTGGCCGGATTGACCAGCAGTGCGTCGGTCAACGGATTGTACGGCAATTGACGGGCGTTTCGGATATCCTCTTCGATGTCCTCAATGTCGAGGATCGCTGCCGGAGATTGAGAAGGAGTCTCGAGCGGCAAGGAGCTTTCGATAACGCTCGAAGCGATCTTCGAACGCGAATCCGGCTTAGCAGGCTCTGGGCTCTGCTGCGCTTTTCGCAAAGCATCGTGGACACGGCTCATCTTGATTTATGCCTTATTCATGTAGTAATGGGCAACCGATCCGGCCATTATGGCCAAACCGGCTACAGTTGCTGTTGCCCAACCGACCCACATAATCTGTTTGCGGCGCTGCACGACGAGATCATTCTCAAGCAACGGAATACTTCCGAGAATGGACAGTTGGGTGTACAGGCGCGCGTCCTTGAGATTCTTGAGGGAGGTATCTTTCAGTTCCCGAATGGCTACGAGGATTATCCCGACCAGCAGTCCGATAACCGCGCCAACCGGAATAATCATTCCGCGTTTCGTTGTCGTAGTTGTCGGGAGTGAAGCCGCGTCCAGTTGATCGAGCGTTTCGCCCTGTTTCCGACGCTCCAAGTCCATGGAAACGGCAGATTTTTCCTTCTTTACTTCCATGTCGTCGTATCTCTTCTTCGCGAGGTCCCGGTCACGAAGCAGATCCGCGTATTCCTTCATGCCGTCAGGCACACTTGCGACGCTCGCCTGATAGTTCCTCAGAGCGGCGTTCACGGTAGCGATCTCGCTATGTAGTTGCTGCGCTTCTAATGCGTTCGTTTTCAACTGTGTCTGCAATTGCTCGACCGCTCCTTGCGCATCCAGGCGTTCGCGAGTCATACCCCCGGTTTCCGGAGCCGCTTCGGCCTTTGGAGGTTTCTCCTTGGCGACGTCTTCCCGCTGCTGCTTTAAGCTGCTCAGCCGTTCGCGGGCCGCTTGAAGGTCCGGGTAATCGTCTTTGTAGCGATCTTTCATGGCTGTGATACCATCTTCGAGCGCGTCGATCTGCTTATCTAGTTCCGAGAGCTTCTCATTGTGATATTGCGCCTGGGTTGAACTGCCAAGGCTAATAGCTGCGAGCCGATCTTTCGCCGTATGGAGCTCGGATTCGAGCAACATGCGCTGCTCCGTGTTTCTACTCTGAGCTTCGGTCAGGCCACTCATGCGCCCTTCGAGGGCGTTCATTTGAGAGATGTTCATGTCCATCTCTTCGGGCAGGCGTCCTTTGTTCCGCTCCTGATAATTGGCGAGCTTCTGCTCGATTTCGTCCAGGTCGCGCTTGGCGTGTTCGAACTCGTCATTCAGGAATTGTTGGGTCTGTTCCTGACTTTCCAGGCTGGTTTGGCTGTTCTCATTCATAAATCGGCCGACGATATCCTGACAGACATCTCGGGCAATGTATGGATTCCGGTAGGAAAAGGTCACCTGTATCGCGGACATATTCTGGCCGGATATCGCTACCCCCGTGCTGGTGTGGATGCCAATTGCTTTCGTCCGCATGTAATCGAGCACGTCCTCGAGCGGCTCGCTTTTCAGTTCTTTTTTATAGAGGCCGTGAGTGTTGATGAGATTGGTTAGCGCGTTGCGGCTGAGAATATTCTGCGCCATCGCGTTAATGTGATCGACGACGTTTTGGTTATTTGTGCTCTGCACAAGGTCAGGAGAGATTTGCTGCGGCACAACGCGAATCATCGCCTGCGAGACGTAGGTGTCCTCCATCATATAGGCGACGACAGTGGAAATTACCAGGCCAGCGAATGCGGGAGCGATAATCCACCGGACATTACGCCTCAGGACGTCTATATAATCCTCGAAATCAAAAGGACGGCGGGGTACCGAAAGGCGATCAAGCATATTCTGGTTTCCTTATGTGCTTACGGAACAACGATGTGGTCGCCCGATTGCAATTGAATATTTTGCTCCATGTGTTTTCCGCGAAGGACATCTTTGTAGTTAAAGTAAATCCGCTTATCTCCGCGAAGTACGTAAATGTGCTTTGTGTTGGCGAACTCTTGAACGCCGCCGGCCTTACTGAGGGCTTCGAGGATAGTGGTCGGCACCACTAACGGATATTCGCCCGGCCGGGCGACTTCACCGTCCATGTAATACTGCTTGCTGCCTACATTCTGGACGGTAACGGTTACCAGAGGCTTAACTACGTACTTGGTGAGTGCCTGGCTTATAATCTCCTGGATCTGATTGGGAGTTTTCCCTCCTGCCGGAAGGTCGCCAAGCAACGGCAGGGTGATTTTCCCATCCTCATGGACGGCAACCGGTCCGGAGAATTCAGGCTCTTTCCAAACCTGGATGTTCAAGACGTCGGCGGGCCCAACCTTATAGGCATTCGAATCCACCGGCGCTCCGGCACCTTGCGCCGGCGGTGCCCCTGTAGCGGGCTTATTCTGGCCCGGCGTCCCTGGAGTTTCGGGTGAGATTCTTTGATCCGGTGTCCTCTGATCAGGCCCGGTTGCCGGATTCTGCGTTTGATTCGGGGTGGCGGATTGCTGCACCGGATTTGCTTGAACGATCGAACCCACACAGAACCAGGAGAGCAGGCAGATTGTAGCAGGCGCAAACTTCCGCAAAGAGACGCTTAGCCCAAGTTTTTCATGAGCCGCTTGCTTACGCGCGCGGTTCAGTGTTCTCAACGACCTGAAAGGCAGGTTTATAGAGGGGATATCCTTGATTTTACACACTTGTAGGTTCCTCCGAACGCTCTTAATGCTCACTTCATTTCAGCATGCCGCTCCAGGCTGGCCGCTGACGTAGAAGTTAGACCTGCGTCAAATTTCGATATCGGCACCCATACCTCCATTGGGGTGGGCTCACGATTTCCCATGCAGTAGTAGGGGATAAAAGTGAGTGTAATCGGGCGTTTCACACGGTTTATGGCCGTTCCCAGGGGCTCGTATAAAGGTTCCTCTCCAAGAGATTTTTCGGCTGCCTGACCGGAAACCTTTAGAACTGTGATTCCACCCAGCAGATCTTTCCGGACTTCGGGCACGTTTGTCCCGCTCGGACGGACGAAGATGTCACCTAACGCAGTGCCGTTCTGATCGATTTGTTCCAAAGTGTAAACCAGCGGGCCTCGCTGCATCGCCAGACGACCGTATGTGTCGGCAACACGTGGATTAGAGACGGTGGGGATGGGCTGCAAAGGGAAGCTGACCGTAACTGAATCCCCTGGATTCCAGTTCCGCGAAATGGGAATGAAGGAGCCGTGTTTAAAGGAGGCGGTCTGAAAGACTTGCCCGTTCACCTGAATGTCGGCGGAGGGTGCCCAAGCAGGCCAGCGGACGTACACCGTGAAATCGGCAGGGTGTACCGGATTGACGCTCAGCTTGATATCGCCGCTCCAGGGATAGTTAGTGGTTTGCGAGATCTTCAGACCGGTTCCATCTTCCAAATGCGAATCGAGCTCCGAATTGTGGTAAAGATTCACGTAAACGCCATCACGGCTCAGGGCGTAAAAATAGCCGGGGAGCGATTCGAAGAGGCGCTCGACATTGGGGGGACAGCAGGTGGTGTCATACCAGGGATTGCGAAGCTTCTCGCCATTCGAGGCCAAAGGATTCCGGTAGCAATAGAGCGTGCCGGACAGCGACATGCCTGAATTGACGCCGTTATAGAGAGCGCGCTCGAGCACGTCGGCATAGCGGGCGTCGCCGGTCAGCATGAGCATTCGGAAATTCCACATCACGTTGGCGACTGCCGCGCAGGTCTCCGCGTAAGCCTCCTCGCTCGGCAGCTCATAGGCGTCGCCGAAACTTTCACCTCCGGCGCGAGAGCCGACCCCGCCGGTGATGTACATTTTGCGCATGGTCAGGTCGGTCCACAGCAAATCAAGCGTTTTCTTGTAGGCGGGGTCACCGGCTTCGGCGAAGTAATCCGTCGCGCCGGAGGCCGCGTAGAGAGCGCGAACAGCGTGCCCTTCGAATTCCGTGTGGGATGTGAACGGCCGGCCGCTAAACATGTATCGGACATCGGAGTCCTTGAGCTTGAGGCGGTCTCGTTCTACACCGCTATAGAGGTAGCGGGTAAATTCCAGATATTTGGCCTGACCCGTGGTGCGATAGAGCTCGACGAGCGCCATCTCGAGCTCGGGGTGCCCGGTTACAAACGGGCGTTTGTTGGGACCGAAATTCTCTACGACATAATCCGCAAAGCGGATGGCTGGATCGAGCAGAGCGCGGCTGCCCGTGGCCCGGTAATAGGCTATGGCGGCCTGGATCAGGTGCCCCAGACAGTAATCTTCATGAGAACGCGTCAGCTCAGTGAACCGCAGGTGCACCTTATCGCCTACGTAGTACGTGTTTAGATACCCACTTGGCTCCTGGGCAGCGACGATGGTATTAATCAGCGACTGAATGTCACCGTGAAGCTTCTGCTTGTCGGCATCGGAGGTTTCATTTGAGGCGAGCGCCCAGGAGGCAGCCTCAATCCATTTGTAGATGTCGGAATCGGTATAAACAGGCCCTTTTCGCGGTAGCTCAGGATGGCCTGCCAGACGCCGGAAATTGTCGACGACTCCGTGTTCTTCGAGCAATTGGAGCATGGTGGGCAGGCTGCGCTCGGTCGTGACTTTCCGGCGAGCGCTCCAGAAGCCGTCACCGAGGTGAACGGACTGGACCGGAACGGGGCGAAGGCGGGCATTGAGGGAGTGATCGAGATAGAGTACACCCTCTTTCTTCCAATCGTCGATTTGCGCCTGCGCTCCCCAACCGGGCAGAGCAGCCGCGGCAAACAGGGCCGCAAATAAAAACAGCTTCATAGAGCCTTCAAATGGCGGTACACGAGTGACACGGGCAAACCCACCACGTTGTGGTAAGAACCTTCGATGGAGGAAACGAACTTGGAAGCGCGCCCCTGGATGGCATAGGCTCCGGCCTTGTCTCGTGGCTCCCCGCTCCGAGTGTACTCCTGAATTTCGCGCTCTGTAAGCTCGACGAAGGAAACTTTTGTACTAGAAAGATCGACAATCCGGCGGCTTCCGGAGCGAATACAGATGCCGGTATAGACCCAATGGTCACGGCCGGATAGGAGTCGCAACATCCTGGTGGCGTCCTCATCGTCGACGGGTTTTCCGAATACCTCGCCCTGTACACAGACTATCGTGTCGGCGCCGAGCACAACGTCTTCGGGGCCGCAGGTTAGTGCCTCGGCCTTTTCGGCAGCGATTCGCCGAACGAACCCAGCCGGGGTCTCCCCGCGCTTTCGCAGCTCGGGAATAGAAGCAGGCTGCACGATGTGATCGATGCCGGCCGCGAGAAGAAGCTCGTGGCGGCGCGGGGAAGCTGAGGCGAGAATAAGCATCAATTCAAGAAGATAGCCGAAAATTACCAAACGAACCCGAACGGGCCCCCGTTTTGCGAAACGAACTGGACCGTTTAGCCAGCAGCGTAATTACTAAACGAACCCGAACGGGCCCCCGTTTTGCGAAACGAACTGGGCCGTTTAGCGAACGAGCAAAATTGCGAAACGAACCCAGAGTGAGCTGGGGCCGCAGATAAACGCTGATCAACACGGATGCGAACCACCACAGATTGCGAAACGAACCGAGAGTGAGCGCAGGCGTTTTACCGAACGAACTCATTTTGGGCGAAAGAGGCCGCGGTTGGGGTAGCCATTCGCGCTAAGTTGTTAAAGCGATTGAAGAGTGGCGTTGGTAGAGTAGACGGTAACGCCAGCAATGCGATTCCGATTGGGCGTCCTCTCTGTGCTTACAGCCACGCTCTTTGCGCAGAGGGATGTGCCCAAAACGTTTCAGGATGAATATAACGCCTGGTTCAAAATACACCCGCTGCCTCAGGCCAACCCATCGCCGGACAAGCGGCTTTCGTTCGATAAGGAACTTGCCGAGGCCTCGGCTGAGTGGGTAGAGCATTGGCCGGATGATCCGCGAGATCGGAGATACGGTTGTAAAAACCGCGAAAGAGCACCCCTACAAAGGGTTTCGGTTTGTGCCATTCCAGCCGATGTAGCCGAGATCTGAATTCCGCGGCTGTTGACAAAATGGTGGGAGTAGAAGGAGTACCGCGGACGTGGATTGTCGACTCGACGGGGAGCGTTCGATTTGAGGTGATTGGCTACGACGCCGCGATGTGGCCGAAGCAGATTTTGCAGCAGCTGCAAGCGGTGAAATAGGGATGGCGGCTTTTTTAGGGATTCTGCCAACCGCCGCCGAGCGCGCGATAGAGCTGCACAATCGAGAGCAACTCGTTCTTGCGAAGCTGGGCCAGCGTGAGCTCGCCGGAAAACTCGTTGCGTTCGGCGTCGAGAACCTGGAGATAGCTGTCGAGCCCTCCTTTGTAGCGCAACGTAGAAAGGCGATCGGTATCCTGGAGCGCTTTGACAAGGAGCTCTTCCTGTGAACGTTGCTCGCGGTTCTTTTCGTAATCGGCAAGAGCGCTCGAGACTTCCTGAAATGCAGTCTGGATGGTCTTGCGGTAATTGGCGACTGCTTCGCGTTGTTGCGCTTCGGTCAAATGAAGATTGTTGCGAAGCTGGCCTGCGTTGAAAAGCGGCAGGACTCCCGCGGGTGCAATGCTCTGATTGCGCGCAGGGCCGGTGAACAGGTCGCCCAGCGCGCGGCTCTGTACGCCCAGCACGGCAGTGAGCGAGATCTGCGGGAAAAACTGCGCCTTGGCTGCGCCGATTTGCGCATTCGCCGCGATTAAGCTCTGCTCGGCCTGCCGTATGTCGGGGCGACGCTCGAGAAGGTCCGAAGGAAGACCCGCCGGAACCGCAGAGGGTACGCCCAATTCGATTAGAGGCTTCCCGCGCGGAACTTCACCGGGATTTTGACCGAGCAGTACGTTCAGAGAGTTTTCGGTCTCGGCGATGGCGCGTTCTGTCGCCGCGATCTGGGCAGTCGCCGTGTAAAGCAGCTGCTCAGCCTGGCGAACATCCAAGCCCGTCGAAACGCCTCGCTCCTTCCGAAGGTTGGTGAGCTTCAAACCGTTTTCTGCGATTGCTTTGGTCTTATGGGCGATTTCGAGCTCAAGGTCAAGCTCTCGCATCGTTAAATACGTAGTAATGACATCCGCGATGAGACTCGATATGACGGCGTGCCGCGCCTCCTCCTGCGCGAGATACTGAGCGCGCGCGGACTCGGTCAACCGTCGAATACGGCCCCAAATGTCTAATTCCCAGGAGAGGTTCAGCCCGGCCTGCGTGTAGCTGTCGGCCAGGTTGGTGCCAGCCGGAATGAAATTGAACGAGCCGATGCTAGAGCTGCGCACCGCGTTGAACGATCCGGAAGCAGTGACGTTAGGCGCAAGCTGCGAGCGCGTGATACCGAGTTGCGCACGAGCTTCCAGGACGCGCTGGGTGGCGGCTTCGAGATCGTGGCTCTGAACCAGAGCCGTTTTGACGAGCTGCGTGATGACCTGGTCCTGGAACAGGCTCGCCCAGGCAAGATCGGATAACGAAGCTTTCTGGGGAGGCGAGGCGTTCTCTGGCGGCTGGCGATATTGCGTGGGCGCTTGCACTACGGGACGTTTGTAGTTCGGACCGACGGCGCAGCCGGTCAGCAATGAGAACAGAATTGCGGCGACGGGGCCGGAACGCATGAAGCGCATTTAGTCGTCCCCTCCGGCATGGGCGGGTTGCGGTTCTGCCGGCACTTGTCTGCTTGCCCCTTTTCGCAACGCGATTCGATTCACCACGACGTAAAGAACCGGAACAATAAAGACCGCGAGAAGCGTGGCCGCAAGCATGCCACTCAATACTGCGGTACCGAGCGCCCGGCGTGCGCCGGCGCCAGCTCCGGTAGCGATCGCGAGAGGAACAACGCCAAGAATGAAAGCAAACGAAGTCATGAGAATGGGCCGGAGCCGCAGGTGGGCGGCCTCGATCGCGGCATCCTCGATCGACCTGCCCTCCTCTTGCCGCAGCTTGGCGAACTCGACGATGAGGATGGCGTTTTTCGCCGCCAGTCCGATGAGGGTGACAATGCCGATTTGCGTGTAGATGTCGTATGGGTAACTGCGGAGGAAAATGCCGACGAGCGCACCGAATATGCCGAGAGGAACAGCTAAAATCACCGAGAACGGCGTCGACCAGCTTTCATAGAGAGCGGCGAGAAAGAGAAAAACCAAGACGGAAGCGAGACCGAAAGTGTAGCCCTCTTTTCCTTCGGACAGTTTCTGCTGGTAAACGGTGCCCGTCCACTCGTAACCGAATCCCGCGGGTAGCTGTTTTGCGAGATCTTCCATAGCCGCGGCGGCCTGGCCTGAACTGTAGCCGGGAGCAGCGCTGCCTAGAATTTTCACGGCGCGATAGCGGTTGTAGCGATAGATGACTTCCGGCCCGACGACCGCCTCTGTTTTGGCGAGTGTGCTTAGCGGGACCATGTCGCCTTGTGCCGTCCTAACGTAAAAGCGATTGATATCCGAAGGCTGGCGGCGGAAGTCCGGTTCGGCCTCGAGATAGACGCGCCAGGTGCGTCCGAAACGGTTGAAGTCGTTTACGTAAAGGCCGCCGAGGAACGTCTGGAGCGCATTATAGACATCGGTGATCGGGACGCCCAGTGTCTGGACCTTGTCGCGATCAACGTCGACTTTGTATTGCGGAACGGTGTCGCGGAATGTGCTGATCACATTCTGGAGCTCGGGCCGGCTGTGCGATGCTGCCACGAGTTGATCGGTGGCTTGCGCCAACGCTTCTATGTCACCGCCGGTGCGATCCTCCAGCATGAACTCGAAACCGCCGGAGGTGCCCAGGCCCAATATAGGCGGAAGGCCGAAGGCAAAGATAAAGCCGTCCTTGATTCCGTAATACCTCTGCTGCACGGATGCGAGAATGCTTTGGAATTGAACATTCTTGGCCTTTCGCTCATCCCATGGCTTCAAGGTGGCAAATACGGTGCTCACGTTCGAGTTGCTGGTCGCAGTAGGAATATCGAGACCACCGACCACCGAGACGTCCTGTATGCCTGGCGTGGTTTGAAGAACGTGTTCGACTTGTTTACTGGTTGCTACGTTTCGTTCTATCGAAGCTCCGTCGGGCAGACGAACGGAGGAGATGAAAACGCCTTGGTCCTCTTCTGGAAGGAAGCCGCCCGGCAAGACTTTGAATAGGGCTCCCGCGCAGATGTAGACAGCACCCAGCGCGACCAGCGCGAACAGAGATTTCCGAATCAGGCCGCGAACACCGAAAAGGTAACGGTTGGTGGTCCAGTTGAAGCCTTGATTGAACTTGCCGAATAGCCTCGCGAGAAGGCCTTTCGATTCCGTTTTAGGTTTCAAGATCAGAGCGCTGAGAGCCGGGCTCAAAGAAAGGGCGTTGAAAGCGGACAGCAACACCGAGGCGGCGATGGTGAGCGCAAACTGCCGGTAGATCTGCCCACTGATGCCGCCAAGAAAAGCTACGGGAATAAAGACCGCGGCCAAAATGCAAGCAATGGCAACTACCGGCCCGGACACTTCGTGGAGAGCCTTGATGGTCGCGTCACGGGGATTCATGCCGCGATCGATGTTGAGCTGGACGGCTTCGACCACGACAATGGCGTCATCAACAACAATTCCGATTGCGAGCACCAAACCGAACAGGCTGGTAGTGTTTATGGAAAAGCCGAGAGCCGGGAAGAGAGCAAACGTGCCGATGACAGCCACCGGAACAGTGAGCAAGGGAATAAGCGTCGCGCGCCAGTTCTGCAGGAAGATGAACACGACCAGAATGACCAGCCCGACCGCCACAAACAGGGTTTTGATTACTTCGGCAATGGAAGTTGTTACGAACCGCGTGGAATCGTAAGGAATTTTGTATTCGAGGCCTGCCGGAAAGGACTGCTTCGCCTGTTCCATGTAGCTGACGACCTGCCTCTGCGTTTCCACCGCATTTGCGCCCGGCGCAAGGTACACGATGATAAATGCGGCCTCACGACCGTTCCAGTAGGTGAAATTCGAGTAATCCTGCGCTCCAAGCTGGACCTGCCCCACGTCGCGAATGCGAAGCAATGAGCCGTCGGGCTCTGCGCGGATGACGATATCAGCAAACTGCTGAGGAGTGGTCAAGCGGCCTGAAGCGTTCACCGGATACTGATAATCGACACCTTTCGCCACTGGAGCCTGACCGAGAGAACCCGCCGGATTCTGGCGGTTTTGCGCCTGAATTGCGTCGTTGATGTCGGTAGCCGTGAGCCCGAGTTTCGCCATTTTGTCGGGATTGACCCACACGCGCATGCTGTAATTCTGCTGGCCTGCGAGCACAGAATTTCCGACGCCCGGCAGACTGCCGATCTTGTCGACAAGATTGATAGCCGCGTAATTATTCAGGAATAGCGGGTCGTAGCGATTGTCCGGAGCAGTCAGCGCAACGAATAGAAGAAACGATGATGAGACCTTCTTGGTGGTAACGCCGACGCGCTGCACTTCCGGCGGCAGCAGCGGCAGCGCCACGCTGACCTTGTTCTGTACTTTTACTGTCGCAAGGTCGGGATCCGTTCCAAGCTCGAAGGTAACGTCGATCGTCAGGGTGCCATTGTTCGATGCGCGCGCGAAGTAATACAGCATGCCGTCGAGTCCGGTGAGCTGTTGCTCGATCGGTTGCGAAACGGTCTTTTCAAGGTCAGTCGCGTTGCCGCCTTGATAGACCGCCGTAATTTGCACGACGGGCGGCACAACTTGCGGATATGTGGCGATGGGAAGCGTCGGAATGACCACGCATCCTAGAATGACGATCACGATGGCGATAACCATCGCGAATACAGGCCGATCGATAAAGAATCGCGCCATCGATTAGCTCTGAGATGCCCGAGTACCGGTTTCCTGCGCCTTGTAAGGAGTGGGCTGAACGGGAGCGCCTGGGCGCACTTTCTGGACACCCTCCACGATGACCCGGTCACCGGGCTTAAGTCCCTGTGTAACAATCCATCCGTCACCGACGCGATCTCCGGTGACGATGGTCCGCAACTGAGCCTTATTGTCGGGGCCAACTGTGAAAACGGATTGCATACTCTGCAACTGCTGCACAGCGCGTTGCGGAACTACTATGACATTGTTGGCTTCGCGGGTCAGGAGACGGACGCGACCGAACTGTCCGGGCAAAAGCCTATGTTCCGGATTCGGAAAGGTGCCTTGGATCTCGAGTGTGCCGGTCTTTGGATCAACCTGATTGAGGGCATTACGAATCTGGCCTTGATGCGGGAATACGGAGTCGTCCGCCAGGACGAGCCGAATGGGCAGGTTCACGCTCTTTTGAACGTCTCTCGATTTCTCATAACCGAGATATTCGGCTTCACTCACTTTGAAGCGAACCCAGATCGGATCGAGCGGAACAATGGTGGTCAAGGGCTGTGCCGCCGCTTTGGAGACGAGACCTCCGACCTCGATCAGGCTATCGCCGATGCGTCCCGAGATGGGCGCCGTTATGGTGGCATAGCCAAGATTCAGCTCAGCCGTGCGCAGAAGCGCCTTGCTCGACGCCAGTTGGGCAGCGGCAGCATCGATATTCGTCCGGGCTTGTAACCGGGTTTGTTCGACATTCGCGGTTAACGCCGCGACGTTAGCTTTATTCGCATCGCGCGCCGCGAGCGCATTGTCAAGGTCCTGCTTTGCAGCGGCCTCCTGGCTAACGAGAGGTTGCAGGCGATCAACGTCCTGCTGCGCTTTGACGAGATTGGCCTTGGCCTGTGCGAGGTTGGCCTGGGCCTGAATGAGTGCTACCTGCTTTTTGGCGAACTCCAGATTTGCTTCGCTCTGTGCAACATCTCCCTTGGCCTTATCGACGTCTGCGGCATAGGGCCGGCGATCGAGGACGTAGAGCGTCTGACCGGCGCGCACATCGCTGCCCACTTGAAAAAGCCGCTTCTCGATAAACCCATCTACGCGTCCGCGCACTTCCACCATGTCGCGGGCAAACGTCTGAGCGGCGTATTCGCCATAGATGGGAACATCCTGCGCCTGAACCTCGATGACCGAAACGGGCGGCGGCGGAAATGCCATCCGGTTTTGGGCCTTGGAAGAGGATTGACAGGCCGCCAGACTCAAGGCTGCGGCAAGCAGTACGACCGATTCGGCGGTCTTCACAATTCTACTAGCGTACATCTCGTGGAAATACTAAGGATGCAACTCACCCGCCGAAGGATTCACAGCCTGGTAAATGGGCGTGCGCCCCTAGCCAGGCAGCACCCACATATTGTCAGTCAGTTCTCAGAGGGTTTCTGTATGTGATCAATGACGAGGAACTCGCCGGGGCCTTTGGCCGGTTCGAGGTTCAGGCCAAGTTTTTGCATGGCGGTTTGTGCTGCGGAAAAGAGAACGGGTGGGGGCGAGGGCGAGGTGGGATCAGCTACGGCGGGCAGAGAGCGAGAGCGGTTTAGGAGTCCGGGGTCTTCGGCAGATAAATCCACGCGCATATTGAACCTTCCCGCGATCCCGGTTTCGTCAATGACCGGCCGCTCCAATAACGTTGCGAAATCTGTGCAAAGATCAGGTATCGTCGCAGCTCTCAGGTTAAATCCATTTCCATAGCCCCCAGCCGTGCCACAATCCGTGTCGGACGGCGGCTTGTCAAAGTCCCGAGGAGTGCAGCTTCCTTGAAATGGCTCCAGTTTGGGACCGCCCTGGGCGACCGTGAGCGCATAGACCGGGACCTCTCTGGTCTCGCGATGCACGCTCAGCTTAAATCTGTCTTCGAGAAGCGCTTGCAGCATAGGTCCGTTCATCATGGCCCGGCTTTGCGGATCCGCTACTTTTGCATCGATCTCGTACAGGTCAGAGGTGGTCCAGGCCGGGCCCCCGGTGACAGTGAGAGATGACCCGGGATTCCAATGGCCATCCGCAAACAGACCATACGCTTGCTGAATGAGCCGCTGCACCGTCGTGCACTGCGTCTGTATCGACGTTCCGGGAGAATACATTGGGAATGTTCCTTTGCGAAAGGCATCGCAGGATTTGATGGAGACCGTTTCGAATTTCGGCGCGGAGAAGTGTGATTGAGCGCGGACACGGGGCGCGCTAATAACGCCAAGTAGGATGGGTACGCCCAGAGCTGTAATCGCGGCGGTAGCGAGGGTCAGTTTCTTTGCGAAGGTCAGGTCGGGCGCAATGCGGCCCGTCAGTATCGCGTGGATTCGCTTCTTCAGATTGGACCCGGTTACTCCTGATACACAAGATAATGGCGATTCCAGGTAGCTCTTGCAAACGTTGAGAATTCCTTCGGCATAGTCGTGCGGCTCATTCCCCAGGCTCAGCACGGCTTCGTCGCAGGCTCGCTCGCGCTCTTCGAGCAGCCGAGCGCCTATCCACCACACCAGTGGATGAAACCAGAAAACGGTTTCTACGATCATGTGGGCTGCGGAAGATAAGTTGTCGCGCCGCCGAACGTGGCACAGCTCGTGGGCAAGTACCGCCTCGAATTGAGAGGGCTGCAGACGTTGCGCGATACCCGCAGGCAAAAGCAGAATTGGGCGAAACAACCCGACGACTCCGGGTTCAAGCAGGCCCGGCGAAGAGCGAACCGGAATGGTTCCTAAAAGGTCAATCGGAGTGCCAGCGCGTACCGCGGCTCGGATGCGGCGCCAGCCCCGAAAACGTATGAGCGCCAGACCGAAGAATCCACATGCCCACACGCCGAAGATCGCAATGGCGGCCCAATCGCGAGGGCCTGACCTGGACGGAAGCAAAGGGAGCGCGCGGGGAAATGGCTGACTGATTTGCAGGATCGTGAAAGAGACAGAGGGCACCGCCACGGTTTTGTGAGACGAAGGCGCCCAGTGCAGACTGCTACCGGCGCTCATTAATAAGGAGAACGGGATGAGGAATTTCAGCGACGCACTTAGCCAGAGCCAATACCGGACTTGAGCCCGGTTCTCGCGGAAGGCGAGCGTGATGATTCCCGCTATAACTGCGAAGATTGTCGACTGCCAGATATGGTTCGTCAGTTCACCGATCATTCAATTCACCGCTCTCTTCTGTTTTCGTTCCGACTCGCGCTGTTTGAGCATCTTCTCCAACTCGCGAACATCATCGAGAGTGAGCTTCCCCGCTTCGGCCAACTGCGCCATCATCGGTTGCGCCCGCCCTCCGAAGAAGCTCAGAATTTCATCGAGGAGCCGGTTGCGCGCCGCGTCCCTCGGCACCATCGGCTCAAAGATATGGGCGTTGCTGATTTTGCGAACACGGCGGACGGCTTTCTTCCCCTCCAGCCGGTACACGGTTGTCTGAATAGTGGTGTAGGCGGGGCGAGGCTCCGGAAAAGCTTCCTGAATCTCCCGAATGGACGCTTTTCCATTCGCCCAGAGGGCTTCGAGGATCTGGAGTTCGAGCCTGGTGAGCTTCGGCTGGGTCATGTGGAATCTACTATTAAAAGTCTGATTCTACTACAGAATAGTAGAGTGGATCAAGAATGCGTCCAGTATTCTATATTTGAGTAGGCTTGACGAACCTTCCGAATCTGCTGACCCTGATCCGTATTTTTCTGGTGCCGCTATTAGTGGCGGCGCTGGTTCAGCAGAATTTTCGGCTTCACTGGGGCGATACGGTCCTGCTCGGGAACGATTTTTTCGCGCTGACCGTATTCATTGCGGCGGCATCGACCGATCTTCTCGACGGATATCTGGCGCGGCGCTGGAAGCAAGTTACGACAGTAGGGACACTGCTGGATCCTGTAGCCGATAAGCTGCTGATTTCGGCCGCGCTCATCTCTTTAGTTGAAATTCGCTTGCTTCCAGGATGGATGGTGATCTTGATTATCAGCCGCGAGTTCGCCGTTTCCGGTCTTCGCAGTATCGCTTCGGCGGAGGGATACCCGATCAAGGCGGGAGAGCTGGGAAAATCCAAGATGCTTTTTCAAGTTATGGGTGTGACGCTGGTGATGCTCTCCATCCGATGGCCGGGCCTCCGCGCCTGGGCTCTTGCCTCAATGTGGGCCGTGGTAATTTTTGGCCTGGCGTCGGCGATCGATTATTTCCGGAAGTTCTGGCGCAAAGTTGACATGAGTATCAAACTTCGCCGCAGGCGCGAATTGATCCAAATGGAACGGCAGAAACGGAGATTGCAACGCGCTGCTCGGGACCGGGATTTGATTTCCGCGCAAAGCGGGATGCCGCCTATTCGGCGTTCTGGCTGAAATCTGTCAGTGCGAGATGCACGGGCGGATCGAGTACCTCGTAGCCCTTCCTTGTGAAAACCAGCGTACGGACCTGACCGCGCTCCCCGAGAGGGCCGAGAGCCTTTCCATTGAAAACGATATTTACCCCGCCAGCGTTTCCAGTGCGGACGCGAGCGGTGTCGTATCCTTCGAGGACTTTCGTTTCACTAGCCTCCAACATCCCGCTGAATACTTCGTTGCCATCGGCGGCTATGGACAGCCAGGTGCGCTCGAGCGCTGAAAGTTCAACACGAAACGCGGTGTGTGTTTTAGGTGCTGCATTGGTAGAAGCGATGGGCGGAACTCGCACCGCGCTTACTGGATACGTAGAGTTGCCCTTCGACTCAGGTTGAGCGGCCGGGCGAAGGTGGGTCCATGACTTCATGAAGCCGGTGATCGACGCGTCGAAGTTCGATTTTGAATTCTGCCACATGCCATACAAGGTCGAGCATGCAACCAACGTGAAGATGAACGAGGCAGTGGAGTTTAGCCAGCGCACTTTTCTGGAACGGGCGCTTCGCAAGGGGGGCAGCCTTGATACCGAAGCGTGTTGTTGGCCAGGCATAAGCGGATCCGGGACTGTGTTGGCCGTATTTTGGACGGCAAGCACCAGATCGTTGAAATCCAAATGAAGCTGTTCTGCGAACTGGCGCACAAAACTTCTGTAAAGGAATGCCGAGCCGATTTGCAATGGATCATCGGTCTCGATCGCCTGCAAGTTCTTGACTGAAATACGCGTCTTCAAACTGATCTGTTCGAGCGTGAGACCGAGCCGGAGGCGCGCTTGGCGGATTTTCTGACCGGGAGAATCCATGGTTCTGGGCGATGCAAAGCTATAATACAACAGTCCGTCGGCCCCGATTTTTCCTAGGTGTATTGATCCCTCGAAAGTTTAGGGTTAACACCGGAGCTTCATTGAATTGCGTATACAAGCTTAATCGGTCCAATCTGCTTCAGACTTTATCTAACGTGCCGCTTTCAGTACTTTTGTTGGCGGGATGTTTTCCGGGCTACGGGGCAGCATACGTACATTCCGCAGGTATAGCACCTTTCCGAGGAGCGGCTGCGCTAGCCGACACAAGACGAGCTGTATCGTTTGGCGAGCGTCCGTCCGGATCGGAGGCTATTGCCCACTTGCGCGATTGGATTTCGCTGGAATTGAAGCCATTAGGCGGCCAGCTTTCGCTCGATTCGTTTACAGGCCAAACTCCTACCGGTCCGGTGCCTATGGCGAACATCATTTTGAAATTCCCGGGAAGCTCGGGCAAGGCGGTAGTGGTTAGCGGGCATTACGACACCAAACGGATGCCGATGGTGCATTTCGTCGGCGCGAATGACGCAGGCTCATCGACGGGATTTTTGATCGAGTTTGCGCGCGTGGCGTCGCAAATGCAGCATCCCGATGATCTTTACATCGTATTTTTCGACGGCGAAGAGGCGGTGGTGAATTGGACCGACATGGACAGCTGCTATGGCAGCCGTCATCTTGCATCGAAATGGGCCTCAGACGGCACACTATCGCGCGTGAAGGCGCTGATCAACATCGATATGATCGGCGACAAGAACCTGGATCTTTCCGACGACGATAACTCTTCGCAATCGTTACGGTCGATGGTTTGGCAAATCGCTGAGAAACTCGGCGACGCTAAATATTTCCTGCATGATCCCGGAGCGATCGATGACGATCACAAGCCGTTCGTCAATTCAGGCGTGAACGCAATCGACATTATCGATCTGGATTATGGGCCTAGATCATCTGAGGCGCCGGTTGGCGCTTATTGGCACACTGCGCAAGATACGATGGACAAGCTCAGCGCCCACAGTTTCCAAGTGGTAGGCGACGTAGTCGTGGAGCTGGTGAAAGCGCTAGAGCAGCACAGCTAATTGGCTTTTTGTCCGGCTAGCGCGCACTTTTTGATACAAATCAGCCTTTTCAACCGATAGAGCTTCATAGAACCTGAAGGCTCCTGGATGAGTGAAAACCCTGTTACCGGATCTAGCATTCTTATTGTGGATGACCACGAGCCGAGCATTCGCTTTCTGAATTTCATTCTGAATTCAGCCGGTTACCAGGATGTGCGTTGCGTTACCGATGCGTCACGCGTGCTTCCTGCTTGCCGTGAGCGAAGGCCCGATCTGGTGCTGCTGGATATAAACGCGCCGCATCTGGGCGGTCTGACGTTGATGAAACGCATGCTGGACGAGGTATCGGACGAGCTTTACTTTCCCGTGCTGGTGGTGACAGCCGATCTTCGTTCGGATGCCAAATTGAAAGCGCTTTTGATCGGCGCGAAGGATTTCGTCGCCAAACCGCTCGATGCTGCTGAACTTTTGCTGCGGGTCAAAACGCTGCTCGAGACGCGGGCCGTTTACAAACGAATGGAAACGGATAACCGCGTTTTCGAGGACGAAGTTGATCATAAAATGCAGGAACTGGCGCAAGCGGAAGTAGAAATTCTCGCCAGGCTCGCCACTGCAGCGGAGTATCGCGACGATGAAAGCGGGCAGCATACAAAGCGAGTTGGGCTTTTATCAGCAATGTTGAGCCAGGCACTAGGGCAGCCCTCCGGAGAAGTCGAGTTGATGCTTGTAGCAGCGCCCCTGCACGACGTAGGCAAGGTGGGCGTTCCGGATCGCATTCTGTCAAAAACAGGAAAGCTGACCGAGGCCGAATTCAATGTCATGAAATCTCACACCGTAATCGGCGCGGAGATTTTGGGCGGCAGCCGTCTGGCCGTCCTGCAGATGGCCAGCCAGATCGCGCTTTCGCATCATGAGCGCTGGGATGGTACCGGATACCCACAAGGCTTGCGAGGCGAGCTGATTCCTTTGCCTGGAAGGATCACCGCTATCGCTGACGTTTTCGATGCGCTCATGCATTCTCGCCCGTACAAGGACGCATGGAGCCTCGAAAAAGCCGTCGACATTTTCGATAAAGAATCCGGCCGGCACTTCGATCCGGCTCTCATCCCTCCGTTCTTAACGCTATTAAGGGCGGAAGGATTGGAGAGACTCGCAACGAAGCTCGACGAACAGGCTCGAGTGGCAACTCACACCGACAGCAGCGTGCTTGCAATGATGAGCTGAAGCCCTGCGCTATCGGCTGACGGAAGCGGTTTGGTTGACGCCGGGGTGCGTCAACTCCGCGTCCAGCACTGGCTTCAGGGATACAAGCGCAATCGCGCCGTTATACCGCCGCCCATTCACGAAGATGGTCGGGGTGCCTTCGACTCCGGCACGATCGCCGTCCTGTATATCTCTTTGTACTGCTTCGCGGATTTCGATCGAATCGATATCGGTTTGGAAACGATTGAGATCCAGCCCGTTTTTCTTCGCGAGCGCGAGTATGTTTTCTCTAGACAGATTATCCCGGTTGGCAAACATTGCATCGTGCATCGCCCAGAATTTGCCCTGCTTGTGAGCAGCAAGCGCCGCGGCGGCGGCCAATTGAGCCTGAGAATGAAAATCGAGCGGATATTGCTTGAAGATGAGTTTTACGCGCTTTGGATAAGCCTGCAATATTGCGTCGATCTCGGGCACGGCCGCAGCGCAATAGGGACACTGGAAATCTGAAAACTCCACCAGCGTGATTGGCGCATTCTGTGGCCCCATGGAAGGAGAACCTCCGGTGGGAATGGCAACCGGATTTTCCAGCAAGTGGGTGGTCCATTTCGATCCTTTGGCAGCCGTGAGCGCATCCGCCTCACTCTTGCCCTGTTTGATCGCGTCGACCATGGCGGCGGCCAATCCCTTACTGTACGAACAGTTCGGATCTAACATGCGGCACTGCGCGATCTTCATATTGCAACCGCAAGTACAATCCTGCTCGCGCAAGAGCTTAAGCACGGTCGCCTTCTGATCGGGAGTCAGCTTGTCGAGTTCAACACCCGGTAGCGATCCCGTTTTATTCCAATCGGGTTGTTGAGTGTTGGGCGCGTCAGCGGATACAGCTTTATCCTGCGCGAAGGATATAAAGGCAGCTAAGAAACAGACACCCGCGATTCTGCCGCTGCGCAGGAAGACACGATTCATTACTTTATTGTAGATGGCAATGGGGAGCGAGCGCTTCTCTCAGGTGAAAATTGCGTGACTGCCCAGTGCCAGCCCGGTCCCGAGCAAAGCGGCGACCAGAACATCGCTTAAAAAATGCATTCCGAGGAGAATACGAGAAGCTGCAATACAGAATGCGCAGAACAAGAGAGCCGGAAGCAGGACCGGGTAAGACTCGCCGAGTGCGACTGCTACGGCGAAAGCAGTGATGGTATGCCCGGAAGGGAAAGAGAACTGATCGGGCGGCAGAACCTTTGCCCAACAGTGTGGATCAATTTCACACGGCCGCGTCCGGCCGGAAAGTTTTTTCAACAGGATGAAAATGCCGGCACCCAAGAGGGCAGCCAAACCGGCAGCCGCAATCGCGCTCAGTCGATTCCTGCCGCCGAACAGCAGAATGCAGAATCCGGTGAGATACCAGATCCAGCCATCACCTGCCCGAGTGGCTGTGATCGCAGACAGGCGAACCCACTTAGGCGCGAGCCAATGGTTAATTTTATGCATCAGTTTGTGATCGCCCGTGGCAATAAACTGAAGCATGGCCCTCGGAAACCAGTCTACGAGACCGATCAGAATTCCAGTTCAGTCCCGCAAAACTAGGATCGCTTGCAAACGCCGCCAACGCTCGATTTCATCTATTTCGACGCCGGCGGCGGGCACCGAAGCGCCGCTATGGCTCTTCAATCCGTGATCGCCTCGGAAGGGTATGGATGGAACGTAAGGCTGGTGAATTTGCAGGAGGTGCTGGATCCGCTCGATATCTTTCGGAAAATTACACGCATCCGCCTTCAAGAGATATACAACCTGCTTTTGGAGAAGGGATGGACGCTTGGATCGCCCTATCTGCTGCCGGCGATGCAGGGTGTTATTCGTGCCTACCACTCCAGGCAAGTCAAGCTTCTAACCGCTTATTGGCAACAGAACCGTCCGGACATGGTTGTTTCGCTGGTGCCTAATTTCAATAGAGCGCTGTTCGAGAGTTTGCAAAGCGCGCTTCCGGGAGTTCCTCTAGTGACAATTCTCACCGACCTCGCCGATTACCCGCCTCGTTTCTGGATGGAAAAGCAGCAGCAGTTTTTTATCGTTGGAACGCATCGCGCGGCGAAACAGGCGCTGAGCATGGGGCACGCGGCCACTCGGGTTTTTCAGGTGAGCGGAATGATCTTACGGGCGGAATTCTATAACAGGCAAACGATTGATCGCGCGGCCGAGCGTCGAAAGCTCAACCTTGATCCCGAGTTGCCCACCGGACTGGTGCTGTTCGGCGGACAAGGATCAAACGCGATGTTCTCGATTGCGGAGAGACTCGGCAATTCTGCTTCCGATCTGCAGTTAATCCTGATCTGTGGGCGGAACGTAAAGCTGAAGGAGCGGCTTCAGCGGCTCCATACCCGTAACAAGCTCTTCCTCGAGGGTTTCACGAAGGAGATCCCCTACTACATGCAGCTTTCCGATTTCTTCATTGGCAAGCCCGGACCCGGAAGCATTTCGGAATCGCTGATGATGAATTTGCCGGTGATCGTGGAGAGCAACGCATGGACGCTGCCTCAGGAGCGATACAACGCCGAGTGGGTACGTGAGCAGGGCGTGGGAATCGTTTTGAAAAGTTTTCGCCATATTGACAGCGCGGTAACGGAGCTGCTTCGAAGCGATCGTCTAAAAGAAATGAAGAGAAAGATTGCTGGTCTCGAGAATCGAGCGGTGTTCGAGATTCCTCCGATTCTCGAGGCCATTCTCGCCGGGCAGCAATCGCAATAAGGAGCTCATCTTTGATCTAATGATTTATCGATCTAATGATTTATCCTGGATTCGCCGCTGGATTAGCAGTCATATTCGCCTGGGCGCCTCAGCAGAGCAACACGACTGCCTCACTGCGCGGGTTGGACGCCGTATCGTCGCGAGTCGTGTGGGCGAGTGGGACCGACGGTACATATCTCCTCACCACAGATGGCGGAGCGCATTGGAGGTCGGCGGTGGTTCCGGGAGCTGAATCGCTCGATTTTCGCAGCGTGTTTGCGTTCGACGAAAAGACGGCTTATCTCGCCAGCAGCGGCGAAGGAAATATCTCACGCGTATATAAAACGGTGGATGGAGGCGCGCACTGGAGGCTCCTGTTCACCAATCCCGATCCAAAAGGATTCTTCGACGCGCTCGCGTTTTGGGACAAGCAACACGGAATCATTCTTGGCGATCCGGTAAGCGGACGTTTCACGGTGTTCACGACAGAGGATGGCGGCGATTCGTGGCAGCGGCAAAATACGCCTGTGGCTCTTCCCGACGAAGGAGCATTCGCCGCAAGCGGCACGTGCCTGACGGTGCATGGATCGCGTGATGTTTGGTTCGGGACGGGTGGACCAGGCGCAGCGCGGGTATTTCGCAGCGTGGATCGAGGACGCTCCTGGACGGCATCGACAACGCCAATTCGGAACGATTCCAAATCTGCGGGGATTTTTTCACTGGCGTTTTCTGACGATTTGCATGGCGAGGCAGCCGGCGGGGATTATGAAAAGCCCAGCGATCCTATGCGGACTACTGCGATTACCGAGGATGGCGGCAAGACCTGGACAGGACCACCGAGGAGCGCAGCAGCCGGGTATCGCTCGGCGGTGGTGTTCGTGCCAGATGTGAAGGGTACGCTGATTGCGGTCGGCACATCCGGCTCGGATGTGTCACGAGATGGAGGGCAGAGTTGGGATTCCTTTTCCTCCACGGGCTTTAATTCTTTGAGCGCTGCGGCGGACCGAGCGGTGTGGGCGGCCGGCGCGCATGGCGCGATCGCAAAACTGGTCATCACTGATCAAGCCAGCCGTTAGCGCGCGCCAGCAGTCAGTTCCGGCTTAGCCGGAAGTGTCACGACCGAACCCCAGAATTCGAAGCAAATTTGGATAAAGCGAAGGAAATGGTGAAGGTCATCAGGCTTGCGGATATAACAACTGGCATGAAGCTCGTAGGCCTCACGCACCTCCTGCGGATCGGCCGAGCCGGAGACGACCACAATGGGGGTCATTTTGAGCCTTGGAGTGGATTTGATTTCCGCCAAAACCTCCAAGCCCGATTTCTTAGGCAAATGCAGATCCAGGAAGATCAGATCCGGGTGAGGATGGTGGGTGTACTTTTCCTCGCGACGCAGGTAGGCCAGCGCCTCATCGCCATCTGGCACGGAGTTGACAACCTTCATCAAGCCGGCTTCGCGAAACGCTTCTTTGGTCAAGCGCGCCATGGCGGGATCGTTCTCGATGATCAGAACGTCAAAGTTCTGAGATGGTTCGGTGGGGTATTCCCATGCTGGAGTCATGTTGAGCAACCTGCGAGAGAGCGACTTGGGAATTCTCGCATAGCCAGGGAGCCCATGCAAGCAGGGGGGGGACGATATGTATCTTCCAGTCCGCCATGATATTTTGGGAACCCACCCAGGTCTGCCGGGTTCTAAAATGTCAATGGCTCGCATGCGTCTGGCTCTCAGTGCGTTTCTGCTCTTACTGAGTGGCAGCTGTTTGTGCTTTAGCGCCGGCCAAACCATTCAGGGCAACCTTGCGCCGCTTCCGAATCAAAGTACTCCCCAGGCCCGGAGAACCCTTACGGGAACAGTCGTCAATTCAGTCACCGGAGAGCCAATCGGGCGCGCCCTGGTACAGATCGCCGGCCCGCGTCAGAGTTTTGCATTTACTGGCCCCGACGGCCGTTTCCAAATTGAAAATTTTCCGGAAGGAGACGTTTACATATCCGCTCAGAAACCGGGATTTTTCGATCGTTCGCAGACCGGTCAGGGCCCTTTCATTCTGAAATCCGGTACAAACGAAGCGCTTGTAAAGCTGAATCCCCAAGCTGGCATTCAAGGCCGCATCATCGATAATGACGGTGAGCCGATTGAGGGCATTCAGGTGCAGTTGATGATGCAGCAAATCGCAAACGGTCGAAAGGAGTGGCAGCCGCGAGAAAGCGTCCAGACAAGGGAGAACGGAACGTACCGCATGGAGAACCTGATGCCGGGAGTTTACGTGGTTCACACCGTAGTGCGTCCGGAATTCGGCTTCGGCTTTCAGTTCGGCCAAGCATCAGGCCAGGTTCAGCAGCAGGCTTACCCGGAGCGCTTCTACCCGAACAGCCCTGATCTTGCATCCGCGCAGGCGCTCGATCTCAAGCCGGGAGAAGAAGCGGAGGCAGACTTCACGCTTTCGCCGGCACCGGCATTCAGCGTAACCGGCTCCATCAATCCTCCCGAGCACGGATTTATCAGCGTTCACAGTGCAGATGGGGAGCAAGGGTGGGGACCCATGATGACTGGCGTGCGAGCAGGGCGATTTCGGTTAGCCGCAGTTCCCGCGGGTTCCTGGATTCTTAGCTTTCACTCGCGCGATGCGCAACAGCACTATGCCAGCCAAACGATAACTGTCGGTTCTTCCAATCTTGATGGGATACAGCTCCAATTACAGCCGCTCGCTTCTATTCCCATTGAAGTTGCAGGCGCTGCCGACGCCGCATCGATGCCGGTGCAGGTACAACTGATTCCCAAAGAAAAGCAAGCGAACAACCAACGGTACATGTCGTCATTCCTTCAACCTGGAAATTCAGAACAGCGCTTGAGAATTGAAAATGTTCCGCCGGGTAAATACACGGTGCTCGCTCAGCCGAACGGTCCCGGGTGCATCGACTCGGTTTCGTCGGGAAGCGCCGATCTTACCCGGGATGACCTTATCGTCAACGGGGATTCGCCGCCGCCCATAAGCGTCAGGCTTCGCGATGACTGTCCGAGCGTATCCGGCACAGTTCATTCGGAAAGCGGTGAGGTCAGAGCTTTTGTCATAGTCGTTCCCGACGTAGCTTTCATTGAACCCAAAATCCTTCAGGTTCAGGGAGGCGGACAGTTTGACATGGGCGGGTTGAGTCCTGGCAAATATCGCGTATACGCGTTTTCAAATATTGATGGACTGGAGTATGCGAATCCTGAAGCGCTGCGTGATTTCGCGGGCCAGCAGATTGATCTCCAGCCCAATCAGAAAGCGAACGTCACTCTCGAGTTAAACGTAAGGGGAAGTAACTGATGCGTGGAACGTGGTGGCCGCTCGTACTAATCGCCGCTTGCGCATTTTTCACGTCCATGGCTGCGGGCCGGCAATCCACTGCTTCGGGTCAGGGTTACACGATAGCCGGGACCGTGGTAGAACGCGGAAGCAATCGGCCTTTGAATCGCGTTCTGGTGATAATAAACCCCGCCGAACACCGCGATGTTCAGCTCTCCTCCATCACTGCAGGGGATGGGCGATTTTCTTTCACGAATCTGCCGGTTGGCAAATATTCGCTCGCAGCCGAGAAGCGCGGCGAATCTCCTGAAGGCTACAACCAGGACGAGAACTACTCGACGGCTATTGCAGTGGGGCCGGGGTTGGACTCCGAAAATGTGGTTTTTCCCTTGGACGTTCCAGGCTCGATTTCAGGGACGGTGCTGGATGAGCAAGGAGATCCGGTTCCGCAGGCGCAGGTTTGGCTTTTTCGCAATCGTGTTTTCTCCGGTAGATTGCAAGTGTTCCTGCGCGGTACGGCGACGACTGATTCTTCCGGCGCATTCTATTTAGGCCACCTCGCTCCGGGCACGTATTATGCGGCGGTGCAGGGCCACCCGTGGTACGCGCAGAACTTGATTCAACTTCAAATCCAGGACCAGCCGGGAGCACAAGCCGAACCAACCCACGCACCCTCGGAATTGGATGTGGCTTATCCCGTGACATACTACGGCGATTCTCTGGATGCCGCGTCGGCTTCCCCGATCACGATCTCCGAAGGCGGCGCGGCGAGCATTCAGATTACTCTTCGCGCAGTTCCCGCGTTGCACGTCGAGGTAGCGGAAGCCAGCCAGCAGCCGAATCGGGGCGTGGCGACTCAGGTTTTCGCACCAGGCCCTGGCGGTTATCCCATTCCAGTGAATGCGCAGATGTTCAACACGGGTAACCAACAGGTACTTACTGGGATTGCTCCGGGCCGTTACGTCGTAACTTTGCAATCCTTCAACCAAGGTCATCCAGAGACGGCGGGTACGAAAACTGTCGAGCTGGCGGGCGATTCGACTCTGGATCTGCGGGACGTGCCGAAGACGTCATTGACAGGCAGGGTTAGCTTCGAGGGCAATGAGCGCCCCACGGGCCCAGCTTCGATTCAGTTGTCTTCCGTCCAGCAGAGATTCAACGGGCAAGATTTCGGTTTCCCGATTGCGAGCGATGGATCCCTGGAGACGAAAGATAGCAACATCACGCCAGGCCATTATCAAATTGAAATCGTGAATGCTCCCGGGTTCTTTATAAAGTCGATGAACGTAAAAGGCGCTAAAGCTTCGGGGAGCGAAATTGACGTACCGGAAGGCACTGCAGTTCAGCTCTCAATCGTGGCGGCGAAAGGGTTGACTCGAATCAATGGCGTCGCGCTGAAGGACGACCGACCAATCCCCGGAGCCATGGTGCTGCTGGTTCCGCAAGATTTGAGCCGAACCGGACAGTTTCGGCGAGACCAGAGCGACAGCGACGGCACGTTCTCTCTACTCGATGTAGAGCCGGGCCGGTACACGCTTGTGGCAATTGATCATGGCCGCGATCTCGAGTATGAGAATGCGACCGTCATTAATCCGTATCTAAGCGAAGGCGAACCGATTGAGGTGCCGCTTCAAAATCGCTCTGCGGTGAAGGTCAATGTGCAGGCTCGGCGTTAGTCCTGTATTTCTAAAACGTTCCTCGATACCTCCATACGCTGCGGTCAATTGATCGAGAGTAAGTGATCGAATTGCGTGGACGCTCGCACCTTCTATTTCAAGGTGCTGCGCTGCGAAATTACGTTTTGTAACACCTGGTCCAGAGAACCCCGGAAGACCAAAATCTTCATTTCCAATTTGGCTTGCCGGCCTGGCCTCAAGGAAGTCTGTGGATCGACGTGCTGGCACGTGAGTTCCGGATTGCTCCACACGTTACCGGTCGTGTTTGTAAAGCTCGCGATGACCCACTTGCGATCTGTTGAGAGAGTGGCAATCAAGGGCTCATCCACTGCTCGCGACTTGTTGTAATACGTGATGCCGTCTCCGCGATGCTCAACTCGTTGCGGGGACACGGGCCATGTGAATGGAGCCAGGTAGCGGCACGGCAGCCATCGATCCAAAGGCATGGTAAGCCGGTCCGGCGTTTCTGAGGCGAGGAGATCAAAGCCATCGTGATGATGAACGTAGGTGCGCTCCAGGCGAACGTCGTGGAAGATGGAGGTAAGCCTCGGGTCAGTGACAGCGTAGATCATGTCGTAGATCACATTGGACCGATTCAGAAACTCGTAGTGAAAACGGACACCATCCTCTTCCAGCGTGGCTCGGGCGAGCATGTGGATACCAGGTTTGAAATCTCTCTCGTACTGTAAAGACTGCCCGACTCGCCGCCAGGCAGGAGGATCGCCCTGATATCCAGGCTGAAATATGTACAGGTGCTCCGATTCGCTGGTGCCCCGCTTTCTGGCTGTAACGTGCTCCGGGAAAATTACCTGGATGGCGCGATCAGTGTCCGAATGACCTGGCAGCACTATGCGAAGAGTAGGTTGCGTGTTTTCCGCTGCGATTAACAGCCTCAACCCGCCCGCGTTCTGGATGCCGGTTGGCATCTGAGCAGCGAGCAGCGCTGTGCAACACGTAACCGCGACCGCGAACGAGAGCTTCACCCGTTTCGCTCACGCCGCCATTTTGGAAGCTAGCTGCTGAACGGCACGCCTCGCTTCCAGAATCGACATGCGATGATCCATGATGCCCGAAAGATCGGAATTTGCGAACGCGATTCGACCGTACGGGTTCTGACGAATCAGGTCGCCTGGACCGGGCTTCCCGTTTCGTCCAAAGAAAAAACCAGGCTGCGGACTGAGATAAGCGTGACCCCAGCGGTTGAGTATGATGCCTGCAATATCACGACTGGCATTGAAACCCGAACGCGCGAACATGGCCGTGAACTGCTCGCGTATCTGGCGCTCGTATGCGCGAAACGGGGTTGAAAGCAACTCGGTGCGGCCCCGAACCACTTGGGCTTCGAGCGGCAGACCTGGGTATGAAAAGAGAATCTTCACATTTATTACTGTTGGCGTATCAGGGTTGATCGTCGAAGGATCGGTTCCGAACGTTGCGACTTTGCGCATCGTAAGATAATTGCCCAGTCCCTCGAACCATTGGCATTCAGTCAGACCTAGGTTGTAAAGGAATCGCCAGTTTCGCACTGCTACGTTTGCCATCAGGCACGGCGAGCGATGAAATTGCGCATAGGCGTCGCGGCAAACAGCGGGAAGATCGCGAACGATGTGTTTCGTCGTCCAACTGCCGCCCGTCATGACAACGCTCTTTGCCCGGGTGCGATAAAGCTTATCGTTTCTCGTATACAAAATTTCGACCGTATCGGCGCGTTCGGGTTCGCCCTCGTGCTTCACTGAAACTGCTGTCGAATCCAGACGAATGCGCGTAGGTTGGCCTTTTCGGTCGAATGCGCTGAACTGCACGCGACCGCGGCAGATGGATTCCATGTTGTCCGCGCCTGAAATCGCGTCCGGAATTAGCTTCTTCACGATGTGCCGGGCCATGCCCGCATTCCCGCCGGGGAACATTTGCGCACCGCTCTTGTAGTCCCACGGAAGGAGCACGTCGGCGGCATAATCCGCGTAACCAGACAACACATCGGCTCCGAGACCTGATCCGCCGCCGGTAATCGGCGAAAGGAAAGTTCGGATGGTCTGCGCGCTGAGACCATACGTTTCGCTGAGGTGTTGCTCGAGGGTGATGCTATCGAGATGCCGCGACGCAGCATCGCCGTGCTTTTTGGGTTGGAAGCGGTGCGTTGAAAACGGCTTTCGATCCGCATCGCGCATATTGAGCAGCTCTCTTCGAGCCTGTTCCGAGATAGGAGCACCCTCCAGTCTCTTGCCCCAGGGGTCAATAATCCACAATCCTTCAGGATGGCCAAACTTCGCGCCAAAAAAGAACCCGGATGTTTTTTCGCCAGCAGGATATGGCGCAGTCTCGAGCGGAAATTGGAGTTGCGGCCCAGCCCATTTCTGATATTGAAACTTGGTCCAATCGATGCCAATGGAACCGTAGAATTGCGCAAGAAATGTGCCAGGCAAAGGCGGGAAGCAGGCGGCCGAGCCTTGATGAATCATGAGACGCCGGCCGTCTACATTGAATTCGTTCCGCTTAGCCTCGCCCCCGAAAATCGGATGATTATCGAGCACCAGACATGTTCCGCGGCTGCCGCTCGCGCGCTCGAAAAATAACGCAGCGGCGAGCCCGCTGATCCCGCCGCCAACGACTACACAATCGAATTGCTCGCCAGTATCAATCACATCCAACTGCCCGCGCTCGAGTACCCGGTCGCGAATCTTATGGCCCGAGGTCATCACCTCATAGGTGTTGCCATTGGAACTAGCGTAATCGCCAATGCCGCCGTATCCAGTCCAATCCTCCTCGCCCAGGAGATGCAGCGGAGCTACCGAATTGAGCAGGACTGCGCCCGCCGCGAGCAGCGACGAGTTCAATAAATCGCGGCGTTCAATCGGCGCATTCAGACCGAGAGCTTCATCGCCGGGCTCGTCCTGCATGGATTTCGGCATCCGTTCAGTTTGGCACACCCTCGGAGTCCTGAAAGAATTGGGGTATCCTGAATATTACCGCTGGCACTTCTGCCGCTCTTCCGTTCGCTTGAACTAAGTCGGGCGATCTGGAATCTTCTTTCCTCTTAGCTAACCAACCGAGGAGGTTGCCGTGCCCGCTCCTAATGGCTCGTCTTCTGAGGCACACGACAGCGCAGCAATGCACTTCGTGTATCAGGGATTTACGCAGGAGGGCGGCAGACGATGCTTTCTCTTCCAAGGAATTCAAGAACGCGATCCGATAAGCGTCTTCTCAATTGAGATTGACCTGGCGCTTTTGGCAAAGAATCACGTTCTCGTCCAGGAAGGGCCAATGTTCTGCCTGCAGCTTCTCTCGGCCGCGCTTCTCGCAGGGCCCGCGTATCTGCAGAAGTTTCAGAAGTACTGCGTTGCGGGTGAGGATTTCCGGCCGCTTCTGATGGAGCGAGAGAAGCGAGCCGCAGAGAAGGCACTGAAGAAACATCCTCGGCGAGTTTTGAGAACACCAGCGCCAGTCTCCAACCTCTGGGGCCTGGGAAGACATTAACCAGCTCTTGCTCTACTACTGAGCACTTCACGACTGAGCACTTGAGCACGAGCCAAGCGCAGCGACACCGGACGAATGCCTACCTAGCCCTGGCCGCCGTGTGCTTCTTTTGGGGAACGACGTACCTGGGCATTCGCATCTCGCTCGAGTCTCTACCGCCTCTGTATCTCATTGCGATTCGTTACGTAATTTCCGGTTCCATTCTGCTGTTGGCTGCAAGGATCGGAGGCGCGCATTTACCGCGCGGGCGTGAGCTGATGCTAACGGCGGTCTGTGGCATCATTTGCATCGGCATTGGAAATGGCTGCCTCGCGATTGCGGAAGAATGGATTCCGAGCGGTCTTGCTGCATTGTTTTACACCACTTCTCCGTTCTGGATGGTAGGTATAGATGCGTTGCTGCCGGGCGGCAGGAAGCCTCTGGGTTCAACCATAGCGGGCCTCTCGGTGGGGCTTTTTGGGGTTGCCTTCTTGATCTTTCCCGCTGCGGCTCACGAGGGAGTTCACGGCCGAACGCTGGCTGGTTTTCTTATTCTTCAGCTCAGCGGAATCGGCTGGGTAGCGGGATCGCTTTTGCAAAAACGAGTCGAGGCGCGCGCCCATTCTTTTGTCAGCGGCGCAGTCCAGCAGCTGGCGGCCGGTCTGGCGACCTTTGTGCCAGCGGCATTCTTCGAAAAAATGCCTTCCTCTATACACTTGCGACCGGCCTTGGCTGTGGCTTATCTGGTGATTTTCGGATCCATCGTGGGGTTCAGTTCGTTCATTTATTGCATGTCGCGATTGCCGGTCGCGATCGTTTCCATCTACACTTTTGTGAATCCCGTGGTCGCGGTATTTCTCGGCTGGCTTTTCTTCCGGGAACCGTTTGGCTACCGCGAGTTGATTGCGATGTTTATTGTCTTCCTGGGGATTGCTCTGGTGAAGTGGAGCGAATCGGTACGGCGAACGCCAGAGTCTCAAAGCACAGCGACACCGGAAGTTGGCGCAATCAGCCCTTAAGTTCTTTAATCGAGGTGTTTTCCATTACTTTCTCAAGCCGCCCGCAAATGTACCGATAGAAGTCTAGAGGGCTCGGAATTCCGCGCTACGAGAGGTCATTCCGGAAAGCTGCGTGAAGACACTCGAAAGAAGTATCGCAGTGGGATTGAGCGTTGCGTGCTCCAGTTTGATGGTCATTGGGGTAGCACAATACCGCACAATCAAATCCCTGGTCGAAAGCAGTTTTTGGGTTGCTCATTCAAATCAGGTTCTCGCGACAGTAGAAGCTATGGTTTCGGCGACCAAAGATGCGGAAACAGACGACCGCGCGTACGCGCTCACGGGGCAATCCCGCTATTTAGAATCCTTGAAAAAAGCTGTCTCGACATCCTACAGCGAAGAACAAGCGCTGAAGACACTGACCCGCGACAATCCTCGCCAGCAACACCGGCTTCAAGTGCTCGATGGAGTCCTTACCCGCCGTTTCGCACTTCTGACGGAGCTTGTCAAAGTGCGCGACGATCGCGGAATCGAAGCCGCAGCCCAATTTGGCGCGGCGGCGGAAGCGGATGAATTAGCGGCTGCCATTAGCGCAATCGGTGATGAATTGAAAGACGAGGAGTATCTACTTCTCAAGGTCCGGGCGCAAGCGGTCGAAGATCGCACGAAACGTGCTCTGGCCGTGGTCCTGTTTGGGACCCTTACTGCGCTTGCGCTGGTTGCCGCGGCGGGTCTCATGATCCGTACTCTCATCAAAAGATGGCAGCACCTCGAACGAGTGCTCGGGCATGAAAAGCATCTGCTTTCTACTCTGCTCGACAACATCCCTGATAGTGTCTACTTCAAAGACACCGCGAGCCGTTTCACACGGATCAACAAAGCCATGGCGCGTTGGTTGAATGTCAGCGATCCCGCCCACGCCGCCGGCAAAGCGGACGCCGATTTCTTTAGCGACGAGCACGCGCAAGAGGCACGCAGGGACGAATTGGAGATTATGCGCTCCGGCCGCCCGATTATCGCGAAGGAAGAGCGGGAAAGATGGCTCGACCGTCCCGAGACCTGGGTCACAACGTCCAAGTTGCCCCTTCATGACGCGCACGGGCATCTGGTAGGAACGTTCGGCATCTCTCGAGATATTACGGTGCGCAAACGCTCCGAGGAGGCTCTCGAAGAAGCCAACTCGAAGCTCACCGGCTGGGTCGGTGAACTCGAATCTCGCAATCGGGAAAGCGTTTTGTTAACGGAAATGGGCGAGCTGCTCCAGACCAGCATCAACGAGGAGGAAGCGCAAAACATCATTCGCAATTTCGCGAGTCGCCTCTTTCAGCATCGGTCAGGAGCACTCTGTATCATCAAGGCGTCGCGGAATTCCGCCGAAACAGTAGCCGCTTGGGGCGAGATCGCTTCCTCTGAAGAGTTATTCAATCCTCACCAATGTTGGGCTTTGCGGCGCGGCCGGTTGCATCATGCAGGACGGGCGGAACTCCGGATCAATTGTGCTCACATCCGAAGTGGCTTTGACGGCGATTATCTCTGCGTCCCGATGGTGGCTCAGGGCGAAGCGCTCGGCATCCTACACCTCTCTTCAGAGAGCTTGGACCACGATTTTACTGAGTTCGAGCAACGTCTCGCTGGTCTCGTTGCTGAGCGCATCGGAGTGGCTCTTGCCAACCTCAAGCTTCGCGAGGCGTTACGGGCTCAATCGATTCGCGATCCTTTGACTGGCTTGTTCAATCGCCGGTACATGGAGGAGTCTCTGGACCGCGAGCTTCGCCGCGCCGAGCGCAACCACAAGTCCGTCGGCGTAATTATGATCGACCTCGATCATTTCAAGTCGTTCAACGACACGTTCGGACATGATGCCGGCGACCTGGTGCTTCGGGAATTCGGCAATTTGCTCCGCGCGCGCACTCGTAAAGAGGACATTGCTTGCCGTTACGGCGGCGAGGAGTTCATTCTCGTTCTTCCTGAGGCGACGCTCGAAGACACCTACCGTCGCGCTGAGGAATTACGGGAGGCTACGAAGCACCTGGACATTCATTTCGAAGCTAAATCCCTCGGCGCTGTCACTTCATCGATGGGCGTTGCTGTTTTCCCCGAGCACTCTGCTGGCGCAATCGACTTAGTGCGTGCTGCCGATACCGCTTTATATCAGGCTAAAACCAGCGGACGCGATCGCGTAGTGCTCGCTGCATCCGCGTATGCGTTAGCCTAACGTATTCTCAGATCTTGTTCACCTTCTGCGCGGCCACTTTACTCAAGTACTTGCTGACCGGCTCGCTGGTTTCGGGATGCCTTAGCTCTGGGGCGATCTCGAGCAACGGTTCCAATACAAATCGCCGCTCCAGCATGCGCGGATGCGGAATCGTCAGCCGGTGGGTATTCATGACCGTGGTCCCGAAAAGAAGGATATCTATATCGATGGTTCGCGGCCCACGCCGAACACCGCTGGTCCTCATGCGCCCGAGTTCCCGCTCGATCCGCTGCAAAGTTGCCAGCAATTGAAGCGGAAAATACCGCGTCTCGCAGGCGACAACCATGTTGATGAACCAGGGCTGCTGCGCAAAATCTTGCGGCTCCGTCTGATACAAGGAAGACCGGGCTATGACGCGAAGCTGATCTCGTTCGAGCGCCGCAATCGCTCGCGTCAGGTTCTCTTCGCGGTTTCCTAAGTTCGAACCAAGCGAGAGAAAGACTTTCTTAAGGGACATGCGGTGAGCATCGTGTGCGTCCTACGGTCTCGCTTCAAAGACCATGTTGAACGGCGTCTCAGCTGCGCGCCGGAAACGCGTGAATCCGCCCTCCGTGACAACCTGACGAATCTTCGCCTCTCCCGCTTGCGCGCCTAAGCCGAGCCCAACTTCTTGCGACCGCGATGCCGGGACGCAAATCATCGCAGAGGCCGAGTAGTAAATCCGTCCCACTGGATTCAGGTTTGCTGCAACATCGTCGTTTGCAAACGGCTCCACGACCATCCACGTTCCATCTGGCGCGAGCGCCTTCAGAACGTGCCGGGCTGCGCCGGCCGGATCGCCCATATCGTGTAAACAATCAAAGAATGCAACCAAGTCATAATTTTTCCCGGGAAATTCTTTGGCCGGAGCGACCTCGAACGTCGCACGGTCACCCACGCCAGCCGCTTCGGCCCGCTCCCTGGCGCGGATAATTGAAGCTTCGTGATAATCGAAGCCCGAAAAGCGCGACGCAGGAAATGCCTTTGCCATAAGGATCGTCGAAGCTCCGTGCCCACAGCCTATGTCAGCGACGTGAGCTCCCGCACGCAGCTTAGCCTCTACTCCGTCCAGGGCGGGTATCCAATCAGTAGTGAGACTTGCCAGGTAATTGGGGCGAAAGAATCGCTCGCAACCTTCAAACAGACCTTTCTCGTGCTCATGCCACCCAAATCCGCGGCCAGTCCGGAAGACTTCCGTTAGCTTCTCTTCGTCCTTCATGCAGGAAGCCAGCATGTGGTAGAAGCCCGGCAGATGAACGGGCGTATCGTTTAGCGCGAGCGCGAAGGCTTGCTCCGCGGTCATCGAATAAGTTCCGTTGTCCGCGTGGTATTCCACATAAGCACCTGCTGCGTTAGCGTTGAGCCATTCGCGCACGTATCGTTCCGCTGTACCGGTGCGTGACGCAAGTTCCGCCGGGGTGACTGGATCCCCGTCCGCCATGGCCCGATAGAGGCCCAACTTGTCTCCTATAACGATCAGTGCTGCGTGAAGCGCCGCGCCCATATCCTGAACCGCCCGGCCAAGAAGCGCGTTCAGTTTTTGCTCGTCGATTGGTCTCGGTTGTGTTTGCGTGGCCATAATCTCACTCCATGTACATCACGGTCCCGCCATTAAGCACTAATGGCGGCCGATCTGGCATTTAAGTATATCTACGAGCTTAGCTAAAACAGCGGATTCTGTGATCCGGCGAACCGGTGGCGACGGGGAATCTGGAAATATTCAAAAGCTCGCTCGGTCGCAACCCGCCCGCGCGGTGTCCGGTCGAGAAATCCCAATTGCATCAGGTAAGGCTCGTACACTTCTTCAATCGTGTCCGCCTGCTCGTCGATGGATGCTGCGATCGTGCTCAGTCCCACGGGTCCGCCGCCGTACTTTTCGGCAATGGTCGTCATGATCTTTCGGTCCACTTCGTCTAAGCCGAAACGATCCACTTTCAGCAGATCGAGGGCCGCCTGCGCGACCTCATGGTCGATGCGCCCTTCTGCTCGCACTTGCGCGTAATCCCGCACTCTACGTAGCAGCCGGTTAGCAACCCGCGGAGTTCCCCGCCCTCGCCTGGCGATCTCGTGCGCCGCTTCATGCGCGATCTCTACATCGAGCAGCCCCGCCGATCGCTCCACAATCTTCGCCAGCGTGCCTTCGTCGTACGGATCGAGCCGCAGCACAATCCCGAAACGTCCGCGCAATGGGGCGCTCAGTAATCCTTGCCGGGTTGTCGCTCCAACAGCAGTAAAATGCGGCAGCGTGATCGAGTGTGTCCTGGCCCCCGGCCCGGTGCCGATCAAAATGTCGAGGCGAAAATCTTCCAGCGCCGCATAGAGGATCTCCTCGATATCGGGCATGAGCCTGTGGATCTCATCAATGAAGAAAACCTGCCGCGACCGCACACTGCTCAGAATCCCGGTCAGGTCAAGCTTCTTCTGCAAAACCGGGCCGGCGGTCTGATCGAGCGGAACGGAAAGCTCCTGCGCAATGATCCCGGCCAGCGTGGTCTTGCCTAAACCGGGTGGCCCGCACAAAAGCACGTGATCCATCGCCTCGGCACGCTTCTTGGCCGCTTCAATTGCGATGGAAAGTTGCTCGCGCGCGTGAGGCTGTCCCGCAAAATCGGCGAGGCGGGTGGGCCGCAGCGCCGCCTCAAACTGGCGATCATCATCTTGCGGCGCCGGAGAGACCATCCCATCCACGGGCATCAGATTTTCACCTTAGCGCACCAAACCGAGCGCCGCCCGGAACAATGGCTCGAACGATTCCGGCGCGCCGCGCTCCTTAGCCTTTCGCACGGCTTCTTCGGCCGATGCACGCGAGCATCCCAAGTTCTGCAGCGCCGAAAGCACGTCCCGATCGAGGTCGCTCAACGAAGGACCCGCCTCGACAGCAGGGACAATTTTCCCGGCGGCATCCACGGCCGCGAGCTTGTCTTTTAGCTCGAGCACCATGCGCTCGGCGGTCTTCTTTCCGACGCCCGGGATGCGCACCAGCCGCGGCACATCGCTACTGCGAATTGCCGCAACCAACTCCGCCGTGGCCAGACCCGACAGCACTGTAATAGCCAGCTTCGGTCCAATGCCGCTCACCGAGATCAGCCGCTCGAATAGCGCCTTTTCTTCGGGCGTGGCGAATCCAAAAAGCGATAACGTATCCTCGCGGACGTGCGTATAGATGTGCAGGGAGATCGCGGCCCCAGGATCCGGCAGCGAAGTATACGTGGAGATCGGAATCTGCACGTCGTAGCCCACCCCCGCCGCCTCGACGATCACTTGATTCGGATGCTTCTCGAGAACGTTGCCCCGCAGGTGTCCAATCATCGCTCGATGAGCCGGCTTCTATGCGACATCGGCATAATCCACCTGAGTTGTCGGTTCCGGTATCTCCAAACCGTCCTCGCGCATTCCCTCAAGGTGAAATTTAATGCCCTCTCGCATTAGCCGTTTTACCTCTTCCAGCGTCTCACCAGTTGCGACACAGCCCGGCAGATCCGGCACGTAGGCACTGTAATTGCTGTCTGGGGCTTTTTCAATGATGATTGCGTATTGCACGGCCCTGATCACCTCTTCGGTTTTTCGATTTGAGCTTGTCTTAAGACGCTGGCAAGCGTTTTCGGATGCATATCTTCGCTTGGCTTCCCTGCAATTGTGACCCGACCCGTTTTCACCGAATGCTTGTATTGTCGATGGCTTCCCCGTTGCGAGTGAAAGCGCCATCCATCCTCTTCGATCATCCGAATCACATCGCGAACCTTCAATATCTCCAGCCTACATACTTCTACATTTTCCCCAGAACCGACGGATCCGCTCCAATGGTTCCCACTAGTTCGGCAAGGTAGCTGGCACTCTTCACGCGATCTAGCTGCTGATGCGCCTTCTTAATGCGGGATTCGCAATCAATTTGACAGACCAGCATAGAGCTCGCCATGAGCCGGTCAAGCGCCGCGATGTGACGAGTCCAGAGCGCAATGTCGATTGATTGCTTCGCGCGAAGACGATCCCTGTACCAATCGCTCGCTAGCAATGATTCGCGGGTGAACATTTTCAGAAGACAGGGATCACTCTCCAGCATGCCGTCATATTCTCCGTAAGCCATGATGTGCAGCAAAGCTTTGATCGGCGGACAAGCAATGTCAATGCTGCGGTCTTTAAAATAGTTCAGAGCCACAGAGCGCTGTGCTTCCGTAATCGCCTGTACGCCAGTCACGAACATGGCCAAATCCTGCTTTTCCGGCCGCAGAATCTCCTCCGGAAAAACCGTATTCGGCATTTCGAAGATGCGTGCCAGAAAGCGATCCACAAAGAGTTCCGTGATCCTGTAGCCGAGTCTGCTCGCCAGCACTTTTCGCCCTTCGAATTCGAAGTCCTGCACCTTCTCCAAAAAACCGTTTTCGATCAGGAAACACGGATCGCGTTCTGCAACTCTCATGCGGCACCACAGTTCCGGCACCAGCATGCTGTTGTCGTGATCGACGCGGTACTTCGGACCGATATGTCCAGCCGCGGTTGTGAACCCTGCATACCCGGTGAGAATCGCGGACACCAGCGCATTATTGACGTCCACAACGGGGGGCATGGCGTTAAACGGACCCTTCGTCAACGCGCCCTCGCTTCCGAATCCTGTGGTGGATGGCGATTTTCCGGTCAAGCTGCAGATGAAATCCATAAAGAGCTGAGGCAGCTCCTGATAATGGATCGGGTTGTACACAGCAAGCGGCGGCACGCCCGTCTTAGGGTCCGGCGGGTTGTTGCGGCGTCCCGCTAAAACTGCATTCACAGGAAAATGCACAGGCTTGTCCGCCGGAATCTCGCGCGCTAAACGGGTCCCTGTCTCCGCTATGTAGAGGTCGCGCGGGTTCACCAGATCCGGTCGCTTCTGCAGATAACGCGGATTCTTGGACGGCCGGCCGTCGACGATACGGGGATGGGCCGATGAAACCACAAACTCCGTGGCCGGATTCGCTACAAACTCGCGCAGCAAGTGCTTCATCGGTTCCGTGTACTGATCGAATTCGACAACATGATCAACAATCGCCCGAGCCTCCGGGACGGTGAGCGGCTCAAAATTTGAAAAAAAAGTGCCCGGAAGCGAGATGTCCCGCTCCGCATCTTTGTCGAAGCCGCGGTGAATGGCATCATCCGGCCGCTGGAACAAAAGATTTTCGCAGTTACGTACCAGCTTGACGCTTTCGTTGTGATACTCAGCGTCGAGATACTCGAGGCTCCCGCTCGGCAGCACGACGGACGCGGTGATGTCATCTTCCACCTGAACCTTGTCCGCGGAATTGAAGTCGGGCCGTAACTTGTAAATGCGCCAGGAGCCGTTCGGGTCATACCCCATGCGGAGATAATTTCCAACCAGCTTCTGGTTCTCGAATTTCAGCTCATTGCCTAAAAAACCATTGATGCGATCCACGCCGAAATGCTCGCGCCAGCTTGCACCCCAATGCGGGCGGTAATAGCGTTTTACGGTGACGAGAAGCTGCCGTACTGTTTGGGGAATGCTCGAAAGCCACTGGTTGTGTGCATCTGTGTATTCCGGCGAAGGTGTCATCAGCTTGATGACGGAGCCCAGAGACCGTTCCGTGCTCAAGATGGGCCGCTTAGCGCGGTGGTCCGATCGCGGCGACTTATAGATGACGGAGAAATCCTTTTTCAGGATGTCCGCCACCTGTTCAATCTCCCGGTCAAAATCGCTGACAAAGATGGGGCCTCGGAGCACGATGCTGCCGATCGACTTGGAGATTTCCGATTTGCCGCCGCCCGAAACGGTGCAGGGTTTATGGCAGAGCGTTGGGTCCGCGCGGGATGCGACCAGACGCCAGGCTGTTCCTCCGGTTTGTTTCTCCAGACGGATTTTCGTGCCCCAGGGCAGCACGTAGGTTTCGCCCGCCCGCAGAGTTAGTTGGTGGGTCTGTCCGTCCTGCGCATGCCATTTGACAGAGCCCTCGAGAACACTGAACTCCGCGTTCTCCGGAACGTAAAAGATGTCGGGAAACCGGCGGTCTGTCGCGTAGCCTTCGGGCCGAATCTCCACGCGATTACCCAGCCAATGCATGGCCTGGGTGAATTTCACCTGCTTAGTAAGGACAGTGCGGCCGGCATAAAATTGCTGTCCGAGTACATACGCGGGAAAGGCCATTGCGCCTCCCGCGTGTTCTTCCTCGCACAGTCCGTAGAGATTCGCCGCGAAGCTAATTTGCGTTTTGACTTCCTTCTTGCAATATCCGTAGTAGTTGTCGGCAATAATTGTCATGATCACGCCGCGCGAATCCCGGCACACCAGCTTGAACGCTCCGCCGCCGTTGTACTCTTCGTCAGCGCTGCGCCAGCACATACCCTCCAGGCGCTGGCGCTCAGTGGCCTCGTCATAATGCGGCAGGCCTAGATCGTTCTTTTTCATGCCCAGCAGATGGGGCGCGAGAATGACGCAACCGGTATGGCCCGTCCAGTCGATCACATCGAGCGCTGCATCGTTTTCGGGAAGATATGGATCGCCGCCGTTGCCGAAAATACCTTCCACAAAATCGAGATTACTTACGAGACTGGCCGGGACAAAGAAGCGTGTCTCCATTGTCTTTGCAGGATCAGAACCCGTCGCCGGGCACACCAGCGGACGCAGCAGAAGTGTGACAAAGAGCCGCACCTGTTGCTCCTGGTTTGCCGTAAACGGCAGCGCCATCACATCGGGTGGCGGAGACAGGGCTGCGGATAATAGCGAGGCAAATGCGCGCTTGGGAACCGCGATCTTGTCGGCAGGAACCGGAAAGCCCCCTTCGGCAATGTGAAACACACCTTGGGTTGTGCGCCGGTCGCTCTTTGGGTTGTGAAGAATCCCTTGCACCACGCGGTACGACTGCAAATATGGCGATGCGAGCGTGTCTTCATCTGGCGGGAGGGACATGACGCGAGCCAAACCCGGCCGATCCAGCACGAAAGTGTTGCCAGGCAGGCGAGGCGCTCCGTCCGGCATGACGTCCTTGAGATAGTCATCCAGAAATGCCTGGATGCGGCAATCAGCCGGACAAAGACGATATCCAAGCAACTGATCTTTCTGGTAGTAGTTACGCAAGAGGGGACCGGCGACTTCGAGAGCATGGCGATCCGCTGTGCTTTGGCTGAACGGTTGCCCGAGTGCAGCCAACTTCAAATTGATATAGCGGAACAGTTCCAGGCGGCGTTCTTCTTCGGAACGGACGTTATGCGGCTGAACTTTCACCGAATCTCCTGCTACCTGCGTTCCTGTATCGGAAATCCTAGCCAACTTACTCTTTCAATAGTTGCCGCGCAATTACCAGCCGCTGGATCTCGCTGGTTCCTTCGCCGATGGTGCAAAGCTTCACATCGCGGTAAAACTTCTCGACCGGATAGTCTTTGATGAACCCGTATCCGCCGTGAATCTGCAGCGCCTGATCGGCCACTTTCACCGCCATCTCGGATGCGAACAGTTTCGCCATCGCCGACTCTTTCGTCACCCGCTTCGCCGCGTCTTTTCTTGCGCCTGCGCAATAGGTGAGCCAGCGCGCAGCTTCGATATCGGTAGCCATGGTTGCCAGCTTGTCCTGAATAGCTTGGAATTCGGAGATGAAGCGGCCGAACTGCTTGCGCTGCTTAGAATATTTCAGCGCTGCATCGAACGCGCCTTGCGCCAGGCCGACCGACAGAGCTGCAATCGAGATGCGCCCGCCGTCCAGAATACGCAGACTATCCACAAAGCCTTCGCCTTGCTTACCCAGGAGCTGCGATTGCGCCAGGCGGCAATCCGTGAAAAGCACTTCACCGGTCGCACTCGCGCGCATCCCGAGCTTGTTTTCCTTCTTTCCAACGCGAAATCCTGGCGTCCCCTTCTCCAGGATGAATGCGGAGATACCGTGCTGTGATGCCGATCGATCCGTCACCGCCATAGCCACGCAAACGTCGGCGTATTGCGCATTCGTCGTAAAAGTCTTTCCGCCGTTCAGTACCCATTCACCGTCTTTCAGCGTCGCCAGCGATCGCGTGCCCGCAGCATCAGAACCAGCCTCCGGCTCGGTCAGTGACCAGCAGCCGATCCACTCGCCTGTCGCCAGTTTCGGAATGTATTTATTCCGCTGTTCATTGCTGCCGGCCAGAAAAATGTGATTCGTGCACAACGAGTTATGCGCTGCAATGATCAGCGCAACACTCGGATCCACGCGCGCCAGCTCTTCGATGATGATCGAGTACTCGATATACCCATAACCTGATCCACCCAGCTCTTCCGGGAAAATGGCGCCCATCAGCCCGAGCTCGCCCGCCTTCTTGATCACCTCCAGGGGGAACGTCTGGTTCTCGTCCCAATCCAGAACGTGCGGCGCAATTTCCGCTTCCGCGAAGGCGCGGATCGATTTTCGGAGCTGGATCTGCTCCGCCGTGATTTCAAAATCCATTCTGATCTACGTCCTAACTCAGATCGAATTCCAAACGCGTGACGGAAGCCGGAGCGAATTGAAACACCAGCGGTGAAGAGCTCGGCACCGTCTTTTCTGCAGGTTCCAGCGCTCGGGGTTGATCGAACGTATTGTGCGCGTGGATGTCGCTCGAGGTCAGAACAGTCGCTTGCGCGCCGGAAAGTTTTGAGCCACGGATATTTATTTCGGTGTCCTGCGCGTTGTGAATATCCGGGTTGACGACCGTCAGGACTGCATGCTTTCCGTGCAGGGAACAGGACCCGCTCAGCCCGGCCAGTCCCCTGCCCTGATTGGCATTCAGAGAAGCTGCATCGAACAGCGTTCTGACCGAAGTCCCGCCCTGATGCGCGGCGTACATTCGAAATACCTGGTAAACGGGAGTCACTGTAAACCGATCACCAACCGCCAGAAAGGAAGTGTGAATGTTGTTGATAAGCTGTGCCGCATTCGCCATAGTAACCTTGTCGGCGTGCCGGTTGAAGATATCGAGTGTAATACCGGAGACAAGCGCGTCGCGTAAGGTCGGATAATAGGCGAACAGGTAGCTAGGGTCGATACTCGGGTCCGTGTCGTGCCAAGCGCCCCATTCATCAACCACAAGCTTCACGCGGTGTTGCGTATCAATTTCGCCCATGATCTGCCAGTGATTACGGATCAGTTCCTCCATGTAACCAGCGTCAGACAGGAGCGCGTACCATTCATCGTCGGTGAACTCAATGGACTTGCCTTTACTTGCGCCGCCGCAATAGTAGTGCAGAGCCATTCCAAAGACATTGCGGAGAGGCCCTTTGTCCTTCTCGGTGAGCTTACTAAGGAAACTGCGAGTCCAGGAATAATCTGCGACGTTGGGGCCCGATGCGATGAACGACAGGTTGACATCATAACGTGGAACCCATTCGCTGAAGCGCCGAAATTCCACCGCGTACTCGTCGCCTGTGAAGTTCCCGCCGCAGCCCCAGCTTTCATTCCCTACGCCCCAAAATCGCACGTTGAGCGGATCCCGATCGCCGCCTTGAGCGCGTAAATCAGCCAGCGATGTCGATCCGGCAGGGGAATTACAGTATTCAATCCATTCGTAGAAATCGAATGGAGTCAGGCTTCGCAAATTCGAAGCGAAGTAAGGCTCCGCCCCGACCAGCTTGCAAAACCGGGCAAATTCGTTCGTGCCAAACTCATTCGGCTCATATTTCTGAGGACCGTTGGGCGCTTTTGCGAGATAGGGCGTGTTGGCCCAGAAATTCGTGCGCCGCGGACGCCGGTCACGAGGACCAACGCCATCGCGCCAATTGTAGCTATCGGCAAAACACCCGCCGGGCCAGCGGATTACGGCAGGCTTAAGCAGCTTCAGATTGTCAACGAGAGCTTTTCGAATACCGCCAATGTTTGGAACCTTCGATTTTTCACCCACCCAAACGCCGTCGTAGATGCACCCGCCGAGGTGTTCCGTGAAGTGTCCATAGATGGTTGGAGAGATCGTGGCGATCGGCTCATCCGGCAGGATCTCGATTCTTGCGGAAGCCCCCAGCGACACGCGAGGCGCGAAGAGAGCGAGCCCGGAGATCACGAACTCACGACGATTCATATCAGCGCAGCCCTTTCAGAAGATAGTAAGCGTCATTCCACCGAAGCTCTTTGCGGAACGCGTCGAGCAGAGTGCGATCATCAATCCGGAGAAACTCGATCCCAGCCATATCCGCGAAATTTTCCAAGTGTTCCGCGGTCAATGCGAGACTGAAGCTGGTATGATGCGCCCCACCCGCGTAGATCCACGCGCTTGCGGCAACCTTTAGATTTGGTTTCGGGACCCATACGGCTCCCGCCACGGGGAGCGACGGCAACGGTTCATCCGGCGGAACAACATCCACGTCGTTAACGATCATGCGGAATCGATTCCCGAGATCCACAATTGACGCATTCACTGCCGGACCGCTGCGGGACGTAAACACCAATCTGACCGGGTCAGCTTTTCCTCCAATCGAAAGAGGATGTATCTCGAGACTTGGTTTGTCCTCCGCGATCGAGGGACATACTTCGAGCATGTGCGAGCCAAGCACCTTGTGGCTGTTCCCGAAATGGTAGGTGTAGTCCTCCATGAAAGATGTGCCGCCGGGAAGTCCCTGGCTCATTACTTTCATGGATCGAACCAGCGCGGCTGTTTTCCAATCTCCTTCCGCGCCGAATCCATATCCATCGGCCATTAAGCGTTGGACAGCGATGCCTGGTAATTGCGCAAGTCCGTGCAGATCCTGAAACGTATCAGTGAAGCCTTTGAAGTTGCCGTTGTCCAGAAATGCTCGAAGCCCAAGCTCGATCTTTGCGGCCTCGCGCAAGTCCTGACGGCGCTCGCCGCCGGAACGGAGCGGCCCGGCTACGACATAGGAATCATCATATTCGGCCAGCAGCTTTTCGACATCCTCGTCTGGTACATCCTGGATGGCGTGTGCAAGATCTCCAACGCCATACCCGTTTACCGAATATCTGAGTTGAATCTCCGCCGCGACTTTGTCACCCTCGGTGACCGCGACTTCGCGCATGTTGTCGCCGAACCGAGCGATCTTCAATTCTTGGGCATCATGCCAAGCGGCGGCAGCGCGCGCCCACGTCGCAATCTCCGCTAAGACTTCGTCATCTTGCCAGAACCCGACGATGACCTTGCGATTGAGCCGCAGCCTGCTCCCAATAAATCCGAATTCACGATCGCCGTGCGCGGATTGGTTGAGATTCATGAAGTCCATGTCGATTGAACTCCACGGCAGATCGCGGTTGTATTGCGTATGAAGGTGAACGAATGGTTTGGTCAGGCGAGTAAGACCGCCGATCCACATCTTCGCGGGGGAAAACGTGTGCATCCAGGCGATCAATCCGATGCAGTTCCTGGTTCCATTTGCCTCTGTGCACAGATCCCTTATCGCCTCTGGCGTGGTCAGCACAGGCTTGAAGACGATGTTTACGGGAATGGCTTCAGCTTCCGAAAGTGAACGGGCAATCTCGGTCGAGTGCGCCGCAACCTGATTGAGAGTTTCGGGTCCGTAGAGATGTTGACTGCCGGTAACGAACCACACCTCGAGCGTTCGAAAATCGATCATGCTAATTCCCTTTCCCTGAATGCAGAGCTGGGGAGTGATGGGCCGCGAGCGCTACATGCGGCCAGCCATTCCTCCATTCGATGGTGGAAATTTGCAGCGCCGGTTTGCCCGTCTTCGCATCGTAGGCATGATAGGCGATGAGATCATCCGGAGATCCCATGAGCACGGATTCGCCGCCCGGCCCCACCCACTCGCTGTTGCCGTGGAGAATTTCCGTCCCGCCGACCTGCATCATGGGCCGATCATTCTCATCTACATAGGGACCGGTAACTTCCTTGGCTCTTCCGACCATCGTGTGATACGTGCTGTTTGCACCTTTGCAGCACAGGTCCCAGGAAACGAACAAATAGTAGTACTCGCCGTGGTGAACGATGAATGGCGCCTCGATCGCTTGCCAATCCGGCGGTAAACCCGGGCGCGCCGGAGCTGGATTCGCCGGTTTCTCCCGCGCCGCAAGCGAATAGATGTTGGTGTCTTCCGCCGATGCCTTCCCGTCCTCGTTTAGGCGGCGCAGCTTGATTCCGCCCCAGAAGCTTCCGAATGCCAGCCAGCTTCGGCCTTGTGTATCGACAATGAAGTTCGGATCGATCGCGTTGTAGTCGTCTGCGGCCGTCGAGCGCAGCACGAGCCCTTTGTCTACCCATTTGCATTCGGGACTCTTCGCATCCAGCGTTTTGTTGGTCGCGAGCGCGATACCCGAAATATTCTTACCGAACAATGAATAGGCGTAGTATAAGCGGTACTCGCCTTTGTAATAAGAGATATCGGGTGCCCAGAGCTCCGGTGTTCCGGGACTGTCTTTGTGAATCCATTCGGGGATACTGTCGAACACCTGCCCGCACAGCCGCCAATGCTCAAGGTCATTCGAGCAGCGGATCGCCATCTGCCCACCGCTGGGGGCTTTGCCAGTCGCAAACACGTACCAGGTATCTCCCTGCTTGATGATCGAAGGATCATGAGTTCCCCAGAAATCGCCGGACAGCTCGTAAGCATGTTGCGCCCTCGCGGCGATACTCGTGGACGCAAGCACTATCGCTAAGGAAATCAGCCTTCGCATATCTCTCTATGCTGATTTCTTTTGCCCGTAGTATGCGCCTGGGCCATGTTTGCGCAGGAAGTGTTTGTCATGGAGCGCTTGGGAGATTTCGGCGCTCTCGCCATTGATGGTGAGCGTGAGAAACGCCATGTGCGCAATCTCTTCGACGATGGCGGCTGTATGCGCCGCTTCCGTAGGCGAAGGTCCCCAACAGAAGGGCGCGTGTCCTGAGACCAGCACGGCGGGGGTCGCCAGGGGGTCCAAGTCACGGAAGGTTTCAATAATCACCTGTCCCGTGTTCCACTCGTATTCGGATTGGATCTCTTCCGGCGTCATCGGCCGCGTCACCGGCAAGCACCCGTGAAAATAGTCGGCATGTGTGGTTCCGAAACACGGGATTTGGCGGTTGGCTTGCGCCCATGCCGTCGCGTAACGGGAGTGCGTATGCACTACACCATTTACGCTTCCGAACGCCCGATACAGGGCCAGATGCGTCGGCAGATCTGAAGACGGCCGCAAATCTCCTTCAACAATGCGGCCATCGAGATCGGTAACGACCAGATCCTCCGGTTTCAGCTTTTCGTAAGCAACGCCACTGGGCTTGATTACCGCCAGGCCGGTGGCACGATCGAACCCGCTCGCGTTACCGAACGTGAAGACCACCAGGTTTCGCCGAACCAGCTCCAGATTCGCCTCGAGCACCTCATCCCGTAGCTCTTTAAGTCGCATGTTAATGCCTCACTTCCGCGGCTATTCTTCGAAGCTCAGGAAGCACATCGCCCAGCTCCACAGCTAATGAATGGCGTTTGCCGAAAGCGAAATAAAGTCGTTTGTACATGTCGTAAAGCTTGTCGTAGATGGCAACGCTCTCTGGCTGTGGCTCGTAGGTTTTATGCGGCGGAACGAGCGCCTGCTGTGCCTCTTCAATGCTCGCGAAAGCTCCTGCGGCGAGAAAGGCGAATATCGCCGACCCAAGACTCGTGACGTCCCCCTGAGGCACCAGAATGGGCTTCTGCAAGACGTTCGCGTACACCTGATTCAGCACTTCGTTCTTCTTGGGAATACCGCCGCCATTGATTACGCGTTTGATCTGGACACCGTATTCCTGCATCCGCTCAAGAATCACGCGTGTGTGGAACGCCGTGCCTTCAATTGCGGCGAACAACTCGTCAGCGGCGGTGCTGGTAAGGTTCCAGCCGAGGGTGATGCCTCCCAGCTCCGGATTCACCAGGACGGTTCGATCCCCGTTGTCCCAGGTCAGTCTCAACAGACCTGTCTCGCCGGCCCGATAGCCCGAAATTTGTTTAGAGAGTTCGGAAACTTTGGACCCCGCGCGCCGCGCTATGGCTTCGAAGATGTCGCCTACTGCCGACAGGCCCGCTTCGATGCCGGTCAAGTGCGGATCCACCGAACCAGGAACCACTCCGCAGACGCCAGGCACCAGTGTGCTCTTATCGTTCAAGCCGATGATGCAGGTGGACGTCCCAATCACGTTCACCAGATCGCCTAGCTTAACGCCCGCGGCAATCGCGTCCCAGTGAGCATCGAACGCACCCACCGGAATCGGCACGCCAGGCTGCAAACCGAGGCGTTCGGCCCAGTCGTTGGACAACCTTCCCGCGAGATGGTCGGAGGTGGCGTACTGCCCGCTAAGCTTTTCGCGCACACCTTTAAGCAGCGGATCGACAAACACGAGGAACTCTTCCGGAGGCAGCCCGCCGAGTGATTCGTTCCACAGCCATTTGTGGCCCATGGCGCACACGCTGCGCGAGGCCTTCGATACATCGCGAATGCCGCACAGGGTTGCCGCGATGAAGTCACAATGCTCGAATGCCGACGCGAACCGGCCGCGCTGGTCCGGATTATGGCGTAGCCAATGCAGCAGCTTTGAAAATCCCCATTCGGACGAATACGCGCCGCCACACCACTTAATCGCTTCCAAGCCAAACTCATGAGCCTTCTGCGTAATCTCGGCCGCTTCGCGAAAGGCGCGATGGTCGCACCAGAGATAGTATTCACTCAGGGGCTGCATCTTCGCATCCACCGGAATGACGCTCGATCCCGTCGTGTCGATCGCCAGCGCCTTCACCGCCGAACCATCCACGCCCGCTTCGGCGAGCGCCTTGTGCATGGCGTCGGCCAATGCGCTCATGTGATCGGCATGGCTTTGCGTCGCGTAATCGGGATCGCTTCTTTTTCGATGCAGCGGGTATTCGGCGACTCCCGCGCCCAGACGTCCTTTTTCGTTATCGAAGATAGAGACGCGAACGCTGAGCGTGCCGAAGTCGGCGCCGGCGACAACTATACTCATACGCTCCAGATTGCCATTCGTTAAGGCCGCTTAGGAAAGAATCGGATAAAATACACCAGCCCGATGACAAGCAGAACTGCGCCCCACCAGATGCTGGTGTGGAGATTCGCGAGAACGGGCGGGTTGGCTGGCGGCGAGCCCAACTCATAGAGTCCAGTTGCCGTGATGATCACGCCGTACGCGGTCAACAGCACGCCAATAAAAAACCATATGGAAATAAACCCAGGCCCGTGCATTTCCCACCTACCAAAAGATGACGTTAAGGATCACAAAAATAACCGCCACTATACTGGCCCAGAAAACAGGGCGATGAATCAAAGGCAAGTTTCCTTCCGAAGGTATCTGCGTTGCGCCATACACGAGTCCGACCAATTCAGATTCGGGCTTAGGTTTCGTGGCGTAGGTCACTGCGACTGTGACAATCACGCAAATAAGCCAGGACCACAAAGCTCGGTACATATTTTCCGCCATATCTTTCGCGCGGGGCGAGATGGCGATGTAGCGCAGAGCAGCCGGGTTGAGCTCCACCCAAACGAACATGCCGATTGACGATACGGTTCCGGCCAGAAGCCCCCAGAACCCTGCCGCTGGGGTAGTTCGTTTCCATAACATGCCGAGAATGACCGTCCCGAACAGAGGTGCGATGAAGAAGCTGAACAGCGCCTGCACGTAGTCCATGATGCTGGCAAACTGCATCACCAGATAAGCCGTGCCGATACTGACTAAAACACCGAGCACAGTGCACCAGCGGCCAACCGCTACATAATGAAGGTCACTAGCAGTCTTGCGGATGAAAGCGCGGTAGATATCGTAGGTCCAAACCGTGGCGAACGCGCTCACGTTGCCGGCCATGCCAGACATGAATCCGGCAATCAGCGCCGTGATGCCGAGCCCCAGCAAACCAGGACCGCAATACCGCGCGAGCATCAATGGGAGGACCTCGTTATAGGTGTGTGCTCCACTTCCAGCCTGCGATTCGCCCACCAGCTTCTCCGGCAGGACTGCCAGTGCAAGCAAACCAGGCAAAATCACGATAAAAGGAAGGGCCATCTTGAAGACGGAGCCAATGATCGGCGCCATTTTTGCGCTGCGCAGGTCCTTCGCGGAGAGCACGCGCTGAACCACCAGGAAGTCCGTAGTCCAATAGCCAAACGAAATCACAAATCCGAGGCCCAGAACGATGCCGGTCCAGTGAATACCCATTGGATTATCGGAAAAGGATCCCAACCCGGCCCATAAGTGGGTAAATTCCTGGCCGGGAAATCGCGTTGCGATGCGGTGGACCATGCCACTCCAGCCGCCGGCTTCGATCAATCCGAGGATGGAAATGACAATTGCGCCCAGCCAGATCAAGAAAAATTGCAGAACTTCATTGAAAATTGCAGAGAGCAGACCACCTAGAAAGACGTAAGCCGCTACCGTGAGCGAAGACATCCAGATGCTGAAGTGGATGTCCCAACCGAGGATGATCTTCATCACCAAGGCCATGGAATACATGTTGATGCCGCTCATGAATACAGTCATGAGACCGAAAGAAATGGCGGATAAGGCCTGCGCAGACTCGCCGTAACGCAGTTTCAAGTAGCCCGGAACTGAATGCGTGCGGGAGATGTAGTAAAAGGGCATCATGATAACGCCGAGAAACAGCATCGCCGGAATCGCCCCAATCCAATACCAGTGCGTAGCCAGAATCCCGTACTGGTAGGCTGAGGCGGCCCACCCCATCAGCTCGAGCGATCCTAAATTGGCGGCGACAAAACTGAGCCCTGCTATCCAGGAACTCATGTCCCGGCCGGCCAGGAAGAAGTCTTCCCCGGTTTTGGTGAAGCGCTTCAGGTAAAAACCAATGCCCAGCACCATCACGAAATACAGCGCAATGACGATGATGTCGATGGGGCTTAATGATAGAAGCTTCTCGGTTGTGGTGACTGCAGCGAAAACGGATGTCATCCGGCGCAAGCCCTTTCATTCAGTGACTTGCATTCGCGATTTTTGTTACGGTTGACGTGGTATTGTTGTGCAGCCCTAAGGTCCAGTTCTGGTATCAGAAGCGGTGGTTTGGCACTGTGATTTTTCCTGAAGGTATGGGAATGCCGTGATGCGCAATTTGGCCGCCCCGTATGGAACCAGTGCCACAGTTTTGAGCGGAGCCTCTGAAGTTACGGGACTTTCCGGTAAGGGCCCGGCCGAGTTTTCGTTCGCGAGCCACTGGGGATCCTGTCTGGCTTTGACCTTTAGGAGAACGGGCGGATTCTTCACGTCGAAGGGGATAGACCCGACGGTGCGCTCAACAACATCGGCATCGCACTCACCAAGCTCGACGGCGTAGTTCCAATCGGCAGCCGGCGTAATTTGCCAGTCAGCAGATTTCTCCGCGTATTTTTTCAGTGCTGACCATTGCCCATCAAGCGGGAGGGAAAACACGAGAGGTCCGCGTTCGAAAACGGCCGAATTGTGATACCAGTGGGTCACGCGTGCAGTTACGGGGAAGGTAATCGCGACTTGATCGCCGTCTTTCCAAGTGCGACGAATCGGATAAAAAGCTTTGGTAAAATCGCATTGCGCCTGATCCGTTTCGGCCTCTGTCGACCGCATCGAGCAACCGGAAGACTTTATCCCTGACGGAACGCCGTTCACCGTTATGGTCGCGCTGGCTGCCCAGACCGGGATTCTGACTATCAGCGGAAACGTCGTGGGTTTTGCGGAATGCACACTCAGCTGCACCGTTCCCCGGAACGGGTATTCCGTCTGCTCGTCAATTGTCACATCCGCGCCCCCGAGCTTGGTGTGAACCTGATTGGGTGCATAAGCAGCGGTCACAATGCCGCCGTCCGGACTCGCCATCCATAAGCTGGAAACAAATTTCGGCCAGCCCTGGTGAAGATTGGCGGTGCAGCAGCCAAAATTCGGCTCGAGGCCGAACAGATTCGAATCTGGTCCATTGGTCGACCATTGCCGGTGCGCTCGCGTACATGCTATCTGGTTGGGCTGTTGATCGTATTGGTGCGACCACATGTCGTTCGAGAGAGTTCCGGGCAGAGCGTTGTACGTTACCTTCTCCAACCGGTCGGCGATGCGCGGATCCCCGAGAATGGCAAAAGCTTGCTCGAAAGAAAACATGGTTTCGACAACGGCGCACAGCTCGATGCCCTGCGAGGGATCGGGTCCAGCAAAATGCTCGTCACCACTGAACATGCCATTCGGCAGCCCGTGGTATCTGTCCAGCATGGCCAGTTGATGATCGATTTCCTGATGATCTTGTGGATTGCCGCTCACAAGCCACCAAACAGGCGCGACTTTAAGCGCCATTGCGTTATTCACGCCGTGCGTCTGCATGGCGGCCTCCGGGATCGGACCCTTTTCGCCGAGACCTAGTTTCTCTCGAGTTTCCTTTGACGTGTATTTAAAATCCGCGAACTGCGCTTCCCAGTTGTAGCCCTGATCGTGCAGAAGCTTCCCAAGTTTCAGTAGATTTGCGCCCCCGGTGCGGTTATACAGCCACAGGACGGAGTAGACGTTGTCCTGCCATCGATATTTGCCCCAATCTTTCAAAGGACGATTGGGCAATTCGCGCAGCTCGTAATCGAAATATTTCTGCATCAGCGGGATGACTCGCGGATCGCCGGTCGCCTCCTGGTATTGCGTGAGCACCTTGAGCATGACCATACGCGGCCACCAATCGTCATTACTCGGTGGTCCGATCTGACCGTCGGGTTGCTGATGCGTGAGGGTCCAATCGACCCATTGCTTCGCCTTACGAATTAGTTTAGGATCGTTCAGCTCATAAGCGAGCGGAAGCAAGCCATCCAGATAGTACGGCCCGCGCTCCCACGATTCACCCGTGCCGCCGAGCCATCCACTGTTCGGTCCGACATCGTTCCAAAACTCATCGAGATGCCCGGTCAGACCGGCAGCCTGGATCTCCAGTTGCTTCCGCAGCCAACCTCTCGGCTCGATTGCGCCGAGCGGCAGTGGGTTAAAGGCGTTCCGCTGGAGTGGAGCGCGGTTAGATATTACCTGTCCGGCGGTAGCCTGAGAGACTTGAGCCGGTAGTGGCCAGCTCGCGAGCGAAAGGAAGCAAAGCGTGCAGACGAGCGGAGATAAACGCATAGAATGAAGCACCCTCATTTGGCCAGCTCGATTCGAGTTACGCTTTCATGCCGGAAGGTGTATTCCACCTGCGAATTCTTTACTTCAACAGTCGAGCTTACAGGCCGGATTAATTCTGGCCGCACTTCGTCATTGCTTTCATAGATGCTCGATGCGTAAATCGATTCCACGCTCCCGCTCGCTTGCGGATTGAAGCCCGCAATCGAAATCACAGCCGGAATATCTTCCCTCAAGTGCCGATTCACGCAGAAAATTGTCAACCGATTGCCAGTCTTGCTGAGCGCTGCTACGACGTCCAGATACGGAACATTCAGGATCTCCGGCAACCGAGTAACGCCGTGATGCACGTCGTAATGGGCGGAATCGCTCTCAACAGCAACCGGGACATCGGCATCAGCCGTCGAATACAAGCGAAATGTGTAGTATGCCGGGGTTCCGTACACGCGGCCGCGCTTCTTCCAGATTCCGGCAAATTCAATGATGCCGGTCATGTCCGATATCGGAACGATGTCGGCATTTTCCATCAGCATATTGAAAAAGCCGGCCGTGCCGATTGCGCCTCCCATATTGTCGTAGCGTGGCGCATCCGCTTGAGTTTCGCCATCACAACACACAAACAGCCATTCCGTGAAGGCTATGTGAGCCTTATCTCGGAAGTTCTCGGATTCATTGATTTGAGCCTGCATGGCTCGCAATCGACGGCCTAATTCGACCGGCAAGGCAAAGGTTGCCTCGGCGATTGAATCCGGTGTGGTGTTCTGGTCTTCTACATGGTCCGTTGTGACGACGAAGTGAGTCGATAAGAAGTTGAAGGTGTTCGGTGGATCCGTCAATTGCGCGGCATTCCATTTCTGATAAACGTCGGGATCCTGTCCGGTCGCGATTAACCGGGCACGTGGATCGACTGCCCGGATGGCTTTACTGAATTCTTGCGTTCGGCCTGGCAATTCCTGCAAAGTTGGATAACCGAGGTTCCAATTTCCCCAAAGCTCATTTCCCAGTTCCCAGAGCAAGCCTTCATGATTGCTCCAGTGCTGGTCGATATAGCGAACCCAATCCGCAGCCTCCTGTGGCGTCCCGCTGCCCAGATTCAGAGCGATCTGTGGCTGCGCTCCAATCAGGCGGCAAAAATTCAAAAACTCGTCCGTTCCGAACTGGTTGTACTCCGGTATGCCCCACGCAATATTCAACATGCTGGTCCGCTTATCGCGGGGACCGATTGCATCGCGCCAGTGGTAAGCCGAAGTGAAATTCCCGCCAAACCTCACCAGCGGTGTCTTCATGGCCTTCGCCATGGCGACCATTTCAGGATCGAGGCCATCCATGGCATCGGCGGGCATCAAACTTGCTTCGTCGACCAGAGCGCGCTCGTCGCCTTGCACTTTGATAACGAAATCGGCGGGCTCGAGCGGCCTCAGCTGCCCGCGTGAAAGCTCGAGCGTGAATGTGTATTTCCGCCAATCAGCGGCAGTCGCGTCCACCTCGGCATGACTGAATATCTGTTCCGCATGATCTCGCCGGCGAATGGAAAGCTCAATAACGGTGGGCCCACTCAGGTGTTTCACATACAGGCTGCCATTGAACCGCAACTCCCGATGGACGGGCAAGAAAATCTTTTGCTTGACGCCCGTATCGCGTCCTGGCACGTCCCAAGATCTCGAGTGATCGCCACGAATTCGCTGCATCTCCCCAACGGGGCTCATACCGATTGCCCTCGGTTGGATCGAGCGGCTCCCAAGGCAAGGGCAATCCCAGCTGGGAGGCGTGGGCCAGAGCCGGCTCATCTTGAATCATGCGCGCGACCGCCGGCGCACTCCACAGATTTTCTTCGAAACTAGGATTCTGAAGAATCTCAGCCCATAACCCGTTGTAAGTCGAATTACCGATCGGCTCCAAGAAACTGCCGAAAATCGTAGAAGGTATTTTGTAACTGGCAGGGTGATCGGCACTTACTCGAATTTTGACGGGGCTCTGCGCGGATGCGGAAATCAGAAGCGTCAGGGCGAGGGTGATTGGCAACGAAGATCTGTTTGCCATCTGTTCCTACTGAATAAACAGCCCATCTGCCGCGTTCTTACCGCTGAGTATGGGATCTTCAAAAAGAACAGGTTTCATGCCTCGAACCGGTCGCTATGTTTCTTTTGCACTGCTGGCTCTCGCGGCAGTTATCTGGGCGGCTCAGCAAGTACCGCCATCCAGTGTAGTGCAGAAACAGGCTGACAGCGGCAAGCCTACAGAATCTGCTCCACAGCAGGGCGGGATGTCGACAGCCGGGGCTCACGCAGCAGTGTTCGATTCCCAAAACCGTCCCATTACGGCAGGTGGATTCGTCGACAGCGGTCCGATTATTTTCGAGGATATCGCGGCGAAAGCGGGGCTCACGACCTGGACGCATGTCATGGGAACGCCGCAGAAGAACTTCATTTTGGACACTGTCGGGTCGGGTGTGGCATTGCTCGATTACGATAATGACGGGTGGCTGGATATTTACCTTGTCAATGGCTCAACCTACGATGCCCTCGCGGGCAAATGCAAGCCGCCTCGCGCGGCGCTGTTTCACAACAACCACGATGGCACTTTTACTAATGTAGCCGAGAAGGCCGGCGTCACGAATGAGCGGTGGGGGTTTGGCGTGGCAATTGGGGACTACGACAATGACGGCTGGCCGGATATCTACGTCAGCAACTTTGGCAGGAACCGGCTGTATCACAACAACCGCGATGGCACATTCACAGACGTGGCCGAGAAGGCCGGCGTCGCACTAGGAAACTGGTCAACCGGAGCAACGTTTGGGGATTACGATGGTGACGGCCGGCTGGATCTTTTCGTGCCCGGCTACGTTCACTACGACATTGAGCACCCGCCCACCGCCGGCTCTCCCGCTGTGGCGTTCACGTACTGCCAATTCCGCGGAGTGAACGTCATGTGCGGCCCGCGCGGCCTGAAAGGCGAACCCGATCACCTCTTCCACAATAATGGCGACGGCACATTTACCGACGTTAGTCACAAGCTCGGAGTGGACGACCCGCACGGTTATTACGGTCTAACGGCGGTTTTCGCTGACGTCAACGATGACGGGAAGCCGGATCTTCTGGTCGCGAACGACTCGACACCGAACTATCTTTATATGAACAAGGGTGACGGCACGTTCGAGGATGTGAGCTACGCATCCGGCTATGCGTTTAATGAAAACGGGCGCGAGACGGCCTCGATGGGAATCGCGGTCGGCGATTACCGCAACAATGGGCTGCTGGATGTATATAACACGGTGTTCTCCGATGACTATAATCCGCTGTATCGCAACGATGGAGGGGGAAATTTCACGGATGTAAGTTATCGGTACGGAATCGCCGAGGTGACGATTCCTTTTCTTGGCTGGGGCACCGGGTTTCTGGATTACGATAATGACGGCTGGAAGGACCTATTCGTAGCAAACGGACACGTCTACCCTGGCGTTGACAAGAGCGACTGGGGAACGAGCTTTGCGGAACGCCCTTTGCTTTTCCACAATCTCGAGGGTCAGCGGTTCGATGTCGTCCCCGCGGTAACCGGCACGGCTTTGGCCGAGTTGTTCACCGCCCGCGGCGCTGCCTTTGGTGACTTGTTCAACGACGGCAAGATAGATGTTGTAATCAATCAACTCGATCGGCCACCGGGTCTTCTGCGAAACGTTTACGCCGAGCATAATCACTGGATCGGCTTAAAACTCATTGGGGGACCGAAGAGTCCCCGGGACGCAGTGGGTGCTACCGTATACCTCACCTCAGGCAACCTCCGCCAACGCGCAGACGTGCTCAGCGGGGGCAGCTACGCGTCTTCTAATGACCAACGGGTGCATTTTGGGATCGGCTCCGCCACCAGCGTCCCACGTGTCGAGGTTCACTGGCCTAGCGGGCGAATGGACAAGCTCACGCTCCCTGGAATTGACCGCTTCTATGCTGTCGAAGAAGGAAAAGGTCTTGTGGCGAGCGTTTTTGACCATGTGAGCGTAGGCGCGTTACAGCATTAACTCGTCGCTCCGCACGCATGGAACCAGCGGCTCTGAGGAATTGAGAACTTTTACTTGTTAGAACCCTATTGACTCAACAACTTGCCCGCTGTACTATACGGCTACAGCCTGTCTTGCAGCAGTGTCTCCAGGGGTAATCGATGCCGTCACTCGGCCTTCTCGCCAATCTACGTGTAACTGCGTTAGTCGTGCTGTTTCCTCTGCTCTTGTCAGCGCAGCGTGCGGATTTCGAAACAGCGTTTCAGCAGGGCACGGAAGCAATGCGTGGCGGACGGCTCGATGACGCTGCTGCAAAGTTCTCCCAATGCATAGCCGCCGAGCCAAATTTCGCGGAGTCCTACTTCGATTTGGGCCTGGTGCGGCTGCAGCAGGGCCGATTCGACGATGCCGTGCCGCTTTTCAGCAAAAGTCTCACCTTAAAGCCAACCCTTCGAGGGGCAAACCTGTTTCTAGGAATAGCGCGTTTTCGCCTGGATGAATACAGCGAGGCCGAGGCGGCACTAAAGCGCGAAGTGGAACTTGCGCCATCTAATGCCGATGCTCTCATGTGGCTCGGCGTAGCTGAACTCGCGGGAGGGAATACAGGGGCAGCCGTTGCAAGTCTAGGAAAAGCCTCCGAATTGAAGCCGAACGACCCAGATATTCTGTATCATCTCGGCCGGGCCTATATGCAGATGTCCAAGGAGACTTATGAACGCTTGTACAAAGCGGATCCTCAGTCCTGGCGCATTCACCAGATTCTCGCGCAGGCCTTCACGGAAGCCGAACGCATGGAGGATGCCGCGAAAGAGTGCCAGGAAGCCATCAAGCTGAAGCCCAAGGAGCCGGGTTTACACCAGCAACTTGGAGATATCTACTGGAAGGGAAATCACCTGGAGCAGGCAGAAACAGAGTTCAAGAAAGAGCTCGAAATCAATCCTCAAAACTTCACATCCATGTACAAGCTGGGCACAGTAAGCATAGAACGGTCGAAGCCACAAATCGCAGTGGAATTACTTATGAAAGTTTTGCAGGCGCATCCTGAATCCCGGGAAGCCCATTATCAACTCGGACGCGCGGAAGCACAGCTGGGTAACAATGAGGCGGCAATTGCCAATTTTTCAGCCGTTGTGAACGGTTCGGGTGACGTGGATCCCGATACGATTCGGCAATCGTACTATCAACTGGCCCAGCTATATCGCCGTGCACAGCGCCCGGAAGAATCTCGCCTGGCACTGAACTCATTTATCCGTCTGAAGCAAGAGGCGGACACGCAACAAGATCTAAAGCTGCAGGACAAATTGAAACGATCGACGGAGCCGCAACAATGAAGCAATCTGGCACAAATCGCATTCACTTGCATCGCGAGAATCGCGTTCTCGTTGGTAGTTGTTTCCATCCTGTGCGGAGTCGTTTGCGCACAGACGAACCAAGGCGCCATCGCGGGAAACGTCCTCGATCCCTCCGGAGCAGTTGTGCCGGGGGCGAAGATTACCGCCAAAGGCGAAGCCACGGGAGCAACGTACGAGACTGTATCGAGTAGCGCTGGCGCCTATATCTTCTCGAACGTCCAAATCGGGCCGTATACTGTCACGGCAACCGCTCCCGGGTTTTCTGCGGCTGAGGTGAAGGGCGTAATCGTGCAGGTCGGCACGACAGCTTCATTGAATATCAATTTGGCCACTGGCAACGTGGCAGAGACGGTAACCGTAAATGGTGAAGCGCCGACTGTGGAAACAGAGACCTCCGACATCGGAACCGTTGTCACGACCAAACAGGTGCTCGATTTGCCCCTGGCGCTGGGCAGCAACGTATCAAATATGCGTTCTCCTGAAGCGTTTGTGTTTCTGACGCCCGGCGCCGTCGGACCGGGCACCAACGGATCTGCGTCAAACGGCACTACTAACGGCGGAGCCTTTCAATCCAAGATCTCCGGCGGGCAAAACTACGGCACGGAGATCCTACTGGATGGCGCGAGCATGTATCGTTCTGAGAACGGCTCTTCCTTTGACGAAACCGCGCCGTCTGTTGAGGCGCTTGGCGAATTCAGAGTAGAAACATCCACCATGCCGGCTGAGCTGGGGCGGACAACCGGAGGTATCGAAATCTTCAACACTAAATCTGGAACCAATGACTTTCATGGCCACGCGTACGACATTTTCCGCAATGAAGATTTGGATGCAAACACCTGGAACAACAACCGGCTCGGGTTGGCGCGAGCTTTGGATAAACAGAACGACTACGGCGGAACCCTAGGGGGACCGGTCTGGATTCCAAAACTTTACAACGGTAAGGACAAGACGTTCTTCTTCTTTTCATGGGAGCAATACCGTCAAAACCAGGGCGGACTCTCCACCGACACCGTTCCGACTGCGGCCGAGAAGAATGGGGATTTTTCAAGCACTCTGGACACCACCAGAAATCTTGGGATTAATCCTTGCGACGGTACCCCCATCTATTACGGGGAGATCTTCGACCCCGCTACAACAAGAACGGTCAACGGCGTAGAGTGCCGGACATCTTTCTTGGCCGAAACCGGCAAAAATGCGATTCCATCAAGCCGCTTCTCCCCCATCGGTCAAAAGATCCTGAGCTATTATCCTGACCCCCAGAACGGGAACATAATTAATAACTTCGCGCTGCCCTTCAGCTTTCCAATCCTGGACACCGCGATGACGGTTCGCATCGATCAGAACGTTGGCCAGCGAGACAAGATGTACTTCACCTACAGCTCTCGAGATAACGCGCGGCTGGCAAATCCGCCGTTTCTTCCCGGAGTCGCCGGGGAGGGCCAAGCTCAAAATTTCTTTACTCATTACGTGCGATTTGGGAACGATTTCACTATCGGTCCAACTCTCCTGGACCATTTGAATCTCGGATTTAATCGCACAAACAGCCTGAATGTTGCCGCGGCTGCATCATCGGGCACGGATTTCCTTGCAGCGCTCGGCATCACGGGATCGACCGGCAATACGTTTCCAAGAATTAATCCAAATGAGGGCCCGGTTACCGGCATTGGCAACACGGTGAATAACGACACCATCGATAATGGCTATCGCTTGAACGACACGCTCGATTGGGTCAAAGGGAAACACAACTTCAAGTTCGGCGGGGATGCGCGATATCAGATATTCGAACCCGGGTCACTAAACAATACTGCAGGGACGATCAACTTCGCTCGTGCTGAAACAGCCGGGACGATTTCCAGTAATGGGCAAAGCGGAAACGGGATCGCGAGCTTGCTGTTAGGTGCGGTCGACAATGGAAATTTAAACGCCTACGCCGACCAGCCCAAATGGATCTATAGCTACTTTGCACTTTTCGCGCAGGATAGTTACAAGGTTACGCCAACTCTGACGCTGAATTACGGCCTGCGCTGGGATGTTGATGTTCCGAGGCGTGAAGCGCACGGCGATACATCCAATATCAGCCTGAGCGCACCCAACCCAGCGGCAGGCGGACTTCCCGGAGCCTTAGTTTTCGCCGGTAAAGGACCAGGCCGGAACGGAAATGTAAACGAGCGCTGGGCCAACATCTGGTGGAAGGACTACGCCCCGCGATTCGGGTTCGCCTGGGCGCCATCCTCGCTTCAGGGAAAATTTGTACTACGTGGCGGTTACGGCATCTTGTATGGCGCGAACACGTATGCCGACTTCGGGAACGACTTGGAGACCGGGTTCCAGGCGACTCCCACCTTTAACAGCCCCAATGGTTTTGATCCGGCGTTCAATATCGCTTCGGGATTTCCGGGCTACACTCCGCCGCCCAATCTGAACCCTTCCCAAATAAATTTCCAAGGAAATCCTGCCACCGCTTATGTGGATCCTTCGTACGGCCGCCCAGCAATGATTCAGAACTGGAGCTTCGAAATCCAGCAGCAGTTAGCGACGGACCTGCTTCTGGATCTGGCGTACGTGGGGCAGCACTCGACCCATCTGCACTCGAATATCGATCCTATAAACAACCTCAACCCGCAATATTTCGGGCTGGGTTCTCTGCTGGGTGACTCCATCAGCTCCCCGCAAGCCGCGGCAGCGGGAATCCATGCGCCCTATGCCGGGTTCCCAAGTAACCAGAACGTCGCGCAAGCGTTGTTGCCCTATCCGCAACTTTTTGGGCTGAATACGGATTGCTGTCTCGAGAATTTGGGCCAATCCACCTATCATGCTTTCGAGGCCTCGGTACACCGGCGATTTCACAGCGGTCTCAATCTCATGGCGGCTTACACCTGGTCCCGGACCCTAACGGATGCCGACAGCGCGCTCCCATTTTTTGCTCAATTGAGCGGTCTCGGGACCGTTCAAAACCCATTCAATCAACGGGGTGAAAAATCGGAAAGCCAGCAGGACATTCCCCAGAATTTCGTGTTGAGTTATGTCTACGAGCTGCCTGTTGGAAAGGGCAAAAAGTTCTTAAACCACGGGGGTGTCGTGAACGCTGTTCTGGGAGGCTGGTCCGTTAGCGGCGTCCAAACGTACCACAGCGGTCAGCCGTTCTCCTTCTGCTGCGCGACTGGCATTCCGGGCTTCCCGCACGGCATTCGGTACAACTACGTCGAGGGACAGCCATTCTTTAGCCAAGTTTTTCTGAGCGGAAATTTCAATCCCGTGACTGATAGCATTTTTAACAAAGCAGCGTTTAGCGACCCGAATGCGCCGTCGCGAATTTCGGCAGGAGGCGGATACCAGCTCGGCGACATGGCCCGGGAGATTGGCTCAATACGGAGCTTCTTCTTCTACAGCGAAGATTTCAACCTGCTCAAACGCACCCAAATTACGGAACGTACCGACCTCCTTTTGCAAGTTAGTTTCCTGAACGCTTTGAACAGGCATATTTTCGATGCCCACAACTCGGTGGATCTGAATCCCAACGATCCCACATTTGGCATCTTAAACACAGCTAATACCCTCGAGGGCCCACGAAGAATTCAGCTTCAGCTGAAATTTGAGTTTTGAGGGACGAAGGCCCACACGGTAGATACTGCTCTGCCTCTATATTCGATATTCCTGTACCAGACGATCGCGTCTGGTCTAAGTAATAACGACGTATGACGTTGTTATTGCGGTGCTAGTAAGTGAGCTTGCGGGGAATGGCTCTTTTGCAGTGTCCTTGAAATATCGAATTCGCGCTCGGCCTCGGCCTTCTCTCCGAGCTTGGCGAGCGTCAAGGCGTAATAGTAATGAGCTTTCTGATAAGAAGGAGCGCTTGCGATCGCTCGTTCTAAGTTCGTCTTAGCGCCAGCATAATTCGATCGCCGCAAATCGAAAACGCCCATTTCAGTTAAAGCACCAGCGTGGCGTGGGTCGCGGGACAAGACTTTGGCGAAATGCTCACGCGCGGAATCCTGATCGCCCTTCTCCATCGCGATCTCTCCCAATTGAAATTCAGATTCGGTCTGATTTGGCTGGAGGGCAAGAGACTGCTCGAAAGCTGCGCGCGCATCGTCCAGTTGTTGCTCTGCAACTAAGATGAAACCGAGCCCATAATACGCAGTGGCGTCCTTAGGCCTTCGAGTCAGGTAGCGTCGCATCTCGTTCTCGGCTTCTTTCGCGTGACTTTGGGCGAGATAGGCCCTTGCCAAGCCATAAACCGCCTCATCTAAATCGGGCCGCTGCTTCAGTGCTTGTTGGAAAGCTGTCTCGGCATCCGCGTTCAGATCGCATTCGAGCGAAACCATCCCTAAGTCATATAAGATCCCGGAATCGTTCGGAAGCGCGCCACGCGCCTTCAGTACAATTGCAAGCGCTTTGTTCTTCTCGCCAGCGCGCATGGCGTTTAGGGCGCCTGTCTTTTCAATCTTTCGCAACAAGGATTGCGCCTGCTGGTTGTCTGGAGCAAGTTTCAGGGCCTCGCAAAGCTCTGCGAGAGCATCGAGCGGCCGATCAGCACCATATAGCAGTGCGAGATTAAGGCGTGGACCAACAATGGCGGGGCTCGCGCTAATGGCCTTCCGAAAGAGTCTTTCCGCCCCCTGCGGATCCCGTTGCTGTATTCTGATGAACCCAAGCAGATTCAGCGCTATGGCATCATCGGGCGATTGCTTCAGCAGAATCTGCAGCGCGGTCTCGGCAGACGCAAAGTCATGCTGCTCAATGAGACTTGCTGCGCGCTCCAAAGCTTCGACACGAGCTGGTTGCGAGTTGGGGATGCGCGGGCCTTGTTGCACGCTGCGGGCCCAGCTTGGGGGCGCGAATCCCACGGCGGCACTCATCATGAGCACAAGAGAGGATCTCAGTCGATGCTTCATACCTGAAGTGTCAATTCGAGCCTGACGAATGCGTACCCAGCAGGGCCTTCGTTTGCGCAAACTCGTTTTCAGCCGCGCTTGTTTTGCCTTCCCGCGCTAAGACCCTTGCGAGCTGATAGTGAAGAGATCCACTCTTCGGGTCCAGCGCCAACGCTGCGCGAAACGCTGCTTCGGCTTCCCCGAGTTTGTCCTCTGAAAATAAGATTTTTCCCCGTACTTCTTCAGCACGCTCCGACTTGCCTCCTATCTGCTCGGCCGAATTGAGCAGGCCTAGCGCTTCGGATTGTTGTTTACCGTGGCTTATGAGTTCGGCAAGATTAATGTACGGCTGGTCGCTTCTTTGGCCTGTTGTCTCCCCCATCTGGATGGCCTTGCGATAGGCAATCTCTGCTTTATCGGGCTGATTTGTCGCTTCGAAGGCAAGTCCAAGGTTGTTTTCCGCTTTCAGATACGACGGATCCAAGTTTAGAGCTTGTTTGAACGCAGCAATCGCTTTTTCAAAAACATTTTGCACGTAATAGGCTCTCCCGAGGTAGTAAGCGGCCTCTGCCTGATTCGGGGCCTCAGCGACCGATCTCTCCAGCCAGCGAATTGCATCCGGATAATCGCCCAACAATACATAGTCCAGTCCAACGATCTTGAAGTCGTCGGCGCTCGGTTTTTGTAGACGAGCAGCGGACGTGTATTCTTGCAGAGATTGAGTCGGCAGGTCGCGGCGGAACAACACGTAAGCCAGGAGATAAGCGGCCTGCGGCGATTCAGGATGAACACTCAGATACTCTCTGAGAGATTGTTCAGCTTCTTCGAATCGGCTCAGGTGAATCAACGCTTTCGCTCGCAGTAGCAAGGCGTCCGTTTTGTGCGGTTCCTGCCTCTCCGCGCGTTGCAGCGCGTCCGCCGCTTCGGCATAATTTTTTGCGTCCAGGGCGGCTCTGCCTCGAGCGTATGCCCCTTGTTGCTGCTGGCCTTGGGATCTCGACATAGCACCTGGTAACAGGCATCCAAGGACCACAATCATCAATGCACGGTACCTTGCGGAAAACGAATGTCTTAACGTGATCATCTCAACAGCTAACATTCGATTGAATTGAGATGCCATGAGCGACCGTACTCTGGGCTTGTAGCGCGAGTGTCATCGCAAAAATAGCAGCGAGGCTGCGCGCCAACACCTGATTCACAAAATAATTTTATCGGGCGTCACGCCTCGGCACCGCCCCGGACTCGTTTACTGTAAGTATTTGGTCTGCCGCTATGTTCGATAAATGCTGGACGATTCCGCTCGGCCATCTAATCTCGATATCTTTCACCTGAGTATCGCGTCCCAGTCCGAAATGAGGACGAACGTCGCTCGCTGAACAGTAACTCCCGCCAGTGGTTACGGTCTGGTACTGGGTTCCGGAAGATGTGTTGAGGATCACGGCTGCCCCAATGCCGTCGCGATTACTCTTTGACCCGATGAGTCGCAATGTGAGCCAATGATTACTCGTTTCCGTTTCGTTGCGCAATATGTAAGCGGGACCATCGGTTGTGGTGATAACCACGTCCTCCTTACCGTCGTTATTAATGTCTCCAAGCGCCAGCCCACGCGCCGCCCACTTCTGTTGGAAGACATCACCTGAGATCTTCGATACATCGACAAACCCATGCCCGGTGTTTCGCGCGAGCAGCGGCGGTTCCTTGTAGTGCAGGCCCGGCGTACTTTTCTCGACGGTGTCGAGCACGTGGCCTTGAGCGACAAACAGGTCTTTCCAGCCGTCATTGTCGTAATCCAGGAAGCGAACTCCCCAGCCGGAATGCAGCAATGTCATTCCAGCAATTCCGTTCGTGTAACTCGCGTAATTGAAACTTCCGTCGCGTGAGTTGGTGTACGTTGCGTATTTCTGGTTTCCCAGATCCGTGACAACCAGATCCGCCCAGCCATCATTATTGTAATCGGAAAAATCCACGCCCATTCCGGCATACGTTCTCCCATCCGCATCCACAGCGACTTCGGTTTCGAGAGCTACTTCCTCGAAGGTTCCGTTCCGCTTGTTGTGGAACAGGAACTCCGGCATGGAGTCGTTGGCGATAAAAATATCCGGATAACCATCATGATCGTAATCAGCGATCGCGACGCCCAATCCTTTACCCGGTTTTGTCAAACCTGCCTGCTGTGAGATCTCGCGGAAGTGTTTGCCGTCCTCGTTATGGTAGAGAAGCAGCGTTATCGGCTTGAAAAGATCAGGATGGCAGTAGGCGCGATTCGCTTCGCCGCGCTCGCCGCACCAGATGTCAGCGAAGTCCCAAGTGAGATACCGCGCTACGATCAGGTCCAGTTTGCCGTCGTTATCGTAATCGACCCATGTGGCGCTCGTGGACCAGCCGCTGCCGGCGACTCCGGCTTCCGCCGTGACATCCGTGAATGTCCCATCCCCGTTGTTGTGATAAAGAATGTTGCGGCCATATTGCGTGACAAACAAATCTTCGTAGCCGTCATTATCGTAATCGCCGACCGCCACGCCCATTCCATACCCCGTCCCGGCGACTCCGGCGCGTTCAGTTACGTCTTCGAACGTGCCATCTTTCTTCTGGTGATAGAGCCGGTTCGAATACTGCGGACCATTTTTCTGAGGTATGGTTCCCGCTGGCGTTGGATCGTCGATTAGCGCGCCATTGACCAGATAAAGATCGAGCAGACCGTCATTGTCATAGTCAAATAAGGCGACGCCGGAGCCCATGGTTTCGGGCAAATACTTCTTGCTGGTGGGTGATGCTTTATGGAGGAATCGCACACCCGCGGCTTGAGTGATGTCTTCAAATTTGCCAGGCAGCGGACCCTCTGGGGCGAGCCCCAGAATGGTTACCCCGGACAGGATCGCAATCAAAAAAGCCCCAAATCGCTTCGTGACAAAATTTCTTGTGATGAAGTTCACCGCTAATATCATCCTGATTCTCGCGTTCTGCACAGGCCTGAACGCGCAAAATCAACCAGTCACCAACTCAGTTCCATCCTCTTCAAGCTTCACCAATCCTCTCCTACCTTCGGGAGCGGATCCATGGGTGGTTTATCGAGAGGGCTACTACTACTACATGAACACGACCGGTAACAACCTTACGATCTGGAAGACCCGCAGCATCGCTGATTTGAAAAATGCGGAGAAGAAGGTAGTTTGGACGCCGCCTGCTACGGGCCCGGACTCTCATGATATCTGGGCTCCAGAGCTGCATTTCCTCTCCGCCAAATGGTACATCTATTTCGCCGCTGATGCAGGAGCGAACGAAACGCATCGGCTCTTCGTTCTCGAAAACTTCTCGCCGGATCCATTGGAGGGTGATTGGATCTTCAAGGGCAAACTTGCCGATGCATCAGACAAATGGGCCATTGACCCGACCGTTTTCGAAGAGCGCGCCAAGGCCTACGTGGTCTGGTCCGGTTGGGAGGGCGATGAAAACGGAACGCAAAGCATCTACATCGCGCGTCTAAAGAATCCATGGACCATCGAAGGCAAGCGCGTGAAGCTCTCGAGCTCTCAATATTCGTGGGAAAAGGTTGGAGATCTGCCGAACGGGAATCCACCTCATGTCGACGTCAATGAAGGGCCGGAGATTCTCAAGCATGATGGCAAGGTGTTCTTGATCTACTCGGCCAGCGGCTGCTGGACCGACTACTATGAACTCGGCATGCTCACTGCTTCCATTGCGAGCGATCCGTTGAACCCCGCTTCCTGGAGGAAGACTCCGCATCCGGTGTTTTGGGAATCGCCCGAAGCCGATGCCTACGGGACGGGTCACAATGCCTTCTTCAAATCTCCTGACGGTAAACAGGATTGGATTCTCTATCACGCGAATCCTGCGCCGCATGAGGGGTGCGGAAATTTTCGATCGCCGAGAGCGCAGCCATTCACTTGGAATCCGGACGGCACGCCCAATTTCGGCCGCCCGATTCCACTGAACACTCCTATTCCGAGGCCTTCGGGCGAGCAATAGGTCACGAGTGGAGAGTTTCGGATCTGGGATGCCAAAGGCCGCTGGGTGTCAGACTGCGCAACAGGCCACGCTTACGGGTGGCGATGCAGAACGTGGGTGGCGATATCAGGCCAGAATTCGCGGAAAACGTTAGTGAGGGAGTCGCGCATCACGGCGTATCCCCACTTTGTCGCGAGAGCTCCCACGGTCCGGTCGGCACGGGGATAGTAAGTCGCAGATACTCTTTGCGCGATGGCGCGTCCCAGTAGTTCCGAAGCGTTTAAACTGTTGTGGCCGTGATAATCGGGCGTGATGAAAACGCGCGTGGCCGCATAAAGCGCGCGTTTGCCGATGCTGCCCTTTCCCATGGCATAATAGCGCTCGTCCTGGTGAAAGACGGTCGGCAGCGCGAAGATCACCAGGTAATTGCCATCTGTTTTATCAACGAAGCCACGCCAATAATATGCCCAGTATTGGGATACGCCATCACCTAGCCCCTTGTGCGCGCCTTCCGCATCTGCAATGCCCGATGTGAAACCAGTGAAGATGAAAGCCGAGTAGTCGAAGCTGTTCTGCGTTGCAATCTTGAACGCTTGTTTCACGGTGGGAGGAGGCGGAATCGCTCCGGCACTAACGGCACGGTAATTTGGCATCACGCCTAGAATGCGCTTCGGCTGCCGCTTTGATTCCGGAACCGCTTCTTCGTTTTTATTCCTTTGGTTTTCGGGCGCTTTGTCAGTACCGGACGCGTTGGTAGAGGGTGATGATTGCTGCGGTTCAGCCGACGGCGGGGTCGATTGTTCAACCGAGAATGGAGCCACCAGCCGAACCGCCATGAACGCGTTTAATCGAGGATCGGTTTCCTGGCCGAAAACCGTTGTTGCGAGGGACAAGAGCGCCAGCAGAAGAAACAAGCCTATGCAAACCGGACTAACAGTATCGTTTCGCTTGCCATTTTCGATATGCTTTCCGACAGCATGAGACCTAAGAATCGCCTGGCCCAAGCACAATAGTCGCATAGAGAATCCCCCTTATCCATCCGACCTGCACATAGTGGCGGTCAAAAATGGCGATTGTGGTGTCTGACCATCACTCAAACCCGGTTATACTTGACGCCATGCCCGGCCTTCGATTCTTCACATTCCTATTAATTACTCCAGTTCTCGGGTTTTGTGCCGCTGCATCGCTCACCCAGGATGCCTGGAAAGTGGTCAGTGGAACGGCCGCGCTCGATAACGGTGTCCAGCACGACGGCCATGCAGCCGTGCGCATCGAGCCAGGAACTGACGGCCAGGAAGGGCGTGTCGAACTGAAATCCGAGAGGCTGGTTCCCGGCAAACAGTATGTGCTCACAGGTTGGGTGCGCACTGCGAATGTGGAGGTAAGAGATCGCGCACGCTCTCCGATTGCCATTGGGGCGGCGTTATCGATGCTCTCCATGCCCTTCGATGTGCATTCCGTTTCACTGGGGGGCACACGCGACTGGGCAGAGCTGAAGCTGCCGTTCACAGCGGTCGCGGTGAACGATTCGATTGTGCTGAGCGTTGGGAATGGCGGCACATGGACGGGGCAGGCGTGGTTTGCGGATCTGCAAATTAATGGACCTGTAAACGACCTGAGATGGCCGTCGAAAGCCGCCCTCGCGACATACGGCCCGGCCTACCGGTACCCGCAAAACGGCTGGATCTATGTGCACATTGAAGGCGAGCCTTACGAGCGCGGATATCAGCACGGCCATCTATTGGCCCACGAAATCGAGACGTATTTAGAGCGCTGCGCCGCGCAGTTGGATTCCAATTCTCCTAAAGAAGCCTGGCAATGGGGACGGACCACATCCAACGCGCTTTTCCTGCGTGGCTTCGATCAGGAGATTCTTCAGGAGATGCGCGGAATTGCCGATGGCGCGGCGGACGCAGGCGCGAAGTGGGACGATCGCAAAGTTGATTTGATCGACATAGTTGCCGCAAACACCATTACGGAGCTTGGCGAGCTGCGCAGCGCGATGCCGATGACGCCAACCGGTCTCGAAACTCTGCATCTGGAGAAGCCGACGTACTCACAAGGCAAATTGTCCGTGACAGCGCGTTGTAGCGCGTTCTGCGCGACGGGCAAAGCTACCCGGGACGGACGCATGGTCATCGCGCACATCACGATGTGGCCGCTTACACTGGCAGAGCAAACCAACATCATGCTCGACGTGAAACCTAAAAAGGGACACCGCGTGCTCATGCAGAGCTATCCAGGCGGCATACAGAGTGGCACGGACTGGTATCAGAACGATGCCGGCGTGGTCCTGACGGAAACGACCATCCGGCAGAGTCCGTTCAACATTACCGGATTGCCGGTGGCCTTCCGCGCCCGAAAGGCGATTCAGTATGGCGACAACATCGATAAGGTGGTCGAGTATCTCGGCACGAAGAATAACGGGCTCTATACAAATGAGTGGCTGATCGGCGATGCCCAGAATGACGAGATTGCGATGTATGAGCTGGGCACTTATAAGACGCGGCTCTACCGCAGTACTAAGAAGGATTGGTTCGGCGGCACTGAAGGATTCTATTGGGGAGATAACAACGCCAAAGATCTCGAGGTGCGACTTGAGTATCAGCCGGATCCGCTCGGCGCGCCCGCGCATGTGCCCTATGTCGCTTCAGAGCGGGATCTGACTTGGCAGAATCTCTACGAAAAATATCACGGGAAGATTGATGATCAGTTCGCGTACCTGGCGTTTCGAACGGCGCCGCTAGTGACTTCGAGCGCCATGGACGCGAAAGTTGCCACTGCTTTGATGGCGAAAAACATGATGGTGTGGGCGACGTTCGGAAAACCCAATCAGAGGGAATGGGTTCCTGCGGAATGGGACAAGAAGGAATATGCCGGAAATCAGGGCTTGTACGCGGGTGGGTACACGTTATTTTCTGCAAAGGCGTCACCCGAGTTGACAGCGCTCGTCTGCGCGAAAGAGAAAGAGCGGTTGACTGCCAAAGCCGAGGAGCCAAAGGACGAGAAAAAGAAAACGTCCTTCGAAGATCAGTTATGGAAAGGATGGATTTTGCCTGCTTCGCCCGAGGATACCTGGCTAACTGCGGGATCAGCGGCTTATTACCAAGCCCTCAAACACGAGGATTACGAAAAGCGCATTGAACGATTTCGCGCCGGTTTTCGCGCCGCCTCACTCGCCGATAACAACGAGCTGCACCGTTACGAACAGTCCACATATCAGGGCGCGCTGCTGCTGGATGCGCTCCGCAAAGACATGGGCGACGAGCGCTTCTTCGCGTTTATGAAAGATTTCTTCGCCGCAAACACTACGAAGGCAGTGTCGACGGCAGAGTTTCGCAAGGCAGCAGGGCCGAAGGAGGATGCCCTTTTCGCGAAATGGCTGAATCCTGACGGTCTGCCCGATGATCGAGGCGGACCGATCTACGTCGGGGCGGACCTGCACTGGATCTCGAGCCGCATCTCCCACGCTGTTCTGGTTTACGGAACCGAGGGAGAAGCCGGCGCGAACCGATACGCCGCTGAGGTCATTCAGAAGCACTTGCTCGATTGGTACGAGCAGTCAGTCCCAATCCGGAAGGACTTCCAGGTCACTGATGCGGATCTGCGCGATCATGAGGTCATTTTTGTCGGTCGGCCAGAAACCAACTCAGCTCTTGCGGCATGGCAGACGAGCCTCGGCCTGAAGTATGAGCGCGCGGTGTTTACGGTCGCAAAGAAAGACTTTGGCTCGGAGCGCGACGCGCTCGTCTGGGCGGCGGCGAGTCCGCTCGATCACAAACACATGGTCCTGGTAGTCGCGGGCAATAGCCCCGTTGAGACTGTTCGGATGGCTGATAAAGCCCCCGAGCCGATGCAGTTTGTGGTGTACAAAGCAGGTAAAGAGGTGGAGTCGGGGTTTGAAGGGATGCAGTGAGTTACGAGAACACCTGCGGACGGCAACCCGCATGGCCGGGCTTTTGCCCGGACACCCCGCATCACCGCTTTCTAAGCCGGATGGAATCACTAACTGCGAATTTCGTGAGATGACCTGAACGGTGTTCGGGCAGGTCACTTCCAAACGTATTCTAAAACAATGAAAGCCCGACCCCAATAATCGCTGAAATAGCTATAAACGTCGGTACTGGAAAAGCAAGATTAGCGTAGAGAATTCCACCGTTAGCAACATTCTCAGCAACGGATTGACAAGCTGCTGAGGCCTGCGCCTCGGTCGCACCCCATTGCTCCAGCTTCGCGACGCATTTCCTCGCTGCAACATCAACTGAGATAACCTGTGCCAGCGTAGACAGTGGAACCACTATACGATTTAGCAAAGTCGCCTCTTCAACATCCAAACCCAGCGGATCGTTGAACTTTAGAGGATTATTGGATGCATATGGATAACTAAAGTACGGAATGCTATCTTCGGAAAGGAACCGTCCTATACTCGCTTGATACTCTCTACTGCGAAATTGCTCCAGGTCCCCGATATCCAATTGCTCTCGGCCGACGAACAACAGATCATTCATGCTTGCAGGGTTCGTCTGTATTAGATCCTTACCGAATGAATCGTAGATGTAATGATTGATGGCAACGCCGGATGTGTTAACGAGATCCCGAGCACTCCCGACTTGATCTGTGAGAAACCATCGCGTTTGACGGCTTGCATCGTCGGCGAGGATACCATCAAGTGATCGGTTGTAGAGACGACGGCTAAGAATTACATTCGCATTTGAGATTTTTAGGATGGGGTTGAGCGCGTCGTATATGAAGGCCTCAACTTGGTTGTTTTCCTTCGCCAGTATGCGCCGCCTAAATGCATCGTATACGTATTGGGCAGCGCCCGTCTGAACTCCGCCGGGAGTGTAAAGTACGGCGCTCGTCATGAGATTGCGGTAATCGTAACTGAAGATCGAGTAAACGCCAGTAGCTCTGTTGGTCTTGCGAATTAAATTGCCCTCAGCGTCGTATTGATAAGTGAATTGCTGATCCTGGGTTAACCTATTGCCAGCTCCGCTAACCGAATAACTGTATGTATAGCTCGCGCTGATATGGCTGGTGAGCCGATTGCCCGCCGCGTCATAGGTGTAGAATTCGTTCGGCTGAAGCGCCGGATTGCTGTGATTGGCACTAGTGAGCTGTTGAGTAAGGTCGTAATCGTACGAATGAGTGCCTTCAGCATCCGTTGACGAGGTGACATTGCCAAGTGAGTCACGAACAAATGTCAAATCCTGGATGACGCTGTTATCAAGTGCCTTACGATGCCGAATCGCAGTAAGGCGTCCAGGACATCCGTCGCAGTCAGTTTCGAAAAGAGTGTTTGCAACAGACTGAGTCCCCGCGAGATCCGAGAAACGGCTTAGCTGCGTCAAAAAACTCGCGTTGTCGTATTGGTAGTCAACCCGCTTAGCGTTGACGCCAGTGCCAGACTGGTTGGCTTGGTTCAGCCGGTCCAAAGGATCGTAGAGGTAGTTCGTGACTCCGCCGAGCGAATCCTGGACGGAAGTAACGTTGTTATTGCCGTCATAAACATAGCTCATCATAACGTGCGGCACACCGGGCGTGCCGCCATTATCCACGCTGGCCAATTGCCCGACTGCGGTATATGTCACGGCTAACGTGCTGTCGGGATCAGAAGCACCCGTTAGCTCACCCGCTACGTTGTAACTATAGGTCGTTATCCGGGCCGGAGATGTGTTCCAAGTCTCTTTGATCAGATGGTGAGCGTTGTCATATTGGAAATCAATTCTGCGCAAATTGCGATCAATCCGGCTCAATAGATCGCCAGTGGGACCGAATGTGGTCGTCGTCGCATTCCCGAACGGGTCAGTCAAACTTTTCAGAAATCCAGATGAATCATAGGCCCAAACCCAATGATTGCCCACCGCGTCGATAAACTCGCTCTGCTGCCCTTCAGCGTTGTACTTATAGGTCGTGACGTGGTTTAGAGCGTCCTTGGCGGTCAGGAGATTGCAGGCGGTATCGTAGGTGTTCGCGGTGACGTTTCCGGCGGGATCCGTTGTGGTCAGGACTTTGTTGCAGAAATTGTAGGTGTATGTGGTCTTGTGCCCAAGTGGATCAACCTGCGATAGCATGTTACCAGCCGCATCGTAAGTGTAAGTCGTTTTGTTTCCAGCGGGGTCGGTTTGCGTCAGCAAATTGTTGTTCGAATCATAAGTCCTGACGGTATCGAGATAGTTAACATCGTCAAGCCAGTGACGCTCGGTGAGCACATTGCCGTTGGCGTCCAGAAGCAGATCGGTTCGGAAACCACGAGCGTTGATGACCGTTTGCAGGTTGGCAGTCGGGTCTGGGTGGAATATCGCGCATCCGGCCAGCGTCACGATGTTGCCGTTGGCGTCACACTGGGCAATGATGCGCCCGCTGGCGTCGTAGACGTTGCGAATGAGCGGACGGCCCAGCGGATCGACGATCTTTGTCAGATAATTCGGGAAACTCCTGTTTTCGTAAGAATAGGTTGTCGTATGGTCAAGTTGATCGGTAAAGCTGGTTAGGTTGCCGGTCGCCGTATCGTAAGTGTATTGCAGCGTTCCGGGAGAGTTCCCAGGCTCCGTGATCTTGGTAATGCGGTTCTTTGCGTCTCGCGCGAATGTCACGCTCACGCCGGTTGAACTGATGAGGCCTCCCGGAGTAACCGTGAGAGTGTTGCCGTTGGTGTCGGTGATCTTTTGCAGCCCTGCATTCTCATCGATTAAATATTGCAGCCCTTCCTTGGTCGTTAAGGTGAAGAGGGTAGGATCGTAAGCTCCCGAAAAGTCGTAGAATCCCCCGCCGGAGTAGAACAGCGTGTCTGAGGGAACCGACAGCGTGTCGGTGACACCGGGATCGGGCATGAATCCTGGTGACCAGCTAGGAAGGATGAATGATCCAGTGTAGGTCGGACTGAAGGTAAAGCCGACCCGTGTTCCATCGGGACGGGTGACATAAATCCGCGTGAGAACGGTATAGGCCTGTCCATGAGCGCTGTCCGTTACTTGGCCCGGGAGCGCTAAGCGCCAGCCTGCTCCAAACTCGCCTGTCGAGGTGTCCAGACTATCGTACCGGCGGGTAATCGTAATCGGTATACCGGCAACCGGAATGGAGAGGTCAGTGAACTGGATAGTGAACTGACCAAGCTTGAGATTGCCTGCCACGCTGTAGGAAAGGTCGGCGGTTCTCGTGAAGGGACCTTTGATCGCAGTCACGCGAACTGGATAGATGTTGTTGGAAAGAAGAGTAGGATCAATCTCAGCGATTGCCGCGTTGGAAACAGCCCCATTACCCGTACCGATTGTTTCGTACGATGCTGCGCCGGGCTTTAATATCGCCACTGTCCAAGTAAGTGGCCCGCCTTTCGTTCCGTTCGGATCGGAGATGCTGCCGATAATACTGGTCACCTGAGTAATAGTCGAGTTAGCGACAGGGCTGTCGATAGTTATCGTTGGAGCTAGTAGCGGAGAAGACACGGCGAGTGTGAACAACTGGGTAGCGAAACGCCCCAGACTATCCTGAACTTTCACGACGACGTTTTGAGATCCCTCCTGAGCAACGGCCGGAGTCCACTGGATCAAGCCGGTGGTTGCATTAATTGTCAGACCGCTTGGAGCAGAAGGGAGCGAGAAAGCGAGCGTCTGCCCCGCGTTAGGGTCTGTAGCGGTGACTTGATAGCTGTAGGGCTGAGTGGCGACTGCGGTTAGAACAGGTGCCGACGTAATGACCGGAGAAAGTACCGGCGCCGAGGCAACGATCACCGTAAAAGACTGCGTCGTGCTCAGTCCAAACTGATCTTGCACCTTGATTGTGATATTTTGCGATCCGACCTGGGCGGCGGTTGGAACCCATTGCAAGAATCCGCTGTTGGAAGTAATCATGACACCCGCCGGAGCTGTCGGTACAGAATAGGTGAGAATCGCGCCGGTATTGGGATCGCTCGCAAGCACCTGGTAGTTGTATATCTGGCTCGCCGTGGCCGAGAGCACTGGCATAGAAGTAATCATCGGCGGCACAGTGGGAGGCGCGGCCTGCACCGTAATCTGGTACATCTGCGACGCGAAGTTGCCCTTGCGATCCTGCACGCGCACTTTGGCGGTAGCAGTGCCGGTCTGGGCGACTGCGGGCGTCCACGAAATCACACCCTTAGCCGAATCTATAGTCATTCCGGCGGGTGCAATGGGGAGCGAGAAGGTCAACACATCACCGGGCACCGGATTAGACGAATTGACCGCGTACCTGTAGGCGTTTCCAACAGTTGCCAGAACCACCGGGTTCGAGAGTATCGTGGGCGGTATGTTGTGAGAAATGAGACTCGCAATACTGGTCGGAGTGGCGCTGATTTCAGTGGAGTTCGGAGACTCAACGCCGTTGCTGTCAACCCAGCGGACCACATAGTAATAGGTAGTGCCGTCCCTCAAATTGAAGTCCGTGTAGTGCGTGGTTGTGAGTCCTGATTGGATTTGCGAAAACGGCAGGGAGTCGGTGCGGCGGTAAAGGTTATAGCTCGATAGAGTCGAGTTCGGAGGAAGGAAGAGCGTGGCTACAACCTTCGGGCCAAAGCAATTGTTGCAAGCCGCATCTTCATTTCCCAGAAAATTGATGTTTTCCGTTCCGTCGTTGGACGTGCCGCGAGTAGCGGCGGGCGTGAAGATGCCTGTATCCACATTGCTCAGGCCCTGCGTGCCGGTAAGCCGAAACTGCGTGGAGTCGCTGTTGGGGCCTGAGTCGCTGGTGTCGAGCACCGATCCCGTAACGGCAAAGAACGTGTGTCCGGTGCCGCCGTCATCGCTGACGCCCGGGGTCAGCAGAAAGGTACCGCTGGGAGCGATGCTGCCTATCAGAAACGCGTCCATAATCCCGTTTGGGGGATTGATGGTGAGGCGCGCGTTCGTGATGGGCGCCGTGCCGGTGTTCTGGATGATGAAAACCGGCCCGTCAGTCTGTGGTGGGATTCCAAAACTGTTCTGGCAGTTGTAGCACACATTGATCGAACCGGTACTCTGCGAAGCAGTGGGAAGAAAGGGAGGAGACCAGAAAATGTCGGCGGATTCCTCTTTGAAACGTGTAAGGACGTCGGAGATGACGGGTGGGGTCCCGCCAAATCCGCCGCCAGCAGGCGCCGTAAGCCTTAAAATGCTGTCGGTCTGCGTCAGCAGCAGGCTTCCCTTGGGGTCCGAGCTGACGAGGTCGCCCCGCGAGCCTCCCGAAGCCATGACAGTTTGCACCGAGGTCGCCAGTGATACTTCCACAAGGCGTCCATCATTCGTATTCACGAAGAGCAGCCCCGCGAGGCTTCCCGTGCCGACAGCACAGCCGTCGAGACTGGAGATGAAGCCACTATCAAAGATTTGCGCACCGTCGCTAACGCGGTATCCGATGATGTGATCCGAACTGATCACCGCCGCGTACAGCACGCTTCCGTCAGGGGAAAATGTCAATCCGTCCGCAGACACGTTATCGACGAACGTTGTAACGGTTTTCGTGACGGGATTTATATCCAGGATGCTATTGGGGCCGCCCCTGACCGACACGAAAATATGGCGGTTAGTGGGATTGGCAGCTACTCCCGCATCATTGGGAAGGCCTGACGAAATAATGACTTGGTTGGTCGTGCCGTCGTCGTTCAGTTGAAGCAGACTCCCGGCAGTTTGATCTCCTGCGAAGATGTGGCCGCCGGCTTTAGCGATTCCCGCGCCACTGCTACTCCCCAAGTTCTGGGCTGGATTGATGGCGTTTGCGTGCTGGCCATCGGTATTGGTGGGAAAGAGGCGGACGTTACCCGGATAGTCGGTGACCACCACTCCCCCGCTATTCGGAAAACCGATTCCGACCGGGCCGATGCCGTAAACGTTTGGGAACCCGTCAGCAAATAAGGTGAGTTTGAAACCGGCGGTGCTCGCTGCGGGCGTGAGTTGCATCTGCGCCTGGGCCGCGGCGGCGAACACCGCGAGAAAAATAATTGCAGAAGCGTAGCGGGCCTTGCGCACAAAAAAGCCAACGACCAAGAGCGCCAGCATCGATCCGGTGCCGGGCTCGGGGGCTGATACTGGAATGCTCGCTGCTGGGTTAGTGCTAAAGCCATTGAAATAGAACGTGTAATTTGAGTCCGGGTCGGTTTGCGAGAGGCCGCCGATATTCGAGCCGCTGACAAGGAATGTTGCCGTAAACGATTGCCCTGGATCGAGCTTCCCGATGTCTAAACCAAGGGCAAGTGACACATCGTTCTGCGTGCCCGGCGGACAATGATTAGTGTCGTCCAGAAATCCGGCAAGAAGATTGTCAAATATGGTTCCCGACACGAAGCCCGGTTCATCAATTTGGAAACTGTTCCAGCCAATAGCGTCGGTCGGCGCACCGGGCGGTAGCGTCTGGCTGACCACTTGGCCGTATTCGTTGGATGCCCCATTTATGGCCCGGTCGATATCCGCATCGAGAAAACCGAAAAAACGGACATCGGTCAGCGTGACTGGGCCGGTATTCGCGTAGGTCCATCCGAAGCTGCCGATATTGTTCGTGTTCAGGGCTGAGAAGAAATTCGCAGAAGTGTTGTCATAGATGGCAAGCAAGCCGGTAGAATCGTGCAGAAACCCATCCATCGACGCAATACCGATCGTGGCTGCACTGATCGGCAAGGTGCAAGCGAGGAGGATCAGCGCAAGAGCTCGAAGCCGTACTCTGCTCGACAGCTCGGTAACTCTTGGACCAGCAATTTTATACATGGATGCCCTCGTGAGTATCTGCGTAATTCGATGGGATTTCTGCCAATAAATATTGAGCGAGCGAGTTCTCATGATGCTCCTCGCCGACGGGATTTCCTTCAGATATGGCGGCCGATAACAATGGAGTTTTTGCGATGGCCTCGCTCACGATGTCAGAGCGTAGTGAATCGGCCCAACGTACAGACCACACGCAGAAGACACACTTCTACGTTGAAGCCGAAAAGCAGGAGCGTGCACCTGAAGCTTACTCCTCGGGAAAGTATTTGCTTGAGATAGACATGCTAACACGGCTTGGCAGATATGTCGCATAAAATGTCTCGATGGGTCCCATATTGAGTCCGAACTATGGACACTTAGGCGAGAATTGTTCGCGGATTCCAGAATTCGTCACCCCACCTATATCGCTACAGAACATAACAACACCTAAACCCACCCCTTCTCCGATAAAATGCAAAAGCGGCATTTCAACCCGCAACACTCCATGCCGGGAGGTTCGATTTCATGTGTCCCCTCTGTAAGAACGAGCACGCATTACTGAATTGCATGCACTACGTGACTGCGAGTCAGAACCTCAAAGATTTTCTGGGCGAGGTATATGATAAACTCCCCACTATCCACGGCACTGACCCTGTCTGGCAGAAAATATACGACAACTTTTACAACAAAACCGGCGACGTCGAATGGGAGGACGTACTTCGTGTCTCTGGATTCGGCATAACACATCGCGTCTATCTCTCGGTGAAACCTGCGTCGCTACTGAAAGTGTGGGCCGTGCTCAACGGATTGCTGCCAGCGGTTCAGGGATTCAAACTCGCCAAGCGATGCAGGGTTCAGGATGCCGCGCTACGCCTCGACACCATCGTCATTTATGTCGGCAGTGTCACGGCGCGAGACGCGGTGGTCGACAAGATCCGCATGCTGCTTCAAGACTCACACTGGAACCAGCCATTTAACCGGAATGCAATGACGCTGCCCCCGAGGCTCAGTCCGGATGATTTCAAGAATGAAGTGCCTCCTGGAACCGGCCGCATTGCCGATCTGCAGGGTGTCTCGGTTGCGATCGATCCGGGACCGGGAACAAGCTTTGGAGAAAAGCTATGCAAGGCGGTCGAAACTGCATATGGGAACGCACAGTTTCGGCAAAGCCGCTTGATTTTCGTGGGCTACGCGCTCGGATGTTTGAGCGAACAGTTCAATATTCGATCGCCTTGGCGCTGATTCCGGCGCTCACGCACGCAAACCACAGATTCGAACGTTCGGTGAGCACGTACACCTGAAGTTTGATACGCGTCTCAGCCGTTCTGCTCAAGACACGATCCGCTCCTTCGCATAACCTACAGAGAACTGCTTCTATGAAGGTCAAGCAAGCTCTTTGCGGCTTGCAGATGCTCGTCGTCTGCATCCCTCTCGCTCTCGCCCAGGATCCAACCGGTGTGCTCCAGGGACAAGTCACGGACCCATCGGGTGCGTCAGTTCCCAACGCGAAGGTAGTCGCGCGAAATGTCTCAACGGGTTTTACTGCCGCTCAAGAGTCCTCGCATATTGGCAGCTTCCAATTCTCCTACCTGCCCGTCGGCGAGTATGACCTGCGCATCTCTGCGCCAGGTTTTTCCGATTTCGAGGCAAGCCACATCCGCATGGATGTGGATCGAGTCGTGAATTTTCCCGTGCGGCTGGAGATCAGGTCGAGGGGCGATCTCGTCAATGTAACCGCTAACGCCGCGACAGTAGATGTCAGCTCGACGCTCGGCAGCGTTGTATCTGAGCGGGAGGCCGTAGATCTTCCTCTGAACGGCCGCAATCTGACTCAGCTTGGACTTCTGCAGCCTGGTGTCGCGCCCATGACTTTTGGCCTTGCCGAGGCCGGCGGTATTGCGCGCAGTGGTCAGGCCTATGCTGTGAACGGGCAACCGCCCGAGGCCAACAATTACCTTCTGGATGGAGTGAGTAACGTCGACAGCGTGAACGGCGGGTTCGCACTGCGTACACCCGTCGATGCAGTCAACGAATTCCGAATTTTGACGTCTAATGCTCCGGCCGAATACGGGGAAACGAGCGGAGCGACAAGCACTGTCATAACCAAATCAGGAACAAATGGATTCCACGGAGACGTTTACGATTTCTTCAGAAATAACTTCTTTGACGCCCGGAACTTCTTCGCCTCTGCCACTGAGCCGCTTCATCAGAATCAATTCGGCGCGACCTTGGGCGGCCCGATTCGGCATGACCAAGATTTCTTCTTCGTCTATTACGAAGGCCAGCGCGACCGGCAAGGTGAAACCCAGACAGCTATCGTTCCCACCGCCGCGGAACGAACGGGCGATTTCTCCGGACTGGTTAACAGCAGCACCGGCCAACCGGAACCGCTCATCAATGAGTTCACTGGCCAGCCTTTTCCAAACAATAAAATCCCGCCGTTCTTGATCAGTCCTATCGCGCTGGCTGCGGAGAAGCTGTACCCGCTCGGGAATATCTCTCCTTCGCTATTCTCATCCACGCAGATGATGACCAATGATTACGATCAAGGCGGCTTCCGTTTCGACCACTACTTTGGTAACTCAGACCAAATTTTCGCGCGATATTCGACTTCGTCTCTTTACGAACTCGACCCGCTTCCGATCAACGGAGCGAACGTTCCCGGATTTCCGGTCACGGATAAAATCACGACGAATTCCGCAACTATCTCGGACGTTCATCTTTTTTCGCCTCGAACTGTTCAGACAATCCGGGCGGCATTCTTTCGCAACGTGTTCTTAGAGGGAATGGCGCAGAACCACACGCCTGCAAGCAGCCTCGGCTTTACGTATCCTCCGACCTTGCCCTCAGCTGTCGGATCACCTTATTTGATCGTCAGCGGCTACGCGTCTTTGGGAAACCCGATTACCGGCCCTCAAAACACGTATCAAAACGATTACCAGGCCTACTATTCGCTCGCGTCCACTCGCGGCAACCACAATCTAAAGTTCGGCGCGGATCTCGATCGCCAGCAGATCAATGCGGTCCTCGGCATCGCAACCAACGGCTTCTTCGTTTTTGCTCCGTTCCCTGCTAGCGATTCCTTCGCAAGTTTCCTGCTCGGCCAACCCGTTCAGTTCTTCCAGGGTGGCGGCGACTTCAGCCGCGGCCTTCGGAAGTGGATCGTCGCGGGATACGCGCAGGATGAATGGCGCGTCACGCCAAAGTTCACGCTGAGCTACGGCTTGCGATATGAAGTCAACACGCCATATACCGAGATTCGGAACCGGCTGAATGCATGGGCGCCCGGCCAGCAATCTAAAGTGATGCCGAACGCCCCTGCAGGTCTGCTGTTTCCTGGCGACTCAGGTGTTCCGGCAGGAATCGCGCCAGTGGATTACCACGAATTTATGCCGCGCATTGGCGTTGCCTGGGATCCAATCGGCGACGGACGCACGACGATTCGCGCTGGATACGGCATCTTCTACGACGGTTACACGAACGGAGTTGGCGGTCCGCTTCAGGCTGCGGTGAGTGCCCTTCCCTGGACCGAAGCGTATCAACTGCCTGGGCCCGGTCTTAATTTCGCGAATCCATATAACGGGCAAACTCCGCCATTCGTCACGCAACAGTTCATTCGCCCCGCAACCATACTCACTGTCCAATCCGGCATGTTGCCGCCCTATTCGCAAAACTGGGACTTCTCCGTAGAACGTGTCCTGGCGAGCTCATATCTGCTGGATGTCCGCTACGTCGGAAATAAGGGCACGCACCTGCCTCGGTTCATCGAAGCAGATCCGTCCATCTATGGACCCGGCGCGACGACCGGGAACGCGGACCAACGCCGTGAATACGCCGACTGTTCAGCCGCTGCTCGGGTCCTGCGCTTTCGCATCCGTCGGATTGATCGCGGATAACAACAGCTCAACCTATCACGCCCTGCAGGTGGCGTTCTCGCGCCAGTTCACAGGCAGATTCTCATTTCTAGCGTCGTATTGGTGGTCGAAAAGCCTCGATTACGTCTCATCGCTGAACCTCTCGGGATCCGCGCCCACTCTCGTTGCGGGTGAGAATGATTTAGCTCAAAATCCGTTCGATCTGAGAGCCGAACACGGCCCTTCCTTATTTGATGCCACTCAGCGATTTGTCTTCAGCGGAACTTATGTGCTGCCGCGCTGGAGCTCTGCGCCGAAACTCGGACGCTTCTTTGTGAATGGTTGGCAGCTGAACACCATCGCCAGTTTCTCTTCTGGCACTCCGTTCACCGTTTATGACAGCGACAATGCCCCAATGGAGGGAAGCGCTCCCGAAATCACCGGATTCTACTCCAGCCGTCCAAACGTCATCTCCGATCCGAATGCCGGCCCGCACACGCCCAATCAGTGGGTGAGCCGCAGCGCATTTCAGGAGCTGACTCCCGCCCAGAATCCGGGACAGTTCGGCAATGAAGGCCGGAACGCAATCCGGGGACCTGGTCTCGCTACCGTTGACGTTTCGCTGTTCAAGAACTTCCCGGTAACGGAGTCAAAGCGCGTTCAATTCCGGGCGGAAGCCTTCAACGCGCTCAATCACGCGAACTTCGCATTGCCCGAGAATGATCTCGCCTCACCCGAGTTCGGCCAGATTCTCCAGGCAGCGCCGCCGCGCCTGTTACAGTTGGCTGTTAAATTTCTTTTCTAAAGAAGAGGAGCCGTTATGGAACCTATGTTTCTGAAGGATGTGGAAGAGCACCAGGGTGACGACAACTACACTCGTGCGATTGAAATGATGAAGCGCGCCGGACCTGAATATCCCCAGATCCTGCATATGTTCTCTTACAAAATGAATGCGACCGTTTACCTGGAGCGATTCACACAGGAGATGATGCGCGAAGCTGCGCCGCTATCTCCCGGAATCCGCGAGTTGATTGCCGCGTACACGTCGAATTTGAACCAGTGCCCGTTTTGACTGAAGGCTCACGCCGCGGTCGCGGCGGAATTACTTGGCAGTAAGGAGCTGGTTGCGAGCGTTCTAGCCGACGTGGAAACCTCTCTCCTTTCCGATTCGGAGAAAGCTCTGTTTCGCTTTGTCCGAAAAGTAAATGACGATTCTGTTTCCATTCAGCCGGCGGACATTCAAGTCCTGCACGAAGGCGGATTCAGCGATGAGGCAATCTATTATGCAATCACCGTCTGCGCTTTGTTCAATTTTTACAACCGCTGGATCGACGCGAGCGGCGTTCATCCCATGAGCGATGAAGCGCATGCAGCAGGAGCAAAAAGATCAGCAATTCATGGCTACGCACGGAGTTCTCAAGCACAGCCGCAACCCCCGCACAAATGACGGTCGACCTCCGAAGCGCGCTCTGATTCTACTCACGGCCTGTTGCGGAGTCTTTGTCAGCTTCGCCTCCATTGTTGTTTACACTTTCAGCGTTTTCTTGAAACCGTTGACGGCGACATTCGGCTGGTCTCGCGGACAGGTTTCATTCGCCTTCACTCTCGCGGCCCTCAGCGTCGCAGCCTGTTCTCCTTTCATCGGGCGCCTCCTCGATCGGCATCCCGCACGACGCATTGTCATCCCCTGCACGATCATCTACGGTCTCGCGTTCTCCTCGCTTGCTTTCCTCACTTCGCATCTGAGCCATCTGCTCTTTATATTCGTCATTCTCGGAATCGTCGGAAACGGAACAACGCAACTTGGGTATTCGCGAGTTGTTAGCGCTTGGTTCGATCGCGAACGCGGTCGCGCCCTCGCTGCCGTTATGGCCGGATCCGGGCTCGGCTCCATGGTATTTCCTCCTATTGCTCAGGCCCTGATCTCTGCTTATGGCTGGCGCGTAGCGTACGGGGTTTTGGGAGCTGTGATTCTTCTACTTGGCATCCCGCTCGCTACTGCGTTTCTGTATGAACCCGATACTCAACCGCGCGAACGATCTCTGGAGACGGATCATGCCGACGGAACCATTTGGCACTCGATCATCACTTTCCGCTTTCTGGGTATTGTGACGGCGCTGCTCCTGTTCTCTTTCGCTACGAACGGTCTGAACGCCCATTGGGCGGCGCTTCTCACGGATCGGGGCTTTGCCGCCCAGCGCGCCGCGATCGTTCTTTCCGTTGCGGGGCTGGCCACGCTCGCAAGCAAATTATCTACGGGATACCTGCTGGACCGGTTTTTCGCGGGCCGGGCGGTAGCCGGACTGCTGGCCGCCTGTGCTGTCGGATTTCTTTTCGTTATTTACGGGCACGCAGGGTGGCTTGCCTTCGCCGCAGCCGTACTGGTTGGCATTGGAATGGGCGCAGAATCCGACGCAGTTCCTTATTTGCTTACCCGCTACTTTGGCCTGCGGAGATTCAGCGAGTTATATGGATATACGTGGTGCGTCTATGCCGTTGCAGGGGCGCTCGGTCCGCTGGTTATGGGCGCGATGTTTGACCAGAGCGGTTCTTACCGCGCCGTGTTGTTGACCTCGTTCGCGATGATTGTCATCGCAGCCGCGTTGTTCGCTTCGCTACCTAAATACAAACGCCCTGATGTTATCGCGCGGTCTGAACGGCCGTGATGATCTGGTCGCGCTTATCTGACTCGACAAGCTTCTGTAGCTTGGTTTCTCCTATCCCCGCGATTCGTCCCAGAATGAACAGAGCTGCACTCGCGTGGTTCGTGCGCCATCGCGCCACTTCGAATAATCGATCCAGCGCGTGCGCTTGCAATTCCGCGAGCAGCTCCGGGTTTCTGCTCTTTGTCAGATAAAACAGCAGCAGGCTCGCTTTGTTCACGTCCGTCCATATTCCCGAATGCAGCAGATCGATAAAGGGCTGCGCGGGAATTTCTCTTGCCTCAGCCGGACTGGAATCCGCAAGCACGCCCAAGGCTCGGATCGCGTTATTACGCACGGTTGCCTTACTGTCGCAAGTCGCTTGTACCAGAGCGTCGATTTCGCTTTGCGAAGGATTGGCAAACCCTAACAACTCTGCGGCAGCGGTGCGCTGTGCGTCGTCAGGGGAAGACTTGAGCACATTCTCCAACAAGGGCGCGTGATTAACTGCATAGGACCGCATGGCGAGATCAGCAGCTCGCAGGTTTTCGTCCTCAGTCGCGAGAGCATAGCCATTCGAGTGTTCTTCGTCAGCGATTCCCTTCCGTACAGCTTTTTCCATGGCGTCCAGAAAGCGTTCGTACAAGGACATCGCATCCGTCGGTAAACCGACGGAACCTTTCGGTACAGGATTATAAGAAATTGGTCTGCCACTGAGTCCGATAAACAGGATCCAATTGCCTCGAGTGTCACAACACACCGAAGCTACATCAGTCGGAAATTTTCCGACAATTTTCTCTACCGCGGTGCGCGTACTATCAATTGCGTCGCCAAATGCCTTTTCGCTCGCGATCTCCTCTCCTTCGTGAATCGGCAGCGCAGCGCGGAGTTTCTGAACATCGACTCCGCCATAACCGAAGAACTCAATCTCGCCGATGCGCATGGATGGGGATTGGCCGAGCGCAGCGGCCACATATATAAAGGTTGTGAAAAGCGACAAACGCATGAAGGTCCGTGACGTCATCAAATTGATCGAGGCGAACGGTTGGCGATTGGATCGCATTCGCGGCGGCCATCGCCATTTCCGCCATCCGGAGCGACCGGATCTCCGCACCCTTACCGTCGCTGGGCACGCGTCGGATGAAATGCCAAAAGGCACCTAAACGCTATCCTAAAGCAAGCTGGCCTAAAGAAATGAATAGATACGCAGTAGTAATTGAGCCGGGCGATGCGAGTTTTGGCGCATACGTTCCAGACCTGCCCGGGTGCGTCGTAGTCGCTAAAGCCAGAGGCGAAGTCGAAAAACTAATCGCCGAGGCTATCATGTATCACATCGAAAGTCTGAGAGAGCACGGCGACCCTGTCCCACCGCCCACATCAGAAGTCGAGTACGTAGAGCCTATCGCTGCTCTCTGAGAGACGCACATTCACGACCGCATCGAACTTTCACAAGCCGGCGATAAGTGCCGCGAGCAGCGCCGTGCGATCGGGAATGCGATCCACCAAAATGCTTTCATTCACTGCATGCGCGCCCTCGCCCACTCCGCCTAACCCATCGAGCGTCGGCACACCCAGCGCGGCTGTGAAGTTTCCGTCTGATCCGCCGCCCGTCGAAGATTCTTCGAGCTGCAGGTCTAACTCACCGGCGATTTTCTTTGCTTTACGAAAGAGGTTTCCGACCGGCTTCGTGCGAACCATGGGAGGACGATTCAGCCCGCCCTCTACTCGAACGCTGCATCGCTTATCAACCGGCCTCAGAGCGCGGAATTTCTTATCCAGCGCCTCGGCATCTTCGACGCGCGGCACGCGAATGTCAACGTCAATCCGAGCTTCGGCGGCTATGACATTGGTCCGCGTTCCGCCGCTAATGATCCCCGGATTCACAGTAACCCCGCGCTTTAAATTCGTGAACTCCGCAATCTTCTCTACCTGACGCGCTGCCTCGAGAATTGCGCTTGCTCCGCCGCTGAAATCGATGCCCGCGTGCGTCGCTTTACCTTTTATGAAGATTCTGTAGTTTCCGACGCCTTTGCGGGCAGTTTTCAACGTTCCGGTCAGATCCTCACCGGGCTCGAGCACCAGGACACAGTCGCTCTGCTTTGCTTCCGCCTCGGTAATAGGGCGCGAGCTTTTGCTGCCTACTTCTTCATCCGAAACGACCAGAAGGACAACGTTCCGTTTGACTGGAACGTCCAGTTCCCGCAAGGCGCGAACTGCGTACACAAAGAACGCAACGCCTGATTTCATGTCCAGCACACCGGGGCCCCACAGCCGGCCATCAGCGTGGCGGAATGGCATGCCTTTTAGCGTTCCCAAGGGCCAGACTGTATCCGAATGGCCCATCCCGAGAATCTGTCCCGCCTTTTTGCGACTCCCCATTTCGAACTCCAGCCGCAAATGCTTGCCATAACCGTCCGATTGTATGGTTTGCGCGCTCGCAATGTCTTTTGTTTGCTCTACGAACAGCTCAACGAATCGGTCAACATCGGCGGGCGAGTCGCTCGGCGATTCGCACTCGACCATCTGTTGGATCGAAGTAATAATCTCTGCTTTCTTGTCAGTGGCATAGCGCAGAAAAGGGTGCATCGGTTGTTATAATAGCGGTTCCCATGACATCGATGGATGTTCAAGAGATCTCCGAAATCCTGCCGCATCGCTACCCGATGTTGATGGTCGATCGGATTTTGGAGATCACTGAAGATTCGATTGTCGGGGTTAAGAATGTGACCGCCAATGAGCCACACTTCACCGGGCATTTCCCGGGTTACCCTGTTATGCCGGGTGTGATGATTATTGAAGCGATGGCCCAGGTTGCAGGTGTGTTGGTCGCAAAGTTGGCGCCTCACACGCGCGGGCGAATCATGTTTCTGGCGTCCGTAGAGGACGCGAAATTCCGTAGACCCGTTGTTCCCGGCGATCAGCTGCGCGTGGAAATGAAACTGCTGCGTCTAAAAGCAACAGTAGCGAAAATGCAGGGCCGCGCGACAGTCGATGGGCAACTAGCCGCAGAAGCTACTCTCATGTGCAAGCTCACCGAGCAACTCGCCGCGACGAAGCGGGCTCCAGAGGTGCCTGAGCCTCAAATGGCCTGATGGGCATTCACCCGACCGCGATCATTGATCCACAGGCTGAAATCTCCTCTGACGCGGAAATCGGCCCGTATTGCATCATCGGCAGAGGCGTCAGTATCGGAGCGCGCACGCGACTCTTGGCGCACGTTTATCTCGAAGGCAAGCTGACCATAGGCGAGGAAAATGTGTTCTACCCGTATTGCTCTTGCGGAGTTACTCCGCAAGATAAGAAATATAAGGGAGAGGCATCCGAAACACGCATTGGCAACGGCAACTCCATCAGAGAATTTGTCACTATTAATCGCGGCACCGAGGGCGGCGGAATGGTCACCTCGATTGGGAATCGCAACCTGCTTATGGCTTATGTGCACGTCGCGCACGACGTCACGATTCACAACCACACGATTCTCGCGAACGGCGTCACCTTTGCCGGTCATGTCACGGTTGAAGACTACGCCAACATTGGGGGCCTGAGCGCAATTCACCAGTTCTGCCGGATAGGCCGGCACGCGATGATCGGCAGCTACAGTGTCATCAAGCAGAACGTGCTTCCTTATTCGATCACTGCATCGAATCATCAGGTTGAGGTATACGGCGCGAACCGTATCGGCCTCGAGCGCAACGGCTACTCCTCCGAGGGCGTCGAGGCGCTCCAGACGGCGTTTCGCATCTTGACCCGCGCGGGTCTGAACACGACGCAAGCTCTCACGCGAATCGAGGAAGAAGTTCCGCAGACTACTGAAGTCAGAGACCTCATGGAGTTCATACGCGGGTCAGAGCGCGGCTTCATTAAATAGGCTTTGTGCGCTACGGAATGATTGCTGGTAACGGCCGGTTTCCGCTGCTTGCACTCGAGGCGGCCCGGCGAGAAGGGCATGACGTTGTGGTCGTCGCGATTGAAAACGAAGCAACGCCTGAGCTCGCCCAATTCGCTTCTTCGCTCCATTGGATCAACATCGGTCAGCTTGGGAAATTGCTTGCTATCTTGCAACAGGAAAGGATCTCTGAAGTCATGATGGCGGGCCAAGTGAAGCACGTCAGCATCTTCTCTTCAATCAAGCCTGACTGGCGGCTATTTAAGCTGCTGACGTCCCTTAAAGAAAAGAACACTGCGGCTCTCATTGGAGGTATTCAGGAAGTCCTGCACAAGGAAGGCATTGAACTCGTGGATTCCACGCGGCTGCTGAAGCCGCTGCTAGCTCCTGAGGGCGTGCTCACCCGGCGCAAGCCGTCCAAAGAAGAAGAAGGGGATATCAAATATGGATGCCGAGTTGCATCAGCTCTGTCATCGGTGGATGTCGGTCAAAGTGTTGCGATCAGCGAGAAAGCGTGCGTGGCTCTCGAAGCAATGGAAGGTACCGATGCCATGCTCCGCCGTGCTGCTTCGCTTACGAATGGCAAGCCGCTGCGCCTGGTGAAAGCGTCCCGCGGACGTGCGCACCTGCTCTTCGATGTTCCCGTAGTTGGGCCGACCACTGTTGAGACCATGATCGAGACCCAAACTACAGCCTTGGCCATTGATGCGGGACGCACGCTTTTGCTCGATAGAGACGAGATGCTGAAACGGGCAAACGACGCGAACATCGCGATCATCGGCTACCCGCCGCAATCATGAACAAGCTTCGCGTAGCGGTCGTGGGCGCTGGTTCATTCGGCCGCAATCACGTCCGGGTGATCAGCCAACTCGAAGACGTGGAACTGGTGGCCGTGGTGGATGTGGATGTCGAAAAGGCGCACCGTCTCGCTATGGAGTTTGGATCGCAGTCGTTCGCGAGCTGGAAAGACATTCGGGACGGCGTTGGCGCGGCTGTTATCGCCACGCCGACGATCACACATGAGCAGATTGCCACCGAATTGCTCGAGTCCGGAATTGATGTGCTGGTGGAGAAGCCGATTGCCGAATCTTCCGCGGCAGGTCAGCGGCTGGCGCGCCTTGCTCAAGAGCGCGGCCGGATTCTTCAGGTGGGGCATCTCGAGCGCTTCAATCCCGCCGTTATTGCCCTCGAGAATGCCCTGACAATTCCGCTGTTCTTTGAGATTCACCGGCTGAGCGTGTTCACTCCCCGCAGCCTCGACGTGGATGTCGTCCTCGATCTGATGATCCACGATCTAGATATCGTTCTCAGCTTCACCGGTGAGGAGGCCGAAGATATTCGCGCGGCGGGGATCTCCGTTTTGTCGGGGCGAGTTGATATCGCGAATGTTCGCCTTTCTTTTCCGAGCGGCTGCATAGCGAACCTGACCGCCAGCCGCGTGTCGACCGAAAAGGTCCGTAAGCTACGGCTCTTTCAACCAGGGGAGTACATTTCCCTCGATTACGAGCGGCAGGATGCGAATCGACTGGCCATTTTACGAAACGAACTGGAAATGGGTTCGTTTCGCAAAATTGGCTTTGAACCATTAGCGGTCGAACGCGGGGAACCGTTGAAGCTCGAACTGGAAGCCTTCTTCCGAGCTGTCCGGGAACGAACCCCACCAAAGGTGGATGGTTTTGCGGCAGCAAAGGCGCTTCGCGTGGCGGAGGGAATTCTTGGTAAGATCAAGGAACACGGGAAGTTAGTAGCAGAGACGGTTCGGCAGCATGGCAAATGTTCTTGATCGCGGCATTGTCGAACCTGTCGATCTGGAACTGCTGCTGGAATGGCCGGACCAGGGCTCCCGCTGGCGAACCATCCTCTCCGGCTCTCTAGCCTTTCACCTTCTTCTTTTTTTGGCCGCTATTCGCTTGCCAGCTTTCGTCGGGCGTACCCAGCCTGAGCACAGTGTAATTGTCCGAACAATCCCGCTGTATCTACCGCCCGACGTTCTCACGCAGAGAACTCCCAACCGGCAGAAGGTATCGAAGCAAATCGATTTGGCGGATTTGCTGGCTTCTCAGCCCGCACCCGCCCGCCAAGCCACACCTGAGCGAAGCGTACGGCATTTCGAATTACCCAAGCAGATATCCCGGCGCGAAGAGCCAAAGAACACGCCCCAAATCCTGCCCGAGGCTCCCAAGATCGCGTTGAACCAGTCTCCAGGACCACTTCCTCCGGGGTCTCTGACGGGCATAACGGCACCTGCCGCTCCGCCTCCGGCTGCATCCAATGGTCCCTTCCAGAACATCGGTGAAGAAGCGCCACCAAATCCGCACCCAAAGCTAGCGCCGCCCAAGGCTTCGCCTCAGGCCGCCATTAATGGACTCGCCCAGAACCCGAACAGCAGAAACTTAGTGATCAGCGACGATAATCCCTCAGAGGCGATGCCGGGGAGGCCGGGATCCACCGGGCTGGCGGGAGCGCCACATGCCGCGGTCGAATTGAAGAGCGATCCGCAAGGCGCCGATTTCAAGCCGTACCTCACGCGGATACTCGCGATTGTGCGGGCAAACTGGCGCAGGGTGATTCCGGAAAGCGCTCGAATGGGGCAGCTGCGCGGTCGCACGGTTCTGGAGTTCATCATCAATCGGGACGGCAGCATTCCTAAGCTCGTAACATCTGATCCCTCCGGGTCAGAGCCACTCGACCGCGCGGCGGTAGCCGGGCTCAGCATGTCAAATCCTCTCCCGCCGCTGCCCTCCGACTACAAGGGATTTCAAGTTCGCCTGGCGTTCTCGTTCGCCTACAACATGCCTGCTCAATGAGTGTTCCAGAGCCACATCGATCAGTAATTGGCATCCGGACTGCACTGATCTTGTACGCGCTGCTTATAGTCGCTTCGTTTGCGACGCTGAAGGGAACAGCTCTTGTCATCGCTGTTGTCATCGTGTTGGGGATAGCAGTGAAATCGTACGTTCAGCATTTGCGTAGCCGTTTAGAGTAGGTTGCAGCAGCGAACACGCTGGTTGAAATACACCAGCGGCGGTTGATTCCAACCGGCGTGAATCCTATCTAACCCCTTTTGCTTCAAATAAGTAGCTAATATTCCCGATGGCGAAACGCGTGCATTAAATTTCCCGTCGGACTAGTGAGGCAAGTATGAGAAGTATGGACATTCACCCATTTCGAAATGCCATCTACTATCTTTCGGTCGGTTTACTAGCATCAACCTTTGCTTTCGCCCAAGATTCAACGGCTCCTCCTCCGCCGCCTGATCAACAGCAGGCTTCGAATCCTTCGGGCGGATGGAAACGGGTCGGCGATCCGCAGTCAGCGCCAGATCCATCGGCGGCTCCGTCTGACCCGAACTATGCTCAGGCGACTCCGAATCAGAACAGCGGATACCCGCCATATTCATCCAGCGATCCGAACCAAGCGCCACCTCCGGCGCCGGCGCCCGATCAGCCGAATTACAACAATCAGCCGAACTACTCCCAGCAGCCGAATTATGGGCCGCAACAGAACTCTAATCAACCAAGCTATAGCCAGCAACCGAACTACGGTCAGCAACCGAATTATGGCAATCAACCCAACTATGGCAATCAGCCCAACTATCAACCACCCCCGGCTCAAGTGCCCGCGCAGTTGACGATTCCAGTTGGAACGTTTCTCACTGTGCGCACGAACCAGTTTCTGTCTTCTGATAAGAATCAGGTCGGTGATGCGTTCTCCGCGACTTTGGTACAGCCTCTTGTGGTGAATGGCGTTGTGATTGCGGAACCCGGACAGACGATCGGGGGGCGAGTTGCAATGGTCGAGAAGCACGGGATGGGCAAGCCTGCGAAGCTTGGTGTTCAACTCGCGACGCTAACGCTGGTCGATGGCCAACAGGTGCCAATCAATACGCAGTTGATCGGCCGAAGAGGCGGGTCCACACCTGGGGGTGTCGAGGCAGGGGCGGTTGTGGCAACCACCGGTCTCGGCGCAGCGATCGGCGCCGCTGCCGGATGGGGGACTGGAGCAGCAATCGGGGCCGGCGCGGGTGCTCTTGCAGGGCTGATTGGCGTGGTGGTTACTCACAATCACGCGAGTGTCATCTACCCTGAGCAGATACTAACGTTCCGATTGGAAGCGCCGGTGACGATTTCCACCGCGAATTCGCAGCAAGCGTTCCGTTACGTGGAACCCAATGAGTACGACCGTCCAAATTACGGTCAACCAGCGCCGCAGCAATATTCAATGGCAGCTCCGCCCGCTCCGGGCTACGCCTATTACGGTTATCCGTATCCGTATTACTATGCTGGGTACCCTTATTGGGGTCCGGGATTGGGCTTCTATTGGGGTCCTAGCTTCTACTTTGGACGAGGATTTTATGGCGGCCGCGGGTACTACGGTGGCCGTGGATTCTATGGTGGCCGTGGATTCGTTGGCGGAGGCAGAGGATTTGCCGGTGGCGGAGGCGCTCGCGGTAGCATAGGCGGGCACGCTGGCGGCGGTGGCGGTCATCGGTAAAGCTAACCGGCTGGAGGTTCAATCAGGGCTGGAAGGAGAAACCTTCCGGCCCTTTTTGTTTGGCCATGCAGGAGGCCGCTCCCTTACCGTCGCGGTTCAGCTTGTCTCCACGTACTCTTTCGTGTGAAACATTTCCGGCATGAAATGGTCTCTGTGAGGATTGCGCCTTTTCTTTCTTGTTGCGGGCCTACTGTTCACCGTAGCGTCATTCGGGCAGATCCAAAACCAGGCGGATGATGGGCAGTGGGTCATGCCCGCAAAGAATTACGCCAGCACGCGTTTCAGCACTTTAGATCAGATCAATACCGGAAACGTCAAAGATCTCAAGCTCGCGTGGACGTTTTCAACGGGCGTGACTCGCGGGCACGAAGCTGCGCCGCTCATCGTTAACAACACGATGTACATCGTGACGCCGTTTCCGAACTATCTCTACGCTCTGGATCTAACCAAGCCTGGCGCGCCGATGAAGTGGGTGTATCAACCTAGCCCTTCGCCAGCTTCGCAGGGAGTTGCCTGTTGTGACGTGGTGAATCGCGGCGCGGCGTATTACAACGGCAAGATTTACTACAACACGCTTGATGTGCAGACAGTCGCGGTGGATGCGAACACGGGTAAAGAGATCTGGAAGACCAAGCTGGGCGATATCAACCTGGGGGAATCTATGACGATGGCGCCTCTGGTTGCGAAAGGCAAAGTCATTGTCGGAAATAGCGGGGGCGAATTCGGTGTTCGCGGATGGATGGCGGGCCTGGATGCGGATACCGGCAAGATCGCGTGGCGCGCTTATTCGACTGGCCCGGATAAAGATGTACTCATCGGGTCGAATTTCAAACCTTTTTACGAGGCAGATCGGGCAAAAGATCTCGGAGCGAAGACTTGGGCGGGCGAGCAATGGAAGATCGGCGGCGGTACGGGTTGGAGCTGGATCTCGTATGATCCGGATCTCGACCTGATCTATTACGGCACATCGAATCCGGGGCCCTGGAACCCGGAGCAACGGCCCGGGGACAACAAATGGACCTCTTCACTGTTCGCACGGCGGCCTGAAACGGGCGAGGCGATCTGGGCTTATCAACTCAATCCGCACGATGTGCATGACTATGACGGTGTCAATGAAAATATCCTGCTGGACCTGAATATCGGAGGACAGCTGCGGAAGGTGCTAGCGCACCCGGATAGGAATGCCCGGATGTACATCATGGACCGGGCGAGCGGCGAGGTTCTCTCAGCCGAAACATTCGCTTATCAGAACACAACGGAAGGCGTGGATCTGAAAACCGGCAAACTGAAAGTGAATCCGGACAAGGCCAGCGGCTTTAAGACAATACGCGATGCGTGTCCCGCGCCTCCGGGCGGCAAAGATTGGCAGCCCTCTGCTTACTCACCGAAGACCGGCTTGATTTATATTCCTCACAACAATCTTTGTTACGAAAACCAGGGCGTGCAGGCAAACTATATCGCGGGGACGCCATATGTCGGAATGAACGTTCGCATGTATGCGGGCCCGGGAGGTAATCGCGGAGAGTTCTCCGCGTGGGATCCGGTCAAAGCGAAGACGGTATGGGCCGTCAAAGAAATGTTTCCGGCGTGGAGCGGAACCGTCGTGACTGCGGGAAATGTAGTTTTCTACGGAACGATGGAGGGCTGGTTTAAAGCGCTGGACGCCACGAACGGGAATCTGCTTTGGGAGTTCAAAGCCGGATCGGGGATTATCGGCCAGCCGGTTACTTACAAAGGCCCTGATGGAAAGCAATATGTCGCGGTACTTTCGGGGGTCGGCGGATGGTCGGGAGCGGTTGTGGCGGGCGGGATAAATACGGTTGACGGAACGGCCGCATTGGGGTTTGCGAACGCGATGTCGGATCTGGGCAAATACACGACAAAAGGCGGAATGCTGTATGTGTTTTCGCTGCCCTAGCAAAATCGGTTTGGGTTTGGTGTTAAGTATTTTGCCTTGTCTTGCGGCGCAAGGTGTTTTGAGTGTGTGCGCTGATCCGAACAACATGCCTTTTTCGAACGAACAGAGGCAAGGATTCGAAAACAAATTAGCGGAGCTGGTCGCGGGCGAGTTAGGCGAACAGATTCAATACACCTGGTGGTCGCAGCGGAAATCGTTCATCAGGAACTCGCTCGACGCGGGTCGTTGCGATGTGTTGATGGGCATTCCGACTGCGCTCGGCGCCGTGACCGCGACGCAGCCGTATTATCGTTCGACTTATGTCTTCGTATCGAGGCACGACCGGAACCTGCATGTCACTTCGCTGGATGATCCACGGTTGAGGCAGTGGCGGATTGGGATTCACGTGGTCGGAGATGATTATGCGCCGCCCGCGGGCGCACTAGCTCGGCGTGGGATCGCGGCGAATGTTGCCGGATTCAGTTTATTCGGGAGGTATGGCGAGAAAGACCCTCCACGAAAACTCGTCGATGCGGTGGCGCGCGGAGACGTGGATGTAGGGATCGTCTGGGGACCGTTCGCCGGCTATTTTGCACGATGCGAGAATGTCGCGCTGGAGATTGTGCCTGTTTCGCCCGCGATGTTTCTTGGCGTTCCGTTCACATACGAGATTTCAATGGGTGTTCGGAAGGGAGATGAGGCGCTCAAGACGAAATTGGATAAGGTGCTCGAAAGCGAATCTCAGGCAATCCAGCAGATCCTGGCGGAATATGGCGTACCTCAGGTCCATTAAATTTTTCGGTTGCTGCGCGGTGTTCCTGCTGAGCTCGTGCCAACGAGAACATCGCGACATTCGTCCTTCGCCGACCCAGGTCGCCGTGTTTGGCAATGCTGCTCGGGAAAGCCCGCTGAGGCCCGGCGGTCCAGTGCAGCCGCAACCAGTAGCTGCCAATCCATATAACGGGAGCGCGTACGATATTTCCGAGGGGCAGCGGCTGTATGAGTGGTACAACTGCTCGGGATGCCACTCTCACGGTGGCGGGGGAATTGGTCCGCCGTTGATCAAAACGGAGTGGATTTATGGCGGCGCGCCGGAGAATCTCTTCGACACGATCGTGAAGGGTAGGCCCAATGGGATGCCTTCGTGGGGCGGCCGCATTCCGGCTTATCAGATCTGGCAAATTATCGCGTATATTCGCTCGCTGAATGGTCAACAGCCGACATCGGCGACAGCCTCGCGCGAAGACACTATCGAAACGAATCCGCAGAATCTGGTGAATCGAACGAGCGGGGCGACAAAATGAAGGCGCGGGTTGCGGCGGCAATTGGCACGCTGCTGATGTTCACTAGCTGCGCGGGGCATCAGCAGTCGGCTGTTGATCCTGGGGGACCGGAATCGGGGCACATCGGAACTCTTTGGTGGTTTTTCCTCGCGGTGCTCGGAGTCATCTTTATCGTTGTGATGACGTTTACGTTGTTGTCCTTGATGCGCCGGCATAGGGGAATCGAGCAGGAGCCACTTGAAACGCGCCATGTTCCGCCGGAAGGAACGGAGAAGAAGCTTACAAGAATTGTTGCCGGAAGCACGATTGCGACTGTGATCATCCTCTTTATTCTGCTCGTATCCAGTATCGTGACGGGCAAGGCTGTTTCGGAGCTCGGAGACAAGAAGAACGGAATGGTGGTCGAGGTCACGGGGAATCAATGGTGGTGGCACGTGCGGTATCAGAATGATGATCCGAGCCAGATTCTGGTGACCGCGAACGAGATTCATATTCCGGTCGGGCGGCCGGTGATGATCCGCGGCACGTCAAATGATGTGATTCACAGCTTTTGGGTGCCGAATTTGCACGGTAAGCGCGATTTGATTCCATCGCGTGTCACGACCGAATGGATTCAAGCCGACAGCCCGGGCGTTTACCGCGGGCAATGCGCGGAGTTTTGTGGGTTGCAGCATGCCCACATGGCGCTGTGGGTGATCGCTCAACCGGAGGACAAATTTAAGGCTTGGATGCAGGAGCAATTACAGCCAGCAGTCGCGCCGGAAGATGCGGACAAGAAACGGGGACAGGAGGTCTTCCTAGATAAAGCATGTGTTTTTTGTCATGCGATTCGAGGCACGACGGCAGCAGCGGATGTGGGCCCTGATCTGACACATTTCGGGAGCCGACGAAGCATTGCCGCAGGCACTCTGCCCAACACAAAGGGCAATCTGGGCGGATGGATTACAGATCCGCAAGGCGTTAAGCCGGGAAATCATATGGCGACGATCGCCGTGAATCCGAATGACCTCGAGCCGCTGCTCGATTACATCGAGAGCTTGAAATGAACACGACTCAACAGTTTTCTCCAGCGGCAGAGAAGGAAACTCAGGATCTCAATGTCCTGGACGGCTCATGGCGTCACCCGCCCGGGATCTTTGGCTGGCTCTCCTATACGACACATCAGGCGATCGGGATGCGGTACATCGTGACCGCGTTCATCTTCCTGCTCGCCGGTGGCATCGAGGCGCTGCTCGTTCGGTTCCAACTGGCGGTCCCGAACAATACGCTCCTCGGACCTGACCGGTACAACGAGATGTTCACGACCCATGGGACGACCATGATGTTTCTTTTCGCGGTGCCGATGATGGAGGGCATGGGGATTTATCTTGTGCCCTTAATGCTGGGCACAAGAAACGTCGCGTTTCCGAGGCTAAACGCGTTCGGATACTGGATGTACCTTTTTGGTGGGTTGTTTTTGTACTGGGGAGTTTTCACGAACACCGCCCCGGATGCCGGATGGTTCTCCTATCCGCCTCTTTCGGGTCCCGCATTTTCTCCCGGAAAACGCGTTGATTTCTGGGCGCAGATGATCACGTTCACCGAAGTGTCTGCGATGTGCGTCGCGGCGGAGCTGATCGCAACCATTTTCAAGATGCGCGCTCCGCGAATGTCGTTAAATCGCATTCCTCTGTTCTGCTGGTCGATGCTGGTTCAGTCGTTCATGGTGATCTTCGCGATGCCCGCAGTGATGATCGCCAGCTCATTCCTGTTATCCGATCGAACGGTAGCCACTCACTTTGTAAATCCAGCCGAAGGTGGCGATCCTCTCCTGTACCAGCACGTGTTTTGGTTCTTCGGGCATCCAGAGGTGTATATCATTTTCATCCCTGCGCTCGGATTTGTGTCGCAGATTGTGAGCGTGAATTCTCGAAGGGAGATTTTTGGATATCCGGCGATGGTGCTGTCCGTGGTCGCGACGGGATTCATTGGCTTCGGATTATGGGTGCATCACATGTTTGCAACCGGGCTGCCGCAAATCGGCGAAGCATATTTCACGGCAGCCAGCATGATGATTGCGATCGCAAGCGGCGTTCAGATCTTCTGCTGGATTGCCACGCTGTGGACCGGACGCTTGCGGATGACGGCGTCCATGCATTTCGTATTTGGATTTATCGCCATTTTTGTTTTAGGCGGCCTGACGGGCGTGATGTTGGCATCTGTGCCGCTCGATCTGCAGGCGCACGATACGTACTTCGTGGTTGCGCATTTCCACTACGTGTTGATCGGTGGAGCGTTGTTCCCGTTGTTCGGAGCCTTTTATCACTGGTTTCCCAAGATGAGCGGCCGCCTCATGGATGAGTCTATTGGAAAACTCAACTTCTGGATTCTGTTTATCGGTTTCAATTTGACGTTTTTCCCGATGCACATTCTCGGGCTGAAAGGCATGACGCGGCGCATTTACACGTACCTTCCGGAGATGGGTTGGGGACCGGCGAATATGCTGGCCACAATTGGCGCGTGCATTATTGCAATCGGCGGGATCGTGTTCCTGGTGAATGTATTTGTCAGCCGGAGAAGGGGACAGATCGCCGGAAATGATCCTTGGGATGGAGACACGCTCGAATGGGCCGCTCCCTCGCCGCCGAAGAACTACAACTTTGAATACCTGCCGGTTGCCTCGAGCCGCTCGCCCATGTGGGTGCCGGCCACTGAGCGTATCGTTGTCACCGGTTTGCGGAATGACCGGAGAGAGGCATTGGTCACCACCTTGATGGACGCGGAACCGCAGCATCGTTTAGTACTGCCGCGGCCCAGCATCTGGCCTCTGATCGCGGGGATTGCCGTTACTATCGGGTTCGCCGGATCCGTGTTTAACGCCTGGTATATAACTTGGGGATCAATCCTTACGGGCCTCGCTCTCATCGGATGGTTCTGGCCGAGGAAGCCGGTGGAGTTGAGGCCATGAACGAGAGCAGAACACTGGATGTCTCGGGCCTTCCTCCATTCGAAATCTCAAGTCAAGCGCCGCTGTGGTGGGGGCAGATGTGCATTGTTGCCATTGAGGCGACGATGTTCTCGATTCTCATCGCTTCTTATTTTTATGTGAGGCTGCGGATGGATGTTTGGCCGCCTCCCGGGGACCAGTTTCCGCATTTGCTCTTGCCGACGCTCTCCTTAGCTGCTCTGATTGCGAGCGCCCTTCCCGCGTATTGGGCGAGCGAAGCGGCGAAGAAGAATGACAGAGCGGGGATGATCGGCGGGCTGATTTTGAATCTGGTGCTCGCCATAACAGCGTTTGTTATCCGCCTGATCGAGTGGCATTCTTTGAACTTCAACTGGAAGGCCGATGCGCAGGGTTCTTACGTGTGGGCATTTCTTGGCCTACACAGCTTCGATTACATTGCCGGCATGGTGGAAACGCTGGTCCTTTTGATCATTATCTTGAGCGGGCGCTACGCGGAGAAGCAGCGGCTCGGAATACATGTCGACAGCATCGTGTGGTACTTCGTCGTCGCGATCTGGATTCCTATTTACGTTGTGATCTATTGGGGTCCGCGTATTTTGGAGACGGCGCAATGAGCCGGGATTTCGCGTTGTGGACCGGAATTCTGGCGGGACCAATCGTGTGGCTGCTCAGCTTTGAAGCGAATTTTGCGCTCGCGCCGTGGGCGTGCGTTTTCCAGGCGAAGCTCGCGCTGTATCTTGTGTCGCTTCTCGCGCTCGCGCTTGCAGCGGCATCGGGGATGCTCGCGTGGCGGCAATGGAGCGCTTCAGGTAAAGAGTTGCCTGGCGATGGCGAAGGCGCGATGCCGCGCATCCGCGTTATGGCGATTGGCGGCGTTCTCCTGAGCGCGATGTTCTTCCTGGTGATTTTGGCGCAAGCTATTCCTGAACTGCTCCTCGGGGCCTGTGAATGAACTGGCTGCGCTTTGGCAGCCTTCTGCTTCTTCCGCTGGCTGCTGCGCGGGCGCACACCGGCGAGCAGCTTCATCCGGATGATCTCTGGTCTGCCTGGGAGTTCGACCCGGGCGTAATTATTCCGCTAGCGCTTTCAGCGATTCTTTACTTCCGCGGATCACAACGTCAGAGTGTGTTGAGCCGCCGGCAGCGGATCTGTTTTTGGTCCGGATGGGCGATGCTTGCTGTGGCACTGATCTCTCCGCTGCACCCGCTCGGCGAAGCATTGTTTTCCGCGCACATGGTTCAGCACGAAATTCTAATGCTCGCTGCTGCGCCGCTGCTGGTGCTTTCGCGTCCGCTGGTGACTTTTTTGTGGGGCATGCCCTTTCAATGGCGAAGGACTCTTGGGCAATGGGCGAAAGCCGGATACGTGCGCCGCTCCTGGACTTTTCTAACCGACCCTTTCGCAGCCTGGTGGATCCATGCAGCGGCTATCTGGATCTGGCACGCTCCGTTCCTATTCGAATTAACTTTGAAAAGCGAGCTTGCGCATACCGCGCAGCACCTGAGTTTCTTGCTCTCAGCGCTGCTGTTCTGGTGGGCGCTATTCTATGCGCACGGCCGGATGGCGTATGGGGCGGCAGTGTTCTACATATTCACGACTGCGGTACACACGAGCATCGTGGGAGCGCTGCTCACGTTTGCTCCGCATGTCTGGTATCCGGCTTACAGCACGACCACTCAAGCGTGGGGATTGACTCCGCTTCAAGATCAACAGATTGGCGGATTGGTGATGTGGGTGCCTGCAGGCTTGGTATACCTGGCAACAGGCCTGGCGCTTTTCGCGAGCTGGTTGAAGGAGAGCGAGGCGATGGTCGAGAGAGCGGGGGGTGCGAAATAGGTTTTGTTGCGCTCGGGGTTAGCGCATTGAGTCTGTCGGCTGTGGTCGAGGAGCAAGAGCGTATCAGGGGAAAAGACGACGCGCTGGTTCAGAACTCATCCTGTATTGGGTTGAGTGGAGTGGCGCGAGCTACACTGTAGCTACACGGGGTTTGTATTTAGGTTTCGGTTGAGATGACGCGAACCGCAGTCACTGTTGCCCGTCATCAAGTCTCGCCTGAAGAGGTGGAGCAAGCGATTCAAAATGATTCGTTTGACGTAGATTTCGAAAGGGTGGAAGGCGAAGAACGAGTTACCAGTATCGGGCGCACGGACCAGGGCCCGTTTCTGGTGGTCGTGACGACATTCCGGGAAACACGAATTCGTGTCGTCACGGCATTTCCTGCGCCTAAAGACCTGATTGATTTCTACGTTAGACAGGAAGGGGCGTGAGGTTATGGCGGGAATGGCCAAGATTCCGAAGTTCGCGACCGAAGCCGAAGAGGCTCGCTGGTGGTACGATCATCGCGACGAACTGACCAAGAACTTTGAGGGTGCCTCTGCCGCTGGCGAGTTGGGCCGGAGTTCGGCTGCCAGACTCGCTCGTGAGCGCGCGAGCGGCATGACGCCTACCACAACGATCCGGCTCGACCGGGAGGACATTTCGCGAGCACGCGCGCTCGCCGCCCAGCGCGGTTTGCGGTATCAGACCTACCTGAAGATGCTGCTGCATGAGGCACTCGCAGCGGAAGAGAAAAAGCTCGCCAGCTAAATTCCGTATAGACGATTGCATTCGAACACCCGGGGAATGAATACGCCGCGCATGTGCTTAGAAATAGTCTGAAGGATACCGCCGGTTATCTGTACACATTGAAGTAGCTGAAGAGTCTAAAGGCAGGATTTTAACTGAACAAAGAGGATAAATATGATCACATTGGCGGATGCGAAGCGGATGATTGCCGCGGCGGAAAAGAAAGCGGAAGAAATCGGGCAGCCCATGAATATCGCGGTGGTGGACCAGGGCGGGAACCTGGTTGCGCACGTGCGGATGGATAACGCCTGGTTCGGCAGTGTCGATATCTCGATCAATAAAGCGTGGACGGCGCGCGCGTTCGATATCGAGACAAAGGCTTTAGCGGAGCTGAGCCAATCCGGCGATCAGTTTTTCGGCATTCACGCTTCGAATCGCGGGCGAGTGATGATCTTTGCAGGTGGTGTGCCGCTGAAACGCGGCGGCCAAGTGGTGGGCGCCATCGGGGTCAGCGGAGGGCTGGGGAAGCAGGATCAAGCGGTAGCGGAAGCGGGCGCTGACGCCTTCTAGAGTTGCGCTCATTTCGTGAACGTGTTCGCGGTGCTAGAATCAGGCGTGCCAGAGATTCGAGACAGCCTTGTTTTCATCTCGCATTCCCGGCAGAATAGCGGCGCGGCGCTGAAGCTGTGCGATGAACTGCGCCGCCGAGGTGTGAAGACCTGGCTAGACGTGCGAGAGCTTGATTCGGGGGCGAACTGGAACGACAAGGTTGCAGAAGCGATTCGAACTGCGAACGCGTTCGTATTTCTGATTGGACCTCCGGGATCAATCGATCAGTGGCAGAAATTTGAGTGGCAGCACGTCGCCGAACAAGAGTTATACCTTGACCCTTCCAAGCCGCTGATTCCTGTGCTGATTGGTGACACGGAGATACCGGGGTTTTTGAAAACCCGGGTGGCGATACATGCAGACGAGTCTCGAATTCACTTTCGGGCTATAGTTGATCGAGTCCTCGGGGCGCTTAAGGAGCCGAAGAAAACCATAGATGAGAACAGTGTAAAACGTGGACGTGCCGCGAGATTGGAAGCACTGGAGCGTCTACGTGAGTATTCGCGAGATCAAGCGGCGAATGCAGAAAAAGAACAGGTTTTGCGCTCTGAATAGCGGTGCCGAAGTACGAGAAATCTGTTTTTATCAACTGTCCATTCGATCAGAAATTTGAGCCGCTGTTCCACGCGATTGTTCTGACCGTTGCCGCGCGCGGATTCACTCCTCGCTGCGCACGCGAGAGCGAAGGACAAGCTGATCCTCGTATGGTACGGATCGTGCGGGGGCTCGTGGAATCAAAATACTCGATCCATGATTTGTCTCGGTACACAGGTGAGGTCCAGACAATCTCGCGCGATTCAATATGCCACTGGAGCTTGGGATAGCGGTTGGGTTGCGGTATCAATCCGATGTTCTTCATCAAGGCAGTTCCCCCGCGAGACAGCATAACTGGGTTGCGCTTGTTCCAGAAAACTTCGTTCATCATCAATACATCTCGGACTTGGCTGGATACGAGGCGCCGGAGCACGATCAGACCCCGAGCAAGGTCATCACGAAAGTAGCTGCGTGGCTAAGCATTCAGCATGACTTTGAGCCCCCATCTCCGCCCGCAAGAGCGATCCTACAGTCCTATGGCGAATTCAGCCAGTTGCTTGAAAGAGCAAAAGACCGCGAACTAGGGAGTCTAACGTGGCCTGCCATCGTGAAGAACTCCGAAATAATCGTGGCGGCGATGGGTTAAAGATTCCGCTGCCAGGTCGTCAAGGGGTGCTCTGTATTGACTTCGGGCTGCCATGCGAGGGGGCAGAATCAAGCGGTTTTGTGGCGCATTTCATCGACGCGGGTTTGTAAGATCCCAGACTTTGGAGATTACATACGTTTATCGTCGCGATCTCTGAAACGGCTCGCGTGCAAAAATCTGAATTTAATTAGCGTGGGACGCGGCGTTTTGGCGTGTGGAATGCAAGGCTTTTCTCATGCCGCTCAGCAAGACTCCACTTCCGAACGATCTATTGACGCCTCAGAACGGCGGAACAGGCGCCGTCCTGAACAGGCACCGATACCCGGAATTTGAAGCAGTACGTGGAGAGCCAACGTACTCGGCCCAAAAACCTCAGCATGCCATGCGGGAAGCGCTTGCGGCTCTGCAGATTGCTCGGAAATGCGCTCCCGCCGGCGATCGTCAACAAGTCTATTTGGGAGCAGCTGCTGTTGAGATCTTGTATGGACGCGCTAATAAACGAGCCGACGAAAAGGATTGCGACGTGGTGGGTTACGTCCTACAAGGCAGCTCATACGGCTACTTTCTGGGCGAGGGCAAGGGTGCGGAAATCCTGAAAGCGAAGCAGCAGTTTGATGCCGCGACGAACCTCCTAAGCGCGAGAAAAACTGATCCCGGTCCAATTCTCGGTGGCGTTATCGTTACTCCCCGGCTTCGTTACTTCGAGTGGAGTCCAGTACGAAAGCAGTGGATTGCGTACATCGATAACCTGGAGGAGCGGCACATTACGGATCGCTTGCAGCAGAACGTTGTTAAGGCAAAACCCACGCTGCAGCAGGATCGTATTTATCTATTGGATGGACCGGAAGAAAACGGCCTTCCGACCTGGAACATTGTGGCTAAGGCCTCGCAACCGTTCACCGTTTATGTTCACGACCGGCATCCCGGCAGCACTCGCGGAACTTTCCGGCCGTTGAGTTTAGGATCGGGTACTTTGGAGATCCATTACGTGGGTTGAATGGGTCTGCTGATCTAATCCCAAATTACCCGAAGGCGTTTATAGCTCTCAAATCGCGTGTCCGCGCTCACGAGCGCCAGTTCTTCGGATAGCGCCTGAGCGATAAGCAGCCGATCAAAGGGATCGCGGTGATGCTGATAGAACGGCAAGCGAGAAAGTTCGTTCAGGTGCTTAAACGTGATGGGTAAAAGAGCGGCACCCATGTCGCGGATGGCGATCTCGACATAAGCCGCGCTCAGGCCTAGTTCGGGTTTCATGACAACTTCCCAGCCGGTAACGATGCTGATGAAACGTTCGGTGTCTTGCCTCGTCAACACGCGCTCGACAGGATGAGGTACGCGGACGCCTTCCGTCCATCGCAAGAAGGCGTTCGTATCGAGCAGCAGCCTCACTCAGAGCCCGGGCCGGAAAGCGCTTCGAACATCTCTTCGATCTTCTTGTCTTCTTCCCAGGAATCCCAGCCCGGATACAGATTGACTTTCCCTTTCAAAATTCCCCGGCCGAACGTAGGAGAGGGCTTCTTGGGCGGTGGGACAAGTTGCGCGACGCGCTTTCCTCGGTTCGTCAGGATTACCTCTTGACCCTGCAGCGCGGCTTCGACGAGCTTCGAGAGCTTGTTCTTGGCGTCCCTGATACCTACTTCCACTTCTTCATTGTAGCTACATTCTGTAGCGTGTTGCCGGCAGGGGCGGGTCGTTAAAATTCGAACTGGAGGCGCATATTTCCACTGCGCGGCGGACCGATTGCCGTTCCGGAGAAGAGGCCCGCGAAATTGATCACGTTCAGTCTGTTCGTCAGATTCTCGATCTCGCCCTGCAGCCGCAATGCGGATTTTTCGTGTTTCCAGAGATCGACTCCGGCGCTGAAATCGAGAGAGAAATTGGGACGAACTCGGCCGGCGCTGAAGTTGACACGACTGAGAATTTGCGGCCCGTATTGAGCTTCGAGGTCATTGAGGCTGGCGTCTCCATTGATCTCGACGGGCAGACCGCTGCCGTACTCGGCTGAGGACGCGATCCAAAAACGCGGGCGAACCTGGTAGCGCAGCCTCGCACGTGCGGTGTTGCGCTGATCCTGCGAAATCGGGAAACTACTGGTCACGCCGAGAACACCAACGGCATCCGCACCAAGAAATAATCCGCCGACAACAGGCAATTGCGCGATACCGATCATGTTGGAATAGCTCAAGAATCCAGACAGATTTCCCCATGCCGGCAAATCGAGCTTAACGTCTACTCCCCGAATTTGGGCGCTGTGGAAGGCGATGGGGAAGCTGATTCCCGTGTTGAGGAAGACATCATCATCCGCGTAGTTGAGAAAGGTGCGGCGATAAAAACTGACATCGAGGCGGGCCTTCTTTAGAATGCCTTGGCTGAATCCGGCCTCGAAATAATTGCCGCGCGACGGCTGCACGGGTATGCGCAGAACCAGCGGGTCGAGTTGGTCCACTTCGAGAGAACTGGCCAGCAGCAGATTTTCTATCGCTGGTGTTTGGAAGACGCGGTCGTAGGAAAATCGCAGGACCAGGTCAGCGGAAGGGATGTACCAAGCTACTCCCAGGCGGGGGCTGAATGCGTGATCGTGAACGATCAACGAGTAATGATCCCAGCGGAGGCCGGCGCTGATGGTGAGGTTGCGAAAGCGAAAAGTATCCTGCGCCCAGAGCGCTTGCTCGCGGTCGAGCCGGTGATCGAGAAAGTTGAAGGTTATGGGCGTGCCGGGATCAAAGTAGGATGGATCCGTTATTTGATATTGCAGCGCCTCGGTCACTGGTGAGTAGATTGCATCCGCCCCGAACTTGAGATCGTGCCGGCCTTCATGGGCAGACAAGCTGACATTCGTATAACTGCGGCGAAATCCGCGCTGCTGGAAAGCAATGACCGGAGTTGAGAACGGATTCGACCAGAGATTGGCAGAGAGATCTTCGACAACGGCTCTGAGGTTCATGAGAAGCTGCGCTGAAAATTCGTGCGTCCATGCCGCCTGGCCGAGATCCTCAGGCGCGCTTCGGTCCTGCCGTTGCGCGGCGACTTGCTGTAGATTTTCGTTAGGCACATCAAATAACGTCTGCCTGCGATGGACGGCAAGATAGATACGGTCCGAATCGCTCAGATCCTGATCGTAAGCGGCGGCGACACCGTGGGAATTACCCGTATTCGTATAGTTGCCGAGGACGGGCGGGTCAAGATAACGATCGGTGTGCTCCGCCGAGGCGCTCAAGGTCAACGCGCTCCGGTTCCAGCCGTAGGCACCAGAGAGGAAGCCGGTTTCGGTTCCGAAGCTTCCGCCCCCCAATTCCGCTGATCCGTGAAATCCTTGCCGAATATCCTGGCTGGTGTTCAGCTCAACAACGCCGCCAAGCTTGCGTCCGTACTCGGCGGGGATGTTGCCCGTCATGACACTCATAGACGAGACTTCGCTGGTTTCGAGCCCGGGCGCAAACGCCGGTGAGCGATTCTCGTCCATCGGAACGCCGTCAACCACGAATAGCGTCTGGTTTTCAGAGCCTCTGGGGTGCGGCACCGCATTCGCTTCGAAGAGCCAGCCGGGCTGCTGGTCTACCAAGTCAAGCAGCGCCCGGCCCGGAATAGAGGATTCCTGCTCTTGTATCTGCTGTGACCCGACCGCGTAGGTAACGCCTGTGCGATGCGGATCGATTAATGTAGCCGTGTCACTAACGACCACTTCTGCCGAGGCAGTTTTGATATTGAGCTGAACACGAAGGTCCCGCGGAACTTCTGAGTGGATCTCGATGATCGAGGAATATGGCGCGAAACCAGGATGATTAACCGACAGATGATAAATGCCGAAAGGCAGATGTTGAAATGTGAACTGTCCTACGTCATTGGTGTTGAATTCGCGGCGAGTTCGCGATGATTCGCTCGCCAGGTTTACGGAAGAAGGAAGTGGCAAGCCCGTGGCGTCGGTTACAGAAACGCGCAGTTCGCCAGTCTCGAATTGTGCTGGAGAAAGCCGGCATGCGATCAGCGCCAAGAGGAAGCATTTGCCTGCGGCGGCGATGAATTTCATGCCCGCTTGTATTCTGACATTCATCACAACGAATGATTGTTTGGAAGTAGTACCAAAACGGTTCTTGCACACATCAACAATGCGAAAGCTTGAAGCGCGGAAGCATCTAACATCGAGAGCCAGGATGGCGACGTCACCGCAAAGACACAATTCAGACACTTCGCATATTTGGATCAGCCAACCGGGCGGACACTCGAACTACTACGTAGATCCGCAAGGCCGGTTCAGCATCATCGCGCAAGGTGATGCCGATGTCGAGAAGCTTCTGCACGCGGATGTGTATTCGGCGGCCAAAGCATTTGTCGCAGGAAAATTCGAGGTTCACGGAGATATCTTCTCGGCTATTCAGTTCTTCCTCAATCAGCCTCATACAGGCCTTGGGCCCCTGCTGTTTTCCGTTGCCGCTCGGCTGGAACATCTGACGGGCTCAATTTTAGGAAAGAAGAAAGCTGCGCAAAGTATTCAGTTCCATTACGACCGTTCGAACGAGTTCTACAAGCTGTTTCTGGATTCGAGAATGGTGTATTCATCGGCTTACTTCAGCGATCCGGGACGCTCGCTCGAAGAAGCCCAAACTGAAAAACTGGATCGGATCTGCCGCGACTTGGATTTGAAGCCCGGAGATCGGTTCCTGGATATCGGATGCGGATGGGGTGGACTGGTCAGCTATGCGGCGAAGCATTTTGGAGTCGAGGCATTCGGGTGCACTCTCAGCAACCAGCAACTGATATTTGCGCGTGAGAGCATCGAGAACGGCGGGCTTGCGGAACGCGTTCACGTCAAGTACATGGATTATCGCGATTTGACCGGCTGCTTCGACAAGATCGCTTCGGTCGGAATGTTTGAGCACGTCGGTCCCAGGCGGCTCGAAGAGTACTTCAGAAAGATGCATTCTCTGCTTGGGAAGGGTGGGCTCTTCGTGAATCGCGGGGTGGTCCGGCCACGCGGAGTTTCTGACGATCCTGAAACTCTGTTTCTGCTGAACGAGGTCTTCCCGGGGAGTGAACTCGTGCATCTGGACGATGTTGTGCGCGAGGGAGAACATGCCGGATTTGAAGTGATCGGGTTTGAAGATCTGCGCCTTCACTATGCTTTTACGTGCAGAGCCTGGGTCGCGAATTTGCAGAAGAACGCTGAGAGCTGCCGGTTGCTGGTAGACGAGGCTACTTACCGGACCTGGCTTCTATATTTGGCTGCCTCGGCAGTGAATTTTGAAGCGGGCCGGACTAGCGCAGCGCAAGTGCTGTTTGTGAAACGCTGATGTAGTGCAAAATGGGACGGGCAGCTATGTCCGCCCGCCACAACCCGGCTGGGACATAGTAAGCCCGTCCTAAACCAGCGTGGGCGATACAGCTTATCAGGTATCGCTAAGCTCGGCACTCGAAGAAAAGCAGCTTCCAAAGGCTCGGTCCAGTAAGTCTTCCGTGAGTTCGTAAGGGAGACGACGAAAATTGATGTAATCGATTACCTGTGAGACGACATCACGCGGGTGGCAACGGCGGAATCGCTTGCCTGTATTGAGGTAGTGCTTCGCGATGAAAGCATCGACAAGCGAGTCCGGCGCTTCGAGACCCTTTGATTCGCAATACTTGCAGAATATAGTGCGGAACTCGTCTGTCGCCGGGCTCCTGAGGAGCATTTTGTATTGAATTCGACGGAGAAAGGCTTCGTCTCCGAGCTTATCCGGCGTGAGATTGGTGGAAAAGATCAGGAAGGTCTCGAAGGGAACGGTCATTTTCCCGCCATTTGCAAACGAGAGATAGTCAATGCGACGCTCCATCGGGACGATCCATCGATTCAGGATTTCGGCCGAGGTTGCTTTCTGGCGTCCAAAGTCGTCGATCAGATATATGCCATTGTTGGCTTTTAACTGAAACGGAGCATCGTAGATTTTTGATACTGTATTGAAACTGAGGTCGAGCATTGAAAGCGACAACTCACCGCCTGTCGCAATGAAAGGCCGGCGGCAGACCGCCCAGCGGCCGTCATATTCGAAATCCGGATCGAGCTCGCCTTCTTTACGCTCGGCGAGTTGATGATAGATAGGATCGTAAAGCTGGATGATATTGCCCTGGCACTCAATGGCGTAGGGAATGTAGATGTCGGAGCTATGAATGTTGGATAGAGCTTCGGCAATGTGTGTCTTACCATTTCCGGGCTGGCCATATATGAGAAATGACTTGCCGGAACTAACCGCTGGCCCGATTTGATCGAGCACGGTGTTGGTTACCACCATGTGGGAGTAAGCCGCATTGAGCCGTTCGATGGTAAGCCAGTTCGGAGGCATTTGCTGGGCTTCCACGGCGAGACAATATTGATTGATCGGGACAGGCGCCGGACCGACGTATTGATTGTTTTCGATGTAATCTCGCGCGGCTCGCCGGCCCTGCTCCGTAAGGGCGAGGGTCGCGGAAATCCGGCCGTAGCCCAGCGAGCTTTTCACCTGAATGAGCTGCTGAAGCTTGAGCCCTTCGATCATGGATTCGACGAAACTGAACTTAATCCCCATAGAGCGGCAGAGGTCGCCGGCCATGAGGTCGCCTTTGAAATAGAGAAGCTTTAGGATCAGCTGCTCGACGAGGGAACTCGGCAGCCCATTGTCCGCCAAGCTTCGCGGAATAGGAGGTACAAATCTTTCGGCCTGCCTCGGCTTCATGGTCCCGGAAAATTCAGGGACCTGCGGATCGGGCTCAACTAAGACTGATGAGCTACCTTGAGTTTGCACTTGCGAGTCCGTCCCACTTTTTTATCGACCAGAATCCAGAAACTGATTGGATTATTTGGAGGGGGTTCCGGTAGTAGGGGGCTGGCTGACATGGCGATATTCCGGCGTGAATCCGAGCTGCCTGGCCACGTCCAGAATTCGATCGAAATCCAGACTTATAGTCGCACCGGCTTTCTGAGTGACTTCATCTTCAATCGGCAGGTCAAAGTCGTCTGCGCCATAATGCAACCCTTCCAGGGCGCGCTCATTTTGAGTCAGCACGGAGGTCCGAATTCGCGCAATGTTGTCGAGATAGATACGGCATAAAGCGAGGTGGCGCAGATACTCGTCAGTAGAAATCTCGATTCCTCCCATCTGGGTGAAATAGGGCTTATAGGTCCAACAGAGGAAGCTTGCTAAGCCGCGCGTCTGATCCTGGAAGCGCCGGGTGCGCTCCAGGTGTTCCAAGCGTTCATCGAGAGTTTCATCGAAGCCGATGACCATGGTCGCCGTGGTTTTCAGGCCTGCCGAGAGGATAGCGCGCTGCGCCTCGAAGAATTGCGCAACGGTGTACTTGAATTTACTATGGCGGGCGCGAAATTCTTGGGTGAGAATCTCGGAGCCGCCTCCGGTTATCCATTGGACGCCCGCCTGCTTGAATCGCTCGGCAGCCGTGCTGTAGGTGAGCTTGGCGTGATCGGCGAGGTACATGAACTCGGCGATCGTTAAGGCATAAAACTCGAGCCGGTCACCGTACCGCTCGCGAATGGCACTGAACAGATCGCAATAGTAATCGAGAGGCAGATGCGGATTAAAACCTCCGTTAAAAGCCGCAAGATCGCCCCCCAGCAATAACAATTCGTCGAGCTTCGCAAACACAGCATCTCGGCTCAGGACATAACCTTCCGGCTGTCCAGGAAGGCGATAGAACGCGCAATAATCGCACTGCGCCACGCATACATTGGTGTAGTTAATGATGCGCATCACCATGTAGGTACAGGCGTGGGGAGCGTGAAAGCGCGCGCGGACACGCGAGGCGAGAGTTCGAATCTCGGCGTCGGAGGCATTCAGCCAAAGGCAGCGAGCCTCGTCCGAATCAATCCGTTCGCCACGCCTGATCTTGTCGGCGATGTCCGGGATCGCGCAGGTAGCAGTGCTCATTAATTCGCGGCGAGTGAGCTTACATCATGCTGATTTTGATATAGCGCTTTATGTCAGGCAGATTCATGACTACGCCGGCGATAGCGCTCGCGATAAGCAAGAAACGGAGAACTTTTGAAAAACTCATGCTCACCTCCTCATGGGTCGCGTCCATAAGATTACCTCTTCTTGATTTTGGTTCTTCTCGATTTAGTTGCTGTATGATTCTTATGGTTTGAAAGGAGAGTGCGATGGCGGACAACGTTCCCTACGGCCGGGTAACTCAGAGGCCATCCCCGGTTTCAGACGTACATATCATCTGGATGACGTCCGGATTAAGCTGCGATGGAGACTCCGTCTCGATCACCGCTGCCACGCTGCCCAGTGTCGAGGATGTCGTACTTGGCTCCATTCCAGGGCTGCCGAAGGTGCATTTGCACAATCCGGTGCTCGCGTACGAAGTCGGTGACGACTTCATGAAGTACTGGTATCTGGCGTGGGAGGGAAAGCTGGATCCCTTCGTTCTGGTTGTGGAAGGCTCGATACCCAACGAAAAGATCAAGAGCGAAGGATATTGGGCGGCTCTGGGGACCGATCCGGCGACTGGCCAGCCGATAACCACGTGCACCTGGATTGATCGTTTGGCGCCGAACGCACTGGCGGTGGTGGGCGCGGGGACTTGCGCCACCAACGGCGGGATTCACGCGATGGCCGGGAATCCGACGGGCTGCATGGGACTGCAGGATTATTTGGGCAGGGAGTGGAAATCGAAGGCTGGTCTACCTATTGTAAATGTTCCCGGATGCCCGGTGCAGCCGGACAATTTCATGGAAACTCTGCTCTACCTGCTATATCAGGTTGCGGGACTTGCGCCCATGATTCCTCTGGACGATCAGAATAGGCCAAAGTGGCTTTTTGGCCGGACGGTGCATGAGGGCTGCGATCGGGGAAGTTACTACGAGCAGGGACAATTCGCGGACCATTACGGCGCGCCCGAATGCCTGGTGAAATTGGGCTGCTGGGGTCCGGTCGTGAACTGCAACGTGCCCAAGCGCGGCTGGATGGACGGTATCGGCGGGTGCCCGAATGTGGGCGGCATCTGCATCGGCTGCACCATGCCGGGATTCCCGGATAAATTTATGCCGTTCATGGATGAGCCGCCGGGCGCAAGAATATCTTCGACGGCGATTGGGATCTATGGAGGCGCCATTCGCGCGCTGCGATCGATCACCAACGATACGGTAAACAAGGAACCGAAGTGGCGGCATCCTCGCAGGGAGCTCACGACGGGTTACCATCCCAGGGCGTATTAGGCAGGCATCTACAGAGGAATCAAACATGAGTACAATCACCGCGCCGGAATTAGAAGTCGAACGCAAATCACGCAATCTCGTCGAGATGAATTGGGATCCGATCACGCGGATCGTGGGCAGTCTCGGAATCTTCACCAAGATTGATTTCGATAACCGGGAAGTGGCCGAGTGCTACAGCACATCCTCAATCTTCCGCGGCTACAGCATCTTCATGAAGGGTAAGGATCCGCGCGACGCGCATTTCATTACCAGCCGCATCTGCGGCATCTGCGGCGATAATCACGCCACTTGCGCAGTTTACGCCCAGAATATGGCATTTGGGGTGCGGCCGCCGGATATGGGTGAGTGGATCACCAACCTCGGCGAAGCAGCCGAGTACATGTTCGATCACAACATCTTCCAAGACAACCTGGTCGGCGTGGATTTCTGCGAGCAGATGGTGAGAGAGACCAATCCCGGCGTGCTTGCCAAAGCTGAAAACACGCCAGCCGAGCACTCCAATCTTCATGGCTTCCGGACTATCGCGGATATTATGCGCGCTCTTAACCCATTTACGGGCGAGTTCTATCGCGAAGCGCTGCAGATGAGCCGGATGACACGGGAGATGTTTTGCCTGATGGAAGGACGCCACGTACATCCATCGACTTTGTATCCCGGCGGCGTGGGGACAGTTCCGACGGTTCAGGTATTCACGGATTATCTGGTCCGGCTCATGAAGTATGTCGAGTTCATGAAGAAAGTCGTGCCTCTGCACGATGATCTTTTCGACTTCTGGTACGACGCATTGCCCGGCTATGAAAAAGTCGGCCAAAGGCGCATTCTGCTGGGTTGCTGGGGGTCGTGGAACAATCCGCACGTTTGCGATTACCAGTACAAGAACATGGCGGAATGGGGGCGGGCGATGTATGTCACGCCAGGGGTGGTGGTGGATGGCGAACTGGTGACCAACGACCTGGTAGATATCAATTTGAACATTCGCATTCTGCTGGGCAGCTCGTATTACGACGACTGGCAGCACGGTGAAACATTTGTGAAGAATGATCCGCTGGGGAACCCGGTCGATCAGCGGCATCCCTGGAATCAGACTACGATTCCGCGTCCGCAAAAGCGCGATTTCAAAGGTAACTATACGTGGGTCATGTCGCCGCGCTGGTACGACAAACGCACGGGCGATTACCTGGCGCTCGATACGGGCGGCGGACCGATCGCGCGCTTCTGGGCTACGGCGCTATCCGGGCTGGTAGATATCGGCTACATCAAAGCGACGGGACACAGCGTCAAAATTTATCTGCCGAAGACTGCGACTCTGCCGGAAGCAGAATTTGAATGGAAGATCCCGAAGTGGAGTAATGCCATTGAACGCGACCGCGCGCGCACGTATTTCCAGGCATATGCGGCAGCCGCCGCTCTTCACTTCGCGGAGATGGCGATGAAAGAATTGCACGCCGGGAAAATCAAAACCTGGAGCGATTTCAAAGTGCCCGAGGATGCGATCGGATGCGGCTTCCATGAAGCTGTTCGCGGAGTGTTGTCCCATCACGTTGTGATTCGCGACGGAAAGATCGCGAATTACCATCCGTATCCGCCAACGCCATGGAATGCGGCTCCGCGGGACATCTACGGCACGCCGGGCCCGTATGAAGACGCCGTGCAAAACACTCCAATTTTCGAAGACAACGGCCCGGACAAATTCAAGGGCATTGACATTATGCGCGCAGTCCGCAGCTTCGACCCCTGTTTGCCGTGCGGAGTACACATGTATCTCGGCGACGGCAAGGTGCTCGAGACGGTGCATTCACCGATGTTCGGGCTTCTTTAGCGGCGTGTAATGACCGAAAGCGAGGAGTTCCGGGAACGGATTGGACGCATAGAGGGGCTGGTCCGTGAGATAGAATCTGTCGCCGACCCGGCGGTAAGGGCGAATGCTAAAGAGCTAGTTCAGTGTGTAATGGATCTGCATCGCGCGGGGTTCGAACGCATTTTGGAAATCGTCTCGAGCGCCGGAGAGCCGGGCGCGCGTCTGATTCATAATCTCGGAAAAGATGACCTGGTAAGCAGCCTGTTGGTTCTGTACGATCTGCATCCAGATGAATTCGAAACTCGCGTGGAGCGTGGGATCGAAAAGGCACGGCAGCGGCTGGCGAAACGCGGAGCGAACGTGGACATGTTGGCCGTCGATGATCGTACGGTGCGTTTGCAAGTCCATGCCGGCGGCCATAGTTGCGGATCGACAGGGCAGGAACTCGAATCTATTGTTCGGGAGGCGTTATTTGCGGCTGCGCCGGATGCTGTCGACGTAGTTTTTGAAGGAGCGGAGGAGCAGCCGTCGTCCGGCTTTGTGCCGCTAACAAGTTTGCAAAGCACAAACGGATCTTCTAAGGCTGCTCCTGCCCTCAGCCATCAGTGAGTTCCGCCATGCCGCAGGCGCAAAATGGCTCATTCAACGCTCTGCGAAATCTGGTTCGACAGCGAGATCCGAGGGAGCGGTGCGAATTGTGCGGCGCCGGACTGGCATCAGAGCATCAGCATCTCATTGAGCCTGTCGCACGGAAGCTTGTTTGCACATGTAATGCCTGCGCGGTTTTATTCCATTCGAATGGAGACACAAGATACAAGCGCGTGCCCCGGCGCATCCGCTTGCTAAGAAATTTTCAGATGAGCGACTCCGAATGGGACAGTCTCTCAGTCCCAATCGGCGTGGCGTTTTTCCTGGAGAGCAGCGTGGAGAAGAAAGCGCTCGCGTTCTATCCCGGACCGGCGGGGGCGACGGAATCACTACTCTCACTCGAAGCGTGGAACGATATAGTCCGGAACAATCCTGAGCTGACGCGGATGGAAGCGGATGTGGAAGCGCTTCTGGTGAACCGCTTGGACCAGGCGCGTGAAATTCCGAGCAGCGAGTATTACCTGGTTCCAATTGACAGGTGTTATGAACTCGTGGGCTTGATCCGTAGCCGGTGGCGAGGATTTTCCGGTGGAACAGAGGCATGGGAAGAGATCCGGCGCTTCTTCGACAATTTAAGGCAACGAGCTGTTCCGGAGCATTCGAATGCCTGACCTGAGCTTTCGAGTAACGGGCGCGGAAGCGGTACCGTTTGCGGCGCAGCCGATGATCGCCCTGAAACTCGGGATCACGAACGCGGATTCGGAGGAACCGATTCACAGCGTCGCTCTTCGGGTCCAGATCCAAATTGAAGCGCCGCGCCGGCAGTATGATGCGGGAGAAAAGGGGCGGCTGCTTGATCTTTTCGGAGAGCCGGAACGCTGGAGTCGAACGCTCAGGCCGATTCTTTGGACGCACGTTTCCGCGGTGATTTCATCCTTCACGGGCTCGACGGTGGCGGATGTTCAGGTGCCTTGCACTTTCGATTTCAACGTGGGAGCGACCAAGTATTTCCATGCAGTCTCCAATGGCGATATTCCGCTGAACCTGCTGTTCAGCGGGACGGTGTTCTACGCGGGCGCGGAAGGCGCGTTGCAGGTCGCTCCGATCGCGTGGGACAAAGAGGCGCGATTCCGACTTCCGGTCCATGTCTGGCGCGAGATGATGGATGTTTACTACCCAAATAGCGCGTGGGTCAGCCTGCGTCGAGACGTATTCGAACATTTGTATCAATACAAAATGCAGCGCTCCATCGCGACCTGGGAAGAAGCAATTGAGAGCCTGCTCGCCGCCGATCCGGAGGCGGTGCGGTCGTGAACACAAAGCTGGTGGAAGACATTGCTAATGCTGTCTTGTACGAAGGCTACTTGCTGTATCCGTATCGCGCGTCGGCGGTGAAAAACCAGCAGCGCTGGAATTTTGGAGTGCTTTACCCACGCGCGTTTTCGGAATCTCAGCGCGGCTCGGATGCGTGGAGCATGCAAAGCGAATGCCTCGTTCGAGCGACTGATACTGGGGCAAGCTTGAGGGTGCGGGTTTGCTTCCTGCAGCTAATTGATCGCAGGGATTCTCAGCAAAGCTCGCAGGAAGGCACAGAACGCGACGCTCGCCTCGAGGAGATCGACTTGGCCGGGCTGGTTTCGATGCCAGCGCACCGGGCGTTTACTTTTTCGGCTGACTGCGAAGGCATTATCGAAGCGGAAGCGGAGAATCTTGCAGATGGTTTATTCAAGATCCGAGTTCGGGTATGTAACACGGCTTCACTGGAGGATGCAGATCGCGCAAGCCGCGAGAAGGCGCTCCTGCGATCGCTGGTTTCCGCCCACGCGATCCTGCATATCGAAGGCGGTGAGTTTATTTCCTTGCTGGATCCGCCGGATGAACTGCGCGAAACTGCCGCGCAATGCAAGAACGTAGGAGTTTGGCCGGTTCTGGTCGGCGAACAGGGCACCCGTGATGCGATGCTCTGCTCACCGATCATTCTCTACGATTACCCCCAAATTGCTCCGGAAAGCCCTGGTGCGCTGTTCGATGGAACCGAGATCGATGAAATCCTGACGCTGCGGATCATGACGCTGACTGAGGATGAGAAGCTCGAAATGGGGCAAGGGGATGAGCGTGCGCGGCAGATTCTAGAAAGAACCGAATCGTTGCCGCCCGAACAATTAATGAAGATGCACGGCGCGTTGCGCGGCTTGCAACCGGCTGATCGAGAGACGCCATGAACGAATGGGAATGGCAGGTATTGGAAGAACACGTTGCCGCTGAGTCGGTGAGCGTCGAAGGCGTTGCGCTGAGCAAAGGAGATCGTGTTGTACTGCGCCCCCGCAAAGGCGGCGATATCTTCGATCTGGCGCTTGCAGGTCAGACCGCAATCATCGAATCCATCGAGCAGGATTACGAGGGCAAGCTCCATCTAGCCGTCGTCGTTGAAGATGATCCCGGAAGAGATTTGGGAGTGCTGCGGCAACCAGGACACCGATTTTTCTTTAGCCTTGACGAGGTCCAGCCCTGCGCACCAACAGATCACGAGAGCATTCAAGACGTGGGTCGACCAAAGATCCTGGTGGCAGGGATTGGGAATATTTTTCTTGGGGATGATGGATTCGGGGTGGAAGTCGCCCAACGGCTCTCCGGGCGCGCATTTCCAGCCAGCGTCCGCGTCCGTGATTTCGGTATCCGTGGCTACGATCTCGCGTATGCCTTACTCGATGGTTACGATTTGACGATTCTTGTGGATGCGTGTCCGCGCGGCGAAGCTCCCGGCACGGTGTATGTGATCGAGCCCAATATAGAAGATGGCGCGCCGGTGCCGGTTGCACTCGATGCTCATACGATGAATCCCGTCAACGTGATTCGACTGGCGAAATCGATGGGACCTATATCGAAGCGGATCTTGCTGGTGGCTTGTGAGCCGGCAACATTGGGTGGGGAAGAAGGACAAATGGGCCTGAGTGAGCCTGTTTTGAACGCGGTGGACGAAGCAGTCAGGCTTGTCGAGAAGCTCATTGCAAACGCTTTGCAAGAGGCAAAGGACGTATCTTAAGCTGTGGAGACTTTCTAAATGTGCCTGGCGATACCAGCGAAAATCGTAGAGCTTTTTCCGGATGAACAGACTCGTGCATTGGTGGAAGTCGTGGGAGTGCGCCGCCACATCGATACGGGCCTGCTGCAGGACGAGTCAGTCAAGTTGGGCGACTGGGTTCTCATTCATGTTGGCTTCGCGATGAGCAAGATCAGCGAAGAACAGGCTTTGGATCAGCTCCAAATGCTCACGATGCTAGGTGAGAGCCAGGCCGCCATGGAAGAGGTCAAAGGGTACGGGCTAGAGGAAAGCGAGGCTCAGGCCAGCCCCTAGGAACAAATATGAAATTCGTAGACGAATTCCGGGAACCCGGCGTAATTTCGAAGGCAGCGGACGAGATCCGCCGCCTCGCGGATCCGGGGCATCATTACCGATTTATGGAGGTGTGCGGCGGGCACACTCATGCGATTTACCGTTTTGGCCTGAAGGATCTGCTTCCTCCCAATATCGAACTGGTTCACGGCCCCGGCTGCCCCGTCTGCGTGCTGCCGATGGGACGAATCGATGATGGCCTTTCGATCGCAAAAGATCCCGGCGTGATCTTCACCGCTTTCGGAGATATGATGCGCGTACCGGGCCGGAACGGAAGCCCTCTCGAGCACAAAGCCCGGGGCATGGATGTGCGTATTGTCTATTCGCCTTCGGACGCGCTCAAGATTGCGCAGAACAATCCGGAGAAGCAAGTGGTGTTCTTCGCGATTGGCTTTGAGACGACTGCACCATCCACGGCTCTGACGCTGATGCGGGCGAAGGCGAAAGGCATACGGAACTTTTCTGTCTTTTGCAATCATGTCACGATCATTCCCGCTATTCGGGCGATTCTCGATTCGCCGGACATGCGCATCGATGCCTTTATCGGACCGGGTCACGTTTCGACCGTGATTGGCTGCCGTCCCTACGAATGGATCGCAAGAAATGAACGCAAACCAATCGTGGTGTCCGGCTTCGAGCCCGTGGATGTTCTGCAGGGCATCGTAATGCTCCTGCAACAGCTCAAGGCGGGAGAAGCGAAAGTTGAGAATCAATATAAGCGCGTCGTCCCGTGGGAAGGCAATCGCGCAGCGCTGAAGGCCATGGCTGAAGTTTTTGAGCTGCGCGCTTACTTCGAGTGGCGCGGCATGGGTTTTATCTCGCAATCCGCTCTGCGCATACGCGACAGCTATGCGGAATGGGACGCTGAGCGCCGCTTTCAAGTGCCGGGCGTGCGCGTAACAGATCCCAAAGCAGCTCAATGCGGCGAGGTTCTGAAAGGCGTTCTCAAGCCCGCGCAGTGCAAACTTTTCGGAAGGGAATGCACGCCTGAGCGTCCGGTTGGCGCGCTGATGGTCTCTTCTGAAGGATCCTGCGCCGCTTACTACAATTACGAGCACCGCAAGAGCCAGGTCCTCACCCAAGTTGGCGTTGCAGTTTGAAAAGGAACTGCGCATGAGCGCCGGGCTTCCGAAAATCCGCTTTCGCGATTCGCAAATCGAGATGGCGCACGGAGCCGGAGGCAAGGCGAGCCGCAGATTGGTGGAAGGGCTTTTTGCGCCGCTCCTGTTCGGCTCTTCCACGGAGCCTCTGGGCGATGCGGCACATTTTAATATCGACGGAACACGAATTGCGATTACGACAGACAGCTTCGTGGTTAATCCGCTAAGCTTTCCGGGCGGATCGATCGGCGAGCTGGCGGTGAACGGAACCGTCAACGATCTTTCAGTTTCGGGCGCGCGAGCGGAAGCATTGGTCGTAACTTTCGTGCTGGAGGCGGGATTGCCGACCGAGATCCTCGAGGCGGAAGTTCGAGCGATGGGCAAAGCTGCTGCGGAAGCGGGCGTCGTCATTTATGGCGGCGACACGAAAGTTGTTGAACATGGCAAAGCCGACCGCATGTACATCACGACCGCGGGTATCGGCAGGCTCATTCCAGGGTTGACGATCTCGCCTAAGTCGGTTCGCCCCGGAGATAAAGTTCTGGTCAGCGGACCCGTTGGCGATCACGGCATTACGATCCTGCTCGCGCGCGGGGAACTGGATCTCGAAGGCGAGATCTGTTCCGATACACGTTCGGTGCTCCCGCTCGTAGAAGCGCTCGCAGATAAGGCAGGTTCCGGCATCCGGTGGATGCGTGATCCGACGCGGGGTGGTGTTGCAACTTCGTTAAACGAGCTCGCGCGGGACTGCGATTTGGGAGTTTTTCTTTTTGAAGAACGCATCCCGGTTCGTGATACCGTTCGAGGCGCATGCGAGTTGCTTGGATTGGACCCTCTGCACATCGCAAATGAGGGGCAGTTTCTGACCGTAGTAGCGCCGGAATATGCGGAGTACGCGTTGGAAGCACTGCACAACGCGCCAGGAGGGCAGGAAGCCGTCCTGATTGGTGAAATTCGCGAGCAGCCATCCGCGACCGTTCTTGGAACGACGGCTTATGGAGGAACGCGAGTGATCGACATGCTGGTCGGCGATCCCTTGCCGCGTATCTGTTGATTTCAGATCTTACAACGCGAGACTGGGATTTCCGGAGCGGCGAATCCGGCGATGTCATAACTTAGGACATAATGCGCACATTCAACTCGAAGCCGCAGACCTGCTCGAACGGCCAGGGCCAGTGGTTCCAAACCAATGACCCGAGTACGAACCCAAACGGCGTTCTCTATGGGCACTGGACACCGCAGACGAAGATCCATGGAGACGGGACTCCGTACAAATGAGCGCGGCTCCAGGTTCGGTCGTACAAGTCGGTGCGCGTACCGGTTTGGATCGCTGCTTGGCCCTGGTGGTTCGCTACTGGTCTTTCAATATGACGCTGGTCCACAAGCGCGGCACTGATTGGCCGGGTTTTGGGTACAGCAAACAAGAAAAGGTGGAACTTCAAAACCTCGCCGAGCCCGTTTCCGCCGGCGAATTCTATGTCTGGCTGTCCATCTTCGTGGTGATCACTCTGGCAATTTTTGTGGCGATCGCCATGGCCGGATTTCATTTCCTTCTGAACGCGGTTGGAGGCGAGCAAAACATGGCGCGCACGCCAGAATCCGTGTTTTTTCTCATGCTGGCGCTGGTTGCGTTGGTTAGCCTTTCAGTCGGGTTTCCAGCTGCCATGTTACCGGCCTCCGCGCTGGCGGGCCGCTTCTACGGCGTTCGGGAGTCGGATTTGCCGGATCGTCAAACCACCGCGCATTACTTTCGCAAGCTGTGGTTTCAGATTACGCGAATCGCGATTATAGGGACGGTTGCGCTGTTTGCCCTTTGGATATTCGTTCCGAGCGACTCTAAGTTTTTCGTGATGGCGAAGCTCGTGCTTCCGCTGTTATCGCCAGCAGTTGCCGCTCTTACAATCGCCTACTACTTCTCCGGACGCTCCCTGCGCAAAGAAGCCAAAAACAACCAGAGTTCGAACTCAGCAGATCTAAAACGCGAAACGCCCCGCTGAGTGTCTAGGCGATGTTGCGGGTCGGCGCAGACCCGCTGGCTTGGACGCCGCGGAGCAGGTGCGCCGTGGCTTCGGACTCGCTGTACCATGATGTGAAGGAATTCGCAACGCAGCACCAAGAAGAGCGTTCGACGGTGGAGTTCCCGGTCATGATTGTGGGCGCCGGCCCTGTCGGCCTAACTTTAGCGGCGTCATTGGCAAAGCTGGGAATACGGTCTATCCTTCTCGAGAAGAAAGCGAACATCGATGAGCACTCGCGAGCTCTTGCTGTAGCCGCTACAACTTTGGAAATTCTGCACTCGCTGGGGTTGGCCGACGAGTGTATGACGGCAGGCACGTTCCTCCGCGAGATTGGTCTTTACGATATCAACCGGCAGAAAGTTGCTCTGCGGATGAGCTTTGAGGAGGTTGCCGGCGAGACAGCTTATCCGGGAATGCTTTTCCTCTCCCAGAGCCGCTTGGAATCCATCCTCCTTGACGGAGTGCGGGCCAACGGGCTTTGCGACATTCGTTTTGATCACCAGTTTGCCTCATACCAGGAAATGCCAGCCGGTATATCGGTCACGTTCATCGATAGCCGAGGAGTTAAGACAACCACGACCGTCTCATTCCTAGTCGGCTGTGATGGCGCACACAGCGCTGTACGGCAGTGCTGGGGACAGGCACTGGAAGGGATCACGTTTCCAGTTCGTGTCTTTCTCTTCGATGTAAAGATGGCCGATTCTTTTCCCGATAACCTGCCGTTCCCGAGATTCTATTTGACACGTTCACGGCTCGTCGCAGCGATCCGCTACGAAGCATTCCACTGGAGGATATTATTCACCCGACCTGTCGAGGAGACGGATGAAGAAAGCGAAAACGCAGACAATCTGCCCGACCTCGTCGCTCGTCTTTTCGGACCTGGGCAGTTCGAACAGATCTGGTCGGGAGTTTTTTCTATTCATTCCCGGATAGCTGCCTCTTTCCGGAGAGGACGTGTCCTGCTTGCAGGTGACGCAGCGCATATCAGCAGCCCGGCGGGAGGCCAAGGAATGAACAGTGGAATGCAAGACGCCGATAATCTTGCCTGGAAACTTGCGTTGGCGCTGAAGGGCGGAGATGTGGAACGGCTCCTCAATTCCTATCATCAGGAACGCCATTCAGCGGTTGCAACAGGAGTTCTACCGTTCACGACGCGGCTGAGCCGGTTTCCTTTGAGGCCGCGGTTCTTTCGAGTGGCGCTTTCGCCTTTAGCACTTGCGCTACGAAGCAAAAAAATCCGCCGTGCCGCTGGACGGGGCCTCGCGATGCTCGGGACCCGGTATAAGAAATCTTGCTTGATTCTCGGAAGAAGAAAATGGGCGGGCCGCTCTGCTCCTGGCGCTTCGCTGGGCACCTCGACTGTCTTCATATTTGATGCTTCCGGAAAGATTCTGAAACAACTTGAACAGACAATGTCCGAGTTGCATTGCGAATGCTTGCCGTTTGGGCTGACCCTGCGCTCCATCGAGAGAACAGATCCGCTTTGGAAGCGATGGCGCGCACGATCCAATCTTGTTGCGTTGGTTCGTCCAGACGGATATACGGGTTGGGCAGCTCTTGGGCCGAGTGCGGCAGAAATGCTCATAGGCATACGGAGAGCACTCGGAATGGCTGGTCCAGCTTCGTATTGTAATGATTGAGATTGAGATTGACATGCTGACCAGCCGCTCCGTGCTCGCGAGTCAGGTAGAGAAGGGGCTCCTCGAACGCAACGAGCTGTTTAGCGGCTTTTTTTCTCGAGAGGCGCTGCGTCTCGCATCCGCGTGTCGCGACATGTCTGAGCGCTTTCTCGAGGGAGGACGCCTGCTTGCCTTCGGGCGCGGCCCTTATGCGACCGACGCGCAACATGTATCGGTCGAGTTCGTTCACCCGGTCATTGTGGGAAAACGCGCTCTGCCGGCCCTCGATTTGTCTATTCTGTTTGGGCCGTGGCTCGAGGCGATAGCGCAGCCGGAGGACATGGTCATGGGGTTTGGCCCACCTGAGGGCGATCCGGAAGTTCAGGCGGCCCTCGATACGGCCCATCTGCGTGGATGCATGACGTTTGCCTTACCGGGACCACAAGGCTCGTACAGCCTTACTGCGGTGACATCGAATGCGTTCCTGCATCAGGAGATGGTTGAGATTCTCTATCACACTCTCTGGGAAACAGTACACGTGTTTTTCGAGCATCGCGAATTGGGTCACGACGTTGGCGAAGCTGCATTTCTGTATCCATTTCTCGGGCAAGATAAGCAGCAGACGAGCGGCATGCTGGATGAAGTGGCTGCCTCCATCAAAATGAAAGTGGAGGAGGATGCCAAACTCCGCGTGCAGGTGGCCGAAGAAGAATCGGAACGGATTGCGAATGCAGCGTTGGCGATTCGGGAACGGCTCGGGCGAGGAGGCAAGCTCATTCTTTTCGGAAATGGAGGCTCCGCGACGGACGCCAATGATTGGGCGCTTGACTGCGTTCTACCGCCAAGCGGTTACACGCCAGTCGCGGCAGTCTCGCTGTCTCTCGAACCCGCCAATATTACGGCGCTTGCAAACGATATTGGGACGGAGGTAATTTTCCTACGGCAGCTCATCGCGCAGGCTCGTCCGAACGATGTTGCGATCGGCATTTCGACAAGCGGCGGTTCGAAAAACATCATCATGGCGCTCGAAGAGGCTCGCAAGCGCAACCTGCTGACAATGGCTTTATTGGGATATGACGGCGGCGAGATCGTGAGGCGAGGCTTGGCCGAGCACGCTCTCATTGTTCGTTCCGATTACATCCCACGAATTCAAGAAGTGCAAGCTTCGATCTATCACATTGTCCGGGAGCTTTTGCAGACGCAATGACCGTGCCGAAAACTGAACTATACGGCACTGCGAGCTGCCCGTACACGCAAGAGATGCGGGAATGGCTGGAGTGGAAAGGACGCGATTTCACGGAATACGATGTGGAGGCCGACGCGGAAGCTCTGAAGCGAATGCACGCCGCGACTGGCGGGCAACGCACCGTGCCTGTGCTGGTCGAAGACGGGAAAGTGGTCCAGATCGGGTGGCAAGGGCGCGGATGCGTGGTGGCAACCGGGGCAAGTGAATGACCGCGGCCCGATCTATCCGGGTGCGCGGCGTCGTGCAAGGGGTGGGTTTCCGGCCATTTGTATTTCGGCTCGCGCGCGCGAAGTCCGTCACTGGGTGGGTGCTGAATGGCGAGGGTGGAGTAGACATCCATATCGAAGGGGCGGATTCGGCTCTCGATGAATTTATTTCCGATCTCAGAGCGCAACAGCCGCCTGCTGCACAGATCAATGCGATTGAAGTAAGTCCTTCCAAAGCCTCGGGCCTGACGGAATTCAAAATAATGGAGAGCCGCCGCAACGGACATCCGTCGGTCCGTATCTCACCAGACCTGCCGGTATGCGACGCCTGTCTGGCCGAGCTCTTCGATCCCGCTGATCCGCGGTATCTGTATCCGTACATCAACTGCACAAATTGCGGTCCTCGCTACACGGTCATTGAAAGTCTTCCCTACGACCGGCGGAACACGACCATGAAATCGTGGCGCTTGGATTCGTTCTGCGCTGCTCAATATGACGATCCGGCGGATCGGCGTTTCCATGCCCAGCCGGTCGCTTGCTCCGTTTGCGGCCCTCATTATTATTTGGAATCGGCCGAAGGAGTGGTTCGTGGTGACGCGGCAAGCATCGAGCGCGCTGCTTCGCTGCTCAGAGATGGCCGGATCCTAGCGGTGAAGGGCATCGGGGGCTACCATTTAGCTTGCGACGCGCGAAATGCGACTGCCGTCCACGCCTTGCGCGAGCGGAAATATCGCAAAGAAAAGCCGTTCGCGGTGATGGTGCCCAATCTCGAGGTCGCGCGCTCGCTCGCGGAGCTTGATCCAGATGCAGAAACGCTGCTCCAATCTCCGGCGCGATCGATCGTGCTTGCGCCAGCCAAGATTCAGCTTCCGGAAGTTGCGCCTGATAATTATGAGCTCGGCCTGATGCTGCCGTACGCGCCGCTGCACTATTTGCTGTTTGCCGCAGGCGCTCCGGAAGTACTGGTGATGACGAGCGCGAACCGGTCGAGCGAGCCTATCGCGTATGAGGACCAAGACGCGCACCAGCGCCTAGCCGGTATTGCGGACGCCTTTCTAATCGGCGAACGGCCGATTGCGCGTCGGGTGGATGATTCCGTGATTCGCGCCGGGACTTTCGGACCAGCGATTCTGCGCCGATCGCGCGGCTACGCCCCTGGCGCAGTCGCAACAATACCGGCAGATGGGCCGATTCTCGCGCTTGGCGCAGACCTGAAGAATACGATCACACTGGTGGTCAAAGGCCAGGCATTTGTGAGCCACCACATTGGCGACCTGGAGCATTACGAAGCGCTGAAGTCATTTCGCGACGCGATTCAGGATCTCGCATCGATGTATGAGATCGATTGGGACGAACTGCTGACGGTCCACGACAAACATCCGGAATATTTTTCTACGAATCACGCCGCCGAGCTTCCCTCAGCAAGAAAGTACGCTGTTCAGCACCACTGCGCCCACATCGCATCTGTGTTGGCCGAAAGGCAGGCCTGGAATACGCGGGTGGTTGGCGTGAGCTTTGACGGCACGGGCTATGGAGATGACCGGACCATCTGGGGTGGCGAGTTTTTCATCGGCAGTGTGATGGAAAACTTCCAGCGAGTGATGCATCTTCGAAGAGCCACGCTGCCCGGCGGGGATGCGGCAGCGCGGTATCCGGTTCAGTGCGCAGCCGGTTTCCTGGCCGAAATCGAAGACCTGCCAGATCTCACAGCTCCACCCTTTCACTTCCCTGCCCGGTACCGAGATTCGAAACAGTTGCTTCAGAAGAAAGTTCGAACTTTCGATACTAGCTCTGTTGGACGCCTCTTCGATGCAGCCGCCGCTCTGTTGGGGTTCACACGAGAGATCAGCTTTGAAGGGCAGGCCGCCATGTGGCTGGAGCAGATAGCACGGTCCGCACAGGTTTGCGACGTATATCCGTTTCCGGTCACGGGGCCAGAGCTAGATTTCAGACCCTTGCTCGAAGCCGTCATCCATGATCGCGTGTGTGGAAAAAATGCCGGTGAAATCGCTCGAGCATTTCAGAAAGGTATCGCGGCAGGTCTGTGCGACGCAGTAAAGGTGATTTGCGAAGCAAATAATATTGATGTCGTTGTGCTCTCCGGTGGAGTCTTTCAAAATGAGCTCCTGCTTCGAGACGTGAAGTCATTGCTTGCATCCGAATCTATCCAGACTTGGACCAATACCGCGGTTCCACCAAATGACGGCGGCATCAGCTTGGGACAAGCGGCCCTGGGCGCATTTGCCGATGGTAGTGAAATCCATGCATGAGCTCTCCATCGCTTTAAGCATTCTCCAGATTGCGGAGGAAGAGGCGGAACGCCGCGGCAACGCTCACGTCGAAGCGATTCATCTTAAGCTGGGCGCGCTTTCAGGTGTCGTAAAGCACGCGCTGCTATCTGCCTATGAGCTTGCGACCGAACAAACGCAATTCGCAGATTGCCGCCTGGTTATCGAAGATGTTCCGGTTCTTGTGTTTTGTTCCAAGTGCGAAGCGGAGCGACCAGTGCGGTCGGTTCAATGGTTCTGTTGCACAGAGTGCGACACACCGGCAACCGATGTAGTGCATGGCCGGGAGCTACAAATCTCCGCGATGGAGCTGTCCGAATGACAAGCGCGCCTCGGATCGTCGAAGTCAGACAAAATGTCCTGAAGCGCAACGATGAGGTCGCTCGAGTGCTCCGGAAAGAATTTCACGATGCGGGCGTGTTCGTAGTGAGCTTGGTCTCGAGCCCCGGCGCAGGCAAAACTGCTTTTCTCGAGAAGACGCTGACACTTCTGAAGCAGCAATACCGTCCGGCTGCACTGGTCGGCGATCTGGCGACCGACAACGACGCCGCGCGGCTGAAGCGCAGTCAAGCTCCGGTGAAGCAAATCACGACCGGAACGCTTTGTCATTTGGAAGCGGCCATGATTCAGAACGCTCTCACGGAATGGGCGCTCGGCGATTTGGATTTTCTGTTTATCGAAAATGTCGGCAACCTGGTCTGTCCGTCGTCGTACGATCTCGGGGAAAATCTGCGGCTAGTGCTGCTCTCCGTCACAGAAGGCGAGGACAAACCCCTCAAATACCCCACCATCTTCAATAGTGCGGACGTGGCGGTGATCACGAAGATCGATCTTGCAGATGCGGTTGAATTTGACTGGCCAGAGGCGCAAAGAAACATTCAAGCGGTGCGGCCAGGAATGCCGGTCATTCAGCTTTCGTCGAAAACAGGAAAAGGCATGGATAACTGGCTGGAATTTCTCGCAGTGCGACGCCAGCTTCAGGCTGGGTGAGTCATGTTTTCAGGCTTGACCCATTTGTCGAACTCGTCCGGCGTCAAGTATCCGAGTTTCACTGCGGCTTCCCGCAGAGTCGATTGATCCCCGTGGGCAGTATGGGCGATCTTCGCCGCTTTGTCATAGCCAATCGCCGGGCTCAAAGCTGTCACCAGCATCAAGCAGTTTTGAACATACTGGTTTATTTGCGCGCGGTTGATCTCAATGCCTAACGCGCAGTGGTCGGTGAAGCTACGGCACGTGTCGGCCAAAAGGCGAACGGAATGCAGAAAATTGTAAATGATCACCGGCTTGAAAACGTTGAGCTCGAAATTACCTTGGGAACCTGCAAATGCGATGGCAGCGTCATTCGCCAGCACCTGCACGGCGACCATGGTCATGGCTTCGCATTGCGTGGGGTTCACTTTACCCGGCATGATTGACGATCCCGGCTCGTTCTCCGGGATAATCAACTCACCGAGACCGCAGCGGGGTCCCGAAGCCAGCCAGCGCACATCGTTAGCGATCTTCATAAGCGACACGGCCAGTGTTTTGAGCGCGCCACTTGCGGCAACCAGCTCATCGTGAGCCGACAGTGCCGCAAACTTGTTGGGATGAGACCGGAACGGCAGGCCGGTCAGTTGCGCGATCATGGCTGCCGCTCGACCGGCGAATTCGGGAGGCGCATTGATGCCGGTGCCCACGGCAGTGCCTCCGATTGCGAGATCGTATAAATGATCGAGCGCGGCTCGCAACCGTTCCATATCGCGGTCCAACAGCGACACCCAACCAGACATCTCCTGCCCAACTGTGAGAGGCGTGGCATCTTGCAGATGCGTGCGGCCAATCTTCACGACACCCGCGAATTCCTTTGCCTTTCGATCAAGCGCATCGCGCAGTTTCTGGACGGCTGGGAGAAGCGTGCGCTCCACCTGGCCGGCTGCGGCGATGTGCATTGCAGCCGGAAACGTGTCATTCGACGACTGCGACATATTGACGTCATCGTTGGGATGGATCGGCTGCTTGCTGCCCATGACACCGCCCGCCAACTGGATAGCGCGATTCGCGATCACTTCGTTCGCGTTCATGTTGGTTTGCGTTCCGCTGCCCGTTTGCCATATGCGCAACGGAAAATGATCGTTCAGTTTTCCCGAGATCACTTCATCAGCAGCCTGGGCAATGAGCCTGGTCTTCTGGTCATCCAGCTTGCCGAGTTCGCGATTGACCAACGCAGCGGATTTCTTGAGCACCCCGAACGCCCGAATCAGTTCCGGGGGCATCCTGTCCTCTCCGATATCGAAATGAATCAGCGAGCGCTGGGTCTGTGCTCCCCAGTACTTGTCTGCTGGGACTTCAATCGTCCCCATGCTGTCCGATTCACTGCGCTTGGAGGCATCCATGCTTTCATTGTGTAACTTCGCCGCGGGCCCATTGATTTAGGTCACGGTTGCGGTTGCCAACTCGCTTTTCTCTTCAATGGTTTCGCGCAACCCGCTCGTTTTCACATACGATCGAAGGACTTCGGCCACACTCCAGGCCTGGGCACAGCAACCGCGCGGCGTAAAGGGCGGTTCAGCATCGAAGATCTCACTGATTGATCCAACACATGCGGAGCGCAGGTGCGATTTGAATCCGTCCAGGAAGCCCCGAGCTGTTTTGAAATCGTCCGGATACACCTTCAACCATGCATCGATGAACGGTCCGATTAGCCATGCCCATACGGTGCCTTGGTGATAAGCCGCATCGCGGGCGCGCAGATCACCGTCATAGCGCGGCTTAAAATCTTTGTCATCGGGCGCGAGCGACCTGAGTCCAACAGGAGTCAGCAGCCGTTCCCGGGCGATCTTGACTACGGCCTCCCACCGCGATTCCTCTAGAACCGGATGTTGCAGGGAAATAGCGAATAGCTGGTTCGGCCGGCAAGCCGGATCGTTGCGGCCGTTTTCACCATCGACAACGTCGTAAAGATAGCCGCCTTGCTCGTACCAAAAGCGTTTGTTGAACGACGCCTTCGCCCTGTCCGCATGTTCCCGAATTCCGTTCGCTTCATCATCACGTCCCTCCTCGCGCAGCCAATTCTCCAATAGGCGAAGAGCGTTGTACCAGAGGGCGTTGATCTCTACCGCCTTGCCGCGGCGCGGCGTCACTACCCAGTCCTCTACCTTTGCGTCCATCCAGGTAAGCTGATATCCCTGTTGCCCCTGCGCCAGGAGACCGTCTTCAGGATCAACGTGGATGTTAAATCGCGTGCCGCGAAGATGGTGGCCTACGATATCCAGAAGCTTCGGTAACAGATGTTTCAGAAGGTTATGATCACTTGTCCGCTCGATGTAGCGATGGAGCGCGTGAAAGAACCAAAGGGTTGCGTCAGCGGTGTGATACAGCCCTTCTGTTTTTCCTTCGGGGAACATGTTCGGGATCAATCCATCCCGTATATAATGCGCGAAAGTGCGCAGGATATAGCTGGCGTCGACGGAGCGTCCCGTGACCAGCGTCAATCCATCGAGGCTGATCATGGTGTCGCGACCCCAGTCCGTGAACCAGTGATATCCGGCGATGACGCTGCGTATTTCATCACCAGCAGCGCGCGCTCTCGCGGTATCTTCCCGCCTTCCTACGGGCGTGAAGAGGAACTGGTCAGCCGCCCATGCCAGCTCACGGCAATCCTCATCGCAAATACTTGGGTCAAAGTCGAGGAGCAATCGACGCTTCCGGTCGTGTTCCAAATCCCAAGCCTGGCTTGGGCTCAGAGCTGAGATAACATCCCAGTTCTCGGTCGAAGCAACCAGTGTCGCCTCGTGCCCTGGGGCAAGCTCAACCGAGAAGTAGCCGGGACTCCATAGATCTCCCCGCCAGATGTAACCGCGATTTCGCTCGACGTTATAGATGACATTGCACACCTTAGTAGAGTCAATCGCGAACGATCCGTCGTTTCCGATAAGCGTCAGGCGCAGCGGCGGGATACCATCCGAAGCTTGCAGCTCATATTGGCGATCTCGCGCGGTCAGAGTATAAGTGTCCAACGGGTTGTTCACGGGGGTCTCCTGCTTCCGCATATTCACCGCAGGCCGTAACTGCAGCTTCACGGAACCTGTGCCCGCTGAAACACGATAATTTATATAGGTTGTGTTCTGACGGTGAGGCAGAAAAACGCGTTTTTCGATCGTCAATCCTTCCAGCTCATAAGTCCACACGGGCAGACCGGCATCCAGGCGGAAGTTCGTGAGATATTGACTGCCTCCGCGATAATCTCCCTTTTCAGTTTCAAGTCCATTGAGTGCAATGGCGCGGCCGTCGGAAAGGACCACATGCTCGAAAACATCGTTGAGCATCATAGTTCGCCCTAGCGGAGAGGGAAGCGCGGCAATCAAGTAACCATGAAACACGCGAGTTAGGGTTCCGTCAATGGTTGCGGATGCATAACCGCCCAGACCATTCGTCACCAGCCACTCGGTTTCGGTTAAGGTTTTCAAGTCACCCTGGGTAAGTTGGGCTTTCGAGTTATTGGTAAAGATGTTGTCCATTTATAAATCCGTTAATATGGCAGTTCGTCAAACTTACTCTTCGGCCGGAACAGGATGCAAAACGACAGCAGCATGGCCGGGAATCCTCCAGTTCTCATCGGTATCGACCGGCGCCGTTCCGCACCCGCCGTATTGAGGGTCATCGGACGACCACAACAGCGACCACTGCATGGTTTCCGGGGGCCCCAGCAATGGTTCGGGCGCGGGATTCAGCTCCAAATCCGGGCCGAGGTTCACGATGAGGAGGCGGTCCCGCTGAAAATCTTTTGAGAAGAAGCGCACCACGAAAGACAAACTGGATAGGACCGCCCCATCGATACCATCAGCCCCCTGGCGCGAGATAACCGGGTCTTCCCGGCGCAAGGTCAGAAGATCGCGGTGAAGCGCATACATTTCCGCGTGCGTTCGGACTTCGGAATGGTTGAGCTTGCAACGCCTGAAGGTTGCAACCGCCGATGGATCATCGAAGCATTTCCTCATTTCCGGCAGTCTCAACGCGCGCCACTGCTCCAGGAACTCTACACGTCCGTTTCGAATCAACTTTGCTAATTCCGGCTTGTGGTCCGCAAAGAACAAAAACGGGCTGGAAGCTCCAAACTCCTGACCCTGAAAAATCATGGGAGTGCCTGGCGCAAGCAGAGTGAGCGCAACCGCGGCTTTGAACATGCCCGGAGAGGTGAGCTCGTGGACGCGTTGTCCACGCGCCGAATTCGCCACCTGATCGTGGTTCTGAATGAAGTTGATCATTGCGGGGCGAGGCAATCCCAAGGCCGGAGTGCCGCGGCGCTTTTTCTGCCACCGATACCATTGCCCCTGATACAGATAGCCGTATTTTGCGGCGGACAAGAGCTCCTGTGGCGTGCCTCGATAATCGGTGTAATACGCGTCCGCTTTGCCGGTGAGCGCAACCATTGCAGTGTGATGATAGTCGTCGTTCCACAGCGCATCCAGGCCGAATCCTCCATGTTTGATGGGCTTTATGAGGCGCGTACATTGCGGCTCATTTTCCGCAATCAGGACGATCGGCTTGTCACCCGCGGCCGCGCGCGCCGCTTGGCTGATCTCAGCGAGAATGTGGAGTTCAGATTCATCGTGAATGTCTTGTGTCGCGTCGAGCCGCAGGCCATCGAGATGAAATTCCCTGATCCAGTAAGCGGCGTTCTCCCGAAAGAACTCGCGCACAGGGCCATTTTCTTCACCGTCAAAATTGATCGCCTGTCCCCAATCTGTCCTGTGTTTATCGGTGAGGTAGTACGGGGAGAATTTCGGAAGATAATTTCCGTCCGGCCCCAGATGGTTATAAACCACATCGAGAATCACGGCCAAGCCTGCCGCGTGCGCCCGATCCACAAATGTGCGCACATCATCAGGCCTGCCGTAAATCGAGGCCGGGGCATAGGGCTGCACGCCGTCGTAGCCCCACCCAAACTTGCCCGGAAAGTCGGCTATGGGCATGATCTCGATCAGCGTCAAGCCAGTATCACGCAAGTATCCGAGCTTTTCGGCTGCCGAGCGCCAGGTCCCTTCTTTTGTGAATGTGCCCAGGTGAAGCTCATACACGACCTGACCTTCTAAATTCGCCCCGCGCCAATCGCCGTCCGACCAGGAGAATGAATCAGGATCGACGACTTCCGAATAGCCGTGAGGACCGGCAGGCTGATAGCGTGACGCAGGATCCGGGTAAGCCTCCCCGCCATCCAAGCCGTATTTATATCGAGTGCCTGGAGGGGCGTTATGTACAAGCCCAGAGAAATAGCGGTTTCCCTCAGGCGTCAGCTCGACCGGCTGGCGTTTGTCCTCGAATACCACCGTGACTAAGGTTCGCCCTGGTGCCCAAACCCGAAAGTGCGTGTCCTTTCCGCCTGAAGCAAATTCTGCCCCCACAGGCGTTCTCCTGGGGAATTTCGAAGGCGCTTTCGGCATACATTCAGGGGAGGCAAGTGGTTCTAATGATAGATTCGGCATTCGGCCTCTGATTTCGACGATATCTTCCGCCACTTGCACGCTACTCGATATGTCCTATGCGAACCGCCCGTCTCCTTTGCGCGATCCGGTGATTGCCCACATTCATGTACCCAAATGCGCGGGAACTTCGTTTCGTAATTTGTTAGCTCGCTATTTGGGAAGTGCGCACCTTGCGTTGTACCCAGATGACACGTTCTTCGTCTACTCGGAAAAAGAGCTGGCCGGGCACCTTTCCGACCGCTCCGTCCGGGCATTCAGCTCGCATTTCGTTCGTACTTTTCCATCGTCGATTGATGGTCGCGACATGCTGTATGTCACGTTTCTTCGGCATCCAGTTGAGCAGTTCATTTCCTACCTCACTTTTGCGCGAAAAGTCTTCTCTTCCATAAGAGATCCCAATTTGCTGAGTTGTTTACCCCCAAATGCACCCGCACTGTCGCTTCGCGAGGCCGCCCGCTGGATACTGACGTGTGATCGAGAGGTAAACTTCCGCGAAAATTACACCACCAATTTCTTTGCGCGCTTCCCATTTCAAGCTCAATACGGCGGTTCGGCGCCCGGAGCGTGTTATCGCGAAAAGCGATTGAGCATCGCGCAACGCACTCTCGAACAGTTCTTCTTCGTTGGAATTGTCGAGCACATGGACCGGAGCCTTTCCCTTTTGCAATCGCTGGCTGAAAAGGGGGGATTGGCGTTCCCGACAGGGCAGATTTCCGTTGAGAATACTTCTGGCGAAACTCGAGACGATCTTAGCTGGATTCGCGAGGAAGATGAGGTAGGCGGGAGATTACTACGTTCGATTCAAGAGGATACGCTACTCTACCTCGGCGCTTGTGAGCGGCTAATCTGAGTTTCTCTATCGACATTAGGAGCATTCGTGGTACGCTGTCGGTATGAAACTCACCGAAGCTCGCGAATGGATCGCCACTGCTCTAATGGGCGAAGCCTCGGCGTGCGTAACCTGCAGTTTCCAGGCGGAAGCAATGGTCCTGCTGGATCTTCTACGCGAATGTGTTCCCGACATTCCGGTGCTGTTTCTCGATACGGGGTATCATTTCAGGGAGGTTTATCGCTATCGCGACGAAATGACCGTGCGCTATAAGCTCAACCTGGTCAATATAACGCCGGCGAAGACTGTCGCACAGCAGGAGTCGCAGTTCGGTTTGCTTTATCAATCCCAGCCCGATCAATGTTGCAGGCTGCGCAAAGTTGAACCTCTCTTTGCAGCGCTCGAAAAGTACGATGTCTGGTTCGCCGGTTTGCGCCGGGCACAATCGCCTACCCGGGCGAACCTGCGAGTTTTTGATCGATTCCCGCTGCCCTCCGGCAAGCAGTTGCTGAAAGTGAGTCCGCTGGCCGATTGGACAGATCAAGACATCTGGAAGTTTGCTCGCGAGCGTGAAATTCCGCTGCTCCCGCTTTATGACGCCGGTTACACGAGTATCGGGTGCCAGCCTTGCACGGCTCCTCCAACAGACCCGAACAACTTGCGCTCTGGCCGGTGGGACGGACGAAAACTCGAATGCGGAATTCATTTTGTGGAGGCCCATTAGCGTGGAAGTGCTACTGGGCTTCGTGATCGCCGTAGCGATTTCGCTGACCGGAGTCGGCGCGGGTAGCATGACTACCCCTCTGCTGATTTTGCTCCTCGGCGTGTCGCCCGCGACAGCCGTAGGAACCGCACTTACGTTTGGCGCGATTGTGAAAGTTGCTTCCGTGCCGGTCTACGCTGTCCGGCGTCAGATCAACTTCCGCATCTTACGGCTGTTACTGGTCGGAGGTCTGCCTGGAGTCATCGGCGGCGGCTATCTGCTCGATCGAATGAAACGCGGATCGAATGAGGGTCTTTACGCGGCACTCGGAGGCTTGATCGTTTCGGCTGCGCTGTTTCATCTTTATCGCGTATTTCGGCCCAAGCCTCGACTGTCGAGCAGCGATCGCTCGCGCCTGCTGAGTTGGCTCGCCTTCCCGATAGGGGCGGAGGTCGGCTTCTCATCTGCTGGGGCGGGCGCCTTGGGTTCACTGTTGTTACTTGGCTTGACACCGCTTCCCGCCGCCGAGGTCGTCGGCACGGACCTGTGCTTCGGCCTTGCTCTCTCCGTGGTTGGCAGCTTGATTCAGATCGGAGCTGGCAATTACGATGCGGCCCTGCTCTTTAAGCTCGTCGTTGGCGGCCTTTTGGGAGCGTTCACCGGTTCGCTGCTGGCCGGACGTATCGCCCAGCGTCCGTTGCGCGTCGGCTTATTGCTTATGCTTGTCATATTAGGATGCCAGCTCGCTTTGCATGGCCACTTCCCTGCCCCCCAGGTTCGCGCAGTATCGCAAGCCTCAGCTGTCCAGCCCTGACAATATCGCCCGAAACTGCCGAGTTGCAGACCGCGCTGCAAAGACTCTATGAATAAAGTCGCGTTGGCCTTTCTTGCGACGGCGTTACCGCTATTTCCGTCGTCTCATTCGAAGCTCGTTTGGAGCGCAGAATTTAACGGTGCTCGGGAAGCGCCTCCCGATCCCTCAAAATGGACCTATGATCTCGGAGGGGGCGGATGGGGCAATCAGGAACTGGAGACCTACACAAAGAATATTGAAAACATCTGGCAAGACGGCGAGGGTCATCTGGTGATTCGCGCGGTGAAGACCGAATCCGGAAGCTTCACCTCAGCGCGCATCAAGACGCAAGGCAAGTTCACCGTCAAATACGGAAAGATTGAAGCGCGTATCAAGATCCCGCACGGCCAAGGGATGTGGCCTGCGTTTTGGATGCTTGGCGACAATGTTTCCGCGGCCGGATGGCCGAAATGCGGTGAAATCGATGTCATGGAAAACATCGGCAAGGAGCCATCGATTATTCATGGGACGGTGCACGGGCCCGGCTACTCGGGCAAGGATGGGATCAGCTCTCAATACACCCTGCCGGGTGGCCGGGCGATCTCTGATGACTATCACGTCTACGGAGTTGAATGGTCGGCCGATTCCATCCAGTTCCTCTTCGACGACCATCCCTATGCAACAGTGACTCCAGCTTCTCTTCCGAAGGGAACGGTCTGGGTTTACGACCATCCATTTTTTTTGATCCTGAACTTAGCCATAGGCGGAGGCTGGCCTGGCAATCCCGATGCCAGCACGGAGTTTCCGCAAACCATGCTGGTCGACTGGGTGCGGGTCTGGCAAACCTCGGAATGAGGTCTGCTTGGGTACAATCATCGTGTGAATCCCTACGCGAACTATTTAGGCGAGCGTGATGCGCTGGAAGTAATCGCCGGAACTCCAGGGCAGCTAAACGGGCATCTGAAGCGGCTGGGAACGGACGGATTGAAGCGCAGCTATGCACCCGGGAAATGGACAGCGCGGGTGATTCTTTCCCACTTAGCCGATACCGAGCTGGCGTTCGCCTTCCGCCTGCGCCAAGCGCTCGCCGAGCCTCACCACGTAATTCAGCCGTTTGATCAGGAAGCTTGGGCGAAACCGTACGGTTCGTTCGATCCGCAATCCGCGCTCGATACGTTCTCAGCCGTACGGCGTTGGAATTTGGCGCTGCTCCACACCCTTTCGCCGGACGATTTCTCGAAGCGAGTAAGCCATCCTGAGCGTGGAGAAATGACGTTTCGGGTTTTGGTTGAGACCATGGCGGGTCACGATCTAAACCATCTCCACCAACTCGATGCTATTAAGGAATCCGGGGACAGTAGCGACGCCGTTTCTCGTGGACAGAGCAGCCCGTCCCCAGCCGTATAGATGCCGGACGAAAAAGAGCGTCGGGTATGGAATGCCCTGGACACCTTTCGCATTGAGCTACCTTCCTGGGGATTCGCGAATACAGGGACCAGATTCGGGAAATTCCTGCAGCCGGGCGCAGCGACATGCATACAAGATAAGTTCGCTGATGCCGGTCAGGTCCATAGCCTGACTGGCGTCTGTCCGACTATTGCATTGCACGTTCTCTGGGATCTCCCGAACTGCGAAAGCAGCGTCCCGGAGATTCTGAATTTAGCAGCTAAGTTCGGTGTTCGTCCCGGCTCGATCAACCCCAATACCTTTCAAGACCAGGAATACAAATTCGGCTCGCTATGTAATCCGGATGGAGCTGTGCGTCGACGCGCCCTCGAGCATCTTGCCGATAGCGTGGCGATCGCGACACGGCTCGACAGCCGCGACATTTCGCTGTGGTTTGCGGATGGCTCGAATTATCCCGGCAGCGCGAACATAAGGCGCCGAAAGCAGTGGCTCGCGGAGGGACTGCGTGCAACGTATCAAAGGCTGAGGGCGAATCAGCGGCTGCTGGTGGAATACAAGCCGTTCGAGCCAAGTTTTTATCACACGGACATCGCAGATTGGGGCATGTCGCTCCTATTGGCGCGCGCGGCCGGCGAGCGCGCGAAAGTGCTGGTCGATACAGGGCACCACTATGCCGGTCAGAATATCGAACAGATCGTAGCGTGGCTTTTGAGCGAGAAGATGCTGGGCGGTTTTCATTTTAACGATCGACGTTACGCTGATGACGATCTGACAATTGGGTCTATCGATCCGTATCAAGTCTTCCGCATCTTTCATGAGATTCTCTTTTTCGAGTTCGAGACCGGAACCAAAGCAGACATCGCGTACATGATTGATCAGAGCCATAACATCAAAGGCAAGATGGAAGCGATGGTACAGACCGTGATGACAGCCCAGGAGCTTTTTGCAAAGGCTGCATTAGTGGATCACAAGTTTCTTGAAAAAGCGCAGAGCGAAGCGGATGTCCTTGACGCCGAGGAATGCCTGCGGGACGCATTTTCGACGGACGTGCGGCCAAGCCTAGAAGCATGGCGCAAATCGAACGGCTTGCCGGCTAATCCGTTGCGCGCTCTACACGAGAGCGGATACGTAGAGAGAATTAGCCGTGATCGAGCCGAAAAGAACCTGGCTGCGATTTCCTCTTACGCATGAGGGTGCCTGGAGCCTGTCTAATTGAATACTCTCGCTGGTGAAGTTGCCGAGCTGCTGACTGATCTGCGAGTACGGCCTCAGTTGTTCGCTGGAGGCGCGCTCGAGGTGCGCACGCCCATCACAGGCGAGGTTATCGGACATGTGAACACGGCGAATGCTGCTGATGCCGGGAAAACAATCGATGCTGCTCATGGAGCTTTTCTTCAATGGCGCAATGTGCCCGCTCCTGAACGCGGAGAACTGGTTCGTCTTCTCGGTGAAGAGCTGCGAGCCGCAAAGGCACAACTCGGCCAGTTGGTGACGATTGAAGCCGGCAAGATCATTTCGGAAGGGCTCGGCGAAGTTCAGGAGATGATCGATATCTGTACTTATGCGGCAGGATTATCGAGGCAACTCTGTGGACTGACGATCGCGACTGAGCGGCCGAATCACCGCATGATGGAGACATGGCACCCGCTCGGCGCTGTAGGAGTGATCTCGGCGTTCAATTTTCCTGTTGCAGTTTGGGCCTGGAATGCCGCCTTGGCGCTCGTGTGTGGCGATTCCGTCATTTGGAAACCCTCCGAGAAGACGCCGCTTTGCGCGCTCGCTGTGCAGGCGCTGTTTGATCGAGCGGCGCACAAACTCGGCAACGTACCGGAAGGACTCTCGTCCGTTTTGATCGGCGGACGAGAGGTGGGCGAAGCGCTGGTCGATGATCCTCGAGTGCCTCTGGTATCGGCCACAGGCTCGACGGCGATGGGCCGCCAGGTGGGTCCGCGGCTTGCTGCTCGATTCGCGCGGGCGATTCTCGAGCTAGGCGGAAATAATGCAGCCATAGTTTGCCCTTCGGCCGACTTGGATTTGGCGGTTCGCGCGATCGCTTTTGGCGCAATGGGCACGGCAGGCCAGCGATGCACGACTCTGAGGCGACTCATCGTTCACCAGGGCGTTTATGACCGGATCGTGCCGAGCCTAAAGCAGGTCTACAGTTCCGTTACAGTCGGCGATCCGCGCAATGCAAGCACTCTCGTAGGCCCGCTTATTGACGGGCGTGCTTTCGATGGAATGCAAAAAAGCCTTTCGGAGGTGAAAGCTGCAGGCGCGGAAATAGCGGGGGGCCAGCGGGTAAGCATTGGCTCGTATGCAAATTCTTTTTATGTAAGACCCGCGCTAGTGGAGATGCCCGGCCAAACCGAAACGGCAAAACGCGAGACCTTTGCGCCGATTCTCTACGTCATGAAATATCGTGATTTCGATGACGCGCTTCAAATGCACAATGACGTCCCACAGGGGCTTGCCTCTTCGATTTTCACGACGGATTTGCGCGAAGCCGAAAGATTCACCTCAGCGCAAGGCTCCGATTGCGGAATAGCGAATGTGAACGTCGGTCCATCCGGCGCGGAAATTGGCGGCGCGTTCGGCGGCGAGAAAGAGACCGGCGGCGGCCGCGAATCGGGATCGGATGCCTGGAAGGCTTACATGCGGCGAGCGACGAACACGATCAATTACGGTAAAGAACTTCCGCTCGCGCAGGGAGTGAAGTTCGAAGTGGTCTGAATAGACCCGATCCCAACCCGCGGCTTCTTTCATACATTAGGAATTGGAGTGTGCTTATGGAAATGATGCCGATCAAACCCGAACGGAAGGCGCAGCTTGAAGAATACGCGCAACGGCACGGACAAGATACTACCGCAGCGCTAGATGAGGTGTTGGCGACGTATCTCGAATGGGATCGACAAGACTACGAAGAATCAGTCCAAGCCATCCGCCGGGGCTATGATGACGTGAGGGCCGGACGCACCCGCCCCGGTGCTGAGTTCCTCGAAGAGCTACGCGAGAAGCATGGGTTTCCGCGTTGAGATATCCGAGAGGCAGAGCGCGACGCCATAAGCATTCTGGAATTACATCTTCAGACCAAGAGCCTTGCGCCTCCCAGAGTCTTTCCCTTAAAGTGAAGGCGTGAGGTCTGACAGCATGACACTCATTATTGAACTCCCGCCCAATCAGGAAGCTACACTAAACGCCAAGGACCGGGCGCAGGGCATCTCGGTGGAAGACTATGCCTGCCAAGTACTAGCCGATGAGCTAGAGGGGGCAACCGATTCAGCGCCGTTCTGGAAAGCCTTCACGCGTCGAATGGATTCGTTGCCCGACGACGTGTTTGAGCATTTCCCGACCGACGGCGCGAGCGAACATGATCAGTATCTGTATGGCTCTACCAAGGAAGGATCTCACGCCCTGTTCCGCTCCTGAACGTTGTAGCCGCCGGCCGATTAGTGGTTTCTGCGAGGTTCTTCTTGCCCAAAAAACGACTTCACCTGTTTCACAAACTCACTCAACGCGACATAGATATTTAGCAGGCCCAGACCGCTGATCGCGCCCCGGAAATAGCGGCTCATCCAAAGATCGAATAAGCGTGGCGAATGAACGGGAATCCAATTGAGATCCCAGTTCGAGAGCCAGGGAAAAACGATGAGAAACAAGCCAAGCTCAAAAGCAAAAACTATCAGGCAGAATGCAAGGACGCGATGATGCCAGCGCACAAATCGGCCGGGCTTGGCAGGAGGCGGCGCGGGTGCAACAGGCGGAAGCGCGCTCATGATGCCATCCCTGCAGAAACAAGGTCGTGCAGCTCGGGATCATTTTCCACGGTGTCAAAAAGCTCGCCCTGCGCGGGCGCGTCTGTTACATACCCGGTCCAATGCACCTTCGAGCTGCTGGCGCGGACCGGCTCGAAGCTGAAGCGATGCAGCAGCGTGGGCCCGTGCTGGCGGAGAGCGCGTTTATGGTCGGGAGTTGAATAACCTTTGTTCGAAGCAAGATTATATTGCGGAAACACGTCGTTCCACTTCGCGAGGCATTCGTCGCGGTGAACCTTCGCAATGATCGAGGCTGCGGCAATAGCGCGACAACGGGCATCTCCGTCGACTAAGGAAAGCTGCTCCAGCTCCAGATCTATCTTGATGAAATCGATCAGCAGAAAATCGGGTTGAATCGTGAGCGATTCGACGGCGCGGCGCATCGCTAATCGTGAAGCCTGGTAAATATTGATCTGATCGATCTCAAATACATCCGCGCCCCCCACGGCCCAGCAAACCGAACGGGCTTTGATCTGCTTTGACAGGCTCGCGCGTTGTTCCGCATCCAGAATCTTGCTGTCGTGAAGGCCGCGAATAGGCCGGAGTGGGTCCAGGATAACGGCTGCGGCAAAGACCGGGCCGAACAGCGACCCCCGGCCTACTTCGTCGACGCCGGCTATTCGCGAGAAACCGCGCTCACGCGCCTGGCGTTCGTAAGTGCTCACGCAGCGGATGCTTGCTGCCACGTCGCCCAAAGAAACAGCTATTCGCGCTCTCGCAGACGGGCGGCTTTACCCTTGAGCTGGCGCAGATAATACAGTTTGGCGCGCCTTACGCGACCGGTTCGAACCAGGTCGATATGGTCGATCACTGGCGCATGCACGGGGAAAATGCGCTCGACACCCTGCCCGAAGCTCACTTTGCGAACGGTAATGGTTTCGCCCATACCGGTGTTCTTGCGGGCAATGACGGTGCCTTCAAAGGCTTGCAGACGCTCCTTGTCGCCCTCTTTAATTCTCACGTGCACACGGATGGTATCTCCGGGACGAAACTCCGGATGCGGCTTCTGACGCGCGTTCTTGCTGATGAACTTACTGACAAGTGCGTTTTGCATGGATTAATTTTTCCTTATGTCGCGGCTGCCCATCAGATCTGGACGAAGCCGTTGTGTTTTCGCGCGCGACGCATCCCTGCGCCAGCGCTTAATTTCCTCATGGTTTCCGCCCAGCAGCACGTCGGGCACTTTCCAGCCGCGATACTCGGCCGGCCTGGTGTACTGTGGGCAATCCAATAAACCTTCCATTTCCTCACAAAAGCTTTCGTTACGCGCGGAATCCTCATTACCGAGCACGCCGGGCAACAGCCGCGCCACCGAATCCACAATCGCGGCGGCGGCGAGCTCACCGCCACTCAGCACAAAATCGCCTATCGACACCTCATCATGCGCGAGATGCTCGGCCACCCTCTCATCCACGCCTTCATATCGTCCACAAATCAGCAGCAGATCATCCAGCATGGAAAACTCGCGGGCGAGCGCCTGCGTGAACCGCCTTCCCTGAGCTGAGAGCAAAATGACCTTCTGCTTTGGGGTCTGCCGCGGCAATATGGCCTCGACTGCCTCGAACAACGGTTGCGGCTTCAGCAACATGCCTTCGCCTCCGCCAAACGGCCGGTCGTCCACGGTTCGGTGACGGTCGTATGTCCAGTGTCTCAGATCGTGAATCCGAATTTCCAATCGGCGCTCCGCTTGAGCCCTCCGAATCACACCGTGTTCGAAAGGCCCGGAAAAAAAATCCGGAAAGATCGTAAGGATGTGAAAGGTCATGTTCTATAGATCCAGCAACCCTTCCGGCAAATCCACGCGAATCGTGGATGTGACCAGGTCCACATCACACATCGCGCTAACGAATGGAATCAGCACTTCACGGGTCCCGGCCTGCACTTCCATAAAAAGCTGGCCGGAGTGCTCCCAGCAACCTTTCACTACGCCCAGCCGCTCACCCGTATTTTTATCCAGCACCAGACAACCGATCAGATCGGACTGGAAGAACTCTCCATTCGGGAGAGTGGCGCGTTCTGCAAAGGGTATCCAAAGATCGGCACCCCGGAAACGCTCTGCCGCGGTTATCGAATCGATTCCTGCAAACTTGAGAACCCAGTCGCCCCGGTAAGGCCACGCTGCGGCGACCTCGACCGGAACATCCGAACCACTCTTCAAGCGCGCAGTAGCGCTCTTCAGGCCTTCGATACGACCAGGAACGTCCGTCTGAGATCGCGCAAGCACTTCGCCCCGATTACCGCGCGCACCCAGAATCTCTGCGATGACGACTCTGTCCCGGCCTGTGTCCACTTACTCAAGAATTTCCAGAGAAAATCGCCGATTCAGTTTGGTTCCCACGGCTCCGAGCAAGGTTCGAATGGACCGCGCCGTTCGCCCCTGCTTTCCGATCACTTTACCGAGATCCCCCTCTGCAACGCGCAGCTCAAAGACGGTAGCATGCTCTCCGGCGATTTCGTTAACAATCACTCCGCCCGGCGAGTCCACCAGCGCCTTAGCAATCTCTTCTATCAGCGTTTTCACGCCGTTGCTCTCGTTCATATCGTCCTGCGAACCGTGTTCTTGGGGACCAGAGCTAGGCCACCGCGGGTGCTTGAGCGGGATTCGTCTTCAACAAGCGGCTGACGGTCTCCGAAGGCTGGGCTCCATTCTTGAGCCAGTATTCGATGCGCTCATGGTTGAGTTGCACCTGAGCCGGCTTGGCAACCGGGTTATAGTGACCTACTACCTCAACTGAGCGGCTGTTCCGAGCTCGTTCTTTATCAATGACGACCACGCGATACGTGGGTTTTTTCTTAGCGCCAAACCGCGCCAGGCGAATTGCTAACATGTAACCTTTTCTTTTCTATTGTTGCAAACCTCGGGCCGCTTACTTACGTGCGCGGTTCAGTTCTCCCAACGAGCGCACCACAGGAGCTGGGACCGTCAGGCAGCGAGGCGACGAACTTCGCCTAGAAACCCGGCAGCCCGGGCAGCTTCATTTTCGCCAACTTCTTGCCCAGGAATCCAGCCTGACCCGTGAAGCTCTTCATCATCTTGCGGGCCTGCGCGTATTGCTTTAAGAGATTATTCACGTCCTGAACGCTGGTTCCGCTCCCTTTAGCGATCCGCCGGCGGCGCGAGCCATTGATCAACATGTGATTACGACGCTCTTTGGGAGTCATCGAATCGATGATTGCGACCACGCGTCCGATCTCTTTTTCGTCGATCTTGGCGTCTTTCAGTTCTTTGAGCGGGCCGATCTTCGGCATCATCTCGAGCAGGCCGCCCAGAGAGCCCAATTTGCGGATTTGCTTAATCTGGTCGCGGAAATCTTCGAGCGTAAAATCGTCGCCGAGCAGCTTCTCTTGCATCTTCTCGGCTGTCTGCTGGTCGATGTTTTCCTGAACTTTGTCGATCAGTGAAAGCACATCGCCCATTCCAAGAATCCGAGAGGCCACGCGGTCCGGATAAAAGGCCTCGAGCGCATCCGTTTTCTCGCCGACACCCACGAACTTCAACGGCTGGCCAGTAATGGACCGAATCGAGAGCGCTGCGCCTCCCCGGGCATCGCCATCCATTTTCGTCAGGATCACGCCGGTTATACCTAGGCGTTTATGAAATTCGTCGGCGGAGCGAACGGCGTCCTGACCGGTCATCGCGTCCGCCACAAACAGAATCTCAACCGGATTGAGCGCTTCCTTCAACTCGTGCAGCTCTTGCATGAGCTGGTCATCGATATGCTGCCGGCCCGCTGTGTCGACCAAAACCACATCGCGGCCCGTTTGCACCGCTTCCCTGCGGGCCGATCTCGCCAGATCGAGAGGCTTCGTCTCGTCCGGCGAGCCCTCATAGATGGGCGTTTGTACGTTTTTCGCCAGAATGCTCAACTGGTGCCGGGCGGCGGGCCTGTAGACGTCCACTGATACGAGTTCAGGCTTACTTCCCTCTTTGGCGAGGAAGCGCGCCAGTTTAGCGGCGCTGGTCGTTTTGCCGGAACCCTGGAGGCCGACGATCAGCATGACGGTCGGGGGCTCGTTTGCGAAACGAAGCCGGGATTGATGACTGCCAAGCATCTTGGTCAGCTCATCGCGGACGATCTTTACCACTTGCTGGCCAGGCGATAGAGCGGTAAGCACTTCGTCGCCCATGGCCTTTTCTTTTACCTGCTCGATGAACTGCTTGACCACCTTGAAATGAACGTCCGCTTCGAGCAATGCCACGCGAATTTCGCGGAGCGCTTCCTCCATATTCGCGGTGGTTAATTTCCCCTCCCCGCGCAGATTTTTGAAGACTCGCTGCAGCTTATCCGATAAGTTGTCGAACATTGTTCAAGTGGAAGAAAGGATTGCAAGAACGCACTTCTGGCAGTCCAGAAATGTGCCTGTAGCACGAGTATAGCGGACTCGGGAGATGCCATGCGGACCGAAGCGGATTCCAAAACCGAATGTCATGCCGTTTCGGCACAAGCGGCGCGGCCAGTGACAAATACAGAAAAAAATCTTCGGCTTGTTTTCAGATACTTACAACCCTCAGGGTCGGCAGGAATAGGGTCCGTCCGTGGGACGTTCGTGTGCGAAAGGAAACCACATGCACGATCCAATCATTACCGACCCTGTCTCGTTAATTCTAAGGTTCATCTTCGGATTTTAGTTCGCGCAGTTGAAACATTGCCGACCCGATTGGGAAAAGGTTCTGTAAATTACTTTTGAGGCGTGGTAAAGTGATGTCCGAAGAATTGCTCTTCGGGAATATCTCTGCCGTCCAAAAGGTTAGCCGGGCAGCCACTCGTTGGGTGGCTGCTCGTGGCTCTTCAGGTGATGGGCGCGCTTCTTCTGCCGCACACACTTCCCCTATGCGCTGCGCCATCGCAGCCGGCCGCGCAATTCGCGGCCCAGATTGAAACAGCACTCGCGGAGGGGCGGAAGTACAGAAGTAGTGGACGCTTCGGCGAGGCGGTGAAGGCTTTCGAACGTGCTGCTCACGATGCCGCCCAGGCAGGCGATATCGATCGAGAAGCATTAGCGCTTGCATCGGCTAGTGGTTGTCAAATCAGGCTCTTCCAATACAGGGCAGCTTTAGAATCGTCTACAGCGGCCCGCGAGCTGGCCTCAAAAGCAGCGGATTCTTCTCTGGCCGGCGTGGCATCCACAAATCTCTCGACGATCTACAGCCAGCTTGGCGCCTTCGAATTAGCCAAAAGAGAAGCAGAACGTTCCGTTAATCTACTCCGCTCTTCCGCTCGGCAGGATTTTCTTTTTAACGCTCTTTTAAATTACGGCGAGGTTGAGGCGGAGACGTCGGGCGTTGAGGCTGGCCGGCACTCCTACCAGCAAGCGATTGCAGTTGCACGTAAAGCGGGCAAACCTGATTTGGAGGCAATGGCGCAGGATCACGTGGGAACGTGGCTGTTACTCGAAGGAAAGTTGCCTGAGGCTGAAACAGCACTGAACACTGCCTTCGATATGCGCGTTAAAATCCACGACGAAAATGGATTGGCCGTCACGAAAGAGCATTTAGCCGAGCTTGAGCTCAAAAAGAAAAATCCCGCCGCTGCGCTAAAGCTCATTGATGAAGCGTTTTCGTCTTCGAGTCCATTGTTCAAAACAACGCCGCAATACTATCCGATTAACATTCGCGGCCGGATTATATTAGCCCTCGGCCACAAGCCCGAAGCTTTAGCCGAATTTCGCCGGGCGGTCGATTCGGCCGCTCAATGGAGGCAAGGCGCACTGCCTGGAGATGCCACAAGCACACAGACCGTCGCTCGTTTGCACGATGTTTATGAAGACTACATAGAACTGGCAGCCGAAACAGCTCTCGAAGATGGGGACCGCGGCCTCTCACGGGAGGCGCTCGAAGCACTAATTGGAAATCGCGCCGCAAATTTACGCGAACAGATGACGCTAGCACTGGGGCGAAATTTCCGTCTGCCAGGTCGCTATTTTGAATTACTTTCGGATTTGCAGGCTGCACAAGGTCAAGTTACGTTAGGCGAAAACGGCGACGAAAGTAAAGCGAAACTGGCGGGAATTCGCCTGGAGTTATATGATTTAGAAAACAAAATTGGCCTGGAAAGCAAAAATAGCGAGGGAGTAGGCGAGAAAAATCTTCGTAAGAATTCACTTAAGGGTATCCAGAAAAGGATAAGCGATAACGAAGTTTTGCTAAGCTTTTGTCTGGGGAATAGTAAATCATTTCTGTGGGTTTTAACTGGGGATCAAGTGAATCTCTACGAATTACCGGGAGAGAACGAGCTCGGAAACGAGATAAAAGAATTCTCCGGGAGAGTTCAACAGGGCGAAAACGCGGACTTGGCGGGCCAGGTTCTTAGCGCGACGCTCTTCGGCAAGCTTGATTCCCGAATTTTGCAAAAGCGCGATTGGATTATCGCGACCGACGGAGCCCTGGTCAATGAACTCCCGTTCGCCGCTCTTCCGGCGCCCTCCAAAGTAAATGCGCCGCTTATCGGAAAGCATACCCTCCGCTTTCTTCCAAGCGAATTACTGCTAGCGGATTCTCAGAGAGAGGAACCCGAAGGCCGTTTTGTCGGAGTTGCGGATCCGATCTACAATTTTGCCGACGCGCGTCGAAACCGCAGCCAAACATTTGTTAAAACCAAGCAGGCCACGACGCCAATCGCTCTGGCGAGGCTGGTTGCGAGCGATCTGGAAATCCGGTCCGCCGCGAAGGCCAGCGGCATGCGCGACGTGCAACTGCTCGAAGGTCGCGAAGCTTCGGGCGCAGCACTGCAACAAGCAATTGACAGCAAGCCCGAAGTCTTGCATTTCGCCGTCCATGTCGTAAGCCCAGACAAAAATCCGCAGCAGGCTGCGCTGGCCCTGAGTCTCACGAAGGAAAGCATGCCAGAGCTGCTTACATCGGAGGCGATCGCGACCTATCGGGTTCCAGGAAGTCTGGTGGTTCTTAGTGGCTGCTCATCGGCGAAAGGCGAAGTGCTGCCCAGCGCCGGGCTTATGGGCTTAACGCGCGCGTGGTTACTGGCGGGCGCCTCGGCGGTGATCGCCAGCGCATGGGCCACGCCCGATGACTCAGGCCGTTTCTTTGCGTGCTTTTATCGTCACCTTCAAGCAATTAAGTCCGGCTCTCTTGCTAAGCGAGCGGCTGCTGCGCTTCAACAAGCCCAATTAGAGATGGAGCAAAGCAAAGGGTACCGAAGTCTACCCTCGTTCTGGGCTGCGTATTCGATCATCTCGAAGGAGTAACCATTCAAGTCTATGGTCGGGACCCAACAAAAGCTTAGCCCGGTGTCAGCCGGAAACGACGCGAAGACTTATGCAGCAATAGAGAACCCGGCGAAGCCGGCTCTTTCCGCCGTTCATTGGAGCGTGCTCGTCCAACAGGTTAAAGCTGGTGAAGACAGAGGAATGGAAGAGCTTTATAAGCTATTCAGCCGTGGTATACGGTATTACCTATGCCGGCAGCTTGGGCCGCAGGAGCTGGAGGACAAAGTTCACGATACGTTTTTGATTGTGGTGAATGCTATCAAGCGAGGCGATCTGCGCGAGCCGGAACGTCTCATGGGCTTCGTGCGAACCATCGTGCGGCGGCAGGTTGCGGCCTATATTGAGCAGGCGGTGCATTCGCGCCGGGAACAGGCAGATCTTGAAACGGGCATATTGGTAGCGGATCGAAAGGAAAATCCAGAGCAGGAAGCCATGCTTCGGCAAAAAGGCGAGCTAATGAAAAGCGCCTTGCAATCCTTATCTCGACGAGACCGGGATATTCTGGTGCGTTTCTACCTGAAAGAGCAACCACAGGAACAAATCTGCCGCGAGATGTCCTTGAGCGAAACCCAATTTCGACTGCTAAAATCCCGCGCGAAGGCTAAATTTGGAGAGATTGGTAAGAAAAAACTGGCAAGTAGCGGAATTTTCTCAGTTCTTGTGAGAGCACATAGCGGGTAACAATACTAGATATGCGGAGAGAAAAAGCCGCTTGGCGACAAATATGCAGAATTCATATTTCGACCACCCCACGGAAGAGGAACTCGAGAGCTTTCTTTTGCATCCATTCCAGGGGGAAGAGACTGGTGTAGTCGAAACACATATACTCGCGTGCGAAGCATGCGTGGCTCGGCTCGAAGCTCTTGAGACCGAAATTCCAGCTCTCAAGTGGGCGCTCGAACGACTCGAAGCCGAGAGGGCGCACAGAGAAGCAGCGAGAGCGGAAGGGCAGTGGAGAAAATGGTTCACCGTTCCGAGGCTATCTTGGGCGGCAGGCGCGGCCGTTCTGCTGCTTGGCATCGCTTTAGCGCCACAATTTGAGCGGCGTACAACACAACCTCCGGCCGAGGTAAGCCTGGTTGCGTATCGGGGGGCGGGAACGCCTGCCGTACCCCTAAACCGCCCTTTACATATACGCCTGAACGCGCGTGATCTAGCGGAGGGCCCAGTGACTGCGCAGATCGTAAATAGCGACGGTTCTGAAGTTTGGAAAGGCACGACAACGGTCCGGAGAGAGGAAGTCGATATTCGTGTGCCCAAGATTCAAGAAGCCGGCGCTCACTTCCTTCGCCTTTACGCTCTAGCTCACGGAAACGGGCAAGCCAATTTACTGAGGGAGTTTGCCTTTAAAGCCAAGTAATTCTAGAAGACACGCCGGTGCAGGCGTTCGATTGTGAATTTTGCGGTGTCGGCGACGGCCATCACTGCCATGACACCAGCCTGAACTGGATCAGTGACGACAAGATCGGAAGCATTGGGAACACTTCCTGCCATATTCAGGCTGATGACCAGTAGGCCGTCGCTCCTCACCTCGCGGACGGCAGTCTCGATGTCCCCGCCCATAAGAGAACCCGCGAGGACGAGCGCTCTGACGCGCGGCAGGCGGCGAACGGCGCGCACAGCGTCAGCTAACGGCTGCTCGCCGACCAGCGGAATGGTATCGACGGAAATGTGCTCGCCACGAATGTTGTGACGATCGGCTTCGGAAATGGCTCCTAGGGCAACCTGTCCCACCTGCGCGCCGCCGCCAATGATGATGATCCGCTTGCCGTAGATTTTTTGCAGTGATTGAACGGGTGTCACGGAGCGAACGACGTCAAGCTGCCGGAGATCATGGACCAGAGTTTCGGACTGGCCCGGCAAATCGAGCTCCAGGTAAACCCGCGCGCCAGTTGGCTGCTCCTCAATGATGGAAATGGATCGGATGTCGCCCTGATACCGCGCGATTACTCCGGTCAATTGGTGCAATACACCGGGAGCACTGGCGGTGACAAACTCCAAACCGACTTTGCCGGCCCCAGCCTCGCTCAGAGTGTCACCTCATATTTTTTGAGCAAACCATCCCAGACCCCGCGAGCTTTCAAGAGAAGCTCGATTACTTCGCGCACGGCGCCTGCGCCTCCTGGAGCACTGGTGACGGCATTCGCAGACCGTTTAACTTCGGTTCGCGCGTTTGCGGTCGCAAACGAAAGACCAGCGCGGCGCATGATGACGACATCGGTAAGATCATCGCCGATGTAGGCGACTTCCGGCGTTGTCACTTTCGCTTCCGCCATGATCCGCTCGTAAAGCGGGATCTTCTCAATGTGACCCTGGAAAACCCAACTCATGCTGACCTGCCGAGCCCTCTCCGCGGTAGCCGGGGATTCCCGCCCGCTGATCACTCCGGTTTTGATGTCGAACCAGTTGAGCCATCGCAGCGCTATACCGTCCTGCGAATCGAACCCTTTCGTTTCGACCATATTGCCCGCACCATCTGGCACCAGGTATAGGCGACCGTCGGTAAGGACACCATCGACATCCATCAGCAGGACCTTGATGCCGGCTGCAATACGATTCAGTTCCTGCTCAGTAATAGGCGGATTCAATTGCATATCAGGAGGGCGGCGAGACTAGTTGAGACTTACAATGTCGATATTGACGGGCAGTCTAGTCGAACGGGTGGCTGAAATCATCCCTCGTTATAGCATGCTGTCTCCCGGAGATCGCGTCGGCGTGGCGGTCTCGGGCGGGGCTGATTCAGTCGTTCTTTTCCACATCCTGCAACGCCTGTCTCAGAGGTTTCAGGTCGATTTGGTTGCTCTCCATGTGAATCATGGGCTGCGCGGAGCTGAGTCCGATGGCGATGAAGAGTTCGTTCGAGCTTTGGCTAAATCGCTGGCAACCGAGTTTGTGACCGAACAAGTCGAGTTAGGAAGCGGCAATCTGGAGCAGGCTGCCCGGCAAGCGCGGCGAGAGTTCTTTCAACGCTCGATGGACCAGCGCGGCTTGAGGAGAGTGGCGCTAGGACATACGAGAAGCGATCAGGCAGAGACAGTTTTGTTTCGATTCCTCCGGGGTGCGGGGTTAGCGGGCTTGGCCGGCATGCGGATGGTTACTGCCGACCATCTGATCCGCCCGTTGTTGACAATTAGCCGGCAGGAAGTCAGGAGCTGGGCGGTGGCGGAGGGAATCACCTGGCGCGAGGACTCGACCAATGCAGACGTGAATTTTGCCCGGAACCGGCTGCGGCACGAGACGATTCCCTCGCTGGCCCGCGGGTTTAATCCCAACCTGGAAGCGGTGCTCGCCGGTACCGCGGAATTGGCGCAGACAGAGGAAGACTATTGGTTTCAGGAGATTGAGCCGCTGTATAGCGAAATTACCAAACGAACTCATTTGGGTTCGATTTTGCATATTCCTTCGCTCGGGCGTTTGCACGTGGCTGTGCAAAGAAGACTTCTCAGGCGCGCTTTGCTCGATTTGCGGGGCGATCTAAGGTCCATAGACAAGGAGCATGTGGATGCCATTCTGTCTCTTTGCCCTGGCCCTCACGGCCATGCAAGGGTGATCGTACCCGGAATAGACGCGATTCGTTCGTTCGAGAAGCTGTTATTCACAAAACCTGGTGAGTTGAATTCTGAAAAAAGGCACTACTGTTTAGAGGTAAGGCTGGGAGAAGAATGCACGCTGCCGTTCCGAGCCGGATCTCTCAATATGAGGTGGGTAAAACCGGGAGAGGAATTTTGTGCTAATTTCAAGGAAGAACAAGAGTTTAGAGTCGACGTTGCCTATTTGAATGGCGATGCCCTGATGGGTCAAGGATCGCCACGTTCTATACGCGTTCGGAATTGGGAACCTGGCGATGAGGTGCAACGGCAGGGGCATCGAGGAGCCGAGAAGATAAAGTCACTTTTTCAACAGGAAAGAGTGGTGCTTTGGGAACGTCGGCATTGGCCCGTGGTCGTCTCTGATGAGGAAATTGTTTGGGTTCGTCAGTTCGGGAGCGCGGCGAAGTTCACCGGCTCTCGCGAGAGTGATCGATCAGTTCGCCTTACCTACCGTCCGACCGAGGAATAGAGGAATAAAGGAGCCGAGGGCGCTGCTGAATCGAAAGCTATCCGATCGACGTCTTCTAATATGAGGGCCGGCGCGAGGTTCGCCGGCGGAAGGTAAGTTCATGAGTGCAAATGTGAAAACGGCCGTTTTTTGGGTTGTAATTATCTGCGCAGTTGTTTTGGTGTATATGGCCGTGAAGACGGGCAGGGGCCCGACGCCGCACAATCTTTCGGCATCGGAGTTTGTCACCTATATCCAAGACGGAAAAATAAAAGACGCCACGATCACCGGAACAGATGTTCAGGGCACCCTGGCAGAGGGGGGCGTCAATTCCCCGTACCACACAGTGATTCCTCCGAACTATCCCGATATCTACAAGATGATGCAGGAGAAGGGAGTCAAATGGACGTCGAAGGATTCGAGCTCGAGCGGATGGATCGGAATTCTATTCAACGCAGTCCCGGTGCTGATCCTGCTCGGATTGTGGATCTTTATGATGCGGCAGATGCAGAGCGGCGGAAACAAAGCGCTCAGCTTCGGGAAGAGCCGGGCGCGGCTGCACTCTTCGCAGCAGAAGAAAGTAACGTTCAAAGATGTCGCGGGGGTGGAGGAGGCGAAAGAAGAATTACAGGAAATCATCGAGTTCCTCCGCGAACCGCAAAAATTCCAGAAACTCGGCGGGCGCATACCGAAGGGCGTTCTTTTGATCGGACCTCCGGGAACCGGCAAGACTCTGTTGGCGCGAGCGATAGCAGGCGAGGCGAACGTACCATTTTTTTCGATCTCGGGTTCGGATTTCGTCGAGATGTTTGTGGGCGTTGGCGCGAGCCGGGTGCGAGATCTATTCGAGCAGGGAAAGAAGAATGCGCCATGCATCATCTTCATCGACGAAATTGATGCGGTAGGACGGCACAGGGGCGCCGGTCTGGGCGGCGGTCACGACGAACGCGAGCAGACGCTGAATCAGTTGCTGGTTGAGATGGACGGCTTCGAATCGAATGAAGGAGTTATTCTTGTCGCAGCAACGAACCGGCCAGATGTCCTCGATCCGGCGCTTCTGCGCCCGGGCCGATTCGACCGGCGGGTGGTGGTGGACCGTCCGGACGTGCGCGGGCGCGAGAGCATTCTCAGAGTTCACACCAAGAAAGTACCGTTAGGTGACGATGTTGACCTGTCCGTGATTGCACGAGGAACGCCGGGATTTGCAGGCGCTGATCTCGCGAACCTGGTGAACGAAGCCGCGCTGGTCGCCGCGCGGCAAAACCGGAAAGTGGTCACTCAGTATGATTTTGAGCTGGCAAAAGATAAAGTCCTGATGGGAGTGGAACGTAAGAGCATGATCATCAGCGACAAAGAAAAGCGCATGACTGCTTATCACGAAGCAGGCCACGCGCTTGTCGCCGCGCTGATGGAGGATTCGGACCCGCTTCATAAGGTCACGATTATTCCGCGCGGCATGGCGCTCGGCTTGACCATGCAGTTGCCTCTTGATGACAAGCTATCTCACGACAAGAAGTACCTGGAAACGCGGCTGGCCATTTTGATGGGCGGACGTATCGCCGAAGAGATCTTTCTTCGTCAGATGACGACAGGAGCCGGCAACGACATTGAACGAGCGACAGAAATGGCGCGTTCGATGGTTTGCGAATGGGGCATGAGCGATCTCGGTCCTTTGAGCTTTGGCAAAAAAGACGAGCAGATCTTTCTCGGTCGCGAGATTGCGCAGCATCGTGACTACAGTGAAGCAACGGCAATCAAGATAGATGAGCAGGTGAGAAGGCTCATCGAGGACGCCTACAACAAAGCAAAACAGATTATTCAGAACCGTTCGGACGCGCTGGTGAGGATCGCCGAAGCGTTGTTGGAACGTGAAGTTTTAGACGGTAATGAGGTTTTTGATCTCATTAACGGGAAGACGCTACCGAAGCTTGCTAGCGGACCCAAATCGACCCCTCCGAACGACGGTGGCACGGTGATCGCTCCACATCCTTCGCCCATACCCGGTTTAGTAGGCGGAGAAAGCCCGCAACCCGCCTGACAGACGTGCAGTTGTATTTCGCTATTGGAGTGCCGACGTTCGCGATTACCATTGGCATTCTCGTGAACATGATGCAGGTGAACTCTATCAATGCCCGTTTTACGAGCCTTGAAATGCGAATAACGAATCTGGAAAACCGCTTCGCGGCTCAGTTCGATCTTCTACTTGGCAAAATTATCGAGATCGACAACCGGCTGACCAGAGTAGAAGAAAGGCTCGAGCACCTACGTTAGTTTAGCGCCTGTCCTCAAGCCTCAACGGTGCTTCCAAGCGGAAGGTGAGCACAGTTTCAGAGGGGATCTTTACTTGTTGACCGTGCGTGAATAGCTGATAACCTGCGCCTGCGCCACCGCCTGCGACCGTTCCGATAGCAGCGCCTTTACCGCCTCCAGCAATTGCCCCGATTACCGCTCCAGCCACAGCACCCACACCGGTCCGAACAGCGCTTTGCCTGCCGCGAGCCTTGCCTGTTTCTTCATATATGCTGCTCTCGACTGGAAAGCTGCGGCCGTGGTAATCCAGCGCAGATAGGCGCACTTCGAGCTCGCTCCGGCCCTTAATCCGACCGGCATCTTTCGAGACCGCGAGCAGTACGGAAACATGCGCACCAGCAGGCAGAACAACTCGTCCATGTGAAACGATCGGAGCGTTAAGGGATGCTCGGAAAATCTGTCCCGCTGTGTTACGGGCAGAATCGATGGAATCGATCATACGAACAGAAACCCGTGTGCCTCTGGGGATGGTAGCGGCAGCAGGTAGAACAGCAGATGGAACCGCGGGAGTGGCGGGGCTCGGTTCGGCGGCAGGCGTGGACACCGCAGATGGGGCGACCGGCTGGGCAGATATAGGAGGATAAGTGCCTGCCGTCGACGCTGGAGTACCCGGGGCGGGTTGGGGCTGATTCACCGCTATGGACGGGTTCACCTTCATCTGATCGCTGACGCGCCTCACACCCGGAGTGCCATTGGCGATCTTCATGGCTTCGAGTTCGACATCAGAGCTGGGAACATCGCCACTGAGAGTAACTACGCCGTTGCTTACGCCGACGTTCACGTTGGCGGCCTTTGTGGTGACGTCCGAGTATAGTTTGGCCTGGATGTCGGTGGCGAGCGTTTGGTCATTAGCTGATTTCTTCCCGCATCCCAAGGTCAAGCACCCTAAGACCGCGGATATGAGCAGTATGGCGCGCACGCAGTACATGTTCCTAGTTCTCCTTAATAGTAGAGTGGGGAGCATTGTGCGAAAGATACAATAAGATTTCAAGTCGATTATCAGGATTCAATGGCGGAACAGACAGCTACGGTTAACGCAAAGAAGACGGAAAAGAATGCGCCCCCGAAACGGGAGCAATCGCGGAACAGCATAGCCGAATGGGCCGTGACTATCCTGCTCCTTTTGTTCGGAACGACAACGCTGGTGCAGGCCTTCGTCATCCCTACAGGGTCGATGGAGGACACGCTGGTCATCGGCGACCACTTACTGGTAGACAAGCTCGCGTACGCGCCCGCGGGAAGCCTTACAAAGTATCTGTTGCCCTACGAGCAGCCGAAGCATGGCGACATTATCGTGTTCCGCTATCCCGCGGATATCACGCAGACTTTTGTGAAAAGAGTCATCGGCGTTCCCGGCGACCATCTCAAGATGGTGAATCGCATCGTGTACAGAAACGGTATCCGGCTGAACGAACCGTACGTGTACCATAAGTTTCCTTATGATCCGAGCAGAGACAATTTTCCCGGCGATCCGACACCGTTTGCGGAAGGCTTGCAGGCGCAATTGCAACGCGAGATGCTGGAAAATCACGTGGTAAATGGCGAGGTGGTGGTGCCTGCGAACAGCTATTTCGCCATGGGCGACAATCGTGACAATTCGCTGGATAGCCGGTACTGGGGGTTTGTGCCGCGTGACAATATTCTGGGCAAGCCGTTGATCATCTACTGGTCGTACAGGGCTTCGACGGAAGATCTTGCGGGATCATCGGTGAACTCGCTGATGAGCCACTTCATAGATCTAGGCGAGCATTTCTTCACGCGAACGCGTTGGGATCGCACGTTCCACGTTATAAGGGGATTTCCAGACTCGAAATTACCGGATCATCCACTGCCGCTGAGGACAGGATCGCCGAATCCCTAGAGTACGGACTTGAATCCGCATCGGTACGGCGTAATCATGGCCGGGGGACGCGGGACGCGTTTCTGGCCCCGAAGCCGAAAGAAGAGCGCGAAACAAGTCCTTCGATTTTTCGGCGAGCGCAGCCTGATTCAACAGACTGTGGATCGGCTGAAAAGCTCGATTCCACCCGAGCACATCTGGGTCATCACTAACGAGTTTCTGCGTCCGGAGATCACGAAGCAACTACCGGAGGTCCCCGAGCAACAGATCATCGCGGAACCATCGCAGCGAAATACAGCGCCCTGCATCGCGCTCGCGGCACACATTCTGGGTGAAATCGATCCCGATGCCGTGATGGGCGTATTTCCCGCGGACCACCTGATCCTGGAAGATGCGCGATTCCGGAGTTTTGTGAATGCCGCCTTTCGAGCGACTCGAACGAGCAACGTTGTTGTTTTAGGAGTTCAACCACGTTGGGCGGAAACAGGCTACGGCTATATCGAATTTCCGAAAAACGTGAAACCGGGCAATATGGCCGCACTGCCTGTGATCAGTTTTCGCGAAAAGCCCGACGAGAAGACCGCGAGGGGTTACCTGACACGCGGCAATTACTTTTGGAATGCCGGAATGTTCTTCTGGCGCGCCTCCACGGTGCTGGACCTCATGCGGCACCATCAACCTAAGACCGCAACGCTTTTAGCGGGCCTTCCGCAATTCAGAAGCAAGCGGTTCGGGCCAGCTCTGGCCGCCGCTTATCCACTCTGCGACAACATCTCGATCGATTACGCGGTTATCGAAAAGTCCGATCAAGTCTCCGGAATTGCGATGGACGATATCGGCTGGAATGATGTCGGCAGTTGGGAAGCGGTGTACGACCTTGCGGAAAAAGACGCCAACGGAAACGCTTTCCGGGGCGAAGTGATTGCGGAAGGAAGCCGCGGTAACTACGTGGATTCGGAAAAGTTGGTTGCTCTGGTTGGCGTTGAAAACCTAGTGGTGGTAGACACGCCTGATGCATTGCTGGTAGCGAGTCGAAGCAAGGCTCAGGACGTGAGTAACATCGTGAAGGCGCTCGAGGCGAAAGGGCAGGAGAAGCTGTTGTAATCGCTTAGCTTTCGATAGCATCGAACTTTTCCTAGGCTGTCTTGGGCCGGGGACCGTGATAATCTACTCGCGGTCCATCTGGCGGGGAGAGAACATAGATGCGTAAAAGGAATTTTGTAAGCGTAGCGGCAGTGTGCGTCGTGATACTCGCGACCGTGACAGTATCCCGGGCCGTTCGGGCACAAGCTGATGATCCTGAAAACCCATGCATGGGGTATCCTTATCCTCCTGGCGTGGTCCCGTGCAATCTGGTTCCTGCAATTAAGAAGGTTGAGCTTCAAGTCGATGAAACCGAGCAGGAAGCCCTGAAGCGGTGGCAGTCGCTGCCGATCAACTCGGGGACGAAGGTGCAACAAATTCGAATACTCGGCAAGCTCTTGCTGTATGACAAGAATCTTTCCGTGAACCGCAATACAGCCTGCACTTTCTGTCATTCGAAGGAGACGGGCTTCACCGGACCAATCTCGGAGATTAATCAGACGATAGTCACATATCCCGGTTCGGTTCGATATCGCTTCGCGCAACGCAAGCCAATGAGCTACATGTATGCGCCGTACTCTCCAGTATTCCACTTTGACCAGACGCAGCAAGCGTTTTACGGAGGGAACTTCTGGGATCAGAGTGCGACCGGGTGGAAGCTGCAGAATCCTTCAGCGGAGCAGGCGCAGAATCCTCCAGTCGATCCCCTAGAGCAGGGTTTCGCCGATTCCGCATGCGTGGTACACCGAATTTCGCAGGCCGCCTACAAACCCTTGTTTGTGACTGTCTGGATGACCGATCCTTCTTCGATCAGCTGGCCATCCAATATCGATGAAATCTGCAACCAGCCAACGCAAGGTCCAACAGATCCCGAAGATCCTGGTCCTGTCCCACTCAGCAATACGGACCGGATGCTCTCTAATGTAGTTTATGACCGTATGGGATTGTCGATCGCAGCGCATGAGGCGGGTCCGGAAGAAAGCCCTTTCACAACAAAGTTTGATTACGCGATAGCGCACCCCAACCAGCAGGTGTTAAGCGCCGAGGAACAGGAAGGATGGGAGCTGTTCGATGGTAAGGGGAAATGCAATCTGTGCCACGTGGACAGCACCACAGCAGTTCAGAAGGGTACCGCTAACATTACACCCGATCAGGTGCCTGAAGCCGAGCCTCTATTTGCGGATTTTCAGGCGTTCAACCTGGGCCTGCCCAAAAACACTCGCCTTCCCTACTATTACGAGACCAAGCCTGACAAGTGGGGCGTAACCCCGAACCCAATGGGCTTCAACTACACCGACAACGGGCTCGGCGATTTCTTGCGGGGGCCGACTAACCCCAACTCCAACTGGGCGAAGTACGCTGACGCTTCCGATGGCAAGTTCATCACAGCTACGACTCGAGATGTCGATAAGCGCCCGTCTCCGGATTTCGTGAAGGCATATTTCCACAATGGAGTGATCAAAGACCTGAAAACCGTCGTACATTTCTATAACACGCGGGACGTGTTGCCGAAATGCGCGAAGGGAGTAGACGATCCGGGGTTCGGAGTGACATGCTGGCCGCCGCCGGAAGTTCCGAAAAACGTGGACCAGAGGATCGGCAATCTGGGCTTGACGTCAGATGAAGAACAAGACATTGTCGACTTCATGAAGACTCTGACGGACGGTTACAGACCGTAGGAGAGTTGGGACGCCCCGGGAACGCACAAGGCTACACGCCCACTACTCGGTTTATGGCCCGGTTGAGGCCCTGATCGAAGTCGCCGGCGGTCTCCGAAGACCAAATCCGTCGACGCAATTCGTCGCGGCTCAGGACCTCGCCAGGGCGGTCCAGCAAAGCGAGCAGCAGTTCGAACGGCTGGCCTTGCAGCTTGACCTTTCGCCCCTGCTTGAACAGTTCGCCTGAATGGCGATCCAGCTCGTAGATCGAGAACCGTACCAGACCGTCATTCTTCCCGGCTGGGTCCATAGCAACTCCTCGCGTATCAGGGACTATAACATTTGTTTTCCAAATTGGGCGTCAGGAGAGGTCCAGAATGTCCGCGCCGAGCGGAAGGACAGTCAGGTCAGCCTGGCCGGGATGTACCAGATTTCAAACCGGTTACCTCTGGATAAACATTCAAGCAAGCGAGAAGCTCAAATCCATCGACGTTAGCCCTGTCGCCGCCCAAAACTGGTCACGTGCCGAGACGATTCGATTCACTTGGAAGCACGCTAAGACAACTCACACCAGACTCGTCTCGCGAACTGCCCCGGGACCGTTTCGGCACGCCAACTACTTTCAAGGAGAAATCAATGTTTAAGACGTTTGCGACAATCACGCTTCTCAGCGTGGCGACTATTTCGGGAGTTCTCGCGCAATCGGCGCAGCCTCGGCAGGCGCACGTACCGTTCGCATTTACTGTACAGGATACGGTTCTACCCGCCGGACATTACCAATTCACATACAACAACACCACGCATTTGCTGTTGATCCGCGGCTTGGATCGAAACGGGGGCGCTGGATTCGTCACTGCGGAGCCAATCGGAGCCTCAACTTCTTCCGAACAGGCAAGGCTGACGTTCGATTGCTATGACAAAACCTGCTATCTGGAACAGGCTTGGGAACGCTCGACCACCGGCCTGAAGGTGCTTCGACCGGTGCGCGAACGGAGACTCGTTATGGCAGCGCGTGTGATCGAGATTACGATCCCGGCCCGATGAAACGATTTGAGGACATTACTTAACAAGGAGATCCCATGAAGCGACAAATTTCATTCGTAACCTGCATTTTGGTGGGTGCACTTTGCGGGGCGCGCCCCGAACAGTCAGGGCCCAAGAGGCAAGCGAAGAGTCCAGGCATTGCAGTTTCACCGATGCCACTCTGAATGACAGATACGGTTTCCATACTTTGGGAGGGTTCCTCAATCCAAGTGACGCCACATTAGGGGCGAGCCGCCCTTTTACTATCTCGGGGTATTACCACTTCCACGGAGATGGAACCTTAGATGGCAAGGACACCGTCAGCAGCACTGATCTGAACGGGACACCCCAAGTTTTTCATCGCGAATACAGTGGCACGTATCACGTGGACAGCGACGGAACCGGGTGGCTGATTCTCAACCAGTCGCCGACGTTCCAGCCGAAAGGGGAATTCGTGATCACACAATGTGGTGATCAGATAGAAATCATCTTTGCGGTGGCTGGAGACCTGAACACGTTTACGCTGTCTAAACAACACGCTGGAGAGAGTGAGCGCTGGAGACCGATACGCCCGGAGTGACGGAGCCACGAATCCGCCGTTCACTTTCACAGGTGCCGGTTGCGGTGTTGCTGTCTCCAAACCAGTTAACGAGTAAAAGTTCTAAATGCGAATGACTATGAAACAGACCAAAGTGCGTAAGTATTACTGGAGTAGCAGAAAGCGCGCTGAAGGGCTGCGAGACCTGCCGTTACAAACTTGACATACTCGGGGCGAAGCGGCGGACCACTTCGCCCCGAAGGGCGCGATGTATCATCGGGGTTGGATGAACATTGTCCACTGGTTATTGTCTCCGACCGTCTTTTCCCTCATCGCCCTACTCTATCTCCGCCACTCGTTGCATCGCCACCCATGGCTCGGAAGTCGAGGTCGCCGACAGGGAGGCAACCTCTACGTATCAGCACTGGTCGCGTCGGGCTGACGGCCTTCCAATTCCGAGCAGCGTCCTAATGGTCTGAGGGCGTGCGGGATCAGAGTACTCGCAAAACAAGCCTCGCATTCGGCATCGGACTAGTTACCGACGATCCCGCTTCTGCGCTCCATCAGTATTACGTCTCGCCAGCGCCCATTCATGCAGCCGAGTCTCTCCCGCGTTCCCACGACGCGGAAACCGGCCCGTTGGTGGATGCTGATGCTTGCGGTGTTTTCGGGAAAAATGCCAGCCTGCAGCGTCCATATAGCACTGCGCTCAGAAGCTTCAACGAGCGCATTCAGCAGACCTGATCCGACCCCTTGCCCTCGCGCGTGCTGAGCGACATAGACACTCACCTCCGATACGCCTGCGTCACACATCGACCGGACACCGGACTGAGCGCTGCCCATCCAAGAACTTCGGCTCCCGAGCGGGCTGCTAGCCGGCAGCATTGCAGATGGTCTGCATCCCACTTTTCCCATTCAGGAGATGAGCTTTCGAACGTAGCGTTACCGGTCGCGATTCCTTCCAAATAAATCGTGCGGACGGCTGGCCAATGCTCAATCGCCATTTGATCGATCGCAGAGACGTGGGCGCTAGTCGGCATAGTTCCATCAGATCTCCGGCGGTTTGGCGCGCCTGAAGAGCTTCATGAGCGTGGAAATGGCGCGATCCACATCCTGCTCAGTGAGAATGTACGGCGGCAAGAAACGAAGAACTGTGTCGTGAGTGCAGTTGAAAAGCAGTCCGTTTTTGAGCCCATCGAGGACTAGCTGCTTGCCTGCAAATTCCAATTCAACGCCGATCATGAGTCCCTGCCCGCGAATCTCTCTGATGAATGAAAACTTTCGCATCAGCTCCGCGAGCTTCATTCGGAAATACCCACCAACGCTGTTGATGGACGGAAGCAGTTCGTCAAGAATGTCGAAAAACTCGAGAGCAACTCTACAGGCGAGCGGGCCGCCGCCATAGGTGGACCCGTGCATGCCCGGCTTGATGGTAGACGCTGCCTTCTCATTCCCGATGATCACGCCTAGTGGGATACCGCATGCCATCGGTTTCGCCGCGATGACAATATCCGGTAGCAGCACGGGATCGAGCAATTGATAGGCGAAGAAGGTTCCGGGACGACCGACACCGCACTGAATTTCATCCGATACGAACAAGGCGTTGTGCCTGCTCGCGAGATCACGCGCTTTGTGCGCAAAATGTTCTGTAATCGGATAGATGCCGCCCTCGCCTTGAATAAATTCGAGAACGATTCCAGCGGTATTGTCAGAAACGGCGCGCTCCAGGGCTTCAATATCATTTCGGGGAACGAAGCGAGCCCCCGGAAGCAACGGCTCGAAATCCTTGCGGTACTTTGGCTGACCGGTGATGGAGAGTGCTCCGAGCGTGCGGCCATGGAACGAGCCTTCGAGCGAGATAATTTCATGCTTCTCCGGGCTGATGGAATTGCCATGCGCGCGGATCATCTTCAGCGCACCTTCCATGGCTTCCGTTCCGGAATTACAGAAGAAGCTGCGTTTGAGGCCGCTGATTTTCGCAAGGCGTTCGGCTAAGCGACCTTGATATTCGTGGTAATAGAGATTGGAGGTGTGAAGCAGCAGGGCGGCCTGCTGACGTATGACTTTTGTGATTCGCGGATGCGCATATCCCAGCGAATTGACACCGATACCGCTGATCAGATCGAGGTAATGATGGCCCTCGAGATCATAGACGTAACATCCCTTCCCTCGATGCAGAGCCAACGGGTAGCGAGCATAATTCTGCAGCAGGAAATTTTCTTCAAGAGCCATGATCCCTTCGAGCGAACAGACCGCCTCGCGCGCGGGAGATAAAGTGGCGGCCATATCCCCATCATACGGAGTGGGGTCTATTTAAAGACGTAATCGAAGTTCACCAATCCATTCCGGTAATCGATGGTTAAGCGGAACATGGACAGAACAGGGATTCCAAGGATTCCGGCCATGCGAAATTCCTGATGCTCTGGTGCGTTGTTCAAATTAAAGGCGACGAGGCCTAGGTTACTCTGTCGGAAGTGCGCAAACTGGAGCTCTGCCTTATCGGCCTCGAAGACATCTTTGACCGACCCGGATATGCCTTTGACATGCATAAAGTCGTTCCCGTGAATCTTCGTGGATAGTCGCGCGAATGTCGAATCGATGTTCGAGAGCCCTGCGCCAGTGTCGAGCAGGAACAGACCCGAGCTCTTGCCGTTCACCGTAGTGAGGACGAAGAGGCCGTGGCCAAAACGAAAAACAGGCGTAAAGCCTGCCTCATCGGGCCCAATTACACGGTCGTAGCCCTGCGGATTCGGAGGCCGCTGTGGCAATGGAGTGAGATGCAGCAGTTTTTTTTGAAAGTCGATGTGAATCAAATACGCGGCGAAGAAATCAGCGCCAATGAGTCCATCTTCCTGCCCACCCACACGACCTTTTCCTTCCAGCGCCTGGAGAGCGCAAGTCTTATATTTCAGGGATCCTATCTGACAGTACTCCGCAATTGCGGTGAAGGCCTTTCTGGTGCCCTTGTCGCCGATACCCCAGCTTTCAAACGAGCCTAAATGGCTCAGCCCGGCTTTATCGACCGCGGATTGAGTGATCAGAATACCGCTCGCTCCTGTATCCAGCATCAGACGCAGCGGCCGGTGTCCTTCAATGCTCACGTCAAGGCCCACGCCTCGAATGTGAGTCGGACTGTCTCTCAGGAACTCGAGATGAAGGGTGGTTTCTTGGGGCGCTCCATCGAGCTCGAATACTTTGCGTCCGTTCAATTCCCCTTTCAGCTCGGAAGTGTTTTCCTGCATTTGCTCGAAATGCTTGTAGAGCCAGGGATGAGCGGCGATGAATGGCGCTTCCAGTTCCTGGCGTTTTGCTGGTGCAGCGTAGCGAAGAAACGCAAGAGTAATGAGGGCATCTTGGGGATCTAGCTCGTGTGCTCTGAGGCATAACATCCGGGCGGTACGATACATCGAAGCAGCGTGAAAAATCCGATAGAGGCCGTAATAGGCGCGCGCGGTTTGCTCCTTCAGTTTCACCGCCGCCTTAAACAGCCTTTCGGCTTGCAGCATGTCGCCCATGTAATAAGCAAATTCACCGCGGGCGGCTGTCACTTCGGCTGAAGTTGGGAAAGCGGCAGCGTCAGCCTCAGCGGCATCGGAAGCCTCATCTAACCGGCCTTCATAGACAAGCGCGGACAGCAGCGCAGCACGGATGAGCGGGTCTGGCGGAGTTTTGGCCGCGGCAGCCTGAAGCAGCGGAATTGCGGCCGCATAGTTGGCCTCGCGATAAGCGGCCATTCCATCGTCAATCTCAGCGAGCAAGGCAACCGGAAACATGACGAAGAGGAAAACGGTAAAACGCGCCAATCTCATGCGAGACGATTATAGACGTTTATTCCGGATGTGGCTATTGCGGCGCGCGGAGGTAACAGTAGCGATTCGGTTTTCGATGACGCTCTGCGAGTCTGGCCGGGGGAAATTGACAGGGCATCCGGCGGGGTTTTCTACCGCTTGCCGCGGAACCAGGCCGATCAATTCGCCCGCCTGCACTTCGATTCCGTGAGCTGCGGCGAGCCGGCAAACTTCCGAGCAGACGACGTGCAAAGGCGTCTGCTCGAAATCAGTGAGATTGATCGACACCTGAACAATACCGCGTGAGAGAAGCGGCAATCCGAGCGCCTTGACCGCTGGAAAGCCTCCGTTGCTCCCTCGAATTCGTTTGGCTATGGATTTCGCGATTTCCAGGTTTGTGGTCTTCAGATTGATGTTATAGGCGATAAGAATTTTCCGCGCCCCTACAATCACAGCGCCCGCAGTCGGATGAAGCCCCGGCCCTCCGACGTCCGGACGTTTGCTCTCATCCACGAGGACTGCTTCGCGCAAACCTTCAAACTGGCTGCGCCGAACATTCTCCAATTTGACGCGATCTGGCCGAAGTGCCGCGGCCTGGTAGAAATAGACCGGAATGCCGAGCTCTCGCCAAATTCGATTCCCTGTGCGGTGCGCGATTGCCACACAATCCCCGATTTTTGCGCCGCCGAGCGGAACGAATGGAAGGACATCCAGAGCTCCCAAGCGCGGATGAACGCCGCGATGAGAATTCAAGTCAATCAATTCGGCAGCTTTCGCGGCCACGCGTAGGGCTGCTTCTGACACTGCTTCGGCGCTCCCGGCGAATGTAATAACCGTGCGGTTATGATCCGGGTCGCTGGTGCGATCGAGCATAAGGGCGCGTGATACCGAGGCTATGGCGATTTGCAACGCATCGATGCGCCGCGTGTCTCGGCCTTCAGAGAAGTTGGGAACACATTCAATCAGAGATTCGATGCGCCTGCACTCACTTTCCAGCGGGTCCTATTCAAGACAATTTCGCCATTGCGAATAACCATGTCAACATGATTGATTCCGAACCGCCGGGGGATTTCACGGTAATCGGGGACATGCAGAACCAGCACGTCGGCCCTTTTTTGGAATTCGAGACTCCCTGTTATGTGACCACACCCTGCCGCATGCGCAGCATTGATCGTAGAGGCGGTGATTGCCTCCTCAGCGGTGAGCTTGAAACGCATGACCCCAAGCGATAAGGCCATCTGCATACTTGAACTCGCCGTGTGGCTGGAATCATAATCTGTACAAAGAGCAATAGCTCCGCCGGAATCGGCCACTTGCCGGGCGCACATCACAGCCGGCGCTTCGAAAGTTTCTCTCGCGGGAGCAAATACCGCAATGGTGTCCGAATTCGCCAGCACCGAACATTCAGCTGAACTGAAGCACGTGGGACAGGACGCCACTCGAGGTTTGAAACGGGATAAGAGGTTCGCCAAGAGCTCCGGGGAGGCTTCATGGCAGAGGAGGTTGACAGAGACGCCTTCGTCGCTTATCGCCGCGAACAGGCGTTCGTTTATGCACTGATCAGACTGTATCGCCACCTCAACGAACTGAACGAGCTTACGCTTGGCCAGAGTGGCAATTGCCTGACGGAAGTCGTTGAAGCAGCTCTCGTCTGAATGCGAGGGAGCATTAATTTGCCACGCCCGCACCATTTCGACCGGGTTATTCCCGATTTTGGCGAGCTGTCGAAGCGCTGTTATGCTGGAGCGAAAATCGCCCCAAGTCCCTCTAGTTTTTACCTCGGCCGTGAGAGTTCCGTGTTGGAGGCAGGATCGCATAAGCGCGAGGCCCTCCTGATGGAACTCGGCCAGTTCTTTCCGCTGTGTGGGCTGCTGCGAAGATGGACCACGTTTTCCCAAACTGAGATTAAGACCCGGATCGACGAATCCGGGCATGACCACTTTACCCTCGGCTGAAATTTCGAGAGCAGTTTGCGCTTCTTTGAGGTTTTCAATGCGCCGGGCGGACCCAACGGCAGCTATGACACCATCACGGATGAGGACTGAGCCGTCCTCGATGATCCCAAGATCGTGGAGCGCAGCACCCCGGCGTACGCCACTTGGCCCTCGCAATGTCAGCAATTGCTTGGCCCCGCGGAGCAGGATGAGTCGTGCCAATTTTGATCGTTATCTTCAAACGCGATTCCGACGTATGTCCGATTTCAAGTATTGCTTATTTGACGCAAGAGAGCATGATAGGACAGAAAGTCTTTATAAAACGCATAGAGTGTAATAGCGATTGCCAATCCCGCCAGGACTTTCCACAGGAGTTCCCGCGAAGTGTTAGGGAGACCCGGTAAGCCTGCGACGATGCCAACTATAAAGCCTCCAGCAAAGCCGCCGACATGCGCGGATAGACTCACTCCGGGCATGAAGCTGAGCACAAGACCGATTATGAGCCATTGCCCATAATGTGCCCGAATGGCTTGCGTCAGCGGGCTGGAGCGGTCACGGAGGCCCATGGCGAGCATGATACCGAAGAGGCCGAACGCACCGGCGGAGGCCCCGAGCGCTGCGGAAGAAAAAACGTAGGCGAGCCAGAAGCCGGTTACGGTAGAGAAGATGTATGCGACGATGAAGCGGCTTGTACCGTAGAACTGTTCGACTTCTGTAACCAGGATGAACAACGACCAGGAGTTCATGGCGATGTGCAAAAAACCGCCGTGTAGAAACCCAGCGGTAATGAGGCGCCACCATTGCCCCTGATGAACGAAAAACGGGACTTCATCACCGAGGGCCACCGCGACACGCCCATCCACGTTTCCAAACGGCGCGTTTGCCAGTTGATGGCTCACGATCAGCTCTATTAAAAAGAAAGTCACGTTAACGATCAGTACAACGATGCTGGTCAGATTGGCTTGCGGAATAAACGAGGCGGCAAGCTGGCTGCCCGGAAGATCGGCCGCACGCGGGCCCAACTGAACGCCGCAATAGGGACAGACCCGGTCATTCACCGTTATAAAGGCCCGGCAATTCGGGCACATGCGGCGCTTTCCCACGGTCTTCATTGTAGCTTCCGTGAAATACCCATTGATAAAATCGAGAATTCGCATGAGCAAAACTGAGCACGAGTACCGCGAAGACCTCGTTCGCGTTTGCCGCATGGTGCACGAAAAAGGCTGGGTGGCAATGAACGACGGAAACGTGAGCATCCGGCTCGACGAAGACCGGATTCTCTGCACTCCGACAGCGATAAGCAAAGCACTCGTGGAGGCGGACGATCTGATCGTCTGTGATATGGACGGCAATAAAATGGAAGGCTGTCGTGAATGCACCAGCGAAATCGAGATGCATCTCACGATCTATTCCCTCAGACAGGACGTGCAGTCCGTCGTTCATGCTCATCCGCCGGTGGCGACTGGATTCGCTACCGCCGGCCGCGCGCTCGACAAGGCCCTGTTGCCCGAAGTGATCATTCAACTGGGCGCTGTGCCGTTAGCCTCGTATGGCCTGCCGGGGACCCCGGCTCTGAGCGAAGGAATGCTGCCGTTCATCCCGCACTACGACGCTCTACTGCTCGAGAACCACGGGTGTACGTCATACGGCCGCGATGTGTGGGAAGCTTTCTTCCGGATGGAAATGGTGGAGCATTTCGCGCGCATCACGCTCGTCGCTGAACTCTTGGGTGGCGCGCGTCCGTTGCCACGCGACGAGGTAGAGAAACTGATCGCCGCACGGGGGCGATATAAGGTCGATTCTCACGCCCGTATGGAACCAGGAATGCCGCTGGTCGCGGAAGATCTGCTGCAGACTCAGCGCTGAGTTGGTTTCTGGCGGGGTCGCGCGAAATAAATACTTTTTATAAACTAATTCTCTTGCATAAGAATTCCTTCTAGGCTAAGGTGGTTGCATAGAGTAGCGGGCCAACGCCTTACCGGGCCTTGGCAAAGGCCACCGGGGTAGATAGACCAGCCAGGTGGCCCTTTCCATTTATCGCGTTAGGAACGCGCAAAGCTTTCCATCCAGGAGCGTTTTCTGCAAGAGGTCATGTCATCGAATCTTCTGTCAGGCGCGAAGATCCTGCTTAATTGCCTGGCTCGGGAGAACGTGGAGTGCATATTTGGATATCCGGGCGGCGTGACGCTACCGCTCTACGACGCTCTGTACGATTGTCCGATCCGGCACGTGCTGGTTCGCCATGAACAGAATGCCGCCTTCGCGGCGCAAGGCTATGCTCGGGCGACAGGAAAAGTAGGAGTCTGTTGCGCGACTTCAGGTCCTGGAGCGACGAACCTTGTAACAGGACTTGTCGACGCGATGATGGACTCGATTCCAATTGTGGCCCTAACCGGCCAAGTGTCGACGAAGTTGATGGGGAGTGATGCGTTTCAAGAGGCGGACACATTCGGGATCACGAGGTCCGCGACGAAGCACAATTTTCTGGTGAAGGACATTAAGGACCTCCCGCAGGTAGTTCATGAAGCCTTTTACATCGCGGCTTCGGGACGACCGGGACCAGTGCTTGTGGATGTCACGAAAGATGTGTTTCAGGGCCAGGCTCACTATGCGCCTGTAATGGAGATTCACTTACCCGGATACAAGGTGTATAGCGAGGGCCACAGCGGGCAGATACGGCGCGCGGCTCAGATGATATGCGAGGCGGAGCGGCCGTTTGTCTATGCAGGCGGCGGCGTGGTGGCCGCAAATGCCAGTGAAGAATTACGGGCGCTGGTGGAATCGCTGGATGTGCCCGCTGTCTGCACGCTGATGGGTCTGGGCGGATTGCCTGCCGAACATCCGAATTTCATCAGCTTGCCTGGCATGCACGGCAGCTACGCGGCGAATATGGGCATGTCACATGCGGACCTGCTGATCGCGCTGGGGGTACGATTCGATGATCGGGTAACGGGCCGACTTTCTGCATTTGCTCCGCATGCGCAGGTGATCCATGTGGATATAGATCCGGCGGAAATTGGGAAGAATCGGCGCGCCGATTTGCCGATTGTCGGAGACGTGAAGCGGGTGCTGCCAAGAATTGTGGCCGAGTTGAACGAGCTTGCCCCCGCGGTGAAGAACAAAAATGCCGCTGCGCGACAGGCTTGGTGGAACCAGATTCGCCTGTGGAAACAAGAGCACCCGCTACGGGCGGAGACCTCGACGACGGAGATTAAACCGCAGCATTTAATGGCGGAAATAGACCGGTTATCCGGCGGACGGGCGATTGTAGCGAGCGACGTCGGCCAGCACCAGATGTGGGCCGCTCAGTTGATTCGCTTTGGTGAACCCCGTCTCTGGATCAATTCCGGTGGACTCGGATCGATGGGCTTTGGATTGCCGGCCGCAATCGGCGCGCAATTCGCACGGCCCGACAAGCTGGTATTCGCAATCCTGGGCGACGGCGGCTTTCAGATGTCTATACCGGAGCTGGCCACGATTGCGAATCACGCGCTGCCGATCAAAATCATCATCATGAACAACGGATATTTAGGGATGGTTCGCCAATGGCAGGAGCTTTTTTATAACAACCGGCTGAGCCAGGTTCAACTTGATTCCTTTCCAGACGTTGAGAAGCTTGCAGGCGCTTACGGATTCAAAGGCCGGACGGTAGAAAGTGTGGCCGATATGCCCAAGGCGCTCAGGGAAGCAGTTGACGAGCCAGGACCGTATCTCTTGAACGTGAAAGTTTCGCCGCTCGAAAATGTTTACCCGATGGTTCCCGCGGGTGGGGCTATCAACGAAATGGTCTTGCGGCAACCGCAACCAGTGGAAGTATAGAGGCGCGGATAAAGGCGTGCAACAGATCATTTCACTTCTGATGGAGAACAAGCCCGGCGCGCTGATGCGAGTTACCGGCTTGCTCAGCCAGCGCGGGTACAACATTGAAAGTTTGACGGTCGCCCGGACGCTTGATCCTACGCTTTCGCGAATGACCATCACGGTGGATGTCGAAGCGAATATCCGCGCGCAAGTGATCAAGCAGATGAACAAGCTGATTAACGTGCTGCAAGCTAGCGATGTCACTGACGGACCAGCCGTAAATCGCGAGCTCCTATTGATACGAGTCCGGACAAATCAACAGAGCCGGACGGCGGTTTTGAAGGAGGCGGAAATCTTCCAGGCACGAGTCGTGGATTCCGGTGTTGAAGGATTCGCGTTGGAGGCGACCGGGGATCCGGAGAAGCTGGAAGGATTCATTGAAGTTATGAGAAGCTATGGCGATATAGAAGTCACCAGATCGGGCATAGTTTCTATGTCGCTCGATAACAAGAAGGTGCGCCTGTCCGCGCCGGTGCCGCGGGGCGCAACAGTAGAGGAAGCGCTCGAGCTACAACAGGCTGAGTAGAAGCCCGGATCGATTTATTTCAATAGAGGACAGTTTATGGCAAAACGATTTTACGAGAAAGACGGGAGCCTTGCGCGGCTTCACGGCAAAACGGTTGCGATCATCGGTTATGGCAGCCAGGGACACGCTCACGCCCTGAATCTGCGGGACTCCGGCTTGGATGTGGTGGTTGGGCTTCATTCTGGAAGTAAGAGCAGATCGAAGGCGGAAGCGGCCGGACTCCGGGTGTTGAGCGTGGGTGACGCGGCGAAGGCGGCCGATGTTGTCATGATTTTGCTGCCGGATCACCTGCAGGGTGACGTCTATCGCAGGGAGATCGCGCCATACATGAGCGAAGGCAAGACGCTGATGTTTGCCCATGGCTTTAATATTCATTTTGGTGAGATCAAGCCTCCGGACGATATTGATGTCTCAATGATTGCGCCGAAAGCCCCCGGACATCGGGTACGGGAACTGTTTACAGAAGGTGTCGGCGTTCCGGCCCTGGTGGCGGTTGCGCAGGATGCTTCCGGCGAGGCGCTCGAGAATGCGCTCGCTTATGCGCTCGCCCTCGGATGCTTGAAAGCCGGCGTGATTGAAACGACGTTCAAAGAGGAGACCGAGAGCGATCTATTTGGAGAGCAGACGGTGCTGTGCGGCGGCGTAAGCGAGCTGATTCGGGCAGGATTCGAAACCTTGACGGAAGCGGGCTACGCTCCTGAAATCGCTTATTTTGAGTGTCTGCACGAATTGAAACTCATTGTTGACTTGATCTATGAAGGCGGGTTGAGTTACATGCGTTATTCGGTGTCGGATACCGCTGAATATGGGGATTACACGCGTGGTCCTCGGATCGTAACAGATAAGACGCGGGCTGAAATGAGGAAGATCCTAGGCGAAATCCAATCGGGTGAATTCGCCAAGGCGTGGCTCGCCGAGAATCGCAGCGGCCGCAAGAAGTTTCTGGACATGCGCGAAGCAGCAAAAGATCAGCCGATCGAGAAGGTGGGCGCGGAGCTGCGGTCAATGATGAGCTTCCTTAAAAAGAACAAAGAAGCGGGAGTACCGGAAGAGGTTGCGGTAGGCGCGTAGGTCGCGCGCTATTTGCTGAAATCTATCTTTCTGTAGATCTCAGAGAGCTGAAGCTCAACGCCGATTGAAGGCAAGGCGATCGTCTTGGCAGAGGCTTCATATTCTCGCAAAATCCAACGGTCATCGGGCTGGCGCATCCATTGTTCGACTTGGATCTTATCCTGCGCTACGGTTAAGTACTCCTTGAGCGACGGCAGCTTGCGATAGCTTTCGAACTTCTGCCCGCGGTCATAGTTCTTGGTGGATTTCGATAATACCTCGACGAGGAGCGTAGGGTTCAGCAGCATGTCGTCGTGGTGGTCTGCTACCTTTTCCTCACCGCAAACGACCATTACGTCCGGATACGTATAGAGACCAGCCGCGCCGACCGCCAAACGCAAGTCAGTTGAATACACGTTGCATGGGCGGTTTCTCAGTTGCTGGTGGATTTCTGCAACCAAGTTGCTGACGATGCGTCCGTGGCGTAGGCTCGCTCCGGCCATGGCGAACACTTCACCTTGGAAGTACTCGCTTCTTGTCTCTGCATTGCGTTCCCTTTCCAGATATTCCTCTGGAGTTATGTACGTCGTGGGCGCTGATGACATCTATCTAATCCTACATGTTGATGCGCTTCTCTTTTTTCCGGCTGAGATACCAGCATGGGACATCGTTCATGTGCGGGAAAAGCGAGTGAACGCAGGTTTGATCTTGCGGATCATCGAAGAGAAATTGGGTCTTGCCGTCCTTCTGAGGGACCGCATAGTAGGGCTGGACTGTTACAGTTCCGTACGGGTTGCGGTTTGTCGCGATTCTGAACCGAAGCAGCAGGTAATCAGAGATGTAGACGGCCGAGACCGAGAGTATCGCGATGATGCAAATTCGCTTGATCATCCATTCAGGATCGAGGCGGCCAGGTCGGGCGAGTGCAGATGGATGATGCCGCGGCGCAAGGCGATAGTAACCGCGTGGGTTCGATCTTTCGCCCCGAGCTTGCTCAGGATACTTTGCACATGAGCTTTTACTGTGCCGGGAGCAGTGCCGAGGATGTCGCCGACTTCTTTGTTTCCGAAGCCGCGTGCAACCAAACTGAGGACCTCGGTTTCACGTGGCGTGAGCGCCAGTTCCGGGAAGAAGCCGTTTAGCTGCTGAGAGACTTCGACCGGAATAAATCTCTTGCCGGCATGAACCGCCCGAATGGCGCGAATAATGTCGGTGTGCAGCATCTCTTTCAACAGATAGCCGCGGACTCCCGCTTCGAGGGCGCGATAGATATCCTGATCGCCGTCGTAGGAGGTCAAAGCGATGATCTTCGCCGCGGGGCATTCGTCGCGGATCTCGCGCGTAGTTTCGATGCCATCCTTATGGGGCAAACGCAGATCCATTAAGGTGACATCAGGCCGGTGTTCGCGATGCAGACGGATAGCGTCTTCTCCCGTGTTGGCTTCGGCGAGCAGGTGGAGATCAGGCTGCGTGGAGAGAATAGCCGAGATGCCCTTGCGGACAAGGTCGTGATCGTCAACCGAAAGAATGCTGATGGTCTGCACGGGGGGTTCAAAATCTCTCAAGTTAAGTGATGTTCCAAAGGCTGCTCTTGGTTACTCTCCGAATTTATCGACCGGGAAAGCGGGACGGTGATTGAAACTCTAGTGCCCTGGCCCGGAGAGCTGAAAACTGATAACTGCGCGCCTATTTCGCTAGCGCGCTCGCGCATACCGACAACCCCGAAGCGGCCCAGTGATTCTGCTTGCTCGCCTGGATCAAAGCCGCTCCCGTCATCTTCGAGAATCAGCTCAAGTTGCTGGTTTCGAATCTGGAGCCGGATGCGCAGAGTGGTCGCCCGCGCGTGCCGAAGGCTATTCGAGATCGCCTGTTGGGCGATGCGAAGGAGCTGGTACTCCAAGTCGGGAAACTCACTGAGACAAACGGGTTCTAAATCCAGCACGAGTGAAATGGGCCGGGCGCCCACTGCCTGGCGTGAAAGATTGGCGAGCTTGTCGGAAAATTCGCAAGACTCCTGGTCGTGCGCCCGCAATCCCCAAAGCGAATGACGCGCTTCCCTGGAGCACCTGGCCGCATCACCGATGATGCCGGCCAGCATCTCCTTTTCCTTGGAAGCAGGCAACCTGGTCCAAAGCGCTTGCAGTTGCAGCGTGATGCCCGAGAGGCCTTGCAGTAAAGTGTCGTGCAGCTCCCGAGCGATGCGGGCGCGTTCCGCGAGAACCAGATGGAAGCGCTGGTTCAACTGCGCGATGCGCAAGCGGTATCCTGCGGCTATCAGCAGAGCAAACGTAGCAGTTAGAAGCGGGAAAAACCAAGCTCGCTGGTAGAGGCGCGGCTCAATTGAGAAGCCGAGCGAGGCAAGCTGGGTACTCCAGATTCCATCCGCATTGCGCGCCATAACTTTGAAATGGAAGTTACCCGGCGGCAGATTCGTAAAGAAGGCTTCCCTTCTGGGGCCGGCATCCGTCCACGCTTTGTCGTAGCCGTCGAGCGTGTACCGGAAGGAGACCTTTTCCGGGGAGATGAAGCTGAGACCGGCGTATCGGATCTCCACATTTTTTTCGAAAGGCTTGAGCTGGAGGTTTTGGCGCGGATTGATGCGTTGTCCATTGATAATGATTGCCGTGATTTGAACCGGTGGAGGAATGTTGTTGCGCAGAAGATGATTCGGATCGACCACCACCAGTCCATTTGTGGTTGAGAACCAGAGGCGGCCGTCACGCGTTCGGCAAGCGGCGGGCTGCACACCGGATTGGCATTCAAACCGAAGCTGGCCTGTGCTGAAAGGAATGCTGGTGACGGAGGGAATCTTACCGTCGGCGAAATCTTCGAGCTCCTTCTGGCCTATTCGAAAGATACCCTTACTGGACGCCATCCAGAGGTTCGAGTTGTCATCTTTCAAAATGCTGTAGATGCGGTTGTCGTATAGGCCGTCTTTTACACGGATGTGGACCAGCTTGCCATTCTCCCAACGTAGAAGACCCGATCCCAGAGTTCCCATCCAGGCGGCGTGCCGGACGTCGTCGAGGTAATAGCAGTCCACGCCGTGGATCACATCCAGCGGGTAATTAGTGAGCGAAGTGCTTCGCGTGTAGTAAAGAGCGGGAGCGGCTGTGCTTACAAACAGACGCACTGAGTGCCCTCCTGCGAGAGCGAGAATTCCCTTCGCATCGGCATCATCAGTATTGACCGTGGTGAACCGGGCTCCATTGAAGCGATTTAAGCCCATGTCTGTACCGACCCACAGAGTGCCTTGCGCGTCCGCGAATAATGCGCGAATCCGGGAACCGGAAAGGCCGTTCGCTTCTGTGTAGGTGCCTACCACCGTCCCGTTTCTCAGCCGATTTAATCCTTTGGCGGTTCCCACCCAAAGATCGCCGCTTTGGTCACGCTCCAAGCTCAGAATCGTGTTATCAACCAATCCGTCCCGTGTGGTTACCGCGCGAAAACGATGTCCGTCGAATATGTTCAGGCCTTGGCCGAGCGTGCCGATCCAGAGATGGCCCGCGGCATCTTCGAGCACAGGCCCGGCATCGTTGCTGAGCATTCCCTCGTTGGTCGAGTATGGCGTGACTTTGCCATCTGTGAACTCATCGAGACCGTCCTTCGTCCCTGCCCAAAGGCTTCCTTCGCGATCCATGTAGAGAGATAGAACGAGGCTGTGCGAGAGGCCATCTCGAGTTCGATAGACGCTGATTTCTCCATTCCGAAAGCGGCTGATGCCGTCATTGGTTCCGATCCAGAGACTGCCATCGGATCCGTCCGCAAGGGACGAAACGGCGTTATCAGGTAGACCATCACGCACCGAGAAAACGCGCGAAACTCCGTGCTGAAATTGGGTCAACCCCGAATCTCTTCCAATCCAAACACTCCCATCTTTCGCGCATTCGAGCGCAGTGACTTTTTCCGGAGAATAGGTGTCGAAGCGCGAGCCATTCCAGCGAACCAAACCAAAATCCAGCCCTGCGACCCACCGCGTTCCGTCCGGGGATTCACAGGTGGCACGAATCTGATTTGTAGGCAAACCATCGCCGGTCGTGTAAGTGTGGAGACGGCCACTGGTGAGTCGAGCCAAGCCTTTATTCGTACAGATCCATATCTCGTTCTTTGCACCGGGCGCGAGACAGAATACTGCGTCACTGGGCAACCCTTGTTTCGTGGTATAGCGGGTGAGCTTACCATCCGGCTCAATCCGAGCGACACCCGCTCCAATGGAGCCAACCCAGAGATTGCCGTCCGCATCCTCGAGCAGAGCGCGGATCAAGTTGTGGTGGAAGGCCGATTCGCCGGCCCCGTCGAATTCACGAAAGTGCAGGCCATCAAAGCGAATGAGGGTGTCTTGCGTTCCGAGCCACAAAAACCCGTCGCGGGTTTGCAAGATGGAATAAATCGTCGGCTGGAATAGCCCCTCCTCCTGACCCCAAATGCGATGGGCGTACTGAGTAAGTGTTTTGCCCGGGTCTAGCGCTGCGCCGGGACTAGCAAGGCTGGTCAGGCACAACAGTAGAAACGTGAAATGAGAGGCAACGTTTTTTGCGAGTCGCACTGCAGAGTCGCTTCGTTTCAAGTGTAACGAAGGACTGCTTTTCCCGAGGCCTCTTTCTGCGAGGTATTGACTCGGGGCGCGATTTGTACTACATTGTTTCACAAATGCCCGGTATTGGTTCTATCGGCCAGTTCGAACAACTCGTCCTCGCTGCAATTCTCAGTTTGCGAGATAACGCGTATGGCGTAACAATTCAGAGCAAGGTAGCGGAACTAGCGCAGCCAAAGCAAATATCGCTCGGGGCTATCTACGTCACATTGGATCGGCTCGAGGACAAGGGGTTTGTGTCCTCCTGGCTCAGCGATCCAACCACGCAGCGGGGCGGACGCGCGAAAAGGTGCTACCGATTGGAGGCTCTGGGTGAGCGAGCGCTGCAAGAATCAGCAGCAACGGCCCGACGAATATCGGCCACAATCACGCAAGTGCTGGGAAAAGATTGGGGTCGCAAGTGGAAAAAGGAATGGAAAAGGGAGGCGGGCTAAACCATGCCGCCACCGAGGCGCATCGAGAAGCTGTTCCACCGGTTGCTTCCGCCAGCTTGCCGGGAGTATGTATTGGGGGACCTCCATGAACGATTTACATCGCGACGCCAGTATCTGATCGAGGGTATCGCCGTGCTCGGGCCTGTGGTCGTTAGCAGAATGAGGCGGACCACGGACATTCAAGTATTCGTTATGGAAGCCTTCGCGCTCTATCTCTCGTTTTCGACCGTGGCTTGGTATCTGGGACAGAGGACCTTCTTATACGACCACGCTGGATTCGCCCGAGTGGCGGTTCCAACAGTCATCACCGTTATCGGCTTGCTACTGTGCAACGCCTATTCCGATCCGAGCAGGGTCTCGTTTGTTAAAGCGATGCTGCACAGCGCCGGCAGCATCTCGTTCGGTTTTTTGGGTCAATCACTCCTCTTCGATACCTGGCCAAGTCTCGCGGTGCCGTTTCCGATCATGCTTTACGGCAGCATTATTGGTTTCGCACTGGTATGCCCTTTACGGGTGCTTTTTCCTGGGAATCGAGCCATCCCCTGAGAGCTCTGGAGGGGGAACCGGGTTGTTTGCGCTGTATTCCTGGGACAAATAATCCAACAGCAGCTGGCGGTCGGGTACAACCGCGCCCCAGCCGATCATTTTGTCGATCTCCTTTTGCCACGCAGCCACAGATAAACGCTGTGAGTCCACCAACCGCAAACTGTGGCACGGGACGCAACTGGCGTGCTCTTCCTGCCTGCCCCGATCGCGCAGCGGCTGATCGGCGGCGAGAGCAATGCGCGTAAGCAGGCTTAAGCACATGCATAGGACGAGCGTTTTCATACAATTTTCTCCACCGTGATTCCGATCTGATCAACGGCATTGTAAAGATAACCGGATGGATTCCATGTCGGCACAAGCGGCTGGACAGTTCCGGAGGAATCGCTGGCGCGCGACAGGATGGTGTAATAACCCTGCTGCGGCGGAGTCCAATCGAGTGTCCATAGGCGCCAGGCAAACGGCAAATCTTCCGACGAGAGTTGCGCGTTTTTCCAACTCTGACCTGCGTCGGTCGATATTTCGACGCGTGAGATGCGCTCTTCTCCAGCCCAGGCGATGCCACGCAGGACGAGCGGCTCGAGCTTCACCCGATCCTGATCGGCAGGGCTTGTTATGTAAGATTTCACGCGTATGCTCGTGATCACTTCCAAATCCGCCGGATTCGCGGGCGTGCCTGGCGGCAGAGCGTATTTGGGGAAGCGATATGCGGGGTTCATGAAGAATCCGTTGTCTGGCTCCGTCGTGACCGTTAAGGTAGTCACCCATTTCACCCAGCTCGCTCCATCCCAGCCGGGAACAACAAGGCGAACGGGAAAACCGTGGAGGTCGGGAAGGGCGTCACCGTTCATTTTCACAGCCAGGAGCGTCGCGGGATGCAGTGCTTTCTTCATGGGAAAGGACCGAATGAAATCGGGTGTCTTGGCAACTCCGACATCGGCTCCGTTAACGGTTACGTAGGATGCGCTCAGGTCTGCCCCGGCCAGCTTTAAGACTTCGCCGAGTCGGGGTCCGGTCCACTCGGCGTTACCAATAGCACCTCGGCCCCACTGAGCGCCTGGAACGCGGGGACGGAAAAATGCGCGACCATCGCCTGTACATTCCAAAGTGGCAGGGACTGTGTACTGCGGGAGCTTGCGAAGGTCGGCCGCCGTGAGCGCCAATTCTTTGGATACTCTGCCGTTCAGCGTGAGACGGTAGGCGCTTTCATCCACCTTTGGACGGGGCAGATGCTGTCTGACGAAAAAGACGTCATTTGGGGTTAGCCAGGTGGTGAAATAGCTGACGGGTGTTTCAAGATCCTCGGGCCAATCACTATGGACCAGCATGGGCCGTTTACCGGGTATCGTCACGGCTTGCTGCGCGCCAGCAAGCCCGGCGGCTGCTAGCGTGTATGCCAGCCACTCGCGCCTGCTGGGGAGCCCCACCCGCGCACGACTGCGATATTTCATGTGCATAAAGGAATCTTCGATAGCATCTCACAGGGGAAAAGCAAAATGAACGCGATCACGAAAACGCATTGGGGCAGCCTCCCGTCGGGAGAGGAAATTCACCTGTACACCCTTCGGAATTCAAACGGACTGGAAGCCGCCATCACCAATTATGGTGGTCGGGTGGTGACCCTCAAGACTCCGGATCGGGACGGAAATTTCGAAGATATTGTGCTCGGATTCGACGATCTCGAAGGATATTTAGGAAACAATCCCTATTTCGGAGCGCTGTTGGGCCGGTATGGGAATCGCATCGCGAATGGGGAGTTTACGCTGCACGGCAGAACCTATAAGCTGGCGCGTAACAACGGACAGAACTCATTGCATGGCGGCTTGAAAGGATTTGATAAAGTTGCCTGGAGCGCACGAGAGATTTCCCGGCCAGATGCTCCCGGTTTGGAGCTGAACTACCTGAGTAAAGACGGTGAAGAGGGCTATCCGGGAAATCTCACGGTCAAAGTGACATATACGCTCGCGGATAGCAATGAATTGAGGATCGACTACGACGCGACGACGGACAAGGACACCGTGCTCAATCTCAGCAATCATTCGTACTTCGATCTTCGCGGCCAAAGAGCGGGGAAGATTCTGGAACATCGCGTGATGATCAATGCCGACAGGTTTACGCCCGTGAACGCCAACCTGATTCCCACGGGAGAGCTGAAAAGCGTCGAGGGCACGCCGTTTGATTTCAGGAAATCTTCAGCAATCGGCGCAAGGATCGACGAACCAGATGAGCAACTCGGATATGGAGAGGGATACGATCACAACTTTGTTCTGAATCGCACCGGGGCTGGCCCGTCGCTCGCTGCTCGCGTGAGTGACCCCGGATCCGGCCGTGTTTTAGAAGTGCTCACGACGCAGCCGGGCGTTCAGTTTTATACCGGCAATCATCTCGATGGAACGATTCGGGGAAAGGCGGGCACCGTTTACGGGCCGCGATTCGGATTTTGTTTGGAAACGCAGCACTTCCCTGATTCACCAAATCAGCCCAATTTCCCCTCGACCGAGCTCAAACCGGGGCAACGGTATCAGGAAACCACGATTTTCAGATTTTCCGTCGAATAGACGTGATACTTCTACTGAATATGAGCGACGACAAACAAAAGACATCGCAGCCGGACAAGAATCTCGCGGCTGAAGAGCGGCCGGTGCCGTCACAGGCAGAAGGAGACCGTGAAACCGTGGAAGAGGATTTGCAACGACAGGAGAAGAAGCAGTCTCCTTCGCGCAACAAGTAGCGGGTTGCTTTCGCGTTCTCTAAAGCCCGAGCCGTGTCCCCGTTTGGACCCGTTCATGGATTGCTGCTGACCGGGATAACGGCGGCGGCAGCTACGGTTTCTTTTCTCTTGCGCCGGCGCGTGATTTCGACTCGCGCTGTGAGGCTTTTCCTCGGATATGGCCTTGCGGTGAATGAAATCGTCTGGTGGATTTTCCGCTACTCACATGAGGGACTTCGTTTGGCAACGAACCTGCCCCTGCAGCTTTGCGATGTGGCCGTTTGGAGCACGGTGTTCGCGTGCATCACCTTGACCCCAATCATCGTAGAGATCTCGTATTTCGTGGGTTTAGCCGGTGCCGGAATGGCGGTTCTCACACCCGACCTTTGGTCGCCGTGGCCCTCTTATGGAGCCGTGTATTTCTTTGTCGCGCATGGCGGAATCATAATTGCAGTTGTGGCGCTCGTTTTCGGCCGCGTGGCGCCCCTGCGAGCCGATGCGGTATGGCGGGTCTTCGGTCTTCTCCTGGTCTATGTCGCGCTTGTTTCGGTATTCAACGTGGTCTTCGGCGCGAATTATATGTACCTGTGCCGGAAGCCGAAAAACGCCTCACTGCTGGATATACTTGGACCCTGGCCTGTCTACATCTTCACCGGGGCAGCGGTTGCGCTCGTTCTGTTTTGGCTGTTGTGGCTGCCGGTTCGACCCAAGCGGGAAACATCACAGTGAAGCATCGCTCAAGCGTTTATACCTGACGCTGCGGGCTGCCTCTGAAGAAGGTCTATCTCGCTCAGAATGGTTTCAATAACGAGTTCATCGCCCACTTTCGAATTGATCATGAGGTGGTATAGATCGCGCTGAGGCCAGATTTTCCCGTAATACTTCTTGATAAACGCGGCGCGCTCCCGATCAATCCTCTCGATGAGAGCTTCCGCCTCGCTCTGACTCTTTCCCTGCGCGACAATGCGTCGAATCTTCTCCTCTTCAGACGCATAGATAAAAACATGAAAGGCATCGGGCCGGTCGCGGAGAAACCAGGGAGCACCTCTACCGACAATGACGCACTTCCCTGCCGCCGCGACGTGCTTCACGACTTTTTCGAACAAGCGGGAGAGATGCTCGGCGTCCAAAAGCTCCAAACCACTCCCGTTAAAGCTGTCCTCATAGCTGCCCCGCATGAAGATCTTCGCTAGCCGATAGAACGCTGGATCGAGGCGCTCTTCGCGCTGCTCGACAGATTGGATATCGCATTTTAGCCGGCGCGCGATTTCGCACGTGATCTCGTGGTCCCATAAGGCCCAGCCGAGGCGGCCCGCAAGAGTTTTGGCAATGGAAGCCGCGCCTGATCCATATTCCCGCTCAACAGTGATGATGCTGAACAAGTCCGGTGACACGGCTTCTTCTATTCTAGTGATCTGCGTGCGATGCAGGACAACAAAGACGCAGCTGCGCTAACGGCCGGCCATTTGCTTTACCAGCAGTCCGCGATTTTTGCGCGCGGCTTCATCCGATGGGTCGAGAGCGATTGCTTTATCGAACTGGGCCAGAGCTTCGGGAAATTTGTCATCGCGGGCCAGCAACTCGCCGAATTGATTTTGAAGACGCGCGCTGTCCGGATAGGCTGCGGCGACTGGGCGGAACTGCTCGACGGCCTCGTCCAACTTTCCGGCTCGGGCAAGCGCGTTCGCGAGATCGTAGCGCGCGTTCACGTAATCCGGTTGCGCTCGCAATGCAAGCTGAAACTGATGCATAGCGTCTCCGGAACGTCCCACATTCTGCAGCGCGGAGCCGAGCATATCGTGCGCTTCGGGACGGGCAGGATCGATACGCACCGCGGCTTCGAGCATCGGTATCGCGCCTTGTGCATCCAGCCGCGACAGCATAAGCGCGCCTAGATTCAAATGAGCGGAGAAGTCATCAGGGTATTTCTCGAGGCGGTGACGCATGAGCGCCTCCTGTAACTCCCTGCGATGATCGCCGCGCCCGCGAGGAAGGACCTGGAGCCATAGGTGGCCCATCTCGTCCGTCGCTTGGTTTCCGGCCCGCACACGGCGGGGAGGGTTATTCGGATTGCGCGGATTAGCGGAGGAGTTGTCGTAGTGATAGCGCATGGAAATGATCGAACTCTTTGGCAGGAACAGCGGATCGCGATACCGATACACTGCCTGCCAATTGAGATCCCAAGCCGGAATCCGGATGAGCCATTTGCGTGTGCCATCGGGAAGAGTTGCGTAGCCTTCGAGCAGTTTGCCTAGATAATGCGCATGCGGATACACAGCGAGCACATCAACATCGAGCGGCAAACGGAAATCATCCGTGATCAGGAAGTTGCGATCCTCGGCCGGGATGTTCAGCGCGCCATCATGCTCGAGCTGGATCAGCATAGGGAAGCGCGCCGGTGGCTTATCCGTGAAATATAGCCCGACGCTGGGCTGAACCTGTTCGGGTTTGCCGGTGGGCTGCAGGTGCGTGTTGAGGACCAGGTAGTTACCGGCATCGAGACGCCATGAAAATCCGTCCGGTTCGGAGTAAGGCAGAGTGCCGGGCTTCCAGAACAGAAAGTGGCTATCGGGATCGAGCGGATTCCTGTCGATTGTGAGATCCATCCCGCCGAAGCCCGCTCCCGGGGACATTTCTAAACGCCGGGTTGATCCGGCGCGATCGACCAGCAAATTGGCGTGATGCACGATTCTGGCTTGACCAGGGCGAATTTCGATAGCACGGACATAATGGGTGGTCTTGATATCCGGCTTGAATACGAAATTCCAGAACACGTCAGGCCCGGAAGCGGGCAATGAGAATGGTCGTGGTGCTTGAAGGATCAGGTCGGGCGGACCAAGTTGCCAGCCTTCTGTGAAGCTGGGACGCGGAGGAATTTCGGAAGGCGGGCCTTCTGGGGTCCCGGCGCGAACCCACTCCGCAATGAGGCGAATCTGCTCCGCACTGAGCCGGCGCTCGTCCTGAAAATCGCCGTATCCGGGTTGCGGAAGCCAGGGCGGCATGTAACGGCTTCGAGTGACGGCCTCAATCTGCCGGGCATGTTTTTTGACATCGTCGTAAGTCAACAGAGAGAACGGGCCAGCTTCGCCGGGGCGATGGCAAGCAGCGCAATTGTGATAAATGATTGGGGCGATATCTTGGGCGAACGTTGGCGGCGCAGCGCCAATGGCGTGTGACGCTATCGCGAGCCCGAAAAGAAATCCCGCAAGAGCGACTTTAGATCGCCGACAACGGGCACAAAACGCTCCGGCAGCGTGTTCACTCCACATCCGCGAGTGAGCATCCAACCGCGCGTGTTTCGGGCTGGGATACCGGCTTGCCCGCGAGGACGGCGGAGATCGCATTTTCCAAGTCGTGAGTTTGGGCAACCGGGCGCGATTTGCCGATTTCGACCCAGCGGTCGTCGATGCGGCCGTGATAGACGAGCTTGCCTCCACTATCGAATACGGCCGCTTCGGGAGCAACGGTTGCGTGCGCGAGTTTTACCAATTCATGATGCGGGTCGCGCAACGGTGTCCCCGGAAACCGATATTCGGCGATGTGATTCTCAATCGCTTGCGCCCTTTCAGCCGGATCGGGATAGACGAGCCAGAAAAGGACCTTCCGACCATTGAACTCCTGAGCTAAATGCTGCAGCTCGGGCGCGTAGCGATTGGTGATCGGACAATCGGTTCGCACGAAAAGGAAGACGCGAACATGAGCGGGCGAGTCGAAGGGATTGTGAGGATTGCCGGCGAGATCGAGCACCCGGACGGCTTGGCTTGCACCAAGGGACCAGAATCCCGCGATAAGCGCCGCGCAAAAGGCGAACCTGAAATTTCTACAAAGCCACACAGAAAACCCGCTCCCTGACGCTCGCGGCTCTGCTCGGTGAAAGCTCACTAGAAAATAAAGTTCAGACCGCCGCGGATGGCGCGAGGGGCCTGGACAATCAGCAGTGTGTGTCCGTCTCCGGTATTCAAGGGAATATAGCCCTGGGCTAAAAGATTGTGCAGATCGGCTGTAAGCTCCAGGCGTCCGGGCATGCCGAAGAAAGAAGGCAACGGCTGCCGGATGATAATGTTCAGTCCAGGCGCCACATACGCATTCTGGGTGGTGAAGATGTGATGTGGAATAATTGCGTGATCGTCCATCCAGCCATAGTTCGCTGAGATTTGGGTTCCCGCGATGGGAGCCCGAACACGCACGCTCGCGTTCGCGAGATTGCGATCTTTCTGATCAAGAAATCTTTGCTGGGTTCCGGGGGCTTCAGAGAGCGCCGCGGAATTCGCGGTAAATCCGCCCATCCGACCGTAGGCAAGCGTCAGATCGAGCCAGTCATTGGCTCGCTGGTTGATGGAGGTCAGATATCCCTTGCGCGCGTAATTACCAATGTTGTATGTGGAAGTCTTCGAAATGCCATCTGAGAACAGATCGTTAGAATCCAGCGCGGACAAATCGCCGGCGACATTTATGCGTGCATTGGAAGCGATTTCATAGAAAGCGCTCGCGGCGTAGGTGCGGGATCCCGCGATCTTGTTGTAACCGAGCTCGTAATTCTGCATTCGTTGCAGTTCGAGGTTGCCATTGCGCTCAGAAAGCTGCGGAAGGCGAGCAAGCGTGTTCACGGTGGTAATCAGGTCGTCCGTTCGATTGTCCAGTTCAGCGGCCTGGTACTGCTGGTGCGCGGTAAGCTCATCAGGACGTCCGCCATCGCTGTACGCGGCCATGATTTCTCCCGCGGTTCCAAGATCGACCGACATGCGAGCGAATGGACTGACTCTGCTGGTGTGCTGAACGTAATCGATCGATTCGCCGGTCATGCCGTATTCGAGGTGAACGCTGTCGAGGGGATCCGCAACCTCATAAACGCTCAGGGACATTGCCCGCAGGACTGGAACGGATTCGCCCAGCGCCGCACCGCCAGGCAGCTGCTGCGGAAAGCGGCCCAGCTGCGTCATGGTAAGAGTCACCTCGGGAGGTTCCCCAAATCCGCCATCCTGCCTGCGACTATAGATGGCGCAAATAGCCATCGCGGACGGACCGAAATTCGTGTTCTGCCCTACCGTGCCGCCCACCTGGATCTGGTTCTTGCCCATCACGTTCGTGGAGAGCGCGAATCCTGTTCCAAAGTCGCCTTGGGTCGAATCGAAGTCGACCAGGCCGCCGTCAGCTCCCGATACCGAAAGCATGGCGTGAGTGCCGGAAAAAATGCGCGGGTGCAGTTCCGCAGTGGACGAACCGGGTTCCTCGAGGGGCAGGAATCGCGTGATCGGCCGCGTCGCGGGCGAGGATCGAAGAACCCATTTCCAGTCATCTGTCATCGCACCAGACGGGACTGTATAGCTTAGCTCAATATTGCTGAATAAGGTTGCCAGATGAATTTGAAGGACGCTGTCCAACCCAGCCTTGATCGCGATCTTCTCGCGCGAAACAGGAAGAAAGCTGGCCAGCGACACGCGGATGGAATAGAGATCTACCGGAAGTCCAGCAAAGGCGAAGCGCCCGTCGGGAGTGGTAATGCCCTTTGCAATCAGCCGTTCATATTTATTAAAAAGCTGCACGGTCGCGCCCATTTCAGGCGTTCCGGTTGCATCCATCACGGACCCCAGGAGATTGCCCGTGACCGGAAGGGACAGGTCCGCACTTTCACTTGGGCAAGCAAGGGCCAGGAGACCTGCCATTGCAACGACTACGGCGAACTGTTTGCTCGCGAAACCCAAATTCAAAATGACCTTTCGCGCACCCGGGCTAAACACCCGGGATGACTACGATATTACCGTAAATTGAGTGGAGGGCGTCAGGCTCTGATTTTTGAGCTTGTCGGTGACCTTCAGCTTCAAAGTGTATTTCCCAGGCGCAAGACTCTTAAGCGGGAGTTTTTTCTCCACTGTCACCAGGAAGGCCGAAGCGTTGGGAATGGTTGTCAAATCCTCCGTCTGGCTCAAGACGGTCTTGTTGTCGGCGTTGTTCACAACGTCGTATTCAATGGTTCCCGCTGGTTTCTTCGTCTTCTCATCCATCCCGAAGTTGTAAAACTCCGTATAGATGCCCATCGTCTCCTCCTGCTTGAACGTATCATTCACACGGGGACGAACCTTCGAACTGCGGATGACGAATTGGCCTGCTCCGATGCTGTTGGTGGGAACCCTTTCTAACTTATCGGCAAGAATGATACTGCTAGACCCTAACTGGTCCTCATCATAGTGAGGAACGTTGAGGGCCATTTCAAAGTTGTTCATGGTGTTCCCAACAACGTCTTTAGCCACAATATTCAGCCGATAAGTTCCGGGAGCCAAGGGAATGGTCTTGGAATAAACCTGAGACCCGTTCATAGCCTGCTGGAGCATCTCAGAGGGTACTTCAGCGCTTATCGTCTCCTCGAACCAATTTACGGGTCGGCGGGTAAGAGAAGTGATCCGCCCATACAGGTTTACGGTTGCCTTGGCAACTTTGTCCTTGGTCGCGTAATTGAGATCGTTGTTCTTGAAAAGGACGGTGAGATCGGTGAGAACAGTGGCGTCGGTGACGCGAATAAAATCGGCACGGACCTGCATGGGCAGGGTGTTGTAACGAATGTTGGAATTAACGACCGCATCGAGATCTTTGAACTTGATGACGGGCGCTTTCTGCAGATTCGCATACTGCTCCAGACGCGTGAATTCATTCATGCTTTCCGGGAGCGGCTGATTACCAACGCCAAGATGGGTTCCGTCGGTTCGTTGAAAACGCTGAGTCTTATCCGACATGCCCATCTGTTCAGAAAGAGTCAAGCCGGCACCTGGCACCATCAGAAGGGCATCCTTCTCTTCGGGATCGAGACTGATGTGATATTCGCCGCTCATGGTGGTATCGACAAATTCTATGACTATATTCGTGCCGACCCCTTCGATATAGCGATAGCGCCAATCTTCGAATGGGTAGGTCGAAGTCTCGCCGCCGCCTTCTTCAATCGGACGCTCATAGCTGCCGCCCGACGGATGAGAATCAATTTCGTCAGCAGGACCGTACTTGATATAGATCCTGCCTCGATCGGTCTTCCAGCCTGGAATACCGGAGGCGTAATGGTCGTTGGCGTATGCGATGCGGCGGTAATGCTCTTCCTTGTACTCGTTCTCTTCTGTATCGGGAGTTGGATCGCGACGAAGCCAGAACTGCTCTACGAACTGCTGCCGCTCTTCGTCGGTTTTCAGGCGCTTAAAAGCCTGCTTCTCCTCGTCGGTGATGATGTAGACAACGTCCTCATTGAGCCACTTCTTCCAAGGGCCGGCAAGTTCCCTTTCGAGCGCTTTCTGTTTCCTGGCTATTTCTTTCTTAGTCAAGGGCTTCGCGACAGTTTGGTCAGTCGAGCTGCTGGAACTGCTCGAGCTAGTACTCTTGTCCTGAGCGAGGAGCGTCCCTCCGGCCAGGGCCATCGCGGACACACCTAGGACAAAGCGCAAGCGGAAGGAAGGAGATAACTTCATAAACGGGAGAACACCTCTATAGGCTGTGGGGGCTTATACATCAAGTCTAAGTGTTGTTTGGATTGGACGTCAACGCCCGGGACGTACAATCCGTCTTCCGGGTTTCGCTACGGGAGAAAATTCCCTCTGCTGGAAATGGAACGAAGAAGAGATATTATTCCGGGTATCGGCAACATGCCTGGATTAAAAGGTAATGTATATGGCTACGATATTCGGGATAAGCCGCTCCCGAAATGAAAAGCGCGTGCGGAATTCTTGCAAAGCATACTAGTTATGAGGTAGTCTTAACAGCCACATAGCGATGAAGTACGGAATGGTTGCCTACGTGCAAAACGTGGATAGTTTATGCTAATCGGCGTAGAGATTACACCCCGCCCAGGTGTATTGTGAGCCAGTCTCGAAACCAATTCGCAGGTACCCTGCTGCTGATACTAGCGGTCGCAGCCGTAATCGCGGCAGTGTTGAGTTTCGATCACATGCGCAGCTATTCCTTGCATGATGACGGTGTGACCTGGGTGGACCGGAAGGCGCCAAAGGGCGGAAATGAAGTGGTTGCTGCTTACATTTTGCCCGGAGGGCCAGGCGAGAAGGCTGGCATTCGGTTGGGTGATCGGCTGCTCAGGGTAGGCGCTTCGCCCATAAAAAGTTCGCTCGACGTCCCGCAAGCGTTATGGCAGATCCCGCTTTTGGGGCAGACGCAATACACGCTCTCGCGGGGGGGCATAGAGTTTCAGAAAGACAACATCTTTATACAGGCGGCGCCGCGCGACTCCGCGGTGTACTACCAGTACATAGTTGGGGTATTTTATCTGGCCATCGGCCTGTTCGTGTATTACCGTCGAACGAGTGCCGCCAAGTCATTTCATTTCTTCACTTTGTGTCTGGTTTCTTTCGTGGCTTCGTGTTTCCACTATTCCGGGAAGCTGAACACATTCGATGAAGTCATGTACTGGAGTAATCTGGCCGCCAGCCTCGTCGCTCCGGCAATTTTCCTCCATTTCTGCCTGACCTTTCACAATTATCCCCAGTTTCTCCGCCGTCGAGGAGCCTGGCTATGGCTCTATGTTCCTTCGGCCATTCTTCTCGTACTCATGGCCGCGTCCGCCGAAGGCGTGCTGAAGTTCTCGACTCCGCTACTGGAGGTTCGCTGGCTTCTGGACCGGCTGACACTGGCCTTCTCCATGTTGCTGTACTTCATCGGAGCGGCCGCCTTGGGGCTGGATTTCGCTCATGAGGAAGATCCCGTCATGCGGCGGCAGTTGAAGTATTTACGCAATGGAGCCGTCGCCGGACTTGCACCATTCGCCCTGCTGTATGCCGTGCCGTATATCGCGGGGGCTGTTCCGACTCATTTGATGAACCTCAGTGTTTTATCGATGGGGCTGATCCCGCTGACCTGGGCTTACGCAATCACTCGCTATCGCCTGATGGATGTGGACATCATTTTCCAGCAGGGCTATGTCTACACACTTGCAACGCTGGCTGTCATCGGAACGTTCTATGGGTTGATTTTTCTCATCTTCAATACGCAAACGATTACACCTCCGGCTTTTGTGGTGCTGATCGCGTTCGCGACGTTCGTTTTCCAGCCGATTCGTCACTGGATTCAGGAGCAGCTCGACCGTTGGGTTTTCTACAAAGATCGTTATGACGCTCGCCTGACGTTAATTGAATTTGCGCGCGAACTCAGCTCAGAAACGGATCAGAACGAGATGCTCGCGAAGGTGTCTGAGCGTTTGCTGAGGACACTTTCCATTCAACAGATCGGCTTCTTCCTGGCCGACGATGGATTGGGAACATTTCAGCTGCATTCGCTGGCGCAGAAATCGGGCAGGCCGGCAAAGACGTCGGCTCACCCGCTGGACCTGCGATTCCTTGAACAGTCAGCCGGTGAGCCATATCTCTTCTTCGAACGGCCCAAGCACATGAGAGACATTGTTTCTCAGCAATGGCCACAATCGGTCAGGGATACTATCGCGGAACTCGATTTCACATACTACGTAGCGTGCAAATCCCGGGGCAAAACGATCGCCTATTTCGGTGTCAGTCGCACGACGGAAGGTGATTTTTTGTCGCATGATGACATGGAACTGCTGGTCACGTTGTCGAACTATGTTGCAATCGCGATCGAGAACTCCCGGCTCTATAGCTCGCTGCAAAATAAAGCGGATGAATATGAGCGCCTGAAAGAATTCAGCGAAAACATAGTTGAATCCATAAACGTAGGCATTCTTGCAGCCGGCCTGGATGATCGAGTAGAGAGCTGGAATAGCCAGATTGAAAAGCTGACCGGCATTTCGCGCGAGCAGGCAGTGGGACACACGTTATCTGATCTCTTTCCGGCGGAGCTCTGCCAGAAGTTCGATGAACTCCGCGGAGAGGGGGGCATTCACAACGTTTATAAAATCGCCCTCCGGCCGCGCCTGGTGGCGTCATCCGCGGCCGCCAATGGCGCCGCGCGCAATGGGTATGGCGGGCTGGAGCTAACTAAACCAGCATCTGCAGTACGGGAATCGATCGTGAACCTCGCCATCGCTCCATTGGTTTCAAAGGAGCTGAAACAAATCGGGCGATTGATTATTTTCGATGATGTGACAGATCGGGATGAGCTGGAGCGCAGACTTGTGCAAGCTGATAAACTCAGCTCGATTGGCCTGCTGGCTGCCGGCGTAGCGCATGAAGTGAATACGCCCTTGGCCGTTATCTCGACTTACGCCCAAATGCTTGCCAAGCAGATCTCGGACGATGATCATAAATCGAAACTGCTTGAAAAGATCGCGAAACAGACGTTTCGCGCGAGCGAGATCGTCAATTCGCTGCTGAATTTTTCGCGCACCTCGCCCACGGACTTTATAGAAATCGATTTAAATCGTGTCATTCGCGAGACTGCCACGCTGGTTGAGCACCAATTTCAAAAAGCAAGAGTTACTACGCAGCTTGCCCTGGATGAAGAGTTGCCCGCAGTGCGCGGCAACTCCGGTAAACTTCAACAGGTATTTCTAAACTTGTTTATCAATGCCCGTGACGCCATGCCCGGAGGAGGCGCGCTTACAGTGCGGACTTGGGCGGAGAGTGGATTCGCCCATGTCGAAATTGCCGACACCGGTCAAGGCATTCCGGCAGAGCATCTTGCCCGTATTTACGACCCATTCTTCACGACCAAGGGACCGAAGAAGGGGACCGGCCTGGGCCTTTCGATTACATACGGGATCGTACAGGAGCACAACGGGATTATCGAGGTAGATAGCGCCGTAGGGCGCGGCACGCAGTTTCGGCTGGAGTTTCCAAGCGTGCCGGCGCGTTCCATGAGGCCGGTCGAGCCACGGCGCGAAGCACTGCCGGCTTGAGACGTTCCAAGTTCCCGGTTGTGCTGATACACTGTGGCCGATGGCAAACGAGAATAAATCGCAGCGGACGACGACGTTGAAGGGCAATCCGCTCCCGTTAGCAGGACCCGAGTTAAAGGCCGGCGATACGGCTCCGGATTTTGAGGTAGTGGATGGCACGCTCCAGAAAGTGAATCTCGAAAAGACCGGCGGCGGCGTTCGCATCTTTAGCGTGGTTCCTTCCTTGGATACACCGGTTTGTGACGCTCAGACCAAGCGTTTTGAAGATGAAGCAGGCAAGATGTCCGACGTACGGATTTACACGATCAGCATGGATCTTCCGTTCGCCCAGAAGCGCTGGTGCGGAAACTTTGGTATCAACCGAATTACTATGCTTTCCGATCACCGCAGCGGATCATTCGGCGAGCATTACGGCACGCTGATTCCCGAGCTGCGCATTGAAAGCCGCGCAATTTTTGTGTTGGATGCAAACAATAAGCTCCGTCATGTTGAATACGTAAGGGAGGTGGGTGACCACCCGAATTACGAGGCTGCCCTAAGTGCAGCAACTGCTATTCAGCAAGGCGCGCAATCGGCAGGGTAGCTTCTGCCTGGGCTAGTAGGCAAACTGTCGGGCGTTTGGGTAAGACATCATGTGCGCGGCGCGAAAGGAATCTGGAAGAGTTGCGGTCAGGAACCAGAAATCTTCAATGGCGCGAACTACGTGCACATATTCTTGCAGGTCAGCGGGTTTCGTTATATAACAATTAGCGTTTAGCGCGTAGGCCTGGAAGATGTCTTCATCTGCCCGGGAACTGGTCATCACAAGTACCGGGATCTGCTTGAGACTCGGGGAGGCCTTAACTTCAGAAAGAACTTCGCGCCCATTTTTTCTAGGAAGGTTGAGATCGAGAAGAACGAGATCGGGCCGATTTACCAGACCGACTTCCGCCTGATGCAGATACTCCATCGCTTCAACCCCGTCACGAGCCACGCTGATCTGGACTGGAACCGTAGTTTCCTTGAGGGCCTCCCGTATGAGCCGAACATCGCTCGGGCTATCTTCTACCAGGAGAATTCTTAAGGATTTCATGGCTGAACCGTCCCGCTCAAATGCGTAGCAACTTCAAAGCCAAATTGTTAAGTGCTTGTCATTAAAGGCGCTTCACCGGCGGTTAGAACTCCACAGATAGTAAGAAGTAGGACACGGCTTTACACGCTGCGGCAAAAAATGCGCCTGGGGCGAACACGGTGTGCAGATTGACATCGCGATAAGTTCCTTCTTATCATTAGCATTGCGGTTATGGCACCGGAGATACGCTCCTTCTGGCTGGCCAGGCACCGCGTTTTGGAGGCTGCTTGATCAAGCTAGACATCGTCAATGAAGTCGTAAACCGCACGGGCATCACAAAGACGAAAGCGGAAATGGCGGTGGAAACGGTCTTCGAGACGATGAAGAAGGCTCTGAGCGAGGGTGACCGGATTGAATTGCGTGGTTTCGGGATCTTCAACGTGCGGCCGCGGAAGACCGGTATCGGCCGGAATCCGCGAACCGGAGCCGAAGTGGCTATCCCACCGGGTAAAGCCGTGCGGTTTAAACCGGGCAAGGAACTGCAGACACTGCAGTAACGCCTTGTGTCTGAGCCGAGCTTCGCGGCGCGAAGAACGAACGAATCCATTCAAGCGGACAATGGACCCGGAGTGCGTTCCGCGCGGGTTGAAGACTCTCAACAGTTAATCAGGCGATCGCGGTGGCCTCGCAGATGGTGGCTCAATGTGCTACTCTTTCTGCTCACCCTGCTGACCACCACAGTCTTTGGATTCGGACTGGTTCAGAGCTTTTCAAGTGGTCATCTGTTCGAGATTGACTGGGTTGTAAACGGATACGCGCGCCTCGCGCACGCGGATCCGGGCATGTGGAGAGGCCTTTATTTCTCGGTTCCGCTCCTGCTGATTCTACTCGCGCATGAATCCGGTCATTATGTTGCGAGCTGCCGGTGGCGAGTTGATGCAAGCTTGCCCTATTTCCTGCCCTCGCCCCTGCTGTTTGGCACCTTCGGAGCGTTTATCAGGATCCGAGCTCCAATCTACACGCGCAAGGCACTGTTCGATATCGGCGTGTCGGGCCCCATCGCGGGGGCGGTAGTTCTCGCGCCATTTCTTGTTGCCGGCGTCTGGATGTCAAAAGTTGCGCATGGAGCGGTCGATAATGGAACACTCACATTCGGGGCACCGATAATTCTGCGCCTGATTGAGCGCTTACGTTTTCCTGGAGTTTCTCCGGCCGACATCGCTCTGCATCCAATGGCGATGGCGGCGTGGGCGGGTCTTCTTGCAACAGCAATTAATCTGCTACCCATCGGCCAATCAGACGGCGGACACATCTTGTACGCAATTCTGGGCGAGCGGTGGCATCGGCTGGTTTCACACGCCGTGACTGGCGTGCTGGTGTTACTGGGTTTTCTGTACGCGGCCTGGTGGATTTGGGCAATACTGATGTTCTTCTTCGGAAGGCACCACCCTTTGATCTACGACCGAACACCGATAACCGGAAGGCGCCTGGCGCTGGGGATAGCGGCGATGATCTTGTTCGCGCTCTCGATTTCGATTGTGCCTGTCCGCGCGAGATAACCTCGAGTGCCGATTAAAATTTCCGCGACGATTATTACGTTCAACGAGGAACGCAATGTCGCCCGCGTAATTGAAAGCCTGCGTTGTTGCGACGAAATCCTGGTGCTGGATAGCGGGTCGAATGACCGAACGGCAGAAATTGCGGCGAAGCTGGGCGCGAGGGTAATGGAAGCTTCGTGGCATGGATATGCCGCGCAGAAAAATATCGCAGCGGAGATGGCGGCTCACGACTGGATCCTATCGCTCGATGCGGATGAGAGCTTGAGCGAAGCTCTGGAGGCGGAAATTTGGCAAATCAAGAAAAACGGCCCCAAGTTCGACGGCTATACAGTTCCGCGTCTAGCGCAGTATCTGGGACGTTGGATTCTGCACAGCGGATGGTATCCGGATAGGAAAGTGAGGCTGTTCAATAAGCACAAGGCGCAATGGGTAGGGGAGTTCGTGCACGAATCTGTAAAAGTAGATGGCCTGGTGGGGCATTTGAAATCGAACCTGCTTCACTTCACGTGCAATTCGCTTTCTGAACATCTGCGCACGATGGATAGCTATACAACCTTAGCCGCGCAGGAGATGGTGTCGCGCGGCGAAGGCGCCGGCCTGAGCAAACTGTTGTTAGATCCTCCCTGGACATTTCTCCGAACCTACCTATTGAAGCTTGGGTTCCTGGATGGAGCAGAAGGGCTCGCGATTGCCTACATGGCCGCGTTCTACAACTTTGTAAAGTACTCAAAGGCGCGGCATATGAGCCCGGGCCGAAAGTTATAGAGTGCGTATTTTGCACATTGACACTGGTTCGGAGATGCGCGGCGGCCAATACCAGGTGTTGCTGCTGTTACGCGTGCTAAGAGATGCCGGACACGAATCGGTCTTGCTGGCGAATCCCAAAGGTGCATTGTGGGAAGCGGCGCGTGCAGCGGGGTTTTCCGTTTTTCCGGCGGAAGCCAAAGAATTGTGGCAACAATCGCGAAGCGCGACACTTGTTCACGCGCACGATGCGCGAGCGCATACAGTCGCGGCAATCGCGTCGAGACGTAAGTTCGTGGTATCCAGGCGTGTGGCGTTTCCAGTGCGCCGGTCATTGGCGTCGGTATGGAAGTATCAGCGGGCCACCAGATTCCTGGCGGTTTCTCATTTTGTCGCCCAGGAACTCCAAGCAGCGGGGATTCGGGCGGAGAAGATTGATGTCGTCTATGACGGTGTGGAAACAATCACTCGTTCAGAATCTTGGAGCGCCGCGGATCCTGCCGTGGCCCTTTCCTCTAAAGATCCGGAAAAAGGGCGCGACTTGGTGGAACGGGCTGCGGAAATTGCCAGAATTCCCGTCGTGTTTTCGAATGATCTAGAACAGGATCTGCGACGCGCATCCATGTTCGTTTACATCAGCAGATCAGAAGGACTAGGATCAGCAGCTCTGCTCGCAATGAGCATGGGAGTGCCGGTAGTTGCGAGCAGGGTTGGTGGCTTGGCCGAGGTTTTCGTGGATGGGATCTCCGGAATCTTCGTCAGCAACGAACCCTCGGGCATTGCATCAGCGATGCGGCGGATTTTAGATGAGCCGGCGCTCGCACACAATTTGATTGAACACGCAAAGGCGAGAATAGAAGACGGCTTCACGAAGCGGAACCTCCTTGCGGGGACCCTGGCCTCCTACGGGAGGGCGCTTGGGGGTTGATGGCCAGATCGCTTACTTAGTGATTGTGGCGATATTCGGGCTGCTATTAGGCAGCTTCCTGAATGTCTGCATTTACCGAATTCCGCGCGATCTTTCGATAGTTTTCCCTCGATCGTTTTGCGTCGAATGCGGGAAACAGATTTTCTGGTACGACAACGTTCCGCTGTTGAGTTACGCAGTGCTGCACGGAAGGTGCAGATTTTGCCGGATGCCAATCGGGATTCGCTATCCGATTGTAGAACTGACGACTGCAGGATTATTTGTGGGCGTAGCAATCCAATACGGGTCGAGCCTTGCGGCCCTGAAGTGGGGATTATTCGAGGCAATACTCATTGTTCTCTTCTGGACAGATATCGAGGAGCGCATCCTCCCGGATGAGCTAACACTAGGTGGCATCTTGGCGGGTGTCATCTGGGCTGCCTTTGTTCCGGTTTATGGAGGTTTTGCTGATTTATTCGTGCCCGAGGCGAGAGCCATCTGGCGATCTTTTCTAAACGCAGGAGCTGCATTGATTGTTCTCGTTGCGCCGATTTGGCTGCTGGCAATCTTGTATGCACGGCTGCGCAAGAGGGAAGGACTCGGGCTCGGTGACGTTAAATTGCTGGCGTTGTTGGCAGTGTTTTTGGGACTGGAGAGAGGCGTACTCGCTGTCCTGATTGGCGCGCTGGCCGGCTCTGTTATAGGTGGCGGCTATATTTGGTTAAAGCAGAAGAAAGCCGCCACGTATGAGCTTCCATTCGGCAGTTTTTTGTGCGCAGGCGCTGCAATCGTTCCTTTGCTGAGCAGGTAACTACTGGCCGTTGAGGGAAACCGGACCAAACCAGGTTCCACGGAGCTGTCTCTGCCACAAGGCTCCCGTTTTCGCGCGCTCGGCGGGTGTCGTGAACTGGTAATCGTATAGCAGAGCGCGGAGATAATGCGGCGGCTTGTTGAACGGCGGTGGATCGAGCAAACGAATCACCGCAGAATCTCCCAGCAGAAGGCGATACATCACTCCCGCAACCCAGGTGTTCTCTTGATAATTCCCTAAAGCGGCGAACCACATCTGCCAGTCAAGCCGCGGTTGATAGGGAGCAACTAAGGGCAGACCGCGATGTAACTCGCCGGGCTTATAGCGGAACGAATACTCCTTCCAAGTTGTTCGATCGTCTGAGCCCTCGATGACGATCTCAGGCCGTGTAGTTGTCATCACGGCGAATAAGCCATACGTGTTTACGATCTGAAAAGGGGCGATGAAGCTGAGCAGCCCGCGCACAGGAGTTTCGACACTTCGATCAAACATGCCGAGCAACTGGATTGCGCCGATCGCGATTAGCAGAGCCAATGCAATATTGGCAGCCTGCCGAAGCACCCGGTGGGCTATCGGCCGGACCCGTTTTCGCAAAATAGACGTCAATGGAGTGAAAGTGGAATCGTCCAGACCCCAAAGACACAAGGCCAATGCCAGCAAATTGAAGAAGGCATAGTTGCCTGTCAAGAGAATCAGCAGTTGCAGCAGCATCAATAGACCCACTCCAAGTTGTCGCAGGAGCCTGGGACCAAACAGTAAAAAGGGAGCGCCCAACTCGATGACCAGCGTGCCTGCGGTCATTGAATCGAGGATCCATGCCGGCGCTCGATATACGTAATACGCGATCGGATTCGGCAGCGGCTGTGTCATGAAATGGAAACGCAGCGCGTGCAAATTCCGCCAGTTGGGGTCGTGAGACAGCAGTTTTACCGCGCCCGATTCGAACATCAAACGAAACAACAGAAAGCGATAGGCCCACACGAGCCACGGCGCTCCCGCAAACAGCGCGAGAAACCCGGCCTCGAGTAACAAGGCGTCCCATTGAAAGGCGGTGAAGGGCTGCCCCACTGAGACCAACGAAAGATACAAGACGAAACACACGGCTGCGGCAGAACGCGGAAAAAATCCAACAACGAGCAATAGCGCGGCGGCACACCCCAAAACACAGAACCAAACCAGCGCCGAGTCACTGATGCCGAGCCAAAATAGAGTCGGAACGTACAAGAAGACTCTTGCGCCCAATTCGCTGCGCATAGCCGGCATTACCTGGTTGGCGGGCTGAATCCCGTGCGATCCGACCAGTCCCACCATCTGTGGCCAGAACGAGCCGAATGCTGTGAGATAGACCAGTCCAAGCAGACGCAAGAACAAGGCCTCGGTCAGCTCGAAAGACCCTGGGTTCGCCAGGTGTTTTAAGATACTACCGCCCGCTTGGCGTAAGTTCATTCGCAGTTATGAATAGCGGCTGGATATCGACAGGAATGTCTTTCAAACGGTTGAGTGCCCGTGTTACTTGGGGGCCTACGACGCCGAGCTCAGTTAGAAGTTTTTGCGCCGCCGCGTAGTCGCCCCGTGCCTCGATTGTGAGCAAGTCGTGCGTGAGATCGCGAGCCGCTTGCTTCACCTTGGAATAATTAACCTCGAATGTGCCATCCGGGCGAGCGACAAACGCTCCATGGTTTATCAAATAATTGAATTGCAGGGCCATGCCCCTGCCGTGCGCTTCCGTGATGCCAAACCGCAGCGTTCGGAAGGATGAAGCTAGAAAGGTGTCGTAAAGCTTTCTTTCGTTTGCTTCGCCGCCCGGCAAAATACCGTGATCGAAGAAATACTGCAGCATGAAAAGACCGGTAATATCGGCTTTGGCTTCTTCGATGGTGCTGTAGAGATCCTTCAGTTGCAGCCGGACCGAGGTGGTCTTGCCATCAACTTTGATTTCATGCGGACCGATCCCGTGACTCAGCTCGTGAGCCAGAATGTGCGTGAAGAACCAGTCGAAGCTCAGATTCGGCTGGGCGTTTGCCGGAAGGACGATGCGTGAAATAGGCGTGAGCACGGTATCGAACTTCGCGTGCTGGACATTTTTCAGCATCACTTTCTTGCTGCCCTTTTGCTGGATCACCCGTTCATCATTGGGCAAATTGAAAGCGGCAGTCTGAACGCCGTGATTTCCATCTCCCGCTGACAGCACCTCGTTTACTACGCGAATGGGTGTTGTTGCGCCAAGCTTCGGGTTCCGGTAATCGGGATCTATCGGCAGGTTATTCTCTACCTCCTGAAGGTGCTTCGAGAATCCCTGAAGTTTTTGCGTCTCTGCTTCATCCTTCAAGCAAATGTACGCTTCGAACGAAGCCTTGTATCCGAAAAGCTCGTCATTGTAGGTCTCGTAAGGGCCAATCGTCGGATCGATGGGAGCATCCAGATCCATCCAGGCTAGATCGCTCTCGTAGTAGTCGTCATTCAAGAAAGCGCTGGCGCGCGTCTCCAGGAAATGTTTGAGCGAGGCATTGGTGGTTAGAGCCGCCGCCTCGTGCAATAGATTTGCGGCCCGGGTAAGGTCTTCGTGATAGGCCCGGTAGTACGGAACAATCTCGAGACGCCGCTTCGGATCTCTGCGGATCACAGTGAAGAAGCTCTTCGCAAGCGCCGCTTCCTTTTCCGGCAATCCAGAAACCCAATGCTCGAATTCTTCGCGGGTCATATCCTCGGGATAAAAATTCGCGCCGAGCGGCTTACGCTCCGGAACGCCCGGCATAAACGCCCGATGCTCGTCGAGATCTGACCATGGCCCTTTGTAGATCTGGAACAAACGAACCCGAGCCTTGCCAGATGGCGAGCTGTCTTGCTGAAGCTGCCGATAGAGCTTCTCATTACCGCTCCAGAGCTGCTGGAGGAAGATGTCGTCAATGACGCGCCCAGCTTCCACAAGCTTGACGAGCGCCTTGCGATCGCCTTCGCTCAGGTGCGATGTATCGACAGTCAGCGGAGTGGGCGCAAACCGCGCCGCCATCTGCTCGAGTTCCGCCGTGTCGGGAAAAGCAGTAGCGACGAGTGACTGGGCGTTCATGAAGAATAGAGCGGAGAGCAATACGAGAATGCGTCTCATCGCTAATTTCTACCTTGAGAGTACCGCGCCGATTTAGTGAAACGAGCGGATTATGGTATGTTGCGAGGAGAACCCCAGCTTATCGGCGCGGTAGCCAAGTGGTAAGGCAGAGGTCTGCAAAACCTTTATTCGGCGGTTCGATCCCGCCCCGCGCCTCCAACAATATTCTTCCTAAGTAGCAGAACGCCCACGGTTTAAGCTTCCCGCAGCATCACTGTCACATCGAGCCCAAAAGACGAAAATCCCGCGTTTTCCCGGTCCATCTTGCACAAAATTTGCACGCCACTTGGCCAAGTGGCGTAAAATCTATTACCGAATGAGCGGGAACATTGGACACATTCAAAAAACAATCGAAGAGCTGTTGGTACGAGTCTCGCGACTGGAACATGTGACGCTCAGCAAAATGTAGTTGAGCTTGGAACGAGGGCATTAAAGTCGAGGTCAAATTCGGATCAGCGCGCGCCGTCATTCGAGGTAAAACTGACACGCGAGGAGTTGCTGGGCGTTTTCACTGAATGGCGGAAGGCAGGGTGTTGCGGTGTCGAAAACATATCTAGCCAAGAGAAGCACCGTCCAACTGAGGAAGATGTGTGAGCAGATCCAGTCTGACTCGACGTATCGCCTTGGGCGGAGATGGAAGATCGAGTAATTTTCGCTTAGATACGCATGATGGGAACCGCGATGCTTCTTAGGAGGGCGGCATCCGCATTTGTTTCACCGCAGTTGAATGAGTCTTTATTCTTGAGGGCGGATAGATCACGGCTCTGAGGGAGAGCTGGGGTGGGACTCAATTATGTGCCTGGGCGAGCTTATGAGTGATTGCGAACTGGTCGCTGCGCCGATCGAATGATGAGTTCTGAAAGGCGTTGACGCGCCGGGCACGATTGGCTAATATGCTCATTTTTGTGTGTCAATAATGTTGCCGCCAGCCCACCGGAGTGTTTTGCGCGACTATACCGATGTTGTGCTCCTAAAACAAGGAGGTCAAAAAGCTGCCTACCGCGGTCGACACATCGAGCACGGACAGGTGGTCGTAAAAATTGGGACGTATGTGTCATCAAATTCCCTCAAGCGCATTCAGCGCGAGGTCGAGGTCCTGCGCGGGGTAAACTCTGCCTATTATCCGCGTAATATCGCTTTCAGCACGGAGGCTCCCAACCAGTTCGTTATCGTCGAGGAGTATGTTCCTTCTGTCCCGCTCAGTTCCTGCCTTACTGAGTTTTCACATCCCGCGAAAGCCCTCGCTTTCCTTCGACACCTTGTTCAGGCACTCAGCATCATCTGGGACAAACGGGTCGTCCACCGCGATATCAAACCCGACAACATCCTGGTGCTCCCCGACAATACTCCGAAGATCATCGATCTGGGGATCGCGAGGCTGCTCGATGACGAAAGCCTAACTCGCACGCTGAATGCGCGAGGACCGTGCACGCCAAATTATGCATCACCCGAACAGCTGAAGAATCGTAAGGCCCAGATCGACCAGAGGGCGGATCAGTTCGGCCTCGGGATTGTCTTCGTCCAGCTTCTTCTCACGGGTGGACATCCTTTCGACCCGGCTGTTGTGGGTAGCGGTGATTCAATCGTGGCCAATATCCTAAGCGACAATTGGAGCCGCGCTGGCCTTCAGCGCCTGAGGCATCCCCCGGGCACACGGGTGCTCGCTGAAAAACTGCTCGGACCCGAGCCGTTTCGGCGCTACCGCAACGCGGGTGCTCTTCTCGACGCGATTGGCGCAAGTGAAAGCGAGCTTACGTGAGATTCGAGATCTATCATCAGGTTGGATTCCGTCATCAGTGGAATCTGCAAAGCATCAATGACGACCGAACCGGGGACGGCATCATTATCGGAGCGCGTTCCCTGGAGAAGGAAAAAGTCGAGGCGCTACCCGCCAAAACCAGACGGAAGGCCATTTTTGATCCTCAATTCTTTCTCCCCGCTGTGCCGAAAGGCAAGCTGCGTACTTATGACTTCTTTCCGCATATTGCCGCGGAGGGCTTCACGTCGAGCGACTACGCCGATGAATCCGCCGGCATCAGCGCGTCTGGGTGTGTTGACTTTCAGATCCGCAATGGGTTTCGTCACGTTGTGATTCCAACCCGTTATATGCCGGGGATGCCAAGCGATTTCATCAGCACGCAGAACACGCTGTTCGTCGAGCCGTTTCTGGAAGCTATCGCCGACCAGCGGGAGGATTATTCGGCCCTTCTCCAACTTGTCGTCACCGACAACATGCTCAAGGACACGGAATATACGGCCGATCTGTTGAATTGGATCACCGGTATCAGCGGCATCGCCGGTGTGTACCTAATTGCAGAGCAGAATGCATCGACTAAACAGGTCAAGGACGCGGACTTCCTATACCGGCTCCTATGCTTTACCTCTGCGCTTCGCGAGAACGATATGATCGTTGTCCTTGGGTACCTGAATACCGAGGCCATCCTGCTCAGCCTTGCAGATCCGTCTGTCCTAACGATGGGAGTGTATGAGAACACGCGCGCCTTCAAGATCAAAACGTTTGAAGAGAACGACACTGCGCAGCGGGGTCCCAGCCCCAGGCTCTATATGGCTAAGTGCCTTCAATGGATTGATCGCAACTATCATGGTGCTATCGAACGGCGTCTGCCCGGTGGGAAGTCCCTCTTCGATCAAAACAAATATCAAGCCATAATGTTCCGACCCTCTTTCAATTGGCATTTTTCCAAGCCTGAGTTATACAAGCACCATTTCCTGGAACTCTCTCGCCAACTGCGAACAATCTCGCAGCTAGAGGGGAAGGAAAGGTACGAGCAGGTAGTGGCGATGATTCGAGAAGCGGGCAGAATCTTCAAGACCATGGATCAATCGGGTATCGTGCTCGATCAGGACAACGACGGGTCCCATCTTTCCGCCTGGCTGACGGCGGCAAACGAGTTTGCTCAGGACAATGGCTGGCGGAACTAGCATGAGTTTCGCAACCGAGCAGGAACTGGTGGACCGTGCAGTCGAACACCTTCCCGTACGGCAGTGGCTCAGAATGTCCGATGATGCGACGCTGTTCCAACGCACAGAGGTCCAGGGACTCTTCGGTATACCCGACGTGCTGGCCGTCCGTGTGCCCAGTTTGCGGACGAAGCGGCGTAAAATCATGCCCAGCATCGCATTCGAGATGAAACTGTGTGACTGGCGGCGAGGTCTCGCCCAGGCGTTCCGATATCGCAGCTTTGCCACATTTTCTTTCCTCGTCCTCGATAATGCGCGCTCAAAAAGCGCCCTCGACAACGCGGACCGCTTCAGGCGTGCCAATGTAGGACTGATCGGTATCAATCCCGACGGCAGTTATCAAGTCTATGTCTGGCCCGAAAAGGAGCCGCCGTTTAGCGCTCGTCTGCACGCTGTGTTAGCCGACATCGTCCGCAACGAAACTGAGGCCGGGGAGCTACAACCGAGGCAGCCAGGCGTTAGGCGTCAGGGTTCGCGGTCATTCCGATCTTCGAGATAGTCGATACCATCGTCAATATCATGCTGATCGAGACGATTGTCCTCGTCATCGGGGAGCGAAAAAGAAACTGATGTTTGTACGGCCGCGACAATGGCGCGGTCATTGTTAAGAGCAATCTGAACGAGCGTCTTCAGATGCTGTGTTGTTTCGGCGCGCGAACCAACATACCCAGAACGGACTAGATCAAGAAACCATTCTGCCGCAAGTAGCGCCCGGCAAGACCGTCGTAACTGACTCTTATACCGCCTCTCGGCCCTTGGCATGATGAGTCCTTGCAAAGAATGTCATAGTGATCAATCGGAGTGATAATGCCACCTTTGCCGACGGGTCCGTCACGTTTGACGAACTTCAGGAAGAACACTGCGGGGTTCAGCCTGTACTCGTACCGTTGCGGCGAGTGTTCGGCCGAGAATTTTCTCATTCGTGCTATTTCGGAATCGAGTTGGGAGTCAGGTCGATATATCTTGCCAGATCCTCAAAGCTCCAGTCGAACAGGTCGACGTCTTTTACCCCCCTGACCTTGAAAGAAAGCGATCCAGGTACTCGAATCGGCAGCCATCATCGGTCGATTTTTAGGTCGGCCGAGGAGCGGGAGAAGCGAACCTTGCCACGGAATCCCCGCAGCTTCGTACACGTCTGGGATGCGGCAAGAAGCTGCAATCCCATGCGAACGGTTTGGGTAATGCCCGCACCGGTTGCTCGCTGAGCCTTGTCGAGCAGCTCAGGCGCGATTTCGACCGCGATTTTTCGCGCTCTCTCCATGAGGTCTTGACAACACTGTACTCTGTACCGGCATCGATCCCTGTCGAGAATTTCTACTTCTTCGCTGTTAGCAATGCCATTTCAATGGTCCGGAGCGGTAGCAGTAGAGAAAGTGGTGTGTCCAACAGTGGAATAGCGCCGTAGCCTTGATACCAAGCGGCGACCCTGGCGTTCTTGGCATCGATGAGCAGCGCGACGCCGCCCACCTCGGCAGCTGCCAGCAGGCATCGTTTACCCGCCGCCAACAAAAGCTGCCCGCCTAGACCGTGGCCTTGCGCCTTGAGATCTACCGCCAAGCGCGCCAGTCGAAATGCCGGCACGTCATATCGCGCAAGTCCGCGACGGACAAGCTCGGGTGTCCGTGCATACGCGACTGAAGCAGGGCTCAAGCTGTAATAACCGAGAATCGTTTCCTTATCGGCGTCGCTGATGGCAAGAAACGTCTTCGCACCACCAACATCGTGGCTTTTGCGAGCGTGGCGTTGCAGAAATTCATTCAGAGCCGCTTCGCCACAGTCGAACGTGTCTCGGTTGTGCCGTTTGCTTATCGGCTCCTCATGCCAGGCACTGATGCTCACTTCCGCTTCCGCAGCGATTTCGCCGCAGTTAGCAGCTTTGCATTCGGCTTGGGTGGGTTCTCGAGCAACGCCAAGACGCGCAAGCTGTCTCGCTCGGATAGTTCTAGACGTTCCGCTTCTTCGATGATTTCCCTCGCGGCTTTCAAACTGTGCTGTCGGACAAAATCCGTAAGATCCGTGCGCTTTAGTGCCGCCGCCCGCAGGAGGATCGTCTTCTCTTCAGAAGGAATCCGCAGGGACATCCGACTGTTGTCTTCGACTGCTAATCTGGGCATCCGCCGGCTTCCCCCTGTACGCATTCAAATAGTACACTATCCTCCTGGCCTGAGTCAACCCGACCCACTTTCGTTAGCGTGTGATCTGCTGACAATTGGCTCGTGGGCTCCTGCTAAGCGCGCTAGACGCGAGGTTGGCCAAGCTTGGATACGACCCGTTTTTTGCGCAAAACGACGGAAAAATCCGCACGGGAAGCCTATGCTATCCTGCGGGTGTCCGACGGTTGCCCGTACAAAAGGGGACGTAGTTCAGTTGGTTAGAACGCCGGCCTGTCACGTCGGAGGTCGCGGGTTCGAGCCCCGTCGTCCCCGCCAACTCCAAACCGCCCGTTTCCCGGAGATCGCGCCCCAAAATAATTGAAGTTTAATGGGCTATGGGTCATACATACTAAGAGCATGACGCCAGGACAGCCACAGCCTAAGTTTCAACTCACGACGACTTCTGATTATCGCGAGAGTTATGCGAATAGCGTGCAGATGCGCGTCAATCTATGGGATTTTTTCCTGATGTTCGGCACCATCAACCAGACAGCGCCTGATGCCGTGACCATTCAGAATTTCCAAGGCATCTACTTGAGCCCGCCACAAGCCAAAGCGTTGTCGAACGTCTTACAGCAGAACCTCAAACAGTACGAAGCGGCATTCGGCGAGATTCGTTTAGAAGCGCAGACACAGGGCGAAATCATTCAATAGACCTGCGACATGCCGGCCCAGCGACGTCCGCCGATGCCGAAGCTGCCTCCATTCGCATTGGCGGGATCACAACCGGCTCGCTGGCGTCCCTATTACCTGCTTGTCTTCTTTTTCCTCTTCGCAGCCCCGCTCTTCGCTGTTCATATGGCGCTCCTGAGACTGCCGTTCTATTGGGATGAGCAGGGCCAGTTCATTCCCACCGCGCTCGATCTGCTGAGGAGCGGAGCGTGGGTAGCGCACTCCACGATTCCCAACGTGCATCCGCCAGGGGTTGAAGCATACCTGGTGCTTTGGTACAAGCTGTTCGGGTTTTCGATCCCCGTAACCCGCACAGCGATGTTATTCGTCGGGGCGGCCGGATTACTGATTACGTTCTTACTGGCAATCGAACTGAGCCAGGGAACGCAGGGCTTTCCTGCGTTTTTCCCGCCGCTGTTTCTCCTCGCTTCTCCGCTTTTTTATACGCAAAGCATGATGGCTCAGCTCGACATGCCCGCGATGGTGCTTACGCTTCTCGCTCTGCTTCTGTTCATCAGGAAAAATTATGCGGCCGCCGCGGTGGCAAGTGTCGCGCTTGTGCTGGTAAAAGAGACGGGAATTATCGTCCCATTGGTCTTTTTCCTGGTTTTGGCGGTTCGGCGAGACGTCAAACGAGCGCTGTTCTTCGTTGCACCCGCCGTCGCCCTGGCAGCGTGGCTTCTCGTGTTGCACCGCTCAACCGGCTACTGGCTTGGTAACCCAGGATTTGCCCACTACAACGTTGGTTACGCGCTTCATCCCGTGAGGATGACGCTCTCCTTCATTCGCCGCATCTACTACGTGTTTGTGGGCGAGTTCCGGTGGATCGGAACGCTGGCCCTCCTGGCCGCGGCCTGGAAGCACCCCCTCTTTAAGGAGCTTTCGTGGAGAGTGGCTATCACCGTCGGCGTCACGACCCTTGTGCTGGTTTCGGTTTTCGGGGGCGCGGAGCTGGAGCGCTATGTTCTCCCGGTGCTTCCGATCTTTTATATAGCTGTCGCTGTTGCTCTGACGTATGCCCGCAGATGGATAGCGGTTACAGCAACGGCCGCTCTAGTTGTGGGACTGATTGCGAACCTCTTTTGGAATCCGCCTTGGCCATTCCCGTACGAGAACAATTACGCGATGGTGGATTTTGTGCGGCTGCAGCAATTGGGAGCAGAATTTGCCGAACGGAATCTTCCGGATCGCACCATTGCAACCGCGTGGCCTTACACCGCCGCGCTTCGCGATCCCGATTATGGGTTTGTCGATCGCAAACTGAAGGTTGTGGAGACCGGCGATTTTCACGCCTCATCTATTCGAGCGCTGCCTTCCAACAGCTTCGATGCACTGATCACATTTACACGCACGTGGGCTCCGGAAAATCCCGTGATGTCGAATCCGCTGGTACGGCGCTTTCTCGCCCACTTCTACGATTGGGCACCGGATGTCACGCCAGAGGAGTGCCTGAACTTAGGTTTGAGAGAAGTCGCGTCCTGGGCCCTGCGAGGGCAAGAGATTACGATTTATGTCCGGGAAGGATCAACGACGGCGCGCCAAGCGCGATTTCACAGACCGGCCCAGATGTGAGTCAAATCCAGAACGAAACCGCTAACCGGATCAACGCCGCTCACATGTTGCGGATTCACTAAAGTTTCTGGCTCCGCACCCGGCCGATACATTGTGACGGTTCTCTTACCAGGATCGATCAACCACCCGAGTTGCACGCCATTGCGGATCCACTGCTGCATCTTTCGTCTGACTTGTGCTCGACGGTCGCTCGGGGATATGAGCTCGATCATGAAATCGGGGCAGAGCCTCGGAAACTTGCGCTTCTGATTCGAAGAAAGCTGGGTGATCCGGTCCCGATGGACCCACGAAGCATCCGGCGAAAGAGCGGATCCGTCCGGCAAAATGAATTCGGTATTTGAGCCAAAGGCAGCGCCGCGGCCATCACGCTCAGCCCAGTTGCCCAATTGCCTCGTCAAATCGCTGTTTCGGAAACCGCTCTCAAGACCCGGAGGCACCATAATCACCACGGACCCGTCGGACATGCGTTCCACGCGGAATCCGTCGTAGCGCTGGCAGAAGTCATAGAATTCGTCATCTGTCATCGCGGGCGGATGCAACACAACCGGCATGCTGTCTTCGACGTTTTTTAAAACAAGGTTCATGGCTTGGGCATTCAACTCACGGCCACAATTCGGTCAAGCGAAGCTCAATTTCACCCAGGCGTAAGACTCCATCACCCGCGACCGCATGTAATCCTTCCGCGTTGTAAAACCAGGCTTGCTTCTCGATCGGATCGAAAATCCAACAGGCCGGAACGCCCCAGCGAAGATATTCCGCGCATTTCTTAACTGTGTACGTGAAGCGATCCGAAGGTGAGAGGACTTCGATGCACAGCAACGCGGGCTCGCGGACGATGCCGTGTTCGTCGTTGTCAGGCGGAAGCAGACAGACATCCGGAATTAGAACAGCACTCTCACGGACGCGGAGAGACTGCTCTGTCGCGACTTGGCACAGTCTTGCTTCTTCGAAACGATACAGGAGGTGGACGATGCGGGAGTAAAGCCGTGCGTGATCCTTTGCGCCCGTGGCCTTAGCAAACAGTTCTCCGTCAACGTATTCGCATTCCGGCTCACAAGACATTTCGAGATACTCTTCCATTGACACAAGAGCCGGGCTTGTTGCCATAAATCCAGGTTATCTCGCGAGAGGGTTTCGCCGTACACTGCGGAGATGGGACTCATAAGTTCAAGGAATCGAATATGACTAGGCGAGTGTTGCTCCCGTATCGCCGCGCAGATAAGTTGAAGGCATACGAGGATGCCGTTCGCGGCGGCGGCATCGAGCCACATCCGGTTCCCGCGACGGGTTCGGTTTCATTAGGCGATTGCGCCGGGCTCGTTCTGCTGGGCGGGACTGACGTCAATCCGGAGCGGTACGGCCAAACGCCCCTGCCCGAGACCGATCAACCGGACAATGAACGAGATGCGATCGAGCTCGATCTCATTCACCAAGCCCTCCAAAAGGATCTGCCGATCCTGGCTATCTGCCGCGGACTGCAGATCCTGAATGTGTATCATGGCGGGACTTTGATCCAGCACCTTCCCTCTTCCGCACGGCACGATCCGGAACTCGAAGACTTGGCCCTGCCGGCGCATGAGGTTGCGATTGAGCCAGACAGCACCCTCGGACACATTGCCGGCACGACGCGCTGGTGCGTTAATTCCCGCCACCATCAAGCCGCAGACCGCATTGGCGAGTCTCTTCAGATCTCAGCCCGAGACGTCGAAGAGGGCAGCGTGGAAGCGCTGGAACGGCGCGACAAACCTTTCGTGGTCGCCATCCAATGGCACCCCGAAGACCAGGTAGTGAAAGATCGGGAACAGCTAAGGCTGTTCCGGCGATTCGCGGAAGCGTGTAGGTAAGAAGTTCTATGCGCTAGGCGACTTCCTAGTACCAAGGTGTCCTGTCGGTTCGTAAAATCACTTAGAGTACTGAAGATTGTGAAATGCATCATACACGGGAGCAAATAAAGTGCTGACACCAAACACAGATGTGACCCATCACACACTTCCGAAGCTACTTTTGGGAGATGACCATCACCTCATCCTCGACGCCCTCTGCGTAATGATGAAAGACCAATTCAACGTTCTCACCGTCGACAACAGTTCGGCGTTCATCAATGCTGTCGAGAATTTTCACCCCGACGTAGCGATCCTCGACGTGAGCATGCCGGGCGGCGATGGCTTTATGACGGCCAGAAAAGTTTTGGAGCGCCAGCCCACACTGCCGATTGTGTTTTTATCGATGTACGGGGATTCCAGCTATGTAGACCAAGCTGCCCGAGTCGGGGCTAAGGCTTATCTGTCCAAGCGCGTTCCGGCGCAGGAGCTAATCTCGGCGATACACGCGGTCCTCGATGGTGGAACACTCCTCAATCCTGCCGCGCCCCAGGAGGAGGGCGGAACTCAGCCGGCTTCCGGACGAAGTGATCTTACCGCGCGCCAACGTGAAGTCTTGCGCCTTATCACTCTCGGATGCAGCGCCAAGGAAATCGCGAATCAACTCAAGATTTCCGTTCGTACGGCCGAGTTCCACCGGGCTGCCATAATGCAGAGGCTCGGTCTCCACTCGACAGCCCAGATGACGAGATATGCTATCGCGAATGAGATAGCGTAACGACCGTCCTTCTCCGCGTCGGATCAGTTAACGTTGCGATGCTGCCCGTTTTTCGGCTCCTTTGTTGAAACGATTTGCTTGATGCGCGCCTGGGGCGAAAGTAGAATCGCCTTTTTGAGTTTCGCTTTATAATCCGTTGCAAGCGCCACAAACGCGGCGAGCGCCTCTTTGCGCGTCGTAAACTTACATTCTTCCCATTCGTCGTTGAGCTTGATTTTCAACAACCACGTATTTACCACTAGCGTCCTCCTCGTTCGTGGCCTCTGCGTCCATTCTCGACGTTAAATTCGGGTTGCAGAAGATCGTAAATCTTCAGATGGGCTCCTTACCGGGATAGTTGGTGCGTAACCGGACGGACACCGGGAAATCCAATCAGTTGAAGGAGTGAGTGGAATGAGAATTGAATTGAAACTAAATGCGCTGTTCGCGACGGCCTCTTTGGCTGCGTTTGCCGCGTTATGGCCCGCAACGTTGGTGGCGCAAAACACAGGCAACGAGCACATCGACAATGGCGCCAAGAAGATGATGAAATCGGCCGATACAACCTTCGCCATGAAGGCTGCGCAAGGCGGCATGGCGGAGGTAAAGCTAGGGAAACTGGCTGCTGATAAGGCGAGCAATTCCGACGTGAAAGCGTTCGGCCAGCAAATGGTAGACGATCATTCGAAGGCAAATGACGACCTCAAATCAACGGCGGAAAAAGAAGGGATGACGCTGCCCACTGATGTGAATGCCAAGCAGCAGGCCATGTACGACAGGCTCGACAAGCTCTCCGGCGCGGCCTTTGATAAGGCGTATGTGAACGATATGGTGAAGGATCACGAGGAAGACGTAAAGGAGTTCCAGAAAGAAGCGAACGCCGGTAAGGATGCGCAGATCAAAGATTTCGCTTCACGGACTCTGCCGGTCATCCAAGGACATCTCGACAAGATCAAGTCCATTCAATCGAAGATGGGCAGTGGCTCGTCGATGTAGCAGGTCGACCTACGCCGCGACGAAGCAAAGTATGAAATACAGAGTTGTATTTCGGGAGCGCTCCAACCGGGAAGGCGAGAAGGCCGACAACCCTCCAAGCTTTCTGGATACTCAACTTGATGACGAGACTGTTCTCGATGCTGTGTTCGTCGGGCGCAATGCGCCCGATGCCCAGCATTCATCCGACGTACTCGAGGAAGATGACGACTTCCTCAGTCTGGGAACTGAGGTGTGGGAGTACGATGTTGCCGAAGGAAAAGATCAAGACTTCAAGGACGCTCTTACCAATTCCGCAATGGTGATGGAATTCGAGGCTTTGGATATCAGCGATCAGGTAGGGCCTCCATAAGTACTGACAAACTATCCGGCGGGGACTGGACTCTGATACCGTGGAAGGCGACAAACTTCGGGAGGTAGTCGAGTTCCATGCTCCGTCTGGTCTTGATCATCATTTTGTTTCTGCTTCTCATCGGAAGCTTACCGGTCTACCCCTATAGCGGCGCATGGGGTTATTACCCGAGCGGCGGGCTGGGTCTGCTCCTGATCATCGTTTTAGTGTTGTTCTTGATCGACCGTCGGAGCATTCCCTAGAATCCGACCTTAAGAAAGCCGCTGTCTACACTTACGTTTCTTCTCACCTGAGAACAGTACGCCCATCCTAAATAGATGAGGACGTTTGCCGTCGACATAGGTGGCACGAAGTTTACTGTTGCAGCGTTTGACGAAGACCAGATTCTGCTGCGCGAGACCCGCCGTACTGAAAAAACTGGAGGCCCGGTGTGGATGTTCTCGCAGATCGAGCAGATTTTCAACAATTGGCGCGAGAACCACGAATTTAAGCCTCATCGCTGTGGCATTGGTTTCGGCGGTCCGGTTGATTTCCCGTCCCAGACGGTTACTCTGTCTACTCACGTCGAGGGCTGGGCAGAGTATCCGCTGGTCGCTAATGTGAAACGTCTTACCGGGGCCGAAACCGTAATGGACAACGATGCTAATGCCGGTGCGCTGGGGGAAAGCGCGTACGGCGCAGGACAGGGAAGCGATCCGCTGTTTTACATGACTCTCTCGACCGGAATCGGAGGCGGTCTGGTGATAGATGGCAAGGTGTACCGCGGCGCTGATTCTTTCGCGGGCGAGATCGGGCATTTGACCGTCGAGCCAAACGGGCCGGAATGCTTGTGCGGAGCCCACGGATGTTTTGAACGTATGTGTTGCGGTCTATGGCTGGAGCGCGATTATGGACGATCCGCCAAAGAGCTTCTCGCCGATCCCGGCTTTGTTACGAAGTATGTCGTCCATTTAGCGAGAGGGCTAAAAGCGGCCATCATGTTGTTGAATCCAGCTCGTATCGTGATCGGTGGAGGTCTCGTTAAAGCAGGTGAACGCTTATTCACGCCACTGCGGCAAGAATTAGACCGTCAGATCACTCCCTGGTCGCGAGCCCGCCGCGATGTAGTTCCTGCGTACCTTGGCGATGATTCAGTCCTGTATGGAGCGGTTGCTCTCGCTCGACGATACTTGTGATTGCGCCATCTTTATAGAAAATTAATCTCCCGTGGCGGTGTTTCTCGCAAATCAGCAGCTTCCGGCGAGCGTCTTAATGTCAGATCAAGGAGGGTGCTAACTTGCAATTATTTAATCGATCTTTTGGGGCCGTGGTTCTCAGTGTTGGTTTGGCAATAGGCGGCGCAGTTCCCCTGACTGCTGCAGCAAACGCGTGGTATCAGGAATATCCCTCCCCTTACGGCGACCTTCGAGGCCTGGTGGATCGCACGCAAAACGATCTGCGCGCCGCCGCCGATCTGGAAACCAATAAAGAAAAGGAACGCGAGCGTTATCGCAGCGCGCAAGGACATCTTTCGAGCTTTGACCGCCATCTGACGAAAGGTCACTTCGATAAGGGTGAACTGCACAAATCCATCGATGAAATCCAAAGCATCCTGGATCATAATGTGCTTCAGGCGAGCAGTCGTGATGCCCTCATGCGTGACGTCACTGATCTCAAGATCGCCCGTGATCGCAGATATTAATAAACGGGTACGTCGTCACTGCCGTTGTGGTATCTTCTCTCTGAACTTCATTTAAGGAGAGAATAGAAAATGGCTGGTCAAGTTAAGGCGATTCCCCCGGGTTATCATTCCGCTACACCGTATCTAGTGGTCAAGGATGGGAACAGAGCGCTGGAGTATTACCAGAAGGCTTTTGGCGCCACGCAGTTGCACAAAATGGATGGTCCCGGTGGCAAAATCATGCATGCGGAATTCAAGATTGGCGATTCCATCATCATGCTGTCGGAGGAAATGGGCCGGAATCGATCTCCACAGTCTTTGGGTGGGTCGCCCGTCAGCATTTTCCTCTATGTCGAGAATGTGGATTCCGTGTTCAAGCAAGCAGTGGATGCCGGCGCAAATGCTGACATGCCTCCGCAGGACATGTTTTGGGGCGACAGGTTCGGATCGGTAACCGATCCGTTCGGCCACCAGTGGGCGCTCGCCACTCACATCGAAGACGTCGCGCCGGACGAAATGGAGAAGCGGGGCCGAGCCTTCCACCAACAGATGGCCCAAGGGGCCGGACAGGGAAGTTAAGGCTTACGTCCGCGCTGATTAGATAAACGCGTCAGCGACGGTTGCAGGAAGCTCCTCGAGAAGACTCAGCGCAAAACCGCGCTCCGAGAGCCAAGAAATATCTGACAGCTTTGTAATAATCGTCCCGATCCCCCGTCTTTAGTGCTGACGAGACAGGAGGGAACCCTGCAACTAGCAACGGAAGAGGGCACGGTTTCTACACATACGCCGGAGTTCAGCCGCGTCTTTGAGCAATACCACGCGCTCGTGTTCCGAACGGCTTACAGAATCACCGGCAATGCCGCGGACGCGGAAGACGTTTTACAAACCATCTTTCTGCGTCTTCTGCGTCGCGATTCGTCTGCGCCCCCTGTTCAAAATCAGGAAAGTTACCTCCGGCGGGCCGCAGTGAACGCGTCTCTCGACCTGCTCCGGGTACGGCATCCCGAGCAAACGGTCCCGCTTACTGAGGTACCCGGCCCGGTTCATAATCCTCCTGACGAGTTGCGGGATTGTTTGCGCCGGGCTTTTGTGCGCTTGAGCCCGCGCTCTGCTGAAATTTTTGCGCTTCGCTATATCGAGGACTTCACTAATCAGCAGATCGCGCAGGCGCTAAACATGTCGCAGGTTCTGGTTGCTGTTACGCTTCACCGGGCGCGGCGTCAGCTGCAAAAGGAAATTCGATCCTACTTTGGAGGCCGTGTATGAGTCAGCATGAATTAGATCGGGCGGTTGCCGCGATGCGCGACGACAGTCCCGATGAGAAAGTCGTCCGCGATGCATCTGCGCGTGTTTTCAGGGCCCTTTTCGACGCCGTCTTCTTGCCCGATTCTGTGGAGCGCATCCGCGGCTGTTCTGATTTTCAGGCGCTGCTCCCCGCCTATCTTGGCCGCACCCTTTCCCCTGCGCGTGCCTTGCTCGTGCGGGATCACACGCTGCAGTGTGTCGCATGCCGTCGTGTCCTCCAGCAAGCCCGAGGTCGAGAGCCGGAGGCGCTCAGCCCGCAATCAGCGAAAGTTAGTGCCAAATCCGGCAAGCGCATTCCGATTATGGCGTGGGCTCTGGCCGCAACTCTTGTGGTGGGCATCGCAGCCGGTCTCACCGCCGCCCGATATGGCCTGTTGCCGGGCCAAAATAGCTTGCGCGCCACTGTCTCAAGCGTAGAAGGCAACCTCTATCGCGTCTCCAACGTTGGCTCTGTGCTGATAAAGGTAGGCACCGTAATCACCAACTCCGACCAGCTTCGCACTGCAAGCGGTTCCCGGGCCATTCTGACGCTCATCGGCGGCATCAAGCTCGAAATGGGAGAGCGGTCTGACCTTTCGCTTTCACGTGGGTGGGGGGAAACCACCGTCAATCTCGCCCAGGGGCGGCTGATAGCGCAGGCTGATGATTCTGATTCAGGCAAGCTCGACATATCGACTGGCGGCGTGCTCGTGCCCCTCAAAAACGCCGTGCTTTCCGTGGACCGTGGCATCAAAGGATCGCGCGTTGCGGTTGCAAAAGGCTCGGCACAGGTCCAGCAGGGGCAGAACAGATTCCAACTCACGGCCGGTCAACAGATGGCCACCAACGGCCTGCAAAACGTGCCCATCGCTTCGGAGTTCGATTGGAGCAAGAATGCAGATTCTTACCTCGCGCTTCTGACCGAGTTGTCGAGCCTTCAGAAGCAGCTTCAAAGCATTCCTTCTCCCGGTTTGCGCTTTTCGTCCAATCTGGCCAAGTATGTACCGGAGAATGCAGTGCTCTATGCCGCAATCCCGAACCTGGGCGGAACCATCCTTCAGGCGAAGCAGATCTTCGATGAGCGGCTGGCCCAGAGCGATGTACTACGGAGCTGGTGGGGCCAAAAATCGGCGTCGCACAGCGCGGATTTCGATCGTCTGATTGGCCAAATCTCCTCTGTCAGTCAATATCTCGGGAATGAGATCGTTGTGTCGATAGCTTCAAACCGCTCGAAGAGCAACGCGGAGCCGCTGCTGCTCGCTGAGATTCGCCGTCCCGGATTGGCCGAATATCTGCAGCAGAATTTGCCTGCGTCCTCTGGCGTTCAAATCATCGGCAGCGTGTCGCAAATGCCCGCCGGTGACACGGGACACCTGCTTGTTTCTGTGACGAACAACGTTTTGGCCGCATCCATCGATCCGGCACAGCTGAAGAGTGCGCTGCAGCTCATCCAGGGCTCGGCCTCCGGGAATTTCACTGGAACGCCGTTCTACTCGCGCATCGCAAAGTCCTACAGCGCTGGCGCAGGATATCTTCTTGCCGTTGACCTGGAACAAATCATTCGGAAATCCGTAAGCAGTTACAAGGAACACGAAGTTCTTCCCGGCGTGAACAATGCTCAATATCTGGTATTGGAAAGGCGCGATGTCGGAGCTGCAACGGATACTCGTGCGTCTCTCTCGTTTAACAGCGCTCGGCAGGGAGTCGCTTCCTGGCTGGGGGCGCCTGGCCCCATGGGCTCTCTTAATTTCGTATCGCCTGATGCTACCGTTGCCGCTTCATTCATCATGAAAAGCCCTCGCGCCGTGGTCGAAGAACTGATTGCTTTCGCAAGCCAGAAGAATCCCAGTTTTGCCCAGGGATTGAGTGGCCTTGAGTCTCTGGCGGGTGTGAGCCTGCTCGATGACGTAGCCGCTCCCTTCGGCAACGATGCGACTTTCGCAATTGACGGAACCCTGCTGCCGTTTCCATCTTGGAAGCTTATCGTGGAGGTGAATGATCCCCAGCGCTTGCAGCACACTCTTACGACTCTAATAGACCGCATCAATCCGCAGTTGCCGGAAGCGCAGGGTAAATTGCAGGCCGGAAGCGAACAGGTCAATTCCCGCACTTTTTACTGGTTGCGTTCCAGCAAAATGCCCAATCTGCTCGCCTATTATACGTTCGTCGATGGATACCTGGTGGCCGCCGCAAGCGAGGCGAACATCGTTCAGGCGATCCAGGACCGGCAAGTGGGACACACGCTCGTAAGCTCGGCTAACTTCCGGAACCAGTTGCCGGCCGATGGCTATACCAATTCATCGGGTATCCTCTACGTCAATGCAGGTAGTTCATTCGGCCCGCTCGCCCAGGAATTGAAGCGCTCCGCATCTCTCACTCCCGCACAGCAACAGTCTGTATCCACGCTTCTGGCGAGCAGCGGTCCGGGATTGATCTGCGTTTACGGCGAGCCTGACCGGATTGTGGCTGCAACCCGCGGTTCGTTCCTGGGCTTTAATCTCGGAACTCTGGCAGAGATTCAGCAGGGAGGACCACTGGTCCCGCTGCTCGCTCATAATGCCATATCTGCAACCTCGCAGGTATCCAAGCAAAATCAGCAACCAAGGTGAGGATGCTAAAAGAGAACTCCCCAGTAACAACTCTCATATCGCCGAACGGCAGCGAGGGCCGCCCCTCCACCACCCCGCAGCCCGGTCCCGTGATCGAGCTGCGGGGCCTTTCTGTTCGGCTGGGCGCAAGAGAGATCCTGCACGATGTCTCTTGTTCGTTCACCGGCCGCACTATCGGACTGCTCGGTCCAAATGGCGCAGGAAAATCCACGCTGATCAATACTCTTCTGGGGTTCTGGACTCCTTCGGCGGGGTCTGCGCGTGTCTTCGGATCCGATATCCGCTCCGACGCAAAGAGAATCCGAACCCTGATCGGCTACATGCCCGAAAACGACTCATTCATCAGTAACATGAGTGCGGTCTCGTTCATCCGCTTGATGGCGGAATTGTCCGGCCTTCCCAGCGAAATGGCGTTGGAACGCGCTCATGAAGCATTGTTTTACGTCGGATTAGGTGAGGCCCGGTATCGCAGGCTCGGCACTTACTCCCAGGGCATGAAGCAACTCGCTAAGCTCGCGCAGGCTATCGCGCACGGGCCGAAGCTGCTCATATTGGACGAGCCGACAAATGGGCTCGATCCGCCGGCTCGTCAAAGAATGGTGCGTCTCGTTCGCGAGATGCGCGACACGCGCCAGATGCATATTGTTCTGTGCTCCCACTTGCTGCGCGATGTCGAAGAAACCTGCGAAGAAGTAGTCATTCTGAAACAAGGCCGCGTCGTTCACTACTCGAACCTTGAGGACGAACGGCGATCGAACCGCCGCTTTCTGGAACTCGAAATACGGGGCGACAGCGCTCCCTTCATTGAAGCCGCCGAGCACCTGGGTTGCGAATGCGCGCCCGGAGCGCAGGGCCGCTTGAAATTGGTCCTGGGCGATAACGTTGAAGTCAGCGATATCTATCGAATCGCCTCTGAGCGAAATATCCAGCTTCGCCGCTTGAATTTCCGCCGCGACACCCTGGAAGATATCTTCCTCAAAGCTATGGAGACCGGTGATGGCAGTCTATAAACGCACCTATCGAGCCTACGACGGGGAGATTACGCCATCCTGGTCGCGATTTCTCGTGCTATATCGTTTCTCTCGAAGAACTTTGTTCCGCTCCAAAGTGCAAACCGCATTTTTCGTGCTGTGCTTCTTCTTCCCATTGCTGTGCATTCTCGGAGTCTACGCAAATTCACATCTCAGTGCGTTCGCGTTTCTCGGCAATCGCCCCAGCCCGTTTCTTGAAATCAACGGCCATTTTTTTGAGATCTACTTGACCGTTCAGGCCTTACTCGCTTTTGTGCTGACCGCTTTCATCGGTCCTGGCCTGGTGTCACCCGATCTCGCCAACGGTGCTCTCACGCTCTATCTCTGCCGCCCGCTCTCGCGAACCGAGTACGTACTGGGCAAGATGTCCGTGCTGGTCATCACCCTCTCGTGGATCACGTGGGTGCCTGGCCTGGTTCTCTTTTTCGTTCAAGCCAGTCTCTCCGGCTGGCAATGGATGTTTGACAACGCGTGGATTGCCAGTGGGTTGGTGATAGGCTCGCTCATCTGGATTCTCGTGCTCTCGCTTCTCGCATTGGCGCTTTCCGCTTGGGTGAAGTGGCGCATCGTTGCCGGTGCGCTGGTGCTCGGCGTTCTCTTCTTCGGCGCAGGATTCGCTCAAGCCATCAACGCCGTGCTGCGAACCCAACAAGGCTATCTTCTCGACGTTACTAAGCTCGCCTCCATCATCTGGCACGACCTGTTTCGTGGCGCACCCGATCAGCCGCTCTCCGTTACTGAATCCTGGATAGGCCTGCTCGCGATTGCCGCTTTCTGTCTTTACCTGTTGATGCGCAGAGTAAGAGCGAATGAGGTCGTTCGATGAACGATCGCATCATCTTTGAGAACGTCTCGAAGTTTTACGGCGACGTGTTGGGCGTAAACCGGGTAAATCTCTCCATTCCGCCCGGCATCACCAGCCTGGTCGGCCCAAATGGTTCCGGCAAAACCACGCTGATGAATCTCATGACAGGGCTCATCCGCCCTTCCCACGGCAGCATTCGGGTTTTGAATGTGACGCCCGATCAGCCGGAAAAACTCTTCCACACAGTCGGCTACTGCTCGCAATTTGATTCGTTACCGAAAGCGCTCACTGGATATCAATTTATTCAGTCCTATCTGCAGCTCTATGGATACGACCACGGGGCCAGTGATGAACTTACCTGGCGCGCGATTGACCGCGTTGGACTGAGGGAGGCTGCGCATCGCAAAGCCGCCGGTTATAGCAAAGGAATGCGCCAGCGGATTCGCTTAGCTCAATCGATTGCTCATAATCCTCGCGTGCTGGTGCTCGACGAACCTCTGAATGGCCTCGATCCCCTGGTTCGCGCGGAAACTATTGCGTTGTTCCGCTCGTGGGCCCAGGATGGCTGCCACGTGATTCTTTCGAGTCACGTCCTGCATGAAGTCGACATCATCTCCGATCAAGTCATTCTGATGAGCGGTGGTTATGTCGCTGCAGAGGGCAATATTCAGGCAGTGCGCAGCGAGATCCAGGATCATCCTATGCAAATCCTGATCCGTTGCGATCGTCCCAGTGAGCTTGCCGCTCGCTTCTTCGGCGAAAAGCACGTGGTCGAAGTCCGCATTCACAATGACCGCCGCGGATTGCTCGTGAAAACCAGCGATCCGGATCGTTTTTACCAGCTCATGAACCGCATCGCGGTCGACGGTTTTTCCATTGAATCCGTGGCCCCTGTGGATGACGACGTGAACTCCGTCTATGAATACTTGATCGGCGCGGAGGAAGTGACTCGATGAACCGGCTCTGGTGGACGCAAATCAAAGCAGTCATCCGCCTCGAGATGAGGAAGACGTTCTTCGCAAAGCGAGGTCTATGGATTTATCTTCTGGCCCTCGCTCCGGTAGCCCTGTTTCTCGCGCACTCTCTGGTCGAGATTCACATGCACGGCGCGCGCCAACAGATGGCGCTCAAAAATGCCCGGCCGCTGACCGAACGAGATCTCTCCGCAATTACTCAGGGCATGTCCCGGGAGCAAGTGATCGCACTGCTCGGGGAGCCTCCTGACGTTCATTCACAAATAATCAGGCGGCGAACCGGCCCCCATACGATCACAACTACTGAAGGCGAAACTTTCCGTTACTCGGACGGGAGCAACGAGTTGCGGGTGTCCTTTGAAAGAGGGATCGTGGTGGGGATTGCCAGGAATTCGGGGGTCAGCCTTGGCCAAGACAGCTACGTCTTCGCCGGGGTCTTTCAATTCTTTTTTGTTCGGCTCGCCATCTTCTTCGGGTGCCTCGGCATATTCATGAATCTGTTTCGAGGTGAAATGCTCGACAAGACTCTGCATTTTTACCTCCTCACTCCGGTTCGGCGCGAAATTCTTGTGATCGGCAAATATCTTGCGGGCCTGCTTGCGGCTACGGTGATTTTTTCCGTCAGCACTGTTCTGCAGTTGATTGCCCTCCTCGTCCAGTTTGATTCCAGCACCATCTCCCAGTTCCTATACCAGAATCACGGCATCTCGCAAATAGCTGCTTACCTGTGCGTAACGGTTTTGGCTTGCGTGGGCTATGGAAGCATCTTCCTTGCTGCTGGTCTTCTGTTTCGGAATCCCATAGTGCCTGCGGCTGTTGTGCTCATTTGGGAAGCTGCAAATCCGGTTCTTCCGGACATTCTCAAGAAACTCAGCATCATTTATTATTTGAAGTCTTTGTGTCCGGTAGACATCCCGCTGGACCCGGGAATGCCCGCCCTGTTCGCGCTGCTTGTCTCCAACCCCGAACCCATATCCGGCTACATCGCGGTCATCGGGCTTCTCGCTCTCTCGATGCTGGTCTTGGCGGTATCCACCCGGCGAGTTCGTACTTTGGAGATCAACTACACGACGGATTAATAGTAACGGCGAGTGTGGACTCAGTTCTCGCATCGACGCCTAGTACCCTCGATCGGATCGAGCTAACAAGACAGAATCCAAAGCAGAATAGCTCGCCACGATATTCTTTATCTGGATTCACAATCTATGGCGAACCATGCGCTCACCTTCGTCAGGCAAATAGTTTTCTCCTGTGTGGCGGTCGTTCTCTTGCAACCCAACGCTTGTGCGCAAGAAAGAGGTATCGCGGTATGGCTGACCAATCCGGACCGATCGTCTCTCTTCACACTACAGAATTCTTCCCTGCCGTTTAGCACGGGAACTATCCCACTTCCGCGCATCGAAATCGATCCCGCGCGGAAGTTCCAATCAATGGTAGGCTTCGGGTTCGCACTCACCGGTGGAAGTGCGCAGCTTTTGATCCGCATGACACCCGAAAAGAGAGCCGCCATTATAAATGAGCTCTTTTCGGCTGAGGGAAGCGGTATTGGTCTGAGTTATCTGCGCGTCACCATCGGAGCTTCCGACATGAATGAGGGCGTTTATTCGTATGACGATCTGCCCCCGGGCGAGACGGACGCAAACCTTGCGCGTTTTAGCCTCGGTCACGATAAGGCCGATGTCATTCCTGTTCTGAAAGAAATTCTCGCGGTCAATCCGCAACTCCGCATACTCGGCAGCCCGTGGTCAGCACCCGCCTGGATGAAGACGAATGGCAAAGTGAAGGGCGGCAAACTCAAACCGGAATTCTATGCAACCTATGCGCAGTATTTTGTCCGCTACATCGGAGGCATGCGGGCACATGGAATCGCGATTGATGCAATTACGATCCAGAACGAGCCGCTCAATCCGAAAAACACGCCGAGCATGGTGATGGAGGCTCCGGAAGAAGCCGCCTTTATCAAGAACAACTTGGGACCGGCATTTCAAAAAGCCGGGATCCACACGAAGATCTTTCTCTATGACCACAATTGCGATGTTCCGGAATATCCGCTCTCGATTTTGCAAGATCCTGCTGCAGCCAAGTATGTGGATGGCTCGGCTTTTCATCTCTATGGCGGAAAGATCGAGGCGATGAGCAAGGTTCATGATGCCTATCCGGACAAGAATCTGTATTTCACTGAATTCATGGCCGAAGACCTGCAACATCCCGACCTGATGCCAGTCGCCGAGCCTGTCAGTGGAACTGTTATCGGAGCGACCCGCAATTGGAGTCGCGTCGTTCTGTTATGGAATCTGGCTGCCGATCCTCACTTCGGCCCGCATACGAACGATGGCGGTTGCGGAATTTGCCAGGGAGCTATCACCATTGACACCGACGCAGTCACTCGCAACCTCGCTTATTACGTGATCGCCCACTTTGCAAAGTTCGTACGGCCCGGATCCGTGCGCATTGCTTCGAGCGGACCGGAGATGCTGCCTAACGTCGCGTTCCAAACCACGAATGGCCAGACGGTCGCGGTAGTCGCAAACACCAGCGGATCTTCTCAGACCTTTAGTCTCGCCGAAGGACGAAGATTTTCAACGGCGACTCTGAAAGCTGGAGCAGTGGCCACCTACATCTGGTGATCTGCTTTTCTTGCCGCGTCTCCGTTCCCGGAACGGGCCAACAATCCTAAAATCTCGCATCGCACGCTGGGGACCGAGCGGTGGAGAGTCGGCGGCTAAACGCCAGGCGTGGTTCTGAGCAATACCACTCGACAAATTCGTCAATTGCGTGATCATAGGTGCGGTGAGAGCTTTCAGATCGAGACTGTTCAAGACTGCCGATCTAGAATGAGCAAGGTCAGCAATCCGTAGTGCCAATCTTGGCGAGCGAGGCTTATTCCTTATTTTGGGCACAGGCACCCGCCTCCAAAGCCGTGGCCCAGTATTTCCGAACGTGAAAGGCCGATGCTACTTCTTGCCTGGGGCGTTTTTCGAGACGTTGAATTCTCAATCTACGAGATGCGCGTTTCTCGTCGACTTGACAGGCTTGCGAAGGTCGCCGTTGACCGCAAGGGGACTTATGAGGACAGACGCACAAGCTGTCTCCTTTACACTCGCCGGAAACACCGCGTTCCCTAACGGTAGTTCCTTGCGGCCCATGAAGATCGTCATTGCAAGATTCAACGTGTGGGGGTCAGGTAAGCTGACGATCTCACGTAGCACCACAGCACCTTGTTTCCTTCCGGTTCCATGAATAGGCCCGCCCGCGAACGTATAGGCGATGTCCTCAACCAACAGACTCGGTAGAAGTGCCCATCGAATGCACCCGTCACTGCTACGATACAAGAATCACTTTCGCGTGATCTCTTCTCGGACCCGACAAGTGGTCTGAACTTGGTCGCCGCCATCATCTTATGGAACACGGTCTATTTGCAACGCGGTTGATCACCTGCGCAACGATGGACACAATCCTGCAAACTGCAGCAGATGCTCGAAGTGTCCTCGGCTTCCCCGGAGACCGAATTTTCTATCTGACCTGGAACCCAACTAGCTCGAAGTCCACAAGTACGCCTGGTTGGGCATCGGTCAGGATCACGGGATTGGGCCCCGAAGTTTGCACTTGACTGAAACCCTGCCAAGGTGGGGACGCTTCAAACAGCTCGTCGTAAATGAGAATCACCAGCGGCTGATCATACGGGACGCCGGGGCCTATGGATATGCTGTAGGTGGCATAAGCCTCGGTGAAGTCGTTCGTCAGGCCCGTGATACCTCCCGAGGCAACCTGGGTATACGATTCAAAGGGCATGCCGGGGTCGATGGTATTGAGCGTGATGTTCAACAAGCTGCCCCATTCACTTTTGGGAAGGCCGGCGGGATAGTACAACTCCAGGTCCCATTTGATACCACCTGCGATCCCTGGCGGTATCAGGAGGACGCTGGCCGTAAGGGGGATGCTAAACAAAATCGGGCCACGGGTTCCGGCCTCGACGATGGAAACGCTGGCTGAGTACGATGTATTGCTCGGAGAAAAGCCAACGCTAAAGCGTACAGTTACTGCTAAAGCGCCAGGCCCGGCCGCGATCTCGATGGGGCCTGGCCCCGTCACTGTCTCCACGGGTTCCCATGAGGGACCAGCCTTCGGCGGCGCGTCCGGTTCGTGGATCAAGGCCAGAGTTTGGATCTCCACAATCGAAAACACGCCATCCGTGTCTCCGTCTATGCGAGCAATTACGTTCTTCCCTCGCATAGGCTTTGTGAACAGCCCACCCCCGTTCGCCGACGCGGCGCCACCTGAGGTGACTCCCGAGAATGAAATCGAGCGTGACAAATGTAACGGCGGATTTGGCAATTCTGATCTCCTGAAAAAATCTAACTCTCTGAAAATAAGAGGCCAGCACTGAAAGATTAAGACATTAGGTGTATTTTGGTTCGAATCGTTCTTACGGTTGGGTAGGCTGGGGCGTTTGCTCGCTATAGGAGGGCTTGCGCCTACTGCTTCCCGAGCCAACTCCGTCGCCTCGACTTTGGGCATCCGTTCCGGCGCGACCCCGTTTCGGACACATTCACCCTATTTACGATTTCGCACCCGGAACACACCGGCGATGATTAGCGCTGCAGACATGAAGCCAAGCGTGGCCGGCTCCGGTGCTGCGGAAATAGCGCTGCCCGTCAGACCGATGTCAACCGTTTGCCCGGCCTTGAACTGCGTTCCCTCAAGGTTTACCGATAGAACTCCTCCCGACAGCGAGACGTTCCCCGCTCCGAAAAGGTCGGCCGTTGACGAAAGAAGAGTCGCCGATGGAAAAGCCCTCGATGTATCCGAAAAGGTCAAGGTGTTGATGTCAGTTGCCCAATCAGTGTCGGAAAGCGCGGTGATGAGTAAGCCAGTGGCGTCGAAGTCAAGCGAAAGAAAACTCTGAGGGTTGACCCCGCCGCGACCTAGCGTAAACTCCACCGAGGAGCCGACCACCGCGGTTGCGGGGTGGCAAAAGAGACCGGTGAAGGTCCCGCCACAGGTGACTGTGTCGCCAGAGAGACTGGCGGCTTGTGTGGCCGGTATCAGCAAAAAGAGAGCGGCTGGTAACAGCGTCAGCAGACCCTGCTTGAAATGGAACCAATTATTGTTTTTCACTGCTCTACCTTTGGAAGTTTTGTTCAAGTGCTCTTGAATGAGTGTAGGGTCGTAAGGAACTTACCGTCAGAGCATAACCATGCTCAGCAGTACTGTATCCCGCCGGCTAAATCAAGCGCTGTCTAATGGCCCTCGATACCGCTTCGGAACGAGTATGCACGTGCAGCTTTTCGTAGACCGAGCGTATATTGTTGCGTACAGTATTGATCGAGATACCCAACTCTTCGGCCAGCTTGGTATAGCTGTAACCCTGGCCGAGCAGTGCCAGAACGCTCTGCTCGCGGCCGGAGAATTCACAGGAATGCTGTGGCGGGGCCCCCTGCCGAAACAACGCCAGCACTTGCCTGGCTACTGATGGCGACATGGGCGCTCCTCCGTGGTGCGCATCGGAGATTGCGTCCAGAAGCTTGGCGGGCGGCGTATTTTTTAGCATATAGCCGCAGGCACCGTTACAGATGGATTCGAATATCTGCTGGGGTTCCTCGAACACCGTCAGCATAACGACTTGGGTATTCGCGTACTTCTCGCGGAACAGCTTTACACCTTCGGAACCAGGGATTCCAGGCATGTGAATATCAAGCAAGATGACATGCGGCGGCGGGTCCAAGTCCACATTCAATGCCTCGTTCACCGATCGGTAGTCGGCCACGCAAACAAATCCAGGCGTGCCTCCAATGAGAAAGGTCAGCCCTTGCCGGGTCGTGCGGTCATCTTCCACGATTACTACACGGATGGCTTCAGATGGCATCCGGCTCCACTAACGCGCACGGCGAATTGGTACGGAAGACATGATCATGCTGGTCTTGTTACTTTATTGTGTCGAAGAGTGCCTGCCTGGGTTGGAAATGTGAGTTCCACCCGCACGCCCGTGCCAGGCGTTGACTGGATTCGCAAATCGCCTCCCAACTCGCTGGCTCTCTTGCGCATGTTGGCGAAACCGTTTCCGGCCTCATCCAGCGCAGCCGCTCGCTGTAGCCCGGAACCATTATCGGTGATGACGACCCTGGCGCATCCATTGGCGGTATCGAAGGCGATCGCAACCAGCGTGCAGCGGGCATGCCGCGCGGTATTGTTGATTGCCTCCTTCAGAATCAGGAATAGATGCCATCCACGATCGGGCGAAAGCGGCAGGACTTGAATAGCGTCTGTAGTCTCAAGGGACCACGCGATGCCCTGCGGCTCCAACACGTCCGAGGCGAATTCGCGCACCCGGTTCAAGAGGCTGGGGACATCGTCGCATAACGGGTTGACCGACCATACCAAGTCGCTCATGCGGTCTACCAAGCCGCGCGCCCGATCCGCAATCTCCGCCAGGTGTAGACTCAGTTGCCGGTTCCCGGGGACGCTTTGTCGCTGCGCCACCTCACTAAGAATGACGATCCGCGTCAGATTCGCGCCCACGTCGTCATGCAGGTCGGCGGCAATACGCGCCCGCACCCGTTCTATTTCCACGCGTCTTTGCAGATCGTACCGGTGCCAGCCGAAAGCCATGGCGGCACAAATGCTTGCTATCAGCAGTCTGAACCACCAACGTTGCCACAAGTGAGGCGAAATGGAGAAATTGAGTTCGGCTGGCGGCCCGCGCACTTCACCAGATAGGATGGAACGAACCTGAAAGCAATATTGCCCTGGAGGCAGGTTCGAGTAGTTGACGTCGCGCTCTAGCGAAGGCTGGCTCCAGGACTGGCTTGAATCCTTAAGTCTGTACTCATAGCGTAGCCCTTCATTGTCGGGCGCAGTCGGAGCTGCGAAATGGAATTGCAGGTGATTCTCATCCGGCGCCAACTGGATCCCACTTGCCGGCCCCTCGGCAATAGTGCGCGGCTTATCATTTACCTCAATGGCTTTTATCACCACGGGCACGGCTACGTTGGGCGAGTCCAGAGCCGGTTGCAAGGATGCCACCCCCAAGGCGGTGCCAAGCCAGATACGGCCGTCGCGGTCCGTGGTCATTGCTGCTACCGGGCTGGGCGGCAACCCGTCCGTACTCGAATAATGGCGTACACTCCCGTTGGCCGGATCCAGGCGATCTATTCCGTGTGGCGTTGCGGCATAAATTCGCCCCCAACGGTCCGCTGCGATAGCGCTAACCCCGATGCCCGAAAGCCCCCGGACGTCACTGCGGAACTGCACCCGTTCAGCAGCGGGATTGTCCACCCAAGTGAGGCCATTGTCGCTAGAGCCAATCCAGAGGCGGCCAGCGTGATCGACAAACATCGTGGCAATCCAGCTCTCCGGTATTCCACCGCTTGTGATCTTCCGGATTTGGCCCTGGCGGAAGCGGAACACCCTACTCGACTGGCCAATACCCGGCTCTACGCTGGCGGCAATCCAAACATCACCCGCGCGGTCTTCGGCGAACGCCGAGACGTATCCCGGAACTTCCCCTTGCGCGAAGTGATGAAAAGTGTCTGTGGCGCGCGACCACCAGACTAGTCCGCTGGTTGTGGACACCCAAATTCGGCTGTGTGAATCTTCAAAGATTCGCAAAATTGCGCTGCTTGGCAAACCATTCTTCGCGGTGTAAACTGCGTCCGCATGAGTATGCGGCAAATCATCCGATTTCACAGCCGGGAAACGGATGAGACCTTCGCCAGTAGCGAACCACCACTCGCCGGTATGGTCTATCAGGACGATCTGTTCGAGGCCCCAACCCGAACCTTGCAGGTTCGCTGGGTAAGCTGGCCGGATTGTGGCGAATTTCGCTCCATCAAGACGGTGCAGTTTGGGTCCGCTCAATTCGTTCGACACGGCATAAAGTTCGCCGCTGAGATCTTGAGCAAAGGCCGTAACTCCTATCTCGCCCATGCCGTCCGCCTCTGTGTAGCGCAAGAAGCCGCTTCTGGAAATGCGCGCCAAGCCATGATCAACACCCACCCAGAGGCTGCCGTCCTTACTTTGATTGATGGCGAAAACGACGCGCCCGCGAAGCCCCTCCGCACTGCCGTAAGTGCGGAATCGGAGCGTGTCCGCTGCTCCGGGAATCAACTCAGCCAGCCCCGCCGCAGTCCCGACCCACAGGGTTCCCGTTGGCGACTGGAAGAACGAATGGATCCGCTCGCTTGCCAATCCCTCGCTCTGGCCGAAAAGCTGGAACACCGCCCCGCTGCCAAGCCGAACATCATGCTTGAGCAACCATAAACCGTTATACGTGCCGACCCACAATCGAGCTTCCTTGTCAAATAGAAGCGCATTCACGGACGCTGCCGGCGGAGAGCCCCCACCATCGGTAAACCACTCTACATGCCCGTCACTCGCACGACGGCACAGACCCACATTCGTACCGATCCAAAGACCGTGGGCGCCGTCTCCGGCAAAGGACTGCACCAACAAATCCGAGTTGCCAATCCTGAGATAGGCCAGATGCGCCACCTCGTTGCCACTGTCAAGCCGGTACACTCCGCCTAGCGTGCCAGCCCAAACTATTCCGTCGGCATCTTCAAAAAGCCGTTCAATCCGTAGTGCGGGCTTGCCACTTTGGGTGGGGATAGTTACAAATTGGTGCGTCGACTCAGGCGCCGCGGCAGGATCCAGGCGCGCCAACCCCTGGTTCGTGGCGGCCAACATGACACCATTCCTGGTTTCCAGAAAATCGTTCACCACCCGGCTGGGAAGACCCTGATCGATACCGAACAGGTCAAACGTTTTGCCGTCGAAGCGCGCCAAGCCTTCACGTGTGCAAGCCCAGAGAAAGCCGCGCCCGTCGGGCACGATACAAAAGGCTGCGTCGCGCGGTAGGCCATCCGCAGTGGTGTATGTGCGAAGCGGCAGTTGCACGCCCCAGACAACAGGGACTGCAACCAGCAGGATTGCCAACACCTTTCGAGGGAAACGTACCTGCACGGCCCTCATCGTAGCATCGGAAAGCGCTTTATTAAGCTCGCCTTGGATCTAAACCTCGCGGCCAGGTCGATCAAAATGAATCAGCGGGAGGTTGCCACCAGGGGGCTGGAGCGGGACACGTTCCACCGAGAATGGAACGACAGCATCGCTGGCCGCTTTGGCTGTGACTGCGGATTCTCGGCGTAGTTATCGAACCGCAATCAAGCAAGACAGTCGCCCAGTCCGCGCTTCGCCCTTGTACCAAAGTCCGGTTGGGGCGAAGTGTCGGACCCCGCTCTGGGCGAATGACTTGGACAGAGGCGCCTTGCAACTTAAGGCGCGTGCGACGGGATTAGGGACGATAAACGCCGTAGCATCCGCTCACCCAAGTTGACGGGAAGTCGGCTTTGCTGAGATTGGGCCAACAGGATTTGGGTCGGTTCACGGTCGCGATAAATCGCCTTGTATGGAGTTGGCGCGCGATTGTGGACGGAGTCTTTGTCTCCGGTAGACATCCCGCTGGACCCGGGAATGCCCGCCCTGTTCGCGCTGCTTGTCTCCAACCCCGAAGCCATATCTGGCTACATTGCGGTCATCGGGCTTCTCGCTCTCTCGATGCTGGTGTTGGCGGTATCCACCCGGCGAGTTCGTACTTTGGAGATCAACTACACGACGGATTAATAATAAGGGTGATTGGGCGAGTGTATCACTCTCCTATTCGGCCATGACTTACTTATCTCGTGATGCTTCGGGTGCCTAATTTATACTCGCTTACTAAGTCGAACCGCTTATGCAAGTGTCGTAGGAGCCGGACCTTAAGTCCGGTTAAATCCGCCTTGCATCATGTGAGCGGCGTTTCTAGAGACTAATCCGCTCGGGTGTCCGGTCCGGATCGTTTAATGGTGACAGGAATCGAACGCGGCGCACATCGGTAAACGCTAGGCGTCACAAGTGGTCAGTCGCGGATTTGCCGCAACCGGCATTTCCTTTTAAAGCTGTTTTCTATCAAATTGGAGGGCCGCGCCGAATATTGGGTCGACAAAGACCGTGCGCTATCCTGGAGGCGGTGTCGCAGGCAATTCACAGGACGCAAAGGCTGCTCGCCTTCCTGCTTTGCCTGCTCATCACCGGCGCGTCACTCGACAGAGTACCTGATCCGCCCAGCGTAAAGCCGCGGTCTGGCGCGGCCGCATCTCTTACCGCGGGCATTCATCACCTCCCAATAGTCAACCAGGATCGTGGTTCAGTCCTGGTCGCGTCGGCTGTGACCGCGGCGCGTTTCGTCGAGTGGAGCCTCCTCGGCGTGGACATCTTGCCGGTCCGTTCCACGATTTACCTTCGCCACGCCTCCGACTCGTCTCCTCCGTATTCAGCCTCTTAGCTATCAATAGCTGGTTTCGCCGGGAAGTGTGTAGGTTGAGCGAATGCGTATTACCGCTTGTAAGGGGCAAATTACGATTGCTCTCCGCGCTACTCCGCGGTAGGGGGCTGTCAGGCCATCGCTCTGTGTGGCCCGAACTTCCCTCTTTCCAGATGCCCTAATTCAGGGCAGCGTGCTGCCGGTCGAGGATTGCATTCTTGTGCTCTCCACGCCTCGTAAGTTCCGAAAGGAGAATGAATAAACTTGACAACTTCAGAAATTATCCATGCTTGGAGCAAGATTCTGAAGGGGCAAGCCCCTTCTTTATCAATTGAGATTACACGCGAATGCCCGCTCAGGTGTCCCGGGTGTTACGCGTACGGCGTTAATCATTTGGGTGGCGGGACCACGCTCCGGGAGCTGAGTGATTTCAAAGGACAGCATCTCGTGGATGGCGTCCTGGAGGTAGTAGATCGCTTGAAGCCTCTGCATCTGTCGCTCGTCGGCGGCGATCCATTGGTGCGGTATCGCGAATTGGAGCAACTAGTCCCGTTGCTGCTAGCTCGCAGAATACATGTGCAACTTGTAACAAGTGCTTTCCGGACCTTCCCGGAACAGTGGAGCCGCGAGCCCCACATGAATGTTGTGGTTTCAATCGATGGCTTGCAACCAGAGCACGACCGCAGGCGGGCGCCTGCGACTTACGAAAGAGTTTTGACAAACATCTCCGGCCGCCAGATTACGATTCATTCCACGATAACGGGACAGATGATGAAGCGGCCTGGATACCTGAAGGAATTCCTGAGCTTTTGGACCGCCAGAAGGGAAGTAAAGAAAGTCTGGTTTAGTCTCTTCACTCCACAAATTGGAGATGACATGCCAGAGATGCTGACCTCCGACGAGCGCCAGCGGGCTATCTCTGACTTGATCGAACTTCGTAAGCAGCACGGAAAGCTCGACATGCCGGAAGGTCTAATCCGGCAGTTGGCCTCGCCGCCCCGAACTCCTGCAGAATGCGTTTTTGCACTTACGACGAAGACTTTGTCCGCGGATCTGAAAACCGTCATCTCGCCTTGCCAATTTGGTGGCAATCCAGATTGCGGTTCGTGTGGCTGCATAGCCTCGATGGGGCTGGCCGCCGTGGCCGAACACCGCTTAGCGGGGCTCATCCCGGTGAGTGCCATATTCAAGGCTTCTATTAAGATTGGCCGCGCGAGATCGCAGCCCGAAGCACGACCTCCTTTAGCGGAAAATCAGTTCCGAATTATGCCATGAAAGCGTTTCCGAGCATGAACGATATTGCCATTGGGACAACCAGGAGAATGAACTGTAGTTCTACTCCAAGAGATGCCGTCCAATGTGATGGAAGTGAGATCGAGTTCCTGCTGCGTTACTCGGCCCGCATCGGCCGTGATCCTCTACTGACCCAGGCGAGCAGTGGAAACACATCATTGAAGATCAACGGAACCCTTTGGATCAAAGCATCCGGTAAGTGGCTGGCTGATGCAGGTCAAGAGGATGTTGTGGTGCCGGTAAGTCTGTCTGAATGCTTGGAGTGCTTCAAACAGGGCCGGCCACTTACTATGTGCAATACGAGCTCAAGGGGAGAGCGCCTGCGTCCATCGATTGAAACTTTTATGCATGCAGTCCTACCGCATAGAAGTGTCATCCATGTTCACTGCGTCAACACCCTCGCCTGGGCTGTACGCGCAGATGCACGAACGCGACTATCAGAAAGATTGTCCGATATGCGCTGGACGTGGATACCATATGTGCCCTCAGGCCTTCCGCTCGCGCGCGAGATTCAACGCGCTTCCGCGAACTGCCCAGAGACCGACGTATTCATCCTGGGGAACCACGGTCTGGTCGCTTGTGGCGAGAGCTGCGAGGCGGCGGATTCTGTGATGCGTCAAGTACAACAACGCCTTGCAGTTCACGCTCGAGCGCCCGCCAAACCGAAGCTCAAAGACTTGAAACGAATCAGAGCTCTTTCGTCCTGGCGCCTGCCTGATTGCGACGACGCACTACACGCACTCGGCACCGACGGCATCTCTCGGCAGATCGTCGGGGGAGGGATCCTGTATCCATGTCAGGCGATTTTCCTGGGGCAAGATACGTCGCCGCTGAGAGCTCCTGAGTATTTATTTGACCTGAGAAGCGGAACCGATCCGGTTGATCTGCGACGCCCATTTCTAATTGTGGAAGGGTGTGGGATTTTGGTCAGCAGCGAAATGACCGCAGCGGAGCTTGCAGTTCTTAGAGGCCTTACCCAGGTTGTGCTACGTGTCGAGCCGACAGCGCCCATACGATATCTTTCGCGTTGCGAGGTGGCTAGCCTACTGAGGACGGAAGATAGTCATCTCTATAGGGTCTCTGCCGAGAATGGCTTACATGCAAACTGAGCCGTTGTCCCCAACTCGGCCGTCGGGGTTGGGAATGGCTGGCCGCACGAGAGGGCGAGCAGTTGTTGTTCGGGCCTGCAACTGGAACATCGCGCCGTTCGGACATTTGCAGGCCTTACCAGAAGGAGCCAAAGCTTCCTCGCAGCCGGTTTATGAATCGCGGTGCTGACAAGCCGCAATTCGAGGGTAGAGCCGGACGCCTTGGTTTGCATCCGGATCAGCTGCCTTCGACCAAGGAGTAGCTATCGAGATTCGATGAACCTCGCAAACGCTACCTCGAATTCTGTTTACGTTGACGCTCCACAGCCCGATCACATAGAGGTTGGGTTCGTTCCGTAATTTGGTGCGCGAACGTCTTAAAGGCAGCGCCTCGTCGGTCGCATCGCGTCTCTTCAAATAGCTCGGAGTCTTTCGAAAGGCGCGATTTCTAACAACCATTTCAACTACTTACGGTTCATTGATAGCTATGCCGCGTCGCTCCACGCCTCACAATGAAGCGTCTACATTGCGCAGCCACCTGCGAAAGTCAGCGGGCGAAATGGGTTCGTTTTTTCAAATTGTATCTGGCGGCCTCTAATCGGCTCGTTCCGGGCGATTGGGTTCGTTTCGTAATTTACCGGGTAGATCTTAGCTTGGAGTGCACCCCAAAATTGATACAAGGAAACGAACGGCATTTTTCAGCGAAAGGAGAATGTCGAGATGAGAAAGAGTCCGGGGCGGTACGGACCGGAGTTCAAGCTTGCGGCGGTACAGAGGCTGTTAGCGGGAGAGCGGCCTAGGACGGTAGCGGGGGAGTTGAAGATACCGGAGGGGCTGTTGTATGACTGGCGAGCTGCGTATCGGAAGCAGGGGGCCGCAGGATTACGGATGCTGGGCCGGCCGAAGAGATCGCCGGCCGGGCAACCGCGCTCCGCGACGAACTTCCGGGATGAGAGGATAGCGGAGCTGGAGCGCAAGATCGGCCGCCAGCAGCTGGTGATCGATTTTTTGCAAGCAGCCTTGCGCAGAGTCGAGGGCGAGAGCGCGCCGACGAGCAGCGTTGGCGCGAGCGAGTGTATCCCCTCGTGCGGGAGCGTGCCTCAGTGCAAGGCGGAATGAGCGTAACCGAGATGTGCCAGCATCTGGTGATCAGCCGGCTGAGTTTTTATCGTTATTGGCAGCAGAGCGCTCCGGCGGAAGCCGATACGGCGATCCGGGAGCACCTGCAGCGGCTGGCGCTGCAACATCCTCACTGCGGTTACCGGAGATTGACTGCCTATTTGCGGCGGGAAGGTGTGGCAATCAATGGCAAGCGAGTGCTGCGCCTGATGCGGGAAGACAATCTGCTGTGCCTACGCCGGAACCACATTTTCACGACGCATTCCGAACATGGTCGGCCAGTATATCCCAACCTGGCCCGGCACATGCCCCTGAGTGACGTGAACCAGCTCTGGGTGGCTGACATCACCTACATCCGTCTGCGCGAGGAGTTCGCGTTTTTGGCGGTGGTGCTGGACGCCTATTCGCGGCGGGTGATTGGCTGGGCCTTGCAGCCGCATTTGCGCACCGATTTGGTCTTAAGCGCGTTGCAGCAAGCGTTGCGAGACCGGCCAGTGCGATCGGATCTGGTGCATCACTCGGATCGCGGGATTCAGTATTGTTCCGGCGCTTACGTGGACGTGCTTCATCAGTACGGCATCGGCATCAGCATGAGCCGTCCCGGCTGTCCCTATGACAATGCGAAAGCGGAAAGCTTTATCAAAACGCTTAAGACGGAGCAAATCGACGGACGCGTGTATGCCACCATCGCCGAAGCTCGAATCGACATCGCGAGTTTTCTGGACTGCACGTACAATCAGCACCGCTTGCATTCGGCCCTGCAATACCGATCACCGGTGGAGTTTGAGGGTACGCGGAGCGCTCCGCTGAACCGAATTGCGGAGAGCGGGGTATGAGTTTTCGAGGCATGCGAAAATCTATTCCGATCTCCCATCCATGTTTCCGGCTGGGACCAATCTCGGCCCCAGCCGCTCATCGGAATGAGTTTCCGGCCGGCTATTCCTCGGCGAGTTGCTCTCCAGCAGAGCTCGCTTCCGCTTCGCCGACCAGCCTCATTCTGCAACCTTCAACCCTCGCTTGCCAACCGATTTTCAGCAAACGGAGCTTTTCGTTCGTTTTTTTGTATCACCGAAGGGGTGCAGTCCCGCTTGGGCTCGGAGTTCGTTTGGTAAAAAGGGGGCCCGACGTGAATTGGGTTCGTTTCGCAAAATCGCTCGTCGGAGAGGCGAGCCAGCGTCGGTAATCTAAAGTGGGTTCGTTCGGTAATTCTGGGTGGTCTTTGATGAACTGATCAGCTCGTGTCTGCCGTTTGACACCTAAATATTAGATTCGCTAGACTTAAGTTGTCCGAGCTTTCCAAGCCGAACAGGCGCACGCTCGTCGTGCGGCATCTCCGGAGAATAAGAAGACTGTCAATGCGTACCGAATTTCCGTCCCAGCACCAGATCGTTCGTGCCTGGCACGTGATTGACGCGAATGAAGCTGTCCTCGGCAGAGTGGCAAGCCGCGCCGCAACGCTTTTAATGGGCAAGCACAAGTCTATGTACACGCCATCGCTCGATACGGGCGATCACGTCATCATTATCAATGCCTCAAAGGTGAAGCTCACCGGTGGTAAAGAAGGTCAAAAACTCTACCGGCGTCATACCGGATATCCCGGCGGTCTGATCGAAACCGGCGCGCGCCGCATGCGTCAGACGCGTCCCGAGCGAATGGTGGAATTAGCCGTTTCCGGCATGTTGCCGAAGACCAAGCTTGGCAAGCAGATGTATCGGAAGCTGAAGGTCTATGCCGGCGAGCATCATCCGCATCAGGCGCAGCAGCCGGTGCCGCTCGCGACCATGCCGGGCAAACAGGAAAAGAAGGAATCAATTTAGTGCCAGCGAAGTTAGTCCAACAGTTGGGAACCGGTCGCCGCAAAACGGCCGTAGCGCGCGTTTTTCTGCGGCCCGGAAAGGGTCAGATCACGGTCAATCGCCGTCCTTTCGAGAATTATTTTGTGAGCGAATCTGCGCGGGCCTACGTCCGGCAGCCGCTGCTTGCGACCGAAACGGCGGATCGTTTCGATGTCATGATCACCGCCGATGGCGGCGGGATAAGCGGACAAGCCGGGGCGGCACGCCTCGGAATTGCCCGCGCTTTGATTGAGTTTAATTCCGAGCTGCGAGGCAAGTTGAAGCAACTCGGCTTGCTTACGCGCGATGCTCGCGCACATGAGCGAAAGAAGTACGGCCAGAAGGGCGCGCGCAAGCGCTTCCAGTTCTCTAAGCGATAGCGCGCAGGTTGTTTGGGTTCCTTTCGTTCCCTCATTAATCGAGCAGCAAGTGGTCTAACGCCATTTGCTGCACAACCGGCAAGATCCAGGTCACGCAAATTCCGCTTTGGACGCGTGAAATACTGCGATCCAGTCCGCTGAATAAATAGGAGGCAGGTTGCCATCAATCTCAATGAAAGAACTGCTCGAAGCAGGCGTTCACTTCGGGCACCAGACCAAGCGCTGGAATCCAAAGATGAAGGAATACATCTTTGGCGAACGTAACGGTATCTACATCGTCGATCTGCAGAAGACGCTGAAGCTGTTCAAAGATGCCATGCGCTATGTCGGCGAAATGGCTGCACAGGGTAAGACCGTGCTCTTTGTTGGCACGAAACGCCAGGCGCAGGAGGCCATCGCCGAAGAAGCCACGCGCTGCAGCCAGTTTTATGTGAACCAGCGCTGGCTGGGAGGCTTGCTGACAAACATCGCAACCGTGCAGCGTTCCATCAAGCGTTTAAAAGATCTCGACTCGATGTCTACCGACAACGCTTACGAAGGGCGCGCGAAAAAGGAAGTCGGCCGGCTGGAGCGCGAGCGCAAGCACCTCCAGCAGAATCTCGCGGGCATCAAGGACATGAACGGACTTCCGGACCTCTTGTTTGTAATCGATTCGAATAAAGAGGCGATTGCGGTCAAGGAAGCTCGCAAGCTCGGGATACCAGTGGTTGGGGTGGTCGATACAAATTGCGATCCCGATGAAGTGGATTATGTCATCCCGGGAAACGATGACGCGCTCAGGGCCATCCGCCTATTTACCACCAAGATTGCTGACGCCGTGGTCGAAGGCCGTTCTCTGGCGACCGAACAGGAATTCACCGCCGAGAAGATTGTGAGTGAAGAAGAAGGCGCAGCCGAGCACACGCCGGAAGAGTACACCCAGTACATGGATCCAAAATACGCCGAACAGTTGATGTCGGAGAGTCTGGCGACCAGCAACGAGCCGGAAACGCCTCCCCGCAAGGGCCCCGGAAGCGAGGCTCCTGAGGAAGTAGCAAGCACTACCGTCAGCGAACATTAATCGGTTTCCTATAAGACATGGCTGAGATTAACGCACAGTTAGTAAAACAACTCCGCGACAAAACCGGCGCAGGAATGATGGAATGCAAGAAGGCGCTGGTGGAAGCGGATGGCGACATTGAACAGGCCGAGATTATTCTTCGAAAGCGCGGCATTGCGGCAGCTACCAAGAAGGAAACGCGCTCGACCAAACAGGGCCTCATCAGCGCTTTCATCGCTCCTAATGAGAAGGTGGGCGTGCTTGTGGAAGTAAATTGCGAATCGGACTTTGTGGCTCGCACCGAAGATTTCCAGACCTTGGCTGCGGATGTTGCCGCCCACATCGCGGAAACAAAGCCGAAGCTGGTGCGCGTCGAGGAGGTCACTGAGGCTGAGCGCGCCAACTTCAAAGCGCACGAAGCTCTATACGAGCAGAAGTTCGCGAAAGATCAGAGCACCACAGTTGGCGAAATGGTGAAGACCAAGATCGCCAAGCTCGGCGAGAACATCGCCGTCTCACGCTTCATTGTGTACGAGGTATTGGGGAGCGGCGTTGTCGCCAATTATACCCATGCAGGTAGCCAGATCGGCACGCTTCTTGAAGTGAAGACCAAATCCGATGACGTCTTGACAAACCCAGAGTTCCGAAAGCTCGTTCATGACATTGCGATGCAAGTCGCGGCATCCCATCCGCAGTTTGTGAGCAAGGAGCAAGTTCCACAAGACCTGTTGGAGAGGGAGCGCGACATCCAGCGTGAGCGCGCGCGCGGCGAAGGGAAGCCCGCGAAGATGATAGACAAAATCGCAGAGGGCCGTATGAGCAAGTTCTACGAAGAAATCTGTTTGCTAGAACAGCCGTTCATCCGCGAAAACACCGTGGCCGTTGGCGAGCTCATTCGCGCCGCCAGCGAAACGCTGGGCGAAACTATCAGCGTGAGCCGGTTCGTCCGCTATAAAGTCGGCGACGCAATGGACGCGCCCGGCGTTGAGGAAAGCCCGTTGCCTGTTACGGCCTGACGCCGGAACGGCGAACAAGTAGCGGCCGGGCACGCTCCGGGATATGCCACAGTATCGACGAATCCTATTGAAGATCAGCGGTGAAGCTTTGGCCGGCCCGCTATCGTTCGGACTCGATCCCGATCGTATTGTTGCGCTTGCCGCTGAAGTGGCGGAGGTGGCGCGCCAGCATATCGAGATAGGGCTGGTCTTGGGAGGCGGCAACATCTTCCGGGGCGTCGCGGCCGCCGCGCACGACATGGATCGCGTCACGGGCGACCACATGGGAATGCTCGCAACCGTCATCAATGCTCTCGCGTTTCAGGACGCTCTCGAGCGGCAAGGCATCCCCACCCGGGTGATGACCGCCATTCAGATGCACCAGGTCGCTGAGCCATACATCCGCCGCAGGGCCATTCGGCACCTGGAAAAGGGCCGCGCCGTCATTTTCGCTGCGGGCACCTCTAATCCTTATTTCTCGACGGATACGGCCGCCACCTTGCGCGGACTCGAGATTCACGCCGACATCATCGCCAAGGCAACCAGCGTCGACGGCGTCTATGACAAAGACCCCAAGAAGCACCTCGACGCGACAAAATACCCTGAAGTGAGTTATACCGAGGTGCTGTCCAAAGCGCTCGGCGTGATGGACGCGTCGGCTGTCGCCATGTGCCGCGATAACCGCATGCCGATCATGGTCTTCGACCTGAATGTTGCGGGCAATATAATGCGAATGGCGATGGGCAAGCGTGTCGGTACAATGATTCGCTGATCGCAATCGACAAATATGAAACAGGAACATCAAGCTGCTCCCGCTGCCAGCTCGTTTAAGAACGTGAAGGAAGTGGAAGCCAATGCGCGCGCGCGCATGGACAAAGTGCTCGGAGAGTTACAACAAGAGATGGCCCACATTCGTACTGGCCGCGCCTCCATCAGCCTTCTCGACAGCGTGCGCGTCGATTACTATGGGTCGCCTGTTCCACTGAACCAAGTCGCGCAGCTACACGTCCCCGAGCCGGCCATGATAACCGTGCAGCCCTGGGACACCTCAACAATTGGTCAGATAGAGAAGGCCATTCGCACTTCTGATCTGGGCTTGAATCCCTCAAACGACGGCAAGATTGTTCGGGTGCCGATTCCTCCTCTGACCGAAGAGCGCCGGCGCGATCTTGCCAAGAAGCTCAGTCACATCGCCGAAGAGCGCCGTGTTGGGCTTCGAAACGTTCGGCGTGAGGCCAACGAGCATCTCAAAAAGATGCTGAAAGATAAATTGATCAGCGAAGACGAAGAGCGGCAAGCGCTGGACACGATTCAGAAGCTCACCGACAGCCAGATCGCGAAAATCGATCAATCCGCCAAAGCGAAAGAAAAAGAGATTCTGGAATTTAAGTAAGCTACCCGCCGGCCGCTGCGTTCTTCACTTGCGCTTTCGCGTGCACAAGTTCCGCACGGTCTGATCCAGCCCCGTAATCACAATTGGCCAGCAGTTGTTTGTAATACCCGTTCGCCACACCCGGCCGATGGCAGAGCTCAGCCGCTTGAGCAGCGCCATATAATCCGTTGAAGCGATTCGGATCAGTTTTCAACGACAACGTGTACTGTGCAAGCGATTCTTGCGGACGGTTCACCTCCAGCAGCATGTCTGCGAGCATCTCGCGGGCCGGCAGGTCCACTTCGCCCTTACCAACTTTGTCTTGCTCGTCGGCGACATGCGTGAGCAGCTGGATGGCTTTCGCCGCATCTCCTTCTGCAAATGCCAGCCAGGCATGAGCTTCGTCGCGGCTTGTAGTCATTTCATCCGCTACATAAGCATAAGAACTCTTCTTAACTGCCTCCAGAGCTTGATCGTACTTCGCAACTGCCTTTTTGGCGCCCGCTATGTCCTTTAGATGACCGGCAGCTACGGCCTGAGCCCAATACGTAACTGCCTGGAAATCCGGAGCGGCATCGGCAGGAAATCGAAGAAGCCCGGCATCTTTCCACGCTCTCGTTTCGAGAGTGAGCAGCGCTGGAAAGTGTACCTGAACATAGTAGAAGAACGGAGCCATCTCTGCCTCGAAATCCTGCTTGGGTACCTGCAGGGCTTCTGCCTCGATTGCTCGCGCCTTCTCATCCTGGCCGATCTGCAAATAGGCGTACTCGAGAAAGTCCATGGCATGGAGCCGGCTCGCAGTTTGGGACTGTTTTTCAGCAGCAGCTTTGGAAGCCAGATTGGACTGGATATCGTCTTGCCATAAGCCGAGCCGGGCAAAGATATGAGAGGGCATGTGAAGCGCGTGAGGCGATGCGGGTGCAATTTGCGCATAACGCCGGGCGGCTGCCAGGCCCTGCTTCGCCATCTCCGGGTTATCGCAAGCATGAATCAAGTAATGGGAGATGCCTGGATGGTTCGGTTCGCTCGCAAGAAGAGTCTCAAGAATCGCGCCTGCCTTCTTCCGATACGCAAAATCATTATCGTTCGCCTGCGGTGACGCGATTAAAGATAGTGCGTAGAAAATTGCAGCCTCGTGATCATCGGGATAGCGCTCGTGCAGTTTCTCGAGCGCATGCAAGTATCCAGCAGCACGGTTCTCGTATGTCTTCTTGTCGTCGTTCTCGAAAAACTCAGCAGCGGCTTCAATGTAACCGCGCTCGCGTTCAGTTTTTACTCCTATCGCTTGCGCTTTCTGAACTGCATTCCGCCCCGCTTCCATGGCCGATTTCGATGGCCGATCCCATAACTGGTGATAAAAGGTCATCGCATCGCCCCAGTACGCCATAGCGCACGACGGATCTTTCTGCTCAACATCTTTAAACTGTTTGTCCGCGTTGTTGTATTCGAAGGAATGCAGCAGCGCGACCCCTCGCTCAAAAGGTGCCTGAACGCTTGGACTGCAGGAGGTGGGAAACGACACCGCCCCTACCTGTTGTTCAGCTTCCGATTCTTGCGCGTGATGATGCTGGGCTGCGGCTATGCTGGCGGTGCAGAGAAAAATTAACGGAAACACCTGACGAAGAGTTGCAGCGAGCATCTAAGACATTTTAGATGAGCGACGGTCGGGGCTGCTTGACACATCTCTTCAGGCCCCTTACGCTTGGGGCATGGAAGTACATTTGCCTCAGAATCAGGAAACTCAGCTAAACGAGCTTGCTATCAAGACTGGACGAGGCACAGACGAGTTAGTGCAAGAAGCCGTCGCCCGGTTGCTTGCTCACAGCGAATGGTTCAAACAGCAGGTGAAAATTGGTATTGACCAGATTGCGCGGGGCGAGTTCATCGAGGAAGAGGAAATGCACGCTCGAGTTGAGCGGATGCTTCAATATTGAGACGCATTCGCTGGGCACCCGCAGCTGCTAACGACTTGGAAGCCATTCGAGACTACCTACGCCAGCATCATCCTTCGCTGGCGCAATCCACTATTCGGAAGATCTACGATGCGGCTCTTTCCTTGAAACACTTTCCTCATCGAGGGCGTATTGGACAGAAGGAAGGCACTCGCGAACTCGCTTTGACTCCGATGCCCTATATCGTGGTGTACGGGGTTGAACAGAAACTCGTCCACATATTCAGAGTGATTCATACCTCACAGGACTGGCTTCATCGGATGCAAGATGTCGAATAGAAGTCCTGCGCCACTTTCGTATACGCGCGTTCCAAGTACTGAGCCGCCGCGGCGGGCTGGTGAGCGGCATCATCGAGGCCCATCTGCGATAAGAATGGATTGAGAAACCGTCCGAACTTCGCGAGTGTGTCGACATCGCCGGCGCTGAGCGCGGTCTCGATACTCTGCTGGACCGCAGGCGATAGAACCTCGACTCGCCCAACAAACACGCGCGAAATCATTACCGGCGCGGGGTTGATCTGCAGTGGAAGCACGGAATCAATCATCGCGCGTGGAACGATGTAAAAGACGCGCATTCCTTCTTCAAACCAAGAGTCCTGCCAGGTCGCAATCATCGCTGCTGCTTCCTTCTCATAGAGACCCGATTCAATTAGCGATTTGCTCATCTGCTGCTGAAGATTTTCCAACGTTTCCGTCAATGCGGGCGCGTCCAGTTCCACCGAACCCGCGATATTGCGGACGAACTGGTAGCCTACTCTATCTCCGCGCCTTTCAAAGACAATGGCCAGTGGGATCGGTTCAGAGCCCGCGTTGCGAATCTCCAGTTTTTCATCACTGCCAAATCTCGCCTCTAGCGGAACAGCGAAATTGCCCATTCCTCTGTAGAATATGAACTTTTCCTGCTCACCGGCGATTTGAAGTGGCGTCGAATCCGTTTTGCGGGCAGCGAAATAGCGGCTCTCGCCCGTGGTCAACGGAAGATCCGGATTCATCCCTGGCGAAAGCTGAATCGGATCCCAATCGATTTGCCCTTTCTCAAGATCAGGCTCTGCCCTGAACTTGGATGAAGGTTCGGGCTGAACTCGAGTCGCCTTCGGATACCACTCGGTAATCCAACCCTGCGGGAACTCTACGTGAACGGAGACATTCACAGCGCGTTGCGAGTAAAAGTACAACACCGGAGTTTCCATCCGAACCAATCCCAGCGACAATTTCAAATTATGCGGGCTCAGATGATCTACGAAACACGGCAGATCCGGCGGACCCGACAAAGGCGCCCATTGAACCGAGCTCCCGTCTGGCCCCGCAACTGAGGTGAAAGTCCCCCATTCGTGTGCGATCAGGGATGAGTTCACCCGGACACCCTGCCCTCGGAACACCGGCGTGATCACAAAAACGATAGCGGCGATTCTCAAAAGCGACACGGCGTTAACCTTCTTTCAACATCAGCAAGACGGATACGTATGCGGAAGTGTTAACCGGGAGCTTTCGCATCCCCTATGGCCGGATCACCGGTTCCCGGACTTCCTCGATTACCTCTCGTGCTGCCTCAACAATCGCCTCGGGGGCTCCCTCGAGCATCCGGTGATCACGGTCTTTGATCACAACCTGCCGGCCTCTGGTGGACTCTCGCGCCAGCTCCGCATGGAGCCGCAGTTTCCAATCGACGTCCTCCAGCTTGGGATCCTCTACCGCACCGGCTAAACTCGCCGAAAGCACAATCAGCGGGGTGTCCCCGTAGCCGGCACTCTCTCGCGCCATTTCACCGTTTACCCACAACGGCGGTTCCTTGGTCTGTGATGGTATGGACCACGCTTGCCATTCGAGGGCCACGATCGTCGCCCATTCGCGTTCGGTCAAGCCCTGCGGCGGCGGCCCCGGATCAGGCGCAATCAGACGCCAAAAACCCAGCCGGCCCAGCGTTTGATTGATAAACAGGACAGCCGGGCGAAACGCTTCAATGTGATTGTGGATATGTATCGTCATGTCCTCGGCCATCGGATCGACGAGCACCAGGCCGGCAACCTCCCGCGGATAAAACCGGCGGAACACTCGGACGTGGAAGCCCCCTAACGCGTACCCCACCAGCACATATGGAGGCGAAATTCCGCCATTCTTTAAAAGCTTCTGCAAGTCGCGAGCTACCGAATCACTGTGGTGCGGGAAAGGACCAGGATCGCTCCATCCGTAGCCCGCGCGATCGTACCAGCAAGCGCGCGTGAACTTCGCGATCTCACGCTGAATCGCAACCCATCTGTAACCCGCCTCGCCCCAGTTGGTCTCCAGGATCACCGTTGGACCTCCTTCGCCCGAGCAATAGATATTCAGCGATCGGCCGCCAATATCCACCGACCTGCCGATTCTTGGAAATCGAGCGCGATCACGCCATTCCCCGAACTGCTCATAGGTGAAGCCCGCCAGCGCCAGCATCATCGCTCCCGCGAGGACGGGCCTTACTCGGGTCCACAAGCTTCGTTCAGGCGTGACATCGATGTACTGTTCACCGCCCATTACGTCGCTATCGCGGCGGAAGTCTAGAGCAAAAATCTCGGCAGCCGGCAGATCTTCGAATTGAACAGGAGTACAGGGCGAGTTAGCGAACTGCTTTCTCCGGCGCTGCGCCCACATTACCGCGCTCAGCAAAAGCGCAAGTATCACCGCGAAGCGCGCAAATCGGAGCATAGCCCAAGCTTCAATGTGGGTGCCCGCGTCCACCACAAATAGAAAAGCGATGCCGTAGAGCCCAAGCTTCACCTTCAGGTTCGCTCCACCGGGCAGATACGAACAGGCGAACGGAATTTTTCGGAACCGATATAAAGCGAGATCGACTAACAGAAATGCCATCAACGTGCATACGACCAAGTGCTCTATGGCGGGCCGGCCCGGCCAGATGATCAAAAGAAAAATCGCCGAAGAAGCCAGTACCGGCAGTGCCGCTATAGTCAGCAGAGACTTTCGTATGGCCGAAAAGTACGCCTTGGGACTGTGGACCAGCGTCATGCGAAGCGCCCAGTTCGACCGCACGTCAACGGGCAAAGCGAAGGTTGCTCGGAGGCCGCAGACGGAGAAAAAGAGCAGAGTCAGCGTGGCCGCCAGGAACTGAGTGTTCAGCACGGTCCAGCTCTTAATCGACACGCCGTAGGCGTCCCAGCGCTGTCCTCCGTATACATGTGAATATCCGTATAAAAGGCTTTTCACGTAAGCAAGCGCGACCGCCAAACCTACGCCTCCGTAAATCGCCAGCAGTAACCGGTGTTGCCGGCTACGGGCCATCGTTCGTGCTGTGAACAGAAAGATAGCGCGTTCCAAAGCTCGCGGAAAGAGCCTCTTGGCCAAGAATCTGCCGATCCGAATTGTTCCCCGTGATCTCTCGCCGGGAGCAATGTTGGGCTGCTCAATCCCATGCCGCATGTGCCGGTAATAAGCAAGTGCGTACGCACAAGTTCCGATGAGGCACGCAACCCCTAGCCTGATCAATGCTCGCCGCGCAAGGAGATCGAACGCTGAATTTCCCGCTCCGTTGAGTTTCTGAAACAAACCTAAGAACCAGAAAGATGGCAGCCAGTTCAACAGGACCTGATTCTCGGGCGCAGTCAGGCCGTGCGGTGTGGCAATCCCCGGCGTCAGAAAGTAGACGGCGAGAATCGTGAAGAACGCTGCCAGTTGGAGGAAACTGGAGATCCGCAGAAACAAGCGGTAGCTGAAAAGGTGCGCCACAATTCCATGCACAGCCAATAACGCGCAGAACACAAAAAGTCCTGCAGCTACCATCGTGATCCAGTACGCGGCGAATGATCGCATTGCGCCGAGTGCGCCAGTATTAAGGGAAACCAACAACGGAAAACTGGCTCCGGTGAAGACATTGACCGCAAGCAGGCTGACGCCCAGTCCTGTTCCGATTGCCGCTGTCTTTGCAATGAAAATTGTCCGCGTGCGCACGGGGAGTACGCCAAGAACCAGCCGGTCTCGCCGGTCGAGAAGCGTCGAATTCCAGGCCAAAACTGCGAACATACCCACAACTGCGATAGTGGTTGCGATCAGAAACTCTTCATGACCCCACGCACCCAGTAGAAGTTGGTCCCTCGGCAGTGTGGAAGTCGCGTAGGCCGGCACAAACAATAACGCGAGTACGAAACTGAACGCGGCCAGGAGAGCCGCGAACTGCACCAATAAATTCTGGATCTCGCCGCGACCTGATAACAGCTCCAGATCAACCATGCGAAACAGGAAATCGCGATAGAGGATCCGGAATTGCCGCCGCTCGTCTGGCATGGCTTACAACTCGATCAGCTCCACAATCTGTTGTGTGATGGCTTCGGTGTCCTGCTCGATTGCCAATTGCGAAAAGATCTCTTCAAGTGTCGGCAAAGACATAAGGGTGCGGAGTTGCTGAATCGAATCGTTGGCAACCACCCGGCCTTTATGCAAAATCACAATATGCGACGAGACGCGTTCCACGATTTCGAGCTCATGAGAGCTGAACAGAATCACCTTTCCCCGCCCTGCAAGCTCGCGAATGAGATTCCGCAGGACCAGCGCCGAATTAACATCTAGCCCGGAGAAAGGCTCATCCAGCAGGAGGATTTCCGGATTGTGCAACAGCGCGGCCGCGAGCAAAACTTTCTGCCGCATGCCCTTCGAGTAAGACGAAATGGGAACGTAGCGATCTTCATACAACCCGAACAATGCCAGAAATCCATCAGCTTTTAGGGCAACCCGCCGGTCAGGCAACCCGCGCAGCTGCCCTACCATCTCCAGATATTCAGCTCCGGTCAGGTGCGAGTAGAGATGTGGTTCTTCGGGAACATATCCCAGGCGCTGTTTGTGCGCAATCCGATCGCGGTGAATCGGCTGTCCGCGAAACAGAATCTCGCCGTCGCTCGGCTCAATCAGGCCGGCAATCATTTTGAGTGTTGTGGATTTACCGGAGCCATTCGGGCCCAGATAGCCCGTGACTTCACCAGCCTGCGCGATGAAGCTCACATCCTGGACGGCTGATATTCCTGAATATCGTTTAGTGACACGACGCAGTTCCAGCATCTATATGTAGTATGCTACTTTGCTACTTTGTGTTTCGCTGCAGCGCCTCTAATTCCTCCAATGTGCGCGGCCAATCTGAACCCAGCAACCGGGACAACCCTCGGTCAGCGAGGACTTTTCCACCCGTTTGGCATTGGGCGCAGTAGTTCGTTTCGTTATCGGCGTAACGAATACGCAAAATCTTTTCGCCACATCGCGGACAAGGTTCGCCATAGCGCCCATGCACCGCCATACCTTCTCGAAATGCCGTGACTCTTTCCGGGAAACTGTTGCGCGCCTCGGCTCGAAGACGGTCGATCCACAGATCGAGCGTAATTCGCGTAGCTTTGAAGAGCCGCTCCCACTCGTCTGGTTTCAGCTTTTGAGTTTGCGCGATGGGTGATATTTGCGCGGCATGCAGAATCTCGTCTGAGTACGCGTTGCCGACCCCGCTCACCAGGCGCGGGTCAGTGAGTGCCCGTTTCAGTGTGTGATTCTCAGATACCAACGTCGCGCGAAAAAGCTCGAGGTCCGCCCTGAAGATATCGATCCCTCCCGGATCGATGGACCGCAAGCCTTCTTCGCCACTGAGAATGTGCAGTGCGGCGCGGCGCTTCGTTCCCGCTTCAGTCAGCGTCAGCGAGCCGTTGGCAAAATCGAACGCGGCCAAATTCCGGCGGCCGGCCAGCTTGGTATTGGGAGGACGCCAGTGGAGCCGGCCCGCGATCATCAGATGAAGCACCAGCCAGAGGTCGCCGTCGACTCCGAAAGCAATGCGCTTGCCGATTCGCCGCAGCTCGCGAACGATCCGGCCCTCGACATCCGAAATCGGAGGCTGCGTGGTCCGAAGCAGGAAAGGGCTCGCCAGCCGGACGCGTTCGATTGGCTGACCGATAACACGCGGCTCGAGCGCCTCGATATACGCAATGATGTCTGGCAGCTCGGGCATTACCGGCTAGCCATCTGCCCGCTTGCGAAAAACGGCTGCTGTCGTGCAGGCCAGTTGCCACCTGCCCTCATCGGACAGACGCCTGACCCAGGATTCATCCAACAGCGCGCTGGGGAGTGTGCCGGCGAGATCTCGCATTCGCAGGTCCAGGAATTTCTCCCGTTCGTTGGAGGGCAATTCCTTGGCGTACCAAGACACGAACCACTGCAGCGCCCATATCGGCTCACCCGAGCCGGGCACGAAGTGAGTGATGAGATCCACACTCGGGGGAAACAAGAGTTTCAGTCCCGAACGGGTGGCGTTGAAGTAATGGTTGGGATAGCCATGCTCCGGTTGCAGGAACGGGATGCAGCAATAGAGAGTTCCGCCCGGTCTGAGAACCCGGATGAGTTCCGAAGCACAGAGGAAGGGATCGGTCACGTGTTCTAACACGTTCAGCGAAAGAACAGCGTCGAAAATGGCATCCTGAAAGGGCAGCCTCTGGTTGACGCCCAGCACGTCGATCCCCGGGAAAGCGGCGACATCGAGACAGATCACCGTCTCATCGACACTCGACCGCAAACCTGATCCGCAATCGAGAACTTTTCCATCGCTCCGGCGCGCATCTTCAATAATTTTCGAGGCTACTTCGTCGTACGCATGCGCGGAAATATCGTCCCAGTCCTCTATCTGGAACATATCTTTGAAGTTCGACGGCAGAAAGTTCAGAGCAGATTCCGCCGAGGAGAACGATTCTCCACAGAGGCTGCATCGCATCGTGTCGCCGATGAAATCGATCGCTGCTGTTCCTGCGGGACAGAGCGGACAAGCGACGTGTGTCTTCAGCCACTCCCGTTTCCGGGCGCGATTACGATTCGCAACACCGGGATCGACGATTACCGTTTCGGCGACTTGTAGTTCAGCTTGGGCTACCGCATCGCCGCCGATCACCAGCTCCAGTTTCAGGCGCTCACCGGATCCGCCCTGTGCAGCCAAAACTTGATTGAGATCGATGACGGTGCGGAATCCGCAGCAATGCTCTTTTCCAAACAACCGCGCGATGTCAGACCGCTCCATCCGAAACCAATTCAGATCGACATCCTTAATCCGCAAACGGGGCGTCGCGTTCTTTTCGCGGCAGGCAAACCAGCCGGCTACCATGCCGACCGGATTCTTCATAGCTCCGCCGGGAGGGTGATCGATACGCAGGAGAAAAGGGGAGACCTGCAGCCGTGCCCTGCCCATCACTCGCGCAAAGGCTGACAGCTTCGGCTCTTGCAGCAGCATCCAGGGATTCTTCATTCCGGAATTACATAACCAGATTAGGACGCGATTCTTTTCGCATTCGATGGTCCGGTTCCGCAATCGATAGAATTTCTTTCGGAGTGACTGAGCAATGAATACCCGGATACGTCGTCGCGAGTTTCTGGCATTAGCGGCAACTCCGCTGCTACGCGGAATGCCGGTTCCAAAGATCAAGGATGTTTCGGTCATCGCTACCGAACCAGCGGGTGTGCGGCTCGTAGTGGTAAAAGTACAGACCGATCAGGATGGGCTGTACGGTTATGGTTGCGCAACATTTACGCAACGCGCCGATCTGGTGGTCGACGCGGTGAACCGCTATCTCAAACCGTTCGTTATTGGCAGGCCCGCCGATGCGATTCAGGATCTCTGGAATGCCATGTACAATTCATCGTACTGGCGCAACGGCCCAGTGTTGAACAACGCCATTAGCGGGATCGATCAGGCGCTTTGGGACATCAAAGGCCGGCAAGCGGGGCTGCCGGTATACGAATTGCTCGGGGGCAAATGCAGGCGCGGCGCAATGATCTATGCGCACGCGGCGGGACGTGAGATCTCCGAGACACTCGACCAGGCCCGCAAGATCATGGCTGACGGCATCAAAGCGGTGCGGCTGCAGGTTGGCGTTCCTGGAATGGCTGCGTACGGCGCGCCCAATCCGCAAAAGAGTCCGGATGCGGCAATGCAAGATCCGGTCTTCGATCCCGACGCCTACGTGCGGCGGACGCTCGAGCTATTCGAAGCGGGACGGAAAGAACTCGGCTCAGAGGTTTATCTCCTGCATGATGTTCATGAGCGCGTGCCACCGCGTCTGGCTGTCCAGTTCGCCAAAGATCTGGAACAGTTCAACTTATTTTTTATGGAAGATGCTCTGTCACCCGAAAATATCGACTACTTCCGCCAGATCCGCGCCAACTGCACCACGCCACTGGCGATGGGCGAGCTGTTCAATAATCCACACGAATGGAATATGCTGATTCGCGAGAGCCTGATCGACTACATTCGTGTCCACGTCACGCAAGCAGGCGGCCTGACGCCGGCCTGGAAGATAGCGGCGATGGCCGAGGCTTTCCAGGTGAGAACAGCTTGGCATGGGCCGGGCGATGTTTCGCCGATCGGACATTGCGCCAATGTCACGTTGGATCTGGTTTGTCCGAATTTCGGGATCCAAGAATGGACAACGCCAAACGATCGTATTCAAGAAGTGTTCGACGGTTATCCGGTGATGAAGGACGGCTACGCATACGCGAACGAGAAACCCGGTTGGGGAGTTGAGATCAATCTACAGGCGGCGGCCAAGTATCCATTCGGGTCTTTCGAGCAAGGAGAGAGAAAGAGGTTGAACGGCGGATGGGGCATCGTGCGGCGTCCGGATGGGACGGTGATAAATCAGTAACCATCACCGCGAAGGCAGACGGATCGTTAGGCCCGACATCTCACCCGGGATCTCGTGGTGAGTAGTTGTTTAGCTGCCGGGAGCCCAATTGACTGAACTGCGCGTCCAGCGGGTAGCCTAGGTTGAAAAGGCCTCTTTTCGTTACAATGAAAGCACGAATCCATCTTTTGTCAGCAGCCTAGAGCCTCGCGAAAAACTTCGCTGCTGTTCCTTTCAGATTCGTCCAATCTCAAAGAATCACCAACATGCCGCAAGCCAAAGACCCCGCGTTGGGCATTAATTCCTGGTTAGAAGACGAGCTTTATCAGCAGTATCAGTTCGATCGAAAAAGCGTAGATGAAGGCTGGACTGAGCTGTTCGAAGCGAACGGCCATAATGGCGCGCAAACCATCCCAACTGATCGCGAGCCTCCCGAATACTTGCCGCCGGAACAAGAGCCTCCCCAAGAAACGCCTCCCCAGCGGGAGCCGCCCATCGAGACGCCGCCGCAACGGGAGCCGCCTCAATGGCTGCCTCCGGAGCAAGAACCGCCCCAGCCCACACCAATGCCCCAAGAAAGCGCGCCGCAATCAAGCGCCGGCACTTCCGCGGCTGGCACTCAAGTCGCTAAAACCGGGCCTACTCAGCCCGCTCACCAAGAATCCAAGAGCGTAGGCGCAAGCGAACAGCTCATTCCTTTGCGAGGCGCGGCCGCGCGAATTGCCGAGAACATGATCGCGAGCCTGTCGATTCCAGTCGCCACATCGCAGCGCCAAATACCTGTCCGGGTTATCGAAGAAAATCGTAGCGTTATTAATAAGCACCGCGCGCTGCACGCGCGAAGCAAGCTCAGTTTCACGCACATCATTGCCTGGGCGATTGTAAAGGCCGTCAAATCGAATCCGTCGCTGAACCACGCATATGCAGAGAACAGCGGCGATCCCTTTCGTGTAGTTCACAGCCACGTGAACATCGGCCTAGCGGTCGACGTCGCGGGCAAAGATGGCACACGTTCGCTTAAGGTTCCGAATATCAAGAATGCCGACGGAATGAGCTTCGCGCAATTCGTCGCTGCCTACGATGACGTCGTTCTTCGTGCTCGCAATAACAAATTGCAGGTGTCGGATTTCGAAGGCACCACCATATCTCTGACCAATCCAGGTACAGTCGGAACGCTCGGCTCCGTTCCGCGGCTCATGCCCGGCCAGGGAGCCATCATCGCAACTGGCGTTATTGATTATCCGGCCGAGTTTGCGGCGGCGAGCGAAGAGACGCGGACGATGCTAGGCCTCAGCAAGGTCCTGATGATCACCTGCACTTACGATCACCGCATTATTCAGGGCGCTGAGTCGGGAGCTTTTCTCGCCAAGCTTCAGCAATTGTTGCTCGGTGAAGACGAATTCTACGACAACATTTTCCGGGACTTGAAAATCCCCTCCGCTCCCGTCCGCTGGCAAACCGATCAGCCCATCACGCCGAGCCGGTATGCGCAGGTCAACACCGACGTCGCGAAGGAAGCCGCTGTCATTCGGCTGATCATCTCGTATCGCATCCGCGGGCATCTGTTGGCGAACACGAACCCTTTGGGCCGGGATCCGGCGTATGAAGCTGCCCTCGATCCCGCTTCCTACGGGCTAACGATCTGGGATCTGGACCGGCCCTTTCTTGCTGGCGCTGTGAAAGCTCCCAGCGGAGCAATTGCCTCGTACATGCAGCCGTACGAGACACTGCGCGAGATTCTCGATCGCCTTCGCACCACTTATTGCGGATCTATCGGTGTCGAGTATCTGCACATCCAGGATCCTGAGCAGCGCCAGTGGCTTCAGGACCGCATGGAAGGCACGATGAATGCGTGGAAGCTCGATGATTCTTTGCGGCTCCGCATTCTAAACCGTTTAATTCAGGCCGAGGAGTTCGAACATTTCCTGCAGACTCGGTTTGTGGGGCAGAAGCGTTTCGGATTAGAGGGACTGGAAAGCACAATTGCGGTGCTCGATGAAATTCTGGAACACGCAGCCAATGAAAATGTTCATGAAGCGGTGATCGGGATGGCCCACCGCGGACGGCTGAATGTGCTCGCTAACGTAGTTGGCAAATCGATGGCCCAAGTCTTCTCTGAATTTGAGGGCGAGCCGGACCCGGAGAGTGTGCAAGGCTCCGGCGATGTGAAATACCATCTGGGCGCAAGCGGCATTCATAGATCGACCCAAGGCAAAGAGATTCTCGTTTCCGTGGCTTTCAACCCCAGCCACTTGGAAGCGGTCGATCCTGTGGTGCAAGGACTCGTCAGGCCCAAACAGGACAGGATTGAAGACAAAAAACGCGAGCGCGTTATTCCAATTCTCATCCATGGCGATGCCGCTTTTATCGGCCAGGGCGTGGTCGCTGAAGTTTTGCAGCTTTCGCAATTGGATGGATACAAGACCGGCGGTACCATTCACGTGGTCACCGACAACCAGATTGGATTTACGACAAATCCCCTCGAGGGGCGCAGCAGCGTTTATTGCACGGACGTAGCTCTCTCCGTGCAAGCGCCTATTCTGCACGTCAACGGCGATGATCCTGAAGCCTGCATTCGCGTCGCGCAGCTTGCCTACGATTACCGGCAGCGCTTCAAGCGCGACGTGGTGATCGACATAATAGGCTACCGCCGGTACGGGCATAACGAAGCAGACGATCCCAGTTACACGCAGCCGGTGATGTATCGAAAGATCAAGGCGACCCCGACCGTAGCGACGCAGTATTCCGAGCGGCTGGTCCGAGACAAGCTGATCACGCAGGAATACGCAGACAACCTACGAAAGCAGGCAAGGACCCGGCTGGACGAGACCTACGATCAAGCCAAGAAACATCGCGAGCAGTTCGTAATCGAAGAGTTCGCGGACATCTCCGACGAGCAGGTTCATCAACCCATCCCATCGACTGCGGCCGACTACAACACTTTGGCGAAGGTGATTACAGGGAGCACGACCCTTCCCGAGGAATTCCGTCTGCACCCCAAGCTGAAGTCTCTTGTCGACAGGCGTCGTGAGGCTCTGAGAGGCGCGGCAATTGATTGGGGTTTCGCCGAGACGCTTGCATTTGGCAGCCTCGTTTTGGAAGGCACGCCGGTTCGTTTGGCGGGCCAGGACGTGTCACGGGGTACATTCACGCAACGCCACCTTGAATTTTCCGATTACGAAAGCGGCGAAACATATATACCGCTGAAACATCTCGATCCTGATCAGGCGAAGTTTGAGGTAGTGGATAGCTTGTTGAGCGAATACGCTGCGATGGGCTTTGAATTCGGTTATAGCGTTGCCGATCCCCTCACGCTTGTTCTATGGGAGGCCCAATTTGGAGATTTTGCAAATGGTGCGCAGATCATAATCGATCAGTTCATCGTTTCAGCCGAAGCTAAGTGGAATCAACCGAGCGGCCTCGTCCTCCTATTGCCCCATGGTCCGGAGGGACAGGGACCTGAGCACTCCAGCGCCCGGATAGAGCGCTTCCTCGGGCTTTGCGCGGAAAACAATATTCAGGTTTGCAATTGCACTACTCCGGCCCAATACTTCCATCTTTTGCGGCGGCAGATGTACGGCGGCGCGGACAGAAGAGGCGTACGAAAGCCGCTCATAATTTTCACCCCGAAATTTCTGTTGCGCTTTCCGAAAGCCGCCTCGCGTTTGGATGAGCTGACCAGCGGAGCCTTCCAGGAAGTAATCGGGGATACGCAGTTCGTAGGCGGCCAGATCCGACGAATACTCTTGTGTTCGGGGAAAGTCTATTACGACCTGGTGCATAAGCGCGAGGAGCTGAGCCGCAATGATGTCGCAATCCTTCGGCTCGAGCAACTCTATCCGTTTCCCCTACAGAGGTTGACAGACATTTTGCGCCGTTACTCGGACACCGCGGAGCTCTTCTGGGTGCAAGAAGAACCGGAAAATATGGGCCCGTGGGACTTCGTTGAAGAGCAGATGCAATCGATCATCAATCCATCCGGAGAGAATGTTGCAAACAGACGGCAACTCCGTTACGTCGGCCCCCCTACTGCCCCGAGCCCGGCACCGGGCGCCCACAAAGTGCATAACGATCAGCAAGAAGCCCTGGTCAGTGAAGCTTTCGCTGCAGCTCCCTCAATCATTCGGAAGGCCCGCCGATTAGTTCGTAAGAAGCGCTAGGGAACGGACCAAATAAAATCCTCCCGGATTCTCACCTGGCCTGTAACAGTTCACAGTGATGAGGATCTAACCCCGAGATGAAGGGAGCTTAATGAAGGTCTGGACCCGTGACGTCCTAAGCGAGTTCGTCCGAACAAAGCTTGACGGCTATCGGCTCATCGTCGTTTCGAATCGCGAGCCCTTCCAGCATAGGCGCGTTGACGCCCATATCCAATGCATCCAGCCGGCTAGCGGAATGGCTAGCGCACTCGATCCCGTGATGCGTGCGTGCGGGGGTCTTTGGATCGCTCACGGGAGCGGTGATGCGGATCGACAAAGTGTCGATCGCTTCGATCACGTACAGGTTCCTCCAGAGCGCCCGGGATACACGCTTCGCCGCGTTTGGCTCTCCAAAGAGGAAGAAGAAGGGTATTATTCAGGACTGTCGAATCAAGGGTTGTGGCCGCTTTGTCATATGGCTTTCACCCGCCCAATCTTTGATGCCGATCATTGGGACATGTATCGCCGGGTTAATGAGCGTTTTGCCGCGGCGATTCTCGAGGAAGCTGGCGATGATCCAACCTTTGTCTTTATCCAGGATTACCATTTCGCCTTACTGCCGCGTATCCTTCGGAACGCCCGTTCCAATTTGGTCATCGGTCAGTTTTGGCACATTCCCTGGCCCAATCGCGAGATTTTCCGCTCCTTTCCATGGCAAGAGGAAATCTTAGACGGACTCCTCGGAAACGACCTGCTCGGCTTTCATCTTCAACATCACTGCCAAAATTTTCTGGCGACTGTAGACTGCTCCGTCGAAGCTCGCGTGGATCGAACCGGCTCGGAAATCTGCCGCGGGGGTCATTGCACCTTAGTTCGCCCGTTTCCCATCGGCATCGACTTCGATGAGCATGCCGATCTCGCCGAATCAGAGGAGGTTGCGGCGCACATGCGCTCTTGGCGCAGAGAACTTTCGCTTAACGGAAAGCTCCTGGGCGTCGGAGTTGATCGGCTCGATTATACGAAGGGCATTCCAGAACGCTTGCGGTTTCTGGACCGGTTGCTCGAACGAAATCCGGTATTTCGCGGCAAGCTGGTCTTCGCGCAAATTGCCGTGCCCAGCCGGTCCGATTTGCCTGCGTATCAGCAAGTTGAAGAAGAGGTGGATTGCCTTACGGCCCAAATCAACCTTAAATGGGGAACGGCATCCTGGCGGCCGATCGTCCTGCTCAAACGCCACTATACGCAACCGGAGATGATCGCTCTCCATCGTCTGGCTCATTTTTGCGTCGTCTCGTCCTTGCACGATGGCATGAATCTGGTGGCTAAAGAGTTCGTGGCCAGCCGCGTGGATGAAGACGGGATTCTGATTTTGAGCCAGTTTACCGGAGCGGCCAGTGAGCTTAAGGAAGCGTTGCAGATCAATCCGTTTTCCGTTCAGGAAGGGGCAGACGCGTACCGTGAAGCGCTCCAGATGCATCCGGATGAGCGCAGCCGCCGAATGCGAAAAATGCGCGAGACGGTAGAGCAAAACAATATCTATCGATGGGCCGGGAAATTCCTTTCCCATTTGGCCAAAATCGAATTTCCGGAATGCGTCGATGAGAGCTACAGCCCAGTTACTTTAGGCATAGCAGTATGACAAGTGTAGAGCAGACACATCGTTCGGCGCCGCTCTTCTCAAGCCTCGATGAGATCGAGCAGCGGGTCGCGTCATCTGCTCGAGTGGCTCTTTTTCTGGATTTCGACGGAACCCTTTCAACCATTGTTCCGAATCCCACCGATGCAGAGCTTGATCCTGATATTCGCTCCACGTTGAAGCTGCTGACTGCGCGGCCGGATTTCAGCCTTTCCATAGTAAGCGGCCGGGCTCTGACCGATGTTCGTAAGCGCGTGGGCTTGGCCGACGCGATTTACGTGGGCAATCATGGCCTCGAAATTGAGTCTGACTCGATCTGCTTCCGTGAGCCTGAGGCCGAAGCTCTCCGGCGCGAGCTGCGTTCCTTGTCGCTTCAATTGAAACTGGCGCTCAGCGACACGGACGGCCTGGAAATTGAAGACAAGGGCCTCACTCTCAGTGTGCATTTTCGCCGTGTGAATGACCATTTGCATGATTGGGTCCGGAGCGTCGCGTTCAGCACTGTAGAGCGTTCTCGTTCTTTCAGTTGCCGCGAAGGCAAGATGGTTCTCGAAGTGAAGCCGCAGGTCAATTGGCATAAGGGACACGCGATCAAATGGATCACCCGCGAAATTCTGCCTCCTTCTTCGCTTTCCATTTACATTGGGGATGATGTCACCGATGAAGACGCGTTCGCCGCGATTCCCGAAGGAATTACCATCAGAGTCGGAGAAGCCGCCGAAACCCATGCGCAGTATTTGTTGTCAGATGTTCTTGCGGTGGGTCAGTTTCTCCACTGGTTAGATCGCGCGAAACCGCATGCCTCAATCGCAAATTCTAAGCGGGCTGGAAGATGACCCACTCTGGTACAAAGACGCAATCATCTATGAGGTTCACGTTCGAGCTTTTTTCGACAGCAACGCCGACGGAATGGGAGATTTCCGCGGCCTCACGGAAAAGCTGGATTATCTTGAAGATTTAGGAGTCACAGCCATCTGGCTGCTGCCATTCTTTCCTTCACCTTGGAAGGACGATGGCTATGACATTTCCGATTTCCGCAGCGTACATTCTGCCTATGGAACGATGCGCGATTTTCAAAGCTTCCTCAAAGAAGCGCATCGCCGCGGGCTGCGCGTAATCACCGAGCTGGTCATCAATCACACTTCAGACCAGCACGCCTGGTTTCAGCGGTCGCGGACGGCGCAGCCACGCTCCCGATGGCGCGATTTCTACGTCTGGAGCGACACGCCGGACAAATATGCGGGCACACGCATCATCTTTAAAGATTTTGAGCCTTCTAACTGGAGCTGGGATCCAGTGGCGAAGGCTTACTATTGGCATCGTTTCTTTTCGCACCAGCCCGACTTGAATTTCGACAATCCCTTGGTGCGGCGAACCGTCATGCACACGCTCGATTTTTGGGCGGCGATGGGGGTGGATGGTTTTCGACTTGACGCGATTCCCTATTTGTATGAGCGCGAAGGCACCAGTTGCGAGAATCTTCCGGAAACCCATTCTTTTTTGAAGGAGCTACGGCAACACCTCGATTCCGCCTACCCTCGTCGCATGCTTCTATCAGAAGCGAATATGTGGCCCGAAGATGCCATCGCATATTTCGGGGCCGGCGACGAATGCCACATGAATTTCCACTTCCCTCTGATGCCGCGCCTCTTTATGGCTCTGCGATTGGAGGACAGGTTGCCGATCGTCGACATTTTGAAGCATACGCCGGCCATCCCGGAAACGTGCCAATGGGCGATGTTTCTTCGTAATCACGATGAGCTTACACTCGAGATGGTCACCGACGAAGAGCGCGATTACATGTATCGCGTTTACGCCTCAGACCAGCGCGCGCGCATCAATCTGGGTATTCGCCGCCGCCTTGCTCCGTTGCTCGGTAACGATCGCCCCCGCATTGAGGTGATGAATGCGCTGTTGTTCTCTATGCCGGGCACGCCAGTCATTTACTACGGCGACGAAATCGGCATGGGCGACAACGTTTATCTGGGAGATCGCAATGGTGTCCGGACTCCGATGCAATGGTCGCCGGATCGCAACGCGGGCTTCTCGACCGCGAATCCTCAGCGGCTATATTTGCCCGTCAATATCGATCCCGCTTACCAATACGAGTCCCTCAACGTCGAATCGCAACAAGACAATCCTCATTCTCTTCTGAACTGGACAAAACGTCTGATCGCCTTGCGTAAGCAATATAAGGCCTTCGGGCGCGGGACCTTGGAATTCCTTCAGCCCTCGAACCAGCGCATGCTCGCCTATTTTCGGCGTTATCAGGAAGAAACCATTCTGGTTGTGGCGAATCTCTCGCGCTTCGCCCAGGCAGTCGAGCTCGACTTGCACAAATACCAGGGCTACACGCCGGTTGAGATGTTCGGGCGTACGGACTTCCCGGTAATCGGCGAGAGCTATTACCCACTAAGCTTAGGTCCGAGCTCTTTCTTCTGGTTTTCACTCGAACAGAGGACCGTCCCCGTGACTATCGCGGCCCCTTCGATTGAAGCGCGCAAATCGGACGTTCCGGTCGTCTTTGTGCCGGCGCTCGCGGATCTATGGGAACCGGGCGCTCGCGCGAATATCGCTGCGGTTCTGGAAAAGTTTCTTCGGACTCGGCGCTGGTTTCGATCCAAAGATCGCCGCATGCGATCCATCGAAGTGATCGAAGTAATACCACTCCTTGAAGACAAGTACGCAATCTTGTTCGTTCGAGCGGAATACACAACCGGCGACCCCGAGACCTATTTGGTTCCAGTTGGATCAGCGAGGGGAGACGAGGCTCAGATTATCCAGGAAGATAAGCCGGAATCTATCGTCGCTGACTTGCACGCAAACGACGGTTCGCGGATGCTGCTTTTTAGCGCAGTCGGGAGCGATGAGTTCTGCAGTGCCCTACTCGATGCGTTCGTCCGCCGCAGAAAGTTCTCTGGGGAATCGGGCTCGCTGGTACCGCAACGAAGCCGCGAGTTTCGGCAGCTGTGGGGTACAAGCCATTCAGATCTCGAACCGGCCCTCCTGCCTTCGGCAGAGGTGAATACATCCATAAGATTCGGTGAGCGGTTCGTTCTCAAACTGTTGCGTATGGTCGAGCCCGGCACGCATCCAGGCGTAGAAATGGGCCGGTTTCTTACCGAGGAGCAGCCCGACCCGTTTCCGCACGCTGTGCCTTTCGCAGGTTCTCTCGAATTCCGGCCGGACTCAGGGGATCCGATCACGGTCGCCATTCTCCATGGCTATGTGCCTAACTTCGGCGATGCCTGGCAGCATACTCGGGCGCACATATCGAGCTACGTGCAACGGATTCAGCAGCCGCGCTATTCCAAGATCGACATTCAAAAATCGGCTCCGACCAACTTTTACGCGCTAAGTTTCGCGCTTTCACCCCCGACGCAGCTCGCCACCGAACTGGTGGGTCCTTATCTCAGTCTCGCCGAGATCATGGGCCGGCGGACCGCGGAGCTACACCTCCTTCTGGCGCGGGATTCTCAGGACCCGGCATTTGCGCCGGAGCCTTTCAACGATTTCTATCGCCAGAGCCTATATCACGGCTACATGAGCCTGACAAGCCGTCGTCTCGAATTCATTCGGCGGCGATATTCGGAGATGAAGGAAGATGTTCGAGCACTCGCGGCCCGTGTTCTTGAACAGGAAAATGCGATTTTAGCGAAGCTGCGGGCGGTCTTCGAGCAGCGCATAAGCTCTCAGCGCACGCGTTTTCATGGACGCCTGCACCTTGGGCATCTGCTCGTCACCGAAGGCGATGTTGTCATATTTGATTTTGAAGGTGAGCCATCTCAGCACATCAGCGAGCGCCGAATCAAACGATGTCCTCTTCGCGACGTGACCAGCATGCTTGTTTCATTCGGGTATGCAGCGCAGTCGTCCATCCGGCAGATCGCCTCGGCTGAGCGGAACGAGACTTTTACTCGCCAGGGGCTTCGAAAATGGGGCCGCTTCTGGTACTCGCACGTAAGCGCTGCCTTCATTCGGGGCTATTGGGGTGCAGCCAATAACGCACCGTACTTTCCTTCTTCTTTAGCCGAGCAGGAAACCTTGCTGCATTCCTATCTGCTCGAACGTGCCCTGCTGGATGTTCGCGCCGATATCGAGGATAACCCCGAGCTTTCAGGAATGCCTTTCCGCGTCATCCTGCATTTACTCGATGCGGAGGCGGAAAGAAAGATTGGAGAGTAGGCAGTTTCTGTCTATCGCGCCGCCGCTTTGGCCTTTGGAGCTACCGAGGGACGGGCTACTTTCGTAGAACGTGCTGCTTTCGTTTTGTGAGTTGCTGTGCCGTTTCGCGCATTTCCGTTGAGGCTGCTCGCTGCTTCGGAGCTGCCGTTGCGGTTTACGCCGTTTTGGGTCAGCTTCCCAAGCACGACTGATCGCTTGGCCCCGGTCGCCATGGGGACATTCGATGGCCGGGAATGCGCCGTTTCATATGCCATGACTGCAAACGCGATAGCTTCCTTGGCATCCACGTCCAAGCCCACTTCGGTGGTTTCCATCACTGGGATGGAATCCATGGCTTTTCGAAGCATGCGCATCAATGTCGGATTATGAGTGCCGCCGCCCGAGACGAAGATTTCGTCGACCCGCATTTCAGGCAAGACGAAATTACGGACTCCCAGGGCGATACTTTCAGCGGTCAGAGCCGTCGCGGTGGCGATCAGGTCCTCGCTGCTGAGCTCCGTATCCAGAAGCTTCGAAACGAACTCAGGCCCGTACTGTTCGCGGCCCGCCGTTTTCGGCGGTTTCGCGCGAAAATACTTGTCCCGTAGAAGTTTTGCGAGCAGCTTGGGATCGATTTCGCCCGACGCGGCGATCACGCCGTCGCGGTCGAACGTCTGGCCGCCTACCGTAATCCTCGAAACCAGCTGGTCAATCACCAGGTTCCCCGGACCTGTGTCAAAAGCAATTACCCGATCCGTGCTCGTGTTTGGAGGGATCGCTGTCAAATTAGCAATGCCGCCAATGTTGACTGCTACGCGCCCGCGCCCTCGATGCCGAATCAACATATAGTCGAGGTAGGGCACCAAAGGCGCTCCCTTTCCACCCGCGGCCATATCGCTCTCACGGAAATTCGAAATGACGGTGATCCCCGTCCGCTCACTGATTATGCTGGACTCGCCGATCTGAAAAGTACTCGCGACCTTCTTTCCCAGATAGGGCGATCCTTGTCCCTCATGAAAGATTGTCTGACCATGGCAGCCTATCAGCTTGATGGAATCAAGCGGAATCTGCGCGCGCTCAGCCGTTTCTTCCAAGGCCTCGGCGTACAATTCACCGAGGAGAAAATTCAGGCGCGAAATATCTCCTGTAAAGGCGTTTGTGCTGGACATAGCTACAAGCGCTTCACGTATGTTCCGGGGGTAAGGAACTGAATGACTCGTCAGGACGTTAATCTTCGCCCTGAAGCCCGAACCGGTGATGTCGATGATGGCTACATCGATCCCGTCGAGCGAGGTCCCGCTCATGATACCTGCTATTCTCATCTCTTTAGCAACTCTTGCTGCAAATCTTGCAGAATCTGCAAAGCTTCGACCGGCCGCAGTTCGTTGATTTCCAACGACCGAATCCGATCTGCTAACCCATGGTTCACGGGCTCGAAAAGTGTAATTTGTAGGGGCGCGTCAGCGTCGCCCGGGGTCAACTCCTCACTTACAGAGTGTTCCCTTACTTCATGATGCAATAAAACTGACCTCGCGCGCTGGATTACTTGCAGGGGTAGACCCGCTAAACGGGCCACTTCGATGCCATAACTGCGGTCCGCCGCACCCGGTTCTACCTTTCTTATGAATAAGATCTGGTCGTTTGACTCCTTTACAGAAACATGTAAATTTCTTACACCGAAAAGTTGATCTGCGAGCTCAGTCAACTCGTGATAATGGGTAGCGAACAGGGTTTTGGCTTTAATATGCTCGTGAATGTACTCAACTACGGCCCAGGCGAGCGCCAAACCGTCGTAAGTCGATGTCCCGCGACCGATTTCATCCAATACAATGAAGCTACTAGATGTCGCCGTATTCAGGATCGCCGCGGCCTCGGTCATTTCGACCATGAAGGTTGACCGGCCTCGGGCCAGATTGTCGGCCGCGCCGATTCGGGTAAAAACCCGGTCGACGATCGGGAGCAAAGCCGCGTCCGCGGGTATGAAGGAACCCATTTGAGCCAAAATCAATATAAGAGCGGCTTGGCGAAGGTAGGTGGATTTCCCGCCCATATTGGGGCCCGTGATTACGCCTATATACTCATTCGCTGAATGTAAGTACAAGTCGTTCGGAATGAACCGCATAGCATCGCGCTCGGCGAGCTTTTCAATAACCGGATGCCGCCCTGCTTCGATCCGCATTTCGCCGGAATCAGAGAACCGCGGTCTCCGATAGCGGTTTTCCGCCGCGACCTGGCCTAGAGTCGCAGTCACATCCAACTCGCCCACGATTGCCGCCGCAGCCTTAATTCGCCCGGCATGGGATGCTGCAAAGGATCGAATCTCTTGAAAAATCTCTCGCTCAAGTGTCAGAATTTTGTCTTCCGCATCGAGCACCTTGGCCTCAAGCTCCTTGATCTCCGCTGTCGTAAACCGTTCCGCGTTGGCCAGCGTCTGTTTTCGCTCGTAGTCGGGCGGCGCAAGGTGCAGATTGGCTTTCGAGATTTCTATGTAATAACCGAAGACATTGTTGAAGCGGACCTTCAGGGATGGTATTCCGGTGCGGCTTCGCTCACGTGTTTCAATTGCCGCGATGTATTGCCGGCTGTTACGGCTAATGTCCCGCAGCTCGTCCAGCTCCGGATGAAAGCCGGCGCGAATTGTGCCGCCATCGGCTAAATTGACCGGCGGCTCTTCCGAAATGGCCCTCAGGATCTTATCTGATACCTCAGTCACCGGATCAATCTGACTCCGCAGACTCGGGCTTTCAAGCTGGCCGATAAGCGTGGAGATCTTCGGCAGCTGTATAAGGGACCGGCCCAAAGCCAGCAGCTCTCGAGGCGTGGCTGTGCCCAACGTTATCTTCGCGAGCAGCCTTTCCAGATCCTGAACTGCGCTGAGAGCTTTTCGAAGATCGCCACGCACGATTACCTTGCTGTTGAGTTCAGCAACGGCCTCCAATCGAGCTTCGATCTCGGCGCGATCACAGGATGGATTCAGAAGCCTGCGCCGAAGCAGGCGTCCGCCCATACCCGTACAGGTTTTATCAAGTACATGAATCAGAGTGGCCTCGCGGGTCTCACCTGCAAACAGAGGCTCAACTAACTCCAGATTTCTGATGGTTACCGCATCCAGCACCATGTGATCGTGCCGCTGAAAAAACGCCGGGCGGTTGAGATGATCTAACGATGATTTTTGAGTTTCGCGAAGATAGTGCAGAACCGCGCCCGCAGCCGCGGTCGCCAGCGGCTTGTCGCCGAGCCCGCAACCCTCGAGTGATAGAAGCCGAAAACTTTCCAGAATCTGCCGCCCCGCGTAATCTGCCCCGAACACCCAGTTATCGAGCGGCGTTTCAAGGCAGCTCGCACCGGCAGGATATCCTTCCGGATGCAGCACCTCGCGAACTTTCAGGGTTTCGAGCGTTGGTATCAGTTCATCAGCGTTCAGCTCGGTGGTTCGAAACTCCCCGGTTGAAACATCGACGTAAGCGAGCCCGCTTCGGGCAGCCTTGCTGAAAACCGCCGCCAAATAGTTGTTCTCGTGCGAACGAAGCAGGCTTGATTCGGTAGCGGTGCCGGGCGTAACCACGCGCGTAATTTCGCGTCGAACCAGCTTTTTGCCCGGTCCGGCTTCTTCCATCTGTTCGCATATGGCGACGCGGTACCCGCGCTGAATCAGCCGTGAGATATATGCGTCCGCCGCGTGATAGGGAACACCACACATGGGCACAGCCTCACCGCGCTCTTTATTGCGGGAGGTGAGCGTAATTTCGAGCTCGCGCGCCGCGGTGACAGCATCTTCATGGAACAGTTCGTAGAAATCCCCGAGCCGAAATAACAGCAGCGCGCCTGGAACCTGTTTCTTGGCGGCTTGGTATTGCCGCATCAGCGGCGTCGATGGCTCGGAACTCATGACTGGACGGAAGTCAATATCGTACCGGAAATAACAAGTGTTTGCTCTGGATGTCCGTGATGCTAGCGTAAAGACATCATGGGCATCAGAACTACGGTGACGCTCGACGAGGATGTCTTAGAGCGAGTAAAGCAGGTCGCGTGGCGCCAGGTTCCGCGACACACTAAATCACCTGCTCCGAACGACCGTCTGGCCAGTGTGACTGTTGGCGTATTGGGCATATGATCCGGTTAGCACTTTCTTCAATGCATAATCGGAGTTACGATTGGAGAAGAGCTTCGCAACAACATCTTCGATCTTCTTCCGGATTGGTGCTGGAGGTGGGGGTCGAACCCACATGACCATTGAAGGTCGCGGGATTTTGAGTCCCGTGCGTCTGCCAGTTCCGCCACTCCAGCGAGCCGCAGAATCAACCCGAGTATAACAACGGCTTCACTTCAGCCGGGCACCGACGGGAACGTCCTCAAGGAAGCTTGCGAGCACCGGTACATTACCTTCCAGACTCGCGGCCACAATCATGCCTTGGGAGGTGAGGCCGCGCATTTTGCGGGGTTGAAGATTCGCGACAATCACCACCTTGCGGCCGATGAGCTGTTCCGGTTGATACGCGAGCGCGATGCCAGCCACGATAGTGCGAGGTTCGTGCTCGCCGATATCGATTCTGAGATGCAGCAGTTTGTCCGCGCCCTTTACCCGCTCGGCAAATTTCACTTCGCCCACCCGGAGATCTATTTTCGAAAAGTCCTCGATAGAAATGAAACCCGTCTTGGCTTCGGGCTGTGTGCGTCCGCTTACCAGGGCAGCCTGGCGGTTCTTTTCCACTGATTCCAGTTCTTCCATCTTCTGAATGGTTGGTTTCAGATCGAGTCGCGGAAACACCGCCGCAATCGTGCCGATTTTCTGCCCGCGTTTCAGCCTGCCCCACTCCAGCCCATCCACGCGGATAGCGCTTATCGGGTCGGTAAAGCCTAGCTGATGCCAAATCGCGTCTGTCGAATGCGGCAGCACGGGATGCGCGAGCGCGCAAATTATCCGCAGCGCCTCGGCCGCCGTGTAGAGAGTCTCATCCAATCGCTTCCGCGCATCTTCGGATGAGTCTTTCGCGAGCTTCCATGGCGCGCGCTCGACGATGTATTTATCGATCAGCGAGATGATGCCCCAAATCTGCTCGAGCGCACGAGAGAAATCGAACGAGTCGTAGGCTGACATAACAGCCGAGGCACTCTTGGCGGCCACTCGAGCAATCGCTTGATCCCCCGGCGAATCGGGAATCACTCCTGCCCGATATTGCTGAATCATGTTCAGCGTCCGGCTGGCAAGATTCCCGAGGCCATTTGCCAGGTCGGAGTTGTAGCGACCAATCAGGGCGTCATAACTGAAGCTGCCGTCCTGGCCGAATACAATTTCACGCAAGAGGAAATACCGGAGAGCATCCACGCCCATCACCTCGACGATGGGGCTAGGACGGACAATGTTGCCGCGCGATTTGCTCATTTTGTCGTGCTCAAAGAGCAGCCATCCGTGTGCGAATACTCGTTTGGGCAGTTCCCAACCGGCGGCCATGAGAAAGGCTGGCCAATAGACCGCATGAAAGCGGAGGATTTCTTTGCCGATCAGGTGCAAGTCGGCCGGCCAGCAGTTCTCACCTTCGACCGCGCTGATGTACGTGGTTAGCGCATCGAACCAAACGTAGAAGACGTGCGCGGGATCGGCGTCGACCGGAATGCCCCATTTGATGCTGGTGCGCGTGATGGACAGATCTGCCAATCCTTGCCTGACAAATGCCAGCACCTCATTGCGGCGAATGTCGGGTTGGATAAAGGACGGATTCGCTTCGTAGAACTCGAGCAGGCGCTGGGTGAAAGCGGAAAGCCTAAAGAAATAATTTTCTTCCGTCACCTCCTCGTAAGGTTTGCCGGTTTCCGGATCAATATCACCCGGCTTGGCGTCGTTCACGAAAGACTCGCTCACGACCGCATACATGCCGGTATACGTGCCCTTATAGATGTAGCCGTTCTCCTTGCAGGCGTTGAAAAGAGCGTTGACAAGCTTCGCGTGATTCGCGGCAGTAGTGCGCTGGAAGCGGTCAATTCGCAGATCGAGCTTCTGCCATTGCTCGCGAAATTCATTCGAGATGAGATCGACGAACTCCTCAGGCGTTTTGCCCTGGGCGCGGGCCGCGCGTTCGACTTTCGTGCCATGCTCGTCAGTTCCGGTTGTGAGCACAACGTCATAACCTTCCATCTGCTTGAGACGCGCGATGGTCTCTGCCGCGATGGTGGTGTAAGCGTGACCGATATGCGGCGCTGCGTTTACGTAGTAAATGGGTGTCGTGAGATAGTACTTACCTTTGCTCATTGTTATCGATCGACCTGTTTACGAAATGCCTGGCTTGCCTCGGCAATTACGGCGCGAAGGGGAATCCCATGCTCCGCGGCAGCTCTGCGGCAATCCTCATATTCAGGCGCGAAGGTGCCGGTATCGGTGTACTTGATGCGCACTTTGCCGTAAGACGTCTCCACATCCATTGTGCTGCGGGCCAGCACACGCCTTTCGGCATTTAGAATGCGCACGCCAAGTGTGGTGGTCTCGGCAAATAAAATCGAGGTGAGCTGCTCGCGAAGCTCGGGGGCGGCCAAAACAGACACCAGCGTGCCGGGCCGGTTCTTCTTCATGAAAATTGGAGTCAGAGTGACGTCGAGCGCGCCGGCTTCGAGCAGCCGTTCCATGGCGTAACCCAGAAGTTGAGGCGTAGAATCGTCAATATTCGCTTCGATAATGGTCACGCTGACGGCTTCGGAAGCCTTCGTTCGCTCGCCAATAAGCACGCGGAGAACGTTGGCTTGGCTGGGGAAATCTCTATCGCCCGCGCCGAACCCCTGCGCAAGCAACTGGATGGCCGGAACGCCGCCAAACTCCTTAGCCAAAGTGGCTAGAAGAGCAGCTCCTGTAGGTGTGGTGAGCTCGGTCTCGGGTCCAGCGGAGTAAATAGGATAGTTTTTCAGGAGCTCAGCCGTAGCAGGCGCGGGAACGGGGAGCAGACCGTGTTCCGTCGTTATGGTGCCGCAGCCGACGTTAATACGCGAACTATAGACCTCCGTCACTCCCAACAGGTCGAGAGCCACACAAGCGCCGACGATGTCGCAGATGGAATCGACCGCTCCGATCTCGTGGAAGTGAACTTTTTCGATTGGCACATTGTGCGACTTTGATTCGGCTTCGCCGAGGCGCCGGAAAACCGCTAACGCATGCTCCCGGGTAGTTCCTGGAAGCGCACCCGCCGAAATGATTTTCTCGATGTGAGGCAAATGACGATGCTTCTGTTCTTCCGTAGATTCGACCGAGAATTTAGATGCTGCGATTCCCTTGCGCTTCGTCTTTTCCATCCGAAACGATGCGCCCAAGTTCAGGCTGTTCAAAGCGGATTCGAGCGCATTCCAATCCGCTCCAGCATCCACCAAAGCACCCACGGCCATATCGCCACTGATACCGGAAAATGCGTCGAAGTAACAGATTTTCATCGATTTAGGGTTTTCGGTGTTTGGGGCTGTTATCTCTTAGTTTACAAACCGAAACTAGCGGAACGCGCAGACAAGATTCTTGGCAGCATTCGTGCGAAAATGTTGGCCAGGACCAAACTGCTGGTACTAAGGCCGTCCATCGTAGTACTGTGGGCCATTGCCCGGTCTTTATTCCTGGTTCAACAGACCGTAAGATAGAACTATCCCAGCCAAGGGGATGCGAGCCAACGGAGGATCTCGATTTCAATGATTAAAAAACTTTCAATTTTAGCGGTCGGCTTAGCGGTAGGATTGTCGCCCGCCTTTGCAACGACAGTGTCGCTTTCAATACAAGAGACCGGCACGGTAGGTAGCCTGACGGCCTCTTCGTCGACAGGATTTGTTTCCATAGCTAACGCCGGGTATGGCGACTTCCAAATCAACGATGTGTCTGGAACGGGTTCGCCTGTCTTTAACACCCCAAATCTAAATTTGCAGACGTTAAATGTCTCGTCCCTCACTCTTGCGGCGTCCAAAACGCTGACGATCGAGCTTACCGAGACAGGACTCACCGGCATTCCGAATCCCGCCCTCTACTTCAACGCGTTCTCAGGAATTCTCAACGGCGTTAGCAGCGAGAAGCTCACGACCTACACCGACCCGTCCAATACAGCTTTCGGAACGACCGATCAAGTAGCGACAGCGACTTTTACGACCAAGGGCGGGAACTCATTCAATGTCAGTGCCAGTGCGCCTACCGGTCACCCCTTCTCGGAGACCGAAATTATCGTGGCAACGTTCGGGCCGACCTCGGGAAAGGCAGACAGCCTTGATTCGAGCATTTTTATGGGGACGGCCATTCCGGAACCCGCATCGCTCGCTCTAATCGGCGTGGGTCTTCTGGGCCTTGCAGTCGCTCGTAAGCGCCGCGCTTCTAAATAAGTAAATCCCAACAGCCTTTAAGCAATATTCCGGAGAAGCCGTTCGAATAACTTTCGAACGGCTTTTCCGCGATGGCTCACAGAAAATTTCTCCTCCGCATTGAATTCGGCAAAGCTGCGCTCGAAGGGTGGGTAGAAGAACAATGGATCGTAACCGAAGCCATTACTGCCCACAGGCGCTGTGAGGAGATGACCCTCTACATTTCCTCGAACCGTTTCGAGAATGCGGCTAGCTTTCGCAAGCGCGATTACGCAGACAAACCTTGCATTTCTGTTTTTCTCGCCCTCAAGGTTTTTGAGGAGTAGTTCGTTGTTGGCGGTGTCCGTGGCACCAGGACCTGCATAGCGAGCCGAGTAAATGCCCGGCGCACCTTCGAGCGCATCCACCTGAAGACCGGAATCGTCAGCAAAAACAAGCTGCGATGTGAAGCGTGAGTAATAAAGAGCTTTGATCGAGGCGTTTTCTTCGAAGGTTGCTCCATTCTCTTCGGGCGGCGGAATGCCTGCGAGTCCAGGTAATGGCTCGATCGTAATGTCCTGGCGCAATTCGCTAGCGGCCAAAGCGAACTCGGCGAGCTTGCCTGGGTTTGTCGAGCACGCGTAGAGAACTATTTCGGACCGCCTGAAGCGAGCAACTGCTCCTGCAGAGCGCGAAGTTGAACAATGCCAGTGCGAGCGAGATGAAGCAGCTCTGATAAATGAGAATCCTGGAACGGCGTGCGTTCGGCGGTGGCCTGGATCTCAACGAATTTGTTGGACCCGGTCATGACCACGTTCATATCCACGTCCGCGCGTGAGTCTTCATCATAGGCGAGATCAAGCATGGGCACACCGGCCACAATTCCAACGCTGGTTGCGGCCACCGAATCCAGGAGCGGAGATTTAGCAATCAGCTTGAATTCGACAAGCGTGCGGATGGCTATTGCAAGCGCGACGTAAGCGCCCGTTATGGCTGCAGTGCGGGTACCGCCATCTGCTTGGAGAACGTCACAGTCGACGATCACGCTCCGCTCGCCCAAAGCGGCAAGATCGACGGCGGAGCGGAGACAGCGTCCGATTAACCGCTGGATCTCGTGAGTTCTTCCCGACGGGCGTCCTTTCGTGATTTCGCGGGGCGTACGCGTGACCGTCGCCCGCGGCAGCATGGAATATTCGGCGGTGACCCAGCCTTTACCGGTGCCGCGCAGAAACCCCGGCACTGTATTTTCTATCGTAGCCGCACACAAAACCCGGGTATTGCCAGCTTCAATTAGGACGGAACCTTCGGCCGTCATCAGATAGCCGGGTACAATCCGGGTATTGCGAAGCTGGTCCGGGAGCCTTCCGTCGCTTCTCATGAAGCTGTACTGCGCAGTGCAAAAAATAGAATCAAGCCGACGACTACCAGAATAAGCGCTAGCAGAATCAAGCAAGGAATGGCGCCTTGCCGAGGCATCGCCGAGGCTTTCACGCTCGAGCCCTTCTTCTTGATTTTGGGTGCAGCCATATTTACACAGAGCCGCGATCGTCAGCGAGCGGGAGAGTCAGTCTACGTTCTACTTCTTGAACAAACTATCAAAGGCAGCCCGGGCGTCATTGGCGTTCCGAGGCGCCGAAATCGTGCCGTTGTCGCCGTTTCTTACGGCTCCGGATGGTAACGCATCACGAGCGACTGTCACGCGGGGTTCAAAGAGCTCGCAATGGTTCGCCTGATCTTTGAGCGGGATGCGCACCGGGATTGGTCTCACGCATTGAAAGCGTGTTGACGAATCGAAATTAACGCATTGCTTACAACAATGAAGAGCCGCCCCGCATTTAGGGCAAGTACCCCGGAAATCGATATCCGGCGCAAACGTCACCGCGCAATTAAAGCATCTGGAAGCAACGATGTTTTGAACCAAGCGTGGAAGTTTCGGTCCCGTTATGTCGAGGGGGGGCTTAGGCCCCGGTTGCCGCGGCCGTTCGGAACGGAAAGATTCACTGCGACCTGAGTCCTGATAACCTTGTTGCCTGTATTTGCGATCTCCGTCCATAAGTTGTGGATCGGCTCCTTGGAAGCCCAGCGGCTGAGGTGAGCACAGATTTTAATTAAATGTACTTTCGCGAACTAGACGTACATCAGGTGCAGTTTCCAGAGTCTAGCAGTGAATCTGAGCGGCGCTGGATTTTTTAATTCGAAAGGACGGGGTCCGAACATCAGTAGGAACCAGGTAGCAGATCCCGTCTGCACTAGCTCCTATGTACCACGGATTTGGCCAGAGCGCCAGTGCCTAGTACTAAATTTAATCCGAAACCCATTTCAGTAAGGCATTGCAGGGCCGGGTTAACGGGTTGTCAAAGTGGTTCGGACTTATTCGGACTGAGTACCCGATGCGACCGGTCTTCTGGACCGTAAATTCGTTGGCGAACACAACCGCCGTACCACGCTCCTCAACGGGAACCAGGGGTAAGGTATAGGTGCTCTGTAGCTGCCCGTTCACGCCGATTTGCCCTATAACTGCTTCCACGCGTACCTCCGAAGCTTCGAGGCCGGCAAGATCCACAGTGGCACGTAAGGGCACGGCTGAGCCGCTCATGACTTGGTCTCCGGGACCGTCGCCGAATTCGACGAATTTAATCAAGTGCCAAGTCTGATTCATGCGCGCATCCCAAACCGATTTCTGGCGTGCTGCTTCAAAGTTGTCTTTTGACAGGCTCGTCCATAAATCGTGCGCGGGTTGATAGAGCTCGGACATGTATTCGGCGACCATTCGCCCAGAACTGAAGCGCGGCGTAATCTCGGCCATGCAGGTTTTCATTCGGCGGACCCATTCCACTGGAACGCTTTGTTCGGAACCCTGATAGAAAAGCGGGATGATGTCGTTTTCAAGGGTGGAATAGATGGCCGTAGCGTGGATCTCGTCCTGATCTTCCGAGTACTGTACGCGATCACCGATGGCCCAACCTCCGGATATTTCGTAGCCCTCATCAAACCAGCCGTCGAGCACGCTGAGATTCAATACGCCATTCATCGAGGCTTTCATGCCGCTGGTACCGCAGGCTTCCTCGCCGCGTCTGGGATTATTGAGCCAGAGATCCACGCCCTGCACCATCTCGCGCGCGACTTGAATGCCGTAGTCTTCGACAAAGATCAGCCGTTTAGAAATGTCCGGGTCGCGGGAGAGATTTACAATTTCACGAATAAGTGTTTTGCCGGGATGGTCCTTGGGGTGCGCCTTGCCGGCGATCACGATCTGAGCCGACATTTTCGGATGGTTCAAAAGTCTTTTGAGGCGGTCGACGTCCCGGAGAAGCAGAGTGGCTCGCTTGTAAGTGGCAAAACGGCGCGCAAATCCAATTGTGAAGACGTCCGGATCGAGAACTTCTTGCAAGCGCCGAATTTCGGCGGTTGAGGCTTTACGCTGCGTGGCGGCATTCACCGCGCGCTCACGGACGAATGAGACCATGCGCCGCTTCCGCTTGCGGTGCATCTCCCATAATTCCTGGCTGGGAATCTCATGAACCAGTTCCCACATCTTGGCGTCTTCGACTCGCTCACGCCAGTCAGGCTGCAGGTACTGATCGTAGACCGCAGCCAGGTCCCCGTTTATCCAAGTGGCCGCATGAACACCGTTGGTGATAGAAGTAATGGGAACTTCTTCGACGGGCAGCCGGGGCCAGAGGTCTTGAAAGATATCACGCGAAACCGCGCGATGCAGCACGCTTACCGCATTGCGGAACGCGGATGTCTTGAGGGCGAGCACTGCCATTGAGAAACGCTCAGCCGGATCCTGCAGATTTCTTCGGCCCAGCGCGAGGAGCTTTTCGAAGGGAACGTTGGCCTGCTCGCAATAGCGGTGAAAATACTCATACACCAGGCCTGAATCGAACAAATCAATGCCGGCGGGAACGGAAGTGTGCGTGGTGAAGATGTTGCTGACGCGAGTAATCTCCAGCGCTTCTTCAAACTTCAGTCCGTGATCCTGCATCAGAATGCGAACTCTTTCGATGGCCAGAAATGCTGAATGCCCTTCGTTCATGTGATGTACGGTCGGTTTGATGCCCAGCTTTTTTAGCGCTCGCAATCCTCCGATGCCAAGCACAATCTCCTGGCGAATGCGCTTGTAAATGTCGCCGCCGTATAGCTGGTCGGTAATCTCACGATGCTCGGCGGACTTGTTCTGCGCAATGTTGGTGTCCAGCAGGTAAAGCTTCACGCGGCCGACGTCAATGTGCCATACCTTGATAAATACTTCGCCGGTCGGGAGCGTCACGCTCACGATAACTTCTTCACCCCACTCCCCGAGGCAGGGGCGGACCGGCAAGGTGTAGAAGTCGTTCAGAGGTGCGCGTTCCTGCTGCCAGCCGTCCGGATTTAAAGCCTGCTGGAAATAGCCGTGCTGATAAAGCAGACCCACTCCTGTGAGGGCGAAATCGCCGTCGCTCGCAGCTTTCAGGTGGTCGCCGGAGAGCAGGCCCAAGCCGCCGGAATAGATCTGCATGCAATCCAAGAGACCGTACTCCATCGAGAAATAGGCAATTTGAGGCGTGCCGTCCGTTGGAGTGACGGCATGGAGATAGCTGTCGTGCCGTTCGCAGGCGCGGCGATAAAGAAGTAAGAACCGCGGATCGGCAGCCGATTTATCCAGTCTTTCCTGCGGGATACGCCCCAGCAACTCGATTGGATTGTGGTTGCTTTCTTTCCAGAGAGTTGGATGAAGCCGTCGGAAGACCGATCGGATCGTGTGGTCCCAGCTCCACACCAAGTTGTAAGCAAGCTCTGAGAGGCGACTTAGGGAAGGGGGCAACGCGGGGCGAACTAGGAACTCTCGAAGCGGCTGAATCTGATACGCCATAAGAATGCGACTGTAGTAACCGTAAATTTAACCTTAGAACTTCAAAGATAGCAGGGCAGGGCTGGAATTGGTATCGTGACGAGTGTCCTATCTTTCCTTCCGTGAGGTGAGCTACCGAGTGGACGGACGCACCATCCTGGACAGGCTGAGTTTTGAAGTTGACCGAGGCGAGACGCTGGTGCTGCTGGGACGGAGCGGCTCTGGAAAAACGACCGCCTTACGGCTGATCAACCGAATGCTCGATCCAACCGGGGGTACTATCCTTGTAGACGGCGAGGACATCGCCCAGCAGGACCGAATCCGGCTAAGGCGTCGGATCGGCTATGTAATCCAGGATTTCGGGCTGCTGCCGCACTGGACGATCGAGCAAAACGTCGCTCTTGTTCCTCGTCTGCTCGGGTGGCAAAAGGAAAGACAGCGGCAGCGCGCTCACGAGCTCCTCGACCAAGTCGGTTTAAGAGCCAGTGAATTGGCTGCGAGAAATCCACATCAGCTCTCCGGCGGACAGAGGCAGAGAGTGGCCGTTGCGCGCGCGCTCGCGGCCGAGCCGGGTTTGCTGCTGTTCGATGAACCGTTTGGGGCTTTAGATCCCGTCACACGTCATGAGATGCAGCAGCAGTTCCTCGAACTAAGGAATCGCTACAACATCGCGTCCGTTTTCGTGACGCATGATCTGATGGAAGCGCTCTCCATCGGGAGTCGCATAGGAGTGCTGGACGGCGGAAAATTGGAAGCTTTGGTAGCGCCAGAGGAGTTCTTTGGGGTCACAACGCCGGTTGCGCGAGCCTTTCTGGATACGCTCCCGCCGGAGATGTCGCAGCGTAGAGCATGAGCTGGGCTTACGCAATCGCCGCGCTCACTGTCGCGTCGTTGCCTTTACCCCGCCTCCATTGAGCAATGACGCACCATTGCCGGACCCGCAGCAATTGAAGCAAAGAGCCTTGGCAAGCGCGAAACAGTCCGACAAAGAGCTGGAAAAGTACTCCTGCCTCGCTATTGAACAGGGTGAGGAGCTGAACAGCGATGGGACGGTGAAGCGACGCCATTTAAAGAAAGAGGAACAGTTTTTCGTTAGCGGGGTCGAGATCGATCACGTGCTCGCCCGAGACGGCAAGGAGTTGACCGGAGATGCCGCGAAAAAAGAGCAGGAGCGCGTGGATAGAGAAGTGAAGAAATATAGCGACCCAAAGCAACGACAAAAGGCTGAAGCTAAAGACGAGAAGCAAGTCGACATGTTCTTACGCGCCCTGAAGTTTTCGAACGGCAGAAGAGAGATACGTGCCGGCCGGAACATTGTCACTTATAGCCTCGCGAGCGACCCGGCCTTCCATCCGAAAAACATAGAAGGACGTTTTGCGCAAGCCCTAACGGGACGAATTTGGCTAGATGAACAATCAGGAAATCTCGTCGAATTGCGCGTTCAAACCGACCGCGACGTAAAGGTTGGCGGAGGCTTGCTGGCGACCGTCCACAAGGGTTTCCAGCTTCACGTACTACAGCAGCGGCAGCCAGATGGCGTTTGGATCACCCAGGCAGTAGACGGGACCGGAGATGCGCGGGCCGCCCTGCTGTTTCACCCACGGTTTCGATTTAAGCAGGAGCTGGAGAAATGCCACCTATTCTCAGTCGAGACCAGGCAAACTATCGGGAGCGCCGGGTTGGGCGACTCACAAAATCCTGTCAAGTAATAGATCCTGCGTCGCCCCGGCGGCCCGTTAACCCTACTCAAGCAGATGCCGCCAGCGGAGATCGGGAAAGCGGCCATAATCGCGATCTGTTGTGATCCATTCGCTGCCCGACTCGATTGCGAGTGCGGCGAGGAATGCATCAGGAACGAGGTTGCCTCGTGCATTGGCTTTTCGACATAGATTCACAAAGATGTCCCAGTGCCGCGGCCCAAAACGAATCTCAATACAGTTCGGAAGTCCTTTGAGTATCTCCACAAAGCGGAGCGCAGCGTGCAATGGGCTCGGGCGGTCAAAGATACGCGAATGTGTAACGATTCGGAGAAAACCGGGGAGGACGAGATCGGCTAGTCCGAATGCCTGCGGAGATGCGCCGAGGTGTTCCCACCAGTTCAGATACCGCGAATGTCCGGGAGCGTCCGCCGAAACCCATACACAAGCACATTGACATCGATGAGGATCAAGGAGGTCCGTCCATGGCGTCCAGCAGGGCGGCCGAACTGTCCAGATCGATGCCGGGGCGCAGTCCTCGGCCCTTGAATGTGGGCAATGTCAGTTTGTTCTTTTTCGCCGGCGACGCTTTGGGGCGGCTGACAACCTCGCGGAGTGCGTCTTCAATAACGGCGGTCAGGGAACGACCCGTGTCGGCGCCAATTTTCTTAGCCTGTTTCAGCAGCGTTTCATCTAGGCGGATCGTGCTGCGCATGCATCAAAGCATACTAGGAAGGCATCAATATGTCATCCCTGCAAATCGGGACTTCTCAGTGGGTCGCGCCCGTTGGCCGCACCATCTCCACGTCGAGCGCGATCTGCACTTCATCCCCAACCATCCCGGGAGCGCCGTTTATTCCAAAATCAGTTCGCTTAATCGTTGTGGTTGCCGAGGCGCCCATATGCAAGTTCCCTCGAGGATCCTTAATCGGTCCGGTCGGCCCTTCCACATCCAGCACGACTTCTTTGGTGACACCGTGAATCGTTAGGTCTCCCGTTACCTTATATTTGCCCGTACCCGTGGGTTCAACTCGCTTCGATTTGAAAGTCAGCGTGGGATATTTCGCCACGTCTAAGAAGTGATCGCTGCGCAAATCGTTATCGCGCATATCATTGCGGCTGTCGACCGAAGCGGCGTCAATCGTGACATCAAGGGTCGTTTTCGTCGGGTCCGCCGGATCGTATTGAACTGTTCCGTTCACCTTGGTGAAGGTGCCGCGAACCGTGGAAATGCCCATGTGGCGCACTGAAAATTGCGCTGCGGAGTGTGGTGGGTCGAGCTTCCAGGTCTCTGATTGAGCAAAAAGCGATGATGCGAAAACGATGGCGCCGAACGTGCCGAGCACGAGCTTGAACATTACTTAGGGATCTCCTTAAATTACGGACGTTGTTCTCGAACTCTCAAGTTACCGTTGTGAGATGGTAGCACGGAGCTTTAAGATTCCCAAACACGGTACTAGCGCGCGGCGCGAGCCGTCTGCCGCTTGAGGCGAGGTTCATTTTCCGTGCGCCATTTCCGTTGGTACGCAACCGAACCGGCCTTCAACTCAGGATGATCAGCGAGATTCCAAGCACCGGTAACCGCCCTGACCGCGGCGAGCTGCCGCTGCCGTCTTAAGTCGTAAGTTGCGGCTTCGACGAGAAACTGACTGCGGTTGCGCTTACCCACCAGACTTGTCGATTTCACGAGCTAGCTGCTCTGGAATGATCACGTCAGTACGCAGCTTCCTCATGATCGAATCAGTTTTGTCGTCCGACACGCAGTTTACCAGGGTGTGTGCCTTGACCTCCATATAAGAGATTCGTCGCTCCAGGGCCGCCAAGATGAAACGCGTACCCCCGCCGAATCCGGCCGA